>NZ_JAMOHV010000001.1 GCF_024448505.1 Stutzerimonas degradans
ATCCAACATTCGGTTTACCCCGCTACAGAGTTGGCAAAAGGAAGATGACTGAACTTGATGTCTCTACCTTACGGTGCGCGTGGGTAATTTAGAAATTGATTAAACGTCTTTGGTCGATAAGCATTGACTATATATGCGAACAGAAAAAACCCGGCTTTGCGCCGGGTCTTCTTTGCTGGAATGCATAAGCGAGCGATCAGAAATCGAGGTTGGATACGGCCAGCGCATTGGTCTCGATAAAGTCGCGACGGGGCTCTACCGCATCGCCCATAAGCGTATTGAATATCTGGTCGGCGGCGATGGCATCCTCGATGGTTACCTTCAGCATGCGACGCACGGCAGGATCCATGGTGGTTTCCCAGAGCTGCTCGGGGTTCATCTCGCCCAGTCCCTTGTAGCGCTGCACGCTATGGCGACGGGTGCCTTCGGTCATCAGCCAGTCGAGGGCATCCTTGAACGAGGCGACGGCCTTCTTACGCTCGCCACGCTGCACGTAGGCACCTTCCTCGAGCAGGCTGCTGAGCTTCTCGCCCAGCGCGGTGACGGTGCGATAGTCGTTGCTGGCGAAGAAATCGCGATTGAAGGTGACATAGCTGACCAGGCCATGCGAGGTGATCGCCACTTCCGGCAGCCACAGGTGGCGTTCCTTGTCCTCGCGCAGACTGACGCTGTAGCTCAGTCCCGAGCGCTCGACACCCTTGAGCTTGTCGGCATATAGCTCCAGCCAGGCCTGCATGGCCGACTCATCGGCGAGCTGCTCGACACTGATCCGCGGCAGATAGATGAAGTGTTCGGTCAGCTCCTGCGGATACAGGCGCGACAGGCGCTGCAGTGTCTTCATCACCGAACGGTACTCGTTGACCAGGCGCTCGAGGGCCTCGCCGGAAAGCCCCGGTGCGCTCTCGTTGACGTGCAGGCTGGCATCTTCCAGGGCGGACTGAGTCAGGTATTCCTCCATCGCCTCATCGTCCTTGATGTACTGCTCCTGCTTGCCGCGCTTGACCTTGTACAGCGGCGGCTGGGCGATGTACACGTAGCCGCGCTCGATCAGTTCCGGCAGTTGACGGAAGAAGAAGGTCAGCAGCAGCGTGCGGATGTGCGAGCCGTCAACGTCAGCATCGGTCATGATGATGATGTTGTGGTAGCGCAGCTTGTCGATGTTGTATTCCTCGCGGCCAATACCGCAGCCCAGCGCGGTGATCAGCGTGCCGACTTCCTGCGAGGAAAGCATCTTGTCGAAGCGCGCTTTCTCGACGTTGAGGATCTTGCCCTTGAGCGGCAGGATCGCCTGGGTCTTGCGGTTGCGGCCCTGCTTGGCCGAGCCACCCGCGGAATCACCCTCCACGATGTAGAGTTCGGAGAGGGCAGGGTCCTTCTCCTGGCAGTCGGCCAGCTTGCCCGGCAGGCCGGCGATATCCAGCGCGCCCTTGCGACGGGTCATTTCACGGGCCTTACGGGCTGCCTCGCGCGCACGGGCGGCATCGATCATCTTGCCGACCACCGCCTTGGCTTCGTTGGGGTGCTCGAGCAGGAAGTCGCCGAAGTACTTGCCCATCTCCTGTTCCACCGCGGTTTTCACCTCGGAAGAAACCAGCTTGTCCTTGGTCTGCGAGCTGAATTTCGGGTCCGGCACCTTCACCGAAATGATCGCCGTGAGTCCTTCGCGTGCGTCGTCGCCCGTGGTTGAAATCTTGTGCTTCTTCGCCAGCCCTTCCTGCTCAATGTAGTTGTTCAGGTTACGGGTGAGCGCCGAACGGAAACCGGCGAGGTGGGTACCACCATCACGCTGCGGGATGTTGTTGGTGAAGCAAAGGATGTTCTCGTTGAAACTGTCGTTCCACTGCAGCGCCACTTCGACACCGACGCCATCGTCGCGCTGCACGTTGAAGTGGAAGACCTGGTTGACCGGGGTCTTGTTAGTGTTCAGATAGGCGACGAATGCGCTCAGACCGCCTTCATACTTGAACAGCTCTTCCTTGGCGCTGCGTTCGTCACGCAGAACGATGCCGACGCCGGAGTTGAGGAACGACAGTTCGCGCAGGCGCTTGGCCAGGATGTCCCAGCTGAAATGGATGTTCTGGAAGGTCTCGGGTGAGGGACGGAAATGAATCTCCGTGCCGGAACCCTCGGTAACACCGACCGCGGTCAACGGCGCCTGCGGAACGCCGTGGCGATAGAGCTGTTCCCAGACCTTGCCTTCGCGGCGAATCGTCAGCAGCAGCTCCTCGGACAGCGCGTTGACCACCGATACGCCCACGCCATGCAGGCCGCCGGACACCTTGTAGGAGTTGTCGTCGAACTTACCGCCGGCGTGCAGCACGGTCATGATCACTTCCGCCGCGGAAACACCTTCTTCCTTGTGGATATCCACCGGAATACCGCGGCCGTTGTCGCGTACGGTGATCGACTCATCGGTATGGATGGTGATGGAAATGTCGCTGCAGTGGCCGGCGAGCGCTTCGTCGATGGAGTTGTCGACGACCTCGAAGACCATGTGGTGCAGGCCGGTACCATCATCGGTATCGCCGATGTACATGCCAGGGCGCTTACGTACGGCGTCGAGCCCCTTCAGCACCTTGATGCTGGACGAATCGTACGCGTGATTTTCGCTCATACTTTCACTCCGAAAGGGCCGTGGTCTGGGTAATGCGCCCATGTTCCACGTGAAACATTGAGACTGGCGTTTCTGCTTTCCAGCCTGCTTGCAAAACAGTCGAGTCGACGCAGGTGATAAAAACCTGGCAGTCGAGTTGTTCCAACAATTCACACAACGCCTGGCGGTGCTGGTCGTCCAGCTCCGACGGCAAGTCGTCGACCAGATAGATGCACTGGCCGCGCTTCGCCTCACTGACGAGATGTCCTTGCGCGATTTTAAGTGCGCAAACCACCAGCTTCTGCTGACCGCGTGACAGCACGTCAGCTGCGTTGTGACCACCGATACGCAACCGCAGATCGGCGCGTTGCGGCCCAGCCTGGGTATGGCCTAACGCTCGATCACGATCGATGGAGGCATCGAGTACGTCCTCAAGCGAACGCTCCTTGTCCCAACCGCGGTAGTAGCTCAGCTGCAGCTCTTCCAGCTGCAACAGCGCCGCTAGGGTACGCTCGAAAACCGGCTTGAAAACCTGGATGTAACGGCGTCGATAGCCGTCGATCTCGTCGCTCGCCTGCGCCAATTCGCGCGTCCAGGCGGCCTGCGAAACGGCGTCAAGTGTACCACGCCGCAGCCACGAGTTCCGTTGCCTCAGGGCCTGTTGCACGCGCTGCCATGCACCGAGGAAGCGGTGTTCCACGTGGAACACCCCCCAATCGAGGAACTGCCGCCGCAACTTCGGCGCACCTTCGAGCAGACGGAAACTATCTGGATTGATCAGCTGCAACGGCAACGTATCGGCAAGCTCTGACATGCTGCGCGCGTTCTGGCCATTGATGCGGATGCGCAAGTCGCCACCACGCTCGCGTGCCACACCCAATGCGCAGAGCTGCCCACTGGCAAGCTGGGTTTCACCGAAAACCGTGCAGCTGGGGTGCTCGTACGCGATGACAGGATTGAGTCGGGTGCTGCGAAACGACCTGGCCAGCCCGAGCAGGTGAATGGCTTCGAGCAGACTGGTCTTGCCGCTGCCGTTATCGCCGTGGAGGATGTTGATGCGAGGGGAGGGAGCGAGCGTCACCGGTTGCAGATTACGCACCCCGGTGACGCTCAGGCGGGTCAGGGACATCGAAACGGAGGTTACAGACGCATCGGCATCACGACGTAAGCGGAATCGTCGTTGTCGAATTCCTGCAGCAGCGCGCTGCTATTGGCGTCGGACAGAATCAGGCGGATCCGCTCGGTCGTCATTACGCCCAGCACGTCGAGCAGATAGCTGACGTTGAAGCCGATCTCCAGCGAGCCACCGTTATAGTCGACCGCGACCTCTTCCTCGGCTTCCTCCTGCTCCGGGTTGTTAGCCTGGATCTTCAGCAGGCCGCTCTCCAGCTGCAGGCGGATGCCGCGATACTTCTCGTTGGACAGAATGGCCGTACGGCTGAATGCCTCGCGCAGCTGTTGGCGGTCACCGACGACCAGCTTGTCTCCACCGCGCGGCAGTACACGCTCGTAATCCGGAAACTTGCCGTCCACCAGCTTCGAAGTAAAAGTGAATTCGCCGGTAGTGGCCCGCACGTGATGCTGGCCGAGCATGATGCTGACCTCGGCATCCTGCTCGGTGAGCAGACGCGCCAGCTCGAGAATACCCTTGCGCGGAACGATGACCTGATGGCGGTCAGCCTGCTCGATACCGGCCAGCATGGAGCACATGGCCAGCCGATGACCATCGGTGGCGACGGTACGCAGCATGCCGTTGGAAACCTCGAGCAGCATACCGTTGAGGTAATAACGGACATCCTGCTGCGCCATGGCAAAACTGCTGCGCTCGATGAGGCGCCTCAGCTTGCCCTGCTCGACACTGAATCCAAGCGACCCGGGGCCTTCTTCCACGGTGGGAAAGTCGTTGGCCGGCAGCGTGGAAAGCGTGAAGCGACTACGTCCCGACTTGATCAGCACCTTCTGCTCGTCGAGGCGGATGTCGATCAGCGCATCGCTGGGCAAGCTCTTGCAGATGTCCATCAGCTTGCGCGCCGGGACGGTGATCTCACCGGGTTCAGCCGCGTCTTCGAGAGTCACGCGACCGACCAGTTCAACTTCCAGGTCGGTACCGGTCAGCGACAGCTGCTGTCCCTGCACGACCAGCAGGACGTTGGAAAGCACTGGCAAGGTCTGCCGCCGTTCGACAACACCAGCAACCAGTTGCAGGGGTTTCAACAGGGCTTCGCGCTGAATGGTGAAATGCATGGTCTGGTCCCTTGCCTTATTGGATGGATCGCATTCAGGTTGTCAGAGTTCGCAGCAAATTCTTGTAATCTTCACGAATATCGGCGTCTATTTCGCGTAATTCGGCGATCTTACGGCAAGCATGGAGTACCGTGGTGTGATCGCGCCCACCGAACGCATCGCCGATCTCCGGCAAGCTGTGATTGGTGAGCTCCTTGGACAGCGCCATCGCCACCTGGCGCGGACGCGCGACGGAGCGCGAGCGTCGTTTCGACAACAGATCGGCAACCTTGATCTTGTAGTACTCGGCGACGGTGCGCTGGATATTGTCAACGCTGACCAGTTTGTCCTGCAACGCCAGCAGATCCTTGAGCGACTCGCGGATCAGCTCGATGGTGATCTCTCGCCCCATGAAATGCGCATGAGCGATAACCCGCTTGAGCGCGCCCTCAAGCTCGCGCACGTTGGAGCGGATGCGCTGGGCAATGAAGAAGGCAGCATCATGCGGCAGATCGACCTTGGCCTGATCAGCCTTCTTCATCAGGATCGCCACCCGGGTTTCCAGCTCCGGCGGTTCGACCGCAACGGTCAGGCCCCAGCCGAAGCGCGACTTCAGGCGCTCTTCCAGGCCATCGATCTCCTTCGGGTAACGGTCGCTGGTGAGGATGACCTGCTGGCCCCCTTCGAGCAACGCATTGAAGGTGTGGAAGAACTCCTCCTGCGAGCGCTCCTTCTTGGCGAAGAACTGAATATCGTCGATCAGCAGCGCATCGACCGAACGGTAGAAACGCTTGAATTCATTGATCGCGTTGAGCTGCAGGGCCTTGACCATATCCGCGACGAAGCGCTCCGAATGCAGGTACACCACCTTGGCATTGGGATTTTTCTTCAGCAGGTGATTGCCCACCGCATGCATCAGGTGGGTCTTGCCGAGGCCGACGCCGCCGTAGAGAAAGAGCGGGTTGTAGCCATGCTTGGGATTGTCCGCCACCTGCCAGGCCGCCGCGCGGGCGAGCTGGTTGGACTTGCCTTCGACGAAATTTTCAAAGGTAAAGGTGCGATTCAGATAACTGGTGTGCTTGAGCCCGCCTTCGACCTGCACGTTACGCGTTGGGCGGGCCACTTCAGGCTCCGGCTCTGCGACAGTTGTCGCCGCCTGCTCCATCGGAGTGACAGAGGTAGCATCGGCGATGGTAACGACAGGCACAGCCATCTGCTGCCGTGCAGCCGCCGCGGAAGGCAGCGCAGCAGGTGCGGTGCGCTTGCTGCCAATGAGCAGCGACAGCGCCGGTGTCATGCCATCGGCACGCTCGGTCAATAGTTCAAGCAGGCGCGAAAGGTACTTTTCGTTGACCCAATCGAGGACGAAACGGTTGGGAGCATAGACGCGCAGCTCGTCGCCTTCGCTCTCCACCTGCAGTGGGCGAATCCATGTGTTGAATTGCTGAGTAGGCAGCTCATCGCGCAACAGGTCTACGCATTGCTGCCAAAGTTCCACCGACACGGAAACTCCTATCAACCTTCGTCGAGTTCAGAAGGCCGCCATTGTAGCCGTCGCCATCCGGGTTATCCACAACTCCCTCCGCGACAACTCCGCCACATAGCGGACACGGCTATCCGCAGCGATGAAATGACCCCTGTTGATAACCCCGCCTAAGATCGGTTGAAAAGGCTGTGATCAAGCTGAGATGGCACGTGATTGTGGATATCGTTCGCGGTTATCCTCAGCTAGCTAACGTCATAACCACTGGAAACGCACGCGTGCTCCACCGGGTTTCAGCCTGACACGCGTCTACTGCGGCAACGCTTCCGCGGTGTTATCCACAGATAGTGCGAGCAACATATACAAGCTCTATATCTGGAAAAGCTTTTCTAATTCTTTTCTTTCTATTTCTTCTCGGACGTGGCTGGCTGGAAATTGACCTGACCGGGTTGCTTCTCTACAATCGCCGGTCTCTTGAAAGGGGGCCATTCCGGCCCGCAATGGATCACCAGGTAAACGCACCATGAAACGCACTTTCCAACCCAGCACCATCAAGCGCGCTCGTACCCACGGTTTCCGTGCCCGCATGGCCACCAAGAACGGCCGTCAAGTCCTGTCGCGTCGTCGCGCCAAAGGCCGCAAGCGTCTGACCGTCTGACATCGGCACAGGGGGTGAGTCGAGAGTTCGGCCGGGAAAAGCGTCTGCTGACACCGCGCCAGTTCAAGTGTGTGTTCGACTCCCCGACCGGCAAGGTGCCTGGCAGGAACGTCCTGCTACTGGCACGCGAGAACGGTCTGCAACATCCGCGTCTCGGTCTAGTGATCGGCAAGAAGAGCGTCAAGCTCTCGGTCGAGCGCAATCGCATCAAGCGGCAGATACGCGAGACGTTTCGTCAGCACCAGCTTGAGCTGACTGGATGGGATGTGGTGATCGTTGCACGCAAGGGGTTGGCCGATCTGGACAATCCCGAGCTGGCCCGGCAGTTCACCAAACTGTGGAAACGCTTGTCCCGCCAGCAGCCCGCGCTAACGGGCGATCCTGGAGCAGCCAACCCTACCCATGCGTAACTTGGCCATCGCTTCCATCAAGCTGTACCGGTACGCCATCAGTCCGATGATGGCCAGCCATTGCCGTTTCTATCCCAGCTGCTCGTGCTATGCGCTAGAAGCCATCGAAACACATGGCTTGCTGCAGGGCGGCTGGCTGAGTCTACGTCGACTCGGCCGATGCCACCCGTGGCATCCAGGCGGCTACGATCCCGTGCCTTCTCCCAAAACTTCCAATTCATCATCGATGGCCGAGTAACCATGGATATCAAACGCTCGATCCTGCTCGTGGCATTGGCAGTCGTTGCCTACCTGATGGTTCTGCAGTGGAACCAGGATTATGGCCAGGCCGCACTTCCGGCCGAGACCGCCCAAACCCAGCCGTCCGTGGCCGCATTGCCGGAGACAACCCCAGCGAACGCCGCGGCCAACGAAGACGTTCCCAGCCTGGCTGGCCAGCCGGAGGCCAACGCCATTGCGGCCAGCGAGCCGAGCAAGCAGCTGATCCGCGTGCGCACCGACGTACTGGACGTGGCGATCGATCCGCATGGCGGCGACATCGTCGAACTGCGTCTGCCGCAGTACCCACGTCGGCAAGATCGTCCGGACATACCGTTCCAGCTGTTCGAACGCAGCGGCGAGCGGACTTACGAGGCCCAGAGCGGCCTGATTGGCGACGGTCCCGACAAGGCCAGCGCCCGTCCGCAGTACAGCAGCGAGAAAACCGACTATCAGCTTGGCGAGGGCCAGGATCAGCTGGTGGTCGATCTGAAATACAGTGCCGACGGCGTCGACTACACCAAGCGCTTCGTCTTCGAACGCGGCCAGTACGATCTGGCTGTGCGTTACCTGATCGACAACCAGAGCGGCAAACCCTGGACCGGTCATCTGTTCGGCCAGCTCAAGCGCGACGCCAGCGCCGATCCGTCCTCGAGCACCGCAACCGGCACCGCCACCTATCTGGGCGCCGCGCTGTGGACCAAGGACGAGCCCTACACCAAGGTGTCGATGGGCAACATGGATGACAAGAGCCTGCGCGAGACGGTTCAGGGCGGCTGGATCGCCTGGCTGCAGCACTACTTCGTCACCGCCTGGATTCCCCAGCCCGGCGACACCAACCTGGTGCAAACCCGCAAGGATAGCCAAGGCAACTACATCATCGGCTTTACCGGTCCGGCAGTCAGCGTTGCCGCAGGTGCGCAAGGCGAGACCGGCGCGACGCTGTACGCGGGGCCAAAGAGCCAGGAGCAGCTGGAAGAGCTGTCGCCCGGCCTGCGCCTGACCGTCGACTACGGCATTCTCTGGTTTATCGCCCAGCCGATCTTCTGGCTGCTGGAGAACATCCACGCGCTGCTGGGCAACTGGGGCTGGTCGATCATCGTCCTGACCATCATCATCAAGCTGGCGTTTTTCCCGCTGTCGGCCGCCAGCTACAAATCGATGGCGCGCATGCGTGCGGTGTCGCCAAAGATGCAGGCGCTCAAGGACCAGTACGGTGATGATCGCCAGAAGCTCTCGCAGGCGATGATGGAGCTGTACAAGAAGGAGAAGATCAATCCGCTCGGCGGCTGCCTGCCGATCATCGTGCAGATGCCGGTCTTCCTCGCCCTGTACTGGGTGCTGCTGGAAAGCGTGGAAATGCGCCAGGCGCCTTGGATGTTCTGGATCACCGACCTGTCGATCAAGGATCCGTTCTTCATCCTGCCGATCATCATGGGCGTCACCATGTTCATCCAGCAGCAGCTCAACCCGACGCCGCCGGACCCTATGCAGGCCAAGGTGATGAAGTTGTTGCCAATCATCTTCACCTTCTTCTTCCTCTGGTTCCCGGCTGGTCTGGTGCTGTACTGGGTGGTCAACAACGTCCTGTCGATCGCTCAGCAGTGGTACATTACCCGGCAGATCGAGCAGGCCAAGAGCGCCTGACCGCCTCCAGTCATCGACACCGAGAACGCCCCTTGAATGGGGCGTTCTGCTATTTGCCCGGCCAATATCGGAGAGCTGCCATGAGCATCGTTCGCGACACCATCGCCGCCGTCGCCACCGCGCCTGGTCGCGGTGGGGTAGGTATCGTCCGGGTTTCCGGGCCACGCGCACGCGCGCTGGCGATCACCCTCAGCGGTCGCGAACCCACGCCGCGCCACGCCCACTACGGGCCGTTCCATGCCAACGACGGCGAGGTGATCGACGAAGGCCTGCTGCTGTTCTTCCCCGGCCCCCACTCGTTTACCGGCGAGGACGTGCTGGAGCTGCAGGGGCACGGCGGCCCGGTGGTGCTCGATCAGCTGCTGCGGCGCTGCGTGGAGCTCGGTGCGCGGCTGGCGCGTCCCGGCGAGTTCAGCGAGCGGGCCTTTCTCAACGACAAGATCGATCTGGCCCAGGCCGAAGCGATCGCCGACCTTATCGAAGCAAGCTCGGCGCAGGCGGCACGCAATGCGGTGCGCTCCCTGCAGGGCGAATTTTCCCGGCGGGTACACCAGCTCACCGAACGACTGATACAGCTGCGTATCTACGTCGAAGCGGCGATCGACTTTCCCGAGGAGGAGATCGACTTCCTTGCCGACGGACACGTGCTCCAGCTGCTGGACGGCGTCCGCAACGAGTTATCCACAGTGTTGCGCGAAGCCGGGCAGGGGGCATTGCTCCGTGATGGTATGACCGTAGTCATCGCCGGGCGGCCGAACGCTGGTAAGTCCAGCCTGCTCAATGCACTGGCCGGTCGTGAAGCGGCGATTGTCACCGATATCGCCGGTACCACCCGTGATGTGCTGCGCGAGCACATCCTCATCGACGGTATGCCGCTGCACGTTCTCGACACTGCCGGTCTGCGCACTACCGACGATCAGGTCGAGCGCATCGGGGTGGAACGCGCGCTCGACGCCATCGGCAGCGCGGACCGCGTGCTGCTGGTGGTCGACGCCAGCTCGCCCGAGGCAAGCGATCCACTGGCATTGTGGCCCGAGTTCCTTGCCAGCCAGCCACAGCCGGACAAGGTCACGCTGATTCGTAACAAGGCCGATCTTACTGGCGAGGCTATCGTGCTGAACCAGGCCGCCGACGGTCACGTCACCCTCAGTCTTTGCGCCAAGGCAGGCGAGGGCATCGATTTGCTGCGCGAACATCTCAAGCATTGCATGGGGTACGAGCAGACCGCGGAAAGCAGTTTCAGCGCACGCCGTCGGCACCTCGATGCGTTGCGCCTGGCCGAGCAGTATCTGCAACACGGCCATGCCCAGCTGACTCAGGCCGGCGCTGGCGAACTGCTGGCCGAGGACCTGCGCCTGGCACAACAGTCACTTGGCGAAATCACCGGGGCGTTCAGCTCGGACGATCTGCTCGGACGCATTTTCTCGAGCTTTTGCATCGGCAAGTGACAGCGTTCCGCGAACGCCATTCCGCTTTGAACTCCACAAAGGCACGCCCAACGGCGTGCCTTTGTGTTTACCGCAACCCTGTGCACAACCTGCCCTGAGGTCGGTCGATAAGCGGGCCTGGAGAGTGCGGATAACCGCGCCTGTGCATAACCCTGCTTTATATACACAGGTTAGTGACGGGCACTGCACCGGCACGCCCCAGCTAGCGCACAGGGTTATTTTTACCTGTGATCTAGACAGAACGGAGGCTACAGAAGGTTATCCACAGAAAAGGCTGACTCCATACATAAACATATAAACAAGCTCTTTATAAATTTCTTCTTTCTTATGTGTTTTCACCGCCTGGCCCCTGGCTGATCATTTTTTGTCCAGAGCCCTTCTTATGCGTGGGCTAACTGCCTATACTTCGCGGCTTCCCGAAATTTCCCATCTGAACAGGCACGAGGTGCGTGGTGGACTTCCCTTCCCGTTTTGACGTGATCGTGATCGGCGGCGGTCATGCCGGCACCGAAGCTGCTCTGGCAGCGGCACGCATGGGCGTGAAGACCCTGCTGCTCAGCCACAACGTGGAAACCCTCGGCCAGATGAGCTGCAACCCCGCCATTGGCGGTATCGGCAAAAGCCATCTGGTCAAGGAAATCGATGCGTTGGGCGGAGCGATGGCGGTTGCCACCGACCTCGGCGGTATCCAGTTTCGTGTGCTCAACAGCCGCAAGGGACCGGCGGTCCGCGCCACCCGCGCGCAGGCCGACCGCGTGCTGTACAAGGCGGCGATTCGCGAAATACTCGAGAACCAGCCGAACCTGTGGATATTCCAGCAGGCCGCCGACGACCTGATCGTCGAACAGGACGTGGTCAAGGGCGTGGTCACCCAGATGGGATTGCGTTTCTTCGCCACCTCGGTGGTGCTGACCACCGGTACCTTCCTCGGTGGGTTGATCCACATCGGGCTGCAGAATTACTCCGGCGGCCGAGCCGGCGATCCGCCGTCGATTGCGCTTGCGCAACGCCTGCGTGAGCTGCCGCTGCGCGTCGGTCGGTTGAAGACCGGCACACCGCCGCGCATCGACGGTCGTTCGGTCGACTTCAGCCAGATGACCGAGCAGCCGGGCGATACGCCGCTGCCGGTGATGTCGTTCCTCGGCAAGCGCGAGCAGCATCCGCGCCAGGTCAGCTGCTGGATCACCCACACCAATGCGCACACCCACGAGATCATCGCCGCCAACCTCGACCGCTCGCCGATGTATTCGGGGGTGATCGAAGGCGTCGGGCCACGCTATTGCCCGTCCATCGAGGACAAGATCCACCGCTTCGCCGACAAGGACAGCCACCAGGTTTTCCTCGAACCCGAGGGCCTGACCACCCACGAGCTGTATCCCAACGGCATTTCCACCTCGCTGCCGTTCGACGTGCAACTGCAGATCGTGCAAAGCATCCTCGGCATGGAGCATGCGCACATCGTGCGTCCGGGCTACGCCATCGAATACGACTACTTCGATCCGCGCGACCTCAAGTACAGCCTGGAGACCAAGGTCATCGGCGGGCTGTTCTTCGCCGGGCAGATCAACGGCACCACCGGCTACGAGGAGGCGGGGGCTCAGGGGCTGCTCGCCGGCGCCAATGCGGCACTGCGTGCCCAGGGACGCGACAGCTGGTGTCCGCGCCGCGACGAGGCCTACCTCGGCGTGCTGGTCGATGACCTGATCACCCTCGGCACGCAGGAGCCGTATCGCATGTTCACCTCGCGCGCCGAATACCGGCTGATCCTGCGCGAGGACAACGCCGATCTGCGTCTGACCGAGAAGGGCCGCGAGCTTGGCCTGGTGGACGACGCCCGCTGGGCGGCGTTCTGCGCCAAGCGCGAAGGCATCGAGCGCGAAGAACAGCGCCTGAAGAACAGCTGGGTGCATCCGGGCAGCGCCGAGAACGCGGCGATCAGCGCGCGCTTCGACAGCCCGCTGACCCGCGAATACAACCTGCTCAATCTGCTGGCGCGCCCGGAAATCGATTACCAGAGCCTGGTCGAGCTGACCGGCAACGGCGTTGCGGATCCGCAGGTCGCCGAACAGGTGGAGATTCGCACCAAGTACGCCGGCTACATCGAACGCCAGCAGGAAGAGATCGAGCGGCTGCGTGCCAGCGAGAATCTGCGGTTGCCGGCGGACATCGACTACGCGAGCATTTCCGGGCTGTCCAAGGAGATCCAGCACAAGCTGGCCCAGGCGCGTCCGGAAACCCTCGGCCAGGCCTCGCGCATCCCCGGCGTCACGCCGGCGGCGGTGTCGCTGCTGATGATCCACCTGAAGAAGCGCGGCGCCGGCCAGCAGCTGGAGCACAGCGCCTGATGGTCAGTGATGCGCATGCCGCCGAACTGCTGTGCGGCGCCCGTGAGCTCGGCATCGAGCTGAGCGAGCGGCAACAGCAGCAACTGCTCGCCTACCTGGCGCTGCTGATCAAGTGGAACAAGGCCTACAACCTGACTGCCGTGCGTGACCCGGACGAGATGGTTTCGCGCCACCTGCTCGACAGCTTGAGCGTGGTGCCGTTCGTCGCCGAAGGCGGCACACGCTGGCTGGACGTGGGCAGTGGCGGCGGCATGCCGGGCGTCCCGCTGGCGATCATGTTTCCCGAACGCGCGTTCACCCTGCTGGACTCCAACGGCAAGAAGACCCGCTTCCTCACGCAGGTGAAGCTGGAACTCAGCCTGGCCAACCTCGAGGTTATCCACAGCCGTGTCGAGCAGTACCGCCCGGACGCACCGTTTGACGGTATCAGTTCGCGCGCCTTCAGCGCGCTGCAGGATTTCGCGGCCTGGACCCGCCACCTCGGCGGAGCCGAGACGCGCTGGCTGGCGATGAAGGGCGTGCAGCCCGACGACGAGCTGCAGGCACTGCCCGCGGACTTCCGGCTGGAGGCCTGTCACGTGCTCAAGGTTCCCGGTTGCCAAGGCCAGCGCCATCTGCTGATACTGCGCCGCACTTCGTGACCCACGATTCATGACCGGGGACAGAGACTGATCATGGCCAGAGTATTCGCCATCGCCAACCAGAAGGGCGGTGTCGCCAAGACCACCACCTGCATCAACCTGGCGGCATCGCTGGTGGCGACGCGGCGTCGGGTGCTGCTGATCGATCTGGATCCGCAGGGCAACGCCACCACCGGCAGCGGTGTGGACAAGCTCAATCTTGAGTACTCGATCTACGACGTACTGATCGGCGAATGCAGCCTGGTCGATGCCATGCAGTTCTCCGAACATGGCGGCTACCAGCTGCTGCCAGCCAATCGCGACCTTACCGCGGCCGAAGTGGCCTTGCTCAACCTGCCGGCCAAGGAAAATCGCCTGCGCGAGGCGCTGGCACCGGTGCGCGAAAATTACGACTACATCCTCATCGACTGTCCGCCGTCGCTGTCGATGCTGACCATCAACGCGTTGACCGCCGCCGACGGCGTGATCATCCCCATGCAGTGTGAGTATTACGCGCTGGAGGGCTTGAGCGATCTGGTCAACTCGATCCAGCGCATCGCCCAGCTGCTCAATCCCAATCTCACCATCGAAGGCCTGTTGCGCACCATGTACGATCCGCGCAGCAGCCTGACCAGCGATGTGTCCGCGCAGCTCAAGGCGCACTTCGGCGACAAGCTCTACGACACCGTCATCCCGCGCAACGTGCGCCTGGCCGAGGCGCCGAGCCATGGCATGCCGGCGCTGGCGTACGACAAGCAATCCAAAGGCGCGATGGCCTACCTGGCGCTGGCTGGCGAGTTGTCGCGGCGTCAGCGCAAGGCCGCACGCAGCGCTATCGCATAAGGAATCTTCATGGCTACCAAGAAACGAGGGCTCGGACGCGGGCTGGATGCCCTGCTCGGCGGCGCCACGGTCGCGGCGATGCAGGAAGATGCCGTACGCGTCGACGACCGCGAGTTGCAGCACCTGCCGCTGGATCTCGTGCAACGCGGCAAGTACCAGCCACGCCGGGACATGGATCCGACGGCCCTCGATGAACTGGCGCAGTCGATCCGCAGTCAGGGCGTGATGCAGCCGATCGTGGTGCGTCCGATCAGCGGCGGTCGCTACGAGATCATCGCCGGCGAACGCCGCTGGCGTGCCAGTCAGCAGGCCGGCAAGGACAGCATTCCGGCACTGGTACGCGATATTCCCGATGAAGCGGCCATCGCGATGGCGCTGATCGAGAACATCCAGCGCGAGGACCTCAACCCGATCGAGGAAGCGGTAGCGCTGCAGCGCCTGCAGCAGGAATTCCAGCTGACCCAGCAGCAGCTCGCCGATGCGGTGGGCAAGTCGCGGGTCTCGATCAGCAATCTGCTGCGCCTGATCGCGCTGCCGGAGGAGATCAAGACGCTGCTGTCGCATGGGGATCTGGAGATGGGCCACGCCCGTGCCCTGCTCGGCCTGCCGGCCGAACAGCAGATCGATGGCGCGCGGCATGTTGTCGCACGCGGATTGACGGTACGGCAGACCGAGGCGCTGGTTCGCCAGTGGTTGAGTGGCAAGCCGGCGGCGAAAAGCGCCGTCAAGGCAGACCCGGACATCAGCCGTCTGGAACAGCGCCTGGCCGAGCGGCTGGGCTCTCCGGTACAGATCAAGCATGGTCAGAAGGGCAAGGGGCAGCTGGTGATCCGCTACAATTCGCTGGATGAGCTGCAGGGCGTACTGGCGCACATCCGCTGATACAAAGAATTTGTAGTGCCGGTCGGAAATTACTACCCGATGGTTGAACGAGGTGGGTCCTCCTCCTATACTCGCCGCGCTTTTTTGGACTGCGCAAACGCGCCCAGCGCGGCCTCGCCGCCAGCGATGGTTTTTTGGTGAACATACGCAACAAGACGCCTTTGCACCGTTTGCCGGCCGTTCGCGTGTTGCAGATACAGGTATTGGCAGCCCTGGCGGCCGCGGTCCTTTGTGGAATGGTTTTCGGCATCGTCGCCGGTTATTCGGCGTTGCTCGGTGGGCTGATCGCCTGGTTGGCGAATCTGTACTTCGCCTACAAGGCATTCCGTTATTTTGGCGCACGCTCGACCAGGGCGATCATCCAGTCCTTCTGGTCCGGCGAGATGGGTAAACAGATTCTGGCAGCAGCGCTTTTTGCGCTGGTGTTTGTGGGGGTGAGACCGCTCGAACCGGTTGCCCTGTTCACCGGCTACCTGCTGGTGCTGGGCGTCGGCGCGAGTGCACTCCTGCTGATGAAAAACAATCCGAAGCATTGAGCATTTGAGGCGTTTATGGCGAGCACACCGGCTGAATATATCCAGCATCACCTGCAAAACCTGACTTACGGCAAGCTGCCGGCCGGTTACGAGCGTGCTGATGGCAGCGTCCTCGATCAGGCGACCTGGACCATTGCCCAGACCGGCCTCGAAGCGCGCGACATGGGCTTCATGGCCGTACACCTGGATACCCTGGGTTGGTCGTTGCTGATGGGCGCGCTGTTCATCCTGCTGTTCCGCAGTGCTGCCAAGGCCGCCACCGTGGGCGTACCGGGCAAGCTGCAGAATTTCGTCGAGATGTGCGTGGAATTCGTCGAAGGCGTGGTCAAGGACACCTTCCACGGCCGCAATACGCTGATCGCTCCGCTGGCGCTGACCATCTTCGTCTGGGTGTTCCTGATGAACAGCCTGAAGTGGATTCCGGTCGACTATATTCCGGGCATCGCCGGTCTGCTCGGTCTGCCGGCGTTCAAGATCGTGCCGACCGCCGATCCCAACGGCACCTTCGGCCTGTCGCTCGGCGTGTTCATCCTGATTCTGTTCTACAGCGTCAAGGTCAAGGGCTTCGGTGGTTTCAGCAAGGAGCTGGCGTTCACTCCGTTCAACCACTGGTCGCTGGTGCCGTTCAACCTGTTCCTCGAAATCCTCGGTCTGCTGACCAAGCCGCTCAGCCTCGCACTGCGTCTGTTCGGCAACATGTATGCCGGTGAGGTGGTGTTCATCCTCATCGCACTGCTGCCGTTCTACGTGCAGTGGACCCTGAATGTGCCTTGGGCGATCTTCCACATCCTGGTGATCCCGCTTCAGGCCTTCATCTTCATGGTACTGACGGTGGTGTACCTGAGCTCTGCCCATGAAGAACATCACTGAAAACGCAACGCTTTAACCGAAAAACCTTAAACCCCCCTAGCTTCAGGAGCTTTACATGGAACTCGTCTACATCGCCGCCTCCATCATGATCGGTCTGGGTGCCCTGGGCACTGGCATCGGCTTCGCCCTGCTGGGCGGCAAGCTGCTGGAATCCACCGCGCGTCAGCCTGAGCTGGCCCCGCAGCTGCAGACCAAGACCTTCCTGATGGCTGGTCTGCTCGACGCCGTGCCGATGATCGGCGTTGGTATCGCGATGTACCTCATCTTCGTTGTCGCCGGTTAATCATTTTTCCGGTTTGAGATGGGGTTCGCCGGGCGAACCCCGTCGCCGTGGAATGACTCCCGCGTTGAACGAGATAGCACGAGGTATATCGCTGTGAACATTAACTTGACGCTGTTCGGTCAAACGCTCGCCTTCGCTATCTTCGTCTGGTTCTGCATGAAGTTCGTCTGGCCGCCGATCACGGCTGCCATGAGCGCACGCCAGAAGAAGATCGCTGAAGGGCTGGATGCGGCAGGCCGTGCGCAGCAAGACCTGAAGCTGGCTCAGGACAAGGTGTCCAACACCCTGCGTGAGACCAAGGAGCAGGCTGCCCAGATTCTCGAGCAGGCGAACAAGCACGCCAACTCGATCATCGAGGAAGCCAAGCAGCAGGCACGTGTCGAAGGCGAGCGTCTGGTCGCCGGTGCACGCGCCGAGATCGAACAGGAAGTGAACCGTGCCAGGGACCAACTGCGCAGTCAGGTAGCGGCTCTGGCCGTCGCCGGTGCGGAGAAGATCCTGGAGTCCCAGGTGGACGCCAAGGTGCACAACGAGCTGGTCGAAAAACTGGCCTCCCAACTCTAAGCGAGGCAAGCGATGATCAATACCCAGACGCTTGCTCGGCCTTACGCGAAAGCCGCTTTCGAGTTCGCCAGCGCGGCCGGACAGACCGGTTCCTGGTCGAAGATGCTGAACCTGGCCGCCATCGCTGTTGAAGTCCCTGAAGTCGCGGCGTTGCTGAACGACCCCCGCCTGACCAGCGCGAGCAAGGTTCAGGAATTGGTGCGTCTGCTCGGCAACGATGCCGACGAAGCGTTCCGCAACTACGTCCAGACCCTTGGCGAGAATGATCGCCTGACGGTCCTGCCGACCGTGTGGGAGCTGTACGAGGACATCAAGGCGCAAGCCGAGAAAACGCTCGAGGCAGAGGTTGAAACCGCCTTCGAGCTCAGCAATGCGCAACTCCAAACTTTGGCTGCCGCCCTGTCGAAGCGGCTAGATCGTACCGTCAACCTCCAGCAGGTCGTGAACCCTGCGCTGATCGGCGGCGTGTTGATTCGCGCCGGTGACGTGGTTGTCGACGGTTCGGTCCGCGGCAAACTGAGCCAGTTGGCCGAATCGTTGAAATCCTGATTTGAGGGTCATGGCATGCAGCAACTGAATCCTTCCGAGATTAGTGAAATCATCAAGCAGCGCATCGAGAAATCCGATGTCGCCGCTCAAGCCCGTAACGAGGGCACCGTCGTCAGCGTTTCCGACGGTATCGTACGCATCTATGGTCTGGCCGACGTCATGTACGGCGAGATGATTGAGTTCCCTGGCGGCATCTTCGGCATGGCACTGAACCTGGAGCAGGACTCCGTCGGTGCCGTGGTTCTGGGTAACTACCTGGGCCTGACCGAAGGCATGAGCGCCAAGTGCACCGGCCGCATCCTCGAAGTTCCGGTAGGTCCGGAACTGCTGGGTCGCGTGGTCGATGCCCTGGGTAACCCGATCGACGGCAAGGGCCCGATCAATGCCCAGCTGACCGATGCGGTCGAGAAAGTGGCACCGGGCGTGATCTGGCGTAAGTCGGTCGACCAGCCGGTACAGACCGGCTACAAGTCGGTCGACGCCATGATCCCGGTCGGCCGTGGCCAGCGCGAGCTGATCATCGGTGACCGCCAGATCGGCAAGACCGCGATGGCCATCGACGCCATCATCAACCAGCGTAACAGCGGCATCCGCTGCGTCTACGTCGCCATCGGTCAGAAGCAGTCGACCATCGCCAACGTGGTGCGCAAGCTGGAAGAGCACGGCGCGCTGCACAACACCATCATCGTTGCCGCTTCGGCGTCCGAGTCCGCTGCCCTGCAGTACCTGGCTCCGTACTCCGGCTGCACCATGGGTGAATACTTCCGCGACCGCGGCGAAGACGCGCTGATCGTCTATGACGACCTGTCCAAGCAGGCCGTGGCTTATCGCCAGATCTCCCTGCTGCTGCGCCGTCCGCCGGGACGCGAAGCCTACCCGGGCGACGTGTTCTATCTCCACAGCCGTCTGCTGGAGCGTGCTTCGCGCGTTTCCGAGGAGTATGTCGAGAAGTTCACCAACGGTGCGGTGACTGGCAAGACCGGTTCCCTGACCGCTCTGCCGATCATCGAAACCCAGGCGGGCGACGTTTCCGCGTTCGTTCCGACCAACGTGATTTCGATCACCGACGGTCAGATCTTCCTAGAATCGGCCATGTTCAACGCAGGCATCCGTCCGGCCGTCAACGCCGGTATCTCGGTATCCCGCGTCGGTGGTGCCGCGCAGACCAAGATCGTCAAGAAGCTGTCCGGTGGTATCCGTACCGCACTGGCTCAGTACCGTGAACTGGCCGCATTCGCACAGTTCGCTTCCGACCTCGACGAAGCGACCCGCAAGCAGCTGGAGCATGGTCAGCGCGTCACCGAGCTGATGAAGCAGAAGCAGTACGCGCCGATGTCCATCGCCGACATGTCCCTGTCCCTGTATGCCGCCGAGCGTGGCTACCTGGCGGACGTGGAAGTGGCCAAGGTTGGCGCCTTCGAGCAGGCCTTGATCGCCTTCTTCAACCGCGAGTTCGCCGATCTGATGGCGAAGATCAACGTGAAGGGCGACTTCAACGACGAAATCGACGCCGGCCTGAAGGCGGGTATCGAGAAGTTCAAGGCCACGCAGAGCTGGTAAGCCGCAGCGGGAGCCGCAAGGCTCCCGCCTGCTAACCCGATAGGTGTCAAATGGCAGGCGCAAAAGAGATTCGCAGCAAGATTGCGAGCATCAAAAGCACGCAGAAGATCACCAGCGCCATGGAAAAGGTGGCGGTCAGCAAAATGCGCAAGGCTCAGCAGCGCATGGCGGCCAGCCGTCCCTACGCGGAGCGGATCCGGCAGGTGATTGGCCATCTGGCCAATGCCAACCCGGAATACCGTCATCCGTTCATGGTGCAGCGTCCGGTCAAGCGTGTCGGCTATATCGTCGTGTCGACCGATCGTGGTCTGTGCGGTGGCCTGAACATCAACCTGTTCAAGGCCCTGATCAAGAGCATGAAGGAGTGGCACGACCAGCGGGTCGAGGTCGACCTGTGCGTGATCGGCAACAAGGGCGCAAGCTTCTTCCGCAGCTTCGGCGGTAACGTCGTTGCGGCGATCGGCAACCTCGGCGAAGCACCGTCGATCAACGATCTGATCGGTAGCGTCAAGGTCATGCTGGACGGCTTCAACGAAGGCCGTATCGATCGCTTGTACCTGGCATCCAACAAGTTCATCAACACCATGACCCAGAAGCCGACGGTCGATCAGCTGCTGCCCCTGGCGGCAGACGCGAGCGCCGAGCCGGTCAAGAAAGGTCAGTGGGACTACCTCTACGAGCCGGATGCCCAGCAGCTGCTGGATGCCCTGCTGGTGCGCTTCATCGAGTCCCAGGTCTACCAGGCGGTAGTTGAGAACGGCGCAGCCGAACAGGCCGCGCGGATGATTGCCATGAAGAACGCAACCGACAACGCCGGGGAGCTGATCGGCGACCTGCAACTGGTCTACAACAAGGCCCGTCAGGCTGCGATCACT
Source organism: Stutzerimonas degradans (assembly GCF_024448505.1). Classification (GTDB taxonomy): domain Bacteria; phylum Pseudomonadota; class Gammaproteobacteria; order Pseudomonadales; family Pseudomonadaceae; genus Stutzerimonas; species Stutzerimonas degradans. The sequence continues at coordinate 20,648 of NZ_JAMOHV010000001.1, forward strand.
CAGGAAATTTCGGAAATCGTCGGCGGCGCTGCCGCGGTTTAAGAACGGTTCAAATATTCAGAGGAACCAAACATGAGTAGCGGACGTATCGTTCAAATCATCGGCGCCGTCATCGACGTGGAATTCCCGCGCGATCAGGTGCCGAACGTCTATGACGCGCTGAAAGTACAAGGCGCCGAGACCACCCTGGAAGTCCAGCAGCAGCTGGGCGACGGCGTTGTTCGTACCATCGCGATGGGTTCGACCGAAGGCCTCAAGCGCGGTCTGGACGTCAACAACACCGGCAACGCCATCCAGGTTCCGGTCGGTACCGGCACCCTGGGCCGCATCATGAACGTCCTCGGCGAGCCGATCGACGAAGCCGGTCCGGTTGCCTGCGACGAGCAGTGGGGCATCCACCGCGCGGCGCCGAGCTACGCTGATCAGGCGGGCGGCAACGACCTGCTGGAAACCGGCATCAAGGTCATCGACCTGGTTTGCCCGTTTGCCAAGGGCGGCAAGGTTGGTCTGTTCGGTGGTGCCGGTGTCGGCAAGACCGTGAACATGATGGAGCTGATCAACAACATCGCCAAGGCGCACAGCGGTCTGTCCTGTTCGCCGGTGTGGGTGAGCGTACTCGTGAGGGTAACGACTTCTACCACGAGATGAAGGACTCCAACGTTCTCGACAAAGTGGCGATGGTGTACGGCCAGATGAACGAGCCGCCGGGAAACCGTCTGCGCGTTGCCCTGACCGGCCTGACCATGGCCGAGAAGTTCCGTGAGGAAGGTCGCGACGTTCTGCTGTTCATCGACAACATCTACCGCTACACCCTGGCCGGTACCGAAGTGTCGGCACTGCTGGGTCGTATGCCGTCCGCGGTGGGTTATCAGCCGACTCTGGCCGAGGAAATGGGCGTTCTGCAGGAGCGCATCACCTCCACCAAGACCGGTTCGATCACCTCGATCCAGGCCGTATACGTTCCCGCGGACGACCTGACCGACCCGAGCCCGGCGACCACCTTCGCCCACCTCGATGCTACCGTCGTTCTGTCGCGTGACATCGCTTCCCTGGGTATCTACCCGGCCGTGGACCCGCTGGACTCCACCAGCCGTTCGCTGGATCCGCTGGTAGTTGGCCAGGAGCACTACGAAGTGACTCGCGGCGTGCAGTACGTGCTGCAGCGCTACAAGGAACTGAAGGACATCATCGCCATCCTGGGTATGGACGAACTGTCCGAGCAGGACAAGCAACTCGTTGCTCGTGCGCGTAAGATCCAGCGCTTCCTGTCGCAGCCGTTCCACGTGGCCGAGGTCTTCACCGGCGCTCCGGGCAAGTACGTGTCCCTCAAGGAAACCATCCGTGGCTTCCAGGGCATTCTCAATGGTGACTACGACCACCTGCCGGAGCAGGCGTTCTACATGGTCGGCACCATCGACGAAGCCATCGAGAAGGCCAAGAAACTGTAACTGGCGCGCCCGTTCGCGGGCGCCGATCCAGCCTGACCGGCCTCGGCCGGCCAGGCCGATTACCGAGGCATATGTATGGCTATGACAGTCCACTGCGACATCGTCAGCGCGGAAGAAGAGCTGTTCTCGGGGCTGGTGGAAATGGTCGTCGCTCACGGTAACCTGGGTGACATCGGGATCCTGCCGGGCCACGCGCCTCTGCTGACCGATCTCAAGCCGGGTCCGGTGCGGGTGATCAAGCAGGGTGGCGACGAAGAGATCTTCTACATCTCCGGCGGCTTCATCGAAGTGCAGCCGAACATGGTGAAGGTGCTTGCCGATACCGCCACGCGCGCCAGGGACCTCGACGAGGCCGCTGCGCAGGCTGCGGTCAAGGCCGCGGAAAAGGCGCTGAACGAGAAGGGCGCGGAATTCGATTACGGTTCCGCCGCCGCTCGTCTCGCCGAGGCCGCTGCCCAGCTGCGGACCATCGAGGCACTGCGCAAGAAGTACGGTCGGCACTGATCGATCCGCGACTTCATCGCGTACGAGTAAAAGGGTAGCCTTGGCTACCCTTTTTCTTTTCCGCCATTCTGTCCGCACCGGCGACCGACCTGCCCGGCCAACGGACGGCGCCAAACCGTTCAGGATCACCGTCATGTCTCTTGATATCGTCATTCTCGCCGCTGGTCAGGGCACCCGCATGCGTTCCGCCCTGCCGAAGGTCCTGCATCCGGTGGCCGGGCAGTCCATGCTCGGCCACGTCATCGACACTGCCCGCGCGCTGCAGCCAAAGAGCATCCAGGTGGTGATCGGTCACGGTGCCGAACAGGTACGTCAGCGCCTGGCGGGTGACGATCTGAGCTATGTCGTACAAGCCGAGCAGCTCGGTACGGGCCACGCGGTGGCGCAGGCGCTGCCGAACCTGACGGCCGAACGGGTGCTGATCCTCTATGGCGACGTACCGCTGATCGAAACCGATACCCTGCAGCGACTGCTGCACAAGGTCGGCCCCGACCAGCTCGCGCTGCTCACCGTCGAGCTTGCTGATCCGACCGGTTACGGCCGCATCGTGCGCGACGCTCAGGGCGAGGTGCAGGCCATCGTCGAGCACAAGGATGCCAGCGCCGCGCAGCGGGCCATCCGCGAAGGCAATACCGGCATCCTCGCCGTACCGGGCGCGCGGATCGGTGAATGGCTGGGCCGCCTGTCCAACAGCAATGCACAGGGCGAGTACTACCTGACCGACGTGATCGCGATGGCGGTCGCGGACGGTCTGCGCGTCGCCACCGAGCAACCGCTGGACGCAATGGAGGTGCAGGGCGCCAACGACCGCATTCAGCTGGCGGAGCTGGAGCGCCACTACCAGCAGCGCGCGGCGCGGCGGCTGATGGCGCAAGGTGTCACCCTGCGCGATCCGGCGCGTTTTGACCTGCGGGGCGAGGTTGCGGTCGGTCGCGACGTGCTGATCGACGTCAACGTGCTCCTCGAAGGCCGCGTGGTGATCGAGGACGATGTGCAGATCGGCCCCAATTGCGTGATCAAGGACAGCGTCCTGCGCAAGGGCGCGATCATCAAGGCCAATTCGCACCTGGAAGGCGCCGAGGTGGGGGAGGGCGCCGACTGCGGGCCGTTCGCCCGGCTGCGGCCCGGCGCGGTGCTCGGCCGCAAGGCGCACGTCGGCAACTTCGTCGAACTGAAGAACGCGGTGCTCGGCGAGGGCGCCAAGGCCGGCCATCTCAGCTACCTGGGCGACGCCGAGATCGGTGCGCGGACCAACATCGGCGCCGGCACCATCACCTGCAACTACGACGGCGCCAACAAGTTCCGCACGGTGATGGGCGAAGACGTGTTCATCGGTTCCAACAGCTCGCTGGTCGCGCCGCTCATGCTCGGCGACGGTGCTACCACCGGCGCGGGTTCGGTGATCACCGAAGACGTACCCGCGCACACCCTCGGCCTCGGCCGCGGTCGTCAACGCAACATCGATGGCTGGCAGAGGCCGGTGAAGAAGAAGTCCTAAGACTCCGCTTGCAGCCTCCAAACGCTTTATGTTTTGATTCGCGCCTGTAACTTTCGGATCGAAACATCGCTGATGTCGAAGCGCAACACACCGCAACGCCGCCACGCGATCCTTGCGCTGCTCGCCGAGCAGGGCGAGGTGAGCGTCGATCAGCTGTCGCAGCGCTTTGAAACCTCCGAAGTCACCATCCGCAAGGACCTTGCCGCGCTCGAGAAGAATGGTCTGCTGCTGCGCCGTTACGGCGGCGCGGTGTCGCTGCCGCAGGAGCTGATCGGCGACGGCGTGCAGCCGGTCTCGCCGGCCAAGCAGGCCATCGCCCGCGCCGCGGTTGGCTGCATCCGCGAGCATGCGCGGATCATCATCGACAGCGGTACCACCACCGCGGCGATGATCCCGCAGCTCGGCCACACGCACGGGCTGGTGGTGATGACCAACTCGCTGAACGTGGCCAACGCGTTGCGCGAGCTGGAGCACGAGCCGGTGCTGCTGATGACCGGCGGCACCTGGGACCCGCATTCCGAGTCCTTCCAGGGCCAGGTGGCCGAACAGGTGCTGCGCTCCTATGATTTCGACCAGCTGTTCATCGGTGCCGACGGCATCGATCTGGAGCGTGGCACCACCACCTTCAACGAACTGCTGGGGTTGTCGCGGGTGATGGCCGAGGTTGCCCGCGAAGTCATCGTGCTGGCCGAGTCCGACAAGATCGGCCGGCGCATCCCTAATCTGGAACTGCCCTGGGGCAGAATCCACACCCTGATCACCGACGAGCGCCTCTCAGACGCGGCGCGCGCATCCATTCAGGCCCGTGGCGTCAGACTGATCTGCGCGGCCATCGAACCCAATCTGGAGACCTGACCCATGTGTGGCATCGTTGGCGCCGTCGCCGAACGCAACATCACCGCGATCCTGCTCGAAGGCCTCAAGCGCCTGGAATACCGCGGCTACGACAGTGCCGGCGTCGCCGTGCTGGATGGCGCCGGAACGCTGCAGCGCCTGCGCCGCACCGGCAAGGTTGCCGAGCTGGAGCAGGCGCAGACCGAGGCCCAGCTGGCCGGCCGTCTGGGCATCGCGCACACCCGCTGGGCCACCCACGGCGCGCCCTGCGAGCGCAACGCCCACCCGCATTTCTCCGGCCACGACCTGGCCGTGGTGCACAACGGAATCATCGAGAACCACGAGGCGCTGCGCAGCCGCCTCAAGGCGCTGGGCTACGAATTCCAGTCCGACACCGATACCGAAGTCATCGTCCACTTGCTGCACCACAAGCTCGACGAGTTCGGCGATCTCACCGTGGCGCTCAAGGCGGCGGTCAAGGAGTTGCACGGCGCCTACGGCCTGGCGGTGATCTCGGCGCGCCAGCCGGATCGCCTGCTCGCCGCGCGCAGCGGCAGCCCGCTGGTGATCGGCCTCGGACTGGGCGAGAACTTCCTCGCCTCCGACCAGCTGGCGCTGCGTCAGGTCACTGACCGCTTCATGTACCTGGAAGAAGGCGACATCGCCGAGATTCGCCGCGACAGCGTGCAGATCTGGGATGCCGCCGGGCAGCCGGTACAGCGCGAAGCGGTGCAATACCACGAAGGCGCCGAGGCGGCGGACAAGGGTGAGTACCGGCACTTCATGCTCAAGGAAATCCACGAGCAGCCCAAGGTTGTGCAGCGCACCCTCGAAGGTCGCCTGGGTGACAACCAGGTGCTGGTGCAGGCCTTCGGCCCGCAGGCCGCCGAGCTGTTCGCCAAGGTGCGCAACGTGCAGATCGTCGCCTGCGGCACCAGCTACCACGCCGGCATGGTCGCGCGATACTGGCTCGAAGAACTGGCCGGGATTCCCTGTCAGGTCGAGGTTGCCAGCGAGTTCCGCTACCGCAAGGTCGTGGTCCAGCCCGACAGCCTGTTCGTCACCATCTCCCAGTCCGGCGAGACCGCCGACACCCTGGCCGCGCTGCGCAATGCCAAGGACGCCGGCTATCTGGCCAGCCTGGCGATCTGCAACGTCGGCATCAGCTCGCTGGTGCGTGAATCCGACCTCTGCCTGCTGACCCAGGCAGGGCCGGAGATCGGCGTCGCCTCGACCAAGGCCTTCACCACCCAGCTGACCGGACTGATGCTGCTGACCCTCGCCCTCGGCCAGGTGCGCGGCAGCCTGACGGCGGCCAGGGAAGCCGAGCTGGTGGCCGAATTGCGCCGCCTGCCGACGCGTCTGGGCGAAGCGCTGGCGATGGACACCACGGTGGAGAAGGTCGCCGAGCATTTCGCCGAGAAGCACCACACGCTGTTCCTTGGTCGCGGCGCGCAGTATCCGGTGGCGATGGAAGGTGCACTCAAGCTCAAGGAGATCTCCTACATCCACGCCGAAGCCTACCCGGCCGGCGAACTCAAGCACGGTCCGCTGGCTCTGGTGGACGCCGACATGCCGGTGGTCACCGTGGCGCCGAACAACGAGCTGCTGGAGAAGCTAAAGTCCAACCTGCAGGAAGTGCGTGCGCGTGGCGGCGAGCTGATCGTCTTCGCCGATGGCGCCGCCGGGCTGGAGAATGGCGAGGGCACCTTCGTGGTGAACATGCCGCACATCCACGATGCGCTGGCACCGATCCTCTACACCGTGCCGCTGCAGCTGTTGTCCTACTACGTCGCCGTGCTACGTGGCACCGACGTTGACCAGCCGCGCAACCTGGCCAAGTCCGTCACCGTGGAATAACCGCGCTGGCCCCCGCCGTTAGGTGGTGGCCGACGGTACCGTCCAGCCGATGAAGGCCCAGCGCATCGGCGCGCCGCCCTGGCGGGCGCGCTCCGGGTCGGCGCGGTACCAGTCGGCCAGGGTTTCGCGCTGCCCGTTGTCGAGCGGACCGAGCGATCCGGCGACGCGCTCGGCGAATTCCTCGAAGGTGGTGCAGCCAGCCAGGCGGCTGGGCAGCTCGATATAGTCCAGGCGCGGATGAATGCCGCGCTGGTGCAGCAGGTTGAGGGTGTAGATGTAGTCCGGCACGCTGGCCTGCTCGCGTCCGAGCAGGCGGGCAATGGCCGGATCGATGAAGTGGCCGCCGGCCAGCTGGGTCATGTAGGCCCGCAGCCGGGTATGCCGGTGGATCTTCTCCAGCGCGGCATCCAGATCATCGACCAGGCCCGAGCGCGAAGCGATCAGGATGTCGCACACCGGAACTGCACTCCAGTCGTCCTCCCAAGCGCATTGCAGGGGCTGCACGTTGTCCACGCCCGATTCATCGATGCGCGCCTGCAGGCAGGCCAGCATGCCGGGGCTGTAGTCCAGCGCGTAGATTTGCTCGAATTGCGCGGCGAGCGGCAGGCACAGGGTGCCGGGACCGCAGCCGATATCCAGCAGGCTGCGAGCGCCGCTCAGGTCCATGAGCCTTATGAACGCGTCGGTATAGGCGCCGCCCAGCGGTTTGCCCGCCAGTTCGACGGCACGCTTGTCCCAGGCGCCCGGCGGCTTGGATGGGCGGGCGCTGCGGCGCAGGTGCTGGCGATAGCGTTCGGCGAAGTCGATGTCATCGAGGCTCATGCGGGTTCCCGGTCTTGCAGTTCACGCAAGAGTACTCGCGACGCGTGCTGCGGCGCGATGCGGCGCTGCGCAGCAGACGCCCGCGCGAGTGTTTTGCCGTGGCCGGCGAAGTTGGCTGGTCGATCGGCGGCGTACCGGCCGACCTGCTGCGCGCGGCGGAGATCGCGGCGCGCGAGCAGGCAGGGGAGGTCGCGCCATGACGCAGGCCGAATTCCTCCAACCCCAGGGGCTGCGTCTGGACTGGCGCGGCGCCGCCGTGGCCGCGCAGGCGGCGCTGGACTGCGCCGAGCGGCTGGGCATCCGTGTGCATGTGGCGCTGGTCGACCGCAGCGGCAATACGCTGGCCTATCTGCGCATGGCCGAGGCCTTCCTGCATTCGGAGAGCATCGCCATCGACAAGGCGTACACGGCCGCCAGCTTCGGCTTTCCCTCCGGCCAATGGCTGGAGGTGATCGGCGACAACCCGCGCCTGCACATCGGGTTGACCACCCGGCCACGGCTGGTGGTGCTCGGCGGCGGTTTGCCGATCCTCATCGAGGGGCGCTGCATCGGTGGCGTCGGCGTCTCCGGCGGCAGCGAGGAGCAGGACGAAGCCTGTGCCCGCGCCGCGCTGGCAGCGTTGGGTCTGAACACGGCAGAGTGAGGGCGCGATGATGAAGCACCAGATCACCATCGAAGACACCGCCGAGCACTATCCCTGCGACGAGCACGAATCGGTGCTGCACGGCATGGCGCGCCTCGGCCGGCGCGGCATTCCGCTGGGCTGTCGCGGCGGCGGCTGCGGCGTGTGCAAGGTGCAGGTGACCCAGGGCAGCTACGAGGCGAAGGTGATGAGCCAGGCCCATGTCAGCGCCGAGGAACAGGCGCAGGGCATGGCGCTGGCCTGCCGCATCATGCCGCACAGCGACCTCTGCCTGCAGGTGGTCGGCAAGATGAAGAAGAGCGTCTGCGGCCGCGCGGCCCCGTCTGCCGAGGAAGGTGGTACCGAGGCCGCGCCGGCGCGTCACTGACTCTGCGTCACTGACTGCGCGGCGCGGCTGCCGATTAGCCGGCCAGCACCGAATCCACCAGCGCCTTGGCTTCGGCCTGGATGCGCGCCAGGTGCGTCTCGCCGTCGAAGCTCTCGGCGTAGATCTTGTAGACGTCCTCGGTGCCGGACGGCCGCGCGGCGAACCAGCCGTTTTCCGTCTCCACCTTCAGCCCACCGATGGCCGCGCCATTGCCCGGTGCCTCGGTGAGGATGCGGGTGATCGGCTGGCCGGCCAGTTCCTTCGCCGTGACCTGCGAGGCCGACAGCTTGCCCAGGCGCGCCTTCTGCTCGCGGTTGGCGGCCGCGTCGATACGTTGGTACACCGGCGCGCCGAAGCGCTCGGTCAGTGCCTGGTAGCGCTCGCTCGGGTCTTGGCCGGTGACGGCGGTGATCTCCGCGGCGAGCAGGCCGAGGATCAGCCCGTCCTTGTCGGCGGACCAGGCATTGCCGTTGAGGTCGAGGAACGACGCACCGGCCGATTCCTCGCCGCCGAAGCCCAGGCTGCCGTCCATCAGGCCGTCGACGAACCACTTGAAGCCCACCGGCACTTCCACCAGACGGCGGCCGATGCCGGCGGCGACGCGGTCGATCATCGACGAGGACACCAGCGTCTTGCCGATGCCGGCCTCGGCGCTCCAGCCCGGGCGGTGGGTGAACAGGTATTCGATGGCCACCGCCAGGTAATGGTTGGGGTTCATCAGCCCGCCGGAGCGGGTGACGATGCCGTGGCGGTCGTGGTCGGTGTCGCAGGCAAAGGCCACGTCGAAGCGGTCCTTGTTCTCGATCAGTCCGGCCATGGCATGCGGCGAGCTGCAGTCCATGCGGATCTTGCCGTCCCAGTCCAGACGCATGAAGCGGAAGGTCGGGTCGACCACCGTGGACAGCACTTCCAGCGGCAGTCGGTAGCGTTCGGCGATGCGCGTCCAGTAGTGCACGCCGGCGCCGCCCAGCGGGTCGACGGCGAATTTCAGCCCGGAATCGCGGATCGCGGCGAGGTTGATCACCTGCTCCAGCCCGCCGACATAGGCGTCGATGAAGTCGAAGCGCTGGGTGGTCGAGGCCTTCAGCGCCTGGCGGTAATCCATGCGCTTGACGCCCTCGAGTCCGGCGACCAGCAGCGCATTGGCGCGTTCCTGAATCCACTTGGTCACGCCGGTATCGGCCGGGCCGCCATTGGTGGGGTTGTACTTGAAGCCGCCATCGCCCGGCGGGTTGTGCGACGGCGTGATGACGATGCCATCGGCCAGCCCGCTGGTGCGGCCGCGGTTGTAAGTGAGGATCGCGTTGGAAATCGCCGGCGTCGGCGTATAGCCCGGCTCGCCGTTGGTCTCCGTACACCCGGCGTCGATGCGCGTCTGGATGCCGTTGGCCGCCAGCACTTCCAGCGCCGAGATGAACGCCGGTTCGGACAGCGCGTGGGTGTCCATGCCCATGAACAGCGGACCGTCGATGCCCTCCTGGCGGCGGTAATCGCAGATCGCCTGGGTGGTGGCGAGGATGTGCCACTCATTGAAGCTGCCCTTGAGCGAGGAGCCGCGGTGCCCGGAGGTGCCGAACGCCACCAGCTGCGCCGGGTCGGCCGGGTCCGGGCGGTCGCTGTAGTAGCGTGCCACCAGGCGCGGCAGGTGGGTGAGGGTATGCGGGTCGGGCAGGCGTCCTGCATTGGGGGCGAGGCTCATCGATGGGTCCTGTGTGAAGAAGGCGAAACGCCGGCCCAATCGGGGCGCGGCGCGAAGCGAATGAAACGCCAGTCGGCGCCATTTATCCAGAGCTAAGACCGCGTGCGCGGCGACGGTTCCACAGCCCGGCGTTCCGGTGAAACCGAATACGCTCGTCGCCCGGGCTGGAAGCAATCACTGAAGCTGCCATTCTCCTGCATAGCGGCCGGCCGTCGCCGGCCTGTTAGCGGAGGTCCAGCCATGAATATCGAGGAACGCATTCGCCAACGCGCCTACGAGATATGGGACGCCGAGGGCCGCCCCGACGGTCAGGAAGCCGAACACTGGCAGCGCGCCCGGGACGAGATCGAGCCTTACGAGCAGGAAGGCGATGCACTGCCCGGTAGCATCGAAAGCGGTGTCGCCGTTCCCATGTCGCGCCGCGAGCGATAGCGAGCTTCAGCGCGCCGCATCCGCGCCCAGGTGCTCGCTGAGGTAATCGAGAAAACAGGCGATGCGCGAGGCCAGCGCGCTGTTGCGGTAATACACCGCGTTGATCGGCTGGCGCACGTCGACCCGCTGCGCCGCCAGCACCTCCACCAGCGCGCCGCGCTGGCGATCTCTGTCGGTCATGAAATCGGACAGGCACGCCAGCCCCTCGCCGGCCAGCGCCAGCTCGCGCACCGTGTCGCCGCTGGAGGCCCGCAGCGCCGGGGCGATCCGCCAGCTTTCGCCCAGTGCATGGCGCAGTGGCCAGTCGTTGAGGCGATCCGGCTCGGTAAAGCCGATCAGGCTGTGATCCGCCAGCTCCTCGACCCGCTGCGGCGTGCCATGCCGCGCCAGATAGGCCGGGCTCGCCAGCACCCGGCGCAGGGTGTGGTACAGCGGCCGTGCATGCAGGCTGGAATCGGGCAGCGGGCCGATGCGGATGGCCAGATCAATGCGCCGCTCCAGCAGATCGACGATGCGGTCATCGCTGTACAGCTCCAGCTCGATCAGCGGAAAGCGTGCACGGAAATCGCCGATCAGCGGCACGATCACATGCAGCATGAACGGCGACGCGGTATTGACCCGCAAGCGCCCGGCCGGCGCCTGCCGGCGCAGCGCCATCTGCTCCTCGGCTTCCTCGACGCTGGCCAGAATCCGCCGTGCCTGGGCGAGAAACGCCGCGCCTTCCTCGGTCAATTCCAACCGCCGCGTGGTGCGGCGCAACAGCGTTACCGCCAGCTTCTCTTCCAGCCGACTCAACGCCCGGCTGACGCCCGAAGCGGTCTGTTCCAGCTGCTCGGCCGCGGCACTGATCGAGCCACTGTCGACCACGCTGACAAAGGCGAGCATTTCGTCGAGGTTGGTTTTCATGGGGATCGTCTGAGAGGACGGAGAGGTGAGTCTGGCGCCAGTGCTGAGTGGCTTCAACCGGCGCGGTTTCCGGCTAGCTATGGTCGAGGCCGCCGACTGGTTGACCGCGATCAGAAAACCGCACCAAAAGCGGGCATCAATCCATCGTCTGCTTTACCCCATGCGTAAGCAGTGACTAATGTGCCATCACGCGCAGCAACTGCGCACTCGATACACGTCGTGGAAGTGGCGCAGGAAGCGATGTGGTGGCCGAATTGGCGGTGATAAAAATTCCCACGCCGTAAAAGTAAGTGTCATCAATGTGTTTTTACAAATTTACCAACGGAAGCTAGACTCCGACCAGACTTATCTTAAGGCGTGTAACGTCCATGAATGACACAACAGAGTTTGGAAAAGAGATACGTACTACTGCTGTAGATTTTTCTTTTGGTGAATTGCTTAATTTGCATAACGATAAAGAGATAATAATTCGTCCGGAGTATCAAAGGCTATTCCGCTGGTCAAACGAACAAAGATCTAGACTGATAGAATCGATAATATTGGGTTTGCCGATTCCCCCTATATTCCTTGTTGAAGGCGATAATGGTGTCTTGGAGCTTATTGACGGCCTACAGCGAACTAGCTCTGTTTTGCAGTTCTTAGATCATGAAGCTATAAATGAGCCGGAGCTCGTGTTGATCGGGTGCGATATTTTAGATTCGCTAAATGGCCTGCGCTTTCAAGATCTTCCGCTAACCGTTCGATTAAAAGTAAAAAGATCCCCCATACGAGCGACAATAATCAACAAAACCGGTGATGCTTTTGTTAAGTACGAGATGTTTAAGCGGCTGAATACTGGCGGCTCTCTTTTGTCAGCGCAAGAAATAAGAAATTGTAGCTCGAGAATGGTGGAGGGGGGGGATATATTTTATGATGCGATCCAGGAAATGGCGCAATACCCAAACTACCTAACTGCAACCTCTCGACTGCCGGCTAATTTTAGAGAGAAGCGAGCTGATGAGGAGCTTGTTCTTCGGTTCTTTGCGGTTACGTTATATCGCCAAAATTATAAGGGTAATATTGAGACTTGGCTGGATTCCTTCATGGAGGACATTTTATTCGGCAGACAACCTTTTGATTTAACAGCGGAGCGACAGCGGTTCTTTACGGTATTTGACTTAATTAGTGAAAAATTAGGCAGTGATGCCTTCACTCGCTTCAATGACGATGGGCAAGCAGTGGGTAGGCTGGCGCCTGCATACTATGAGGCTTCTGTATGTGCGTTTGACAGTAATCGAGATTCTTTGGTAGCGCTTTCTGCTGAGGATGTGAGAAAGCGGCTTCAGGCTGCTTTCTCAGATGACCGTTTTATTAACGCAACAGGACCTGGAGCTAATACTGTTCCCAAGCTTAACGAAAGGATTGCGGTAGTGTCAGAGTACCTAGCTGCATGACAGATGTTCTGGATGCTCTTACTAGAGATCTTGACTGGCGTGAAACTGAAATCGCAACTATGCGAGTTCTGCTTTCTGCATCGAGTTCTAACATACAGCGAAGAACCCTGCTTAGGGCAGCGTGGGCGATGCTCTATGCTCATTATGAGGGATTTTGTAAAGAGGCGCTTACTATATATTTTGATGCGATAAGCAAGGCTGAAGTTGTATGCTCTGAATTGCCTGCGTCAACGCAGGTATTTGCGTTAGCAGTTCCTCTGAATTTGCTAAAGCACTCCAGTGTTCCGGACTTCCTGGAGGGTGTGAAAAAGTTCCACGCTAGCTATATGGAAAAAGCTCCCGTCTTTCCTGAGGTAGATACTCAGTCTAACCTTTGGCCGAACGTGCTTAATGATTTGCTTGTCACTGCTGATTTGAGTTGCTCTAAGATTTTGGAGCATGAGGTTAAACTAAGAACCTTGGTTAGCCGGAGGAACGAAATTGCTCATGGGAAAAATAATTTGATTGATGAGGTCTCATATTATTTAGGGTTTGAACAGGCAGTGTACGATGTGATGTATGATTTAGCATTGCAGATTGACGAGCGGCTAAGTTGTTCACCTTTTAAATCGTGAGTTGTAGCGCAGCGGTAACCTGGGTCAGACCATTTATGCTGGCAAGCTTGCTAGGCCGTGCTATGCCGCTTTATTTTAGGCCGGGAAAGGGACAGATTCATTTACTGCAGGTTGCTAGCTTTATATTGCAGGAAAACACGGAAAAGGGGGACAGACATTTATCCGCAGGTTGCTAGGCTCGTAACACGCTGCCACTTTCTCCGGCGTAGCTCTCCACAAGGTCCAAACCCATGCTGCTAACAACTCTCCTCGTCCCCACCTACACGCAAATGCTCAAAACCCTCTCCGGCTGGCTGAAGAAGGCGCAGGCCCAGCTGCCGGAAGCGGAGGCGCAGGCGTTGTTATCCGCGCGGCTGGCGCCGGATATGTTTCCGCTGTCGACTCAGGTTCGCTTTGCCTGCGTGCAGGCGCGGGAGGCGGTGTGCCGGTTGAGAGGCGAGGCCTTTCCGGCTGTCATCAACGAGTTGCTGGACGAGGGGCGGCAGGCGGGTGAGCGGCCGGGCACGCTGGCCGATGCCTATGCGCGGATCGAGGAGACGGTGGCGTTGCTCGACGGCCTCGCCGCCGATGCGCTGGATGCCAACGCGGGCAAGCCAATCGCCCATGAGCTGGCAAACGGGATGATCTTCGACCTGACCGCGGGGCAGTACGCCCGTGACTGGACGCTGGCGCAGTTCTATTTCCACGTGATGACCGCGTATTCGATCTTGCGCAAGGAAGGGATCGCGCTCGGCAAGGCGGATTACGTGGCGCACATGCTGCCCTATCTGCGTCCGGAATCGATTCCGAAGGGGTAGCGAAGGCAGCCCGGACGTAACGCGTGGGCGCGTGGAAAAGGCTGCGCCGTTTTCCACCCTACGGGTCTGTCGTGGAGCCTTCTCGGCCTCCTGATGCGCGAGGGCCGGATGCAACGCAAAGACGGATCTCGCCGTCATGTTGCGCAAGTGAGGTAGCGCGTAGGGTGGATAACGCGCAGCGCGCTTATCCACCGTTCGGGACGCGGGCAAGGTGGAAAAGGCATTGCCGTTTTCCACCCTACGAACCGCGCGGCGTGCTCAGTCGAGATCGGCCGCGCTGTGGCGTTCGGGCGCCTGCTCCGATTCCTCGCCCCAGGTACGGTTGACCTTGCGGCCACGGATGACGGCCGGGCGTGCGGCGATCTCATTTGCCCAGCGCTGCACGTGCTGGTAGTCCTGCACCGAGAGGAACTCGCCCGCGCCGTACAGCTCACCCAGCGCCAGCACGCCGTACCAGGGCCAGATCGCCATGTCGGCGATGCTGTAGTCGTCACCGGCGACGTAGCGGTGTTCGGCCAGCTGGCGGTCGAGCACGTCGAGCTGACGCTTGGCTTCCATCGCGTAGCGGTTGATCGGGTATTCGTATTTCTCCGGCGCGTAGGCGTAGAAGTGGCCGAAGCCGCCGCCGAGGAACGGCGCCGAGCCCATCTGCCAGAACAGCCAGTTCAGCGTCTCGGTGCGTGCGCGCAGTTCCGTGGGCAGGAAGGCGCCGAATTTCTCCGCGAGGTAGACCAGGATCGAGCCGGACTCGAACACCCGCAGCGGCCCGCCTTCGGCGCTGTGATCGACCAGCGCGGGAATCTTGGAGTTCGGGTTGACCTCGACGAAGCCGCTGCCGAACTGGTCGCCATCGCCGATGCGGATCGGCCAGGCGTCGTACTCCGCGCCGGCGTGGCCGCTGGCGAGCAGTTCCTCGAGCATGATGTTGACCTTCACACCGTTGGGCGTGGCCAGCGAATACAGCTGCAGCGGATGCTTGCCCACCGGCAGCGCCCGCTGCACTCGCGCGCCGGCGGTCGGTGCGTTGATGTTGGCGAACTGGCCGCCGGACGGTGCGTCGTGAACCCAGACTTTCGGCGGGATGTAGCTCTTGTCGGACATGACGATCTCCTCAGCGTGATTCGAATCGGGGCGTGCGCAGCATGCTACGCGCTCGGCGCGCCGGGGCGAAATCAGCCGGATCGATAGCGATCATCGATGCTCGACGAGTGGGAGGTGCTGTGTGAGGGCGCGCGGAAAGCGCGTGTCGCTCAAGCGTGGCGCGTAGGGTGGATGACCGCCTGGGCGATCATCCACCGGCGCTGGGCCGTTGCGGCGTTCCGGCCGGTGGAAAAGGCTGCGCCGTTTTCCACCCTACGTGTGGAGCGGGGATGTTCAGCCGCGGGCGCCGCCGCGGGCGTTGCGCACGCCGGTGCTGAGTTCGCGGCACAGGCCCAGCACGCCTTGCACCGCCTGTTCCGGGCTTTTGGCGCTGGCGATCTGGTCGATCAGTGCCGAGCCGACCACCACGCCCTCGGTCAGCCGGGCGATGGCCGCGGCCTGCTCCGGCGTGCGGATGCCGAAGCCCACGCATACCGGAATATCGGTGTGGCGCTTGAGGCGCGCCACCGCTTCCTCGACGTGCTCCAGGGTGGCCGAGCCGGCGCCGGTCACGCCGGCCACCGAGACGTAGTAGACGAAGCCCGAGCTGCCGTTGAGCACGGTGGGCAGGCGCTGGTCGTCGGTGGTCGGCGTGGTCAGGCGGATGAAGTCGATGCCGGCGGCCTGGGCCGGGTCGCACAGCTCGTCGTTATGTTCCGGCGGCAGGTCGACGACGATCAGGCCGTCGACGCCGGCCTCTTTCGCATCGGCGACGAAGCGTTCGACGCCATAGGCGAAGATCGGGTTGTAGTAGCCCATCAGCACCAGCGGCGTGCTGGCGTTGGTTTCGCGGAATTCGCGGACCATCTGCAGCGTCTTTGGCAGGTTCTGCTTGGCCGCCAGCGCGCGGATGTTGGCCAGCTGGATCGCCGGGCCGTCGGCCATCGGGTCGGTGAACGGCATGCCCAGTTCGATGACGTCGGCGCCAGCTTCGGGCAGGCCCTTGAGGATCGCCAGCGAGGTGGCGTAGTCCGGGTCGCCGGCGGTGACGAAGGTCACCAAGGCGGCGCGGTTCTGCTGCTTCAGTTCGGCAAAGCGGCTCTGCAGGCGGCTCATGCTTTTTTCTCCTGTTCGGCCATGTGATGCATCACGGTCTGCATGTCCTTGTCGCCGCGGCCGGAGAGGTTGACCACCATCAGGTGCTCCTTGGGCAGCCTGGCGGCGCGCTTGAAGGCTTCGGCCAGGGCGTGGGCACTTTCCAGCGCGGGGATGATGCCTTCCAGGCGGCAGCACTGGTGGAACGCTTCGAGCGCTTCGTCGTCGGTGATCGGCACGTACTCGACGCGCTTGATCTCGTGCAACCAGGCGTGTTCCGGGCCGACGCCGGGGTAGTCGAGGCCGGCGGAAATCGAATGCGCGTCGGTGATCTGGCCGTCGGCGTCCTGCAAGAGGAAGGTGCGGTTGCCGTGCAGCACGCCCGGCGCGCCGCCGGCCATGCTGGCGGCGTGCTTGCCGGTGTCGATGCCGTGACCGGCGGCCTCGACGCCGACGATCTGCACGCTTTCATCGTCGAGGAACGGGTGGAACAGGCCGATGGCGTTGGAGCCGCCGCCGATGCAGGCGACCAGCGAGTCGGGCAGGCGGCCTTCCTTCTGCATGATCTGCTCGCGGACCTCGTTGCCGATCACCGACTGGAAGTCGCGGACCATGGCCGGGTAGGGGTGCGGGCCGGCAGCGGTGCCGATCAGGTAGAAGGTGTTGTGGACGTTGGTCACCCAGTCGCGCAGGGCTTCGTTCATCGCGTCCTTCAGCGTGCCGGTGCCGGCGGTGACCGGGATCACCTCGGCGCCCAGAAGCTTCATGCGGAAGACGTTGGCCTGCTGGCGGTCGATGTCGGTGGTGCCCATGTAGACCACGCACTGCATGCCGAAGCGCGCGGCGACGGTGGCGGTGGCCACGCCGTGCATGCCGGCGCCGGTCTCGGCGATGATGCGTTTTTTGCCCATGCGCTTGGCCAGCAGAATCTGGCCGATGCAGTTGTTGATCTTGTGCGCGCCGGTGTGGTTGAGGTCCTCGCGCTTGAGGTAGATCTTCGCGCCGCCGAAGTGCTCGGTCAGGCGCTCGGCGTAGTACAGCGGGCTGGCGCGGCCGATGTAGTCGCGCTGGAAGTAGGCCAGCTCTTCGAGGAACGCCGGATCGCTCTTGGCCTTCTCGTACTCGGCGGCCAGCTCGTTGATCAGCGGCATCAGGGTTTCGGCGACGAACTGGCCGCCGAAGCGGCCGAACAGCCCGCGGTTGTCCGGGCCGGTGCGGTATGAGGTCATGGAGCGCTCCTTGATTGGGTGCCGGTGTACGCAGTCGGGGTGACCGTAGGGTGGACAACAGCGCAGCCTTGTCCACCATCGTGATCGACGGTGGAAAATCGCTTCGCGGGTTTTCCACCCTACGGCAGGTATGAGGGCGAGCTTACGGCTGCAGGCCCTCGCGGAAAAGCGATAAGATCGCCGAAACACGTCAGGAAAACTCACCTATGGCGACTGAGCTTCCCCCCCTCAACGCGTTGCGTGCCTTCGAGGCGGTCGCCCGCCTGGGCAGCCTGAAGCGCGCTGCCGACGAGCTGAACGTCACCCACGGGGCCATCAGCCGGCAGCTGCGAACGCTCGAGGAAACCCTCGGGGTGGCGCTGCTGCAAAAGGAAGGGCGCGGCGTAAAACTCACCGATACCGGGCGTCGGCTGGGCGAGGCGAGTGGCGAGGCTTTCGCCAAGCTGCGCGGCGCCTGTGACGAACTCCGTCGCGATACCGCCGAGGCGCCGTTCGTGCTCGGCTGTCCGGGCAGCCTGCTGGCGCGCTGGTTCATTCCGCGGCTGGACCGGCTCAACCGCGATCTGCCGGAACTGCGCCTGCAACTGTCGGCCAGCGAGGGCGAGCTGGACCCGCGTCGCCCCGGCCTGGATGCCACGCTGTGGTACGCCGAGCCGCCGTGGCCGGCCGACATGCAGGTGTTCGAGCTGGACGCCGAGCGCATCGGCCCGGTGCTCAGCCCGCATCATCCGCGGTGTGCCGCGCTGCGTGCGCTGCCGGCGGCGGCGCTGCTCGACGAGCCGTTGCTGCACCCGGCCTCGCGACCGCAGGCCTGGCCGAGCTGGGCACAGCAGCAAGGGCTGGAGCCGGCACGGCTGCGGTTGGGGCAGAGCTTCGAGCACCTGTATTTTCTCCTGGAAGCGGCGCTGGCCGGGCTCGGCGTGGCCATCGCCCCGCAGCAGCTGGTCGCCGATGACCTCGCCAGCGGCCGTCTGCTGGCGCCCTGGGGCTTCGTCGAGACCTCCGCACGGCTGGCGCTGTGGGTGCCGACACGGCGGGTCGGCCGGCGTGCCGAGCGGCTGGCCGAGTGGTTGCGTGCGGAGCTTCACGAGGCGCGCCCGTCGCCGGGCTGACCCTGCGCCGCGGCCGAACTCCGGCGTGACCGTCGAGTCCTATGCGCATCGCCGCGTGGCGCGTTCGACGGGCCTTGCGACGAGCCCCTTCGCGCAAAAAAGGATTTTCCAGATGACCCCGCTCTTTCTCGCTCCGGCCCTGCTGGCCGGTCTGCTGGCCTCGGCCTCGGCCTCGGCCGCGGCGCAGGCCGCCGTCATCGAACTGGACGGCATCGGCCTGTCGCGGGACGTACCCTGCAACGGTCAGGCAGTGAACATCTCCGGTAACGGCAACCGTATCCAGCTGACCGGCGACTGCGGCGCGGTCGAGGTCTATGGCTCGGATCATCAGGTGAGCCTGCAGCGTGCCGCCGCGCTGACCGTCTCCGGTGCCGAGAACAGCGTGCAGGCCGAGGCCGTCGGCAGCCTGAGCGTGGACACCAACCGCAACCGTGTGCGCACGGCCATCGTGGCCGGCGCCGAGCCGGCGGTCGTGGAGGTGAGCGGTGCCGAGCACGAACTGGAGCTGCGCTTCGACGCGCCGGCGCAGGTGTCCGTCGAAGGTGCCGACAACCAGTTGCTCTGGCAGGGCCAGGAGCCGCACTTCGCCGTCGGCGGCGTCGATCAGCGGATCGAGCGCAAGCCGTGAAGCGGATCAGCCGGCGATGAAGCGCACGCCGGTGGCCTCCAGCAGCCTACGCTCGCTGGGTTACGACGCCGCGCAGCAGGTGCTGGAGGTGGAGTTCGCCAGCGGCGCGCTGTACCGCTACGAGCAGGTGCCGGCCGCGGCGGTGCAAGCGCTGCTGCAGGCCGATTCGCTGGGCCGGCATTTCAATCAGGTATTCAAGCCGCAGCACTACCCCTACCGGCGCATCGCATGAATGGCCGCCGCGGCGGCTGAACTTCGCGTGGCTCTGCTAGCCTCAATTCAGGCAGGGACGGCCTCAATCGAGCGGAGGCTCATCGAACGCAAGGGGGCATTCATGTCGGACCATCACACCTACAAGAAGATCGAGATCGTCGGCTCGTCGCGCAACAGCGTCGACGAGGCGATCCGCAACGCCGTGGCCGAGGCGGGCAAGACGCTGAAGAACCTGGAATGGTTCGAGGTCGGCGAGATTCGCGGGCACATCCGCGACGGCCAGGTGGCGCACTTCCAGGTCACGGTGAAGATCGGCTTCCGCCTCAACGACAGCTGACGCGGCAGCCGCGCTGAGGCGTGCCGGGCTCACTTCAGCCCGGCAAGAATCTCGAAGGCGCGGTGGCGGTCGGCGGTTTCGTACAGATCGCAGGTAAAGATCAGTTCGTCGGCCTGGGTCTGCTCCAGCAGCACGTCCAGCCGCGCACGCACCTTCTCCGGCCCGCCGATCAGCGCCAGACCGAGGAAATCGCCCACCGCCTGCTGCTCATGCGGCAGCCACAGGCCGTGCATGCTCGGCACCGGCGGGCGCAGCACCAGGCTCTGGCCGCGGATCAGCGCGAGGATGCGCTGGTAGACGCTGGTCGCCAGGTACTCGGCCTGCTCGTCGCTGTCAGCGGCGATCAGCGGTACGCCGAGCATCACGTAGGGTTTGTCGAGGACCGCCGAGGGCTGGAAGTTGTCGCGGTAGAGCTTGATCGCCTGATGCATGAAGCGCGGCGCGAAATGCGAGGCGAAGGCATACGGCAGGCCCTTGGCCGCGGCCAGCTGGGCGCTGAACAGGCTGGAGCCGAGCAGCCAGATCGGCACGTTGCTGTTCATGCCGGGCATGGCGATGACGCGCTGGTTCGGCTGGCGCGGGCCGAGCAACCGTTCCAGTTCCTCGACGTCCTGCGGGAAGTCGTCGGCGCTGCCCATGCGGTCGCGGCGCAGCGCGTGCGCGGTGAACTGGTCGGCACCCGGCGCACGGCCGAGGCCCAGATCGATGCGCCCGGGATATAGGGCCTCCAGCGTGCCGAACTGTTCGGCGATCACCAGCGGTGCGTGGTTGGGCAGCATCACCCCGCCGGCGCCGAGGCGGATGCGCGTGGTGTTGGCGGCCAGGTAGCCGATCAGCACGGCGGTGGCGGCACTGGCGATGCCGTCCATGTTGTGGTGCTCGGCGACCCAGAAGCGCTCGAAGCCGAGCCCTTCGACGTGCCGTGCCAGCGCCAGGGCATTGTGCAGCGCCTGGGCCGGCGTGCCGTCATCGCGGATCGGTGCCAGGTCTAGGGCGGAAAAGCGGGTCTGGGCAATACGGGACATCGTCTACCTCTTCCTCAATAGCAGTGCTCGGCCTGTGCCTCGACCAGCACGTTGCGCTGTTCGTCGAGCAGCCAGCCCTGTGGCGTGAAGCCGAGCGAGCGCGCCTGGAACAGATAGCGCTTGCCGGCCTCGAAGTGGTCGTACTGCACCACCATCGTGCAGCGCATGGTCTGGGTCTCGCCGAACATGCCGAGGCCGCCGCCACTGACTTCGAATTCGTAGTTGGCTTCGAGTTCATGACGGCCCGGCGGCACCTGGAAGAAGCGCCCGTCGTAGGTGCGCTTGCCGTCCAGCCGGTCGGACATGAAGATGTCGATGGTCTGCGCGCGCATGTCCACCCAGGCCATCTGCGGATCGTGCGGCGGCAGCGGGCTGGCGCAGCCGGTCACGGCGAGAGCGATCAACAGGGCGAGCGTCAGGCGCATGATGAGTTCCTCGACGGGCATGCACGAGGCCACTGCCTCGTCACGATCCTGCGAGCCTGCGCCAGATGCCGGGGCTTTTCAACCGCGCCGGGCGGGCACCGGCCTCAGCGTTCGGCGAGGTTGCCGCAGCCCTTTTCCTCGGCGCGCGCCAGCACGTACTGGTGTTCGTCGTAGAGCTTGGCCCACGGACGGAAGCCGTAACCCCCGGCCACCAGCCGATAGCGCGCGCCGGCATTGAAACGGTCGTAGGCCAGGGTCAGCTTGCAGTCGCGCGGCAGCGGTGCGCTGGCCGGGCCGATGTTGCTGCCCTCGACTTGGAAGCGATAGCGCATCTCCAGCGTGCGGCTGCCCGGCTCGACCTGAAAGTAGCGGCCGTCATCCAGCGCCTTGCCGTCCACCGCCAGTGCCTGCAGCTGCGTTTCGCCATGCGGCTTGAGATCCACCCAGGCCTGGCTGGGATCGGGCTTGGGCATCCACAGCGAACAACCGGCGAGGGGCGAAAGCAGCAGGGCAACGAGGAGAGCGCGCATCGGGAAGGCTCCGACCGGGCAGCGGGCGCCCGGCTAGCGAAACGAAAGCGAATGCCGGCGTGGGATTGCCATCCGCCGCGCGGCCTTTGTAGGGTGCCGACTGACCCGGCACGACGCCGGTTGCGACTCACCGGTTGATTCCCGATGCCGAAGCCCAACGCCGCCACCATCGACCACCGCGCCCTGCGCTGGGTTCCCCTGCTGCTTGCCGTTGGTCTGAACGGTTGCAGCTATTACAGCCAGCTGGCGGTCGGTCAGCTCGAACTGCTGCGCCAGCGCGAGCCGGTCGCGCGGGTGATCGCCGACCAAACCCGCGCCCCGGCGTTGCGTCAGCGCCTGACGCATGCGCTGGAAGCGCGCCGCTTCGCCAGCAGCGCGCTGGGGCTGCCGGACAACGACAGCTACCGGTTGTACGCGGACATCCAGCGGCCCTACGTGGTGTGGAACCTGTTCGCCACCGAAGCGTTCTCGGTAAAGCCCGTCGAGCATTGCTTCCCGATTGCCGGCTGCGTGGCCTATCGCGGCTATTACCGCCAGGGTGCCGCGCGCGGCGAGGCGGCGCGTCTGCAGGCGCAGGGGCTGGATACCCACGTGGCGGGCGTCGAGGCCTATTCGACGCTCGGCTGGTTCGCCGACCCGCTGCTCAGCTCGATGCTGCGCCGTGACGACGAGCAGCTTGCCGCGCTGCTGTTCCACGAGCTGGCGCACCAGCGTCTCTACGTGCCCGGTGACACCGCGTTCAACGAGTCCTACGCCACCTTCGTCGAGCGCGAGGGACTGCGCCAGTGGCGCCGCGCGCGCGGCCTGCCGCCGCTGGACGGCCAGGCGCAGCGGCAGTATCGCCAGTTGGTCGAACTGCTGCTGGCTACGCGCGAGCGGCTGGCCGCGCTGTATGCCTCGGACAGGCCGCAGGCCGAGCTGCGGGCACTCAAACAGGCCGAATTCACGCGGCTGCGGCGTGACTACCGGCACCTGCGCGACGGTGCCTGGGGCGGCTCGCGGCGTTTCGATGGCTGGTTCGCGCGGCCGCTGAACAACGCCAGCCTGGTGCCGTTCGGCCTGTACGACCGCTGGGTGCCGGCGTTTGCCGCACTGTTCGAACAGAGCGAACGCGATTGGGCGCGCTTTCACGCGGCGGTCGAGGCGCTCGCCGAGCATCCCGCCGACGAGCGGGAGGCCGCGCTCAGGCAGCTGTCCGACTGAGCAGGCGCAACGGCGCCGCGCGCTACCACGGCGCTTTGCGCCGAACGCGGTTCATGTGTCTAAAAGTTGCGATATACCGTTCATCGGCGGCGATTCCCTCGACCGTGAACGGTGCGAATCGTTTGCCGAAGCCTCCGGTCCTCTTTACTAGGTCGCCGATTCATACGGCGGCGATCCCTCATGCCTGATACCCACGCATAACCACGGAGGCTCCATGGAGACCCTATCCGGAATTTTCGACAACAAAGGCACGCCGCTGGAGAAGCAAAAGTTCACCTGGAAGGAAATGGCCGGCAAGCCGATCAGCAAGCTCGATGACGATGCCTTTACCCGTGTGCGCATCATCCTCATGAACGGCGTCGAGACCGATGCCCTGCGCCTTTCCCACGGCATCGCCCGCTTCAACAAGGAACTGCGCCTGCCGCTGGCGCAGATTCGTCGCACCGAGCAGCACCAGGCGACCATGATCAACTGGCTGATCGGCGCCGACCACTCGCCGCTGGAAACCACCGTCGCCTACGAGCAGGTCGCCATCGAGGTGACCGCCGCCGTGGCGCAGAACGAGCCCGATCCCTACCAGGCACAGACCTATCGCTTCGGCCTGCTGGAAGACTTCGACCACCTGTATCGCTACTCCGCGATGCTTGATCGCCTCGAGGGCAAGGATGCCAACAACATCCTGCAGGGCTACACCGACATCGTGCCGGGACGGAAAACCTCCGAGCACCATCGCCATCCGGAAAACGACATCCGCGACAACTACGAGAAGAACAGCGCCGCGCTGATCACCAAGATCCACGCGGCGCTGATCACCGGCGCGGAATACCAGACCCACGACTACTACATGAACATCGGCCCGCTGTTCGCCGACCCGCTGGCGCGCCAGCTGTACGCCGAGATCGCTTCGGTGGAGGAGCAGCACGTGACCCAGTACGGCGCGCTGTCCGACCCCAGCGAGAGCCACATCGAGAAGTGGCTGGTGCACGAAGCGATGGAGGTCTACATGTACGCCAGCTGCGCCGAGCAGGAGACCAACCCGCGGATCAAGGCCATGTGGGAGCGCTTCCTCGACTATGAGCTGGGCCACCTCAATGTCGCCTGCGAGTGGTTCAAGAAACTCGAAGGTCGCGATCCGGCCGAGATTCTCGCCGGCCCGCTGCCGAAGATGGTCGAGTTCAAGAGCCAGCGCGATTTCGTCCGCCAGGTGCTGGCCGCCGAGGTCAACCTGCGTACCGCCGGCCCGGCCTACGTGGACAAGGCCAAGGAGCCGCAGTCCTCGCTCGACTACCGCAACCACCTCGCCTCAGAAGGGCTCGCCTCGGACATCGTCTCGGCGGGTTACCAGTGGGCGCCGGGTGGCGAACTGATGCGCAAGGCTTCCTGAGGAGACGACCATGGCTACTGCAGCGAAAGTAGGAACCAATTTCACCGGCGTGCAGATGTCGCCGAAGGACACCAAGCGCCTGCTGGAAGCGGTCAACGAGATTCACCCGGACGTGCCGGGCGACGAACACGGCATGCTGGTCGAGCGTGCCGAGCGCAATGAAGAGGCCGACCGCATCGGCTCCGTGCCGGTGCCGGGTTCGGCCAAGGGCATGCTCAAGACCGGCTTCGACATGATGAAGGGCAAGAGCCCCGAGGTGTTCATCGACAAGCTCGGCGAGCGCCTGGCGTTCGAGCGCAACGGCGTGCGTCTGTACGAGGCGATGATCGCCAAGGCGCGCAACCTCGATTCCGGTAGCGCGCTGGTGGACGAGTTGCAGCACATCCGTGACGAAGAGTTCGAGCACATGATGCTGGTGCACGCGGCGATGGAAAAACTCGGCGCCGATCCCACCGCGCAGACGCCCTGTGCCGACGTGGCCGGGGTCATGGCGATGGGCATCATGCAGGTGCTGACCGATCCACGCACCAACATCCCGCAGTGTCTGAATGCATTGCTGACGGCGGAGCTGGCGGACAACGCCGCCTGGGAACTGCTGATCGAGCTGGCGCAGGCCGCGGGCCATCCGAACATCGGCGACAGCTTCGTCAAGGCCAAGACCCAGGAAGACGATCACCTGCTGAAGATCAAGACGCTGATGCGCCGCGATCTGATCCTGCAGACCAAGTAAGCGCGGCCCGAATGCAAAGCGCGGCTTTCGCCGCGCTTTGTCGTTTCTACGGAAAGGGGTGGTCACTCAGCGCGGCTGCTGCACCAGCGCGGGCAACTGTTCGGCGAGCTTCTGCACCCGCAGCGGTGCGCGGATGAAGCCGTGCTGGCGACCGTCCGGGCCGATGATGACCAGATTGCCGCTGTGGTCGACGGTGTAGTTTTCCTTGCTGGTGTCCGGCGGAATGAACGGGATACCGACGCCGTTGGCCAGCGTCTGGATGGCCTCCGGCGTGCCGGTCCAGCCGTGAAAACCGGCGTTGAAATAACCCAAATATTCCTTGAGCTTGGCCGGCGTGTCGCGGTTCGGATCGACACTGACCAGGATCGGCTGGAGCTGCCCGCGCACCGTTTCGGGGAGCAGGCCGTTGAGCTGGCGCAGCTCGGCAAGGGTGGTCGGGCAGATGTCGGGACAGAAGGTGTAGCCGAAGAACAGCAGCGTCCAGCCGCCCTTGAGCTGGTCGACCTGCACCGCCTGGCCATTCTCGTCGGTCAGGCTCAGCGCCGGCAGCGGGCGGCTCTGCGGCAGCAGCACGATCCCGGCATCCAGCAACTGGGTCGGGTCGGGCTGGCGCTCGCCATTGAGCACCTTGGAAACCGTCAGCCCGACGACCAGCGCGATCAGCGCAACGAGGATGAAGACGGTTTTCTGGATGCGGGTCATGGGCGTCCTGTGGGTGGCTGGGTGGCCTGTTCGGCCACTAGAAATCGAGCAGCAGATAATGATCAACCAGTAGCGCGATGAACAGCGCGAACAGGTACCAGATGCTGAATTTGAAGGTCTTGATTGCCGCATGTGGCCGGCTGTCGCGGTACAGCGCGATGGCCCAGTAGAGAAACCGCCCGCCCAGCAACGCCGCGGCGACCAGGTACAGCAGGCCGCTCATGTGGATGGCGAACGGCATGAAGCTGACCGCCAGCAGGATCGCGGTGTAGAGCAGGATATGCACCTTGGTGTAGTGCACGCCATGGGTCACCGGCAGCATCGGAATGTTCACCTTGGCGTACTCGGCGCGGCGGTGGATCGCCAGCGCCCAGAAATGCGGCGGCGTCCAGGCGAAGATGATCAGCACCAGCAGCAGCGGTTCGGCGCTGATCTGGCCGGTCACCGCGACCCAGCCGAGCAGCGGCGGCGCGGCGCCGGCCAGCCCGCCGATAACGATGTTCTGCGGCGTGGCGCGCTTGAGAAAGCCGGTGTAGATCACCGCGTAGCCGATCAGCGAGGCGAGCGTCAGCCAGGCCGCCAGCGCGTTGGTGAAGGCCAGCAGCAGTGCCAGCCCGGCGACGCCCAGCGCCAGGGCAAAGGTCAGCGCGGCGGCGGGCGACACCCGGCCCTCGGCCAGCGGGCGCTTATGGGTGCGCGCCATCACCGCGTCGATGCGGCGGTCCACCACATGATTGACCGCCGCCGCGCCACCGGCGCACAGCGCGATGCCGAGGTTGCCGAACAGCAGCACCGTCCAGGGCACGCCGGCGCGGGTGGCGAGGAACATGCCGACCAGCGAGGTGATGAGCATCAGCAGCACCACCTTCGGCTTGGTCAACTCCAGGTAGTCGCGCCAGCTGGCCTGGACGCGGCGTTCGCTGAGTACGGTGGCCATGATGTTCTCCTTATGGTCGGGCGCCGGGCAGGTCGAAGCGACCGGCCGAGGACGTCATCGATGCGGGATGTCGGGCGCGTGCAGGCTGGCGCAGGCGGTAGTTGATCAGCACCAGTACCAGCAGTAGCGCGGCGCCGCCGCCGTTGTGCGCTACCGCAACCGGCAATGGCAGGTGCAGCACGACGTTGGCGATACCCAGCCCGACCTGCAGCGTCAGCGCGCCGAGCACCAGCGCCGCGAGGCGGCCGAGGCCGTTGCGCCGCAGCAGCGCGGCGAGCGTCAGCAGCACCAGTGTTACGCTCAGTGCGCCGAGCCGGTGGCTGACGTGGATTGCCGTGCGCGCCTCGCCGTAGAGCAGGCCGCCGAGGTAGTTGGGGCCGATGTCGTGATGGGTGAGGTTGAAGGCGTTGGCGAAATCCATCCGTGGCCACCATTCACCGTGGCAGGTGGGAAAATCGGTGCAGGCCACCGCTGCATAGTTGCTGCTGACCCAGCCGCCGAGGGTGATCTGGCCGACTACCAGCAGCAGGGCGAGCGCCGCGAAGGCGCGCAGCCGGCCGTCGACCGCGCCCAGCGGCGGTAGCGCCCCGGACAGGCGCAGGCACAGCAGGAACAACAGGCTCAGGGTGGTGAAGCCGCCCAGCAGGTGCGCGGTGACCACCTGCGGCCACAACTGCAGCGTCACCGTCCACATGCCGAACAGCGCCTGGGCGATGACCACGGCGAGCAGCAGCAGCGGCAGTTTCACCGGCTGGCCCGGCGCGTCGCGACGGCGCAGCGCCTGCACCGCCAGCGCCAGGATCACCAGCCCGAGGCTGCCGGCGAAATAGCGGTGGACCATCTCGTTCCAGCCCTTGCGCACCTCCACCGGCGCCTCGGGAAAGCGTTCGGCGGCCAGGCTCTGCGCCTGCTCGCTCATCGGCACGCTGAGAAAACCGTAGCAGCCTGGCCAGTCCGGACAGCCGAGGCCAGCGTGGGTCAGCCGCGTGTAGGCGCCGAGCAGCACCACCACCACGGCCAGCGCGGTAGCGAACAGGGCAAGGCGGTAACCGGGGCGGGCCATCGGGTGCTCCTTGTGCCGGCTTCAGCCGATCTGCGAAATCTTCAGCAGGTACTTGAGGTCGTCGAGGATCGCCTTGCCGTCGGCCTTGGCGTCGTAGCGCAGCACCAGATTGCCGTGCGGATCGACGATCCACAGCTGCGGCGCGGCATCGCCGGTCGGGGTCAGTCCGTAGCGCTGCAGTTGCGGGTATTCGCGTGCCAGCCGCTGTTCGGCTTCGGCCGCCAGCGGCGCGCTGCTGGCCAGCGCATGGCCGGCGCGCGCCGCCTCGCGGGCCAGGCCGATATTGATCTGCCGCGCCAGATAGACCAGCCGCAGGCAGTCTTCCGCGCAGCCTTGCGGCGCGGTGACCAGCAGCTCCCAGCGTGTCGCGGCCGCCGGTGCCTGCACGCCGATGGCCGCACGGTTCTGCCCGTCGGCGACCAGCACGCCGTGGTAGCTGCGGCTCTGCGGCACCCAGAAACCGTAGCGGTACATGGCCGAGGCCAGCAGCATCGGCCCCAGCACCACGGCGATGATCAGCAGCAGTTGCAGACGCCCGCGCCCGCGGCGGGGCTCAGTGGCGTTCATGGTCGGATTCATCGGGTTCATGCCGTGCTCCTCGTGCCTGATGCACGCCGAAATAGATGAACAGCGCCAGCAGCGCCGCGGCCAGGGCGAACCACTGCACCGCATAGCCGACGTGCTGCTGCGGACTCATGCTGGTCACCGGCCAGTCCGCGCGGTAGGCGCTCGGGCCGGGCTCCAGGCGCAGTTCTTGGGCCACGCCGTCGCGGCCGAGCAGCGCCCACAGCGCCGGAACATCGACGTGGCTGATCAGCCGCGGCCAGCCCTCGGCCATGCGCTCGCTGAAGACGAACGGTTTGCCCGGCGGCACGTACAGCCAGGCGGCGAGCTTGAGGGGCTGCTGCGGTGTGTCGAACTGCGGGGCGATGCGCCGGTCCGGCCAGGGCAGCCAGCCGCGGTTGATCAGCAGCCAGCGACCGCTGGGTTCGTCGTAGAAGGGCTGCAGCAGCTCCACGCCGACCTGGCCGTCGCGCGTGCGGCTGTCGAGCAGAAAGCTGTGCGCGGCATCGAAGCGCCCCTGCAGGTACACGCGCGCGTAGGCCTGCCCGGCGCTGCCGTCGAGCTGCTCCGGCGTCAGCGGCGCGGCCTCCTGGCGGGCCTGCTGGCGCTCCAGCAGCTCGCGCTTCTGCTCGCTGCGTTCCAGCTGCCAGAAACCCAGCCAGATCAGCAGCGGCAGCAGCGCCAACACCAGCAGGGTCGGCAGCAGCCCCGGGCGGAAGCGGCTCATGGCCGGCACCCTGGAATGTAGATATGGCTGGCTATAATCCACCCCCACTCCCCTCCCATCTAGGGCACCTCTAAAAACTACCTGCGTTGCCCTCGCTGCGTTGGAAACAGGCTCAAAATGCTCATTTACAACTCGTAAACTGCGCTTTTTCGCCTGTTTCCGCCTTGCGCTGGCTGCCTCGTCTACGTTTTTAGAGGTGCCCTCTGGAATCGCTCATGCTCAAGACGGCGATCGTTCTTTTGTTAGTGGCCACGCTGGTCAGTCTGTTCAGTGGCCTGTTCTTCCTGGTGCGCGACGAGGGGCGCCGCTCTCGCGTGATCGCGGCGCTGTTCGTGCGCGTCTGCCTGGCTGCGCTGACCGTTGCGCTGATCGCCTGGGGCTTCTGGTCCGGCGAACTGCGCCCGGGGCTGGCTTCCTAGATCACGTAGACGAAGACGAACAGGCCGATCCACACCACGTCGACGAAGTGCCAGTACCAGCTCGCCGCCTCGAAGCCGAAGTGGTGTTCGGCGCTGAAATGCCCGCGCAGGATGCGGATCAGCATTACCGTGAGGATGATCGCGCCCATCGTCACGTGCGCGCCGTGGAAGCCGGTGAGCATGAAGAACGTCGCGCCGTAGATGCCCGAACCGAGCGTCAGCCCCAGCTCGTTGTAGGCGTGGATGTATTCCTCGGCCTGCAGGATCAGGAAGGCCGCGCCGAGCAGCACCGTCACCGCCAGGCCGATCTTCAGCTGCTGGCGATTGTTCTTGCGCAGCGCGTGGTGCGCCCAGGTCAGGGTGAAGCTGGAGGACACCAGCAGGATGGTGTTGACCAGCGGCAGCCCCCAGGCGCTGATGGTGCCTTCCGGTGCCGGATAGAGCTTGGGATCGGGATTGTTCAGCAGCGGCCAGCTGTACTCGAATCCCGGCCACAGCATGTTGCTGACGCCCTTGTCGCCTTCACCGCCGAGCCAGGGGCCGACCCAGTAGCGCACGTAGAACAGCGCGCCGAAGAAGGCCAGGAAGAACATCACCTCGGAGAAGATGAACCAGCTCATGCCCCAGCGGAACGAGCGGTCCATCTGTGCGCTGTACAGCCCGGCGCGGCTCTCCTTCACCACCGCGCCGAACCAGCCGAACATCATGTAGGCGATCAGCAGCGCGCCGATGAAGAAGATCAGCGGCCCGCTGGATTCGGCGCGCTCGGCCTTCAGGTCGTTGAACCAGGTGCCCAGGCCGAAGAAGGTGACCAGCAGGGCGACGGTGGCGATGATCGGCCATTTGCTCTGCGCCGGGACGTAGTACTGCTCGTGGGTCTGGGTGCTCATTGCAGACTCTCCTTGGCCGCGGCCGGTGCCAGGGCGGCGACCGGTGGCTGGCGGGACGTGATGTCGAACAGCGTGTAGGCGAGGGTCAGGTGGCGCACATCGGCCGGCAGGTCGCGATCGACGATGAAGCGCACCGGCATCTCGATGCGCTCGCCCGGCTGCAGCACCTGCTGGGTGAAGCAGAAGCATTCGGTCTTGTGGAAGAACGCCGCGGCCTTCGACGGCGAGACGCTCGGCACCGCCTGGGCGGTCATCGGCTTGTCCGTCGGATTGAAGGCGACGAAGCGGATTTCCTGGCTGGCGCCCGGATGCACCTCCACCTGCGCGGCCAGCGGCTGGAACTCCCAGGCCATGCCTGCGGCGTTGGTGGCGAGGAACTGCACGCGCACCTGGCGCGCCGCATCCACCGTCTGCTTGCCGTCATAGGCGCCGGCGGTCTTGCCGTTGATGCCGAACGCCTGGCACATCACGTCGTAGATCGGCACCAGGGCGAAGCCAAAGGCGAACATCGCCGCCACCACCAGCAACAGGCGGCGAACCAGACGCGCGGTGGGCAGTGACTCGCTCATCGGCGGCTCCTCGGCAGGCGCCGCCCGCGTGGGCGGCCGGCGGCTGCGCTAGTCATGCTTGGGCCCCGTGCGGTGCTCGTGCAGGGTGTCCATGTCCGGCGGCGTGGTGAAGGTGTGGTAGGGCGCCGGCGACGGCACGCTCCATTCCAGCCCTTCGGCGCCGTCCCACGGCTTGGCCGGGGCCGGCACGCCGCCGCGGATGCACTTGATGACGATGAACAGGAACAACAGCTGCGTGGCGCCGAACATGAAGGCGCCGACGCTGGAGACCATGTTGAAGTTGGCAAACATCATGTTGTAGTCGGGGATGCGTCGCGGCATGCCGGCCAGGCCGACGAAGTGCATCGGGAAGAACGCCAGGTTCATGCCGATGAAGCTCATCCAGAAGTGCAGCTTGGCCAGCGTCTCGTCATACATGTGCCCGGTCCACTTCGGCAGCCAGTAGTAGGCCGAGGCGAAGATGCCGAAGATCGCCCCCGGCACCAGCACGTAGTGGAAGTGCGCCACCACGAAGTAGGTGTCGTGGTACTGGAAGTCCGCCGGGGCGATGGCCAGCATCAGCCCGGAGAAGCCGCCGATGCTGAACAGGATGACGAACGCCACGGCGAACAGCATCGGCGCCTCGAACGTCAGCGAGCCGCGCCACATGGTCGATACCCAGTTGAACACCTTCACGCCGGTGGGCACGGCGATCAGCATGGTGGCGTACATGAAGAACAGCTCGCCGGTCAGCGGGATGCCGACGGTGAACATGTGGTGCGCCCAGACGATGAACGAGAGGAAGGCGATGGCGCCGGTGGCGTAGACCATCGAGGTGTAACCGAACAGCGGCTTGCGGCTGAATGCCGGGATGATCGAGCTGATCGCGCCGAACGCCGGCAGGATCATGATGTACACCTCGGGGTGGCCGAAGAACCAGAACACGTGCTGGAACAGCACCGGATCGCCGCCGCCAGCGGCACTGAAGAAGCTGGTGCCGAAGTGGATGTCCATCAGCATCATGGTCACCACGCCGGCCAGTACCGGCATCACCGCGATCAGCAGGAAGGCGGTGATCAGCCAGGTCCAGACGAACAGCGGCATCTTCATCAGCGTCATGCCGGGTGCGCGCAGGTTGAGCACGGTGGCGATGACGTTGATCGCTCCCATGATCGAGCTGATGCCCATCAGGTGGATGGCGAAGATGAAGAAGGTCACCGATTCCGGCGCGTAGGTGGTGGACAAGGGCGCGTAGAAGGTCCAGCCGAAGTTCGGCCCGCCGCCCTCCATGAACAGCGTCGACACCAGCAGGCCGAAGGCCGCCGGTAGCAGCCAGAAGCTGAAGTTGTTCATCCGCGGCAGGGCCATGTCCGGCGCGCCGATCATTAGCGGAATCATCCAGTTGGCCAGGCCGACGAAGGCCGGCATCACCGCGCCGAACACCATCACCAGGCCGTGCATGGTGGTCATCTGGTTGAAGAATTCCGGCTGCACGATCTGCAGGCCTGGCTGGAACAGCTCGGCGCGGATCACCATCGCGAAGGTGCCGCCGAGCAGGAAGGCGCAGAAGCTGAACCACAGGTACATCGAGCCGATGTCCTTGTGGTTGGTGGTCAGCAGCCAGCGCGAGAGGCCCTTGGCCGGGCCGTGGTGGTGGTCATGCCCGGCATGCCCATGATCGTCGATCACTGCACTCATCAGCCTGTCCTCTTACTGGGTGGCTTCTTCGGCCTGTTTGAAATCCAGCACGTCTTTCGGCGTGACCATGTCGCCCTTGGCGTTGCCCCAGGCGTTGCGCTCGTAGGTGATGACCGCGGCCAGATCGACTTCCGAGAGCTGCTTGCCGAAAGCCGCCATCGCGGTGCCCGGCTTGCCGTTGACGACGATGTTGAGGTGGCCGCTGACTTCGCCGGTGGCGATGGCCGAGCCCTTGAGCGCCGGGAACATCGGCGGCAGGCCCTCGCCGGTCGGCTGGTGGCAGGAGGCGCAGTTGGTCTGGTAGACCTTCTCGCCGCGCGCGGAGAGTTCGTCGAGTGTCCACTCCTTGCCGGTCAGCTCCTTGAGCTTGGCGGCCTCGGCCTTGCGCTCGGCCATCCAGGCGGCGTAGTCCTCCTGCGACTTGACCTCCACCACCACCGGCATGAAACCGTGGTCCTTGCCGCACAGCTCGGTGCACTGGCCGCGGTAGATGCCGGGCTGCTCGACACGGGTCCAGGATTCGTTGACGAAGCCGGGAATGGCGTCCTTCTTCACCGCCAGCTCCGGCACCCACCAGGAATGGATCACGTCCGCCGCGGTGACCAGGAAGCGCACCTTGGCACCGGCCGGGATGACCAGCGGCTGGTCGACTTCCAGCAGGTAGTGCTCGCCCTTGGGCGCCTGGTTGTTGATCTGCTCGCGCGGCGTGGTGAGGTTGCTGAAGAACTCCACGTCCTCGCCCAGGTACTTGTAGTGCCACTTCCACTGGTAGCCGGTGATCTGCACATCGACGTCCGATTCGCTGGAGTCGTAGATGTGGATCAGCGTGCGCGTGGCCGGGACCGCCATGCCGATCAGGATCAGCAGCGGAATGATCGTCCAGAGCGCCTCGACCTTGGTGTTTTCGTGGAAGTTGGCCGACTCCTGCCGGCGTGAGCGACGGTGCGCGATCATCGAATAGATCATCACGCCGAACACCAGCGCGCCGATGACCACGCAGATCCAGAAGATCGCCATATGCAGGTCGAATACCGAGCGACTGACCTCCGTCGCCCCCGAGCGCATGTTCACGTCCCAGGCCGCTTGCGCCTGGCTGACGAGCGTCGATAGTCCAAGCCCCATCCAGATGCATGGATGTCGAGACATTGCGGGTTCCCCTTATGATTCTTGTTATCCCGCCGACTGCCATCGCCACCGCCGAAAATCGTCTGGCCGGAATCGTTCCGGGATGCCAGCTACGTTTTCGATCAGCCCGATTTTGCCGCCGCACCGCCGCTATGAAGCGGTGGTTACGCCGGCGCCTGCACGCGCAGTCGGAACTTCAATCAGGTACGCCTACGAACGGAGTATAGACAGCCATTCCTGACTGGCAATTCAGACATCGGAAGCGTCTGCCACGCGGGTTGTGGGCGCATCGTTCTTCTTCACGCCACGCAAGTTCATCAGTGCCAGGCAGACCTGCAGCACGATCAGCGCCCACGCCTGGGCGTGCCAGCCCCAGATCACCCAGAGCAGATTGCTCAGCAGAAAACAGCAGAAACCGATGAAGCGCCGCCCCGGGCGCAGCGAGCCGATCAGCCAGGCAGCGATCACCGTGACGAGCATGGCCGGCCATTGCAGCAGATCGATCCAGTCCACAGCCCACTCCGATACGGGGGTACAGGAATTGGTGCGGCGGCAGCGCCAGTTAGTTCCTCGCCGCCTGGCCCGCGGACGCTGCGTCGGGTGGAAAACCGCGCAGCGTTTTCCACGCGTCCGTCGGCATCTGCGCGCTGCCGACTCTGGCTGGCCTCACCGCTCTCGCTGGGCAAACACGCCTGGCCTTGCCTTTCGGTGGATAAGCAGAGCGTTATCCACCCTACGCCTGCCCGGTCCGCTGGTAGGGTGGAAAACCGCGCAGCGTTTTCCACGCATGCGCCGGCATCTACGCGCTGCCGGGGCACGCCGTCAAAGCAGATTCATCTGCCGGCCGGGCGGGGCGAAACGGCTGCAATCCAGACCATGGTTCTGCTCGCGGCGGTTGAAGCCCAGGCGCCGGCAGGCCAGGCGGAAGCGCTGCGCCAGCAGCTCGGCGAACTGGCCTTCGCCGCGCATGCGGCTGCCGAAACGGCTGTCGTTGCTGCGGCCGCCACGCGACTGGCGCACCAGGCTCATTACATGCGCGGCGCGCTGCGGGAAGTGCTCGGCCAGCCAGGCCTCGAACAGCTCTGCCAGCTCGTGCGGCAGACGCAGCAGGACGTAGCCCGCCGACGCCGCGCCGGCGCCGCGGGCGGCTTCGAGCAGGTGTTCCAGCTCCATATCGTTGATCATCGGGATCATCGGCGCGCACATCACGCTGACCGGCACGCCGGCCTCGTGCAGCGTGCGCAGCACCCGCAGGCGCGCCGCCGGCGAGGCCGCGCGCGGCTCCATGATGCGTTTGAGTTCGTCGTCCAGCGTGGTGAGGCTGACCGACACGCTGACCAGCCGCTGCTCGGCCAGCGGCACCAGCAGGTCGAGGTCGCGCAGCACCAGCGAACCCTTGGTGATGATGTGCACCGGATGGCGGTAGCGCAGCAGGATCTCCAGCGCCTGGCGCGTCAGCCGCTGCTCGCGCTCCAGCGGCTGGTAGGCGTCGGTATTCACCCCTAGCGCGATCGGCTGCGGCACATAGCCCGGCTTGCTCAGCTCCGCTTCCAGGCGCTCGGCGAGGTTGGTCTTGGCGATCAGCTTCGTCTCGAAATCGATACCCGGCGACAGGTCCCAGTAGGCATGGCTGGGCCGCGCGAAACAGTAGATGCAGCCGTGCTCGCAGCCGCGATAGGGGTTCACCGAGCGGTCGAAGCCGACATCCGGCGACTGATTGCGTGTCAGCACCGACTTGGCGATCTCCCGGCGCACCTCGGTGGCGCGTGTCGGCGGCACGTCCTGCTGCCAGCCGTCATCGTAGGCCTCGCTGCGTGTCGGCGCGAAACGGTTGTCGGGATTGATCGCGGTTCCGCGACCGCGGGGTGTCTGAGGCAAGCCGGGCATGAGGATCGAGCCTGTTACTGTTTATTCGTACAGTATTTTACTCGAGCAGCAGCCTGCTAGCGCGATCCGATCGACGGTGCGATGACCACCGGTCATCCGCTCCGGGAACATTTGCGCCGCGCCCGGGACAAACCAGTCTGGTCGGATTCCACAGGGATGCCGGTACGCGTACCGGCCCGGCAGTACCGGCCAGGCCTCTTCAATTCCATCGGCTGCCGACACCTCAGGAGCAGACCATGCAGACCTCCTTCCACACGCGGGAGAACAACTTCGACTTCCTGCGCTTCTTCGCCGCGGCGCTGGTGCTGTTCGCCCACAGTTATCCGCTGGTCGGGCGGCGCGGTGACGAGCCGCTGACCGTGCTGACCGGCTACGAGAAGGGCGGCTCGATCGCGGTCGGCATCTTCTTCGTCATGAGCGGCTACCTGATCGCCTCGTCCTGGCTGGCCAGCAGCAGTCCGCAGAGCTTCCTGCTCAAGCGCGCACTGCGCATCTTCCCGGCGCTGATCGTCGCGGTGCTGCTGACCACCTTCGTTCTCGGCCCGCTGGTCACGCAGTTCGACCTTGCTCGCTACCTCGCCGCGGACGGCACCTGGACCTACCTGCAGAACATCCTGCTGGTGACCCGTTTCGAGTTGCCCGGGGTGTTCGACGGCAACATCTACCCGGACGTGGTCAACGGTTCGCTGTGGACGTTGCCGCTGGAAGTGTTGATGTACATCGGCGTGATGATCCTCGGGCTGACCGGCTTCCTCAAGCGGCGGCTGATCTTCCTGCCGATCGCCGCGCTCGCTGTCGGGCATTTCTGGCTGCTGGGCAAACTCGGCATCGACTCGTATTTCATCAAGAACATCTTCAAGCTCGGCCTGCTCTACTACGCGGGCTCGGCGCTGTTTCTCTATCGCGACGACATCCCCTGGCGCGGCTGGATCGCTGCGCTGCTGTTCGCCGCGCTGGTAGCGACCTTCCGCACCGACATCGGACAGCTGGTGTACTTCGTCGCGCTGCCGTATCTGGTGCTCTACCTCGCCTACGCGCCGCTGCCGTGGGTGTCGCGTTTCGGCAAGTACGGCGACTTTTCCTATGGTCTGTACATCTACGCCTTTCCGTTCCAGCAGCTGGCGGTCTACCTGTTCGGCCCGCAGATCGGGGTGCTTGGTCTGTCGCTGATCGCGTTCGTGCCGACGCTGATCTGCGCGGCGCTGTCCTGGCACCTGGTCGAGGCGCCGGCGATGAAGCTCAAGCGCCTGTTTGCCCGCGCGCCGCAGCCGGGGCGGGCGGCACGGGGCAGCGAGGGCTGATCCGGCGGCCCCAAGGGTCATCGCGCTTTCCCTGAAAAAGCAAAGATTGGCGGTATTGGGCTGGCAGGACTGGGTGGTCTGCCTGCTCGTTTAGGTTTGTGGTCTGGAGATCAGGGCCATTACCGCGTGAGATGGTGGTTCTGGTTTCGGCCACCCGGCCGAGTCACTTTCTCTTTGCTCGCGCGAAAGAGAAAGTGACCAAAGAGAAAGCGCGCCCGACATCCGGGTCTGGCCTGCGACCAGACTTCCCTCGCTCCGGCGCCGCTCCGGGGGCACGTCACGAAGGGACGTCCCTGTCCCTTCGTGACTCGCTCGGCGTCCTGCCTCGCGTCCCCCTGCGCGACACCTCTACTCGGCCTCCTGACGGGATCGGAGCCCGAGTCGCCTGAAGGTTTTTCGTTGTTGCTTTGGCTTTTAGCTGCACGGGCTTTCAGGCGGCACCAACCGCCCCTTTCAGGAGGGTGAGTGGAATCGTTGCGTAAGGGAGCGAGCCGCATGGATGCGGCGAGAGGCTTAAAGGGCCAAGGATGGCCTTGTAAGCCGGCCCCCTTGAAGCGGCGATGGAACGAACGGACCCTGCGCGAAGCGCAGGGCCGGATGCAGGGGCAAGCGGTTTTGGTTACTTTTGCCGCGACTGGCAAAAGTGACTCGCCCAGCAGGGCGAAACCAAGCTTTCAAGCGACTCTGCCGACCGGCGTGACTGCAACGTGCCCAGCAATGCCCGAAAACTGGCAGTTCGCCCCAAACATGAATGAGAAGAAAACAAAAAGCCCGCCATTTGGCGGGCTTTTTTTGGTTCAACCGAGCCGCATCACTCCGGCTTCTTCAACTTCGGATTCGGGAAGAACTGCACCGACTGCACCTGCGGATTGGCCGCCTTGGGTTGCACGCGGTTGACCCGCGTACCCAGCTCCAGCGGCACCGACTGGCCTTGGGCGTTGAGGATATCGGCATAGCCGCAGACCACGCATTCGCGGTGCGGCACGCCGTCGACATCCCACATCTTGATGCAGTCGCTGGCGCTGCACGCCGGGCACACGGCTCCGGCGATGAAGCGCTTGGTGGTGATTCGGGATACGTCGTTGCTCATGCCGCGGCCTCCGCTACCAGCCCGAGGTGGCGCAGCAGGGCGTCGATGGACGGCTCGCGGCCTCGGAAATCGACGAACAGTACCATCGGCTCCTGCGAGCCGCCACGGGCGAGGATCGCTTCGCGGAAGGCGCGGCCGGTCTCGGCGTTGAACACGCCTTCTTCCTCGAAGCGCGAGAAGGCGTCAGACGACAGCACCTCGGCCCACTTGTAGCTGTAGTAACCGGCCGCGTAACCGCCAGCGAAGATGTGCGCGAAGCTGTTGGGGAAGCGGTTGTAGGCCGGCGGCCGCATCACCGAGACCTCGTCGCGGATGTGTTCGAGCACCTCCAGCACGCTGCGGCCGTCGCCGTGGGTGGCGTGCAGCTCGAAGTCGAACAGGGAAAACTCCAGCTGGCGCGCCATCATCATGCCGGACTGGAAGTTCTTCGCCGCCAGCATGCGGTCCAGCTTGTCCTGCGGCAGGCGCTCGCCGGTCTGGTAGTGGCCGGAGATGTGCGCCAGGCCTTCGGGGTCCCAGCACCAGTTCTCCATGAACTGGCTCGGCAGCTCCACCGCATCCCAGGCCACGCCGTTGATGCCCGAGGCGCCGGCGTGCTCGACCTGGGTGAGCAGATGATGCAGGCCGTGGCCGAATTCGTGGAACAGCGTGGTGACCTCATCATGGGTCAGCAGCGCCGGGCGCTCGCCCACCGGCGGAGTGAAGTTGCAGACCAGGTTGGCCACTGGCGTCTGCAGCGTGCCGGCGGCGGTGCGGCGCTTGTCGCGGGCACCGTCCATCCAGGCGCCGCCGCGCTTGTTCGGCCGCGCGTAGAGGTCGAAGAAGAAACGCCCGATGTGCTCGCCGTGCTCGCTGATCTCGAACAGGCGCACGTCCGGGTGCCAGCGCTCGAAGCCCTCCAGCTCGCGGATCTCGATGCCGTACAGGCGCTGGACGATGGCGAACAGGCCGGAGAGCACCTTGTCGATCGGGAAGTACTCGCGCAGCTCCTCCTGGTTCAGGCTGTAGCGGCTCTGGCGCAGCTTCTCGGCGTAGTAGCCCAGATCCCAGCTCTGCAGGTCGTCCAGCCCCTGCTCGGCGGCGAAGGCGCGCAGTTCGGCCAGGTCGCGCGCGGCGAAAGGCTTGCTGCGCACCGCCAGGTCGCGCAGGAAGCTCAGCACCTGCTCGGTGGATTCGGCCATCTTGGTCGCCAGCGACAGCTCGGCGAAGTTGCCGTAGCCCAGCAGCTGCGCGAGTTCGTGGCGCAGCGTGAGGATTTCTTCCATCACCGGGCCGTTGTCGAACTGCCCGGCATTCGGCCCCTGATCGGAGGCGCGGGTGGAGTAGGCGGCGTAAACCTCCTCGCGCAGGCCACGATCGTCGGCGTAGGTCATCACCGCGTAGTAGCTGGGGAATTCCAGGCTGATCAACCAGCCGTCGAGGTTCCTGGCCTTGGCTGCCTCGGCCATCTGCGCCTTGGCCGAGTCGGGGATGCCGGCCAGCAGGCTTTCGTCGGTGATGTGGCGGGTCCAGGCCTGGGTGGCGTCCAGCAGCTGGTTGGAGAAGCGGCTGCCCAGCTCGGCGAGCTTCATCTGGATTTCACCGAAGCGCTGTTGCTCGACCGGCGGCAGATCGATGCCGGACAGGCGGAAGTCGCGCAGCGCGTGGTCGAGAATGGTCTTCTGCGCCACCTCGTAACCGGCCGCTTCCGGGCGCTGGGCCAGCGCCTGGTACGCCTCGAACAGCGCGCGGTTCTGCCCGAGTTCCGTCCAGTAGGCCGACAGCTTGGGCAGGCAGGCCTCGTAGGCGGCGCGCAGTTCCGGGCTGTTGCACACCGCGTTGAGATGGCCGACCGGCCCCCAGGCGCGGCCGAGGCGGTCGTTCAGCTCGTCGAGGCCGACCACCAGGGTTTGCCAGTCAAGGCTTTCGGCCGGACGGCTGAGCAGCTCCAGGATCGCCACGCGGTTGTCGCCGAGGATGCTGTCGATGGCCGGTTCGACGTGCTCCGGGCGGATGGCGGAATAGGGCGGCAGGTCGAAGTCTTGCAGCAGGGGATTGTTCGCGCTCACGGGACACCTTGGATCGAAGAGGGTAGAACTCAGACCACACCGGCCGGGCGATGCTCCGGGCGTGCGGCGGCGGCAATGCCGGCCATCTTAATTACAATCGATCCTTCCCGCAGCCAGAGAGGTTTCTATCGTGGCGATACGCAGCTACCAAAACAGCACTCCGACACTGGGCGAGCGCGTGTTCGTCGACGACTCCGCGGTGGTCATCGGCGATGTCGAGATCGGCGCCGACAGCTCGGTGTGGCCGCTGACGGTGATCCGCGGCGACATGCACCGCATCCGCATCGGCGCGCGCTCGAGCATCCAGGACGGCAGCGTGCTGCACATCACCCATGCCGGGCCGTACAACCCGGACGGCTTTCCGCTGACCATCGGCGACGAGGTCACGGTCGGGCACAAGGTCACGCTGCACGGCTGCACCCTGGGCAACCGCATTCTGGTGGGCATGGGCTCGATCGTGATGGACGGCGTGGTGGTCGAGGACGAGGTGATCATCGGCGCCGGCAGCCTGGTGCCGCCGGGCAAGACGCTCGAGTCCGGCTACCTCTATGTCGGCAGCCCGGTGAAGCAGGCGCGCCCGCTGACCGACCAGGAGCGCAGCTTCTTCAGCTATACCGCCGGCAACTACGTCAAGCTCAAGGACCAGCACCTCGCCGAGCGCGGCTGATCCCGCTCACTTGGCGAACAGCTGGCCGATGTCCTTGAACGCCTTGAACTCCAGGGCGTTGCCGCAGGGATCGAGCAGGAACATGGTCGCCTGCTCGCCGACCTGGCCCTGGAAGCGCACGTAGGGCTCGATCACGAAGCGCGTGCCGCGCGCCTTCAGCCGTTCGGCCAGCGCCTCCCATTGCTCCCAGCCGAGTACCACGCCGAAGTGCGGCACCGGCACGTCGTGGCCATCCACCGGGTTGCTGTGCGCCGCCTCCTGATGCGGCATCTTCGGCGCTTCGTGGATCACCAGCTGGTGGCCGAAGAAATCGAAATCCACCCAGTGCTCGCTGCTGCGGCCCTCGGCGCAGCCGAACGCCTCGCCGTAGAAGGCACGGGCGGCGGCCAGATCGTAGACGGGAATGGCGAGATGGAAGGGCGAAAGCGTCATCGGGTCGTACTCCGGAAATGGCAAGACGTGTCGAGTGTAGAGACTTTTCTCGCAGTGCCGAGTGCCGTGGGCGGGCTGAAGCCCACCCTACAAAGCCACGCCGAACCCGTAGGGTGGGCTTCAGCCCACCAGGCGTGCCTCGAATGGGCGGTACCTAGAGCCTTTTTCCGCTGATCGGCCTACCCTGCAGCAGAACAGGAGACGAAAGGAGAGCCGTCGATGCGCGCCATGCTGCTGGAACGAACCGGCGAACCGCTGCACCTGCGTGACATTCCCCAGCCGCAGCCCGGCCCCGGCGAGCTGCGCGTCAAGGTGCTGGCCTGCGGCGTGTGTCGCACCGACCTGCACGTGGTGGATGGCGAGCTGCCGGCGGCGCCGCTGCCGATCATTCCGGGCCACGAGATCGTCGGGCGGGTCGATGCACTGGGCGAGGGCGTCAGCGGTTTCGAGCTGGGCCAGCGCGTCGGCATTCCGTGGCTGGGGCATACCTGCGGCACCTGCAGCTATTGCCAGCACGCCGAGGAAAACCTCTGCGACGCGCCGCAATTCACTGGCTACACCCGTCCCGGCGGCTACGCCGAATACGTGGTGGCCGACGCGCGTTTCGCCTTCGCCCTCGGCGAGGACGGCGACCCCGTAGCACTGGCGCCGCTGCTCTGCGCCGGGCTGATCGGCTGGCGTTCGCTGGTCAAGGCCGGTGACGGCAAGCGCCTCGGGCTATACGGCTTCGGCGCCGCGGCGCATATCGTAATGCAGGTGGCGCGCTGGCAGGGACGTGATGTCTATGCCTTCAGCCGCCCTGGCGATGTGGCCGCGCAGGACTTCGCCCGCTCGCTGGGCGCGCTCTGGGCGGGTGATTCGGGCGAGCTTCCGCCGGTGCCGCTGGATGCGGCGATCATCTATGCACCGGCCGGCGAACTGGTGCCGGCGGCGCTGCGTGCCGTGCGCAAGGGCGGCCGGGTGGTCTGCGCCGGCATCCACATGAGCGACATCCCGAGCTTTCCCTACGACATCCTCTGGCAGGAACGCGAGCTGGTTTCGGTGGCCAACCTGACCCGACAGGATGGTCTGGACTTCTTCCCGGTCGCCGCGCAGGTCGGCATCCATACCGAAATCCATGCCTACTCGTTGGAAAAGGCCAACCAGGCGCTGGACGATCTGCGCCACGGGCGCTTTCAGGGCGCGGCGGTACTGGTGCCCTGAACCGCCGGGCACGGCTGCCGCGCCACCGGCGCCGCGCGGCTGGTTCGGCGCACCGCGGGGCTGTATAACGGCGCCTTGCCCCGCGGTGCATGAACAGGAGGAGCGATGGAAGAAGTCATCGAAGAGCTGCGCGAACGCAACGAGCCGGTGCCGGTGCCGCTCGAGCTGCCGGACGACGAACAACTGGTCGAGGTCGAGGAGCAGCTGTTCATCAACCTGCCGTTCGGCCTGCGCGAGTTCCTGCTGCTGGTCAGCGACGTGGTCTACGGCCGGCTGGAGCCGGTCACCGCCAGCGATCCGCAGTCGCACACCTACCTGCCGGAAGTGGCCGCCAACGCCTGGGACGCCGGCGTGCCGCGCGATCTGCTGCCGATCTGCCAGGACGGCCCCGATTACTACGTGGTCGATCTGGAGGGTGAGGTCACGCTGTTCGACGGCGAAAGCCACGAGCTCACCGAGCAGACCTGGGAAACGGTCTGGCACTGGGTGCGCGACGTGTGGCTGGAAAGCGGCGCATGAGCATCGCGATGAGCGGCGGGAACGCGCCATGCTGACGCTCGGTAACCTGTTCGTCTTCCTGGTCCTGGCCAGCGTGGTGGCGTGGCTCTGGCACGGCCACGGCATTCGCGAGCGCGCGCTGGTCGCGGCGCGCCGGCATTGTCAGAAGCTGGACGTCGAGCTGCTCGACGGCAACGTCGCCTTCAAGCGTCTGGCGCTGCTGCGCGATGGCGCCGGACATCGTCGCCTGGCGCGCGTCTATGGCTTCGAGTTCACCGTGACCGGCGAGCAGCGGCACGTCGGGCAGATCGTCATGTTCGGCGCGCACGTCGGGCGGATCGAGCTTGAGGCGCATCCGTTCCGTGCCCCCGCCGAGCCGCCGAGCGGGCAGGTCATCCAGCTCGATGACTGGCGGCGCCACTAGCCGGCGCTGAAAGCAACCTGCTGACTAGCCGATCCGGCATTCATCGAGCGACTGTTGCAGCGCCGCCTGCGCTTGCGGTGCGACGAAGATCAGCTCCAGTCGCGAATCCTTGCGCCACTCGCTCGGTTGCAGATGCATCGGCGCGCCATCCAGCGCGTTGCCGGACAACCAGCCGCTTTCGCCATGCAGCACCAGCTTGGCGCGCCGCCATGGCCAGCGGCGCAGCCAGTGTTGCAGCCGTGCCATGTCGAAGCGCTGGCTCGGATGCCAGCGCCAGCCGATGCTCCAGCCGTCCGCGCCGGCCTGAACCTGGCAGATCGGCTGACGCGGATCGAGCCAGATGCCGGGCAGTGGCGCCGCAGCGGCCGGCAGTGCATCCCGACCATTGTCCGCGCACGCCTGCTGGGCGCTGCCCGGCAGCTGCGCCAGCGGTAGCGCGCCCTGTTCGGTCCAGTGCAGCGGCCGCGCCGGCAGGCGCGCGGCGAGTGCCGTCCGCGTCGCGGCATCCAGCGCTGCGCTCTTGTTCAGCACCAGCAGGCCGGCACTGTCCAGCGCCTGCTGCTGGCTGTCCGGGAGTGCCGCGCCGTGCGCCAGCGCGGCGGCATCCAGTACCAGCACGCTGGGCTGCACGGCCAGCACCTCGGTCCACGGCGGCTGGCGGAGCTGGCGCAGCAGCTCGGCCGGATGGCCAAGCCCGGAGGGTTCGATCAGCAGGCGCTGCGGCCGGGCCTGGCGCAGCAGGCGCGTCAGGCCGACCTGAAACGGCAGGCCGTTGACGCAGCACAGGCAGCCGCCGGCAACCTCGGCGATGCCGATGCCAGCGGCATCGGTGCTCAGCAGGGCGGCATCCAGGCCGATCTGGCCGAATTCGTTGACCAGCACCGCCCAGCGCTCGCCCGCCGGCTTCTGCCTCAGCAGGTTGCGGATCAGGCTGGTCTTGCCGGCGCCCAGCGGGCCGCCGATCAGGTGGGTAGGAATTTGTGTGAGCATGCCGGCATGGTCCGCATTTTGGCGTGCACGGGGAAGCCGTT
Organism: Stutzerimonas degradans; assembly: GCF_024448505.1. Classification (GTDB taxonomy): domain Bacteria; phylum Pseudomonadota; class Gammaproteobacteria; order Pseudomonadales; family Pseudomonadaceae; genus Stutzerimonas; species Stutzerimonas degradans. The sequence continues at coordinate 64,750 of NZ_JAMOHV010000001.1, forward strand.
TTTCCGCGCCGCCATGCTAGAGTCGCCGCCGTTCGAGGGAGAGGTCACGCGATGCGTCCGATGTTGCTGCTGCCGCTGCTGCTGAGTCTGGCCGGTGAGGTGCTGGCCGAGGCCTGCATCGTCCATAGCCAGGACGCGCGCATCGAAGTGCGGCTCTGCCAGCAGAACCGCAACATCCCCGCCGAACTGTTTCGCAGCGGCTTCTGCCAGCCGCAGCTCAAGGACCAGCAGGTGGACGTGGAGTTCGTCGAGAGCTGCCCGGGTGGTGCATTCGGTGTCTGCCGCGACGCGCAGGTGTCCAACCTGCCGTACCGCCAGGACATCCACTATTACGGCGTCGCCAGCGACGGCCGCTTCCTCCGGCCGGCCTGCGAACAGAACAGCGGCGGGCGCTGGGAAAGCGGCGACTGACCCGCGCAGCCCAGTGCGGCCGGGGGTTTCACGTGGAACGACCGGCTAGCGTGCGGGTTTCAGCGCGCCGCAATCCTCCCCGAGCCAGCGCGCCTGCGACTCCATGCGACTGCTGCCGCGCTCGCCGCCGGCGCTGTACTGGCTTTCCACCACGCTGACGAATTCACGCTCGCTGATGAAGCGGGTTTCGCCCTGGCCGCTGGCATCCGGGCACTGGAAGCGGAATTTCCACAGGCGATCCGTGCGTTCTGTGATCTCCTGGGTGCAGTCGGGCTGATCGCTGAACGGCAGCTCCTCGGCATTCACCTGCGCCTCACTGAGGCAGATACGCACGCCCTGGCCACCGAGCTGTACGCCCTGCGCGGCGAGCATGTCCTCCATCTGCTGGCGCTGCGCGGCCGGCAGGTTCTGCATCTGTTCGAGCATCTCGCTGACGCCAGGCATCTGCTGGCCGTCGACCTGGATGTCGCGGCTGGTGAATTCCCACAGGCCAGGCAGGATCGGCGCGGCCTGCACCGGCAGGCTGCATGAGAGCAGGAAGGCGAAGGCGATCAGGGTGCGGTTCATGGCGTGGCTCCGTGGCAACAGGGGTTTACCCAGCGTAGCCAAACCCTGGGAGCACGCGCGCAAGGCGAATGCCGTGGCGTGGGTTGTTGAGAAGCGTTAGCATTCAGCGCTCAGCATTCGGGAGGTCCTCATGGCCGCCGACGGTTTCATCCGGCAGCAATTCGTCCAGCGGCTCTATGTCGAGCATCATGGCTGGCTGAACGGCTGGCTGCGCCGCCACCTGCAGTGCAGCCAGCGTGCCGCCGACCTGGCGCAGGACACCTTCGTCCGCGTGCTGACCAGGGAACCGCAGAACCTGTCCGCCATCCGCGAGCCGCGCGCCTACCTGCACACCATCGCCAAGGGGCTGCTGATCAACCACTGGCGGCGTCGGCAGATCGAGCAGGCCTATCTCGATGCGCTGGCGCTGCAGCCCGAACCGCTGGCGACGTCGCCGGAAGAGCAGGCGCTGATCGTCGAGACGCTGCTGCAGATCGACGCGATGCTCGACCGCCTGCCGCACAAGGTGCGCCGCGCCTTCCTCATGTCGCAGCTGCAGGGCATGACCTACGCCGCCATCGCCGCCGAGCTGGAAGTGTCCGAACGGATGGTCAAGAAGTACATGGCGCAGGCCATGCTGCATTGCCTGATGCTGCTGGACGACGACGCATGAGCCTCGATTATCGCGTGCTGCAGGAGGCTGCCGAATGGTTCGCGCGGCTCGAATCGGATACGGACGACGCCGCCGAGCGCGAGGCCTGGGCCGCTTGGGTGCGCCAGCCGGAACACGCGCGCGCCTGGCAGAAGGTGCAGCGCATCAGCGGTCGATTCGCGCCGCTGAGCGCGCATCCGGCCGGGCGCGCGGCGGGTGGCATGCTGCAGCAGCGCACGCCGAGCCGCCGGCAGGCGCTCAAGCTGCTGTCGCTGGTGTGTGGCGGTGCGGCGCTGGGGCTGGCGGGCGGCAGGCTGCCCTGGCAGGGCTGGAGCGCCGATCTGCGCACCGGCGTCGGCGAGGTGCGCGAGACGCGGCTCGCCGATGGATCGCGGCTCTGGCTGAACACCGACAGCGCGGCGGATGCCGGCTTCGACGGCGCGATCCGGCGGCTGGCGCTGTATCGCGGTGAAGTGTTGGTCGAAGCCGTGGACGAAGCGCGACCGCTGCTGCTGCGAAGCCGCGAGGGCCAGTTGCGCGTCACGCAGGCGGCGCGCTTCTCGGTGCGCCAGCGTGACGGCAGCACCCAGCTCAGCGTGTTCAGCGGCATGGTGGACATCCAGCCGGATGACAGCGGACTCGGCCGTGGCATCGGCGCGGGGCAGCAGGTCGGCTTCAGTGCCAACCGGATCGGTCCGCCCGCGCCGGTACAGGCCGGGCAGCAGGCCTGGTCGCGCGGCATCCTGCTGGCGGACAACCTGCGCCTGGTGGATTTCCTCGCCGAGCTGGCGCGCTACCGCCACGGCTATCTCGGCTGCGATCCGCGCATCGCCGAACTGCGCGTGGTCGGTGCCTTCCCGCTGGCCGACAGTGACCGTGTGCTCGATGCGCTGGCGGCGACGCTGCCGGTACGCGTGCAGCGGCGCATGTCCTGGTGGGTCAGCCTGGAGCCTTCCGGCGCGGCGTGATGCGATTGCATCGCCAATGAAAAATAATCGCATATGAGGTTCCCTTTTATCGGTGGTGACGGGCTTCAGCTGCAAAGGCCATGTGCCGGTCCTCACCACTAGGGATTTCTTCATGCGTTCAGCCCCCCATCGTCCGCGCGTGCTTGCGCGCGCCATCCGCGCCACCCTGTTCTGCCTGCCGCTGACGGCCACGCTGCCCGGCCTGGCGAGCGCCACCGAACCGGCTTCGAGCCAGCAGGCGCAGAGCCGCTACGACATTCCCGCCGGCGCGCTGTCCAGCGTGCTGAGCCGCTTCGCCGGCGAGGCCGGCGTGCTGCTGTCGGTGGATGGCAGCCTGCTGCAGGGCCTGCAGTCGGACGGTCTGCGCGGCCAGTACGGTGTCGACGATGGCTTTGCCGCACTGCTTGCCGGCAGCGGCCTGCAGGCGGTGCGCGACAGCCAGGGCACCTACTCGCTGGTCCGCCGCGCCAGCGAAACCGGTGCGGTCGAGTTGCAGCCGATGACGGTGCAGGGCTTCGCCCTGGGCAACGCGCTGGGCGAGATGGACGGCTACAGCGCCACCCACAGCAGCGTGGCGACCAAGACCAGCATGCCGCTGGTGGAAACCTCGCAGACCGTCTCGGTGGTCACCCGCCAGCAGATCGAGGATCAGGGCTCGCGCTCCATCGCCCAGGCGGTGCGCTACACGCCGGGCCTGATGAGCACGCCCTACGGCGCGACGACCCGCTACGACTATGTCGCCATGCGCGGCATCACCGATGGTTCGGTGGACAACCTCTACCTCGACGGGCAGAAGCTGCTCGGTGACAGCGGCACCTACAGCAGCCTGCAGGTCGATCCATACTTCATCGAGCGCATCGACATCCTCAAGGGGCCGTCCTCGGTGCTCTACGGCCGCAGCCTGCCCGGCGGGCTGGTGGCGATGACCACCAAGAAGCCGCAGCACGAAACCCGTCGCCAGCTGCAGTTCTCCTACGGCAGCCACGACTATAAGCAGACCGCGTTCGATTTCACCGGGCCGCTGGAGGACGAGCGCATCGCCTATCGCCTCGCGGGTGTGGTCAAGGATGCCGACAACCAGGTCGATGGCATCGAGGAACAGCGCTACGCGGTGATGCCGTCGGTGAGCATCGACTTTACCGACGACACCCGCCTGACCCTGCTGGCGATGCTGCAGAAGGACCCCGAGAGCGGCTATCACGGTGGCCTGCCGGCGGACGGCACGATGACCTCGCACAACGGCAAGCGCATTGCGCGCAGCTTCTTCGAGGGCGACGAGGATTACGAGCAGTTCGAGCGCGACCAGCAGATGATCGGCTATCAGCTGGAGCATCGCTTCAACGACGTGGTTTCGGCGCGGCAGAACTTCCAGTACCTCGACTCGACCGTGGAATCCGGCCAGGTCTACCAGTACGGCTACGCGACGGCCGACGAGCTGGTGCGCTACTACACCGGTGCCGACGAGGCGCTGCACGCCTGGACGATCGACAACCAGCTGCAGTTTCTCTTCGATACCGGCGCGCTCAGCCACACCCTGGTGACCGGCCTCGACTATCAGCGGCGCAAGGCGAAGGTCGCCTACGACGCCGGCTACGGCCTGGCGCCGATCAACCCTTACAGCGGCGCAGTCGGCGTCGGCAGCCCGGTGTTCTACCACCAGTACGACGAGACCCGCGAGCTGGAGCAGACCGGCCTGTATGTGCAGGACCTGATCAGCCTGGGCAACTGGCGCTTCTCGCTGGGCATGCGTCAGGACTGGGTGGATGTGTCGTTCGACCATACCGAGGATGCGAGCTACGGCGATCAGGCCGATAACGCCAAGCTCGAGCAGTTCACCGGCCGCGTCGGCGTGCTCTATGCCTTCGACAACGGCCTGTCGCCGTATGCCAGCTACTCCGAGTCGTTCAACCCCAACGCCACCGCGGCCTACAACGAGGTTGCACCGGGCGTCTACGACATCGCGTTGCTCGATCCCACCGAAGGCGAGCAGGTCGAGGTCGGCCTGAAGTACCAGCCGCTGGGCACCGATGATCTCTACACCATCTCCTGGTTCGACCTGAAACAGTCCAACCTGGCGAACAAGGATTCCAACGAGAACTTCTACCGCGCGGTCGGCGAGCTGACCTCCACGGGCGTGGAAGTCGAGGCGCGCCTGAAGCCGGTGGAGCAGGTCAACCTGATCGCCAGCTACACCTACATGGACGTCGAGTATTCCAAGGACTTCACCGGCGCCGCCGGGGTGAACAACCGCGGTAACCGGCCCAACGCCGTGGCGCGCAACATGGCTTCGCTGTGGGCCGACTACACGTTCGATCAGGGACCGCTGGCCGGTCTGCAGATCGGCGGTGGCGCGCGCTACTTCGGCAAGAGCTGGGCCGATGCGGAGAACACCCTGCACATCCCGTCCTACACGCTGTACGACGCCATGCTCGGCTACGACCTGTCGCGCGTCGGGCTGCAGGGGGTCGGCGTGCGCCTGAACCTGAACAACCTCACCGACGAGAAGTACGTGGCCGCGTGCAACAGCCTCAGCCAGTGCTACTACGGCGAGGCGCGCAATGTCATGGCGACCGTGACCTACGACTTCTGAGCGCCCCCAGCGGCCGCCGGCTCCCAACGGGCCGGCGGCTTTGTATTTTCTGCAAATGGAGACTGCCGATGCGCCCGATCCTCGTGCTGCTGCACCGCTACGTCGGCCTTGCGACCGCGCTGTTCCTGTTTCTCGCCGGCCTCACCGGCAGCGTGCTGGCCTTCCATCACGAGCTGGACGAGTGGTTGAACCCGGAGTTCTACCACACCGCAAGCGAGGGGCCTGTGTTGGCGCCGGGCACGCTGGTCGAGCGGGTCGAGGCGGCCAACCCGCGCCTGCAGGTCTGGTACATGGAGTTCGCGGACGAGCCGGGCCACGCCGCGCTGCTGGCCCTGGTGCCGCGCAACGATCCGGTCAGCGGCAAGCCCTTTGCCGAGCGCCCGGTGGTGCATTACCTCGACACCGTGACCGGCGAGACGGTGGGCACGCGCTACTGGGGCGAGTGCTGCTTCTCGCGCAAGAATCTGGTGCCGTTCCTGCTCGAGTTCCACTACAACCTGGCGCTGCCCGGCAACTGGGGGCTGTGGCTGATGGGCCTGGTGGCGATCGCCTGGGTGATCGACTGCCTGGTCTCGCTGCTGCTGACCTTGCCGCGCGGGCGGCCGTTCTTCGGCAAGTGGTGGACGGCGTGGAAGATCAAGCGCCAGCGCCTCAACCACGACGTGCACCGCGCCGGCGGCCTGTGGCTGTGGCTGCTGCTGACGCCGGTGGCGGTCAGCAGCGTGGCGATGAACCTGCCGGAGCAGGTGTTCAAACCGGTGGTTTCGCTGTTCTCGCCCGTGGAGCTGAGCGTCTATGAGGCGCGTGGCCGCCTGCCGGCCGATCAGCTGGGCAGCACCGCCTACGACTTCCATCAGGCCTACGACTACGCCATGCAGCACGCCGCGACGCTGGGCCTGAGCGAGCCGATCACCGAGCTGTACTACAGCTTCGAGTACAACTTCTACGGCGCCGGTTTCGGTGCGCACGACAGCAACCAGGGCAACGCCTGGCTGTTCTTCCACGGCACCGACGGCACCCGTCTGCTCGGCCAGGAGATTCCCGGCCAGGGCACGCTGGGCCAGCAGTTCCACCTGCTGCAACCGGCGATCCACGGCGGACGCATCCTCGGCCTGCCGGGGCGCATCCTGATCGCCGTTCTCGGTGTGGCGATTGCCGTGCTATCGGTGACCGGCGTGGTGATCTGGTGGCGCAAGCGCCGCGCGCGGCAGCACGCGGCGCTTGCGGCGGGAAGTAGAGCTGGCGGTCTGAGCAGGAGCGTCGAGTAGGCAACGCTTTAACGATCCAGCGCCGAGGCTCAGGACTGCGCCGCCACCTCGCAGCTCCACAGCTCCAGCGCCGGCCGGTCGGCGCGCGGCGGGCCGAGCCATTCGCTCAATGCGTGGCATTGCCCGTCGAAGCACAGCTGGTAGTCGCCGGCCTCTGGGGTGCGGCCGACGCGCAGTGGCTGCAGCGCCGGCACCTGGCGCCGGTAGTGCCAGGCGCCGTCGCGCAGTTCGGCACCTTGCGGCGCTTCCATGCCGGCCCCCGAACCCTTGATCCGCGCTTCGCCGAGCAGCAGGCCGTCCGCCGTGACGCGGTAATCCTCCTCCCAGCGGATCTTCTCAATGGTGTGATTCCACGCCAGGGTGAAGGCGGGTGTGGGCAGTTGCGCCCACACCACCCCGGCCAGGCCCAGACAGAGGCCGATCACGCCGTCGCCAGCCGCTCGGTGCGACGGGCACGCCAGATATGCTGCGCCACCAGCGCAATGCCCAGCACGAAGCCGATTTCATCACTGACCGGCATGGCCAGAATCAGCGCGACGCCAGCGGCGAACGCCCACAGGCGCTCCCAGATCGGCATGCGCAGGCTCAGGTGGCCGGTAACCGCCATGCCCCACAGGCACACCGCGAAGACCGTCTTGACCACCATGTACGCCGTGGCCAGCCAGCTGTCGCCCTGCATCATCAGCGCCGGGTCGTAGACGGCCATGAACGGCACCACGAACCCGGCGGCGGCGATGCGGATCGCCCACAGGCTGATCTTGAAGCCGTTCTCGCGCGCGATCGGTGCCGCGGCGAAGCAGGCGAGTGCGACCGGCGGCGTCAGGTCGGCCATCAGCCCGAAGTAGAAGACGAACATGTGCGAGACGATCAGCGGCACGCCCAACTGCTCCAGCGCCGGCGCGGCGATGGCGCTGGTGATGATGTAGTTGGGAATCGTCGGAATGCCCATGCCCAGCACCAGGCAGGTCAGCATCGTCAGTAGCAGCGAGAGGAACAGGTTGTTCTCGCCGATGGCCAGGATGTAGCCGGCGAAGGTACTGGCGATGCCGGTCAGCGAAACGATGCCGATGATCACCCCCACCAGCACACAGGCGATACCCACCGGGATCGCGTGGCGTGCGCCCTCGACCAGGGCGTACAGGCAGGCGCGCAGGGTGTCGTGACCGCCCTTGATGAACCAGCAGGCCACCACCAGCGCACCGATGACGCCGAAGATCACTCCGATGCCGAGCTGGAAGAAGCCGGCGCAGAGCACGCCCAGGGCGATCCAGAACACCGCGCGCAGCCAGAAGCTGTTGGCCTTGAGGATGATCGCCGAGCCGAGGATGACGATGGCCGTCAGCGCAAGGCCCACCGTGCCGGAGAACATCGGCGTACGGCCGGAAAACAGCAGGAACACCAGCACCGCCAGCGGCACCAGCAGGAACCAGCGCTCCTTGACCGATGCCCAGGCGCTCGGGCACTGGTCCTTCGGCAGGCCCTTGAGGCCCTTGCTGCGCGCCTCCAGGTGCACGATCCAGAACACCGCGAAGAAGTACAGCATCGCCGGAATCAGCGCTGCCTTGGCGACTTCCACGTACGGCACGTTGATGGTTTCGGCCATGATGAAGGCGACCGCGCCCATCACCGGCGGCATGATCTGCCCACCCATGCTCGCGGTGGCTTCCACCGCGCCGGCAAAGGCCGGCTTGTAGCCGAAGCGCTTCATCAGCGGGATGGTGAACTGGCCGGTGGTGACCACGTTGGCCACACCCGAGCCGGTGATCGTGCCCATCAGCGCCGAGGACACCACCGAGACCTTGGCCGGGCCGCCGGTCTTGTGCCCGAACAGGCCCATCGCGAAGTCGGTGAACAGCTTGATCATCCCGGCCTGCTCGAGGAACGAGCCGAACAGGATGAACAGGAAAATGTAGGTCGCCGAGACGTAGGTCGGCGTGCCGTAGAACCCTTCGGTACCGAACGACAGCTGGTTGATGATTTGGTCGAAGCCGTAGCCGCGGTGGGCGAAGTCGCCCGGCAAGTATTCGCCGAACAGCCCGTAGGCCAGGAACAGCGCGCAGATCAGCGGCAGGGCGATACCCATCACCCGGCGCCCGGCCTCGAATACCAGCACGGTGAGGGTGATGCCGACGATCAGGTCGGTCTGCGTCAGGTCACCGGAGCGTTGCACCAGATCGGCCTCGAAGTACCACTGGTAGAACGCCGTGGCCATGCCGGCCAGGCCCAGCAGCCAGGCCATCGGCTGCCACGGGCGGTCGTTGCCGCGCGCCGGGTAGCAGAGGAACACCATCAGCAGCAGGAAACCGACGTGGCCGGCGCGCAGTACCTGGCTGGACACCGGGTGGAAGGCCGCGGTGATGATCTGATAGGTGGAAAACAGCAGGGCCGTGTAGAACAGCGCCTTCGGCCATTCGCTGGGGCTGGCGTGCAGGCCTTTGGATTCGCTCATGGAGAACTCTCCGGAACAGCGGCTTCAAGCGTCGGGGCTTCAAGCGGACGATGCGGGGGACGCTGCCCGTGGCGCGGGCAGCGTGTCATTGCGGGTTCCGCAAGGGCCGCCGGCCACCGGCTGCATCGCGCGGTGGCTGGCGGCGGACGTGCTTACTTGAGCACGCCGGCTTCCTTGTAGAAACGCTCGGCGCCCGGATGCAGCGGGATCGGCAGGCCTTCGGTGGCGGTCTCCAGCTTGATGTCCTTGGCCGCGGAGTGCGAACTGACCAGGCGATCGAGGTTGTCGAACATCAGCTTGGTCATCTGATAGGCCACCTCGTCGGACACCTTGTCGTGGCTGACCAGGATGTTGGTGATCGCCGCGGTCGGCACGTCGGCGTCCTGGCCGTCGTAGGTACCGGCCGGGATCACCTTGGCCTGATAGGCGCTGCTGCCGATCTTCTCCACCACCTCGGCCGGGATCGCCACGAAGGTGATCGGCACCATCGACGCCAGGTCGCGGATCGCCGCCATGCCCAGGCCCGAGGACTGCAGCGTGGCATCCAGCTGGCGGTTCTTGATCAGCTCGACCGACTCGGCGTAGGGCATGAATTCCACCCGGCCCATGTCCTCGTAGCTCAGCCCGGCGGCCTTGAAGATGGCGCGGGCGTTCAGCTCGGTGCCGGACTTCGGCGCGCCGACGGAGATGCGCTTGCCCTTGAGGTCTTCCAGCGTCTTGATGCCCGATTCCTGGCTGGCGACGATCTGAATGTAGTTCGGGTAGGTCGCGGCGATGGCACGCAGGCGCTTGAGCGGCGCCTTGAAGCCGGCATCCTCGACGCCGTTCCAGGCATCGTCCACCGAATCACCGAGGGCGAACGCCAGTTCGCCGCGCCCGGCCTGCAGCAGGTTGAGGTTTTCCACCGAGGCCTTGGTCGCCTGCACCGACGTCTTGGCGCCGTCGATCTTGTTGTACTGCTGCGACAGCGCCACGCCGATGGGGTAGTACACCCCGCTGGTGCCGCCGGTGAGGATGTTGATGAAGGTCGGCGCGGCGACGGCCGCGGTGCTGGCCGTGAAGGCTGCGGCGGCAGCCAGCAGGCTGATGCGCTTGGTCAGTCTCATGGTGTTTCTCCGTGTTGTTATTGGATTCGGGCGCTGTAGACCATAGGCGATCGGCGGCAACCCTGCAGGTTGCCGGCGGACAGGAAAAGACGAGGCGGCGAGCGGAGGCTTCCCGGGGAAGCGGAGCGCGGCGTGCGGCTTTTCTTGTTCGTGTGATCGCAACGGGCAGGAAGGCCTTTGCATGTGCTGTGCCAGCTAGCGCGAAGGCGCTATCTCGGGCGTGCGCGGCCGCTGCGGACTCCCGATAGGCGGAGAATCGCTCATGCTGCATCGGTGATCGGCGGATTCTTGCCGATACCCGGCGCGCCCGGCGGTGCTTGCGTGGCGCCGACGATGGATTAGAGTGGCGCCATCGTCCCTCCCGAGCCTGTCATGCGCCTGCTTCCGTTGTTCCTCTGCCTGTCGTTGCCGCTGCTGGCCGACGCCGCGCCGGCGCCGTACTACCAGTGGCAGAGCAAGCTCGACGGCACCGTCATCTGCCGCCAGACCTCCCCGGGCGAGGGCTGGCAGCGGCTCAACGAGCGCGCCTTCCGCGATCTCAACTGCTCGCTGCCCGCCGCGCGGGTCGAACGGCCCAGTACAGTTCCGGGTTTCCGGCCGCAGCCGGGGCGCTAGCCGGCGTCAGCCCGGAATCCGCTCCATGCTTCATGGCCGTAGGGTGGAAAATCGCGCAGCGTTTTCCACGCGTCGGAGGCCCTGCCCGACGTTTCGCCATGCAACGGACCCATGGTGGATAAGCTTCGCGTTATCCACCCTACGACCGCCATCACCATCGCCATCGCCATCGGATTGGCACTCGTAGGGTGGAAAATCGCGCAGCGTTTTCCACGCGTTGCGAGCAGGCGGCTCGGTGTTTCTCCCACCTCGGGTCCATGGAAACGCCTATCTGCGAAGCGCTAGAGCATCATGCCGTCGTACGCCAGCCGCACGTTGCCTGGCAGTTCCCGTGGCTGTTCCATCAGCCAGGCATCCAGCGCATGACCGACGTGGGTCAGCACGGCCTGTGCCGGCTGCAGTGCTTCGACGCTCTGCAACGCGCGGGTCAGGTCGTTGTGATTGCGCGGCGGCGGTTCCTGCGGCGGCTGCGAGCAATCGAGCACCAGCACGTCGAGCGCGATGCCCTGCAGGTAGGCGCGGGTGTCGTCCGGCAGGCCGAGGGTGTCGGTGAGATAGGCGATCTTGCGCCCGACGCCTTCGAGCAGGTAGCCGAATGTCGGCTTCGAGTGCTGCAGCGGCAGCGCCGTGACGCGCAGCGTGCCCAGCGCACGGCGCTCGAAGGCGGCGAACGGCTGGCTGAAATCGAGGATGCCCGGGTGCTTGTAGAGATCGGCGAAGCCCGCGGGATCGTCCGGGCCGTGTACCGGAATGCGCAGCCCGGTGCCCCAGCGCAGCTGCAGCAGACCCTGGGCGTGGTCGGCGTGGTAGTGCGTCTGCAGGATGCCGCTGAGGCTACCGGGGACGAAGCGCTCGCCGAGATCGGTCAGGCCGCTGTCGAGCAGCCAGCGCTGGCCGGCGCATTCGATCAGTGCGCAGCACGGACCGCGGCGATAGGCCGGTTCGCGCCAGGCGCGGGCGCAGGCCGGGCAGCCGCAGTTGTACACCGGCAGCTGCGCGGCATCGCCGGTGCCGAGCAGGGTCAGCCGCATTGGCGGTGCTCGTCGAGCAGCTGCAGCAGGCGTTCGACGCTGCTGGTCAGCGAGGCGGAATTGTCCAGGCGGATGTAGTCGTCCAGCTCGCCGCTGAACAGCGCGTTGCGCGCCAGTCGCGCCTCGATCTGCTCCGGGGTTTCCCGTCCGCGATTCAGCAGGCGCTCGCGCAGCACGTCCTGCTCGACGGTCAGCAGCACCGCCAGCAGGTCCGGGTAGCGCTGGCGCGCCTCGGCCAGGTAACCACGCGAGCCATTGACCAGCACATCCTCGCCGGCCGCCAGCCAGGCGTCGATCTCGGCGCGGATGCCATAGGCCAGCCCGTTGGCGCGCCAGGCGAGGGCGAAGGCCTGCTCGGCCTCCATCCGCGCGAACTCTTCGGCGCTCACCGAATGCGCGGCTTCGCCGACCGCCTCGGCCGAACGGGTGATGACCCGCCGGGCGATGCGCACGCCACGCTCGGCGAGCGGCGCGCGGGCAGCGTCGAGCAGGCTGTCCTTGCCGGCGCCGGAAGGGCCGATCAGGTAGATCAGGCGGCCTTGCATCAGATCACCTCCATCAGCACAAGAACGCGAACGTGCCGGCATCGTAGCGGTAACCCGCCCGGCAGGGGCCAGCATTGCACGACGCGACTGCATCAGAACACCCTCCGGCCCTGGCGCCAGACCTGGCCGATCACCGGCTGGCCCTTGTGCACCTGCGCCTGCACCAGATCCGCGCGCAGGCCGACGACGATCTCGCCGCGATCATCCAGCCCGGCCGCGCGTGCCGGCGCCAGGCTGATGGTGGCGATGGCGCGCGACAGGTTGTAGCCGTTGTCCTGTTCGGCCAGGCCCAGCGCGGCCTGCAGCAGGCTGGCCGGGTAGTAGTCGCTGGAGAGGATGTCCAGCACGCCACGCCGGGCCAGATCGGCAGCGGCGATATTGCCCGAGTGCGAGCCGCCACGGACGATGTTCGGCGCGCCCATCAGCACCTTCAGCCCGCGCGCGTGGCTGGCCTCGGCGGCTTCGAAGGTGGTCGGGAATTCGGCGATGGCCATGCCGTAGCCGGCCGATTCCTCGACATGATCGAGCGTCGCGTCGTCGTGGCTGGCCAGCGCCAGTTCGCGGCTGTGACAGATATCGACGATGGCGGCGCGCTGCTGGTCGCTGTGCCGCGCCGAGTTGGCCAGCTGCTCGGTGACGAAGGCATCCATCTCCGCCGGGCTCAGGTGGTACTTGCCCATGTAGTACTCGCGGTGCTTCTCCATGCGCGCGAACTGGCGCTGGCCCGGCGCGTGGTCCATCACCGAGACCAGCTGCACCAGCGGCTGCTCGACCAGCTCGCGGAACAGCTCCAGGCACTGCGGGTGGCTGACTTCGCAGCGCAGGTGCAGGCGGTGTTCGGCGCGGGTCTGCCCGGCCGCCTCGGCCTCGGCGATGGCCTCGAGCATCACCCCGAGCTGCTGCATGCGCTTGCCCTTGGGATTGATATCGCCGATCGACAGCGCATCGAACACCGTAGTGATGCCGGCGGCGACGATCTGTGCGTCATGGGTCAGCACCGCCGAGGCGGACGGCCAGTCCACGCCAGGACGCGGGCTCATGTGCTTTTCCAGGTTGTCGGTGTGCAGTTCCACCAGCCCCGGCAGCAGAAGATCGCCGCCCAGGTCCTGGGCCTGCGGCAGGCTGCTGGCGCCCTCGCTGATGTCGGCGATGACACCGTCGCGGATCAGCAGGCTGCCGTGGATCACCTGATCGGCCAGCACCAGTCGGGCGTTGCTGAGTATCTGTTCAGCTGGCATGGGCCAGGTCCTCCTGCGTCATGTCCAGGTAACGATCGGCGACTGCCTCGCGGATTGCGCGATCGTGGAAGATGCCGATCAGCGCGCTGCCGGCGGCCTTGGCCTCGTCGATCAGTTCCAGCACCACGCCGGCGTTGGCTTCGTCCAGCGAGGCGGTGGGCTCGTCGAGCAGCAGCACCGGCCAGCTGACCATGAAGCCGCGGGCCAGGTTGACGCGTTGCTGCTCGCCGCCGGAAAAGGTGCCGGGGGCGAGCTGCCAGAGCCGTTCGGGAATGTTCAGTCGGGTCAGCAGGGCCTTGGCCCGCGCCTCGGCATCGGCACGGCTCCAGCCGCGCGCCAGCGCCGGCTCCATCACCACCTCCAGCGCCGGCACCCGCGGGATCACCCGCAGGAACTGGCTGACGTAGCCCAGTGTCTGCCGGCGCACGGCGAGTACCTGGCGTGGCTCGGCACCGACCAGCTCCAGCCAGTCGCCGGCGTGGCGGATACGGATGCTGCCGCCGGCCGGCAGGTAGTTGCCGTACAGCGTGCGCAACAGGGTCGACTTGCCGGCGCCGGACTGACCGTGCAGCACCAGGCATTCGCCAGCGGCGACGGTGAAGTTCAGCCCGCGCAGCACCTGCAGGCTGACGCCGTGCTGCTGGTGCAGGGTGAAAGTCTTGGCGAGGTCGCGGACCTCGATCAGCGTGTTCATGGCGGATTCCTTCATGGCTGCAGCACCGAGGACACCAGCAGCTGCGTATAGGGATGCTGCGGGTCGTCGAGGATCTGGTCGGTCAGGCCGGCCTCCACCACCCGCGAGCGGCGCATCACCATCAGCCGGTCGGCCAGGAGGCGTGCCACGGCGAGGTCGTGGGTCACGATCACCACCGCCAGATCCAGCTCGCGCACCAGCCCGCGCAGGAGGTCGAGCAGGCGTGCCTGCACCGACACGTCGAGGCCGCCGGTGGGTTCGTCCATGAACACCAGCTTCGGACTGGAGACCAGATTGCGGGCGATCTGCAGACGCTGCTGCATGCCGCCGGAGAAGGTCCGCGGCAGGTCGTCGATGCGCGCCGGGTCGATCTCCACCTGTTGCAGCCAGTCCAGCCCGGCGGCGCGCAGCTGGCCGTAATGACGAACGCCCTGGGCCATCAGCCGCTCGCCGATGTTGGCGCCGGCGGAAACGCCCATGCGCAGGCCGTCGCGCGGGTTCTGTTCGACGAAGCCCCACTCGGTGCGCAGCAGCGTGCGCCGCTCGGCCTCGCTGGCGGCGTAGAGGTCGAGCCAGTCGCCGGCAGCGTCGCGGTAGAGCACCGTGCCGCGATCCGGCGGGCAGCGGCCGCAGAGCAGCGAGAGCAGGGTGGACTTGCCCGAGCCGGACTCGCCGACGATGCCCAGCACCTCGCCGGGGTAGAGGTCGAAGGACACGCCCTGGCAGCCCTTGTCCGGGCCGTACAGACGGGTCAGGTCGCGCACCGCGAACAGCGGCTCGGTGGCGACGCTCGCGGCGGGCAGCAATTGTTCGGCGGCACTCATGGGCGGCTCTCCTGGGGCTGGGCGCGCTGCGCGCAATAGTCGGTATCCGAGCAGACGAACTGCTTGGTCCCGGCGTCGTCGACGATCAGCTCGTCGAGGTAGGAATCGCCGCTGCCACAGATGGCGCAGCTCTGCTCCCACTGCTGGATCTGGAAGGGGTGATCCTCGAAATCCAGGCTGACCACGCGGGTATACGGCGGCACGGCGTAGAGGCGCTTCTCGCGGCCGGCGCCGAACAGCATCAGCGCCGGGCTGCGGTCCAGCTTGGGGTTGTCGAATTTGGGAATCGGCGACGGGTCCATCACGTAGCGCCCGTCCACCGTCACCGGGTAGGCGTAGCTGGTGGCGATGTGGCCGAAGGTGGCGATGTCCTCGTAGAGCTTCACGTGCATCACGCCGTAGTCGCCCAGCGCGTGCATGGTGCGCGTCTCGGTTTCCGACGGTTCGATGAAGCGCAGCGGCTCGGGTATCGGCACCTGATAGACCATGATCTGCCCGGCGGCGAGCGGGGTTTCCGGGATGCGGTGGCGGGTCTGGATCACCGTCGCTTCCGGGGTGCGTTCGGTGGTGGCGACCCCGGCGGTGCGGGCGAAGAAGCGGCGGATCGACACCGCGTTGGTGGTGTCGTCGGCGCCCTGGTCGATCACCTTGAGCACGTCGTCGGCGCCGAGAATGGCCGCGGTCAGCTGCATGCCGCCGGTACCCCAGCCGTAGGGCAGCGGCATCTCGCGGCCGCCGAATGGCACCTGATAGCCGGGTATGGCGACCGCCTTGAGCAGTGCGCGGCGGATCATGCGCTTGGTCTGCTCGTCGAGGTAGGCGAAGTTGTAGCCCGCCTCGCGGGCGGGAATGGCGTGGGCATTCATGCGCGTTTCTCCTTAGCAGGCGTTTCAGCGAGCGCTTCGGTCGGCTCGGCCTGCGGCTGGCGCAGCTTGCGGATCAGCTCCAGCTCGGACTGGAAGTCGACGTAGTGCGGCAACTTCAGGTGCGAGACGAAGCCGGCAGCCTCGACGTTGTCGCAGTGCATCAGGACGAATTCCTCCTGCTGCGCCGGGCCCTGCACCTCCTCGCCGTACTCGGCGGCACGCAGCGCGCGATCGACCAGCGCCATGCCCATCGCCTTGCGCTCGGCATAGCCGAAGGCCAGGCCGTAGCCGCGGGTGAACTGCGCCTGCGCGGCGCTCTCGCCGACGAACTGGTTGACCATCTCGCACTCGGTCAGCTCGATCTCGCCGAGGCAGAGCGGGAAGCCCAGCTCCTGCGGCTCGATCCAGACCTCGGCGGTGCCGATGCGAATCTCGCCGGCGAACGGGTGGTTGCGGCCGTAGCCGCGCTGGGTCGAATAGCCCAGCGCCAGGAGAAAGCCCTCGTCGCCACGGGCCAGCGTCTGCAGGCGCTCGGCGCGGCTGCAGGGCAGCTCCAGCGGCTCGCGGGTTAGGTCCGGAACCGGCTCGCCGCGGTCGATTTCCGGGGTCATCAGGCCTTCCTCGCCGAGCAGGCCGAGTACGCGGGGGCAGTTGCTCAGCGTGGCGCTTTCATCCACCGGCGGGCCTGGGCGTTCGCCTTCGGCGAGCAGGGCGAAGTCCAGCAGGCGGTGGGTATAGTCGAAGGTCGGACCGAGCAGCTGGCCGCCGGGCACGTCCTTGAAGGTCGCCGAGATGCGCCGGCTGAGCTGCATGGCGCCGGTGTCCAGCGGCAGGCTTTCGGCGAAGCGCGGCAGCGTGGTGCGGTAGGCGCGCAGGAGAAAGATCGCCTCGACCAGATCGCCGGCGGCCTGCTTGATCGCCAGTGCGGCGAGTTGCTCGTCGTACAGCGAGCCTTCGCTCATCACTCGCGCCACGGCGAGTGGCAGCTGCTGGCGGATCTGCTCGACGCCGAGCTCGGCGATAGCGGTGTCACCGCGGCGCTTCTTCGCCAGCAGCGCGTGGGCGTTATCGATGGCCTGTTCGCCACCCTTGACCGCGACGTACATCAGGCCACCTCCTGCAGCGAATCGCCGATGCGGGTGCTGCGCGGCAGGCCGAGCACTTCGCCGTCGGCGCAGAACAGCGCGTCCAGCCCGCGCGGGAAGTCGTTGCGTGCGGCGCGCTGCTGCCAGAAGGCCGGCTTCAGCGGCAGGCCGACCAGGCGGCTGCCGTCGATGCCCGGGCCCTGCCAGCTCAGCGCCGGGCCGCGGTCGAGACGGTCGAGCTGGATCAGCAGCGTGCAGGACTGGTCCGGGTAGCGCTCGCTGCCGGCGTAGAAGCCGGAAAGGTCGTCCAGCGCGGCGGCGTCGAGCAGGGCGAACATCGCCTCCTCGCGTGCCTCGACGATCGGGCAGCCACAGTGAAAGGCCAGGTTGGCGCGGATCGCCGGGGTGTCGAAGGCCGGCGCCAGCCACAATGGTGTGTCGTTATCCAGCAGGCTCAGGCACAGCGCGTAGCTGGCGGCCTGCAGATGGTCGATGGCGGCGACGTTGACCAGCGGCTGGCACGTGCCCGGCTCGGCCAGGGACTTGAGCGCGGCGCGAAAGCTCTTCTGTGCATCCAGCACCGGGTCGGCGAAGGCGGCCTGCAACAGGTCGGATGGGGCGCGATTCATCAGTCTTCTCCTCGCAGCAGCGTGAAGAACTCCACGCGGGTAGTGGCGGTTTCGGCGGCCTTTTGCGCGGCGCTTCGGGCCTGCGCGGCGGCCAGCGGCTCGATCAGTTCATTGAGCCAGCGGCTTTGTTGCGGGCCTTGCAGGTGGGCGTCGGCGAGGGCGGCGAGCTCGGCCTGGCGCTTGTCGCGGCCGGCGCGGTAGCTGTAGCCCGTGCTGCCGTCGGCCAGGCGCACCACGCAGCGGGTGGCGCTCATCTCGCCGAGGTTGAACGGCGCACCGGTGCCGCCCATGCGGCCGCGCACCAGGGTCATGCCGATTTCCGCGGGGCGGATCAGCTGGTAGGCGCAGTCGCGCAGGTCACTCTCGAAAGGCGCCAGGTCGGCGGCGCTGGCGCGGGCCAGCACGGCCATCCAGCGCTGGCGGGGGGATCGTTCGCGGGTGTGCATGGGGTTCTCCATCAGGTGGCGACCTGGTACTGGAAGCGGTCGGAACGGCTGGCCGAGAGGGCGATCTCCACCGGTTGCCCGCTGGCATCGCAGGACAGGGTGAATACCGACAGCAGCGGCATGCGCAGGGGCATCAGCAGCTGTGCGGCCTCGTCGCGATCGGCCAGGCGTGCGCCGATCAGGCTGAAACGGCGCGTCAGCGGCAGGCCGCGTTCGCCGAGGTAGCGGCGCAGCGATCCGCCCTGGTAATCGGCGAGCCGTTCGGCGTGGCTGGCGCAGTAGCGGTGGCGGATCAGGCTGACCGGCTCGCCGTCGAGCAGGCGCAGGGTGCTCAGCTCGATCAGCGCGGCGCCTTCGGCCAGTTCCAGGTGGCGCGCTTCCTCGGCGCTGGCGCTGAGCTGGCGCCGCTCGAGCAGGCGCGCCTCGGTACGCAAGCCGAGGGCGGCCAGCGATTCGCTGTAGGCGCTGTCGGCCTGCAGCGGATAGACCAGCGGGCGTTGCAACACCTGGGTGCCCTTGCCCTGGCGGCGCAGCAGGCGGCCTTCGTTGATCAGCTCGTCGACGGCGCGGCGCAGGGTGTGGCGGTTGACCGCGAAGCGCCGCGCCAGCTGCATCTCGCCGGGGAGGAAGTCGCCGATGCGGTAGTGGCGCAGCTCGCCGCGCAGCACCTGGGCCAGTTCGAGGTAGAGCGGTTCGCTGGGTTGTCTAGACAACTGCATGGTGTTTTCGAGAGGCGCACAGCGCCTCGCTCCGTCAGATGAAGAGCTTGCGCAGGCGCTGGGAGAGCAGGTCGATCAGGCTCACCACGGCGATGATGATCAGCAGCAGGGCGGCGGTCTGGCCGAACTGGAAACCGCGGATGGCTTCCCAGAGGATCACGCCGATGCCGCCGGCGCCGACCATGCCGACCACCGTGGCCGAGCGCACGTTGGATTCGAAGCGGTACAGCGAGTAGGAAATCCACAGCGGCAGCACCTGCGGAATCACCCCGAAGATGACTTCCTGCAGCGCACTGGCGCCGGTGGCACGCACGCCTTCCACCGGGCCCGGCTCGATGGCTTCCACCGCTTCGGCGAACAGCTTGGCGAGCACGCCGGTGGTGCTGATCCACAGCGCCAGCACGCCGGCGAAGGGTCCGAGGCCGACGGCGACGACGAAGAGCATGGCGAAGACCATCTCGTTGATCGACCGGCAGGCATCCATCAGCCGGCGCACCGGCTGGTAGACCCACCAGGGCACGATGTTCTCGGAGCTGAGAATGCCCAGCGGGATGGCGCAGACGATCGCCAGCAGGGTGCCCCAGAGGGCGATGTGCACCGTGGTGACCATCTCCTTGAGGTACAGCTGCCAGTTGCTGAAGTCCGGCGGGAAGAAGTCGGCGGCAAAGGTCGCCATGTTGGCGCTGTCGCGAATCAGCAGCAGCGGATTCATCTCCGCGCCCTGCCAGGACCAGGCCAGCACGGCCAGGCACAGGCCCCAGCCGAGCAGGCGCAACCAGCTGCGCTTGTCGTTGCCCGCCAGTGGCGGTGTGGTGCTCAGAGTGGTCATGTTCGGTTCTCGAAAACGGCGCGGACGGGAGCGTGGCGCCAGCGCGCCACGCCCGGCGTTGCTCAGCTGGCCTTGGCGGCGGCGCTCTTCTGCTCGCGCTCGGCCATGCGCTGCTCCAGCTTGGCCAGCTCCTGGTCGATGCCCTGCAGCTGCGCCTGGCGGTCGCTGTCGGAGAGCTTGCTGTCGGCGGCGACTTCGCTGCGCTTCTTGAACAGTTCCAGCTGGCGGATCGGCAGCAGCTGGTCGTTGTCGGAGGCGCGGAACGGTGCCCACTGCAGCGCGGCGAGAATTTCCTTCTCGGCCGGCTTGGCGCCGTAGCTCATGAAGAACTCGCGCACCCTGTTCTTCTGCTCGTCGCTCAGGTTCTTGCGCCAGACCAGCGGGTCGGCCGGGATCAGCGGCGAGGTCCAGACGATCTTCAGTTGCGCGGCCTTGTCCGGCGCGGTGATCTCCAGGCGCTCCATGCCTTCGCTGTTGAAGGTGCCGACATCGACCTGCTTGTTCGCCACCGACAGCGCGTTCACTTCGTGGCTGCCGTTGAGGCTGCGCTTGAAGGCCTGGCTGGCGTCGACCTTGTTCTTGGCGAACACGTAGTAGCCGGGCACCAGGTAGCCGGAGGTGGAGTTCGGGTCGCCGTTGGCGAAGGTCAGGCTCTTGGCGTTCTTCAGCACGTCCTCGACCGAATTCAGGGCGCTGTCCCTGTGCACGATCAGATGGCTGTAGTAGCCCGGGCTGCCGTTGGCGGCGACCGTCTGGGCGAAGATTTCGCCGCCGGCGCGATCCACCGCCTCCATCGCCGACTTGTTGCCGTACCAGGCCAGATCGACCTTGTCGAAGCGCATGCCCTGGATCACCCCGGCGTAGTCGGGGGCGAAGAAGGCCTTCACCTCGTAGCCGGTCTGCTTGCTCATGTCGGCAAGGAAGGGGTCCCAGACGCTGCGCAGGTTCTGCGAGGACTCGGTGGAAATGATGCCGAAGGTGATGGTCTCGGCGGCCTGAGCGGTACCGGCGAGCGCACCGGCCAGCAGCGTGGAGGCGGCAAGGGCGCGGCTGAAGCGTTTCAACATGGAGATCACTCCTGGGGTGTGGCGTTGGTTGTCGGGTTGGCCTGCGGCTCAGCCGTTGACCAGCTGCAGCTGCCGCGGCTCGGCATTGCGGGCGCGGTCGGAGAACAGCAGGCTGGCGTCCAGATCGGCGCCGTAGAGATCGTTGAGCAGGTGGTCGCTGAGTGCCGCCGAGGGGCCGTCGTAGTGGATGCGGCCGTGCTTGAGCGCCACGGCGCGGGAGCAGTAGCGCAGGGCGTAATCGACCTGATGCAGGGTCACCACCACGGTCTTGCCGTCCTGGCGGTTGATGTCGGCGAGGATTTCCATGACCTTGCGCGCCGACTCCGGGTCGAGCGAGGCGATGGGTTCGTCGGCGAGGATCACCTCGGCCTGCTGGGTCAGCGCACGGGCGATCGCCACCCGCTGCTGCTGGCCGCCGGAGAGCGTCGAGGCACGCTGCGCGGCGCGCTCGGCCAGGCCGACGCGCTCCAGTGCGGCCATGGCCTGGCGCTTCTGCTCGTCGCTGAACATGCCCAGCGATCCGCGCCAGCGCGGCATGCGGCCGAGAAAGCCGAGCAGGACGTTGTCCAGCACGCTGAGGCGGGTGACCAGGTTGAACTGCTGGAAGATGTAGCCGATGTCGGCGCGCAGGCGGCGCACCTCGCCATGCAGTCGGCCGGTGGCCTGTACCTCGCGGCCGAGCACCTCGATGCGCCCGCCGGCGGAGCGGTCGCAGCAGGCCAGTCCGGCCAGGTGGCGCAACAGCGTGGACTTGCCGGAACCGGACGCGCCGATCAGCGCCACCATCTCGCCCGGCTGTATCGCCAGGCCCAGGTCGAACAGCGCCTGCTTGCCGGCGAAGGTCTTGTTCAGTCGCTCGACTCGAATAGCCGCATTCATGTCTTGCCCTCTCGTCTGCGCGGCCGGGGAGGTCGGCCAACTTGTCTAGACGAGAAGGTAGTCAGGCTCTGTTGCAGTCCCGCTAAGCGTCCGTGAACCTGCGATGACCATTCGGTGAAGCTTCGACGGTCAGCGCAGCGGCCAGTCGGCGCACGCAAGGCTTTGCCTTCGCGGCGCGCGCCCCTAAGCTGGTCAGCGAGCTGCCGCGTCGCCTACACGACGGTCGGGCCTGTCAGAAAAGAGGAAGAGCATGAAACAGAAGATCGTATTCATCACCGGCGCCACCTCCGGCTTCGGCCGCGCCACCGCCCGCCGCTTCGCCGAGGCCGGCTGGGCGCTGGTCCTCACCGGGCGGCGCAGCGAGCGTCTGGAAGAACTGCAGGCCGAGCTGTCGGCCAAGGTGCCGGTGCACATCGCCACGCTCGACGTGCGCCACGCCGGCGCGGTGAAGGAGGTGGTCGAGCAGCTGCCCGCCGAATTCCGCCAGATCGATTGCCTGGTCAACAACGCCGGCCTGGCGCTCGCGCCGCAGCCGGCGCAGCAGGTCGATCTCGCCGACTGGCACACCATGATCGACACCAACATCACCGGCCTGGTCAACGTCACCCACGCCCTGCTGCCGACGCTGATCGCCACCGGCGCCGGCGCCAGCATCGTCAACATCGGCTCGGTGGCTGGCCACTGGCCGTATCCGGGCGGCCACGTCTACGGCGCGACCAAGGCCTTCGTCGAGCAGTTCGGCTACAACCTGCGCTGCGACCTGCTCGGCACCGGCGTGCGCGTCACCGACATCGCGCCGGGCATGGCCGAAACCGAATTCACCCTGGTGCGCACCAAGGGCGATCAGGCCGCCAGCGACAAGCTCTACCGCGGCACCACGCCGCTGACCGCCGAGGACATCGCCGAGCAGATCTTCTACGTCGCCACGCTGCCGGATCACATCAACATCAACCGCCTGGAGGTGATGCCGACGCGCCAGGCCTGGTCGCCGTTCAACATCGATCGCGACAAGTAAACCGCCTGCCGCCGACGTGGCGCGGTAGCGCCGCGTCGTCACACCAGATCGGCGTCTTCCTCGGCGGGCAGCTGGTCGGTAACGATCACCCGCGGGTGGCGGCTCTGCTCGTCCTCGATGCGCAGGCCGACGTACTCCGCATCGTGGGCGTCCCAGAAGGCTTCGAGTTGCTGCAGATCGGCCTGGGCGAGCAGCGTCTGCCCGGTGCGTTCGAGAATGACGGAATAGCGGATGTCGGCGTGCATGGAGGTGAGCTCGTGGTGGTGCGGGGTAGGGCTGAACAATGATGTCATTGTGACATTGAGGCATGATGCACGGCCGACCATTCATCGTCCGGCAGATGACAGCCGCCGAACGGCAGGCAAAGCGCATCGCCGGACTGCAAGAAATCCAAGGCGTGCCGATAACCCGCGCAACGGCCATCGGCCAACGCAGTCGCAGGGCAAGACATGAGCAACTCCTACACCGCCGATTCACTGTCGCTTCTTCTCTTCACGCTGCGCAGCGGCAAGCAGATGGCGATCAACCTGCTGAAGGTCAGCGAGATCATCCCGATGCCGCGGCTAACGCGGCTGCCCGAGGCGCATCCGCACATCGAAGGCGTCGCGACCCTGCGCGGCGAGCCGTTGTCGGTGATCGATCTGAGCCAGGCGATCGGCATGGCGCCGCTGGAGGACCCGCGCGGCGGCTGCCTGGTAGTCACCGAGATCAGCCGGCAGAAGCACGGCCTGCACGTGCAGGCGGTGGCGCGGATCGTCAGCTGCGCCACCTCGAAGATCCTGCCGCCGCCCTACGGCGCCAAGGGGCGCTCGTTCATCACCGGCACCGCCGAGGTGGATGGCGAGCTGATCCAGGTGCTGGATATTGAAAAGGTGCTGCATAACATCTCGCCGGCTTCGGCCGAAGCCGATCTGTCCGACCTGAACGTCGAGGATGCGCAGCTGCTCACCGAGACGCGCGCGCTGATCGTCGACGACAGCCAGGTCGCGCGCAGCATGTCGCTGGCTGCGCTGGGCCAGTTGGGCGTGACCTGCCATGCCGTCACCGGCGCGCGCGCCGCGCTGGCCAGGCTCGATGAGCTGCACGGCGGCCCGGAGGAAATCAACGTGGTGGTTTCGGACATCGAGATGCCGGAGATGGACGGCTACGCCTTCACCCAGGCGCTGCGCCAGCACCCGACCTACGCCGGCATTTATGTGCTGCTGCACACCTCGCTGGACAGCACCATCAGCACCGACCGGGCGAAGGCGGTGGGCGCCAACGAGATTCTCACCAAGTTCTCGGTGCCGGAGCTGACGCGCTGCATCCTCAACGCCGCGCGGGCGATCCATCGTCGCTGAGCAGGCCGCGCGGGCTTGCAGGGCAGTGGATGATTAATCCGCGGCGCACTTCGACTACGCCTAATGGATGAGTGGCAGGTGCGTGTCGATCAAGTGCGTCACGGTGGCCTGCCTCTAGAATGCACGTTGTTCCTGCCGCCAGAGTGAAGCCATGAAGGCCATCCCCGATGCAATCTCGCCGCAGCTGCTGCTTCAGGCAGTCGAGCAGGCCTTCAACTCGGTCCTGATCACCGACGCGCAGCCGGCCCCGCACGGCCCGCGGATTCTCTATGCCAATGCCGCGTTCTGCGCACTGTCCGGCTACAGCACCGAGGAACTGGTTGGGCAGACGCCACGCATCCTCCAAGGCCCACTGACCGATCGCGACGTGCTCGACGAGCTGCGCCAGTGCCTGCGCGACGGACGTTTCTTCCATGGCTCGACGGTCAACTACCGCAAGGACGGCGAGCCGTACTGGGTCGAATGGAACATCTCGCCGATTCGCGATGCGCAGGGAACCGTCAGCCACTACGTGTCGGTGCAGCGCGGCTTCTCCGAACTGGTCGCGGCGCAGAACACCAGCCAGTTGCTCTTCGAGGCGCTGGCTGTCTCGCATGACGCGGTGCTGATCACCGACGAGAACGGCGTTATCGAATTCGCCAACCCGGCCTTCGAGGCCATGACCGGCTACGCGGTGGCTGAAGTGCTCGGTCGCACCCCGGCGTTCCTGCGCTCCGGCGAGCACGACGACGCCTTCTACGCCAGCCTCTACGAGAGCCTGCGCGCCGGCCGGCCATTTCATGCGACCTTCGCCGACCGCCACCGCAACGGTCACATCTTTCACGCCGACCAGACCATCTCGCCGGTGCGTGGCCGCGATGACAACCGCACCCACTTCGTCAGCATCATCCGCGACCTGACGGCGCGCGTGCGCCACGAACAGGCGCTGCGTGACGCCGCCTCACTGGACGTGCTGACCGGGCTGTACAACCGCCGCGGCGGCGAAAGCCTGCTCGAGCGCATCTACATCGGCGCGCGCGAGGGTGGCGCGCCCTTTGGGTTGATTCTGGCGGATATCGACCACTTCAAGGCGATCAACGACACCTTCGGCCATCCGGCCGGCGACCGCGTGCTGCAGCGCGTCGGGCGTCTGCTGCGCGCCTGCGTGCGGGCGACCGATGGCGTGGTGCGCTGGGGCGGCGAGGAGTTCATGGTGATCCTGCCGCACTGCGAGCTGCGTGCCGCGATGGAGCAGGCCGAACGGATTCGCGCACGCATCGAACGTACGCCGCAACCGGAGGTGGGGCCGATCACGCTGTCGCTGGGTGTCGCGCAACTGAACGCCGGCGAAACCGTCGCCAGCCTGATCGACCGCACCGACCGCGCGCTGTACGAGGCCAAACGCCAGGGCCGCAATCGCGTCTGCAGCGCCGACTAAGCGGCACGCGAAGTGACGCCATGGCACCGCAGCGGCGTGCATGAGCGCACCGGCCGCGATGCGACGGGTGATGCGTTCGGAAGCAGGAAGAAGTGCTGCTGAGCGCGGCGCTGGCTTCAGGCAAACCAGCGGCGGGAGAGATGGCGCATCCGGCGGGATTCGAACCCACGACCCCTGCCTTCGGAGGGCAGTACTCTATCCAGCTGAGCTACGGATGCGTTGCGGGGCGCAATCATACGCATGTCCTCCGCAGGCGTCCATGCCGGCCGGGGCGCCGTTGTCGGCGCGACGCGGTGCGACCGCCGGACGGCTGCCGGCGTTGCGGACGGCTGTTACCCTTGCGGCCGCACGGCCACGGCGGCCGTGTGGGTTTGGATCGCTGAGGGGGCACGTGGGTCATATCAAACTGTGGGATGCGCCACTGCGGATCTTTCACTGGCTGTTCGCCGCGTCGGTGACGGCTGCCATTGTCACCGGCTGGATCGGCGGCAATCTGATGGTCTGGCACGGCCGCCTCGGTCTGCTGGTACTGGGCTTGCTGGTGTTCCGCCTGCTGTGGGGCTTTGTCGGTTCCACCTATGCACGCTGGTCGCGGATTCTTGCGGCGACGCTCGGCGTGCGCGACTACCTGCAGGACAACTGGCGCGAGGCCGGGCACAACCCGCTCGGCGCGTTCTCGGTACTGGCGATGCTGGGGCTGGTCGGCTTCCAGGTGGGCAGCGGACTGCTGGCGACCGACGACATCGCCTTTCAGGGGCCGCTCTATGCGCTGGTCGACAGCGCGACCAGCGATTGGCTGAGCGGCCTGCATCGCCAGGCCAAGTGGCTGCTGCTGGCGCTGATCGGGCTGCACCTCGCGGCGATCGCCTGGTACGGCTTGGTCAGGCGCAAGCCGCTGGTGCGCGCGATGATCGGCGGGCGCGCCCGGCGTGAGCATCCGGCGCAGCAGGATGCCCGCGGTGGCTCGCTGCTGGCGGCCGCGCTGGCGGTTATCGTGGCGGTGGGGAGCGTATGGGCGGTGCAGGCGGTGGCGGAGCGGATGAAGCCGGCACCCGCCGCCGCGGCGCCCAGTCTGGACTGGTAGGGGGCACGGCCGGTCGCGGCAGGCGACCGGCAGGCCGGAGCGCTTACTCGGCGCGGAATTTGTCGTGGCAGGATTTGCAGCTCCCGCCAACGTCACCGAAGGCCTTCTTGATAGCGGCCTGATCGCCTTCCGCGGCCACCTTGGCCAGCTGGTTGGCGGCCGTGTTGAATTCGCGGCCGATACGCCCGGCTTCGTCGAGGTTCTGGAAGAACTCCGGCTTCAGACGGGTCTTGTCGCCCAGCTGTGCGGTGGTGGTGTCCGGGCTGTAGAGGCTGCCCATGCCGGAGTTGGCGATGGCGGCGATGGCGTTGGCGGCGGCGGCGACCTTGGCCTGATCGTAGGACTCCTCGCCGTCGACCACCTGGGCCTTGATCTTGCCCATGTTCCACGACATGAACTGGTAGCCGGCCTGGCGGGTTTCGACCATTTCTTCCGGTTTCAACTGCGCCTGCGCGGCGGTGCTGAGCAGCAGAACGGCAGTCGCGACGCCTGTCATCAATGCTTTCACGAATAGCTCCATTTATCGGTCAACGGTATGCGGCGGCCTGGCCGCCGGCGCGTGACTATACCGTGCGGGGTGGCCGGCAATGGGTAACAAGGCGTAACAGACGCGCCCGTGCATCAGACCGGTCAATGGCAGGACAACGCCGCGCGCCATGAACTTGCCGGCCGGCTGGCCGCGGTCCTAGCATGACCATTCGCAGTAACGAAGCGGCAGGAACCGGACGCCCGAGGACGGTTCAGATCATCGTCGCGTTAGCCAAATTTTCCGCAGCGGGCCTGCCGCTACGATGTCCGAGGAGACTGCCATGCAACTCAAAGACCCCGCGCTGTTCCGCCAGCAGGCCTATATCGATGGCGCCTGGCTGGATGCCGACAGCGGCCAGACCATCAGCGTGAACAATCCGGCCACTGGCGAGATTCTCGGTACGGTGCCGAAGATGGGCGCCGCCGAGACCCGCCGCGCCATCGAGGCCGCCGAGCGGGCGCTGCCGGCCTGGCGCGAGCTGACCGCCAAGGAGCGTTCGCAGAAGCTGCGCCGCTGGTTCGAACTGCTGATGGAAAATCAGGACGACCTCGGCCGGCTGATGACGCTGGAGCAGGGCAAGCCGCTGGCCGAGGCCAAGGGCGAGATCGCCTACGCCGCCTCGTTCATCGAGTGGTTTGCCGAGGAAGCCAAGCGCATCTACGGCGACACCATTCCCGGCCATCAGAAAGACAAGCGCATCATCGTCATCAAGCAGCCGATCGGCGTGACCGCGGCGATCACTCCGTGGAACTTCCCCTCGGCGATGATCACCCGCAAGGCCGGCCCGGCACTGGCGGCTGGCTGCACCATGGTGATCAAGCCGGCCTCGCAGACGCCATTCTCGGCGCTGGCGCTGGTCGCGCTGGCGGAGCGCGCCGGCATTCCCAAGGGCGTGCTCAGCGTGGTCACCGGCTCGGCCGGCGACATCGGCAACGAGCTGACCGCCAACCCCAAGGTGCGCAAGATTTCCTTCACCGGCTCCACCGAAGTCGGCGCCAGGCTGATGGAGCAGTGCGCGCCGGGCATCAAGAAGGTTTCCCTGGAGCTGGGCGGCAATGCGCCGTTCATCGTCTTCGACGATGCCGACCTCGACGAGGCGGTGAAGGGCGCCATGCAGTCCAAGTACCGCAACGCCGGGCAGACCTGCGTGTGCGTCAACCGCATCTATGTGCAGGACGGCGTGTATGACGCCTTCGCCGAGAAATTCCAGGCGGCGGTGGCCAAGCTGCGGATCGGCAACGGCCTGGAAGAGGGCACCGACATCGGCCCGCTGATCGACGATCGCGCCGCCGCCAAGGTGCGCGAGCACATCGAGGATGCCGTCGCCCAGGGCGCGCGGCTGGTAGCCGGTGGGCAGGCGCATTCGCTGGGCGGCAGCTATTTCGAGCCGAGCGTGCTGGTCGATGTGCCGGACAGCGCCAAGGTGGCCAAGGAAGAGACCTTCGGCCCGCTGGCGCCGCTGTTCCGCTTCAAGGACGAGGCCGAGGTGATCGCCAAGGCGAACGACACCGAGTTCGGCCTGGCTTCCTACTTCTACGCCCGCGATCTGGGCCGGGTGTTCCGCGTCGCCGAGGCGCTGGAGTACGGCATGGTCGGCATCAACACCGGGCTGATCTCCACCGAAGTGGCGCCGTTCGGCGGGGTGAAGTCGTCCGGCCTCGGCCGCGAAGGCTCCAAGTACGGCATCGAGGACTACCTGGAGATCAAGTACCTCTGCATGGCGCTCTAGCCTGCGACAGCCCGTCCCGTCCGGCGGGCTGGCTCTTTGCCATCTATACGGTCAGAATCGCTGCCCCGCGCGTCGTTGCCTGTCATCGGCGACGCGCTGCAGCTGCCCGTCCGCTTGCTAGGCTGGCAGTGTCTTCCAGCGAGCAGCGCAGTGAGCATCTCGGCCCAAGTTTCCTTCGTCCTCGTCGCCTACAACGAGCCCTGGCGGGCGGATCAGCTGTGCCAGCTGGTGCGTGCATTGCGTCCCGGCACGCGCGTGGTGCCGGTGGGTGATGGCCATGCGGCGCTGGCGACCTGCAAGCGTCAGGTGCCGAGCCTGCTGATCATCGATGGCGAACTCGATGGCCTCGACGGCCGCCAGCTGCTGCGCGAGCTGCGCCGGCACGGGCCGACCCAGCGGCTGCCCTGCGTGCTGATCAGCGCGCGCACCGATACCGCCAGCGTGCGCACCGTGCTGCCGCTGGCGCCGGCGGCCTATCTCGGTAAACCCTACGATCTCGACGACTTGCGCCTGCGCCTGGACCGGCTGCTGCCACGCTCGGCCGGCGGCGGCGTGGTGGCTGTGGCCGAGTCGGACAGCCTGGACCACTTCCTCGAACGCATGCGCCAGCACAACCGTGGCGCGCCGCTGCAGCAACCGCTGCTGCAGGCCCTGCAGCGCCTGCAGGGTGGCGATCAGGACCCTGGCGAGCTGGCCGAGCTGCTGGCGCGCGATCCGCAGGCCACCGCGCGGCTGATCAGCCTCGCCAATGCCAGCGACGCCCAGCAGACGGCGCCCTGTCTGAGCCTGGCGCAGGCGCAGCAGCGTCTGGGTACGCTGCGCAGCCAGCAACTGGTGACCGAGCTGGCGCTGCAGCACAACGCCTGGCTGGCCGAGCCGCGACTGGCCGAGCTGACCGCGCAGCTCGGCGCCCAGGCGCTGCGCACCGCGCGCCTGGCGAGCTGGCTGGCGCATCAGCTCCGGCTCGACGAGGCGCTGTGCTACACCGCCGGCCTGCTGCAGAACCTCGGTGAACTGACGCTGCTGCGCAGCCTGCAGGAGTGGCTCGACAGCGGTGGCGAGCTGGACGAGGCGGCCGTGCAACGCAGTCTGCGCGAACGTGCCGCGGGCTTCGGTTCGGCGTTGCGCGCGCACTGGCGCCTGCCGCTGGAGCTGCGCCAGGTGATCAGCGCCTACTACGCGCTGGGCGCCGGCGTGCTGCGCCGCGAGGCGCTGGTCCTCAACCTCGCACGCCTGCTGCTCGAACTGCCGGCCGAGGCCGATGCGAGCCGTCTGGCAGACGAACGCAGCGTGCGCCTGCTGCGTCTCGACCCCGTGCTGCTGGCCCGCGCGCCTCGCCACGCCATTCAGGGCTGAGCCCACGGCGCTGTGGCGCCTTATTCAGTGGGTCAATAACGCTCAGCTTGCTGCCATTGAGCCGCCACGGCGCGCGGTTGCGCGGCTATTTTTCCTGGGCTGCGCGTGCTATCGACACGAATAAATGACTCGCATATTCTGCAGTGCGAAACATGATTCCGTGAAATAACAAATCCAATCAGTACAGCGGAGGCCAGCATGACGGACGTCGTACGGCTCGAACGACTGGGCGCCATCGCGCTCGTCACGGTCAACAACCCACCGGTCAATGCGCTCGGCGTGGCGGTCCGTCAGGGACTGCTGCACGCCCTGCGCGCCGCCGAGGCGGACGCAGAGGTGCGCGCGGTGGCGCTGGTCTGCGCCGGCAACACCTTCTTCGCCGGTGCCGATATCAAGGAGTTCGGCCAGCCGCCGCAGGCGCCGGCGCTGCCGGAAGTCATCGCCGCCATCGAGGCCTGCACCAAGCCCTGCGTCGCGGCGATCCACGGCACGGCGCTGGGCGGCGGGCTGGAAGTGGCGCTGGGCTGCCATTACCGCATCGCCCGTGCGGACGCCAAGGTCGGCCTGCCGGAAGTGAAGCTGGGCCTGCTGCCCGGCGCCGGCGGCACCCAGCGCTTGCCGCGCCTGGCCGGTGTGGCCAAGGCGCTGGAGATGATCGTCGGCGGCCAGCCGATCGGCGCGGCCGAGGCGCTGGAGCATCGCATCGTCGATGAACTGTTCGACGGTGACCCGCGCGCGGCCGCGCTGGCCTACGCGCAGCGGCTGCTCGACGAGGGCCGCGGCCCGCGCCGCACCGGTGAGCTGAGCGTTCCCGGCACCGACAGCGCCGAGCTGATCGCCGCCCGGCACGCCGAGGTGGCCAAGCGCACGCCCGGCCTGTTCGCACCGCTGCGCTGCATCGCCGCGGTGGATGCCGCGACCCGTTTGCCGCTCGCCGAAGGGCTCGAGCGCGAGCGTCAGCTGTTCCTCGAATGCCTGCATTCGCCGCAGCGCGCGGCACTGGTGCATGCCTTCTTCGCCGAACGCCAGGCTAGCAAGATCGCCGATCTGCCGGCCGCGACCCGCCCGCGTGAGATCGCCACGGCGGCGGTGATCGGCGGCGGCACCATGGGCGTCGGCATCGCCCTGTGCTTCGCCAACGCCGGCGTGCCGGTGAAGCTGCTGGAGGTCGGCGAGGAAGCGTTGCAGCGTGCGCTGCAACGCGCCCGCGACACCTGTGCCGTAAGTGTCCGGCGCGGCAGCCTGAGCGAGTCGGAGATGGAGCGGCGTCTGGCGCTGATCGCGGGCGTCACCGATTACGCCGCGCTGGCCGAGGTCGATCTGGTGGTCGAGGCGGTGTTCGAGGACATGGCCGTCAAGCAGCAGGTCTTCGAGCGGCTCGATGCGGTGTGCAAGCCCGGCGCGATCCTCGCCTCGAATACCTCGTCGCTCGACCTCAACCAGATCGCCGCCTTCACCCGGCGCCCCGAGGACGTGGTCGGCCTGCACTTCTTCAGCCCGGCCAACGTCATGCGCCTGCTGGAAGTGGTGCGCGGCGCGCGGACCAGCCACGCGGTGCTGGCCACCGCGATGGCCATCGGCAAGCGCCTGAAGAAGGTCGCGGTGGTGGTCGGCGTCTGCGACGGCTTCGTCGGCAACCGCATGCTGTTCCAGTACGGCCGCGAGGCGGAATTCCTGCTGGAGGAAGGTGCCACGCCGCAGCAGGTCGACGGCGCGCTACGCACGTTCGGCATGGCCATGGGGCCGTTCGCCGTGCGCGACCTGTCGGGCCTGGACATCGGCCAGGCGATCCGCAAGCGCCAGCGCGCGATCCTGCCGGCGCACCTGACGTTCCCGACGGTGGCCGACCGCCTCTGTGCCGCCGGCATGCTCGGGCAGAAGACCGGCGTCGGCTACTACCGCTACGAGCCCGGCAACCGCACGCCGCTGGAGAACCCGGCGCTGGCGCCGGTGCTGGAAGCCGCCTCGCGCGAGAAGGGCCTCGAACGCCAGACGCTGGACGAGCGCTACATCGTCGAGCGCTGCCTCTACGCGCTGGTCAACGAGGGCGCGAAGATCCTCGAAGAGGGCATCGCCCAGCGCTCCAGCGACATCGATCTCATCTACCTCAACGGCTATGGCTTCCCGGCCTGGCGCGGCGGGCCGATGTTCTATGCCGACAGCGTCGGCCTGGACAAGGTGCTGGCCACGGTGAAGGAACTGCACGCACGTTGCGGCGACTGGTGGAAACCGGCACCGCTGCTGGAAAAGCTGGCCGCCGAGGGGCGGACCTTTTCGGGCTGGCAGCCCGCGCATCACTCAGGAGAACAGGCATGAACGTCAACTACACGGCCGAAGAGCTCGCCTTCCGCGACGAAGTACGCGCCTTCCTGAAAAGCGAGCTGCCGGCGGATATCGCCGCCAAGGTCAAGCTCGGCAAGCACATGTCCAAGGAAGATCACCAGCGCTGGCAGCAGATCCTGGTCAAGCGCGGCTGGTATGCGCCGGGCTGGCCGGTGGAGCTGGGCGGCACCAGCTGGGGCCCGGTGGAAAAGCACATCTTCGACGAGGAGTGCGCCGCCTTCGGGGCGCCGCGTACCGTGCCCTTCGGCGTCAACATGGTCGCCCCGGTGATCATCAAGTTCGGCACCCAGCAGCAGATCGACCACTACCTGCCGCGCATCCTCTCCGGCGAGGACTGGTGGTGCCAGGGCTATTCCGAGCCCGGTGCCGGTTCCGACCTGGCCAGCCTCAAGACCCGCGCTGTGCGTGATGGCGACCACTACGTGGTCAACGGCCAGAAGACCTGGACCACCCTCGGTCAGCACGCCAACATGATCTTCTGCCTGGTGCGCACCGACCCCGAGGCCCAGCAGCAGCGCGGCATCAGCTTCCTGCTGATCGACATGCAGAGCCCGGGCATCAGTGTGCGGCCGATCATCACCCTGGACGGCGACCACGAGGTCAACGAAGTCTTCTTCGACAACGTCCGCGTGCCGGTGGAAAACCTTGTCGGTGAGGAAAACCAGGGTTGGACCTGCGCCAAGTACCTGCTGACCCACGAGCGCACGGGCCTGGCCGGCATCGGCTCGTCCAAGGCGGTGCTGGCGCACCTCAAGCGCATCGCCATGCAGGAAGTCTGCGACGGCAAGCCGATGCTCGAAGACCCGCTGTTCCGCGCTCAGGTCGCCGAGGTCGAGATGCAGCTGATGGCCATCGAGATGAGCACCCTGCGCATCCTCGCGGCAGCGAAGGAGGGCGGCGTACCCGGCGCCGAGTCGTCGATCCTCAAGATCAAGGGCACCGAGATCCGTCAGGCGATCACTCACCTCTTGCGCAAGGTCATCGGTCCCTACGCGTTGCCGTTCCTCGAAGAGGAGCTGCAGCTGGACTACGACGGTGAGCTCTTGCACGCCGACTACAGCGCGTCGCTGGCCGGCGACTACTTCAACATGCGCAAGCTGTCGATCTTCGGCGGCTCCAACGAAATCCAGAAGAACATCGTCTCGAAGATGATTCTCGAGCTGTAAGGGGGCAACGCCATGGACTTCAAACTGACCGAAGAGCAGCAGATGCTGCAAGACACCGCGGCGCGTCTGGTGCGTGACGCCTACCCGTTCGAACAGCGCGAGAAGTTCAGCGAGTCCGAGCTGGGCTTTTCCGCCGAATTCTGGTCGCAGCTGGGCGAACTGGGCCTGACCGCGGTGCCGTTCTCCGAGGACATCGGCGGCTTTGGTGGTAGCGGCGTGGAAACCATGCTGGTCATGACCGAACTGGGTCGCGGCCTGACGCTGGAGCCGTATCTGCAATCGGTGATCCTCGCGGGTGGCCTGATCAACCAGCTCGGTTCCGACGCGCAGAAGCAGGACCTGCTGCCGCAGCTCGCCGCCGGTTCGCTGCAACTGGCGGTCGCCTTCGACGAGCCGCAGAGCCACTACAACCTGAACGATGTACAGACTCGCGCCGAAGCGGTCGACGGCGGCTATCGTCTGAACGGCCGCAAGGCCGTGGTCATCGGCGGGCACAGCGCCGGGCAGATCATCGTCTCCGCGCGCAGTGCCGGCGACAGCCGCGATGAAGCCGGCATCAGCCTGTTCCTGATCGACCCGAACGCCGCCGGCGTCAGTCGTCGCGTCTACCCGACCATTGACGGGCGCAAGGGCTGCGACTTGTTCCTCGACAACGTGCAGGTCGGTGCCGATGCGCTGCTTGGCGAGCTGGGCAATGGGTTGCCCGCGATGCGCTACCAGCAGGGCCGCGCCATCGCTGCGCAGTGCGCCGATGCGCTGGGCAGCATGCAGGAAGCCTGCAAGCTGACCCTCGACTACCTGAAGACGCGCAAGCAGTTCGGCGTGCCGATCGGCAAGTTCCAGGTCCTGCAGCACCGCATGGTGGACATGCAGACCGAGCTGGAGCAGGCCACCAGCATGGCGATCCTCGCCGCGACCTTTGCCGATGGCGAAGACACCGATGAGCGCCGCCGCATCATCGCCGCCGCCAAATACATCTGCGCCCGCGCCGCGCGCAAGGTGGCCGAGGAAGCCATCCAGCTGCACGGCGGCATCGGCATGACCTGGGAATACAACCTCGCCCATCACGCCAAGCGCCTGGTGATGATCGCCCACCAGTTCGGTGACGACGATCATCACCTGAAGGCCTATGCGAAGTTGCTGCAGGTGGCCTGAAGGCGGCGGCCGGCCGTAGGGTGGAAAACGCCGAAGGCTTTTCCACCGATCTACACCGAGCCGGTGGAAAATCGCGGTGCGAGTTTTCCACCCTACGCCCGGCGAATCAGGCCGGCGCCAGCGTTGGCAGCAGGTGCGGCTCCCACAGCGCTTCGCGCAGCGTCGGACGGAAGAAGCCGAAGTGGCCGATGCGCTCCACGCCGACATCGCGCGGCGCGATGCGGTGCATGGTCTTCGGCGCTGAGCGGTAGAAGCCGTGCAGCGAGGCGGTGTTCTGCGCCGACATCATCTCGTCGTCGCTGAACGACAGCGACACCAGCGGCGTGGTCACGGCATTGAAGGCGCGCTGCATCGGCTCGCCCTCGGCGCCCACCAGGTACTCCGGGTGCAGACACCAGCGCCGCCACTGGCGGATCACCCCGGCCGGCAGATCGCCGACGGCGCCGATGCGCTTGCCCGGGAAGTAACCGAACAGCGGCGTCAGCACCGGCGCCAGGCCGTGCCACAGCAGCCAGGCCTGCCGGCGGATCTGCGGGCTGTTGTCGCGCCAGTAACCGCTACCGGCAGCGACGGTGATGATCCGCGCGATGCGCTGGTGCCCTTCCACCAGTGGCAGGATCTGCGCGCCCAGGCTATGGCCCAGCCAGAACAGCGGCAGATCGCCGGCGGCCGCCGCGACCGCATCGAGCACCGCGCTGCCATCATCGCGGCCCCAATCACTCACGTTCACCTCCAGCTCGCGTAGCGAGCCGGGCAGCGATTCACCGATGCCCAGGTAGTCGAAGGTGACGGTCAGATAGCCGCGCTCGGCCAGCCAGCTGGCGAAGTCACGGTAGAAGCGCTGCGGCACGCCGATGGCCGGCGCGATCAGCACGGCACCCAGCGGCTCGCCGCGCGGCGCGTACCAGCGGCTGGCCAGCGGGCGACCCTTGCGGTTTTCCAGGGTGCGTGGCTGGAATTCGGGTGCGGTCATTGTTGTTCTCCGAGGCGACGGGTGCGTGGCAGTATAGGGCGTTCGGAAAATTGTTCTAGAAAATTATTCTAGTATCGGAGCGCGCATGGCCCGCAGCAGTCGCAAGCAGGAGATTCTCCAGGCCGCCCTGGCCTGTTTCACCGAATCCGGGGTCGACGGCACCACCATCGAGATGATCCGCGATCGCTCCGGCGCCAGCATCGGCAGCCTCTATCACCACTTCGGCAACCGCGAGCGGATCATCGCCGCGCTCTATCTGGAGGGCATCGGCGAGTACGCCGCGCTGCTGGAGGCGGGACTGATCGACACGCTGGACGCCGAGGCCTGCGTGAAGCTGTTCGTCACCAGCTATATCGACTGGGTGGTGGCCAACCCGGACTGGGCGCGCTTTGTCCTGCACAACCGCGGACGGGTGGAGGCCGGCGAGCTGGGCGACCAGCTGCGCGAGGTCAACCGCAGCCATGGCGAGCGGATCGGCGCGGTGCTGCGCAGGCATCGCGAGGCCGGCGCGTTCAAGGCGATTCCCGGCGAGTGCTTCGTTTCGGTGGTGATCGGCCCGGCGCAGGACATGGCGCGCAACTGGCTGGCCGGGCGCAGCAAACGCCCGCTGGCCGATCATCGCGACCTGCTGGCGCAGATCGCCTGGGACAGCGTGCGCGCCTAGCGCCGGCTGGTGGGCCGGTCGAGCGGGGTCAGGCGCCCAGACTCTCGATATCCCGCGCGAGCATCTCCAGCTGGCGGGCCAGCGAGGTGCGCAGGGTGTCTTCGGTCAGTTGGAAGGACGGCGCTCCGCAGGTCAGCGCCATGATGCTGCCGTCGGCCAGGCGCAGCGGCACGCCGGCAGCCATGACATTGCGGTCCCAGTCGCCGAGCGAGAGGCAGAAGCCGTGCTGCTCGAACTCCGCGAAAGAGCTCAGCAGCGAGGCGTGCATGGCGGGCCAGCCGTCGCCGTACTTGGCGGCCAGCGCGGCGAACAGGTGTTCGCGCTCCTGTTCCGGCGTGGCGGCGAGAAAGGCGCGGCCGGCGGCGGTGGTTGCCAGCGGCAGGCGCACGCCGGCATCCATGCGCAGGGTGGTGACGTCGGCCGGGCGGCAGTTCTCCACGTAGATCATCGACAGCCGGTCGCGGCAGGTCAGGCCGACGGTGGTATTGGTGCGCCGGGCGAACTCGTCCATGTACGGCTTGGTCAGCTGGCGCACGCGCAGGTTGGAGACGTAGGCGTAGCCGAGCGCCAGCACGCCGGAATCCAGCTGGTACTTCTCCAGCTGCTGCGAGTAGCTGAGGTAGCCGAGCTGGGTCAGCGTGTAGGTCAGGCGTGAGACCGTCGCCTTGGGCAGCCCGGTGATGCGCGCGATGTCCTGGTTGCCGAGCACCACCGAGCCGTGGGTGAAGGCGCGCAGCACTTCCAGCCCGCGCGAGAGGGCCTCGACGAACTTGCGGTCCTTGGGCTGGCTGGAATCTTCGGCGGCGTCGTTCATGGTGGGCTCGTGCGGCGGTGAACAGCGGGTGGCGAACGATAGCAGATCGCCCGACCGTCGCACCCGGTCCTCGGCCCGCTTATACAGGCTGGCGGGGCCATGAAGGCGCTTGTGTTGCGGCCGGCTCCGTCCATCGCAGCCAGGCGGGAAAAACCATCCCGCGCTTGTTGCTCTGGGGGCTTTCTGATATAAAGCAGCGCTCTTTTCTAGGGGCCCGGTATCTTTGTGCGCAACGTGACCGGTAAGACCCCCATGAAACGTGGCGCTGAGCGCCGAACTGACAAGTGAATTCAAGCGGCCAACCCATGCCGGGTTGGGCATGTGGTTTAGAGGGCTGAGGCATGTCGAGAGTCTGTCAAGTTACCGGTAAGGGTCCGGTAACCGGGAACAACATTTCCCACGCGAACAACAAAACCCGTCGTCGTTTCCTGCCGAACCTGCAGCATCACCGCTTCTGGGTCGAGTCCGAGAAGCGCTTCGTGCGTCTGCGCGTTTCCGCCAAGGGCATGCGCGTCATCGATAAGCGTGGCATCGACGCCGTTCTGGCCGAGCTGCGCGCCCGCGGCGAAAAGGTTTAAGGAGAAAATCATGCGTGACCTGATCCGTTTGGTGTCCAGCGCCGGTACCGGCCACTTCTACACCACCGACAAGAACAAGCGCACCACCCCCGACAAGATCGAGATCAAGAAGTACGATCCGGTCGTGCGTAAGCACGTGATCTACAAGGAAGCCAAGATCAAGTAATTGATCGGCCCTTGAAGAAAAACCCGCCTTTCGGCGGGTTTTTTCATTTCCGGGCCGGGGTTTATCCGGCCGTGCGGATGGCATCGGCGAAGCGCGCGATCATCGCGTCGATCTGCGGCTTGTCGACGATCAGCGCCGGCGACAGCGCGATGGTGTCGCCGCTGGCGCGCACCAGCAGACCGTTCTCGAAGCTCTGGCGGAACACCTCGTAGGCACGCTTGCCGACGCCGTCGGCATGGGGGGCGAACTGCAGGCCGCCAACCAGCCCGACGGTGCGGATGTCGATCACGTTGGGCAGGCTGCGCAGGCTGAACAGCGCGTCCTGCCAGTAGTCTTCCAGCGCGATGGCCTTCTCGAACAGCTGCTCGTTGCGGTAGATCTCCAGGGTCGCCAGCGCTGCGGCGCAGGCCACCGGGTGGCCGGAGTAGGTGTAGCCGTGGAAGAACTCGATGGCGCTTTCCGGGCCGCTCATGAAGGCCTCGAACAGGTGATCGGCGACGCACACCGCGCCCATCGGCACCGCGCCGTTGGTCAGGCCCTTGGCGCAGGTGAGGATGTCCGGCGTGACGCCCCAGCGTTCGGCGGCGAAGGCCTTGCCGACGCGACCGAAGCCGGTGATCACCTCGTCGAAGATCAGCAGGATGCCGTGTTTGGCGGTGATCTCGCGCAGACGCTGCAGGTAACCCAGCGGCGGCAGGATCACCCCGGCCGAGCCGGACATCGGCTCGACGATCACCGCGGCGATGTTTTCCGCGCCATGCAGCGTCACCAGCCGCTCCAGTTCGTCGGCGCGCTCGACGCCATACTGCGGCAGGCCACGACTGAAGGCGTTGCGCTGCAGATCGAGGGTATGCGGCAGGTGATCGACGCCCGGTAGCAGGGCACCGAAGGCGCGGCGATTGTTCGGCATGCCGCCGACCGAAATGCCACCGAAACCGACGCCGTGATAGGCCAGCTCACGGCCGATCAGGCGGGTGCGAGTGCCCTGGCCGATGGCGCGCTGGTAGGCCAGGGCGACCTTCAGCGCGGTATCCACCGATTCGGAGCCGGAGTTGGTGAAGAACACCCGGTTCAGCCCCGGTGGGGTGATGCGGCTGAGCTGCTCGGCCAGCTCGAATGGCAGCGGATGCCCCATCTGGAAGGTCGGTGCGAAGTCCATCTTGGCAATCTGCCGGCTCACCGCTTCGCTGATCTCGCGGCGGCCGTGACCGGCGTTGCAGCACCACAGCCCGGCGGTGCCGTCGAGGATCTGGCGGCCGTCGCTGGCGGTGTAGTACAGCCCCTCGGCACTCTCCAGCAGTCGCGGGCCGGCCTTGAACTGGCGATTGGCGGTGAAGGGCATCCAGAAGTGATCGGGCGATGCGGTCGGATGAAGATCGTTGGCCATGACGGGCTCCGGCAAAGGCGGCAGTGCGGCGATGGGCATGCACCGGCGAGAGGCCGTGTGCACGGCGAAGGTCGTTCGAGTCTATGTTTAATAAAACGAACAAAACAAGGCACAAACGGCGGCGCCCGTAAAAAATATTGATAGCCCCCGCGCCGCTGGTTTAGGGTGCCTTTTCCCGCAGCCGAATAACCGCAAGAGGATGCCTCATGACCACCCTGACCCTCGCCGACTGGCAACAGCGTGCCCGTGACCTGCGCATCGAAGGCCGTGCCTTCATCCAGGGCGAATACACCGCGGCCGCGGACGGCGCCCAGTTCGACTGCATCAGCCCGATCGACGGTCGGCTGCTGGCGCAGGTGGCCAGCTGCGACCAGGCCGATGCCGAGCGCGCCGTAGCCAGCGCGCGGGCCGCGTTTGAGGCAGGCAGCTGGGCGCAGCTGGCACCGGCCAAACGCAAGGCAGTCATGATCCGCTTCGCCGAGCTGCTGGAGGCGCACGCCGAGGAGCTGGCGCTGCTGGAAACCCTCGACATGGGCAAGCCGATCGGCGATTCGCTGACGGTGGACATTCCCGGCGCGGCGCGGGCGCTGCGCTGGAGCGGCGAGGCGATCGACAAGGTCTACGACGAAGTCGCGCCGACGCCGCACGACCAGCTCGGTCTGGTGACCCGCGAACCGGTCGGCGTGGTGGCGGCCATCGTGCCGTGGAATTTCCCGCTGATGATGGCCTGCTGGAAGCTCGGCCCGGCACTGGCCACAGGCAACTCGGTGGTGCTCAAGCCGTCCGAGAAGTCGCCGTTGACAGCCATCCGCATTGCCCGGCTGGCGATCGAGGCCGGCATTCCGGCCGGCGTGCTCAACGTGCTGCCGGGCTACGGCCACACCGTCGGCAAGGCGCTGGCGCTGCACATGGACGTCGATACCCTGGTCTTTACCGGCTCCACGCGGGTGGCCAAGCAGCTGATGATCTACGCCGGCGAATCCAACATGAAGCGCGTCTGGCTGGAGGCGGGCGGCAAGAGCCCGAACATCGTCTTCGCCGACGCGCCCGACCTGCAGGCCGCTGCCCAGGCCGCGGCCGGCGCCATCGCCTTCAACCAGGGCGAGGTCTGCACCGCCGGCTCGCGGCTGCTGGTGGAGCGTTCGATCAAGGCGCGCTTCCTGCCCATGGTGGTGGAGGCGCTCAAGGGCTGGAAGCCGGGCAACCCGCTGGACCCGGCAACCAACGTCGGCGCCCTGGTGGATACCCAGCAGCTCAATACCGTGCTCGGCTACATCGACGCCGGGCGTCAGGCCGGCGCGCAGGTGCTGATCGGCGGTCAGCGGACGCTGGAGGAAACCGGCGGGCTGTACGTCGAGCCGACCATCTTCGATGGCGTCGACAATGCGATGAAGATCGCCCAGGAGGAAATCTTCGGCCCGGTGCTCTCGGTGATCAGCTTCGACAGCGTCGAGGAAGCGGTGGCGATCGCCAACGACACGCCCTACGGCCTCGCTGCCGCGGTGTGGACCGCCGACCTGTCCAAGGCACACCGCACCGCGCGGGCGCTGCGTGCCGGCAGCGTGTGGGTCAACCAGTACGACGGCGGCGACATGACCGCGCCGTTCGGTGGCTTCAAGCAGTCCGGCAACGGCCGCGACAAGTCGCTGCACGCCTTCGACAAGTACACCGAGCTGAAGGCCACCTGGATCAAGCTCTGACGGCGGTTGCGCAGGGCCGGCCGCGTGCCGGCCCTTCGCCTACTGCCCCCAGCGCCCGCTGCGGCGCATCGCCCCCCAGTGGTGCTTGCGCCGCGAGAACCACTGCCAGAGCCCGCGGCAGCGCCAGAGCGTGTTGAGCTGGCGATAGCCGAAATTCTCCAGCACCGCCATCAGGAACAGCCGCAGCATGTCGCGGCGCCGTTCGTAGACGCGAAACGACAGGGTTTCCAGCAGAAGCCCGTTGACCGACAGCAGGATGCCCATGCCGATAGCCACCAGCAGGAACGCCGCCAGCGCCGCATAGGACACCGCACCGACGGCGAAACCGCCGAGCATGAAGGCGTAGCCGGCCAGCTCGATCAGCGGCCCCAGCCACTCGAACAGCGCCATGAACGGCCAGGCCAGCCAGCCGGCGGCGCCGCCGCGCAGGCTGAAGGCCAGCCGTGCGTGCCGGCTCAGGCTTTCGGCCAGTCCGCGTTGCCAGCGGCTGCGCTGGCGA
Organism: Stutzerimonas degradans; assembly: GCF_024448505.1. GTDB lineage: Bacteria > Pseudomonadota > Gammaproteobacteria > Pseudomonadales > Pseudomonadaceae > Stutzerimonas > Stutzerimonas degradans. The sequence continues at coordinate 106,122 of NZ_JAMOHV010000001.1, forward strand.
CCGAGGGTGCCGGGGTCTTCGGGGCATTCGGTCCAGCAGATCGGATCGGGCAGGTAGCGGATGCGATAGGGCAGGCGCCGTTCGCGATGGTAGCGGTGCAGGCGTACCACCAGCTCCATGTCCTCGCCGACGGTGTCGGTGCGATAGCCGCCGACGGCCATCACCCGCTCGCGGTCGAACAGACCGAAGGCGCCGGAAATGATCAGCACCGCATTGAGCGGCGACCAGCCGAGGCGGCCGAAGAGAAAGGCGCGCAGATACTCGACGATCTGCAGACGCGCCAGCCAGTTGCGCGGCAGGCCAGCCTGGATCAGGAAGCCGCCACGCACCTGCGAGCCGTTGGCGATGCGCACCGTACCGCCGGCGGCGACGGTGCGTTCGTCCTCGAGAAACGGCTGCACCACGCGCAGCAGGCTGTCGCGCTGCAGGATGGAGTCGGCATCGACGCCGCAGAACAGACCGTGGCGCGCGGCATTGATGCCGGCGTTCAGCGCATCGGCCTTGCCGCCGTTGAGCTTGTCGATGACCCGCAGGTTGGCGTAACGGCGCGAGCGGTAGACCGCCTCGATGGGTTGGTGGGGCACGCTCTGGCGCAGCGGGGCGGGGTGCGCCACCAGATCGAACTCCTCGATCAGCAGCGCCAGCGTGGCGTCCTTCGAGCCGTCGTTGATCACCAGCACTTCGAACTCCGGGTACTGCAGCTGCAGCATCGAGCGCACCGAGGTGCGGATCGTCGCCTCTTCGTTGAAGGCCGGCATCAGCACGGAAACCGGCGGCTCGACGCCGAGATAAGGCGTGATCTCGCCGACTTCGGCGCGCTGGCGCATGTAGCCGGTGAGGCTCGCCATCGACAGCACGTTGAGCAGCAGGTACATGCCGTTGAGCAGCAGGAAGTAGAGGATGAAGCCCAGCTGCAGCCACCACAGCCAGTCGATGCTCATCGGCGTACCTCGGCGATGGCGCGGCGCAGGGCGTCCTGGCCGTAGCGGTCCGGCACCTGGGCAAGCAGTGCCTGCAGGCGCTCGAGGCTGGTGCCGGGCAGCCTGGCCAGGCCATCGGCGGCTGCCTGTCGGACGCCCCAGTTTTGGTCGGCGAGCAGCGGCAGGAAGAGTTCCGCATCATCGCTGCGTGCCTGCCGGCCCAGCGCCTGCAGCGCGTGCAGGCGCACATCCGGGTCGCTGTGGCCGAGCGCCAGCAACAGGCGCGGACGGTCACGCGGATCGCCCAGCTCGGTCAGGCAGCGCAGCGCGACCTGCTGGTGCTCGGCCGCGGCACCTTCGTCCAGCTGCGCCCGTGCCCAGGGCGCGGCTTGGCGTGGCTCGCCATGCGGCAACAGTGCGATTAGCCGCTCGCGGCCGGCAATCACCGGATCGGCCAGGGCCGCCAGCAGCGGTTCGGTCACCGCCTGCTCGCCGGCCTGCTGACAGAGGCCCGCCAGACGCGGCAAGGCCCAGTCGGTACGCGCCGCGGCGGCCGGCAGGATCAGTTGCATGGCGCGCGCCGGCTGCATGGCGATTAGCGTGTAGGCGCTGGCCAGCGAGACGCTGGCATTGCGGCTGAACAGCAGCGGCTGCACCGCGTCCCAGTGCGCCGGGTCGGCGAGGTGGCGCAGACAGGTGAGGCCGATCAGCTTGCTGCGCACCCGCCCGCGCAGCAGCTCCAGCGCGTGCCGATCCATGCCCAGCGCCAGCAGTGCGCGGTTCATCCGCTCGCGGGCGCTGCCGCGCAGCTGCAGCTGGGTGCGGTTCCATTGCAGCAGGAACCACAGGCGTTGCCGACGCGGCAGCGCCGGCAACGGGTCGGGCAGCTCCTCGCCGAGGCTGCAGAGGGCGAACAGCGGGCGCCATCGTTCGTTGAACTGCTGGCGGCGTGCGGCGCGACGGCGCGCCAGTTCGCCGAGCAGCAGGACCTGCAGCATCACCAGCAGGGTCAGTGCGCTCAACGCCAGCGCCGCCTGCAGGGCCAGCTGCAGCATGCGGTCCTGCGGCCAGAGGTCGAGCAGCGGGGCGCACAGCCAGGTCGGGCAGCCGGCGAGCCACTCAGAACGCATGGCGCAGCCCCAGCTGCAGCCAGCGGCGCTGATAGTAGTCGCCCTGGCGGTGCTGGCCGAATTCCCAGGTCAGCGCCCAGCCCCCGTCGAGCCAGTGGCGCCCCTGCAGGCCGATGGCGCGCACGTCGCTGGTGATCAGTCGCTGCTCCTCGACGGCCTCTTCCTCGCCGACGGTCAGGCGCAGGCCGGCGTAGCTGAGGTTGTCGTAGTAGTAGTCCAGCGCCAGGTCGTGACCGATCGGCGTGCCGGCGTTCTGCACGTCGGTCAGGTTGAGCGTGTAGCTGGCGCGCCAGGCATTCCAGTAGCGCTCGCCGCTGAGCGCCAGACGATCGACGCGGGTGGTTTCGTACTCGGTGCGACGGATGCTCGCCGCGCCGAGAAAGCCCGCCGGCAGGCGCCGCTGTAGGCGCAGGTCGGCATGCCACTGCGGCAGAAAATGTGGCGAAGGCTGGTAGCCGACTTCCGATTGGACGGTCCAGTTGGCATCCAGCGGTAGCACGCCGCCGAGTTCGGCGCCGCGATCCCACTCGCCGAAGCGCTGTTCGCGCAGCAGCGCGGCGTACCAGCCGAGCCCTTCGGGCTGGGTCGAGGCGTAGTCCAGGCGCTGGCTGCGCCAGTCGTCGTAGCCACTGTCGAGCCAGTCGCGTCGGGTCGACAGTTCCAGCTCGTGGCGTCGCCGCGGCGGCTCGGCGAGTGCCGGCGCCGTTGTGGTGGCCGGTGAGGTCAGTGCGGCGCGGGCCTGCTGCATGAGCTGCTGCACCTCGGCATAGTCCGGCGCGCGGCGCGCGGCGCGTTCCAGCACCTCCAGTGCGGCGCGCGGCCGGCCGACCCAGAGCAGCGCTTGGCCCTGGCCGAGCAGGTAGTCGGCGTTGTCCGGTTCGCGTTGCAGCAGCTGTCGATAGCGCGCCAGTGCCGCTTGCGTGCGGCCCTGCCAGGCCAGCACGCGCGCCAGCAGGAACTGCGCCTCGGCGTCTTCCGGCTGGCGCGCCAGATGCGCTTCGAGCGTCGCCTGCGCGGCGCCGAGCTGCTGGGCCTCGACCTGGCGCCGCGCTGTGGCGACATCCGCCTGCGCCAGCGGCGCGCAGAGTGCCAGCGCCAGCCAGAGCCATCGTTTCATCGCGGCCTCCGCAGCAGGCGGCGGATGCGCGCCAGCAATTCCTCCGGCTGAAACGGCTTGGTCACGTAGTCGTCGGCGCCCAGCTCCAGCGCGCGGACGATGTCCACCTCGCGGGCCTTGGCGGTCAGCATCAGCACCGGCACCCGTTCCCAACCAGGCTGCGCGCGTAGGCGCTCGATCAGTTCGAGGCCGTCGTGGTACGGCAGCATGATGTCCATCAGGGTGAGGTCGGGCGGCGGCGAACCGGCGATCAGCTCCAGTGCCTCCCGCCCGTTGGCTGCGTGTTCGACGCTGAAGCCGTGGCGCTCCAGCATGAAGCGCACCAGGAAGGAAATGTCTTCTTCGTCTTCCACCATCAGGATGCGTTGGCCGCTGGAGTCACTCATGCATCGTCCTCGTCTGCCTCGGTTGCGGGGGTACGGTGGTGCAACAGGTGCTGGATCAGCGCCCCCAGCTCACGGCCGTCGTGGCGGGATTTGACCAGCTGGCGCAGGACCAGCCGGCTGTCGTGCACGGGCGCATCCAGCGCGGAAAAGATGATCACCGGCGGCGGCGGTACGGCCTGCGCCAGTTGGTCGAACAGCTCGCTGCCGTCGCCGTCGGGCAGCATCAGGTCGACGATCGCCAGCTGGTAGCTCTGCGCGCCGAGCAGGCGGCGCGCCTCGGCCAGGCTGGCGGCGCCCTGCAGTTCGATGTCCAGCGGCTCGATCTGCCGCGCCAGCAGCAGGCGCAGGTCCTGGTCATCCTCGACATGGAGGATGCGTGGCCGTGCCGGGTGCTCGGTCAGGCAGGCGTTGACCACATCCAGCAGGCGCGCCGGGTCGACCGGCTTGGGCAGCCAGTCGATCACGCGCACCGCGCCGCCGCGCAGCTGGCCGTCGTCTTCGTCGCGGCGCTGCGGCTGCAGACCGACGATCAGCACCGGCAGATGGCGGTAGGCCGGCTGGCTGCGCAGGCCCTGGAGAAAGGCGCCGACGTCCTCGTCGGCGAGCGCCGGGCTGAGCGTCAGCGCCTGCACGCGGTATTCGGCCAGCAGGTCGCGGGCGTCCAGCGCCGTGGCGGCCAGCAGCGTGGCGTAGCCCTGCTCGTGCAGCGTCTCGGCCAGTCGCGCGGCCGCGGCGCAATCCGGTTCGACGATGAGAATGTGGCTCTGCCCGGCCGCGGCTGGCGGCGCGAGCGCAGGGGCCGACGCAGTCGCCAGCGGCAGGCGCAGCCAGAAGCGCGTGCCACGGCCTTCCTGGCTGTCGAAACCGATGCTGCCGTGCATCTGCTCGACCAGCGAGCGGGTGATCGCCAAGCCGAGGCCGGTGCCGCCGCGGCGGCGGGCGTCGGAGGCGTCGGCCTGGGCGAAGCGCTCGAAGATGCGCCCGCGAAAACTCTCCGGGATGCCTGGCCCCTGATCCTGCACGCCGAGTTCGAGGCCGTCCGCGCCGCTGCGCAGGTCGACGCTGACGCGGCCGCCGGCGGGCGAGTGCTTGATCGCGTTGGACAGCAGGTTGGCCATGATCTGGGCGAAGCGGTCCGGATCGAGGTTGGCCTCGACGCGTGCGGCGGCGTCCGGCGGCACCTGCTGCAGCTGCACGTCGAAGCTGCGCGCATAGGGTTCGATGTCGTGCAGCGCCTGCGCGACCAGCGCGCGCACATCGCACAGCTGCAGGTCGAAGGTCAGGCGGCCGGCCTCGAGCTTTTCGATGTCGAGGATGTCGTTGATCAGGCGCACCAGGCGCTCACTGTTCTTGTGGGCGATCTCCAGCAGCGGCTGTGCCTCGGCCGTGCCGGGCGCGACGAAACCGCTGGCGAGCATGCCCAGCGCGCCGCGGATCGCGGTCAGCGGGGTGCGCAGCTCGTGGCTCACGGTGGAAATGAACTCGGTCTTCATCTGTTCCATGCGCCGGCGCAGGGAGATGTCCACCGCCACGGTGACCACGTGACAGATGCTCGGCGACAGCCGCAGCGGCCGCTTGACCAGTTGCAGCCAGCGTTCCTGGCCGAAGGCGTCGATCAGGCTGACGTCGCTGCTGCGCAGTTCGCCGCCGGCAAGCAGTTCGCTTTCGCCCTGCAACAACGGCAGCAGCCGCTGCGCGCCCGGCAGCTCGTCGAGGCGGCGCTGCTCGATATGCTGTGGCTGGCAGTCGAGCAGCGCGGCGAAGGCGGTGTTGCAGAGCAGGAAACGGCCGTGAGCGTCGCGCACGAAGATCAGGTTTTCGTCGGTGTCGACCACCTTGCGCAGGAACGCCTGCTGCTGCTGCAGGCTGTCACGGTTACGCTGCAGCTCGGTGATGTCGCGGGCGATGGCCAGGTGGTCGCCGAGCCCGGTGGGCAGCAGGCGGACCTCGAACATGCGTCGGCTGGCCACCTCGCACCAGATGTTCTGCCGCGGGTAGTCGGCATCCGGCTGCGCCAGCAGGTCGAGCAGCAGCGGTTCGATGGCCTGCGGCGCAGGGCCGCGGATGCTGCGCGGCTGCGACAGGCTGGAAACCTGCTGCCGGGCGTCGATCGCATACAGCTGATCGGGAATGGTCTGCAGCAGCGCATCCAGTCGTGCCTCGCCGGCCTGCGCCTGTCGGGCCAGCGCCTGACGCGTGACCAGGTTGCGGCGTACCGCCCACAGCGCGGCGAAAAACAGCGCGGCCACCAGCAGGCTGCCGATCAGCGCCACGCGGCGGCTGTGGGCGATGGTCTCGCGCACCGCCAGGCTGGCATCGGTGAGCTGCTGCCGCTCGCGACGTTCGACGCCATCCAGCAGTTCGCGCAGACGGTCCATGAGCTGCTTGCCGCCGGCCTGGTGCAGGTGCGTGGCGGCAGTGGCCAGGCCGCTCTCGCGGCGCACGCGGATATTGCTGGCCGCGATGGTCAGGCGCTCGGCGGCGGTGCTGTCGAACTGCTCGAACCAGCGCTGCTGCGGGTAGCCGCGCGCGTCGGCAAACTCCTGCAGCTGGCGGCGGTGGGCTTCCAGTTCGATCAGGCCGCTGGCATAGGCGTCGAGATAGGCCTCGTCGGCGGTGATGACGAAGCCGCGCGTGCCGGTTTCGATGTCCTGCAGCGCGGAGCGAATCGCCTGGATCGCCGTGATGGTTTCGAGGCTCTGGCTGACGGCCTGGTTGGTCTGCAGCACCGCTTCCTGGGTGCGCTTGCCTTGCCAGCCGAGGGCGACCAGTAGCATGAACGCAACGACAAAGGCGAATGGGTGCCAGCGTATGGCGGGCCGGGTATGCAAACTGGACTCCTTGTGCCGCTGGACGAACGCGCATGGCATGGCCGTCCGGATTCGGGCTATGACGTTGGACCCGCTGCGGCTGCGGTGGTTCGGTGGTCAGCCGACGCTGGCGATGCGGACCTGGTTGCGGCCGTCGCCCTTGGCGATGTACAGCGCCTGATCGGCCTGTTCGAGCAGCACGGCCGGCGGGGTCTCGCCGTCGGTGGCGCTGATGCCGGCGCTGAGCGAAACGGTGAAGCTGCGCGCGTCGCTGGCGTTGAAGGTCAGCGTGGCAAAGCGCTCGCGAATCTCGTCGAAGATGCGCCGCGCCTCCTCGGCGGTGCATTCGGGCAGCACCGCGACGAATTCCTCGCCGCCGTAGCGGCCGAGGCTGTCGATCCGCCGCAGGCGCTGCCGCAGCAGATTGGCCAGCGCGCGGATGACGCTGTCACCGGCGGCGTGGCCGTAGCGGTCGTTGACCTGCTTGAAGTGGTCGAGGTCGAGCATTACCACGCTGGTCGGCTTGCTGGCGCGGCTGGCGCGCTGCACTTCGATGGCCAGCTGGTCCTTGATGTCGGCGTGCTTGAGCAGGCCGGTCAGGCTGTCGCGCGACAGCGCGGTGCTCAGCGAGCGGGCGCGCTGGGCGTGGGAGTACACCGCGGCGATCAGTTCGCTGTCGCCCAGCGGCTTGCTGAGGAAGTCGTCACCGGCCTTGAGCAGCGCGGCCATCTGCCGGTTGATGTCGGTCTCGGCGGACAGGTAGATGATCGTCACCCGCAGCCATTCGTCGTGCAGGCGAATCATCTGCGCCAGCTCCGGACCGCTGCAGCCGGGCATGTCGACATCCAGCACCAGCACCTCGGGATTGAAGGTGTGCATCAGCTCCAGCACGCGTTGCGGCTCGCTGAGCGTCTGCACCTGCATCTGCGAGTTGCGCAGCACCAGGCCGTAGCGCTCGGCCAGGGCGTGGTCGTCGTCGACGATCAGCACCCGATAGGGTTCGCCCTGCTGGCGGTTCAGGCAGCGCTCCAGGCTGTTCTCCAGCTGGGCGAGGTCCAGCGGACGGGAGAAGAAGCCCTGGGCGCCGGCACGCACGGCGGCCAGCTGGCTGGCGAAGCCGGCGTCCGCATGGATCGCCAGCAGCGGCAGCGGGGTGCCCAGGCGCTGCTGCAGCGCGGCGATCGGCAGCAGCTCGTCGTCGCGGCTGACACTGACGATCAGCGCATCCGGTAGCTGCTGCTCGACGGCCTGCTGCAGCGTGGGGAAATCGCGGCACAGCAGCGTTTCGTAGCCGAAGTTGTCCAGCGTCTGCGCCATGCCGGCGCCGGCGACGGCATCGCTTTCCAGCAGATAGATGCGGCAGCCCGGCAGCGGCTCGTCGTGCAGATCGCCGGGACCCAGGTCGGGTACCGCATGGCCGTCGTGCCAGGCGAACTCGGCGAACTGGCGCACGGCGCGGGCGAACGCACCGAGCGCCTGCGCGCTCGGCTTGCTGCTGTCGAGCCAGCGGTTTGCGCGTTGTTCGAGCACGCGCGCGCGCTCGCCGAGCGGGCCGAAGCCGAAGCTGCCTGCCGCGCCGGCCAGCTTGTGCAGTTGCTCGCGGATCCGCCGGACCTGCTCGCGGCGTTGCGCCGGCCTGCCGCTGTGCTGCAGTTCGCCGGCCAGCTCGCCGAGTGCCGGCAGCTCGTGGCGCAGGCGCTCGGCGAACTGCTCGTTCTGCAGTTGCAGCTGGCGCTGCAGTTCGGCGAGTGCGCCCTCAGACAGCATGGTGACGCTCCTCCCAGATGGTGCGCAGTCGGGCGGCCAGCTGCAGCGGGTCGAACGGCTTGTGCAGCACGGCGTGCATGCCCAGCCGGGATAGCTCGTCGTGCTCCTCGAACTGCAGATTGCCGGTCAGGAACACCACGGGCACGTCGCTCAGGTCGATGCGTTCGGCGAGCTGGCGCAGCAACTCGACGCCGTCCATCTGCGGCAGCATCACGTCGAGCAGGATCAGCTGCGGCGCGAAGGCCTCGACCTGCTCCAGCGCGGCCTGACCGGACGGGCAGCTGAGCACCTCGAAACCGCCGAGCTTCTCCAGCGCGATGCGGGTGATCACCTGGATCGACGGCACGTCCTCGACATGCAGAATGCGTTTGAGCTCTCTCATCGGGCGCCTTCCTCGGCCGTCGCGGGTGGCTCGCAGGGCAGTTCGAACCAGAAACAGGCGCCTTCGCCTTCGACCGAATCGAAGCCGATGCGTCCGCCCATGTGCTCGATCAGCTCCTTGCTGATCGCCAGGCCCAGGCCGGTGCCGCCCTGCTGGCGACTGTCGGAGGAGTCGGCCTGAGCGAACTTCTGGAACACCCGCTCGCGAAAGCCCGCGGGGATTCCCGGCCCCCGGTCTCGGACGCTGACGCGTACCCGGCCGTCACGTCGTTCGGCACGCAACTCGACGGTTTCGCCGGGCGGGGAGAATTTCGCCGCGTTGGCCAGCAGGTTGCTCAGCACCTGGTGCAGGCGCCGGTCGTCGACGCGCACCCGCAGGGCCTCGCCGGGCTGCAGTTGCAAATGCACGCCGTGGCGTTCGGCGTAGCCGCGATTGCCGCTCAGCGCCTGCTGCAGCAGCGGTTGCAGGGGCTGCAGGCGCGGGACGAAGCGCATCTTGCCGGCGGCCAGCTTGTCCATGTCGAGCAGGTCGTCGATCAGCACGCCGAGCCGCTGGCTGTTCTGGTAGGCGATGTCCAGCAGCTCGCGCATCTCGCCCGGCACCACGCCCATGACATCGGAGCCGAGCAGCGCCAGCGCGCCGGTGATCGAGGTCAGCGGCGTGCGCAGCTCGTGGCTGACGGTGGAGATGAACTCGCGCTGCAGGCGTTCGATGCGCTTGCGTTCGGTGATGTCGTGCAGCACCGCCACCGCGCCCATCGGCTCGCCGTCGGAGGTGTACAGCGGATCGGCGTTGACCAGCACGTGGCGCGGCGCGTCGCCGGCGATCAGGGTCATTTCCTCGTTGCTGATGCGCTCGCCGTGCAGCGCGCGCCACAGCGGAATCCGCTCGGCCGGCATCGGCGTCACGCCGTCGGGCAGGCACAGCCGGTAATGCGCGCTCCACTCCTGCACGCGGATCGGCAGCACATCGGCGCGGTGCCACTGCTTGGCCTTTTCGTTGAACAGCGTCAGGTTGCCGGCCGCGTCGCAGGCGATGACGGCTTCGGACAGCGCTTCGAGCAGGCGGCGGTTCATTTCCTGCTGCTTGTCCAGCTCGAGCTGCTCGGCCTTGCGCGCGGTGATGTCGGTGACCAGGCCGTGCCAGAGCACCGAGCCGTCGGCCTGCGGCAGCGGCGTGGCGCGCGCTTCGATCCAGATCAGGCCCTTGCGCGGGTGATCGATGCGGTGTTCGGCATGCCAGCTGCTCAGGCTGGAGGTGGCCTGGCGAATGCTGCGCAGCAGTGCCGGGCGGTCTGCGAGCGGCACCCGCGCGAAGATCGGCGCGATGCTGGTGCTCAGCTCGGCGGGCGTCAGCGCGTAGATCGCCTCGACGCCTTCGCTGACGTAGAGGAAGCGTCCCGGTGCGTTCGGCCGCCACTGGAACTGGAAGAGCATGCCCGGCACCTGCGCAGCGATCTGCTGCAGGCGCAGGCGCAGCTGCTCCTGGTAGGCCAGGTCGTAGGCGCTGATCAGGTAGCCGCGCGGCGCGTCCTGTTCGTCGCGGATCGGTGCGACGCTGAGCAGCACCGGCACTTCGGCGCCGTTGCGATGGCGCAGTTGCCAGCGCGACATTTCCCGCCGGCAGTTGGGCAGCGGCGTGGTGAGCGCGGCGAAGTCGCTGTCCAGCGAGCGGCCCAATTCGGCGCTCAGCACCGCGGCGTGCCGCTGCAGCGCGCGCGGGTCGAACAGCCCGACCAGCGGCTGGCCGAGCAGCTCCTGCTGGCTGAAGCCGAGCAGCCGCTCGGCGGTAGGGGTGAGGCTGGCGATATGGCCGTCGATGTCGGTGACCAGCACCGCCGAGGTGGCGCTGTCGAGCATTGCCTGCTGCAGCGCGGCCTGTTCGGCGTGGCGGTGTGCCAGCAGGCGTGTCTCGAACAGGCGCATGACCTGGCGGCTCAGACGCGCCAGGGTGTCGCGCTGCTCGGCGTCGAGCTGGCGCGGCTGGCGGTCGATGACGCAGAGCGTGCCGAGCTGGTAGCCATCCGGGGTGCTCAGCGGCGCGCCGGCGTAGAAGCGGATGTGCGGGTCGCCGGTGACCAGCGGGTTGTCGGCAAAGCGTGGGTCCTGCTGCGCATCGGCGACTTCGAAGATGCCGCTGCCGGCGATGGTGTGGGTGCAGAAGGAGATTTCCCGCGGGGTTTCGCTGACCCCCAGACCCACGCGGCTCTTGAACCACTGGCGGTGCTCGTCGACCAGCGAGATCAGCGCGATCGGCGTACCGCACAGGCGCGCGGCGAGCACGGTGAAGTCATCGAACTGGTCTTCCTCGGGCGTATCGAGGATTTCGTAGCGCAGCAGCGCCGCCAGCCGCGACAGCTCGCGGGGCGCGGAGGGCGCCGGGGGTGACGCTGGGCTCGGTGGTGTTGACTGCATGGAAGCCTGCACGGGTCATGAATCGGGGTGACTAGCGCTCTAGTATCGGCCAGCCGCCCAGATGCTGCGAATCTGATCGGCCAGGCGCATCGGATCGAACGGTTTGATGATCACGTCGCGGGCGCCGAGGCTGCGCAGGTGTTCGATCTCGCGCGGCTGCACCTTGGCGGTCATGAAAGCCACCGGCACCTGCGCCAGATCGATGCGCTCGCTCAGGCACCGCAGCGTCTGCGGGCCGTCCATGCCCGGCATCATAACGTCCAGCAGGATGAAGTCGGGGGCGAAGGTCTCGACTTCGTCCAGTGCCTGCGCGCCCGAGGCGCAGGAGAGCACCTGAAAGCCGCCAACCACTTCGAGCGCCAGGCGGGCCACGGCCTGGATGGACGGATCGTCCTCGACGTGGAGGATGCGTCGTAGCTCACTCATGCGATGTTCTCCGGTGGTTGCCAATCGGGTTCATTGCGGCGCTCGAACGGTGCAGGCGTGGCGACGGGCAGTTCGAACCAGAAGCAGGCACCCTGGCCGGCCACGGAGTCGAAACCGATGCGTCCGCCCATGTGCTCGATCAGCTCCTTGCTGATCGCCAGGCCCAGGCCGGTGCCACCCTTCTGCCGGGTGTCGGACGAATCGGCCTGGGAAAACTTCTCGAAGATCCGCGCGCGAAACGCCTCCGGCACGCCGGGGCCCTGGTCGCGCACGCCGACCCAGACGTGCCCGCCGCGCTGTTCGATGCTCAGTTCGACCACACCTTCGACCGGCGAGAACTTGATGGCGTTGGTCAGCAGGTTGGCCAGCACCTGCTGCAGGCGATCGTCGTCGACGTTGACCAGCGGGTCCGCCTCGCCGCGCAGGACCAGCCGCACGCGCTGCTGCCCGGCATAGCCGCGGTTGCTGGCCAGCGCCTGCTGCAGCAGCGGGAGCAGCGGTTGAACGCGCAGGGCGAAGGTCATCTTGCCGGCGACCAGCTTGTCCATGTCCAGCAGGTCGTCGATCAGCCGGCCCAGGCGCAGGCTGTTCTGCTGGGCGATGGCGAGCATGTCGCGCATCGGCGCCGGCGCCTCGCCGAGCGCGCCGCCGGTGATCAGCCCGAGCGCGCCGGCAATGGAGGTCAGCGGCGTGCGCAGTTCGTGACTAACGATGGAGACCAGCTCGCTCTTCAGCCGTTCGATGCGCTTGCGCTCGGTGATGTCGCGCACCAGGCCGATGAACTTGCATTCGCCGTGGTGGGTGATCTGCGACACGCGCAGTTCGATGGTGAAGGTTTCGCCATTGCTGCGCAGCGCGGTCAGCTCGCGGTTCTGCTCCAGCGCGCGGGGGATGCCGCGCCGGGCGTAGGTGTCGAGGTAGCCGTCATGCGCCGAGCGATCGGGCTCGGGCATCAGCATCGACAGGTTGCGCCCGAGCACCTGCGCGGCGCTGTAGCCGAACACGGTCTCAGCGGCGTGGTTGAAGGTTTCGATGATTCCGCGCTGGTCGATGATGATGATCGCGTCGATGACGTTGGCGATCAGCATGCTCAGGTAGCGCTCGCGCTCCTGCATGTCCTGCTGGGCGCGGCGGTGCGCGGTGATGTCCCAGATGAAACCTTCGCACCATGCCTCGCCGCTGTCGGCGTCGTGCAGCAGCCGGCCGCGTTCGCGCAGCCAGAGCCCGCGGCCACTGGCGTCGCGGATGCGGTAGGTGAGTTCGTAGACGTCCTGCCCCGCCGGGCGCCGCGCCTGTGGCAGATCGTCGGGATGGACCAGGCTCAAATAGCTGCGCGCGCGCTCGCCGATCAGGTCGTCCGCCCGGTAGCCGGTCAGGCGTTCGATGCCCTCGCTCAGGTAGTGCATGCGGCGTTCGGCATCGTCGCTGCAACGATAGACCGCGCCAGGCAGGTTGCTGACCATGCCGCGATAGCGACTCTCGCTTTGCTGTAGCGCGCGGGTGGCCTGCATCAGCTCGGTGATCTCGGTGACGACGCCGTGCCAGAGCACCGAGCCGTCGGCGAGATTCTCGGCGCTGGCGCGACCCTCCAGCCAGAGGGTGCCGCGCTGTGGGTTGTCGAGGCGAAATTCGGTGGCTGCGCTGCCTTCGCGGATCGCGCGGGTCAGCGTGTGGCGCAGGCGCGGCAGGTCGTCGGGGTGCACGCTGCGCATCGCCAGGCGTGGATCGCCGGTCAGCTCGGTGGCGTTCCGGCCATACAGCGCGCTGGCGCCTTCGCTGATATAGAGGAATGCGTAGCGGCCGTCGGCGTAGCGCTTGAGCTGGAAAACCATGCCCGGCAGCAGGCTGGCGATCTTCTGCGCGCGTTCGAGCATGCGCTGGTGGCTGCGGGCCTGTTGCTGCTGGCTGAGGCGGTGCTGTTCCTGGACGATCAGGCGCCGCTGCAGCAGGAAGACCAGCAGCCACAGCAGCAGCTCGGCGATCAGCCAGGCCATGCCCCATTTCAGCAGTACCAGCTGCTCGGCCCGCGCGCGCTCGGCGACCAGTGTGCTGATGTCGCGCCAGACCAGCGCGGCGGCCACGGGCGCGCGCGTCGCCTGCAGCTGCCGGGCATCGTGCAGCGGAATCTGGTTGACCAGAAAGCTGCGCCCGTCCGCCTGCAGCACGCGTTGCGCCATGCCGCTCGCCGGTGCCGGCAGCAGCTCCCGCTGCGCCCAGTGCAGGACCTGCGTGGCCGAGTGGCCGACGAGCAGCCAGTCGCTGTTACGGCCCAGCTGCGCGCCGACCGGCGGCGGCACCTGTGCGGCCAGCAAGGCCTTGCGGTCGACGATCAGTGCCAGCCCGGCGCGTAGTTGCTCGCCCAGCTCGTCCAGCCGGGGCAGGGCGTCGAAGCCGACCTCCAGTGCGCCGATGACCTCGCCGGCGGCGTCACCCTCGCCGCGCAGCGGCACGATGCTGCGGTTGCTGGCGCCGTGGCGGCCGATGTCGAGGCCGACCTGGCTGCGCCCTTCACGCAGCGCCGCGGCGAGCAGCGGGCGCTGCGCGGCCTGCGGATCGCCATAGGCATCGGGGCGCTGCATGCGCAGCACGTTGTAGCCCTCGGCGCCCCAGAACAGCTGCAATTGCAAGCCCTGCTGAGTCTGCATGGCCTGCCACGCCGGCAGCAGGTACTCGCTCAGCTGCAGCCGCAGCAGGCGTACCCGCGAGTCGCTCCAGGGCGTGCCGGCGCGCAGCAGCGGGTCGAGCTGGCGCATCGCCGCGAGCACCCGTGGGTCATCCGCCAGCGTGGCGGCGAGGGTCTGCGCCTGGCGTTCCTGGCCGCGCTGAGCGCTCTGCAGGGCGAGGCTCTGCAGGTTGCCGTGGTTGCTGACTTCCAGTTTCCAGAGTGCCGCGCGGCCGAAATGGTCGTTGAGTGCCAGTGCGCCGAACAGCAGCGCCAGCAGCAGACTGCCGAGGCCGAACAACCGCCGGGGCTTGGGCAGACGCAGAAAGGTCATGCGCATGGCGCGTTCCGGCAGCAGCGGTGTGCGGCCACACGGTACACGGGAGGAGAAACGTCAGATCGATGCTGCATCGCCGGCAGATTCCAGAAACAACGGGTGATGGCGTACTGACATCATGAGGGCGCGAATTGTAGCCAACTCGTGCGGCGGTTTGCAGGGGTCGGCGCCAACATGTCGTTCATCACAACCGAAGGGCGACGGAAAATCAGCTGTCAGGCGACGGTCGGTCTTGTCTGCGGCATGTGCGAGATACGCCACCCGACAGCCCGCTTGCGACCTTTCGGACGGCGCAAGCGACCGTTGGGGGCTGCCCCGGAACTTTGTCGGTTGCCGACTCTCTGAACAGCTTCTTGAATCATTGAAGCTGCTGCGGCAGACGGTTGCGGCGGGTCGGGACGAGCACATGCAGTTGGCGAGCAAGCAAAGCGAAAAGGGGATAGGGATGCTGCCGGGCGTAGATGCACAGACGCTGATGGCGCTGATGCATGCGCGCGGCGAGGTGGCGCGCCTGAGTGCGCGCGATCAGCTGTTCAGCACCCTGCTCGGCGGCGTCAACGCCGTGCTCTGGGCCTTCGACTGGCAGGCGCAGCGGATGGTCTACGTCAGCCCGGCCTACGAGCAGATCTTCGGTCGCTCGGCGGCGCTGCTGCTGGCCGACTACGGCGAGTGGCGCAACAGCATCTACCCGGACGACCTGGACTATGCGCAGAAGAGCCTGCTCGAAGTGCTCGACGAGGGTGCCGTGGAAACCCGCGAGTACCGCATCATCCGCGGCGACGGCCAGCTGCGCTGGCTGAGCGACAAGTGCTTCCTCGGCCGGCGCGCCGAGAACGGCCAGGGCCCGATCATCGTCGGCATCGCCGAGGACATCACCGAGAAGAAGCAGCTCGAAGGCGAACTGCAGCGTCTGGCCACCACCGATGTGCTGACCCAGAGCAGCAACCGCCGGCACTTCTTCGACTGCGCGCAGCGCGAATTCGAACATGCCCAGCAGTTCGCTTCGCCACTGGCGTTCCTGCTGCTGGATATCGATGACTTCAAGCGCATCAACGACACCCACGGCCACCCGATCGGCGACCAGGTGTTGCAGCGCGTGGCGCAGTGCGGCGCCTCGGTGCTGCGCCGTGGCGATGTGTTCGGCCGCATCGGCGGTGAGGAATTTGCCGCGGTGCTGCCCGGCTGCCAGCCGGACCTGGCCGAGCAGATCGCCCAGCGCCTGCAGCGCGAAATCCAGCGCCTGTCGTTCGCCCTGCCGAACGGGACGCGCTTCAGCGTCACCGCGAGCTTCGGCCTGACCTACCTGCGGGCCGACGACACCGAACTGGCGTCGGTATTCGCCCGCGCCGATGCGGCGATGTACAAGGCCAAGCGACTCGGCAAGAACCAGGTCATCGTCGCCTAGCCGGCGCGCACCTTGCCGCGACCTACGGTTGCGGCTGCTGCTGGGTGATGCAGTGGATGTTGCCGCCGCCCAGCAGAATCTCCCGTCCCGGCACCATCACCACCTCCCGCTCGGGAAACAGCCGGCGCAGAATGGCCTCGGCCTCGCTGTCGTGCGGGTCGTCGAAGCTCGGCGCAACGATGCCACCGTTGACGATGAGGAAGTTCACGTAGCTGCCGGCCAGGCGGATCGTTGCGGCGCGTGTCTGGCTGCCTTCGGCCGGCTTTACGCCGGCGCATTCTTCCTCGGTCGCATACAGTGGGCCGGGAATCGGCATCTTGTGCACTTTGATCGCGCGACCGCGGGCGTCGCGGGCCTGGTCGAGGCAGCGCAGCGCCTGCTGGCAGCCCTCGAAGTTGGGGTCGTTGACATCGTCGGTCCAGGCCAGCAATACCTCGCCGGGCCGCACGAAGCAGCAGAAGTTGTCGACGTGGCCGTCGGTCTCGTCGTTGTACAGGCCCCACGGCAGCCAGATCACCTTGTCGATGGCCAGGTGCTCGGCGAGCACCGCCTCGATTTCCTCGCGTGACAGCTGCGGGTTGCGGTTGCGGTTGAGCAGGCATTCCTCGGTGGTGATCAGCGTGCCTTCGCCGTCGACGTGGATCGAGCCGCCCTCGAGCACGAAACCTTCGGTGCGGTAGCGCTCGCAGCGTTCCAGTTCGAGGATCTTCTGCGCCACTTCATCATCGCGCTGCCAGTCCGCATACAGCCCGCCATCCTCGCCACCCCAGGCGTTGAAGCTCCAGTCGACGCCGCGCAGGCCGCCCTTGCCGTCGATGACGAAGGTCGGCCCGGTGTCGCGCACCCAGGCGTCGTCGCTGCTGATTTCCACCACGCGGATGCGCGGATCGTCGAGCTGCTCGCGGGCGGCCAGGTATTGCGCGGCCGAGGCGCACACAGTCACCGGCTCGAAACGCGCGATGGCCTTGGCCACGGCGGTGAAGGCCTGCTGCGCCGGGCCGGCGTCGTTGCGCCAGTTGTCCGGGCGCTCCGGCCAGACCATCCAGGTCTGGCTGTGCGGCGCCCATTCGGCGGGCATGTGGAAGCCGTCTTGGCGGGGCGTGGAGGTGAGGGTGGTCATCGCGATCTCTCTCGTAGGGTGGAAAACCGCGCAGCGTTTTCCACCGAGGGTGCAACCGGTGGAAAAGGCCGTTGGCCATTTTCCACCCTGCGTTCATTCCGACGGCGTCTGACCGTCGAGGGTGCGGATCGGCCCGTAGAGGTTCGGCCGGCGGTCGCGGAACACGCCCCAGGCGCTGCGGATGTGCTCCAGCTGGTCGAGATCGAATTGGTGCACCAGCACGCCCTCGCTGGTCTCGTCCATTTCCTCGACCTTGGCGCCGAACTGATCGGCGATGAACGACGAGCCGTAGAAGGTGATGTCGTAGCCGTCCTGCTCCTCTTTACCGACGCGGTTGCTGGCGATCAGCGGCATCAGGTTGGCGCCGGCATGGCCCTGCTGCACGCGCTGCCAGTGGTCGCGCGAGGTGATGTTCGGGTCGTGCGGCTCGCTGCCGATGGCGGTGGGGTAGAACAGCAGCTCGGCACCCATCAGCGCCATGCTGCGGGCGGTCTCGGGGAACCACTGGTCCCAGCAGATGGCCACGCCGATCCTGGCGTAGCGGGTGTTCCACACCTTGAAGCCGCTGTCGCCCGGGTTGAAGTAGTACTTCTCGTGGTAGCCGGGGCCGTCCGGAATGTGGCTCTTGCGGTAGACGCCGAGCAGCGAGCCGTCGGCATCGATGATGGCGATGCTATTGAAGCGCGCGCGGCCCGCCAGTTCGAAGAAGCTGATCGGCAGTACCACCTTGAGTTCGGCGGCGACCTTCTGGAAATGCCGGATCGCCGGATTGTCCTCGACCGAGGTGGCCAGCTGCAGGTATTCGGGGTTGGGCTTCTGGCAGAAGTAGGGGGTCTCGAACAGTTCCTGAATTAGGATGATCTGCGCGCCCTTGGCGGCGGCTGCGCGCACCAGCTTCTCGGCGTTGGCGATATTCGCCTGGCGATCCCAGGAGCAGGCCATCTGAGTGGCGGCGACAGTGACGGTACGGGACATGGGCTGGCCTCGCGGAAAAATAATGGTTCGGTCAGGAATGGAGTGATTCTAGGCGAGATTGTTCGGCGCCGGGCAGGGGGCGGCCGCTCACGGCGCCGCGCTGCACGCCCGCTCGGGCGCGCGGCAGCGGGGCCGGTGGATCAGACGGTATGCAGGTACCAGTTGTATTCCAGGTCGGAGATCGAATGCTCGAACTCGGCCAGTTCGCTTTCCTTGCAGGCGACGAAGATGTCGATGTAATCCGGGCTGATGTAGCGCGCCATGATCTCGCTGTCGTCGAGCTGGCGCAGCGCGTCGCGCAGGTTGGACGGCAGGCTCGGTTCCACCTGTTCGTAGGAGTTGCCCTCGATCGGCGCGTTCGGCTCGATGCGGTTGGTCAGCCCGTGATGGATGCCGGCCAGTACGGAGGCGAGCAACAGGTAGGGGTTGGCATCGGCGCCGGCGACGCGGTGCTCGATGCGTACGGCGTCCGGGCTGTCGGTCGGCACGCGCAGCGCTACGGTGCGGTTGTCCAGGCCCCAGCAGGGTGCATTGGGTACGTAGAACTGCGCGCCGAAGCGGCGATAGGAGTTCACGTTGGGGCAGAGGAAGGCCATCGACGCGGCCATCGTCTCCTGCACGCCGCCGATGGCGTGGCGCAGGGCCTGGCTTTCCAGCGGGTTGTCGGTGGCGAAGATATTGTTACCGTCCTTGTCGAGCAGCGAGATGTGCACGTGCAGCCCGTTGCCGGCCTGGCCCGGATAGGGCTTGGCCATGAAGGTGGTGTCCATCTCGTGGTCGTAGGCGATGTTCTTGATCAGCCGCTTGAGCAGCACCGCGTAGTCGCACGCCTTGATCGGGTCGGCGACGTGATGCAGGTTGACCTCGAACTGCGCCGGGGCGCTTTCCTTGACGATGGCGTCGGCCGGGATGCCCTGTTCCTTGGCGCCTTCGAGAATGTCCTGCAGGCAGTCGACGTACTCGTCGAGGTCGTCGATCAGGTAGACCTGGGTCGACTGCGGGCGCTTGCCGGAGATCGGCGAGCGCGGCGGTTGCGGCCGGCCGTTCACGTTCTCCTGGTCGATCAGGTAGAACTCCAGCTCGAACGCGGCGCAGATGGTCAGGCCCAGTTCGTCGAAGCGGCTCACCACCTGACGCAGCACCTCGCGCGGGTCGGCGAAGAACGGCTCGCCATCGCGCTCGTGCATGGTCATCAGCAGCTGTGCGGTGGGGCGACGCTGCCAGGGTTCGCGGCTGAGCGTGTTGGGAATCGGGAAGCAGGTGCGGTCCGAGTCACCGATGTCCATGCCCAGACCGGAGCTTTCCACGGTGATGCCGTTGATATCCAGGGCGAACAGCGAGGCGGGCAGGTTGATGCCTTTCTCGTACACCTTGTGCAGGCTGGCGCGTTCGATGCGCTTGCCACGCACGACGCCGTTCATGTCTGCAATGAGGAGGTCGATGTAAAGCACCTCCGGGTGTTCCTTGAGAAACGCGTTCGCTTCGTTGAGCTGAACGGCACGCGGCGGGGGAAGCATGATGAAGCACCTTAATTGTTAAAAATTTCAATCATCAGACTGCTCGATTAGGAGTCAATCCGAAAGCCTGTTGCCTGTCAATAGCCCTCCCGGACGCCCCATGATGGCCCAGAGTGGGCACTTGCGGGGCATTTTCGTCTCCGGCGTGCGATGTTGAAAAAACCACGAGATCGCCGCTCCGTTCGGCTATTGTCTATAAAAATGAACAAGACTACTCTCCGGTAGGCCATCAACCGGAAGACGAGCATCCCATGTCGCGCAAGCCCCTGATCGGCGTTTCCGCCTGCACCCGCATGATCGGCCAGCACGGTTTTCATATTGCCGGCGACAAATATCTGCGCGCCGCCGCGGTCGCCGGTGTGCCGCTGATCATCCCCGCGCTGGACGAACTGATCGACCAGGCCACGCTGCTGGAAAGCCTTGATGGCCTGCTGTTCACCGGCTCGCCGTCGAACGTCGAACCGCAGCATTACGCCGGGCCGCAGAGCGCGCCCGGCACTCCGCACGATCCGCCGCGCGACCGCCTGACCCTGCCGCTGATCCGCGCGGCCGTGCATGCCGGTATTCCGGTGTTCGGCATCTGTCGCGGTTTCCAGGAAATGAACGTGGCCTTCGGTGGCAGCCTGTTGCAAAAAGTGCACGAGGTGGAACCCTACCAGGACCATCGCGAGAACCCCGAGGCGCCGCTCGACGATCAGTACGGCCTCAGCCATGACTTGCACGTACAACCCGGCGGCCTGCTCGATCGCCTCGGCCTGCCGCCGCTGGTACGCGTCAATTCGGTGCATGGCCAGGGCGTCGAGCGTCTGGGCGAGGGCCTGCGCATCGAGGCGCTGGCGCCGGACGGTCTTATCGAGGCGTTCTCGGTGGAGGATGCCCGCAGTTTCGCCCTCGGCGTACAGTGGCATCCGGAATGGAAGGTGCACGAGCACCCGCATTACCTGGCGTTGTTCCAGGGCTTCGCCGAAGCCTGTCGGGAGCGCGCGAGACAGCGCTGATCGGACGCGGCGCCAACACCCAACCCGAGGTCATCATGACTACCCAGCTCGACCAGCTCACCAGCTGGCTCAAAGAACGCAAGATCACCGAAGTGGAATGCCTGATCAGCGACCTGACCGGCATCGCCCGCGGCAAAATCTCCCCGACCAGCAAGTTCCTCGGCGAGAAGGGCATGCGCCTGCCCGAGAGCGTGCTGCTGCAGACCGTCACCGGCGACTACGTCGAGGACGACATTTATTACGAACTGCTCGACCCGGCCGACATCGACATGTTCTGCCGCCCCGATCCCAATGCCGTGTTTCTCGTGCCCTGGGCCATCGAGCCCACCGCCCAGGTGATCCACGACACCTACGACAAGATGGGCAACCCCATCGAGCTGTCGCCACGCAACATCTTGAAGCGCGTGTTGAAGCTGTACGCCGACCGTGGCTGGCAGCCGATCGTTGCGCCGGAGATGGAGTTCTACCTGACCAGCCGCTGCGAGGACCCGGACCTGCCGTTCCAGCCGCCGATCGGTCGTTCCGGTCGCCAGGAGACCGGCCGCCAGTCGTTCTCCATCGACGCGGCCAACGAATTCGATCCGCTGTTCGAGGACATGTACGACTGGTGCGAGGCCCAGGGCCTGGACCTCGATACGCTGATCCACGAGGAAGGCACCGCGCAGATGGAGATCAACTTCCGTCATGGCGAGGCGCTGCATCTGGCCGATCAGATTCTGGTGTTCAAACGCACCATGCGTGAGGCCGCGCTCAAGCACAACGTCGCCGCCACCTTCATGGCCAAGCCGATGACCGGTGAGCCGGGCAGCGCCATGCATCTGCACCAGAGCGTGGTGGACCTAGAAAGCGGGCGTAACGTGTTCTCCAACCCGGACGGCTCGATGAGCCAGCTGTTCCTGCATCACGTCGGCGGTCTGCAGAAATACATCCCCGAACTGCTGCCGCTGTTCGCCCCCAACGTCAACTCGTTCCGCCGTTTCCTGCCCGATACCTCGGCGCCGGTGAACGTCGAGTGGGGCGAGGAGAACCGCACCGTCGGCCTGCGCGTGCCGGATTCCGACCCGCAGAACCGTCGCCTGGAAAACCGCCTGCCGGGCGCCGACGCCAACCCTTACCTGGCCATCGCCGCCAGCCTGTTGTGCGGTTACATCGGCATGGTCGAGGGCATCAACCCGAGCCCGCCGGTCAAGGGGCGCGGCTACGAGCGCCGCAACCTGCGGCTGCCGCTGACGCTGGAAGCGGCGCTGGAGCGCATGGAGAACTGCCGCGAGCTGCGCAAATACCTGAGCCCGAAGTTCATCACCGGCTACGTCGCGGTCAAGCGCACCGAGCAGGAGAACTATCACCGGGTCATCAGCTCCTGGGAGCGCGAGTTCCTGATGCTCTCGGTGTAACGAACTGCCGTAGGGGTGGATGACGCGGTGCTCATCCACCGACCACTCACATAGGCAAAAAGAGGTGATTCGATGAGCGATTCGCAAACCCTGCACTGGCAAGCCCTGAGCCGCGACCACCACTTGCCGCCGTTCACCGACTACAAGGCGCTGAACGCCAAGGGCACGCGCATCATCACCAAGGCGTCCGGCGTCTACCTGTGGGACAGCGAGGGCCACAAGATCCTCGATGCCATGGCCGGCCTGTGGTGCGTCAACGTCGGTTACGGCCGTGAGGAGCTGGTCGAGGCCGCGGCAAAGCAGATGCGCGAGCTGCCCTACTACAACCTGTTCTTCCAGACCGCGCACCCGCCGGCGGTGGCGCTGGCCAAGGCGATCGCCGACATCGCCCCGCAGGGGATGAACCATGTGTTCTTCACCGGCTCCGGTTCGGAAGCCAACGACACCGTGCTGCGCATGGTGCGCCATTACTGGGCGATCAAGGGCCAGCCGGCGAAGAAGGTGATCATCGGCCGCTGGAACGGCTATCACGGCTCGACCATCGCCGGCGCCAGCCTTGGCGGCATGAAGGCCATGCACGAGCAGGGTGACGGCCCGATCCCAGGCATCGAGCATATCGACCAGCCCTACTGGTTCGGCGAGGGCGGCGACATGAGCCCGGAAGAGTTCGGCGTACGCATCGCTGACCAGCTGGAACAGAAGATTCTTGAGGTCGGCGAGGACAAGGTCGCCGCCTTCATCGCCGAACCGATCCAAGGCGCCGGCGGCGTGATCATCCCCCCCGAGAGCTACTGGCCGCGGATCAAGGAAATCCTCGCGCGCTACGACATCCTCTTCATCGCCGACGAGGTCATCTGCGGCTTCGGCCGTACCGGTGAGTGGTTCGGCAGCGACTACTACGGCCTCGAGCCGGATCTGATGCCCATCGCCAAGGGGCTGACCTCGGGCTATATCCCCATGGGCGGCGTGGTGGTGCGCGACGAAGTGGTGCGCACGCTCAACGAGGGCGGCGAGTTCTACCACGGCTTCACCTATTCGGGGCATCCGGTGGCCGCCGCGGTGGCGCTGGAGAACATCCGCATCCTGCGCGAGGAGAAGATCGTCGAGCGGGTGAAGACGAAGACGGCACCCTATTTGCAATCTCGCTGGCAGGAACTCGCCGAGCATCCGCTGGTGGGCGAGGCGCGCGGCGTCGGCATGCTCGGCGCGCTGGAGCTGGTGAAGAACAAGAAAACCCGCGAACGCTTCGCCGAGGCGGGGGTGGGCATGCGCTGTCGCGAGCACTGCTTCCGCAACGGCCTGGTGATGCGCGCGGTCGGCGACACCATGATCGTTTCGCCGCCGCTGGTGATCGCCGAGGAGGAAATCGACGAGCTGATCGGCAAGGTCCGGCTGTGTCTGGATGCCACCGCGCGTGACGTGCTGGGCTAAGGTTCACCGGGCAGCGTACGGTCTGTTGAAAAAGCGTCCCCGACCTTGCCAGACTGCGCGCTGTGCGTGGCCGGAGCCAACCGAAGATGCGCCGATACGGTGCATCGTCAGACCGCCGCGCTGTTCATGGTCTGTTCCACTGCCCCGACATAAATGACGACAACAGGAGCTGCACGGATGAATCCCTTCGCCAAGACCCTACTTGCCATGACGCTGGCCGGCGCTGTCGCCGGGGCTGCGCAGGCCCAGGAAAAGGTACTGCACGTCTACAACTGGTCCGACTACATCGCCGAAGACACCTTGGAGAACTTCACCAAGGAAACCGGCATCAAGGTCGTCTACGACGTCTTCGACAGCAACGAAGTGCTGGAAGCCAAGCTGCTCGCCGGTAGCTCCGGCTACGACGTGGTGGTGCCGTCCAACCCGTTCCTCGCCAAGCAGATCAAGGCCGGGGTATTCCAGAAGCTGGACAAATCCAAGCTGTCGAACTGGGAAAACCTCGACAAGAGCCTGCTCAAGGCGCTGGACCCGAGCGATCCGGGCAACCAGTACGCGATTCCCTACATGTGGGGCACCATCGGCATCGGCTACAACGTCGACAAGGTCAAGGCCGTGCTCGGCGACAACGCGCCGGTGGATTCCTGGGACCTGGTGTTCAAGCCGGAAAACATCGAGAAGCTGAAGGCCTGCGGCGTTTCCTTCCTCGACTCGCCGACCGAGATCCTGCCGGCCGCCCTGCATTACCTGGGCTACGCGCCGGACAGCGGCAAGGCCGATGAACTGAAGAAGGCCGAAGAGCTGTTCATGCAGATTCGCCCGCACGTGGCCTACTTCCACTCGTCCAAGTACATCTCCGACCTGGCCAACGGCGAGACCTGCGTGGCCATCGGCTACTCCGGCGACATCTATCAGGCCAAGGCGCGCGCCGAGGAAGCCAAGAACGGCGTCAACGTCGGCTACAAGATTCCCAAGGAAGGCGCCGGCAGCTTCTTCGACATGGTCGCCATTCCCGCCGATGCGAAGAACGTCGAGAACGCCCACGTCTTCATCAACTACCTGATGAAGCCGGAAGTCATGGCGTCGATCACCGACTACGTGCAGTTCCCCAACGCCAACGCCGCGTCGACCCCGCTGGTGGCCGAGGCTATTCGTACCGACCCGGGCATCTACCCGAGCCAGGAGGTGCTGCAGAAGCTCTACACCTTCCCCGACCTCGATCCGAAGACCCAGCGCGCCATGACCCGCAGCTGGACCAAGATCAAGTCGGGTCGCTGAAGCCTGACGTGCCGGCCCGGCAGCCGTCGTGCTGCCCGGTCGCTATAAGGCGAGGGAGTGCCGAGCCGACGGGAGTTGCGCCAGTCTGTAGTCCGCTGGCGCAGCATTTCCTCGCGCAACACTCGGTTTTTGTTGCGTCACCTGTTGATTTTCAGAGGTTTTTCCAATAAACAGCCCGGCTTTCCCCTCGGGGCAACGCACGGCCTGAAACCAGAGGACTCATCCCATGCGCTCGACCCTCACGTCGCTGATCATCGCCGCCGCGTTCGCTGGCGCCGCCGCGTTCGCTGGCGCCGCCACGGCCCAGGCTGCCACGGTGCACATCTACAACTGGTCGGATTACATCGGCGAAACGACGCTGGAAGAGTTCGAGAAGGAGACCGGCATCAAGCCGGTCTACGACGTCTTCGACTCCAACGAAACCCTCGAGGGCAAGCTGCTGGCCGGTCGCACCGGCTATGACGTGGTGGTGCCGTCCAACCACTTCCTCGGCAAGCAGATCCGCGCCGGCGCCTTCCAGAAGCTCGACAAGTCCAAGCTGCCGAACTGGGAGAACCTCGACCCCGCGCTGCTCAAGCAACTGCAGAAGAACGATCCGGGTAACGCCCACGCCGCGCCCTACCTGTGGGGCACCAACGGCATCGGCTACAACGTGGAGAAGGTCAAGGCAGCGCTCGGCGTCGACACCATCGACTCCTGGGCGGTGCTGTTCGAGCCGCAGAATGCGGAGAAGCTCGCCAGCTGCGGCATCGCCATGCTCGACTCGGCCGACGAGATGATTCCGGCCATGCTCAACTATCTGGGCCTAGATCCCAACAGCGAGAATCCCGCCGACTACCGCAAGGCCGAGGAGAAGCTGCTGGCAGTGCGTCCGCACGTGCGCTATTTCCACTCCTCCAAGTACATTTCCGATCTCGCCAATGGCAATATCTGCGTCGCCGCCGGGTTCTCCGGCGATGTGTTCCAGGCCGCCGCCCGTGCCGAGGAAGCTGGCAAGGGCATCGAGATCGCCTACGCCATTCCCAAGGAAGGCGGCAACCTCTGGTTCGACATGCTCGCCATCCCCGCCGATGCCGGCAACGTCGAACAGGCCCATGCATTCATCGACTACCTGTTGCGCCCCGAGGTGATCGCCTCGGTGAGCGACTACGTCGGCTATGCCAACCCCAACCTCAAGGCGGGCGAACTGATGGATCAAGAGGTACGCAACGATCCTTCGATCTATCCGCCGCAGGAAGTGCTGGACCGCCTGTACGTCTCGGCCGAGCTGCCGGCGAAGATCCAGCGGCTGATGAATCGCAGCTGGACCAAGGTGAAGTCCGGCAAATAGATACCCGGGCGGTTGCCGCCCGCTGCAACGACCATCGATATCCGGCGCTGACCGGCCAACCTACATTTTCGGGAGTTCGCGCATGGCCGTTGCCTCCAGCGCCTACAAGAAAGCCCTCACCGGCGAGAGCAAGAACAAGCAGGTGCTGCTGAAGATCGACCGCGTCACCAAGAAGTTCGACGAAACGGTGGCGGTCGATGACGTCTCGCTGAACATTCATCAGGGCGAGATCTTCGCGCTGCTGGGCGGTTCCGGATCGGGCAAGTCGACCCTGCTGCGCATGCTCGCCGGCTTCGAGCGGCCGAGCGAGGGGCGTATCTTCCTCGACGGTCAGGACATCACCGATCTGCCGCCCTACGAGCGGCCGATCAACATGATGTTCCAGTCCTACGCGCTGTTCCCGCACATGACGGTCGAGCAGAACATCGCCTTCGGCCTCAAGCAGGATGGCCTGTCCAAGGACGAGATCGCCGGGCGCGTCAGCGAGATGCTCGGCCTGGTGCAGATGACCCAGTACGCCAAGCGCAAGCCGCACCAGCTCTCCGGCGGCCAGCGCCAGCGCGTGGCTCTGGCGCGTTCGCTGGCGAAAAGACCCAAGCTGCTGTTGCTCGACGAGCCGATGGGCGCGCTGGACAAGAAGCTGCGCTCGCAGATGCAGCTGGAGCTGGTGCAGATCATCGAGCGCGTCGGTGTGACCTGCGTGATGGTTACCCATGACCAGGAAGAGGCCATGACCATGGCCGAGCGCATCGCCATCATGAGCCAGGGTTGGATTGCCCAGGTCGGCAGCCCGATGGACATCTACGAGACCCCGGCCAGCCGGCTGGTCTGCGAATTCATCGGCAACGTCAACCTGTTCGATGGCGAACTGGTGGAAGACCTCGAAGACCACGCGGTGATCGCCTGCCCGCAGCTGGAACGGCCCATCTACGTCGGCCACGGTATCAGTACCCGCGCCCAGGACAAGCGTGTGACCTACGCCCTGCGCCCGGAGAAGCTGCTGATGAGCCTGGAGAAGCCGGTGCTGGAAATGGCGGACTACAACTGGGTCGAGGGCGTGGTGCACGACATCGCCTACCTCGGCGGCCATTCGGTCTACTACATCAAGCTGGAGTCTGGGATGCTGCTGCAGGCCTTCGTCGCCAATGCCGAGCGCCACGTCAAATGGCCGACTTGGGAGGAGCGGGTCTACCTGCACTGGCTCAGTGACAGCGGCGTGGTGCTGCAGGCATGAGCCGCCGGCCCGCGCTGAATAACGGCCGCCGGCTGGTCATCGGCGTTCCGTTCCTCTGGCTGATGCTGTTCTTCCTGCTGCCGTTCGCCATCGTGCTGAAGATCAGCTTCGCCGAGGCCGACGTGGCGATTCCGCCGTACACGGAAATCTTCCGCTACGCCGAGCAGCAGCTGCAGGTGCTGATCAACCTGGGCAACTACATCTTCCTCAGCGAGGACGAACTGTACCTGGCCGCCTACCTCGGCTCGCTGCGCATCGCCTTCTTCAGCACGCTGCTGTGCCTGCTGATCGGCTACCCGATGGCCTACGCCATCGCCCGCGCGCGCAAGGACCTGCAGACGGTCCTGCTGCTGCTGATCATGATGCCGACCTGGACCGCGATCCTGATCCGCGTCTACGCCTGGATGGGCATCCTCAGCAGCAACGGCCTGCTCAACGGCCTGCTGCAGGGCCTCGGGCTGATCGACACGCCGCTGCAGATCCTCAACACCGACATCGCGGTGTACATCGGCGTGGTCTATTCCTACCTGCCGTTCATGATCCTGCCGCTCTACGCCAATCTGGTGAAGCACGACCCGAGCCTGCTGGAGGCGGCGTCCGACCTCGGCGCACGCAACCTCACCAGCTTCTGGAAGATCACCGTGCCGCTGTCGAAGAACGGCATCATCGCCGGCTGCATGCTGGTGTTCATCCCGGTGGTCGGCGAGTTCGTCATCCCCGAGCTGCTCGGCGGCCCGGAGACGCTGATGATCGGCAAGGTGCTCTGGCAGGAATTCTTCAACAACCGCGACTGGCCGGTGGCCTCGGCGCTGGCGGTGGTGATGCTGGCGATCCTCTTGGTGCCGATCATTCTGTTCAACAGAAACCAGGCGAAAGAGCTGGAGGGCAAGCTATGAAACGCTGGAGCTTCTCCAACCTGATCCTGGTGCTCGGCCTGCTGTTCATCTACCTGCCGATGGTCATCCTGGTCATCTACTCGTTCAACGACTCGCGGCTGGTGACCGTCTGGGGTGGCTGGTCGGTGAAGTGGTATGTCGGTCTGCTGGACAACAGCCAGCTGATGGGCTCGGTGATGCGCTCGCTGGAGGTCGCCTTTTACACCGCCATTGCTGCGGTGGCGCTGGGTACGATGGCGGCCTTCGTGCTCACCCGCATTCCGGTGTTCCGCGGCCGCACGCTGTTCGGCGGGCTGGTCACCGCGCCGCTGGTGATGCCCGAGGTGATCACCGGCCTGTCGCTGCTGCTGCTGTTCGTGGCTATGGCGCAGCTGATCGGCTGGCCAGAGCAGCGCGGTCTGGTGACGATCTGGATCGCTCATACCACCTTCTGTTCGTCCTATGTGGCGGTGGTGGTGATGGCGCGCCTGCGCGAGCTGGACCTGTCCATCGAGGAGGCGGCGATGGACCTCGGCGCGCGGCCGTGGAAGGTGTTCTTCCTGATCACCATGCCGATGATCGCGCCGTCGCTGGCCGCGGGTGGCATGCTGTCGTTCGCCCTGTCGCTGGACGATCTGGTACTGGCTAGCTTCGTCTCCGGCCCCGGTGCGACGACGCTGCCGATGGAGATCTTCTCCGCCGTGCGCCTGGGCGTGAAGCCGGAAATCAACGCCGTGGCCAGCCTGATTCTGCTCAGCGTGTCGCTGGCGACGTTCTTCGCCTGGTACCTGAGCCGTCGCGCCGAGAAGCGTCGGGTGCGCGCCATGCAGCAGGCGATGGACGAGAGCAGCGGCCATCCCGCTTGGCGGCCCACGGTCGTCGCGCCGCCGTCGGCACACAGCTGAATGCGCAAAGGGTGCTTGACTGCGCCCTTTCTGAATTCAGACCCGACAGCCGCCAGTGCCTTCGGTTGCCAGCGGCTCCTCGCAGCCTGCGCCGCCATCCGGTCGCCGGCTCAGCCAGATCGGCGCCAAGTAGCGGCAGGCGAGGGCGAAAGCGCCCAGCCAGCCGATGCCGGCGAGCAGGATCATGGCCTGCGCTGGCATCCCCGGCAGTCCCGAACCCGCACGCAGCAGCGCCGCCGCTACCAGTAGCAGTGTGGCCAGCGGCACCCAGCGCCGCTGATCTAGCGCGTAGCCGCTGTGGGTGCGTCCGGCAATACACAGCACGGCGAGAATCGACACGCCCATCGCGCCGACGGTCAGCAGGTGCCGGCCGGCGCTGGCGGCAAGGTCGCCGAACAGCAGCGCCACGCCGAGTGCCGCATAACCCAGCGCCATCAGCGCGTAGACGCTGTAGAGCATCAGCGCCCAGCGCTCCAGCAGAGCGCGCCCGACGTGCCAGTCGTTGAGCAGATTGAGCATTGCCGCCGCCGCTGCCAATGCCAGCCAGCCATTGAGCGCGCCGGGCAGCGCCAGCCATTCGCCGAGGCTGAACAGCGTGATGCAGAAGATCGCCAGGTTGCGCCGGGGTGGCCGCGCGCGGTAATCCTCGTCCACCTCGTGGCCGGCATCTCGGTGGGCCTGGATGGCGTCGTTGACAATACGCATCGAGATACGGCTCATGGCGACGACGATCAGCACCATCATCACGCCGACCGCCGCATGCAGCCAGCGCATCGGGTACAACCCGCGCAGCACGTCGACCTGAAAACCGAGCACCACCAGCGCCAGCGCGCCGAGGCCGCCGAAGAAACCCCACTGGCGCCGCAGCGGATCGCCCAGCAGGCGCGACGTCAGCAGCAACGGCAGCGCTACGGCGAAGGCGCCGTTGCACAGCGCCGCTGGCCACGGGCCGAGCAGGCCGGACAGCCAGAACGTCAGGCGCGCCAGCAGCCAGAGCAGCATGAACGCCAGACCGATGCGCCGGCCGAAGGGCGCAGTGGCGGTGAACTCCGGCACCGCGGTGAGTACGAAGCCGGCCACGGCGGCGAGGCCAAAACCGAACAGCAGTTCGTGGGCGTGCCATACCAGCGCCCCGCCAGGCACCGCCGGCAGCGCCAGACCCAGACCGAGAAAGCCCAGCCAGAGGGCGGCCGCCAGCACCGCCAGTAGCACGGTGAGCAAGAACAGCGGACGGAAGCTGCACAGCAGCAGCGGCCA
Organism: Stutzerimonas degradans; assembly: GCF_024448505.1. Classification (GTDB taxonomy): domain Bacteria; phylum Pseudomonadota; class Gammaproteobacteria; order Pseudomonadales; family Pseudomonadaceae; genus Stutzerimonas; species Stutzerimonas degradans. Next base: position 136,189 of record NZ_JAMOHV010000001.1, read on the forward strand.
GCCGTCCAGACGGGAAGAGGAGGTCAGCATCGTGAGCGCGCCTTCGCAGCCAGGGGAGTGACGACCGTCTCGCGTAGCGCGGTGCACTGCCCGGCATCGGATGCGGGCGTGGCGCGTGGCGTCAGGCCGAAGCTGTCGCGCACCGCCGACAGTTGCAGCAGTTCGGCGGTCTGCCGGTAGATCCAGGCATCGTCGCGCTGCAGCGCCGGCAGGCCAAGCTCCAGCCGTCTGACGATGCGTCCCGGCTCGGCTGCCATGACCAGTATGCGATCGGCCAGGCGCACGGCCTCCATCAGGTCATGGGTGATCATCAGTACGCCCATTCCGCGTGCGGCCTGCTCGGCCAGCAGCAGCGCATAGAGTTCTTCCTTGAGGCCGATGTCCAGCGCGGCGAAGGGTTCGTCGAGCAGCAGCAGGTCCGGCTGCAGCGCAAGCGCACGGGCCAGTGACACGCGGCTCTGCATGCCACCGGAGAGCTGATGCGGAAACTTGCCGAGATCGCTCGTCGCCAGGCCCAGGCGCAACGCCAGCGCTTCGGCCGCCTGCAGGCGCTGCTGCTTGCCGATGCCGCGGGCCTTGAGCCCCAGGGCGATGTTGTCGAGGGTGGTTTTCCACGGCAGCAGGCTGGGCTGCTGAAACATGCTGGCGGGGTTGTCGAAGGCGTTTTCGATCCGTCCGTCCTGCACGTCCAGCAAACCGGCGCACAGGCGCAGCAGGGTGGTCTTACCGCAGCCGGACGGGCCGACCAGGGCGACAATCTCGCCAGCGTCGAGGCTGAAATCGATGCCGCTGAAGATCTCGTCGCGACCGAAGGCGTGGGCCAGATCGCGTGCATGCAGGCGTTTCATGACGGCACCTCGCGCCAGCGTTCGACTTCGCGCTTGATCGGCTCCAGCAACAGGTATTCGACCGCCAGCAGCAGCGCCACCACCGCAACGATCCAGGCCATCGTGGCGCTGGTGTCCAGGTGCGAGCGTGACACCGCCAGGGCGGCGCCGACGCCATCCTGGGTGGCCAGCAGCTCGGCCATCACGACGATCTTCCAGGACATACCGAGCGCGGTGATCCACGCGGGAAATAGGTAGGACACCACGTGCGGGAGGTACACATCAAAGAACAGCATGCGCCGCGGCAGGCGGAACGCCAGCGCCACCTGTTTGAGCTGGTTGTCCAGCGTACGCGTGCCCTGCAGCGCGCCGACGAATACCAGCGGGAAGCTGGCGATGAACACGGTGAACACCGGTGTGCCGTCACTGGCGCCGAACCAGAGCATGGCCAGCACCAGCCAGGCGATCGGCGGCATGCCCATCAGCACCGTGACCAGCGGCCGCGACATCATCGAGGCGGTCATCGACACGCCGGCGGCCAGGCCCAGCACGCTGCCGACCAGTACCGACAGGGCGAAGCCGAGCAGCGCGCGACGGGCGGTGGCCAGCAGCTCCGGACCGGCGGCGCCGGCATCGATCAGCTGGCCGAGACGGGTGAAGGTTTCCAGCGGCGCAGGCAGTACCAGCGGGCCGTAGTAGGCGGCGACTGCCTCCCACGCGCCGAGCAGCAGGAACAGGCTGGCCAGCGCGCCCCAGCCGCTCCACAGGTAGCCTGGCAGGCTGCCCAGCCAGCTGCGCAGCAGGCTCATGGCACAGCCGGCGCAGCGTAGAAGTCCGCTGCCGGCAGTTTGCCGCCGATCAGTGCCGGGTTCTTCTCCAGCAGCTGATCGAAGAAGTACTCGACCTCTGCACGTGCCTCGGCGGCTGGCACGGCATGCATCTGCGCCACGGCCAGCGAATCGCTGACAGCCTCGGCGCTGAGCATGGTCAGGCGGCTGGCGACCAGCTTGCCGCAATCCTGCGCATGCTCGCCGCACCATTGCAGCGAGGCGGCGTAGGCCTCTTCGATGCGCGCGGCGATTGTTGGGTTGTCTTTGACGCTGGCCATCAGCGCGATGCCGGCCTGGGGGATGCGCGCCTCGCGCTGCAGCAGACGGCCCCATTCCTGCTGCAGGTCAATGCTGCGGTGCAGTTCCGGCGCGACCAGGCTCAGCGCGCCGGAGTTGGCCTTGCGCAGCGCCATCGAGATGGCTGGCTCGGCCAGCAGGGCATGGTCGGTGCGACGCGTCAGCAACAGTTGCATGGCGTCGATGGGGGTGGCGACGTAGCGCAGACGCAGGTCCTTGCGCAGGTCCAGGCCTTCGCGTTCGGCCAGCAGGGCGAAGAGAATGTCCGGCATGTCGCCGCGAAACGGCAGGGTGACTTCCTTGCCGCGCAGGTCGGTCATGCGCGTCAGGCCGGGGTCGCGCGACACCAGCCAGAGCAGGCCCCAGGTCGAGACGTTGAGCAAGCGCAGCTTGGCGCCGCGGTTGTAGAGGTTGGCTGCGACGTTGACCGGCATCGCCAGCACGTCGGCCTGGCCGTTGAGCGCCATCAGCCGCAGCTGATCGGGGTCTCGCCAGTTGACGAACTCCACCTGGTCGGCCAGATCGGCCAGAGCGCCGGACTCGACCATGTGGATCAGCGGATTGGAGACCGATGAGGACGGCCCCGCCAGCACCAGGCGCGGCAATTTTTCCGCCAGGGCCGGCCCGCTGGCGAGCAGCAGGACGGTCAACAGCAGGCGGCTTACGACATTCATGTTCAGCAGGCTCATGTTCAAAAGCTTCCACTCAGTGCCAAGGTGAGTCCCCGGCCCGGCGCCTCCAGCTCGTAACCGCTGACGCCGTCGGCAAGGTGCTCATGGTAGGCGCGGTCGAAGATATTGCTCAGCCTGGCGTCAAGATTGGCCGTCTGCAGTACGCCGATCCTGCCGAAACCCCAGCCGAGGCTGGCATCGGCAGTGACGAAACCGGAGGTTTCGTCCTCGGTGCCGTTGGAGAAACGCGTGGCGACGCGGTCCTGCTCGGCTACCGCGCGCAGCTGGGCGTGCCAGTACAGGCCGCGCTCGGCAGGCTGGCCGATGCCCAGGGTCAGCTCATGGGCGGGCATTTGGTACAGCGGCTCGTCGTCCTGCTTGTTCTCGCCGCGCAGCCAGGTAAAGCCGGCGTCGACCACGAAGGCACCGACAGCTTTGCTGGCACTGCCTTCCAGGCCATAGATCACGACTTCGTCGAGGTTCTCGGTGCGTTTGATCGGCAGGCCGTTGGGCGCGCGGGCGCCGGTCACGCGGCCGGCGATGTAGTCGTCGATGCGGGTATGGAAGGCCGCCAGGCGATAATCGAAAGCGCCACCGTGACCCTTGAGCCCGATCTCGAAGCTGGTGGAGCGCTCGGGGTCCAGTTGCGGATTGCCGATGTGGTAGTAGCCGTCGCCGCGCGCGGCGTCCTCGAAGCGCTCGCGCAGGTCGGGCGCGCGGTAGGCTTGGCCGACGTTCGCGTAGAAGTTGAGCGTGTCGGTCAGCGGATGAGTGGCGCCCAGCGACCAGGACAGGTTGTTGTCGCTGCTGGCGAGGCCGCTGGTCTGGTTGGCGCCTTTCTGTTTGGCGTCACCGCTGACGTGGTCCAGGCGTGCGCCGGCAACGATGGCGGTGCGGCCCAGCTCGAACTCGTCCTGCACGAAGACGCCGTAAGAGCTGACCTCGCCATCCTTGAACGGGTCGTTGCGCTGGTCGTTATTGAACAGCGGCGGGTTGTTGTGGATATGCCGTTCGGGGTCGCCGGTCATCTTCCAGCCTTCGCCGCCGACGGTGAGCAAATGATCGCCCACCGGCATGAGGTAGGACGTGCGCAGGCCGTGGGTGATGAAGCTGACGTCGTTGCGCACCTGGTTGCGCTCGAGCGCCGACGAGTAGGCGCGGATCTCGCGGTAGACCTCCTGGCGGTATATTTCGGTGTTCAGTGTGCCGTCGCCGAGGCGGTTCTCCAGGCCTAGCTGGTACAGCTCGCGGCTTTGCTCCGGCGAGTGCATGGTCACCTGACCGAGCCGCGCGGGTGTGCCGGTGCGCGTCGAGCCGGGATACCAGACGTCGCGGTCGGTGTGGCGCTGCAGGTTTAGGCTGACGTTCACATCGTCGCTCAGGCGCTGCTTGTACTTGAGCAACAGGCTGTCGGAGCTGTAGCCGGTGCGTTCCTCGGTGCCGCTGGGGCTGTCGTAATCGTTGGCCTTGCGACCCGCTGCGCCGAGCACCAGTGCGTGATTGCTGCTGGAATCGCGCAGCAGCAGCGCGCCGTTGAAACCTTCATCAACGCTGCTGGCGGACAGGCCGAAGCGTCCGCCCTGTTCGGCCCGCTCAGTGAAGCGTGCTTCGGGGGTGATCAGGTTGACCACACCGCCCATCGCGCCGCTGCCATAGAGCACCGAGCCCGGTCCCTTGACCACTTCGGCGCGTTCCAGCAGGCCGAGATCAAGGAAGGAGCCGAGCGAGCCCAGCGGTTGCGCCGAATTGACCCGCACGCCATCGACCATCAGCACCACGCTTTCCTTCTTCAGCCCGCGCAGCACCGGGTTCTGACCCCAGGCGCCGTCGCTGTGCACGGCCAGACCAGGTTTGCCGCGCAACAGGCTACCAGCAGTTTGCGTGCCGTGAGTCGCAGCGGGCTCGAGTACCTCGATGGCTTGCGGGATGTCATGCGTCGCCGCCTCGTAGCCCTTGGCGGTGACGACGGTTTCCTGCAGCTCCAGCGGAGCGGCGAGGGCAGTGGTGCTGACGGCGAAGCAGGCCAAGGCCAGTGGGTGGAGACGCGGAATCATCGAGCTGCTCCCAAAATGCACCGGCTGGGGCGCCGGCCAGATGGGAGTAATTCTCAGTTATGTGAGAATAATTATCATTTGATTTGGATCAAGTTTCGCTCAATCCCACGCGCAGAAGCACGCCACTGCCAGCGAATGGGTGGCGCGTACCGTGCGGCCGGCGAGCACGGCTTCGACGATCGGCTCGACGAAGCTGTTGTCCGAGCTGCACACCGCGCCCTCGCTGTAGGGGCCGATATAGACCAGCTCGCCGTTGCGATCCCAGATGCCCACGGCCGGGCTGGCGGGCAGTTCGGCGGCGCCTTCGAGGTTGGCCAGCGGCTTCAGCGCCGCCAGCGACGGCGGCAGCCGGCCCTTGCTGCCGGGTTTGCGCACCTCGTAGAACTCCACCGGCTGTCCGGCGAAGCGCTTGAGCAGCTCTTCCAGATGCTGCTGGTTGCCGACGTTGCACGGGCAGCCCGGGTCCCAGAAGTGCACGAAGCGCACCGGCCCCGGGCCTTGCAGTTCGGTGGGCAGCCTGAGGTCGTCGCCGGAAAACAGTTCGGCGCGCTCGCCCTCGAAGGTGCGCAGATAACGCCCCTCGAACCACTTGAACGCGGCCAGCAGGGCGCCAGCCACGAGCAGGGTGAGCAGGGAGGCAAGCAGGAGTTTGCGGCGCGGGTGCATGGCGGGTCTCGGCGGCGGGGGCGTCAGCTTGCCATGCCCCGCCACAGAGCGGAATATGCCGTCATGCCGCGCCGCTGCGGCGGTTTTCTGCACAGGACTTATGACGTCCGCTGTTTCGACGAACTGAACGGCCATGCCCCAGCGAATCCAACCCGACCTGCTGCGTGCGCAGCTTGGCGAGCTGCACGCCGCCACCGAGCTGAGCCCCGAGGCCCGGCACTACCAAGCCTATTACGGCCTCGATCTGCCACAGCGGCGTGACATTCACAGCCGCCTCGGGCGTTTTCGCGTGGGCGACTACGACGTGGTGGCCCAGGCCTGGTGGCCGCCGCAGCCGTACGCCAGCCTGCTGGTGATGCATGGCTACTACGATCACATGGGGCTGTACCGCCATGTCGTCGAATGGGGCCTGGACATGGGCTTCGCCGTACTCGCCTGCGACCTGCCGGGACACGGTCTGTCCAGCGGGCCGCCGGCCAGCATCAACGAGTTCGAGGAATACCAGGCGGTGCTCAACGGCCTGTTCGAGCAGGCGCGCCAGCTCGATCTGCCACGGCCGTGGCACCTGCTCGGGCAGAGTACCGGCGGCGCGATCCTGCTCGATCATCTGCTGCATCAGCCGCAGAACGCCGAGCGCGGTCGCACCATCCTGCTGGCGCCGCTGGTACGGCCGCGCGCCTGGCTGCGCTCGAGGCTCAGCTACGAGCTGGTGCGCCGCTTCGTCCAGCAGATCCCGCGCAGCTTCAGCGACAACTCCAGCGACACGCGCTTCCTGCAGTTCGTGCAGACCGAGGACCCGCTGCAGGCGAACATCCTGCCGACGGCCTGGGTCGGCGCGCTGTCGCGCTGGATTCCGCGCATCGAGAAGGCGACGGGCAGCGGCGAGTCGCCGTTGATTATCCAGGGCGAGGCGGACATGACGGTGGACTGGCAGTACAACCTGCCGGTGCTGCAGAGCAAGTTCGCCGCGCCGGAGATCCTGCGCCTGCCGGCCGCGCGCCATCACTTGGTCAACGAAAGCGAGGCGCTGCGCCAGCGTTATTTCGCCTTCCTGCGCGAGCGCCTGAAATGAGCGCGGGTGGCGCTCAGCGCTGCTGCGCCTGGACCGAATCCGGGCCTACCGCCAGACCCGCGCGCAGCGCCTGTAGCGCCGCCGCGTAGTACGCCGTGCCCTCGGCGGATTGGGCGTACTGCAGGTACTCCTCCAGCTCGGCATCGGACAGCGAGCGATAGACATACAGCAGGGTGTTGTCCAGATCGCCCTCGATCTGCTGCACCAGCCGTTCGCGCTGGCTGTTCAGCAGCCCCTGCGCCTGACCGCCGCCGAGAATGCCGGGCAGCATCTGGCTGAGGCTGTCGGCGGCCACACCGGCCAGTGCCAGGCTGACTTCGGCCCCGGCGGCGCTGGCCGGAATGGCCTGCGCCAGATGGCGGATCAACAACTGGCGATTGCTGCCGGCGTCCATCCGCGGCAGGCCGTTGGCATGCTGTGCGAGCTGTTCGCGGCGTGCCGCCAGTACTTCGGCGGCGACGACCTTGCGCCCCAGCGGAGTCTGGAAGAACTGCAGCGCCGGCTGCGGCTCGGCCAGGTGCTCGCGCAGCGCCTGCAGGGCGCGCCGATCCACGGCGTCGCTGGCGAAACGGCGGTTGCTGTTGTCGACCAGCGCCTGGAATACCGCCGGCGGCAGGCTGTCCTTGTAGCGCTGCTGGGCGGCGGTCAGCGCGTCGCTGAAATTGGCGCGCTGCTCGGTCCAGCCGGCGGTTTCGTAGAGTTCTTCGTAGGCATCCGCCTGGCTGGCGAAGCTGATGACCAAAAGGGCAAGGGCAAGAAAGGCGCGCATGGGATCTCCTGTACGGGGTCGGGCATTGTCGACGCCGCCTGGCCGACTGTCGAGCGGGGCTGGCGCGGTCGGGAGGCTGGACGAATTGCCACAGTCCGGCCGCCACGTGGGCATTTCCCGATGCCACCCGGCGGGCGCAGAATACGCCACCGGGCGCATGATCGTGCGCCTCTTCCCCAGATCATCTTGAATGTCAGCTGCGCGCATCGTTCCCCGTTGCGCCGCGTGGCCCGCCGTGGCGGTTCGATGATCCCGATCTCTCGGAGCCCTGATCTTGCAGTTTTCGACTCTCATCGATGACCTGGCCGTGCGTGGCTGGTCGGTACAGCGTGCGTTCATCCCAGGCCATGACTCCCTCCGCCTCGCCGAAGAGTGTCGCCGCCGCGAGGCGGAGGGTGTCATGGTGCCAGCCGCGATCGGACGCGGCGGAAGCCAGGCGGTGCATGAAGGCATACGCAGCGACCGCATTCTCTGGCTGGAATCCGGCCAGTCGGCCGCCAGCGATCTCTACCTGCAGCTGATGGATGCGCTGCGCGAGCAGCTCAACCGCGAGCTGTACCTCGGCCTGGAGGAGTTCGAGTGTCACTTCGCTTTCTATCCGCCGGGCGCGTTCTACAAGACGCATCTCGACCGTTTTCGCGACGATGACAGCCGCAGCGTGACCGCCGTGCTCTATCTCAATCCGGACTGGCAGCCCGATCACGGCGGCGCCCTGCGCCTGTATCTGGCCGACGGTGAGAGCCTCGATGTCGCCCCGGATGCAGGCACCCTGGTGGTGTTCATGGCCGGCGAGTTCCCGCATGAAGTGCTGCCGACGCAGGTCGACCGCCTGTCGGTCACTGGCTGGTTCCGTCGCCGCGCCGCGCTGCCGCTGTCGGCCTGAACGGCAAAAAAAAGCCCGGCACTAAGGCCGGGCAAAAAAGGAAAGCAGAGAGGTCGAACGCTACATGCCCAGGGCTTCGGGCAGCGCCAGGGAAATCCACGGCACGTAGGTGATGATCACCAGGAAGCTCAGCAGCATCATCAGCCACGGCATGGCGGCGCGGATCACCTGGGTGACGGTCATGCCGGTCACTGCCGAGGTGACGAACAGGTTCAGGCCCACCGGCGGCGTGATCAGGCCAATCTCCATGTTCACCACCATGATCACACCCAGGTGGATCGGGTCGATGCCCAGCTGCACGGCGATCGGGAAGAGGATCGGGGCGAGGATCAGGATGATCGCCGACGGCTCCATGAAGGCACCGGCCACCAGCAACACGATGTTCACCACCAGCAGGAACATCCACGGCTGCAGGCCGGCTTCCAGCACCCAGGCGGTGATGGTCTGCGGGATCTGCTCGGTGGTCAGCACGTGGGCGAACAGCATGGCGTTGGCGATGATGAACATCAGCATGATGCTCAGCTTGGCCGACTCCAGGATCACCTTCGGGCATTCGCGGATGGTCATGTCCTTGTAGACGAACAGCGCGACGAAGCCTGAGTACACCGCTGCCACGGCGGCCGCTTCGGTCGGGGTGAACATGCCCGAATAGATGCCGCCGAGGATGATCACCATCAGCAGCAGGCCCCAGATCGCCTTGCGTGCAGAGGACAGCCACTCGCGGAAGGTCGCGCGCGGCAGCGCCGGCAGGTTCTTCTTCACCGCGATGATGTAGATCGCCACCATCAGTACCGTGCCGAGCAGCAGGCCCGGCACCACGCCGGCCATGAACAGCTTGCCGACCGAGGTTTCGGTCGCGGCGGCATAGACCACCATCACCACCGACGGCGGGATGAGGATGCCCAGCGTACCGGCGTTACAGACGATGCCCGCGCCGAAGGCCTGCGGGTAGCCGGAGCGCACCATGCCGGCGATGGCAATGGAGCCGACCGCGGCCACGGTGGCCGGCGAGGAGCCGGACAGTGCGGCGAACAGCATGCACGCCAGGACCGCGCCGATGGCCAGGCCGCCACGGATATGGCCGACACAGGCATTGGCGAAGTCGATCAGGCGGCGCGCCACGCCACCGGTGGTCATGAATGCACCGGCAAGCAGGAAGAACGGGATCGCCAGCAGGGTGTAGTGCTCGGAGGTCTCGAACAGCTTGATCGCCAGCGAGCGCACCGAGTCCTCGCTGAAGATCATGATGGTCAGTGAGCCGGCCAGGCCCAGCGACACGGCGATCGGTACGCCGAGGAACATCAGCAGGAAGAGCAGGGCGAACAGAAACAGGATGGTCATTTACTTGTGCTCCTCGTGCTCGGTCAGTTTGACCGCATCGGCGGCTTCGTCGGCGAGCCCCAGACCGGTCTGCTGATTACGCAGGATGCGCACGAAAATCTCGGCGAAACGGATGAACATCAGCGCGAAGCCGAACGGCACGATCAGGCCGATGTGCCACTGCTTGATACCGATGTGGCCCAAGTCCTCGGCGCCGATGTTGGCGTTGAACAGGGTGTGGATCCACTCGAAGCTGGCGACGCTCAGCAGCCCGGCGTAGCCCAGGCAGATGAGGCCGGCGATGATGCCGATGATGCGCTGCACGTGGCGCGGCGCAAGCTTGACCAGCGCATCGACGCCGATATGGCCGGCGGTGCGCACGCCATAGGCCAGGCCGAAGAAGATCAGCCAGGCGAACAGCGCCTTGGTCAGCGCGGTACTCCAGGTCATGGACTGGGCCAGGCCGATGATGAAGTCGCCGATGGCGAACCAGAAATCGGCGCTGCCCTCGAACCGATCGCCCAGGTCGTAGAACAGCGTGTAGAGGTTGTTGAGAATGACGTAGACGAACGTCACCAGTGTCATGGCCGCCAGCAGGAAAGCGATGAAGCTCTCCTCGAAGTGGTCCCAGACGCGCCGCAGGGCGTTCATGGATGACATCTCCCGATGGACTGCAAGTTTACGGTGGGCGAACACGGAACGTGTGCCATGAACCAGCCGGGGCGGCTGGAGTAACAGCACAATGAAAACTCTTGTTGTCGCCAGAGAAGCGGTGTGGCCGGGATCGCCTGGGCCTCTGCCGTCCTGCCCTTGGTGCGGGCGTCGTCTTCGCTAGCTGCTGTGTTTTTTCACTGGGCTGTCGGTACTTCCGGAATTACAGCAGGGGCGGGCGGGTAGCCCGCCCCTGGTACAGCTTATTTCGCCTGGTTGGCGGCTTCGGCGGCCTTGATCAGGTCAGCACCGATCTCGCCCTCGAACTTCTTCCACACCGGCTTCATCGCATCGCGCCACATGCCGCGTTGCTCCGGGGTGAGGGTGATGATTTCGGTGGTGCCCGCATCGAGGATGCGCTGCTTGTCGCCCTGGTTCAGCGCATCGGCCTGCTTGTTCACCTCGACGGTGACCTCGGCCAGGATGCTTTCCAGTTCGCCGCGGATGTCAGCCGGCAGACCGTTCCAGAACTTGGTGTTGGTGATCACCATGTAGTCCAGCAGACCGTGGTTGGACTCGGTGATGTACTTCTGCACTTCGTGCATCTTCTGCGAGTAGATGTTCGAGTACGGGTTCTCGGCACCGTTAACCACGCCAGTCTGCAGGCCCTGGTAGACCTCGGCGAAGCTCATCTTGCGCGGGTTGGCGCGCACGGCCTTGAACTGCTCGTCCAGTACGGCGGAAGCCTGTACGCGGAACTTCAGACCACGGGCGTCCTTCGGCTCGATCAGCTTCTTGTTGGCCGACAGCTGCTTCATGCCGTTGTGCCAGTAGCCCAGACCGGTGATGTTCTTGTCTTCCATCGAGCGCAGCAGCTTCTGGCCGGCCTCGCCCTTCTGGAAGCGGTCAACCGCGGCGATGTCATCGAACAGGAACGGCAGGTCGAAGACCTGGACGCCCTTAGAGTAGTGTTCGAACTTGGCCAGCGACGGCGCGATCAGCTGCACGTCACCCAGCAGCAGGGCTTCCATTTCCTTGCCGTCACCGAACAGCGAGGAGTTCGGGTAAACCTGAACCTCGACCTTGCCCGGCAGGCGCTCTTCCACCAGCTTCTTGAACAGCAGGGCGCCCTGGCCTTTCGGCGTGTTCTCGGCGACCACGTGGGAGAACTTGATGGTGATCGGGTCGGCCGCATGGGCCAGGCCGGCGATGCTCAGCGACAGGGCGCAAGCCAGCGCCTTGGCAGTCAGTTTGAACATTGGTGTTTCCCTCTTGTTGTGAAGAATCGCCGCGCGACGATTCGGCAGTGACCTGCGATGAGTCTAGGCAGCATTTGGCGATGCCTCCTGCCGTCGAGCGACATGTCCCGCAAGGCTTCAGTAGGTTAGCAATGCCTGTGCCAGCCGGCGGCTGCAGCCTCGCGTGGGCAAAGCTTGTACCAGCTGCGCATGACGCTTTGAATCGGCAGATGCCAGGAAAGCCGTCTGGGTCGCAGCTTTGCGGGTTGCGCGCGGCGCGGCTGGCGGCGCCGCGGGGAGGATTCGAGGCAATTCGTCGCAGGCGAGGCGTGTTCGGGTGGGATGGCGGAAACCCGCCAATCATTCCCCGTCATCGGGCGGACTTCCGCCAGCCTCGGCGAAACTCAGGCCGTGTTTGCGCAGTTTGTCGTGCAGGGTCTTGCGCGGCAGGCCGAGCGCCTCGGCGGCGCTGCGCAGCGAACTGTGCGGGCGCGCCAGTTCGGCGGCGATCAGCGCGCGCTCGAAGGCGTCGACCTGCTCGCCCAGCGTGCCGCCGCCCGGCATCGGCGCGCCAGCGGCGGCCTGCTCCAGGCCCAGGCCGAGGCCGAGGGCGAAACGCTCGGCGGTGTTCTGCAGCTCGCGCACGTTGCCGGGCCAGTCGTGGCGCAGCAGCAGGGCGCGCTGCTCCGGCTGCGGATCGCGTATTGGCAGGCCGTGGCGCTGGGCGGCGGTTTCGGCGAAATGCTGGAACAGCAGCAGGATGTCCTCGTTGCGCTCGCGCAGCGGCGGGATGCGCAGCGGTGCGACGTTCAGGCGGTAATAGAGGTCGGCGCGAAAGCGGCCCTGATCGGCTGCGACGCGCAGGTCTTCCTTGGTCGCGGCGATGACGCGGATGTCCAGCGCGATCGACTGGTTGCCGCCGAGCCGCTCGACCACGCGCTCCTGCAGCAGGCGCAGCAGCTTGACCTGCACGTCCAGGCTCATGCTCTCGATCTCGTCGAGGAACAGCGTGCCGCCGTTGGCGAACTCGAACTTGCCGATGCGTCGCTTCTGCGCGCCGGTAAAGGCGCCCGGCTCGTGGCCGAACAGCTCGCTCTCGACCACCGACTCGGCCAGGGCACCGGCGTTGATCGCCACGAACGGGCCGTTGCGCCGGCTGGACAGGTCGTGCAGCGCGCGCGCGACCACCTCCTTGCCGGCGCCGGTTTCGCCGAGGATCAGCACGTCGGCCTGGGTGCCGGCCAGCGCGCCGATCTGCTCGCGCAGGCGCAGCATCGCCGGCGAATGGCCGAGCAGGCGCGCGGTCAGCTGCTGACGATCGGCCAGCGCCAGGCGCAGGCTGCGGTTGTCCAGCACCAGTTGGCGCAGCGCGAGGGCACGGCGCACGCTGTCGAGCAGTGCTTCGCTGGGGAAGGGTTTTTCGAGGAAATCGTAGGCGCCGGCGCGCATCGCCTGCACCGCCAGCTGGATGTCGCCGTGGCCGGTGATGAGGATGACGGGCAGCTCGGCGTCGCGCCCCCGCAGCTGCTGCAACAGCTCCAGGCCGTCGATGCCGGGCATGCGGATGTCGCTGACCACCACGCCCGGCCAGTCGGCCGGCAGCCGTGCGCCCACCTCGCGCGCATCGCCCAGGCTGACCACCCGCAGGCCGGCCAGATCGAGGGTCTGGCTCAGCGCCTTGCGCAGGTGCGGGTCGTCGTCGATCAGCAGCACCTGGGCGTCGGCGCTGATCAGGTTGTCGCTCATTGCAGATGATCCTCGGTCGGGAAGGCGGCGCCGGGTTCGGCGCTGCGCAGGAACAGGCCCAGCTGGGCGCCGCCGTCGGGGTGGTTGGCGAGGCTCAACTCGCCGCCCAGCGCGCGCACCAGCGTATCGCAGATCGCCAGGCCGAGACCGAGCCCCTGGGCGCTGGTCTTGGTGGTGAAGAAGGGCTCGCGTGCGCGGCGCAGCGCCTCGGCGGAAAACCCCGGGCCGTTGTCGCGCAGGGTCAGCAGTACGCCCTTGCCCTGCTGTTCGGCGCGCAGCCAGATGCGCCTGACCGGCGGGCGCTCGGCGAGGGCGTCGAGGGCGTTGGCCAGCAGGTTGGCGAGGATCTGCCGCAAGCGCGTCTCGCCGGCCTGTACCCACAACGTGGCTTCCGGCAGATCGCGCACCAGCTCGACGCCCATCGCCTGGCGGCGCTTGGCCAGCAGCGCCAGCGCATCGTCCAGCGCCGGCTGCAGGGCGACGCGCTCGGGCGCGTGCTGGTCGCGGCGGGCGAAGGCGCGCAGGTGCGCGATGATCGAGGCCATGCGCGCGGTCAGTTCGCTGATCAGCCTGAGGTTGTCGCGTGCCTCGGCGTTGCGCTGCTGGTCAAGCAGCACGCCGGCGTTGTCGGCGTAGCTGCGGATCGCCGCCAGCGGCTGGTTCAGCTCGTGGCTGATGCTGGCGCTCATGGTGCCCAGTGCTGACAGCTTGCCGGCCTGCAGCAGCTCGTCCTGGGCGCGCACCAGCTCCTGCTGGGCCTGTTCGCGTTCGAGCACCTCGACCTTCAGGCGGCTGTTCAGCGCCTCGAGGTCGCGGGTGCGTTCCTGCACACGCTGCTCCAGTTCGCGGCGGGCCTGCACGTCGAGCGCCAGGCGGTCAAGAAAGTGCCGCCGGCGTTGCATCAGCAGGCCGAGCAACAGCAGCAGCGCCAGCAGGGTGGCGCCGCCGATGGCGACCACGGTGCGTACCGGCCGCTCGACCAGCGCGATCGGCGCGAGGATGCGCACGCTCCAGCCGGTCTCTTTCAGTTCGCGGCTCTGGATCAGCCAGGCGTCGATGTTCAGCGCCAGGTCGCGCGGCTCGAGGGTGGTGTAGGGCTGGTCGAAGGCGATCTGCTCGCGCTCCTCGGCGCTCAGCGCGCGGCTGGCGCGAAAACGCCAGTCCGCGCGCGAGGTGAGGATCACCACGCCGAAGGCGTCGGTCACCATCAGCTGCTCCGGGGTGTTGCCCCACAGCGTTTCGGTGTGGTCCAGATCGACCTTGACCACCAGCACGCCGAGAATCTGGTCGCCATCTCGCACCGCCGAGCCGAAGTAATAGCCGCGCTTGCCGGAGGTGTTGCCGAGGCCGAAGAAGCGCCCCAGACGGCCTTCCATCGCTTGGCGGAAGTACGGGCGGAAGGCGAAGTTGCGCCCGATGAAGCTGTCCTCGGCGTCCCAGTTGGAGGTCGCCAGCGTGGTGCCCGCGGTATCCATCAGGTAGATCACGTCGGCCCCGGTGCGTTGCTGCAGCTGTCGCAGCAGGCGGTTGGCGCGATCACGGACCTGCGGCACTTCGGCATTGTGCAACGCCGAGCGCAGCTCCGGCAGCTCGCCGAGGATGCGCGGCAGCACCTCGTAGCGGTTGAGCGTGCCGAGCAGGTTGGCGACGTAGAGGTCGAGGGTCTGGCGATTCTGTTCGGTCAGTTCGCTGCGGTAGTAGCGGTCGGCCAGTTGCTGCAGCGGCCACAGCAGCGGCGCCAGCAGTACGGCGAGCAGCGCGAGGTTGCGCCAGCGGGGGCGATGAGTGAGTGCGGATGCGGTCATGGGGGCGCCTGTGAGTCCGGCGCATTATGCACGTTCGGTGATGCGAGATTCAGCGCCGCGCGGTTGCCCGGTCCGTGGGCGGGGCGGTCAGAGGCTTTGCTGCAGCGCGGCGTGGCGCGCCAGCTGGATCGCGCAGGGGGCGTTCAGGCATTCGTGCAGGGCGCTTTCCCAGTCCGGCAGCTGCAGGTCCCAGTCCCGCTGCAGGCGCGAACAGTCGAGCCGTGAATTGAGCGGACGCTGGGCGGCGGTGGGGTAGTCGCAGGAGCGGATCGGCTCGATCCGCGCGCGCAGCGTGCCCTGGTTCTGCAGATGCTCGGCGATGCTGCAGGCGAAGCCGTACCAGGACGTCTCGCCCTCGGCGCTCAGGTGATAGAGACCTTCGAGCGGGCGCTGGCCGTCGCGCCAGCGCCGGATCATCGCCCCGGTGGTGCGGGCGATGCTGCGCGCCCAGGTCGGGGCGCCGATCTCATCGGCGACCACCGAGAGCTCGTCGCGCTCCTGCAGCAGGCGCTGCATGGTCAGTAGAAAGTTCTTGCCGTGCAGGGAATAGACCCAGCTGGTGCGCAGGATCAGCTGCTCGCCGGCCACCGCCTGGATCGCCTGTTCGCCGGCCAGCTTGCTGGCACCGTATACGCCCAGCGGGCGTGGCGGGTCCTGCTCGATGTAGGCGCCGGCTTTGCGCCCGTCGAAGACGTAATCGGTGGAGTAGTGGACCAGCGGTACGCCGAGCCGTGCCGCCTCCTCGGCGAGTACGCCAGGGCCGCGCGCGTTTACCGCGAACGCCTGTTCGCGCTCGCGTTCGGCCGGATCGACCGCGGTGTAGGCGGCGGCGTTGATGATCAGGTCGGGGCGCAGCAGGCGCACCTGTTCGCGAATCTGCGCGGGATCGGCCAGGTCGAGGACGTTGTGCCCGAGGGCGAGCACCTTGCCGTCGCCGGCCAGTTCCAGCTGCAGTTCACGGGTGAGCTGGCCGCGGCTGCCGGTGATCAGGATCTTCATGCAAACAGCTCCGCATCGCACAGCAGCTTGCCGGCCTGATCCTTGGCGGACAGCTGCGGTGGGGTGTCGAGCGGCCAGTCGATGCCCAGCTCCGGGTCGTTCCACAACAGGCTGCGCTCATGCTCCGGCGCGTAGTAGTCGGTGGTCTTGTAGAGGAACTCGGCGCTCTCGCTGAGCACCACGAAGCCGTGTGCGAAGCCTTCGGGAATCCACAGTTGCCGCTGGTTCTGCGCGCTCAGGTGGGTGCCGAACCAGCGGCCGAAGCTCGGCGAACTCTTGCGCAGGTCGACGGCGACGTCGAATACCTCGCCGGCGACCACCCGCACCAGTTTTCCCTGCGGCTGCTGGATCTGGTAATGCAGACCACGCAGCACGCCGCGCTGGGACTTGGAGTGGTTGTCCTGAACGAACTGGCGCTTGAGCCCCGTGGCCGCCTCGAAAGCGGCCGCGTTGAAGCTTTCGTAGAAGAAACCGCGTTCGTCGCCGAAGACCTTGGGCTCGATGATCAGTACGTCGGGAATGCTGGTTTCGACGACCTTCATGCGTCTTCACCCGCCAGCTTGAACAGGTACTGGCCATAGCCGGTCTTGCCCAGCGCATCGGCGCGGCGCAGCAGCTGCTCGCGGTCGATCCACTTGTGCTGGTAGGCGATTTCTTCCAGGCAGGCGACCTTCAGGCCCTGACGGTGCTCGATGGTCTGCACGTACTGCGAGGCTTCCAGCAGGCTGTCGTGGGTGCCGGTGTCGAGCCAGGCGAACCCGCGGCCGAAGCGCTCGACGTTGAGGTCGCCGCGCTTGAGGTAGGCCATGTTGACGTCGGTGATTTCCAGCTCGCCGCGCGGCGAGGGCTTGATCGACTTGGCGATCTCGATCACGTCGTTGTCGTAGAAGTACAGGCCGGTCACCGCGTAGCTGGACTTCGGCTTCTTCGGCTTCTCTTCGATGGACAGCGCCTTGCCGTTCTCGTCGAAGTCGATCACGCCGAAGCGCTCCGGGTCCTTGACCCAGTAGCCGAACACCGTGGCGCCCTTTTCCTGGCGCGCGGCGCGTTGCAGCTTCTCGGTGAAGTGCTGGCCGTGGAAGATGTTGTCGCCGAGGATCAGGCACACCGGGTCGCTGCCGATGAATTCCTCGCCGATCAGGAACGCCTGGGCCAGACCGTCCGGCGAGGGCTGCTCGGCATATTGCAGGCGAATGCCGAACTGGCTGCCGTCACCGAGCAGGTTCTGGTACTGCGGCAGATCGTGCGGGGTGGAGATGATCAGCACGTCGCGGATGCCGGCAAGCATCAGCACCGACAGCGGGTAGTAGATCATCGGCTTGTCGTAGATCGGCAACAGCTGCTTGGACACGCCGAGGGTGATGGGGTGCAGGCGCGTGCCGGACCCGCCGGCGAGGATGATTCCCTTCATGCGATGTTCTCCAGGGCGCCGAGGCGCTCGCGTTGATAGCTGCCGTCCTGGACGCGACGGCACCATTCGAGGTTGTTCAGGTACCACTGCACGGTCTTGCGCAGGCCGCTCTGGAAGGTTTCCTGCGGCACCCAGCCGAGCTCGCGCTCGATCTTGCTGGCGTCGATGGCGTAGCGCAGGTCATGGCCTGGGCGATCCTTGACGAAGGTGATCAGGTCCTCGAAGCGTGCCACGCCGGCTGGCTTGTGCGGCGCCAGCTCTTCGAGCAGCGCGCAGATGCCGCGCACCACGTCGATGTTCTTCTGCTCGTTGTGGCCGCCGATGTTGTAGGTCTCGCCGACCTCGCCCTTGCTCACCACCGTGAGCAGCGCGCGGGCGTGATCCTCGACGAACAGCCAGTCGCGAATCTGCGCGCCGTCGCCGTAGACCGGCAGCGGCTTGCCGTCCAGCGCGTTGAGGATCACCAGCGGGATCAGCTTCTCGGGGAAGTGGAACGGCCCGTAGTTGTTCGAGCAGTTGGTGATCAGTACCGGCAGGCCGTAGGTGCGCTGCCAGGCGCGGACCAGGTGATCGGACGCGGCCTTGCTTGCCGAATACGGCGAGCTGGGCGCGTAGGGTGTGGTCTCGGTGAACAGGTCGTCGGTGCCGTGCAGGTCGCCGTACACCTCGTCGGTGGAGATGTGGTGGAAGCGGAAGGCCTCGCGGCGTTCGGCCGGCAGGCTCTGCCAGTAGGCGCGGGCGGCTTCGAGCAGCTGATAGGTGCCGACGATGTTGGTCTGGATGAATTCGGCCGGGCCGTCGATGGAACGGTCGACGTGCGATTCGGCGGCCAGGTGCATGATGGCGTCCGGCTGGAAGTCCAGCAGCGCCTCGCTGACCCGCTCACGATCGGCGATGTCGGCCTGGAGGAACTGATAGCGCGGATGGTCTTCCACGGCGGCCAGCGACTCGAGATTGCCGGCGTAGGTCAGTTTGTCCAGGTTGAGCACGCTGTGCTCGGTATCGTGGATGAGGTGGCGAATCAGTGCCGAGCCGATGAATCCGGCCCCGCCAGTTACGAGAATGCGCATAGTGATCGGGCTTCCTTGGCGTGCTCTGGAGCGTCAGGCTCTGAGCGTGTGTCGGCTGGATAGACCGGGCAGCGATGCAAAAATTCCCGGGGGCGCCCGGCGCCGGCCATGACCGTTTGGTTACGGTGAGGAGTATAGGGTGCTGGCCGGATGCTAGTCCGGCGGCGGGTTGCAGGTGCTGCGAGCGGACCTCCAGCCAGGCCCCGCGCGTTGTCCGAGGCGATCCGCGGGCCAGCCTTGTGTGAGCCCTGATGCCCGGCAATCGCCTGTCTGGATCAGGACGAACGGCGCTAGCGCAGCGACTTGCGCAGCCGCGACAGCGCACCGACGAAGAACACCGCGCCGATCGCCGCCAGGGCCAGCAGCTGTGGCCAGACCACCGCGGCGCCGGCGCTGCGGAACAGGATGGCCTGGGCCAGCTCGACGAAGTGCGTGGTCGGGGCGAACAGCATCACCTGCTGCACCAGCTCGGGCATGCTCTCGCGCGGGGTCACCCCGCCGGAGAGGATCTGCAGCGGAATCAGCGTGAGGATCACCAGCAGCCCCAGCTGCGGCATCGAGCGCGCCACCGTGCCGAAGAAGATGCCCATCGAGGTGGCGGCGAACAGGTGCAGCGCGGCGCCGCCGGCGAACAGCAGCAGCGAGCCCTGGATCGGGATGTCCAGCCAGCCCTCGACGACGAAGCGCAGGGCGAACGCCGACGCCGCCAGCACCACCAGCCCCATCGCCCAGACCTTGCCGACCATGATCTCGAACGGCGTCACCGGCATCACCAGCAGGTGCTCGATGGTGCCGTGCTCGCGCTCGCGGATCAGCGCGGCGCCGGTGAGGATGATCGCCAGCATGGTGATCTGGTTGATTACCTCGTTCACCGCGCCGAACCAGGCGCGGCTGAGGTTGGGGTTGAACGCCGTGCGCACCACCGCCTCGACCGGCAGCGCTTCGCCGCCGCGGTAGCGCCGGACGAACTCGCCGGTCTCGCTGGCGATGATCTGCTGGATGTGTCCGGCACCGGTGAACGCCTGGCTGACCTGGGTGGCATCGACGTTGAGCTGGATGCTCGGCTGGCGCCCGGCGAGCAGGTCTTCCTGGAAGCCCGGCGGAATGTTCAGGGTGAAGGTGTAGAGGCCGGCGTCCATGCCGCTGTCCATCTGCGCCAGATCGATGGCCTTGGGCTGGATGAAATACGGCAGCTGGAAGGCGTTGATGATGCGCAGCGAGGCCTGCGAGCGGTCCTCGTCGACCACCGCGATGCTCGCCCGGTGCGGCGCTTCCGGCACCGCGGTGGCGCCTTCGTAGATGGCCACGGTGAACGAATAGATGATCAGCACCAGCATCGCCGGGTCGCGGTAGAGGCTGCGCAGCTCCTTGAGGCCGAGCTGGAGGATGTTGCTGAGCTTGCGTGCGGTGTGGCCCATGTCATTTCTCCTGCTTGCGCAGACCGGCGACGCTGAGCGCCGTCAGCAGCGGAATGGCCAGCAGCATGGGGATGAAATACGGGTACAGCTCGACCAGCCCGAGCGCCTTGGAGAACACCCCGCGGCTGATGATCAGGAAGTGGCTGGTCGGGTAGAGCTTGCCGACGAAGGCGCCGACGCCTTCCATCGCCGAGACCGGGTGGATCAGCCCGGAGAACTGGATCGCCGGCAGCAGCGTGACGATGGTGGTGCCGAAGATCGCCGCGATCTGGCTGTTGAGGATCGACGACATCAACAGGCCGAGGCCCGTGGCGCAGGCGACGTAGAGCAGTGCGCCGAGGCACAGGGTGAGGATGCTGCCCTTGATCGGAATGCCGAAAACGAACACCGCCAAGAGCGCCAGGGTGGCGAAGTTGAACATGCCCAGGGCGATGTACGGCAGCTGCTTGCCGAGCAGGAACTCCAGGCGGGTGGTCGGCGTGACGTAGAAGTTGGTGATCGAGCCCAGCTCCTTCTCGCGCACCACGCCGAGCGCGGTGAGCATCGCCGGAATCATCATCAGCAGCAGCGGGATCATCGCCGGCACCATCGCCGGCAGGCTCTGCACGTCCGGGTTGTAGCGGTAGCGGATGGCCACGTCGGCCGGCGACAGCTGCGCCTCGACGCCGGCCTCGCGCGCCAGTTGCTGCAGGTAGGTGAGGTGGATGCCCTGCGCGTAGCCCTTGATGGTGTCGGCGCGCATCGGCATGGCACCGTCGATCCAGAACGCCACCTGCGGCACCGCCCCGCGCTTGAGGTCGCGGCCGAAGTTCGGCGGAATCTCGATCGCCAGGCTGATGTCGCCACTGCGCAGGCGCCGGTCCAGTTCGTCGTAGCTGGCCAGCGGCGCCTTCTCGATGAAGTAGCGCGAGCCGGCGATGTTCAGCAGGTAACCCTGGCTGGTGGTGGTCTGGTCGCGGTCGAGCACGGCGTAGCTCAGGTTCTCCACGTCGAAGCTGACCCCGTAGCCCATGATGAACATCAGGATCACCGTGCCGAGCATCGCCAGCGTGGCGCGGATCGGATCGCGGCGCAGCTCCATCGCCTCGCGGCGGCTGTAGCTGAGCAGCCGGCGCAGGCTGAAGCGGTTCTGCGCGGCGCCATTGCCATTGCCGGTCGGCGGTGGCGCGACGCGCGTCGGCGCTGGGCTCGCCGGGGCGGCAGCCGCGCCTTCGGCTACGGCGTCCTCGAGGTAGGCGATGAAGGTTTCTTCCAGCGTCGCCAGGCCGCGCTTGGCCATCAGCCCCTGCGGCGTGTCGCTGTCGAGCACGCGGCCGGCGTGCATCAGCGAGATGCGGTCGCAGCGCAGCGCCTCGTTCATGAAGTGGGTGGAGATGAAGATGGTCACGCCATCTTCGCGTGACAGCTGCACCAGTAGCTCCCAGAAGCCGTCGCGCGCCACCGGGTCGACGCCCGAGGTCGGCTCGTCGAGGATCAGCATCTCCGGCGCGTGGATCACCGCCACCGCCAGCGACAGGCGCTGGCGCACGCCCAGCGGCAGCGCGGTGGGCAGGCTGTTGGCCTCGACGGCCAGCTCGAAGCGCTCGAGCATCTCGCCGATGCGCGACTCGCGGCGCTCGGCGGGAATGTGGAACAGCCGCGCGTGCAGATCGAGGTTCTGTCGCACGGTGAGTTCGCTGTACAGCGAGAACGACTGCGACATGTAGCCGACGCGCTGGCGGGTCTGCAGGTCGTGCGGGTCCACCGGCTTGCCGAACAGCAGCGCGCGGCCCTCGCTGGCCGGCAGCAGGCCGGTGAGCATCTTCATGGTGGTGGTCTTGCCGCAGCCGTTGGAGCCGAGGAAGCCGAAGATTTCGCCGCGCTCGATGCGCAGGTTGACGCGATCCACCGCGACGAAGTCGCCGAAGCGCATGGTCAGGTCGTGCGCCTCGATGGCGATGCTGTCGCTGGCCTCGCGTGGCGGGATTTCCAGCGTGCGGTGGCGGCGGCGCTTGTCTTCCGGCAGCAGGCCGATGAACGCCTCTTCCAGGCTGTCGCTGGCGGTGCGCGCCAGCAGCTCGGCCGGCGAGCCGGTGGCGAGGATACGTCCGGCGTCCATCGCCACCAGATGATCGAAGCGCTGCGCTTCGTCCATGTAGGCGGTGGCCACCAGCACGCTCATCTGCGGGCGCTCGGCGCGGATGCGCGCGATCAGCTCCCAGAACTGCGCGCGCGACAGCGGGTCGACGCCGGTGGTCGGCTCGTCGAGGATCAGCAGGTCGGGGTCGTGGATCAGTGCGCAACACAGCCCGAGCTTCTGCTTCATGCCGCCGGAAAGTTTGCCCGCCGGGCGTTCGAGGAACGGCGCGAGGCCGGTGCTGCGGGTTAGCTCGGCGATGCGCCAGCGCCGCTCGGCGGCGTCCTGACCGAACAGCCGGCCGAAGAATTCCAGGTTCTCGGCGACCGTGAGCGTCGGGTAGAGGTTCTTGCCCAGCCCCTGCGGCATGTAGGCGATGCGCGGGCACACGGCGCGGCGATGGCCGGCGTCGCCCATGTCGCCGTCGAGCACGCGCACGCTGCCTTGCTGGATTCGCCGCGCGCCGGCGATCAGCGCCAGCAGGCTGGACTTGCCGACGCCGTCCGGGCCGATCAGGCCGACCATGCGGCGGGCCGGCAGCTCGACGTCGAGAGCGTCCAGCGCGCGGGTCTGGCCATACTGCAGGGTGACGCCCGTGATCTGCGCCACCGGCGCGAGCGGCTCGCTCATGGCGTGACGTTGACCTGCAGGTGTGCCGGCCACTCGGCGGCGTCATCGAGCTTGAGGTAGGCCATGCCGGGCAGGCCGGTCTTGACCTGCTCCATGTGTTTCTTCAGCAGCGCAGGGTCGATGCGCGCCTTGACGCGGAACATCAGCTTCTCGCGCTCGCTCTCGGTTTCCACGGTCTTGGGGGTGAACTGCGCGACGCTGGCGACATAGCTGACCCTGGCCGGAATCACGTACTCCGGCGCGGCATCGATCACGATGTGCACCTCGCTGCCCAGCGCGACGCGGCCAGCCTGGCGCTCGGGCAGGAAGAAGGTCATGTAGACGTCGGCCAGGTCGACCAGGTTGAGCAGCTTGCCGCCGGCGGCCAGCACCTCGCCCGGCTGCGCCACGCGGTACTGCACGCGGGCCACGCGGTCGGTCTTCAGCTCGCTGTCGGCGATGTCCGCCTGCAGGCGCGTGACGCTGGCCTGGGCGGCCTCCAGCGCCGATTGCGCCTCGATCACCTGCGAGCGCGCGGCAGCGATGCCGGCCTCGGCCGAGAGCACCTGGGCGCGCGAGGCAGCCAGCGCGGCCTGTGCGCTCTGCTTGGCGGCGAGGTCGTCGTCCAGCTGCTGGCGCGCCATGGCGTTGCGTGCCACCAGGGTTTCGGTGCGCTTGTGGCGCTTCTGTGCGGCAGTCAGCTCGGCCTGGCGCTGGTGCACCACGGCCTCGGCGGTGGCCTTCTCGCTCTCGCGCATGGCGACCTGCGCCTGCGCGGTGAGGATGGCGTTTTCGGCCTGGCGTACCTGCGCGCGGGCCTGGTTGAGCTGGGCGTCGAGCACCTCGGTGTCCATGCGCGCGAGCACCTGGCCGGGCTGGACGAAGTCGCCCTCGTCGACGGCGATCTCGCGGATGCGCCCGCCCAGCTTGGTCGCCACGTCGATCTCGGTGGCCTCGATGCGCCCGTTGCCGCTGGCGAAGCCTTCGCCCAGGCCGTTGGGGCGCAGCTCCGACCAGACGATCAGGCCGACCGCCGCGAGCGCCGCCAGTGCCAGCACGGAACGGGTGAGGGTTTTCTTGACTGAGGGTTTCATGCGGGGTCCTTGCGCGATTACGACCGCCCCCATGCTAGGCGAGGACGGGTTACAGGTAGTTCATCCAGATCAAGGAAGCGCCGCCAAGGCGGCGCCGGCGGCTCAACGGTCGCCGGTCTGCTGCGCCAGCATCCAGGCGAGCAGCTGGCGGCTCAGCTCGTCGCTGGCCTGGCCGAAGGCCTCGACCACGCTCTCCAGCTGTGCGTCGGTACTGGGTTGGCGAATCTCGAAGTGCCGGCTGGCGAGGCCGCGGCGGCTGGCGCTGTCCACCAGTGTGGCGTCGAGGCGGATCAGCACCTGCGGCGTGCCATCCTGATAGACGCTCTGGAATGCGCGCAGATCGCCAATCAGCTCGAGGTCGGCCTGCAGGTTGCTGTCGTCGCTGCTCACCGAAGCCAGCCGGCCGCTGGCGCGCAAGGCTTCGATCAGCCGGTCGCGCAGCAGCTGCGGCGCCGGATCGGCCCAGCGCGCACCCTGGTAGGCGCTGAGCTGATGACCCTGCGGCACCACGGCGATGCGCGGGCTGGCCAGCATGCGGCTGGCCTGCGGGGTGTGCACGCGCAGCGCCAGGTCACCCTGGGTCGACGGCGTGGTGCTCGGGGCGACGGGCGCGCCGGGCAGCAGGAAGACCCGCACCGGCTTGGCCTGCGGCAGCACCGAGCAGGCGGACAGCAGCGTCAGCAGAGCGGGCAGGGCGAAGCGGTGCAGCGCTGTGCGGATCATGGGGCGAATTCCTCGATCTTCTCGCGGCCGAGCAAAAAGCCGCTGGGGTCGTCTTCCAGCCGCTGGGTGACCCGGCGCAGCGCGCCGAGGGTGCCGCGCAGCTCGTTGAGCGCCGGGCCGATGTCGCCCAGCCCCTTCACGCCGCTGTTCAGCGCGCCCTGGTTGTCCTCCAGCAGGGCGTCCAACCGCGAGGTGCTACGCTCCAGCGCGGCCATCGACTGACCGGCGCTGGCCAGCAGCTGGCGACCTTCGTCGTCGAGCAGGCCGTTAGCGTTGCGCGTCAGGCGGGTGATTTCCTCCAGCGCGGTGTTGGTCTGCCGGCCCAGCTCGGCGAGCTGGGTGAGCGCCTGGCTGAGGTCGCCGCGCTGTTCGGCCAGCACACTGGTGGCCTGTTCGAGATTGGCCAGGGTCTGGCCGATGCGCCCGGCGTTCTCTTCGGAGAGCATCAGGTTGGCGCTGCGCAACAGGTTGTTGATGTTGCTCATCAGGTCTTCGCCGTTCTCCAGCAGCGCGGAGAGCGGCGAGGGATCGGCGATGATCAGCGGCGGCTCGCCGCGCTTGCCCAGCAGCGGCGGGCTGTCGGGCGTGCCGCTGTGCAGCTGGATGACCATGCTGCCGGTGATGTTGGCCAGCGCCAGGCGCGCGCGGGTGTCCTGCTTGATCGGCGTGCCGGCGTAGACGCGGATGCGTGCGCGCACCTTGCGCGGGTCGTCCGGCTCCAGCCACAGCCGCTCGACGTCGCCGACCTTGATGCCGCTGTACTCCACCGAGCTGCCGGTGGACAGCCCGCTGACCGCGCGGTTGAAGCTGATCTCGTAATACTGGTACTCGCGGTCGATGCTGGCCTTGCTCAGCCAGAGGGCGAAGAACAGGGCGCCGCCGACCGCGAGCACGGTGAACAGGCCGATCAGCACGTGATGGGCGCGGGTTTCCATCAGGAGTTCTCCTGCACAAGAGCGGCCTGCTGCGCCGCCCGGCCACGCGGGCCATGAAAGTAGTCGCGAATCCAGGCGTCGTCGGTGTCCTGCACCGCCTCCAGGCGGTCGGCCACCAGCACGCGCTTGCGCGCCAGCACCGCGACGCGGTCGCAGATGGTGTACAGCGTGTCGAGGTCGTGGGTGACCAGGAACACGCTCAGACCCAGCGCGTCGCGCAGGGTCAGGATCAGCTGGTCGAACGCCGCGGCACCGATCGGGTCGAGGCCGGCGGTGGGCTCGTCGAGAAACAGCACCTCCGGGTCCAGCGCCAGCGCGCGGGCCAGCGCCGCACGTTTGACCATGCCGCCGGAGAGCTCGTCGGGGTACTTGTAGGCGGCATCGGCCGGCAAACCGGCCAGCGCCAGCTTGAGCCGCGCCAGATGCTCGGCGTCGACGCGGGCGAGGCCGGCATGTTCGATCAGCGGCAGCGCGACGTTCTCCTGCAGGTTCAGCGAGGTGAACAGCGCCCCGCGCTGGAACAGCACGCCGAAGCGTCGCTCCACCTGCGAGCGCCGCTCGGGCGGCAGCTGCAGCAGGTTCTCGCCGAACACCTGCACGCTGCCGGCATTCGGCCGGCGCAGACCGACGATGCTGCGCAGCAGCACCGACTTGCCAGTGCCCGATCCGCCGACCACGCCGAGGATTTCGCCACGACGGATGTCCAGGTCGAGATCTTCGTGCACGGTCTGGCGGCCGAAGCGGTTCACCAGCCCGCGCACCTGGATCAGCGCTTCGCCGTTCACCAGCCCATCTCCATGAAGAACAGCGCGGCGATGGCGTCGATCAGGATCACCATGAAGATCGACTGCACCACGCTGGAGGTGGTGTGTTCGCCCACCGACTGCGCGCTGCCGCTGACCTTGAAGCCTTCCAGGCAGCCGATCACGGCAATAATGAAGGCGAACACCGGCGCCTTGCCGATGCCGACGAGGAAATGGCTGAGGTCGATGTCGCGCTGCAGGATGGTGATGAACAGCGTCGGCGAGATATCCAGCGCCAGGACGCAGACCACCGCACCACCGAGGATGCCGCTGAGCATGCCGATGAACGTCAGGATCGGCAGGGTGATCAGCATCGCCAGCACCCGCGGCAGCACCAGCAGATCCACCGGGCTGAGGCCCAGCGCGCGGATCGCGTCGATCTCCTCGTTGGCCTTCATCGAGCCGATCTGCGCGGCGAAGGCGCTGGCGCTGCGCCCGGCGAGCAGGATCGCCGCCAGCAGCACGCCGAACTCGCGCAGGAAGGCGAAGCCAACCAGGGTGACGGTGTAGATGCTGGCGCCGAAGTCGGCCAGCACCGTGGCGCCGAGGAACGCCACCACGGCGCCGACCAGGAATGTCAGCAGGGCGACGATGGGGATGGCGTCCAGCCCGGTTTGTTCGATGTGCGCCACCAGCGGCGTCGGGCGCCAGCGTTGCGGGCGCACCAGAACGCTGAGCAGCGTCTGCAGGGTCAGGCCGATGAAGCCGAGCAGCTCGCGCTGCTGGCACCAGATGTTCTGCATGGTCCGGCCGATATGCGCCAGCAGGTCACCGAACTCGTAACCCTGATCCGGCTGCGGGGCGGCGGGGCGATCCAGCGCCGCGGCCACGGTATGCAGCAGGGCCAGACGTTCGGCCGGCAGCTGCGGTGCCCATTGCGCCACGGCGGCGATGCGCTGCGGGCCGAGCAGCTCGACCAGCAGGCCGGCGCCGGCGGTATCCAGTGCGCCCAGCCCGTCCAGCTCCACCGTGCTGTGCTCATCGAGCTGCGGGGCCATGCGCACGACGGCGTCGCGCAGCGCGTTGTAGTGCGCCAGCGTCCAGTCGCCGGCGATGCGCAGGTGCGCGGATCGGGCCGCGGATTGCAGCTGCAGCGTGCCGGGAGGCGATGAGGTCGGGTGCATGAAGGGCCTGTCCATCCAGCCTGCGCGTGCGTCGCGTCGATCGCGACAGTCAGCATCCTAGCAGCTCGGCCGGCGCAGCACCGCCCGCGCGGCGTACCGTTGGCGCGGCTGGCGGGGGTGAATGGCGGCATCGCCCTCGATAACTAGGCCGCGAATGCGCCCCTGCCGGCGCCTCAGCCGGCACGCCGCGTCTGCCGGCCGCCGGCCAGCGCCTTGGCGCCGATGGCTACCGGCAGGCTCAGCGTGGCCCAGCTCAGCCAGTCACCGACGCCGTCGGAAACCAGCCCGGCGAGCAGGCCGAGCAGCGAGAGCAGGCCGATCACCAGCGGCCACCGCCAGATGCGCATCATCCCCGCACCTCCGTTGAACCGCGCTTGAGCCACAGGTACAGGCCGCTGCCGAGCACCACGAGCGTGAGCACATCCAGCAGCGCCCACAGCACCTTCAGCGGCAGGCCGCCGTAGTCGCCGAAGTGCAGCGGCTCGGACAGTTGTAGCGCGGTGACGTACCAGGGCCGCGCGCTGGCTTCCAGCACCTCGCCGCTGGCCGGGTCGACCAGCAGCGCCTGGGTCAGGCGCGAGGTCAGCGGCGTGTCGCCGCGCAGGATCACCGCGACGTGCTCGGGCGTGGCGCGCAGCGTGCCGGGGTAGGCGATCATCGAGATCGCCATGCCCGGCGCGGCGGCCAGCACGCGATCCACCGCGGTCTGCAGCGAGCCATCCGCAGCGGGTGCATCACTGGCATCGGCGGTCAGCAGTACCCGCGTGTCGCCGGCCTGCAACGCGGCGACCTGCTCGGCCTGCCAGCCCTTGAAGATCAGGTCCGCCCAGGTGTTGATCACCCCGGTGAAGCCCACGGCCAGCGCCCACACCAGGGTGACGATGCCGAGCAGGTTGTGCAGGTCGAGCCAGCGTGTGCGCGGCGCCCGCTCGCGACGCACCTCGGCGAAGCGCAATTTGCGCATGAACGGCGCGTAGAGCACCACGCCGGAGACGATCGCCACCACCAGCAGCAGGCCCATGAAACCGAGGAACAGCTTGCCCGGCAGACCGGCGTAGAGGTCGACGTGCAGGCGGTACATCACGCTCATGAAGCCCTCGTCGAACGCCGGCACGTCGACCACGGCGCCGGTGCGCGCATCGGAGAGGATCAGCCGCGACTCGCTCTCGTCGGTATCCACCCGGGTATCGAGCTTGACGTACCAGAGATCGGGCAGGTCCTCCTCGGCGAAGAAGTACAGCGGCACCAGGCCCGGATAGGCCTTGACTGCCTCGGCCGCGACCCGGTCGAGCGCGATATGCGGCGTGCCTTCTGGCATCGGCGGCGCGGCGATCTCGCTGCCGGTCAGGTGCTCGATCTCGTGGGAAAAGATCAGCGGCAGGCCGGTCAGGCACAGCAGCAGAATGAACAGCGTGCAGACGAGGCTGGACCACTTGTGGACCCAGCCCCAGCCACGCAGGGTGCGTGCCTGCATCAGAAGTCGACCGTGGCGCTGAGCGACAGCGTGCGCGGGGCGCCGAGGACCAGGTAGTTGGCGTTCGGGTAGCCACCCACCGAGGCCCAGTAGTCGCGGCCGGTGACGTTGTCCAGGCGCGCGCGCAGGGTCACGTCACGCTCGTCGATGACCATGCGGTAGCGCGCGCCGAGGTCCAGACGGGTCCAGGATGGCGCTTGCATATCGTTGGCCACGTCGGCGTACTGGCTGCTGGTGTAGACCACGCGGCTGGTCAGGGTCAGGCCGTTGCTGCCCGGCACGTCCCACTCGCCGCCGATGTTGGCCTGGGTGCGCGGCACGCCGATCGCACGGTTGCCCTCGTTGAGGCCGTCCTGGGTGCTGGTCAGCTCGGCATCGAGCAGGGTCAGGCCGCCGAGCAGGCGCACGCCGTAAGTTGGCTCGCCGAACACTGACAGCTCGATGCCTCGGTTGCGCTGCTCGCCGCCATCGGTGAACACGCCGTTCTCTACGGTGCTGAATGGCCGGTCGGTGGTGAACAGCGCCAGGCTGCCGCCCAGGTTGCCACCGTCGTACTTGATGCCCACCTCGGTCTGCTCCGAGACATAGGGTTCCAGCGCGTCGCCGGCGTTGGCGATGGTCACGCCGCCGCTGCTGGCCGGGGCGATGTCGCCCTTGACCAGGCCCTCGATGTAGTTGGAGTAGAGCGACAGCTCGTCGGTCAGCTGATAGACCACGCCGGCGACCGGGCTGGTCTTGTAGCGGTTGTAGGAGGACAGGCGGTCGCCGCTGTTGTAGTCGTAGCTCTTGGCCTCGATGCCCTGGCGGCGTGCGCCGAGGGTGAGCAGCAGGCGGTCGTCGAGGAAGCCCAGGGTGTCGGCCAGCGCCAGGCTCTGGGTGTGGGTGCGTTCGGTGACGCCGGGATCGGACATCTGGCCGCCGGTCCAGGTGGTGCCTGGCATCGCCGCGTCGAACGGGTCGTGGATATCGGCGGCAAGGTTGCCCGACATGCCGTAGGCGTTGCGTGCTTGCAGATCGAACATCGCCGCGGACATCACCCACTCGTGGGAGACGGCGCCGGTGTTGCCACGGGCGCGCAGGCCGACTTCGCTGGTGAAGACATCCTCCTCACGCACGTTGTCGAAGCGGTAGAAGGTGCCCGCGCCGGAGCGACCGGCCTTGATGCTGGCCAGGCGGTTCTTCTCCTCGCCCTCGCGCACGCCGGCGGCGAGCCAGCCGGTCACTGCGTCGGAGAAGTCGTATTCGGCGCGCAAGGTGCCGAAGGTCTGCTTCTCCTTCGAGTAGGTCCAGGGCTGGGCGAAGTTGTCCTCGGCGTCCGGCGCGCTGGGGATGCCGCCGTTGGGGGTGACGCTCGGCCGCGGCTGGTCGATGAAGTGGTACTGGTGGCCGATGTCGCCGGACAGGCGGAAGTTGTCGCCCTGGTAGTCCAGGCCCAGGGCGAACATGTCGAGGGTGCGCTCCTCGTCCTCGACGGTGGTCTCACCGGCGCGCTTGGCGGCGTTCAGGCGTACGCCGAAGCGCTCCTCGGCGCCGAAACGGCGGGCGATGTCGGCATGGGTCATGGCCTGGCCGCCGCTCTCGGCGCCGAGGGTCAGGCGGGTCAGCGGTTCGTTCGGCGCGCGCTTGGGCAGGATGTTGATCGCCCCGCCGATGCCGCTGCCGCCCGGTGCTGCGCCGTTGAGGAAGGTGTTGGCGCCGCGGAACACTTCCACGCGCTCGATGAACTCGGCGGCCACGTACTGGCGCGGCAGCAGGCCGTAGAGGCCGTTGTAGGAGATGTCGTCGGAGTACACCGGGAAGCCGCGTACCACGTACAGCTCCTGGAAGTTGCCGAAGCCGCGCGCCACGCGCACCGAGGGGTCGTTCTGCAGCACGTCGGAGACGCTGCGCGCCTGCTGGTCCTGGATCAGTTGCGAGGTGTAGGACGTCGAGGTGAACGGCGTTTCCATGTAGTCGCGGTTGCCGAGGATGCCGACACGGCCGCCGCGCGCCACCTGCTCGCCGGCGTAGGGCTGCGTCAGGCCTTCGGCCGAGGCATCGGCGCTGGCCGTGATCTCGACGGACTGCAGCTCCACCGGCTCGCCGGTATTGTCCTGTGCCTGGCTTTCGGTCCGTTGCTGGGCCATCAGCGGCGAACTGGCGAAGCCGGCTAACAGGCAAACGGGTAGCAGTGCGGTTTTACGCGGCAAGCGGAGAGTGGGCATGGCGGACCTGAGCGGGCGTTGGATTGCGTAGGGCGACGGCGCGACGTTAGTTGGGAGTCTGTGCCATCTGTGAGCCACTATCATATTCTAATGATAACAATTCGCAACCGTGTTCCGTCTGATGCCACCTCGTGGAAATGCTGGGCGGGCGTCTGGCGCGTGGATTCCTCGCGTCGCAAAAAAAATCGGCCGGCCTGTCGATTGCCGAGCGCGCCGAACGACCAGGTGATGAACAGCCGTTCAACCCGACGACAGGAGATCAACATGAACGAGCAAAAGCACCATGACGAAGCGCGCATCCGCCAGCTTCACGAGGAATTCGAGCGCGCCATTGCCGCCAAGGACCTGGACCGCATCCTTGCCCAGTACGCCGACGAGCTGGTCGCCTTCGATGCCGTCGGGCCGCTGCAATTCAAGGGCGTGGCCGATTACCGCGCGCACTGGCAGCGTTGCTTCGAGTTCTGCCAGGGCGAGGGTTTCTTCGAAACCCATGAGCTGCATGTGGAGGTCGGCGGCGAGCTGGCCTACAGCCGCATGCTCAACCATTGCGGCGGCCCCAACGCCGAGGGCCAGATGCAGAGCGCGTGGATGCGTGGCAGCCGGGTCTGGGCGCGCCGTGACGGTGACTGGAAAGTGATCCACGAGCATTTCTCGATGCCCTTCGACATGCAGACCGGCCAGGTGTGCATGGACGCAGAACAGCCGGGCGGCTGAGCCGCGCACGGTGTTCGTCGCTCTGCGGCGTCACGCCGACTGTCGCCTGCTAGCTTTGCTGCGGTGGCGACAGCCGGAGAGCGACGATGAAATACCTGTGCCTGATCTATTACGACGAACAGCGGGTCGACGAACTGAGCGATGAGCAGTGGCAGGCGCTCGTGGCGCGCTGCATCGCCTGCGGTGAAGCACTGCGTGCCAGCGGCCACATGCTGGCCGGCGAGCCGCTGCAGTCGGTCCGCACCGCCCGCACGGTGCGCGTGCGCGACGGTGTGACCACGGTGGTCGACGGTCCGTTTGCGGAGACGCGCGAGCAACTGGCCGGCTTCTACCTGATCGAGGCGGCCGATCAGCACGAAGCCGAGGCCATCGCCGCGCAGATTCCGCCGGCAAGCCTCGGCTGCGTCGAGGTACGCCCGCTGCGCCAGCTGCCGCAGCGCTGAGCATGCGCGACGCCGAGGGCGGGCCGGCGGCGGTCGAGGCGATCTATCGCGCCGAGTCGCGGCGGGTGCTGGCGACGCTGATCCGCCTGCTGGGCGATTTCGACCGCGCCGAGGAAGCCCTGCACGAGGCCTTCGCGGCGGCGGTACAGCAGTGGCCGCGCGACGGCGTGCCGGCCAATCCGCGCGCCTGGCTGGTTTCCGCCGGACGCTTCAAGGCCATCGACGCGCTGCGCCGCCGCTCCCGTGACGATCAGGCGTTGCGATTGCTCGCCGTACAGCTGGAGGAGAGCGCCGAGGTGGACGATCCCGATGCGCTGCAGGACGACCGCCTGCGACTGATCTTCACCTGCTGCCATCCGGCGCTCCCCGCCGATGCGCGCGTCGCGCTGACCCTGCGCACGGTATGCGACCTCGGCACCGAGGAGATCGCCCGCGCCTTTCTGGTGCCGCCGGCGACCATCGCCCAGCGTATCGTGCGCGCCAAGGCGAAGATCCGCGATGCACAGATTGCCTATCAGGTACCGGAGCGCTCAGCCCTGGCCGAGCGCCTCGACAGCGTGCTGCAGGTGCTTTACCTGGTGTTCAACGAGGGCTATGCGGCGTCCGCCGGAGCGCAGCTGACGCGCGCGGACCTGTGCCGCGAGGCGATTCGTCTTGGCCGGCTGCTGGTCGAGCTGCTGCCGGAAGCGGAAGTGTGCGGCCTGCTGGCGCTGATGCTGTTGCACGATGCGCGGCGGGCCGCGCGCACCGATGCGACGGGTGAGCTGGTACGGCTCGACGAGCAGGATCGCCGCCTTTGGGATGCCGTGCAGATCGCCGAAGGCGTGCAGCTGGTGCAGCGCGCACTGGCCTCGCGGCGCCCGGGCTGCTACGGGCTGCAGGCGGCGATCGCGGCGGTGCATGCCGAGGCGCCGAACGCGGCGCAAACCGACTGGGCGCAGATCGTCCGGCTGTATGACCTCTTGCTGCAGCTCAGCCCGTCACCGGTGATCGAACTGAACCGTGCCGTGGCGCTGGCCATGCATCGCGGACCGGGGGCTGGGTTGGCGCTGCTCGATGAGCTGCACGCGCGCGGCGCATTGCCCGACTACCACTTGCTGCCTGCCGCACGCGCCGATCTGCTGTGTCGCCTCGGGCGTCACGCCGAAGCCCGGCAGGCCTATCGCATGGCGCTGCAGAGCGTGCGGCTGGAGCCGGAGCGGCGTTTCCTGCTGCAACGGCTGGCGGCGCTGGAACGCGTCAGCGACGACTGAGCCGCGGCGCCGCCCGGCAGACTCAGCGGCCTTGGCAGGCGTCGACGCGCAGCCAGCGCTCCAGCAGTTTGAAGCCCTGCATCAGCACGAAGGCGATCAGCAGATAGATCAGACCCGCGGTGAGGAACATCTCCTCGTGCAGGTAGGTGCGCGCGGCGATCTTGCGCGCCATGCCGGTCAGCTCGAGCAGGGTGATGGTGCTGGCCAGCGCGCTGGCCTTGAGCATAAGGATCACTTCGTTGCTGTAGGCCGGCAGGCCGATGCGCGTGGCGCGCGGCAGGATGATGTGCCACAGCGCCTGGCTGCGCGACATGCCCAGCGCGCGCGCCGCCTCGACCTCGCCCGGCGGCACGTTCTGGATCGCGCCGCGGATGATTTCGGCGATATAGGCGGCGGTATGCAGCGTCATGGTGATGATCGCGCACCAGTACGGATCGCGCAGATACGGCCAGAGCGCACTCTGGCGCACCACGTCGAACTGCGCCGCGCCGTAATAGACCAGAAACAGCTGCACCAGCAGCGGCGTGCCGCGGAAGAAGAAGATGTAGCCATAGGGCAGGGCGCGCACCGCCAGGTGGCGCGACGAGCGGGCGATGCCCAGCGGCAGGGCGAGGATCAGCCCGGCGATGACCGACACGCCGACCAGTTGCAGGGTCAGCCAGGCTGCTTCCGCGAAGCTCGGCAGCCATT
The DNA here is from genome assembly GCF_024448505.1 of Stutzerimonas degradans. GTDB lineage: Bacteria > Pseudomonadota > Gammaproteobacteria > Pseudomonadales > Pseudomonadaceae > Stutzerimonas > Stutzerimonas degradans. The sequence goes on from NZ_JAMOHV010000001.1 coordinate 170,098, forward strand.
TGATGAAGACTTCCCAGCTCATGCGGCACTCCTGACGAAGCCGCGGCCGGCGCGTTTTTCCAGAAAATGCATGCCGATCATCGCGACGACGGTCAGGCACAGGTAGATGAAGGCGGCGACGAGGAAGAAGGTGAACGGCTCCTTGCTGGCGGTCACGGCGATCTGCGAGCGGCGCATGATTTCCTCCAGGCCGATCACCGAGACCAGCGCGGTGTCCTTCATCAGGATCATGAACAGGTTGCCCAGCCCCGGCAGAGCCAGGCGCCACATCTGCGGCAGGATCAGGCGCAGGAAGATACGCCGCTTGTCCAGGCCCAGCGCCAGTCCGGCCTCGCGATGACCCTTGGGAATGGCCAGCAGCGCGCCGCGGAAGACTTCCGTGGCGTAAGCGCCGAAACACAGGCCGAGGGCGATGGTGCCGGCGGCGAACGGGCTGAGGGCGAGGTTTTCGATGCCGAACAGCTGGCCGATCCAGCGAATCAGGTTGATGGTGCCGAAGTAGATCAGCAGCACCCAGAGCAGCTCGGGCACGCCACGCACGATGGTCGAATAGGTGCCGCCGAGCCAGCGCAGCGCGCTGTAGGGCGAAGTCTTGGCGAGGGCGCCGAGCAGGCCGAGCACCAGCCCGAGCGCCAGGGAGGCGAGGGCCAGTTGGATGGTCATCCAGGTACCGGCGACGAGGGCCGGACCGAATCCGTGAAGGTCGGGAATCATATGGGCTCAAACACCGAAGCCCGGTCCGTCATGCGCATGACGTCCGGGCTTCGGTTCGGTTGGATCAGTAGATGCTGAACGGGAAATACTTGTCGTTGATCTGCTTGTAGGTGCCGTCGGCGATGATCTCGGCCAGCGCCTTGTTCAGCCGCTCGCGCAGTGCGTCGTTGTCCTTGCGCACGGCGATGGCGATCTTGTCGTCATCGAATACCGGCTCGCCCTTGAACTCGAAGTCCTTGCCGGCATCGCTCTTGAGCCATTCCCACTGCACGAAGGTGTCGGCGAGGATGCCGTCGACGCGACCGGAGGCGAGGTCGAGGTAGGCGTTTTCCTGGGTGTCGTAGAGCTTGATCTCGACCACGCCGTCCATGTTGTCTTCCAGCCAGGTGCCGGCGATGGTGGCGCGCTGGGCACCGATCACCTTGCCGTCGAGGTAGTCCTTGTCGGTCTTGAAGTCCACCGACTTGGGCGCCACGAACTGCAGCTTGTTGGTGTAGTAATGGTCGGTGAAGTCGACGGCCTGCTTGCGCTCCTCGGTGACCGACATGGAAGCGGCGAGGAAGTCGAACTTGCCGGCGTTCAGCGCCGGAATGATGCCGTCCCAGTCGGAGGTGACCACTTCGCACTCGACCTTCATCTTGGCGCACAGCGCATGGGCGATGTCCAGGTCGAAGCCCACCGCCTGGCCGCTGGCGTCGATCAGGTTGAAGGGCGGGTAGGCGCCTTCGGTGCCGATGCGCAGTTTTTCCGCGGCGAATGCCTGGGTGCCGATGATCAGCGAGGCAGCGGCGGTCAGCAGGATCTTCTTATAGCTTTTCATGCGGTGTTGCTCCCTTAGCGATGGCTGGACATGAATTGTTTACAGCGCGTCGATTGCGGATTGTCAAATACCTGCTCGGGCGTGCCCTGCTCCTCGACCAGGCCCTGATGGAGGAAAACCACTTCGCTGGAGACCTGCTTGGCGAAATTCATCTCGTGGGTGACGAGCAGCATGGTGCGCCCTTCTTCGGCGAGCGAGCGGATAACGCTGAGCACTTCCTGGACCATTTCCGGGTCGAGCGCGGAGGTGGGCTCGTCGAACAGGATTACCTTCGGCTGCATCGCCAGGGTGCGGGCTATGGCCGCGCGCTGCTGCTGGCCGCCGGAAAGCTGGTTCGGATAGACGTGGCGCTTGTCGGCGATACCGACCTTGGCCAGCAGCGCCTCGGCCACCTCAGTGGCTTCGGCCTTGCTCTGGCCGAGCACCCGGCGCGGCGCCTCGATGATGTTGTCGAGGATGGTCATGTGCGGCCAGAGGTTGAAGTTCTGGAACACGAAGCCCAGCTCGCTGCGGATGCGGTTTAGCTGCTTGCCATCGGCGGCGACCAGATCGCCGTGCTTGTCGCGCTTGAGCTTGAGTTGCTCGCCGGCGACCAGAATCTCGCCCTCGTGGGGGTTTTCCAGCAGGTTGATGCAGCGCAGGAAGGTCGACTTGCCGGAGCCTGAAGAGCCGAGGATGGAAATCACGTCGCCATCATGAGCGGTCAGCGAGATGCCTTTGAGCACTTCCAGATCGCCGTAGCGCTTGTGCAGGTTGCGGATTTCCAGTGCGGGGATGGCCTCGGCCATGCGGGAACCTCTTGCGGGCTGGCGGAAACCGCCAGGTCGGGGGTATTCGGGATGATTGCGCTCCGGCCGGCTGCTCGCCCTCCTGGCGAGGCGCAAACCTAGCACGCACCGGGGCATGCGCCAAGCGCGAAGAATGGCCAACTGGCCGGCTATGCGGGCGTAAAAGTGTCCATTTGCCTGCATCGCCGTGCTGTGGCGTTGCAGTGGGTCGCTTCAGAACGCCGCTTCGAGCTGGTAGCGACGCAGGATCGCCGGCACCGTGCCGTCGGCGATAAGCGCCTCGAGCTGCGCCTCGAAGGCTTCGAACTGCGCCGTGCTGACCCGTTGGCGGGACAGGCCGATGCCGTAGGACACCGGTTGCAGCTCGCCGACCTCGCGCAGCTGATCGAGCCGTTCGGTTTCGATCAGGTGCCAGGCCACGTCCTGATTGAGCACCGCCAGCCCCTGACTGCCGAAACGTCCGGCTTCGAGCATGCGCAACAGGCGGCGGTTGTCCGCGACCAGTCGGATCGAGACGCCGGGCACTTGCTGCAGGCGCTCGCGCAGGGCGAACGAGGTACCTGAGGGGCCATAGACGCCGATGGTCTTGCCGGCCATGTCCTGCGGCTGGTGGTAGACGAACGTGCTGGAGCGGGGGGCGTACACGCTGTAGCGCGAGGTGGTGAGCATGCGGGTGATATGGAAGGCGTGCTCGCGGCGCGGCGAGTGGATCACCGTGAAGATGCCGTCCACCTTGCCCTCTTCGGCCAGCGCCAGCGCGCGGCGCCACGGGTATACGCTGATCGGGCAATCGCGGTGCAGCCGCGCGCAGACGGCCTGGACGATGTCGACGAACGGACCGGCCGCCGCCACGCCGCCAGTATCGGCCGAGGCCGCGCGCTGCCCGACGGAGGCGGCAGGGTAGGTGAACGGCGGAAAGTCTTCGGTGACGAATTCCCAGGCGCCGGCCGGATTCGTCAGCACGATCAGCGCCAGCGCGCACAGCGATTTCGTGGGGGATGACGACAAGGTGCGCTCCTGCTTGCACAACGGACTGCGGGTGCCGGGGGGCAACGAGGCGGTGAAGGCATTCTGCCCGGCTCGTTGCAGCAGCCTAGCGCAGTTCGTTGGCGTCGGCATGCTCGGTGCCTGTTCGCAGCAGCCAGCGCAGCCAATGTGGCCTCCAGCTCAGCGTCTGGGCCACGCAGAACGCCGCCGCGCTCAGCAGCAGCAGCCAGAGCAGGGTGCCGAAACCGCCGCCTTCGGTCACCAGCAGCAGCACCAGACTGCTGCCCAGCAACGTAGCGCTGGTCGCCCGCGTGTAGCGCGCAGGTGAGGCGCCGGGGGCGACCGCCTGCCGGTGTACCGGCTGCGCCAGCGCCAGCCGGGCGAAAGCCAGGTAGGTGAGCAGGAAGGCCAGCAGCGCCGGCCAGAGATCAGCCAATCGCTCGCTCCCTGGGTATGGGCTGCGCGGACCGCTGCAGGCGCCGCGCGCCGAGCAGGCAGAGCCCCGCCAGCGCCAGCAACATCAGGTCCATGCCGGCGACCGCCGCCGGGCCGGTGCTCAGGCTGCGCAGCAGGTGGTCACCGGTGGTCAGCCCGTTCAGCAGCACCGCCAGCAGCGCCAGGCCCGCGGCCAGCTGCAGCTGCTCGCGCCAGGCCTGCGCCGGTCGCCACGCGGCATGCGCCAGGGCTAGCAGCCAGGCGCCGAAGAACGCCTGAACTTCCAGCGTTGCGCGGCGTGGCGGCGCGACGATATCCACCGGCAGCAGGCGATTGGCGACGAAGAAGGCCAGCGTCGCAATCACCAGCCCGACGCAGGCGGCGACCGTGAGCGCCTCGACCAGCCAAGCGCCGCGGCGTCCCTGGCGCGCGTGGCGGGCGCGTCGGGCACCGGTCCAGAACAGCAGGCCGCTGCCGATCAGCAGGCAGCCGCCGAGGCCACCGGCGAAGTACAGCCAGCGCAGCGTCCAGTGCTCGAACTGGACGAAATGCAGGCCGGTGAGAAAGCGCTGCACGCCTACTACCGGCGGCGTGCGGTGCTGCTGCAGCAATGCGCCGGTGACGCCGTCGAAGACCAGCCGATCGACGTTCATGCTCACCTCACGGGCGAACGAGCGGCGGATCTCGACGAACGCGGCGCGATCGCCCGGATGCCAGACGCGCAGCTGGTAGGCCGCGCCGGGCTGCCCGTCCTGCTCCCAGCGCTGCGCGGCCTGGCGCAGCATGGCATCCAGCGAACCCAGCGGCGCCGCCACGCCGCTGGCCGGGCGGGCGTAGCTACCGAGCGCCTCGGCCTGCAGCTGCGTGCGATCCTCGGGATAGAGGCTCTGCGCCACGCCGGGAAAGTAGATCAGACAGAAGATCGCCAGCCCGGACAGGCTGATGAGGAAGTGGAACGGCAGCACCAGCACGCCGGTGAGGTTGTGCAGATCGAGCAGGCTGCGCTGCAGGCGCTTGCGCGGCCGGAAGGTGAAGAATTCGGCGATCAGCTTGCGATGCGCCACCACACCGGAGACCAGCAGCATCAGCATGCCCATGCCCGCCGCGCCCACCAGCCAGTAGCCGAGGTCGCGCCAGCGCAGATGCAGGCTGAAGTGGAACGGGAAGAGGAAGCGCGTACCGGCCCAGCTGCCCTCGTCGGGCAGCAGTGCGCCGGTGCGCGGATCGATATGCCGACGTACCGGCCCCTGCACGGGGTCCTGGTAGTCCAGCTGCAGCGTCGGCGTGCGCGCCGTCGGCAGGCTGAGTGTCCATGCCGGTGCTGTCGCGATCAACGATTCGGCCTCGCCGTGCAGCAGACGATCCAGTGACAGCGCCACCGGTGGCGCGGGCAGGCGGGTCGCCGGCTGCATCCAGCGGTCGATTTCGCGGTCGAACAGCGACAGCGAGCCGGTCCAGAAAATCACCAGCAGCACGCCGCCGAGCAGCACGCCGGCCCAGCTGTGCAGCCAGGTCATGGAGCGACGCACGCCGCCGCCCGCTTCCATCTCAGCGACCACCCGCAGGCGCGGCGTTCAGCAGCGCCTGCAGCAGCAGACCGCCGCCGGTGCCGCCCAGCAGCAGCGCATACAGGCGCCACAGCCGTGGCTCGCAGAAGCTCCACAGCAACAGCGCCAGGTACAGCGGCAGGGCGAGCAGGCTGCCCAGGTACACCGCCTCGCTGCGCGGCATGCCGAGCAACGTGGCGAGCAGTGCGGCAGCGGCGGCTAGCGCAACGGTGCATAGATAGCCACCGCCGAGCGCCGCGCACAGGCGCAGCAGCAGGCGAGCGCGCGGATGGCCGCCCGTCCCGGCCTGGCGGGTGGTGTTCATCGAGGAGCCCCGCGCAATCAGAAGCTGACCTGATAGCCGAGCGTGAGCGTGCGCCCGCGACCGTTGAATACGCGGCCGTTACGGGTCACGTCCGAGCCGGTGTTGGCTGCCTGCGAGTAGTAGGTCAGGTAGTCGCGATCGAGCAGGTTTTCGATACCGAGGCTGACCTCGCCGACCGGCAGACGATAGCCGACGGACGCATCCACCAGCGTATAGCCGTCGAAATTCAGCCCGGCCTGGTCGAACCCACGGCTGGCGTAGTGGTTGGCCTGCAGCAGGCTGTGCAGCCGGTCGTTCCAGTTGGCCTGCCAGCTGAGGCCGTAGCGATCCGGCGAGATGTTGGCGCCATCCAGATCGGTATCGACATCGCCGTCGCCATCGGTATCGGACTGGCCGTTGACCTGCGCGTAGGTGAGGGTCATGCGGTGGGCGTCGTTGATCTGCCAGCCGCCGGTGAACTCGATGCCGTCGATCTCGGTGCGTTCGCGGCGAATCTGGTAGACGCCGCCGACGCTGTCCAGGCGCGAGCCAAGGTCGGCATCCGATTCGTAGTAACTGATTTCGGCATCGAACGGGCCGTGTTTCAGACGTAGGCCGATCTCGCGGTTCTCGGTGACGATCGGCTGCAGGTCGAGGAAATTGTCCACGCGCGTGCCCGGTGTGCCGATGCCACGCAGCACGCGGCCGACATCCGGCATGCCGAAGCCCTCGGAATAGTTGCCGAACAGCTGCGCCCAATCGTTCATCTGCCAGACCAGGCCGGCGTTGTAGAGCGTTTCCTCGAAGTTCGGCTGGCCGCCTTCGACATCCACGCCGCCCAGCGCCGGGTTGGTCGAGGCGATGGTTCGGAAGCTGTCGACCTCAAGCTCGGCGAACTCGTGGCGCACGCCGGTGAACAAGGTCAGTTGTTCCAAGAGGCGAACTTCCGCCTGCAGGAAGGGTGCGTAGTTGCGGAACACCGTCTCCGGCACCCACTCGCGATCGGTGAGGATCAGCTGCTGGCTGGTGGTGTCCTGCAGCACGTCGAGGCCGCCGGTGAGCTTGAGGTGATTGTCCAGCAGGCCGTCGCGGCTCAGGGTCAGCTTGCCACCGTACTTGTCCGACTCGTTCTGCGACTGGTCGAACAGCTTGCCGGCCGGGGCGATGCTGGTGTCCTGGAAGGTGCCGTTGTAACCACCGCCGAAACGGCCGCGAAAGCGCTGGGAGTACAGCTGCAGGCCGAGTTCGTTGCCGTAGAGGTCGGCGTGTTTGTAGGACAGGCTGGTCGCCAGCACCTCGTTCTGCGGCGCCTTGCCCAGCGGGTCGCCCTTGCGCGAGGTGGCCGGAATGCCGGCGTTGGCATTGCCCGGAACGTTGACGTACTCGTGTTCGCCCTCGACCTGGTAGCGGTTGACCATCAGGCCGATGTTCTGGTTGTCATCCAGCCAGTAGCCGAGCTTGAGTAGCAGGTCGTGGCTGGTCGAATCCATCACGTCGCCCTGGGTGTCGTCGACGCCGATCAGGTCGCCGTTGGCGTCGTAGAACATGCCCTGGCTCTGCCAGCTGGCGGAGGCCAGGTAGTCGAAGTTGCCCTGCGTGCCCTCCACGCGGTAGTCGAGCTTGTGCCCCAGACCCTCGGACTGGTAATCGGTGGGTGCGGTAAAACTGATGCCCGCGTGCTGGCGCAGCGTGCCGCTGACCGGTCGCCGCGTGACGTAGTTGATGATCCCGCCGGTGGCGCCGAGGCCGTGCTCGGCACTGGCGCCGTGAATCACTTCGATGCGTTCGACCATCGACAGATCGATGACATAACCGTCGCGCTGGCTGTCGCGCAGCGGCGTGGACTGCGGTACGCCATCGATGAGGATCAGCGCCGAGCGGCCGCGGAAGGTTTCGCCGGCGCTGCTCATCTTCTGCCGGCTGGGCGAGTAGGAGGGAATCAGATTGCTCAGCACGGCGCCGTGGTCGGAGGTGATCGCCAGCTGCTGCTCGATCTGCTCACGGCTGATCACGGTGATCTTCTGCGGCGTCTTGCCGGCTTCGCTGCGCGCCCGCGTCGCGCTGATGGTGATCGCTTCGAGCTCGGTTGCCTCTTCGGCAACAGCCGGCAACGAGCAGAGCGACAGGCTCGCAAGCGAGATGGACAGGCACAGACAGGATTGGCGATACACGAAGGGGACGCTCCCGATGTTGGTGTTGTGGGCGAGATCGGGGCGGGAATTTAAATCAAATGCAAATCAATGTCATTAACATACGTTTACATTTCGCATTTCTGTGTTGCGGCAAGACCGCGGCGGAGCCGCTTACGGTGCAGAACGGCGAAGCGGCGGAGGAAGAGGCATAAATCGCGGGCAACAAAAAACCCGCACTAGGCGGGTTTCTTGTGGGCTTTCGGGTGATGCTGGCACCACCTGAAAACGAAAGGTGGTGCCCAGGGACGGAATCGAACCGCCGACACGGGGATTTTCAATCCCCTGCTCTACCGACTGAGCTACCTGGGCAACGGGGCGCTATTAGACGGATTTGGCTTTTGCCTGTCAAGCGCGCCCAGGAAAAAATTTAACCTGGACGGGCGCTTAGCGTCGCGATGCATGGATTGGCGGTTGCGCCGGGTTATTCGCTCGGGGGCACGTAGCCTTCGGCCTTGGCGTAATCCTCGCCAGAGAAGAACTTGTCCATCTCGCCCTGGAGGAACTTGCGGTCTTCGGCGTTCATCATGTTCAGCCGGCGCTCGTTGATCAGCATGGTCTGGTGTTTCTGCCAGTCGTCCCAGGCTTTGCGGGAGATGTTGTTATAGATCTCTTCGCCCTTGGCGCCCGGATACGGCGGGCGCTCGAGGCCGGGGAGTTCTTGCTGGTACTTGCGGCACATCACGGTGCGGGTCATGGCATTTCTCCTGCGTTCAATTCGGCGCTGGCGCGCTTGAGCAGTTTCTTCACCGGCGCGGCAAGGCCGACGCGTGGCGGGGTGGCGAGGTTATACCAGAGCCAGTCGGCCTCGGCCACGGCGCCGGCGGCGGACTTGACCTCGATCAGCCAGGGTTCGATGGCGAGCTGGAAGTGGCTGAACGTGTGCGTCAGCCCGGGCAGCTCGCGACGCTCGCCGAGCTGCAGTGCGTGGCGTTCGGCCAGCGTGTCGAGGGCGGCCAGACCGCCCAGCTCCGGCAGGCTCCAGAGGCCGCCCCAGAGTCCGCTGGGCGGGCGCCGGTAGAGCAGGATGGCACCCTCGCGGCTGGCCAACAGTGGCATCAGGGTGCGCTTCTGCGGCAGCGCCTTGCGCGGTTTGGGCACCGGGAACGCGGTTTCACGTCCGAGCAGGTGGGCACGACAGCCGTCCTTCAGCGGACAAAGCAGGCAGCTCGGCTTGCTGCGGGTGCACAGCGTGGCACCGAGGTCCATCATCGCCTGGGTGTAGTGGTTGACCCGTTGCTGTGGGGTAAAGCGCTCGGCGACTTCCCACAGCTGACGCGCAACCTTCGGCTCGCCGGGATACCCATCCTGCGCGACATAGCGCGCCAACACGCGCTTGACGTTACCGTCGAGAATCGGCGCGCGCAGGCCCATGCTGATGCTGGCGATGGCTCCGGCGGTGGAACGGCCGATGCCGGGGAGCTCGGCGAGCTGGTCGACATCGGCCGGAAATACGCCGCCATGTTCGGCCACGATGCGCTTGGCGGTCTTGTGCAGATTGCGTGCGCGGCTGTAGTAGCCGAGGCCGGTCCACAGGTGCAGCACTTCGTCCTCGCCGGCGGCGGCCAGCGCTTCGACGGTGGGCAGCGCTTCCATGAAACGGTCGAAGTAGCCGAGCACGGTGCTGACCTGGGTCTGCTGCAGCATGATCTCCGACACCCACACCCGGTACGGCGTGATGCCCTGCTGCCAGGGCAGATCCTTGCGGCCGTGGCGGTCGAACCAGTCGAGGACCGCCGCGCCGAACTGCTCGGGACTCATCGTTTGAACAGGCCCTTGAGCGCGTCCTTGAGTTCCGGGCTGACCTTGTCGCCGAGCTTCTCCTCGATCTTCTCGTTGAGCTTCTCGCCGGCCAGCTTTCCGGCGACCTTGCCCAATGCGTCCTTGTCGAAGCGGCAGGCCTTGGCGCCCAGCTCCAGCGGGCCGCGGCAACGCAGCGGCCACTCGATGCCTACGTAGCGCTCGTTAACCTGGCAGGCGGGGTCCGGCATGGCGCCCTTGTCGCCCTCGACGAGGATGCCGACGCGGTAGTCCATGCCCAGCACGCGCAGGTCGACATCGCCGTTGCCGTTGACCGTCAGGCCGGGAATGCTGGCCTTGAGGTCGGGGTTGCTGGCGACGCCGTCGCGTACGCTCAGGTTGCCGCGCAGCTCGCGGAACGGTGTGTCCTTGCTGCGTGGCTCGCTGGTCAACGGCTTGCGGTTGAGGGTGGCGATGGCGCGGCACAGCTGCTGTTCGAGGTTGGCATCGACCAGCACGCCGTTGTCGACGAGGAAGCCGGCCTTGCCGTTGAGGTTGTCGATCCAGTCCTTCTGGCTGTTGCCCTGCGTGTGCAGGTCGCTGTCGAGGTTGAGCTGGCCCTTGAGCGTGACTTTCTCGCCCTGGCTTTCCAGCAGGCGTTCGACCGGTATGCTGCTGAGCTGCATCTGCATACTCAGTTGCGCAAGCGCCGGGCGAACATCGAGGCTCGCCGCGCTTTCCACCCGGCCGCCAAAGAGATTGCCGCGCAGCGTCTGCAAGTCGAGCAGGCCGCCCTTGCCGCGCGCCTTGAGCACGAAGTTCTCCAGCGGCAGCTTGCGCAGGGTGAGGCTGCCGACGCTGAGATCGAGGTTGCCGTCCAGGCTGCGCAGGCGCTCGATCGGCAGCAGCTTTTCACTGCTCCAGGCGTGCTGGGTCGGTTTGTCTGGCAACGGCGTGGTGCCGTTGCCAAGCGCCGCGGCCTCGCTGGCCTTCACTTCGCCCTGGCGCGCGGTGTCCTGTGCGGTTTCCTTGGCAACCGGCGGCAGGTAGCGGTCGAGGTCGAGGCGATCGCCCTTGAGTTCCACACGCAGGGCCTGACGCGCGAAGTCGCTGAGGCCGAGGGTGCCGGTGAAAGTACTGTCGTCCAGCTTCAGGGTGGCCTCTTCGAGGATCAGGCTGTTCTGGCTGCCGGTCAGGCGGCTCATTAGCTCGATCTTGCTCAGTGCGCCGCTATCGGCCGTGACCGGCAGCGGCTGGCCGATGCCTTCGAGGAACTGGCGCAGGTTGAATTGCGCCACCGTCAGCGCGCCGCCGAGCTTGGGCTGGCCGTCCAGGTCACGTACCTTCAGTTCGCCGAGTCCGCGCAGCTCGTTGGCGGTGAACTTGAGGCCGTTCCATTCGGCGACCTGCGCGGCGCGGTCGACCAGCAGCTGACCCTGGGCGCTGAAGTTCAGGGTCTTGCCCTGCAGCGGCTCACCCGAGGCCTCGCCGCTCAGGCGCAAGTCTTCGAGCTGGTAACGCTTGAGCTGGTTGTCGAAGCGCAGCGCGCCCTGCAGTTCGGTACGGGCGCGCATCACCGGCTTGTTGCTGCCGAAGAAGGCATTGAGCTTGAGCGGGATGGCACTGCCTTCGCGGATCGCGCCGGTACTCAGTTCGATGCTTTCGGCGCTGTACTGCTGGCCGCTGCGGGCATCCTGATAGGTGACCCGGGCGTCGCTGACGGTGAGGCTGTCGATGTCCAGCTTGAGCGGTTTGCCGCTTTTGCCCGCAGCGGGCTCGGCTGGCTCGGCCGGCGTCGCGACGGCCGGTGCCGGCTGGGGGGTGGCGGGCTGTGCTGGCGGCTGGCCGATGCCTTCCCAGTTGCCGCGGCCCTGCTGGTCGCGACTGAGGGTCAGGTTGAGGCCGTTGACGGTGATGTCGCTCATCTGCACTTCGCGCTGCAGCAGCGGCAGTACGCGCACCGAGAGGCCGAGCATGCGCAGGTCGGCAAGCGGCTGGTCGGGCGTCTGTGTGCTCGCCAACGTGGTCTCGTGCAACTCCAGGCCCAGCCAGGGGAACAGGCTCCAGCCGATGTCGCCGTTGATGGTGAGTTCCAGGCCGGCCTTGTCGCGCGCCAGCTGGCGGATTTCGTCCTTGTAGTCGTTGGGATCGAACAGGTGGGTCAGGGCGAACCCTGCCGCCACGACGATCAGCAACAGCCCGAGAATGACCAGACCCAGGATTTTGCCGAGCGATTTCATGGACCAATCCTTGTATTAGAGCGTTCTGAAAAGAGGCGAAGTATAGCCCTGTGCCAGCGCCACGTTCGGCGCACGGTCGGCTTTGGAGTGGCTGACCGGGAGCGGGTTCCGCGTCCGGTCAGAGCGGGTCCAGCGGCAGGTGCAGACGCGCCGCCAGTGCGCTGGCCTCCAGGTGGCCGGCGGGTGCTGCCAGGCGCAGCGGCTTGCCGGCTTGCGCTGCCAGGCGCTGGGTTTCTTCCAGCAGCCGGCGGCCGACGCCGCGCTGGCGGGTGAGCTTGCGCACGCACAGGTGCGACAGGCGCCAGACGCTGTCTCCACGCTGCAGCACGGCGGCGCCGAGCAGGCGATCGTTGAAGCGCCCGGCGATCAGGCTGCCGTCGGCCAGCGCCGACTCGATCAGCGCTTCGGCACTGGCATGGGGGGTGAGCAGCCAGGCCGGGGCGTCGGCATAGATCTTCGCCAGGTCGCTGCGATCCTGCGGGCTGGGTTGGGTAACGGTTTCGACGTAGACGGGCATGTTGACCTGACGACTGCTGGCGGAGTGACGCCAAGCATACCGCCGAAGGCAGCGGGCCGCACGGCGCGGCATATCCCCGCTGCGGCATTTGGGCCTATAATGCAGCCCTTTTCGCCCCACGATCAGCGGAGCTGTTGGATGTCCGAACGTACGGCTTGCGTAGAGCGCAACACCCTGGAAACCCAGGTCAAGGTCACCATCAATCTGGATGGCACCGGCAAGGCGCGCTTCGCCATCGGCGTGCCCTTCCTCGAGCACATGCTCGACCAGATCGCCCGTCACGGGCTGATCGACCTGGATATCGAGTGCAACGGCGACCTGCACATCGACGACCACCATACCGTGGAGGACGTCGGCATCACCCTCGGCCAAGCTTTCGCCAAGGCCATCGGCGACAAGAAAGGCATGACCCGCTACGGGCATTCCTACGTGCCGCTGGACGAGGCGCTGTCGCGCGTGGTGATCGACTTCTCCGGGCGTCCCGGTCTGACCATGAACGTGCCCTACACCCGCGCGGTGGTCGGCAAGTTCGACGTCGACCTGTTCCAGGAATTCTTCCAGGGCTTCGTCAATCACGCGCTGGTGACCCTGCACATCGACAACCTGCGCGGCACCAACACCCACCACCAGATCGAAACCGTGTTCAAGGCCTTCGGCCGCGCGCTGCGCATGGCCATCGAGCTCGATCCGCGCATGGCCGGGCAGATGCCGTCCACCAAAGGGTGCCTGTAATGCAGACCGTCGCCGTCATCGACTACGGCATGGGCAACCTGCACTCGGTGGCCAAGGCGCTGGAGCACGTCGGCGCTGGCCGCGTGCTGATCACCAGCGATGCGCAGGTCATCCGTGAAGCCGACCGCGTGGTGTTTCCCGGCGTCGGCGCGATTCGTGACTGCATGGCCGAGATTCGCCGTCTGGGCTTCGACGAACTGGTCCGCGAAGTCAGCCAGGACCGTCCGTTCCTCGGCATCTGCGTCGGCATGCAGGCGCTGATGGAGCGCAGCGAGGAGAACGACGGCGTCGATTGCATCGGTCTGTTCCCCGGTCAGGTGCGCTTCTTCGGCAAGGACCTGCACGAGGACGGCGAGCACCTGAAGGTGCCGCACATGGGTTGGAACGAGGTCAGGCAGGTGGTCGACCATCCGCTCTGGCACAACATCCCGGACAACGCCCGCTTCTACTTCGTGCACAGCTATTACATCGAGGCCGGCAATCCGCGCCAGGTGGTCGGTCGCGGCCATTACGGCAAGGACTTCGCCGCCGCGCTGGCCGATGGCCCGCGCTTCGCCGTGCAGTTCCACCCGGAGAAGAGCCACACCCACGGCCTGCAGCTGCTGCAGAACTTCGCCGCCTGGGATGGCCGCTGGTAATGAGCCGGGCCAAGGGCAGGCCGCCGGTCCTGACGCTGGATGCCGCTCAGGAGCAGGCGGCGCAACAGGTCATCAAGCGCTTTCTGCAAGAGCGGTTCGAACTCGAGCTGGGCTCGTTCGAGGCGCAGGAAGTGCTCGATCTGTTCGCCCGGGAAATCGCGCCGCTGTATTACAACAAGGCGATCTTCGACGTGCAGAGCCACCTGAAGGAACGGTTCGAGAGCATCGAAAGCGACTTGTGGGCGCTCGAGAAGAGCTGACCCTTAACCGACACTTGATTTGAACAGGTTCAAGCCATGCTGATTATCCCCGCTATCGATCTCAAGGACGGCGCCTGCGTACGTCTGCGCCAGGGCCTGATGGACGACGCCACGGTGTTCTCCGACGACCCGGTGGCCATGGCTGCCAAGTGGGTCCAGGCCGGCTGCCGCCGCCTGCATCTGGTCGACCTCAACGGCGCCTTCGAAGGCCAGCCGGTCAACGGCGAGGTGGTCACAGCCATCGCCAAGCGTTACCCGAACCTGCCGATCCAGATCGGCGGCGGTATCCGCACCCTGGAAACCATCGAGCACTACGTACGCGCCGGCGTCAGCTACGTGATCATCGGCACAAAGGCGGTCAAGCAGCCGGAGTTCGTCAGCGAGGCGTGTAAGGCCTTCCCGGGCAAGGTGATCGTCGGTCTGGATGCCAAGGACGGCTTCGTCGCCACTGATGGCTGGGCGGAAGTCTCCAGCGTGCAGGCCACCGATCTGGCCCGCCGCTTCGAGGCCGATGGCGTCTCGGCGATCGTCTACACCGACATCGCCAAGGACGGCATGATGCAGGGCTGCAACGTCGAGGCGACCGTGGCCCTGGCCAATGCCAGCCGCATCCCGGTGATTGCCTCCGGCGGCATTCACAACATCGGTGACATCCAGAAGCTGCTCGACACCCGCAACCCGGGCATCATCGGCGCCATTACCGGCCGCGCCATCTACGAAGGCACGCTGGATGTGGCCGAGGCGCAGGCGCTCTGCGACCTGAAGACCAAGGACGAATAAGCCGTAGGGTGGACAACGCTTCGCTTGTCCACCATGCGTCCGGTGACCCGGTGGACAACGCTGCACGGTTGTCCACCCTACGAGAGAGATCGACCATGGCCCTGGCTAAACGCATCATTCCCTGCCTCGACGTGGACAACGGCCGCGTGGTCAAGGGCGTCCAGTTCGAGAACATCCGCGACGCCGGCGATCCGGTGGAGATCGCCCGCCGCTACGATGAGCAGGGCGCCGACGAGATTACCTTCCTCGACATCACCGCCAGCGTCGACAACCGCGACACCACCCTGCATACCGTCGAGCGCATGGCCAGCCAGGTGTTCATCCCGCTGACCGTGGGTGGTGGCGTGCGTACCGTGCAGGACATCCGCAATCTGCTCAACGCCGGTGCCGACAAGGTTTCGATCAACACCGCCGCGGTGTTCAACCCGGACTTCGTCGGCGAGGCTGCGGACCGTTTCGGCTCGCAGTGCATCGTCGTTGCCATTGACGCCAAGAAGGTCTCCGCGCCGGGCGAGCCCGGTCGTTGGGAGATCTTCACCCACGGCGGACGCAAGCCCACCGGGCTGGACGCGGTGGAATGGGCGAAGAAGATGGAAGCCCTGGGCGCCGGCGAGATCCTGCTCACCAGCATGGACCAGGACGGCGTGAAGAGCGGCTACGACCTGGGCGTAACCCGCGCCATCAGCGAAGCGCTGTGCATCCCGGTGATCGCCTCCGGTGGCGTCGGCAACCTGCAGCACCTGGCCGACGGCATCCTCGAGGGCAAGGCCGATGCGGTGCTGGCCGCGAGCATCTTCCACTTCGGCGAATACACCATCCCGGAAGCCAAGGCCTACCTTGCCGCCCGCGGCATCGTGATGCGCTGATCGCGGCGTGCTACCGAGCGAAAGGCCTCGCTCTCGATACATGGACACGTCCGCGGTAATGCGGATAAGCACAAAAAAAGAGGATTCACGCATGTTCAGAGCTGTCATTTCCCTCGCGGCCGCGGCGCTGCTGTTCGGCGCCGTGCAAGCCCATGCCCAGACGCCGGCGAAGATCGACCTGCTGACGGAAAACTTCCCGCCCTACAACATGGCGGACGACGGCAAGAACTTCGCCCGTGACGAGCACATCACCGGCATCGCCGCCGACATCGTGCGCGAAATGTTCAAGCGTGCCGGCATCGAGTACACGCTGACGCTGCGTTTCCCTTGGGAACGGATCTACGGCATGGCGCTGGAGCAGGCCAACTATGGGGTATTCGTCACCGCGCGCTTGCCCGAGCGCGAGGCGCTGTTCAAGTGGGTCGGCCCGATCGGTCCGGACGATTGGGTGCTGCTGGCACGGGGCGACAGCCCGATCAGTGTGACCAGTCTGGAACAGGTCCGTCAGTACCGTGTGGGCGCCTACAAAGGCGATGCGATCGGCGAGCATCTGCAAGCGCAGGGGCTGCAGCCGGAGCTGGCGCTACGCGACCAGGAAAACGTCCGCAAGCTGATGGACGGCAAGATCGACCTCTGGGCC
Organism: Stutzerimonas degradans; assembly: GCF_024448505.1. GTDB lineage: Bacteria > Pseudomonadota > Gammaproteobacteria > Pseudomonadales > Pseudomonadaceae > Stutzerimonas > Stutzerimonas degradans. Next base: position 186,295 of record NZ_JAMOHV010000001.1, read on the forward strand.
ACCGGCGATCCGGCCGGACGCTTCCTGGCGCGGCAGGACGGCGTCACCGGGCTCAAGCGCGTGCTGCGCTTCGAAAGCGCCGAGCTTTATCTGGCGCTGAACAAGCAGACCGACGAGCAGATCGTGCAGCAACTGCAGCAGGCTCTGGATCAGATGCGCGCCGAGGGCGTGGTCGAGGCGATCAACGCGCGTTACCTGCAATAGCAACCGAGGGGCGCCGCGCAGGCGCCCCGGTGTTACAGCTTGGCCTTGCCGAGCAGCCCGCCCAGCGTCGCCTGCAGGTCGGCCGGCAGCACCACCATTTTGGCGTTGCCGCTGCCGGCAAGACTCTCCAGCGAGGCGATGTACTTCTCGCCGAGCAGATACATCATCGGTCCGCTGTCGCTGCCGATGGTTTCGGCAACCAGCCGGATCGCCGTGGCCGAGGCGGTAGCCAGTTCCACCTGCGCCGAGGCGTCGCGCTTGGCCGACTCCAGGCGGGCTTCGGCCTCGAGGATCGCCGCCTGTTTGGCACCTTCGGCGCGGGTGACGGTGGCCTTGCGCTCGCGCTCGGCAGCCGCCTGCATCTCCATCGCGCGCTGCATGGATTCGGACGGCGAGATGTCCTGAATCTCGATGCCCTTGACCGTCAGCCCCCAGTCGCCAGCCTGCTCGGCCATGCTGTCGCGCAGCTTGGCCTTGATGATGTCGCGCGAGGACAGCGCCTCGTCCAGCTCCATCTCGCCGATGATCTGGCGCAGGGTGGTCTTGGTCAGGTTGGAGATCGCCGACTTGTAATCGGTGACGCCGTAGACCGCCTTAACCGGATCGGTGACCTTCACGAAGCACAGCGCATTGGTAAGGATCACCGCGTTGTCCTTGGTGATCACCTCCTGCTGCTCGATGTCGAGAATCTGGTCCTTGGTCACCAGCTTGTAGGCGACGTTGTCCATGTACGGGATGAGGATGTTGAGGCCGGGGATCAGCGTGCGCTGATAACGGCCCAGGCGCTCGACGATCCATTCGTCGCCCTGCGGAACCAGGCGTACGCCCTTGGCGATGGTGGTGAGGACGAGTACCACAACGACGATCGCAGTGATCAGACCGGGTGTCATAAACAGCTTCCTTGTTGAGTGAGTTGTTCCGCTTGCACCGCGAGCCGCGTCAGGCCCGGGCGACTTTCACGCTGTTGCCGTCGAAGGCGACGATGCGCACCCGCTCGCCGGCGGGAATCGCTTCATCGGCCATGCAGTTCCACTGCTCGCTGCCGAGGATCGGCTTCTGGAAGCGCACCTTGCCATGCTGGAAGGGGGCGACTGCGCTGACCAGCAGACCTACCTCACCGATGACCTCGCCCTGCGCGGTGCCGGACTGCGTCTTCAGCCGGGCGCCGGCGAACAGCTTGAACCAGAGCGCAACCATCACCAGTGACGCGCCGCTCCACAGCGCGATCTGCGCGGTCAGCGAAAGATCGGGCAGCAGCCACATCGCCAGCGCGACTAGCAGCGCGCCGACGCCGAACCAGAGAATGAAGAACGAGGGCACCACCAATTCCATGAGAATCAGCACGGCGCCCGCGACGATCCAGTACCACCATTGAATATCCATGCGTTTCCCTGCGGCAGAGTCGTGCTCCGGTCGCTCCGACCGGATGCCGGCCTAGGTTATACGCAGGCTGGGCTGGCAGCACGTCGACTTCACCGCTTTTGCGCAGGGCTCAGCGATAAATCCCACCTCTGCCGTGGGCCGCCACCGCCCGGTTGCCGCGGATGGCGATCATCTGGCCGATATCGATCCACTCGATACCGAGCGCGGCCAGACGAGGTAGCTCGCGCTCCAGCAGTGCCAGCGTGCTGTCGTACGGATGGCCGATGAGCACCACCGAGCCCTGTCGACGCGCCAGAGCGATCGCCGTCTGGAAGCGTTCGGCAACCGCCTCCGGGCTGGCATCGTCATCGAGGAAGACGTCGCGCGACAGGCTTGCCAGCTGCTCGCGCTGGGCGCTGGCGGCGGCGACGGTGCGTGGGCTGGTGCGGCTGTCGAGAAAGAACAGATGGCGCCGCTGCAGTTCGCGCATCAGCTCGGTCATCGCCTGCGGCTGCGTGGTCATGACGCTGCCCATGTGATTGTTCACGCCGCTGGCGTATGGCACCGCCAGCAGTGCCGCCTGCAGTCGGCTCTGGAGCTCGGCGCGCGGCAGGTTTGGCTGCCAGGCGAAGCGACCGTTGGCGGGCGCCATCGGCAAGTGCAGCAGCACGGTCTTGCCGGCGCGGTGGGCCTGTTCGGCGAGGCTGGTGGCGTGACGGGTATCCGGCAGGATCGCCAGCGCCACCGGCCCCGGCAGCGCCAGAACGCGGCGATCGCGCGCGGGATGCTGGCCGAGATCGTCGATGATCAGGCTCAGCCGCGCCGGCCTGGCGGCGGTTGCGGGCGTGGCGTCTGCTAGACCGCCGGCCAGCGCCGCGCTGCTCAGCAGGCCGAGCAGCAGGCCCAGGCGCAGTGCGGTGCGACGGCAGGCGCCGGTCATTGACCGCGGGTGAGGTTCAGTCCCTTGAGCAGGTTGAGCGCCTGGCCCAGCTGATAATCATCGTCCTGCGGGCGTGGCGAATCGCTGACCACCTGCGTGCTGCTCGGACGATCCGGGCCGCCGTTGCCGTTACCCAGGTGGCCGGCCAGATCCGCCTCGCGCAGATTGTCGCCGGCCTGCTCGCGGGTCAGCTTGGCACGCGCGACCTCGATGTCCGGCACGATGCCCTGGGCCTGGATGGAACGGCCGTTGGGGGTAAAGTACAGCGCGGTGGTCAGCTTCAGGGCGCGGTCGTTGTTCAGCGGCAGCACGGTCTGCACCGAGCCCTTGCCGAAGCTGTCGGTGCCCATCACCACGCCGCGCTTGTGATCCTGCAGCGCGCCGGCGACGATCTCCGAGGCCGAGGCGCTGCCGCCATTGATCAGCACCACCAGCGGCACATGCTCGCTGGCATCGGCCGGATCGGCATTGAAGCGCAGTTCGGAATTGGCGATGCGGCCCTTGGTGTAGACGATCAGGCCCTTGGTGAGGAAGTGGTCGGACACCTCGACAGCCGCCTGCAGCACCCCGCCGGGGTTGTTGCGCAGGTCGAGCACCAGACCGCTGAGCTTCTTACCGTCGTTGGCCTTCTTCAGGCGCGCCAGCGCCTTGCCGACTTCCTCGCCGGTGTTGATCTGGAACTGGGTGATGCGCAGGTAGCCATAGCCGGGTTCGAGCAGCTGGCTCTTGACGCTCTGCACCTTGATCACCGCGCGCGTCAGCTTGACGTCAAACGGCCGCCCGGCCTCGCGCACCAGGGTCAGGGTGATGCTGCTGCCGGGCTTGCCGCGCATCAGCGCGACGGCGTCCATCATCGACAGGCCCTTGGTCGGCTTGCCATCGATCTTGACGATCAGGTCGCCGGCCTCGATGCCGGCGCGCGAGGCCGGGGTATCGTCGATCGGCGAGACGACCTTGATCAGGCCATCCTCCTGGCCCACCTCGATACCCAGACCACCGAACTCGCCGCTGGTGCTTTCCTGCAGTTCGGCGAAGGCCTCGGGCTCGAGATAGGCCGAATGCGGATCGAGGTTGCTGAGCATGCCCTTGATGGCGTTTTCCAGCAGCGTCTTGTCGTCGACCGGTTCGACATAGGCGGCCTTGATGCGGTCCAGCACCTCGGCGAAAGTGCGCAGCTCTTCCAGTGGCAGCGGCGCCTTGTTCTTCGATGCCTCCAGCGCCACTGGAGCTGCCGGCTCAGCCGCCGGCTGCTGCGCCCAGGCGCTGCCGTGCAGCCCCAGCACTACGGCCAGGGCGAGCGTGGAGGGTTGGGCGAAACGGCGCAGGTGCAGCATGTCGAACTCCAATTGTGAGGGCGGCGCTAACCTTGCGCGCGGCACCATTGAGCGGGGTCGCTGGGGCGGCCTTGCTGGCGGATGGCGAAATACAGCGCGGCCGCTTCCTGGCCGCCACTGGTTCCCACGGTGGCGATCGGCTCGCCGGCCTTGACGATATCACCAGCGTCCTTGAGCAGGCTCTGGTTATGTCCGTACAGCGTCAGGTAGCCGTTGCCGTGGTCGAGAATCACCAGCAGGCCGGCACCGCGCAGCCAGTCGGCAAAGACCACGCGGCCGCCATGCACGGCGCGCACCTGGCTGCCGACGGCGGCGCCAATCAGTACGCCATCCCATTTGGTTCGAGCGTCGCCGCCGCGCGGAGTGCCGTAACGGGCGACCAAACGGCCGTCGACCGGCCACGGCAGCTTGCCCTTGGCCTTGGCGAACGGGCCGCCGAAGCTGGCACCGCTGCTGGAAACCAGCGGGCCGGGGGTGACCTTCACGCCGGCCTGACGCTGTTGCTGCTGGCGCTCGCGTTCGGCAAGCAGCGCACGCTGGCGGGCCTGCTCGGCCTCGCGCGCCTGTCGTGCCAGGGTTTCCTCGATGGTCTTGAGCACGCGTTCCAGCTGCGCCTGTTCCTGTCGGCGGGCCTGCAACTTCTGTTCGCGGGTGGAAAAATCGCTGCTGAGTTTGGCGAGCGCCTGCTGGCGCTCCTTGCGCACTTCGGCCAGTTGGTCGCGCCGTTCGCGCAGGCCGTCCTGCTGTTGCGCCAGCTTGGAGCGCTGCTCCTCGATACCGGCTTCGACGTTGGCCAGCTGGCGCAGCGTCTCGTTGAAGTTCGCCACCTGCTCGAAACGGGCCTTGTTCAGGTAGTCGTAATAGGTGAGGGTGCGGCTGAATTTTTCCGGGTTCTGTTGGTTCAGCAGCAGCTTGAGGTATTCCTGACGACCGTTCTGGTAGGCGGCGCGGGCCTGGGTGCCGATCAGGCGCTGCTGCTCGAGGCGCGCGCCTTCGAGCGTGGTTTTCTCTTCGTTGAGCCGGTCCAGCTCCGCCTCGCTGCGGTCGATTTCCTGCTGCAGGGTATCGACCTGCTTTTCCAGCTCGCCCATCTCGCTCTCGGTGGTCTTGAGCTGCCTCTGCACGCCGGATTTTTCCTGCTCGATCTGCTTGAGCAGCTTCTGCAGTTCGGCGATGTCCTGGCGCGCGGCTTCGATCTGCTGGCGCGCGGCGGCGCGTTCGTCGGCGTTAGCCGTGCCGAGCAGGCAGAGGAGGGCGAGAACGAGAAGGGAGCGAGGCATGGGAGGGCGTCAACCGAGCGTTATGACCGGCGTAGTATGCCGAAAAAAGCGGTTGCAAGCTGCAAGCTGCAACCGCAGGCAAAGGTGGACGAGCGGAGCGGCGGGCGGACCGTGCGCGCGCCGCTGGCCGCCTTCAGTCGTTCAGTTCGACGATAGAGCGTCCGGTCATCTCCGCCGGCACCGGCATGTCCAGCATAGTCAGCATGGTCGGCGCCACATCGGCCAGCACACCGCCTTCGCGAATGCGAACGTGGCGCTTGCCTATATAGATGAACGGCACCGGCTCGCAGGTATGCGCGGTGTGCGCCTGGCCGGTCATGGCGTCTTCCATCTGCTCGACGTTGCCGTGGTCGGCGGTCAGCAGCGCTTCGCCGCCGACCTTGTCCAGCGCGGCGACGATGCGTCCGACGCAGTGGTCGAGGCATTCGACTGCCTTGACCGCGGCGCCGAACACGCCGGTATGACCGACCATGTCGCCGTTGGCGTAGTTGACGATGATGACGTCGTAACGCTGGTTCTCGATGGCGTCGACGATGCGGTCGGTGACTTCCGGTGCGCTCATCTGCGGTTGCAGGTCATAGGTGGCGACCTGCGGCGACGGGATCAGGATGCGCTCCTCGCCCTCGAACGGCTCCTCGCGGCCGCCGGAGAAGAAGAAGGTCACGTGTGCGTACTTCTCGGTCTCGGCGATGCGCAGCTGGGTCTTGCCGTTCTTGGCCAGGTATTCGCCGAGCACATTGGTCAGCGCTTCCGGAGCGAAGGCAGCCGGCGCCGGAATGCTCGCGGCGTACTGGGTCAGCATGACGAAGCCGGCCAGCTGCGGCACGCGGGCGCGCTGGAACTCCTTGAAATCGGGCTCGACGAAGGTACGGGTCAGCTCGCGTGCGCGGTCGGCGCGGAAGTTCATGAACACCACGGCATCGCCGTCCTCCACGCGTACCGCTTCGCCGATGGCGGTGGCCTTGACGAACTCGTCGCTTTCGCCGCGCGCGTAGGCGGCGTTCAGGCCGTCCACGGCAGAGGTGGCGCGGTATTCGGCCACGCCATCGACGATCAGCCGATAGGCCTGCTCGACGCGGTCCCAGCGATTGTCACGATCCATCGCGAAGTAGCGCCCGACCAGGCTGGCGATGCGGCCCTTGCCGAGGCGGGCGAAGGTTGCGTCGAGCAGTTCGATCGAACTCTGGGCGCTTTTCGGCGGCGTGTCGCGACCGTCGAGGAAGGCGTGCAGGTAGATTTTCTCGGCGCCGCGCTGGGCCGCCAGTTCGGCCATCGCGACCAGATGATCCTGATGGCTGTGCACGCCGCCGTCGGAAAGCAGGCCGAGGATGTGCACCGCTTTACCGGCGGCGACCGCCTTGTCTACCGCGCTGCAGATGGTCGGATTGGCGAAAAATTCGCCGTCGCGGATCGCCTTAGTGACGCGGGTGAAATCCTGATACACCACGCGGCCAGCACCGAGGTTCATGTGGCCGACCTCGGAATTGCCCATCTGTCCGTCCGGCAGGCCGACGTCCATGCCGCTGCCGGAGATCAGGCCGTGCGGCTGGGTGGCGCGCAGACGATCGTAGACCGGGGTGTTGGCCGCATGAATGGCGTTGAACTCGGGACTGTCGCTGTGTCCGAAGCCGTCGAGAATGATCAGAACCAGGGGTTTGGGCACGGCGGTAGGCACGGCAGACATGCGTTCGGGCTCCTTGCGAAGGGCGGGGTAAAAAAGGCCGCCAGTCTACTGGCTGGCCGGGCCGAGGTCACGATTGGGCAGGGTTCAGCCGGGCTGGGGGCCTGTGTATACTGGCCCGCATTTTATCGCCTGGGTACCTGTTGATGCTCGCTAACCTGATTGAATTTGCCTCTAACCACTATGTACTCGTCTCGATCTTCGTGGCGCTGCTGGTCCTGCTGGCCATTACCGAGGCCCGCAAGGGTGGCAAGAGCCTGAGTACCCGCGAGCTGACCGCGCTGGTCAACAGTGGCGAAGGCGTGGTGTTGGACGTGCGGCCGAAGAAGGAGTTCGACACCGGCCACATCGTCGATGCATTGAACATTCCGCACGACAAGCTGGTCAGCCGCACCAGCGAGCTGGAAAAGCACAAGGCCAAGACGCTCATTGTGGTCGATGCTATGGGCCAGCACGCCGGAACGGCCTGCCGTGAGCTACAGAAGGCGGGCTTCACTGCCGTCAAGCTGGCGGGAGGGATTTCCAGCTGGCGCGGCGACAACCTCCCCGTGGTCAAGTGAACATGCCCAACGTCGTCATCTATACCGCCGCCTGGTGCCCGTACTGCCTGCGCGCCAAGGCGTTGCTGGACAGCAAGAACGTGGCCTACGAAGAAATTCCCGTCGACGGCAACCCGACGCTGCGCGCCGAGATGGCCAGCAAGGCCGGGCGTACATCGGTGCCGCAGATCTGGATCGGCGAGCGGCACATCGGTGGCTGTGACGACCTCGTTGCGCTGGAGCGCGCCGGCCGGCTCGATCCGTTGCTGCAGGCGTGACCGCCCCCAGGCACCTCTAATACGACACGCACAACAGAAGGCTCAGATATGACCGAACAAGCAAACAACGGCGCTGCGGCGCAGAACGAGCAGGGACCGCAATTCTCCCTGCAGCGCATCTATGTTCGCGACCTTTCGTTCGAGGCGCCGAAGAGCCCGGAAATCTTCCGCCAGGAGTGGAATCCCGGCGTCTCGCTGGACCTGAACACCCGGCAGAAGGCGCTGGAAGGCGATTTCCATGAAGTGGTGCTGACGCTCTCGGTCACCGTCAAGACCGGCGAAGAAGTCGCCTTCATCGCCGAAGTGCAGCAGGCCGGCATCTTCCTGATCAAGGGCCTGGACGCCGCGTCCATGAGCCACACGCTCGGTGCCTTCTGCCCGAACATCCTGTTCCCCTACGCCCGTGAAACCCTGGACAGCCTGGTCACCCGCGGCTCGTTCCCGGCGCTGATGCTGGCTCCGGTGAACTTCGATGCGCTCTACGCCCAGGAAATGGCGCGCATGCAGCAAGAGGCCGGACAGGCCCAGCACTGATCCGTTGCCGCATGGGCGGAGTGGCTCGCCAGCAGGCCAGCCACTCTCGTCCGCTGCCGGCCCGTCAGCGGACTTGCACCACCAGCTTGCCCATCGCCTTGCGCTGCCCGAGCTGGGCAATCGCCTCGGCGGTCTGCTCCAGGGCAAAGCGTTGCGAGATCAGGGGCCGCAGTCGGCCTTCGGCATGCCAGGCAAACAGTTGTTCGAAGTTGGCGGCGTTGTCCTGCGGTTGACGCTGGGCGAACGCGCCCCAGAACACACCGACCAGCGCCGCACCCTTGAGCAGCGGCAGGTTGGCCGGCAGCGCCGGAATATCGCCACCAGCGGCGAACCCCACCACCAGCATGCGGCCGTTCCAGGCAATGCTGCGAAACGCCTCCTCGAACAGCTTGCCGCCGACCGGATCGTAGATTACGTCCACGCCCTGACCACCGGTCAGCTCCTTCAGTCGGTCGCGCAGGCTCTCGGCGCTGTAGTTGATCAGTTCGTCGGCGCCGGCCTGCTTCGCCACGTCCAGTTTCTCGGCGCTGGAAGCGGCGGCAATCACTCGGGCACCCATTGCCTTGCCGATCTCTACCGCCGCCAGGCCAACACCGCCGGCCGCACCGAGCACCAGCAGGGTTTCGCCTGGTTGCAGGTTGGCGCGCTGCTTGAGTGCATGCATCGAGGTGCCGTAGGTCATGCCGAAGGCGGCCGCGGTGGCGAAATCCATCTGCGCCGGAATCGGCAGTACGTTGTACGCCGGTACCGCCACCTGCTCGGCGAAGCTGCCCCAGCCGGTCAGTCCCATGACCCGGTCGCCGACCTTTAGATGGCTGACCTTGGCGCCAATCGCGGCAACCACGCCGGCCGCCTCGCCGCCGGGTGAGAACGGCAGCGGGGGCTTGAACTGGTATTTGCCTTCGATGATCAGGGTGTCGGGGAAATTGACGCTGGCAGCGTGGACGTCGAGGAGGATCTCGTTGGGTTTGGGCGTCGGGCTGGCGACTTCCTCGACGACCAGGTTCTCGGCCGGGCCGAAGCTTTTGCACAGGACAGCTTTCATCGGATTTCCTTCGTGATGAGCGGATGGCGCGCGCAGCGCCGCGTAGTCGCGGTTACCGCGCCATGCAGTCTAGAAGGCTAGTACCGGGGTACAACGAGCATCGCCCCCTGTAATGCCGGCGTATAAGCGGGGGCTTGGGTCGAGGCCGGGGTCTGGTTATGCTGGCGACCGATTCCTGCGGAGCAGCACCGTGAAGCGCATTCTGTTTCTTTTCATCGCCCTGACGCTGGCCGCGCCGGCCATGGCCAATTCCCCCGCTGCCGAAGAGGCAGGTCCGCAAACGCTCTATTACGCGCTGGTACCGGCGATGGTCGGTAACTATGGTTCCGGCGAGCGGCTCAAGTACTACAAGGCCGACGTCGCGTTGCGCATCGCCAGCAAGGAGGCCGAGGACAAGGTCAAGCATCATGAACCGCTGATCCGCAATCAGCTGGTCATGCTCTTTTCGCAGCAGACCGATGAGAGCCTCGGCAGCGTCGAGGCCAAGGAAAAACTGCGCCAAGAAGCATTGAAGCAGGTGCGCGAGGTTCTCACTCAGGAGGAGGGGCAGCCGCTGGTGGAGGACCTGTTGTTCAACAACCTGATCATCCAGTGAACCGCGTGCTCAACGCAGTGCGAGTACGGCGGCCCATTCGGCGGGGCTGACCGGCATGACCGAAAGCCGGCTGCCCTTTTGTACCAGCGGCAGTTGTGCAAGTGCGGCCTCAGCCTTGAGCCGGGGCAGCGTGACCGGCGTGGCGAAACGCTCGACGAAGGCGACGTCGACCGCGCTCCAGGCATTCTTCTCCGCGCTGGCCTTGGCGTCGAAATAAGGGCTGTCGGGTTGCAGCGCCGTCGGATCGGCATAGGCCGGGCGGACAATGCGGCCGATGCCGGCGATTGCCGGCACCGCGCAGCTGGAATGGTAGAAGAAGAACAGGTCGCCTTCGGCCATCGCGCGCAGGAAGTTGCGCGCCTGGTAGTTGCGCACGCCATCCCAGCGCGCCTGGTGCTGTTTTTCGAGATCAAGGATGGAAAATTCATCCGGTTCGGACTTCATCAACCAATACGGCATGGAGTTTGCTCTCCCCTCGGCGGTTCGATAAGGCCATGATGGCAAATTTCCCCTACGGTCGGTGGCAACGCAGGTTTGCGCCCGCTCGATGCTTAACGGAAAATGCCGCGGCTGTTGAGTGGCGTATCGGGCTCTAGAACGATAAAGCACGTCAACTCGACGGCAGATTCGCCTGGCAGGGGGAGGCGATCAGATGAAGCGCAAGCCAGACATTCTTTGGGTATTGGTACTTATCTTCGGACTCGGCGTGGTCACCACGGGCTACACGCAGAGCCTCTGGGAACGCCAGAGCGACGCCAGCGTCGCGCCTGTCGTCCAGCAACAGAGTCGCTGAAGAATGCGCCGCACGGATGCGGCGCAGGAAAGCTCATCGCGCGTACCAGCGCCGGTCCGTCACCGTGGCCTGTAGCGGCACATCCCAGCTGGCCAGCGTCAGCCGATCCACCTTCTGACACTCATGCGCAAGGCCCAATAGGGTCGGTTTGTGACTTTTTTTGCGCCTAGAGCGATACGCCAGGCTGCGATCGTAAAACCCGCCGCCCATTCCGAGGCGCCCACCGCTCTCGTCGAACCCCACCAGCGGCATCAGCAACAGATCGAGCGTCCACGCGGCGCGCTGTCGTTTGGCGCAGTGTCGTGGTTCGGCAATGCCGAAACGGTTCGGCTTGAGCTGTTCGCCGGCACTTACCTGCTGAAACACCATGCGCGTCCGTGGCCAGGGATTGAGTATCGGCAGGTAGGTCGCCTTGCCGCGGCGCTGGGCTTCGCGCAGCAGCGGTCGAGGGTCGATCTCGCCATCGTTGGGCAGATACAGCGCAATATGCCGCGCTCGGCGAAACAGCGGATGCTGGGCCAGTTGGCGGTACAGGCGGCGGGCGGCGAGGCGTTGCTCGGCGGGCGAAAGCGCCCGGCGTGCTTCACGCAATTTGCGGCGCAGCGCGGCGCGTGTGAGGCCTTCCGCTGCGATCATGAAAAATGACTCCCCAGCATGCCGCTGCCGGCGTAGGCCCTTGAACCCGAGAGTTCAAGGTGGCGACTACAGAGAACCTTCAGGCTTTCCGTCAGGCGGACATGCACACCGGTCCCACTTGTAGCCTCCGTGGTATTGCTTATCGGGAGAGGGTCATCGCCGACTGGCAAACATGCCAGGGAGTGGCGCGGATTATACCTCAATCTGTCGACCGTTCATCAGCTGCCGGGATTCGGGTCGGCGGCCAGGGCGCTGTCCACGCGCTCCAGCAGCATGCGCACATGCTCGCGGGCGCTGCTGGCTTCGGCGTCCAGGCGATCATTGCGATGCAGCAGTTCGTGGGTGATGTTCAGCGCGGCCATCACCGCCACGCGGTCGGCGCCGATGACTTTGCCGCTGCTGCGAATCTCGCGCATCTTGCGATCCAGATAGCGCGCGGCGTTTTCCAGATTGCTGCGTTCTTCGGCCGGACAGGAAATGCAATATTCCTTGTCCATGATGTGCACGGTGGTGGTGTTCGGCTGGGTCATGAGTCCTGCTCCAGGGCTTTCAGGCGCGAAATCATCGATTCGACCTTCAATCGAGCCAATTCGTTCTTTTCGATCAGATGAGCGCGCTCTTCGCGCCAGGCCCGCTCGTTGGCCAGCAGCAGGTGGTTCTGTGCCTTGAGTTGCTCGATGCGCTGGAGCAGTTGTTCCAGCTTGGCGGTCAGCAATCGCAGATCGGCGTCTTCCATGGGCTTCCTATGGCGCGCGGGGCTGGTTCCTGCGGGCGCCGATGGTCTTGTCTCGGCCGCCGGTGCTAGGATACGAGGCCTTCATTCTAGTCATTGCGCCCCCGTGCGCCTAGCCGCCCATGTCGATTCAGAATTCCCCCTACGCCGCCTTCGCCACCTTGCTGGCGGGCAGCGCCCAAGCCGTTTCCCCCGCCGAACTGCACGGCCTGCTGCTGGGGCGCAGTTGCGCCGGCGCCGACTTCGCGGTCGATCCCTGGCTGGCTGATGCCGCCGATCTGCTTGGCGAGATGCCCGAAGGCAGTGTGCGGCAGGCGCTGATCGGCCTGCAGGAGATGGTCAAGGGCGAGCTGGCCGGCGAGGACATCGCCGTCGTGCTGCTGCTGCCCAACGACGACGCACCGCTGGCCGAGCGTGCGGTGGCTCTGGGGCAGTGGTGCCAGGGCTTTCTCGCTGGCTTCGGGCTGATCGCCGGTGATCGCGCCTTGAGCGCCGAAGCGATGGAGGTGCTGCAGGATCTGTCCGCCATCGCGCAGATCCAGGATGCCCTGGAAGAGTCCGAAGAAGGCGAGAGCGATTACATGGAGGTCATGGAGTACCTGCGCGTCGCCCCCGTATTGCTGTTCACCGAATGCGCCAAGCCGCTCGAACCGGCGGCCAAACCGTCCCTGCACTGAGGAAGTCTCCCGCCCCATGACCCGCATCCCGAAGTCGGAATTCGCCCGTCGGCGCACGGCGCTGATGGCGCAGATGGAACCCAACAGCATCGCCATCCTGCCCGCCGCGCCGATGTATATCCGCAACCGCGATGTCGAGCATGTCTACCGCCAGGACAGTGATTTCCAGTACCTCTCCGGCTTTCCCGAGCCGGAGGCGGTGATCGCCCTGATCCCGGGGCGTGAGCACGGCGAATACGTGCTGTTCTGCCGCGAGCGCGATCCCGAGCGTGAGCTGTGGGACGGCCTGCGCGCCGGTCAGGACGGCGCCATCAAGACCTACGGCGCCGACGACGCTTTCCCCATCGGCGATATCGACGACATCCTCCCTGGCCTGATCGAAGGGCGCGAGCGCGTCTACTACGCCATCGGCACCAACGAGGCCTTCGATCACCGGCTCATGGAGTGGATCAAGACCATCCGCGCCAAGGCCCGCCAAGGCGCGCAGCCGCCGAGCGAGTTCGTCGCGCTCGATCACCTGCTGCACGACATGCGCCTGTACAAGTCGAGCAACGAAGTGAAGGTGATGAAGCACGCCGCGGAGATTTCCGCGCGTGCGCACATTCGTGCGATGCAGGCCAGCCGCGCCGGGCTGTTCGAATACCACCTTGAAGCCGAACTGGACTACGAGTTCCGCAAAGGTGGAGCGAAGATGCAGGCCTACGGCAGCATCGTCGCCGCTGGCAGGAACGCCTGCATCCTGCATTACCGCGAGAACGATGCGCCGCTCAAGGACGGCGATCTGGTGCTGATCGATGCCGGCTGTGAGATCGACTGCTACGCCAGCGACATCACCCGCACCTTCCCGGTCAGCGGCAAGTTCTCGCCCGAGCAGAAGGCGATCTACGAGCTGGTGCTGAAGGCCAACGAAGAAGCCTTCAAGCACATCGCACCCGGCAAGCACTGGAACGAGGCGCACGAAGCCACGGTGCGGGTGATCACCGCCGGGCTGGTGGAGCTGGGGTTGTTGCAGGGCGAGGTCGACGAACTGATCGCCAGCGAGGCCTACAAACCTTTCTATATGCATCGCGCCGGCCACTGGCTGGGCATGGATGTGCACGACGTCGGCGACTACAAGATCGGCGGCGAGTGGCGCGTGCTCGAAGCGGGCATGGCGATGACCGTGGAGCCGGGCATCTACATTGCCACCGACAACCAGAACGTGGCCAAGAAGTGGCGCGGCATCGGCGTGCGCATCGAGGATGACGTGGTGGTCACCCAGACCGGCTGCGAGATTCTCACCACCGGCGTGCCGAAGAGCGTCGCCGAGATCGAGGCGCTGATGGCCGCCGCGCGCGAGCAGGTCGCCTGACATGCAGACCCTGGCGATCATCGGCGGCGGCCTGGTCGGCGCCAGCCTGGCGCTGGCGTTGCAGGATGGTGCGCGCGAGCGGGGCTGGCGGATTCACCTGATCGAGCCGTTTCAGCCGGGGCACGAATACCAGCCGAGCTATGACGCGCGTTCCACTGCGCTGTCCTGGGGCACTCGACTGATCTATCAGCGGCTTGGCGTGTGGCCGCGGATCGCCGAGCGTGCCGAGCCGATCCGCCGGATCCACGTATCCGAGCGTGGGCGCTTCGCTGCCGCGCGACTGGATGCCGTCGACGAGGGCGTGGAGGCGCTGGGCTATGTGGTCGAGAACGCCTGGATCGGCCATTGCCTGTGGCACGCACTGGACGAACGGGTGGTGCTGCGTGACTGCCCGGCCGAGGTGCAGAAGCTGCAGCCGACCGACGGCGGCTATCGCCTGACGCTGGCCGACGGACGAGAGCTGGATTGCGCGCTGGCGGTGCTGGCCGACGGCGGCCGCTCCGGTCTGCGCGAGCAGCTGGGCATCCATGTCGAGCGTCGTTCCTACGGGCAGAGCGCGCTGATCGCCAATGTCAGTCCGGCGCGCGCGCATGACGGGCTGGCCTTCGAGCGTTTCACCGCGGACGGCCCGATGGCGCTGCTGCCGGTGCGCGACAACCGCTGTGCGCTGGTCTGGACGCGCCCGCCGGCAGAGGCGGCGCGGTTGGCGGCACTGCCCGAAGTGCAGTTCCTCGCCGAGTTGCAGCAGGCCTTCGGCTATCGCCTCGGCGCGTTCCGCCAGGTCGGTACGCGGCATCTGTATCCGCTGGCGCTGGTCGAGGCCGAGGAGCAGGTGCGTGCCGGACTGGTGGTGCTGGGCAATGCCGCGCACAGCCTGCACCCGATTGCCGGACAGGGCTACAACCTGTCACTGCGCGATGTGGATGCACTGAGCGCCGCGTTGCTCGCCAGCCCGGCTGAGCTCGGTGATCTCGCGGTGCTGCGCGGCTATGCCGAGCGCCAGCAGCGCGACCAGCTGCTGACCGTCGGTTTCTCCGATCAGGTCACCCGGCTGTTCGGCGACTCGGCTGCGCTGATGTCCACCGGGCGGGGCCTCGGCCTGCTCGGGCTCGACCTGCTGCCCCCAGCCAAGCACTGGTTCGCCCGTCAGGCGATGGGGCTGGGCACGCGCGTCGGCTAGGTCGCACGCGGCGGTCCTGTCATTCCACCTAGATTCACGCCGCAGCCGCGGCAGCCCGGGAGAGTAGCGATGCAAGCGGATCTGATCATCGTCGGCGCGGGAATGGTCGGCAGCACGCTGGCCCTGGCGCTTGAAGGCAGCGGGCTGAAGGTCGCGATTGCCGATGCCGGCCCGCTGACGCTGGCGCCGTTCGATGCGCAGGGCGCGTTCGAACCGCGGGTCAGTGCGCTCTCCGCCGCCAGCCAGCGCATCCTCGAACGCGTCGGCGCCTGGCCCGGCATTGCCGCACGGCGCGCCAGTCCCTACGGCGACATGCGCGTGTGGGATGGCTCGGGCACCGGGCAGATTCATTTCAGCGCGGCGACCGTGCATGCCGAGGTACTTGGCCATATCGTCGAGAACCGCGTGGTGCAGGATGCCCTGCTCGAAGCGCTGCAGGCACGCGGCACAGCCGAGCTGATCGCCGACGCGCGACTGGAGCAACTGCACGAGGTCGAGGACGGCTGGCAGCTCACCTTCAGCGATGGCCGACAGCTGCGCGCGCCGCTGGTGGTCGCTGCCGACGGTGCGAATTCGGCGGTGCGCCGTTTGGCCGGCTGCGAGACGCGCGAGTGGGATTACTTTCACCATGCCATCGTCACCAGCGTGCGCTGCGCCGAGGCGCACCAGCGTACCGCCTGGCAGCGCTTCACCGACAACGGGCCGCTGGCGTTCCTGCCGTTACAGCGGGACGGCGACGAGCACTGGTGTTCGATCGTCTGGTCGGCCACCGAGGACGAGGCCAGGCGCCTGATGGCGCTCGATGACGAAACCTTCCGTGCGGCGCTGGGACGGGCTTTCGAACAGCGTCTGGGCGAGGTGCAGGAAGTCGACCCGCGGCTATGCATTCCGCTGCGTCAGCGGCATGCCAAGCGTTACGTGCGCGCCGGGCTGGCGTTGATCGGCGATGCCGCGCACACCATCCATCCGCTGGCCGGCCAGGGGGTGAACCTCGGCCTGCTGGATGCCGCCGTGCTGGCCGAGGTGCTGCAGGCGGCGCTGGCGCGCGGCGAGCGACCGGCCGATCTGCGCGTGCTCAGCCGTTTCGAGCGCCGGCGCATGCCGCACAACCTGACGATGATGGCGGCGATGGAAGGATTCGAGCGCTTGTTCCAGACCGATCAGCTGCCGCTGCGCTGGCTGCGCAATGCCGGGCTGAAGAGCGCCGAAGCACTGCCGGAGGTCAAGGCGCTGTTCGTGCGTCAGGCGCTGGGCCTGAGTGGCGATCTTCCGCAGCTGGCACGCTGCTGAGCGCGCAAGGAGTAACGAAAAGCTACATGCGCGCATTGTCGCATTGAGAAACTAAATGGGAGTCACTACTATTCGGCCTCTATCCGGACCAAACAAGAGGCTGATTCATGCAGGTAAGCAAAGGTTTACTCGCCGCGCTGGCACTCACTGCGCTGTCGAGCGCTGTCCAGGCTGCCGATGAAGTGGTGGTCTACTCGTCGCGCATCGACGAGCTGATCAAGCCCGTGTTCGACGCCTACACCAAGCAGAGTGGCGTCGCGGTGAAGTTCATCACCGACAAGGAAGCGCCGCTGATGGCCCGGATCAAGGCCGAAGGCGAGAACACGCCGGCGGACCTGCTGCTCACTGTCGATGGTGGCAACCTCTGGCAGGCCGAGGAAATGGGTCTGCTGCAGCCGCTGAATTCCGCGGTGGTCAAGCAGAACATCCCGTCGCAGTACCGCTCGTCCAACGATGCCTGGACCGGCCTTTCGCTGCGCGCGCGCACCATCGTCTACTCGCCGGAGCGGGTCAAGGACGGCGAGCTGACCACCTACGAAGCCCTGGCTGACGACAAGTGGGACGGCCGTCTGTGTCTGCGTACCAGCAAGAAGGTCTACAACCAGTCGCTGACCGCCACGCTGATCGAGACGCACGGCGCCGAGAAGACCGAGCAGATCATCAAGGGCTGGGTCGACAATCTGGCGACCGACGTCTTCGCCGATGACACCGCGCTGATCCAGGCCATCGACGCCGGCCAGTGCGATGTCGGCATCGTCAACACCTATTACTACGGCCGCCTGCACCAGGAGAATCCGGCGCTCAAGGCCAAGCTGTTCTGGCCGAACCAGCAGGATCGCGGCGTGCACGTGAACCTCTCCGGCATCGGCCTGACCAAGTACGCGCCGAACCCGGACGCGGCGCGCAAGCTGGTGGAGTGGATGACCGGCGCCGAGGCGCAGAGCATCTTCGCCGACATCAACATGGAATACCCGGCCAACCCGCAGGTGAAGCCGTCCGCCGAGGTGGCCGCCTGGGGCGAGTTCAAGGCCGACAGCATTCCGGTCGAAGTGGCCGGCAAGCGTCAGGCCGAGGCGATCAAACTGATGGACCGCGCCGGCTGGCGGTAATGTTGCCGCGCGGTACGGCGCGGGCGGTGCGCGGCTGAGATCAGGCCGCACGAGCCGTCCGCCTCGCCGCTACGGTTATACTCGACGCCCCGGTTGATCCGGGGCGTTGTCTTTTCCCCATCCGAGGCTTGCGTGTCCCACTCCGTCGAGCACCGCTGGTATCCGATCACCTTCGCCGTCGCGGCGCTGGTGCTGCTGCCGCTGAGCGTTCTGCTGTTCAGCTGGCATGACATCGACCGGGAGATCTGGTCGCACCTGTGGGATACCCAGATGCCGCGGCTGCTGGGCAATACGCTGACGCTGCTGCTCGGCGTCGGCGCCGGTGTGACGGTACTGGGCGTCAGCCTGGCCTGGTTGACCTCGCTTTGCGAATTCCCCGGGCGGCGCTGGCTGGACTGGGCGCTGATGCTGCCCTTCGCGATTCCCGCCTATGTGCTGGCGTTCGTCTTCATCGGCCTGCTCGACTTCGCCGGACCGGTGCAGACGCTGGCGCGCGAATGGTTCGGCAGCGGCATTCGATTTCCGCGGGTGCGTTCCACCGGCGGAGTAATCGTGGTGCTGGTGCTGGTGTTCTATCCCTATGTCTACCTGCTGGCGCGCTCAGCGTTTCTCGCCCAGGGACGCGGCCTGATGGAGGCGGCGCGGGTGCTTGGCCAGTCGCCCTGGCGAGCCTTCTGGACTGTGGCGTTGCCGATGGCGCGCCCGGCGATCGGGGCCGGGCTGGCGCTGGCGGTGATGGAAACACTGGCCGATTTCGGTGCGGTCTCGGTGTTCAACTTCGATACCTTCACCACCGCAATCTACAAGACCTGGTACGGCTTCTTCAGCCTGACCAGCGCCACCCAGCTGGCCAGTCTGCTGCTGCTGGCGGTGATGCTGGTGCTCTATGGCGAACGCCGCGCCCGCGGTGCGGCGCGCCCGGCGAGTGAGCGCGCCAGCACGGTGGCGCTGTATCCGCTGCGCGGTTTCAAGGCATTCGCCGCCAGCGCCTGGTGCGGGCTGGTGTTCCTCTGTGCGTTCGTCGTCCCGGTGCTGCAGTTGCTGGCGTGGTTCTGGCAGCGCGGCCGCTTCGATCTCGACGAGCGTTACACCGGGCTGATTCTGCACACACTCTACCTCGGCGGCCTGGCCGCGCTGATCATCGTCAGCACCGCGCTGCTGCTGGCGTTCGCCCGCCGCCAGGCGCCGGTACGCGCGGTTCGCACGGCTGTCGGGCTGGCCAATCTGGGTTACGCGCTGCCGGGCTCGGTACTGGCGGTGGCGATCATGCTGGCGTTCAGCTATCTGGATCGGCATCTGGTGATTCCGCTGTCCGACTGGCTGGGCGGTGCCGGCAAGCCGGTGCTGCTCGGCAGCCTCGGCGCGTTGCTGCTGGCCTATCTGGTGCGCTTCATGGCGGTGGCCTTCGGCCCGCTGGAAAGCAGTCTGGCGCGCATTCGTCCGTCGCTGCCGCAGGCGTCGCGCAGCCTCGGCGTAGGTGGTCCGGGGCTGTTCCTGCGAGTCTATTTGCCACTGCTGCTGCCCGGCACGCTGAGTGCCGCGCTGCTGGTGTTCGTCGACGTACTCAAGGAAATGCCGGCAACGCTGCTGATGCGTCCGTTCGGCTGGGACACCCTGGCAGTGCGCGTCTTCGAGATGACCAGCGAGGGCGAGTGGGCGCGCGCCGCGCTGCCGGCGTTGACGCTGGTGCTGGTCGGCCTGCTGCCGGTGATCCTGCTGATCCGCCGCTCGGCCAGGGGCTAGAACGCCGTCCTGCCGGGCGTTCGCGCGCACGCCCGACACGGCGTCGGGCTGCCGTGACCTGTCACAACCTTGGGGCTACAATGCGCGCCATTCGAACGCCGGCAGCTCGCTGCGCAACCGGCTCAGTCAGGCTTTACAAGGCCGTTTCGGCGACCTGCCCGGAAGGAGAAACCTATGGGTCAGCGTACTCCCCTCTACGCTCAGCACCTTGCGCTCGGCGCCAAGATGGTCGATTTCGGCGGCTGGGACATGCCGCTGCATTACGGCTCACAGGTCGAGGAACATCAGCAGGTGCGGCGTGAGTGCGGAGTGTTCGATGTCTCGCACATGACCGTCATCGATGTCGCCGGGCCGCAGGCCATGCTCTATCTGCAGCGACTGCTGGCCAACGACGTGGCGCGCCTGCGGCACGTCGGTCGGGCGCTGTACAGCACCATGCTCAATGAGCGTGGCGGTGTGGTCGACGACCTGATCGTCTACCTCACCGACTGGGGTTACCGCCTGGTAGTCAATGCCAGCACGCACGACAAGGACCTGGCCTGGCTGCACGCGCAGGCCGATGGATTCCATGTGGAAATTCGCGAGCGCGCCGAGCTGGCGATGCTGGCGATCCAGGGCCCGCATGCGCGCGCGCGTACCGCCGAGCTGGTCGATCAGCCGCGTGCCGCGCTGATTCAGGATCTCAAGCCATTTCACGGCCTGGTCCAGGGCGACTGGTTCATCGCGCGCACCGGCTACACCGGCGAGGACGGCCTGGAGATCATCCTGCCGGCCGAGCAGATCACCGGCTTCTTCACCGAGCTGGTCGGCGCCGGCATTCCACCGATCGGCCTGGGCGCGCGGGACACCCTGCGCCTGGAAGCGGGCCTGAATCTGTACGGTCAGGACATGAGTGAGGAGGTTTCGCCGCTGTCGTCGAACCTCGGCTGGACCATCGCCTGGGAGCCGACGGCGCGCGAGTTCGTCGGGCGCGCTGCGCTCGAACGGCAGAAGTCCAGCGATGACCTGCCGCGGCTGGTCGGCCTGGTCATGGAGGAGCGTGGTGTGCTGCGCGCCCATCAGGTGGTGCGGGTGACTGGGGTGGGTGACGGCGAGATCACCAGCGGCAGTTTTTCGCCTACGCTTGGCAAGTCGATCGCGCTCGCACGCGTTCCCGCGGCCACCGGAGAGCGTGCGGAAGTGGAAATCCGCGGCAAATGGTATCCGGTGCGCGTCGTGCAGCCGACCTTCGTGCGCAACGGCAAGGTACTGGTGTAAATTCTGGCGACCGCTTCGCGCGATGGCTTAGCGTGTCTGCACTGGACAGCCTCGAGGACAATACGAATGAGCGAAATCCCAAGCGACCTGCGTTACGCCGCCAGCCATGAGTGGGCCCGCCTCGAAGCGGATGGCAGCGTCACCGTCGGTATCTCCGATCATGCCCAGCAGGCGTTGGGCGACGTGGTCTACGTCGAGCTGCCGGAAGTCGGCGGCCAGCTTGCGGCGGGCCAGGAAGCCGGCGTGGTGGAATCGGTGAAGGCGGCGTCGGACATCTATGCGCCGGTTTCCGGCGAGGTGATCGCGATCAACGAGGCGCTGGCCGATTCGCCCGAGCAGGTCAACAGCGATCCGTACGGCAGCTGGTTCTTCCGTCTGCGGCCCAGCGACAAGGCGGAACTGGACAAGCTGCTCGACGCGGCGGCCTATCAGGCGTCCTGCGACGCCTGAACCGCTTCGCCGGTCGCACAAGCCCCGCCTTGTCGGGGCTTTTTTGTGCGCATGCGGCCGGCAGCGGTTTCAGGCTTCGGGCTGTTCCTCGAGCAGTCCCAGCCAGTCGGCCAGCACCTGCTGCGCCTGTTCCACGCCCTGGCGCTTGGGTGCGGAGAACAGCTGCACGCTCACCGCGTCGCCCCACTGCTTGCGCACGTCATGCTGGATCGTCAGCAGGGCGGTCTTGGCGGCGCCGAAGGCGAGCTTGTCGGACTTGGTCAGCAGGATGTGCAGCGGCATCTGACTGGCGCTCGACCAGTCCAGCATCATGCGGTCGAACTCGGTCAGCGGATGGCGGATATCCATCATCAGGAATACCCCGGCCAGGCTCTCGCGGCTGCCCAGGTAGGCTTCCAGATGGCGTTGCCAGTGCTGCTTGAGCGGAATCGGTACCTTGGCATAGCCGTAGCCGGGCAGGTCGACCAGACGACGCTCGTCGTCGAGGCGGAAGAAGTTGAGCAGCTGCGTGCGTCCCGGCGTCTTTGAGGTGCGCGCCAGATTGGCATGGGTCAGGGTGTTCAGCGCGCTGGACTTGCCGGCGTTCGAGCGACCGGCGAAGGCGACTTCCAGCCCCTCGTCGGCCGGGCACTGATCGACCTTGGCGGCGCTGATCATGAAGGTGGCTTGCTGGCAGAGGCCGAGAATCGGGTTCTTGGGGAGCATGGGCGGTCCGGTGCGTGCGCGGGGGGTGCGGCAATGGTTCGTTTCCGTTTCAGGAACGGGAGTATATAATGCCGCAGATTTTATGTGCGCTTTGGTCTTATCCCATCGGGAATCTGGCGCGCCATGCATAACGAGCGTCGCCGTAGTCCACGGACGCGAGCGGCCCGACCGATCGATTTCCTTATAACCCCTAGCCGTAGTTGGATGAGCTGATGAACAAAGTACTCGTGAGTCTGCTGTTGACCCTTGGCATCACCGGTATGGCCCACGCGGCTGGAGACGCCAAAGCGGGTCAGAGCAAAGCTGCCGTTTGTGGCGCCTGCCACGGAGTGGACGGCAACAGCCCGGCCCCGAACTTCCCGAAACTCGCCGGCCAGGGTGAGCGCTACCTGCTCAAACAGATGCAGGACATCAAGGCTGGCAGCACTCCGGGTGCGGCTGAGGGCGTTGGCCGCAAGGTACTGGAAATGACCGCCATGCTCGATCCGCTGAGCGATCAGGACCTGGCCGACATCGCCGCCTACTTCTCCAGCCAGAAACCGACCGTCGGCATGGCCGATCCGGCGCTGGTAGCGCAGGGCGAAAAACTGTTCCGCGGCGGCAAGCTGGACCTGGGCATGCCGGCGTGCACCGGTTGCCACGCACCGAACGGTGTGGGTAACGATCTGGCCGGCTTCCCGCAACTGGGTGGCCAGCATGCCGCCTATACCGCCAAGCAGCTGACCGACTTCCGCGAAGGCAACCGCACCAACGACGGCGACACCATGATCATGCGTGGTATCGCGGCCAAGCTGAGCAACAAGGACATTCAGGCGCTGTCGAGCTACATCCAGGGCCTGCACTGATCGCCTGCTGACAGGTGATCTGCTGAAAAGGCGCCCGGCCGTAAGGTCGGTCGCCTTTTTTTCGTTACGGCGCCGCTAGAATAGCCATTCACCGCTGCAGGTGAAGGCGCAAAACGCTGGTGAGACCTGTCGTTTTGCGGCAGCCTGTCATGCCTTGCCAGACGTTTTACAGGAGTCCTCCATGCGCAAACTCGTCATTTCCGCCGTCCTTGCTGCCGCCAGCCTGTTCGGCCTGCCTGCCGTGGCCGCCGACTACCAGGCGGGCAAGGAGTACGAGGTGCTGAGCAGCCCGGTGCCGGTCGCCGAGCCGGGCAAGATCGAGGTGGTCGAGCTGTTCTGGTATGGCTGCCCGCACTGCTACCAGTTCGAGCCGGTGATCAACCCGTGGGTCGAGAAGCTTCCGGCCGATGTCGCCTTCCGGCGCATCCCCGCCATGTTCGGCGGCATCTGGAACACCCATGGACAACTGTTCCTTGCGCTCGAATCGATGGGCGTGGAAAAACAGGTGCATGACGCGGTGTTCGCCGCCTATCACCAGGAGCGCAAGAAGCTCGCGACGCCCGAAGAAATGGCTGAGTTCCTCGCTGGCCAGGGAGTCGACAAGGATGCCTTTCTCAAGGCGTACAACTCCTTCGGCGTGAAGAGCCGCGTCGAACAGGCCAAGAAGCTGGGCATGGCCTACCAGATCAGCGGCGTACCGGTGCTGATCGTCAACGGCAAGTACCGTTTCGATCTCGGCTCGGCTGGTGGGCCGCAGGGCGCGCTGGACGTGGCTGATTTCCTCATCGAAAAAGAACGCGCCGCACGGTAACCGACGATGCTGCGGCGCTTGTATCCGTCGCGTCCGGCTGCTGCAGGGCAGCCGCAGACCAACGTGCACTGCGCGCCGCAGAGCGGTCTGCCGCTGGACGGACGACTACGCCTGCTGAGCTTCAATATCCAGGTCGGGATCCGCACCGAGCGTTACCATCACTACCTGACCCGCAGCTGGCAGCATCTGCTGCCGCATCCGGGGCGGGCGCTGAACCTGCAGCGCATCGGCGAGCTGATCGGTCGCTACGATCTGGTCGCGCTGCAGGAGGTCGACGGTGGCAGCCTGCGCTCCGGCTACATCAATCAGGTCGAGCACCTGGCGCAGCTCGGCGCCTTTCCGTACTGGTACCAGCAGCTCAACCGCAACCTCGGGCGCTTCGCCCAGCACAGCAATGGCGTGCTCAGCCGTCTTGCCCCGCAGCAGCTGGAGGACCATCCGCTGCCCGGTCCGTCCGGCCGCGGTGCGATCCTGCTGCGTTTCGGCGAGGGCGAGGATGCGCTGGTGGTGGTGATGATGCATCTGGCGCTGGGCGGGCGCACGCGCGTGCGTCAGCTGGCCTACATTCGCGAGCTGATCGGCGGGTATCGGCATCAGGTGCTGATGGGTGACATGAACACCCATGCCAACGATCTGCTGGAAAATTCCCCGCTGCGCGATCTCGGCCTGCTCGCACCGCAGGTCGAGGCGACCTTTCCCAGCTGGCGGCCGCAGCGCTGCCTGGACCACATCCTGCTCAGCCCGAGCCTCGCCCTCGAGCGTGTCGAGGTGTTGCCGTTGCCGATTTCCGATCACCTGCCGGTGGCGATGGAAATCCGTCTGCCCGAGGCGCTCAACGGCAACGCGCTGCCGGCCACGCTGGAGCCGTCGTCGTGAGTGTCGAGACCGAACGCTGGAAGGAAAAATACCTGCGCCTGCTCGAACAGCAGGAGCAGATCGAGCAGCGCTGGGAGCAGCGCGTCGATCTGCTGCGACGCAGCCTGGTACGCAGCAGCATGGCGGTCGAAGGTGCCGATCCGGCGGTGGAAAACTGCCTGCGGCAGATGCGCGAGGTGTTGCGCGACGGCGATTTCGACGACGGCCTCAGCACGCTGGTGCCGCGCCTGGAGAAGGCCGTGCTGGATTCGGATCGCCAGCGCCAGGAACGCACTCGGCATCTGATCGAGGCGCTGCACGGACTGGTGAACCCGTTGCTGGCGATGTCGCCACCGGCGGACGTGCGCCGGCGCCTGAAGCGCTTCGCCCGCAAGCTCGAACAGCGCATCGGTCGCGCGCGCGAACTACCGGCGCTGCTCGGCGAACTGGGCGAGCTGCAGCGTCAGGCCCTCGGCGCGCCGCTTGTCGCCGACAATCCCGGCGGTGGTTTTCTGCGCCGCCTGTTCGCTGGCCGCGAGAGCGTGGCGCTGGACGCCGAGGACAGTACGCCCGTGTCCGCGCCGCCGGTCGCTGCCGAGGTGCCGCCGCAGGCGGATCAGGCGCAAGCGGATCAGTCGACGCCGCTGTCGGCGTATGAGCTGGAGGGCGACGTTCCGTCCAGCGATGCTCCGGCGGGCGACTGCGAGCCAGCCTTGGCCGATTCGCCGGAGCCACCGTACAGCCAGGTGGCCGAGCGTATCGAGGCGGCGCTGCGCGGGCTGGTTGGCAGCCTGCGCCTGGGTGAAGCGCAACAGGCGCGGGCCGAGGCGCTGCATGAGCGCATTCGCCACGGTCTGAACTGGTACGAGCTGGTTCCGGTGCTGGACGATCTGGCGAGCCTGTTGCTGGCAGCCAGCGATCAGGACCAGCGCGAGTTCGAAAGCTACCTGAAGACGCTCAGCGAGCGGCTGGTGACCATGCAGCAGAACCTCTACGCTGCGCATGACGGCCATGCCGAGGCGCGCCGGACTGCCGAGGCGCTGGACCACGAGCTGCGCGAACAGGTCGACGTGCTGCAGAGCAGCATGCGCGAGGCCACCGATCTGGCCAGCCTCAAGCGCGTGGTCGAGGCGCGGCTGGATGGCCTGCTGCATACCGTCGGCGAATATCAGCAGCAGCGCAGCCAGCACGAGCAGGCGCTGGGCGCGCGTCTGCAGGAGCTGGTCGGTCGTGTCGGCAGCCTGGAACAGGCGGCGCAGGGCCTGCGTGGTCATCTCGAGGAGCAGCGGCAGAAGGCCCTGCTCGACGGCCTCACCGGCCTGCCGAATCGCACGGCCTGGAACGAACGGCTGGCGCTGGAGGCGGCGCGCTGGGAGCGCTATGGCGGTGAGCTGCTGCTCGCCGTGGTGGACGTCGACCACTTCAAGCGGATCAACGACAGCTATGGCCACCTGGCCGGTGATCGGGTGCTGAAGATCATCGGCGGGGAATTGCGCAAGCGTCTGCGCGCCACCGACTTCATCGCCCGTTTCGGCGGCGAGGAGTTCGTGCTGCTGCTGCCGTCTACCGCGCCCGAGGCCGGGCTGCAGGTGCTCGAAGCGCTGCGCAGCGGCATCGACGTCTGCCCGTTCCATTTCAAGGGCGAGCGGGTGCAGATCACCGTCTCGGCGGGCATGAGCGCGTTCGCAGCCGGCGACACGCCCGAGCAGGTCTTCGAGCGCGCCGACCTGGCGCTCTACCGCGCGAAGGACGCCGGGCGCAACCGCGTCGAGCGTGGCTGACCGGGCGGTCTGTGAGCGCTCGTCGCCGCTGCGTATAATCGCGCCCTCGCGCGCCGCCGCGGATCACCCAGCCGTCGACCCGAGGTCCCCCATGAGAATCATCAGCCTTGTCGCGCTCTTCCTGCTGCTGGCCGGCTGCGCCAGCGGGCCGCAGATCGACGACCGCTACCGCGCGGTCGGCCAGGACAGCCGGGTGCAGGTCATCGTGCTGCACTACACCTCCAGCGGTCTGGAGCATTCGCTGGCGCTGCTGACCGAGGGCGAAGTGAGCAGCCACTACCTGATCGGCGCCGCGCCGGCGACCATCTATCGCCTGGTCGACGAGGATCGCCGGGCCTGGCATGCCGGGCAGAGCGAGTGGAACGGGCGCACCTGGCTGAACTCCAGCTCCATCGGCATCGAACTGGTCAATCGCGGCTACGTCGAGGGCGAGGATGGCCGGCGCCTCTGGTATCCGTATACGGATGAACAGATCGACGCGCTGGTGCTGCTGCTCAAGGACATCATGCAGCGCCACGGGCTCAAGCCCGGTGCCATCGTCGGCCACAGCGACATCGCGGCGCAGCGCAAGGTCGATCCCGGCCCGCTGTTCCCCTGGAAGCGCCTGGCCGATGCCGGCCTGGTGCCCTGGCCGGATGCCGCGGCGGTGGCGGCGCAGCGTGCGGCGTTTGCCGCGGCGCCGCCGGATATCGCCTGGTTCCAGCTGGCGCTGGAGCTGCAGGGCTACAAGGTGCCGCGCCACGGTGAGCTGGATGAGGCGACGCGCAACGTGCTCGCGGCGTTCCAGATGAAGTACCGCCCGACGCGCTACGACGGCGAGCCGGACGCCGAAACCGCCGCGCTGCTGCAGGTGCTTAACGGTACGCGCTGAAGCCGACCGTCAGATCGGCAGGGCGATGTAGAAGATCGTGCCGTGGCCGATGCGCGAATGCACGCCGATGCGCCCGCCATGCAGCTGGGCGATCTCCTTGCACAGCGCCAGGCCGAGCCCGGCACCGCCGCGGCGGCGGCCGATCTGCACGAACGGCTCGAAGATCCGCGCCTGCTGGCTGTAGGGAATACCCTCGCCGTTGTCCTCCACGCTGATGATCATCCGCTCGCCGTGATGGCGTGCCAGCAGGCGCACCTCGCCACCCTCCGGCGTATGGCGTAGGGCGTTGCTCAGCAGGTTGTCGAGCAGCCGCTCGATCTGCTGGCGATCGAGCAGCAGGCTGGGCAGCGGCTGCTGCAGCTCCAGCTTAAGCTCGACATGGTGCTCGGCAGCGGCGACCACGAAGCGCTGGCGCGCGTCTTCGAGCAGCTGCGGAACGTCGCACGACTCTAGCTCCAGCTTCTGCTGGCCGCTCTGGTAGCGCGAGAAATTCAGCAGGTCGTTGATCAGCCGTACCAGCCGCTGCATTTCCTCGTGCACGGTGCTCAGCAGGTCGGATTCGCGATTGTTGGGCGGGTAGTGCAGACGTTCGCGCAGCAGGCTGAAGGCCATCTGCATGCCGGTCACCGGCGTGCGCAGCTCGTGGGAGGCGCGCAGCACGAATTCGTTGCGCACGCGCTCGAAGGTGCGCTGGTCGGTGACGTCGTGCAGCACCATCACAGCGCCGCTGATGCTGCCGTCGTGGTGGTTGACCGGGCTCATGCGCCAGGCCAGCAGTCGGCGTTCGCCATCGGCCTCGATCACCAGATCCTGCGGCGGCCCGGCGAGCGGCTTGTCGCTGAGCACCAGGCGCGCGGCCTCGTCCAGTTCCGGGTAGCCGAGCGCTTCGCCCAGGCTGCGGCCCAGATGCTCGCCTTCCCAGGCCAGCTGGCGCTGAGCGACCGGGTTGGCGTGCTCCAGGCAGCCGTGGCGGTCGATGATCAGCAGGCCGTCGTCGATGCTGTCGAGCAGTGCCTGCAGGCGCTGCTGGCCGTTCATCAAGGCCTGCACGTTGGTCTGCTTGAACTGGAACAACGCCTGCGCCATCAGGCCGAAGCGTCGGCTCAACGACGACAGCTCGGCGATGGGCGAGGTCGGCAGTTCGATGCCGAAGTCGCCGCGCCCGATCTGGTCGGCGGCTGCCGACAGCTGCTCGATCGGCGTGCCGAGGCGCCGGGCGAAGCTGTGCGCGGTGATGAAGCCGATCAGCAGTACGGCGATGCCGGTCAGGCCGAGCAGGCCGGCCAGCAGCATGGCGCGTTCGCGGCTGCGTACCTCGGTGTCGCGGATTGTCGCGTAGGCGCTCTGCTGCATGTCCACCATCAGGGTGCGGACCTGATTGAAGGCCTGGCTCAGCTCGTTTTCCTCCAGCAGCGTCCAGCCCTCGCTGCGCGGCGCATCCAGCACCAGCAGGAAGCTCGCGTAGGCGCTGGCGATGCTCTGGAAGGCCTGACGGTCGTCGTCGTTGCGCGCGCTCTGCATGCCGCGTTCCAGCGACGACTGGAAAGCCGCACGCGCCGCGCCCAGCGACTCGTGATCGCGGTGGTCGCGCAGCAGAATGATCAGGTGGTTGCCGAGCGCCTGGCGCAGCTGCTGGTTGATTTCGATGATGCCGAAGTTGTCGCGGATCAGGTGCTCCTGGCTCTTGGCCATCTGCATGACGCTGACCAGCGCCAGCAGCAGGCCGAGCAGCGCTACCGTCATCAGCGCCGAGAAACCCAGGAACAGCCGGGTTCTCAGCTTCATCTGCAGCTTCATAGACCGTACTGCTTGCGCTTGCGGTAGAGCGTCGAGGCGTCGATGCCGAGGATCCGCGCGGCCTGCTCGAGGGTATCGCTGGTACTCAGCACGCCGGCGATGTGCGCCTTCTCCAGGGCCTCCAGACTCAGCGGCTCGCCGATGCGCGGCGCGTTGCCGGTGGCCTGTTCGCCGAGGCCGAGGTGGCTGACCTCGATCATCGCCTGCGGACAGATGATGCTGGCGCGCTCGATCACGTTGCGCAGCTCACGCACGTTGCCCGGCCAGCGGTAGGCCTTGAGCGCGGCGAGTGCGGCGTCGCTGAAGCCGCGTGCCGGGCGCCCGTAGCTCTTGACGAAGGAGGCGAGGAAACGCTCGGCCAGGGCGAGGATGTCTTCCGGGCGCTCACGCATGGGCGGCAGGTTGAGCGTGATGACGTTGAGGCGGTAGAGCAGGTCCTCGCGGAACTTGCCCTCGCGCACCATCTCCTCGAGGTTGAGGTTGGTCGCCGCGAGGATGCGCACGTCGGCGCGGCGGGTCACCGGGTCGCCGACGCGTTCGTATTCCTTGTCCTGGATGAAACGCAGCAGCTTGGGCTGCAGCGCCAGCGGGAAATCGCCGATCTCGTCGAGAAACAGCGTGCCGCCGTCGGCCTGGTTGACCCGCCCGAGGGTGCTCTCGGTGGCGCCGGTGAAGGCGCCGCGGTTGTGGCCGAACAGCTCGCTCTCCATCAGCTCGGCCGACAGCGACGGGCAGTTGATGGTGACGAACGCCTTCTTCGCACGCCGGCTCCAGGTATGGATGGCGCGCGCCAGTTCGCCCTTGCTGGTGCCGGATTCGCCGAGGATGAGAATGTTGGCGTCGGTGTCGGCGACCTGCCGCGCCGTCTCCAGCACCGCCATCATCGCCGGGCTATGCGAGCCGAGCGCATCGCTGCGCTTCTGCATCTCGCCTTCCAGCGCTTCCAGGCGCGCGGCCATCTGCCGGACTTCCAGCTGCTTGGCCGCCGACAGTCGCAGCTGCTCGGGGCTGCAGGGCTTGAGCAGATAGTCGGCGGCGCCGGCCTGCATCGCGTCGACCGCGGTGTCCACGGCCGAATGCGCGGTGACGATCACCACGCGCATCCACGGCGCCAGCGTGCGCATCTGCTGCAGCACGTCGAGGCCGTTGTCCTCGCCCAGGCGCAGGTCGAGGAAGCACAGGTCGAACACCTGGCGTTGCAGGATCGCCTCCGCCTGCGCGGCGCTGGCGGCGGTCATCACGGTATAACCGCGATCCTCCAGGCAGTAGCGGAAGGTCCGCAAAATCGCTGCTTCGTCATCCACCAGCAGGATTCGCCCACCCGTGTCCGTCGTTTGCTCCATGAATGCTCCTTCCGGGTCGCGATATTGATGCGGCAAGCGGCACTGGCGGGACGCGCCCGTGCGGTGCCGAAGGCGAGTTCTTTAGTCTATGAAAAGTCTTG
Organism: Stutzerimonas degradans; assembly: GCF_024448505.1. Taxonomy (GTDB): domain Bacteria; phylum Pseudomonadota; class Gammaproteobacteria; order Pseudomonadales; family Pseudomonadaceae; genus Stutzerimonas; species Stutzerimonas degradans. Next base: position 216,415 of record NZ_JAMOHV010000001.1, read on the forward strand.
CAAGTTGCACGGTGCGCCGTCGTCGTTCCGGCAGCCGGTGTGGCGCGGAACGGGCGGCGGGCGCCAGCCTCTGATTTAGAGGACGCAGGCGGCGCGGCAGCGCCGGTACGTGGCCTGCGATCGATCATCTTTCACCGACGCCCGGCGCCGGTCACAGGAGCAATCCGCCATGAATCCAGCCACGCAGCAACTCAATGAACTGATCGAGATAACCCGCGACGGGCAGCGTTTCTACCAGCATGCGATCGACGAAGTAAAGGATGTCGATCTGCAGCATCTGTTCCGCGATATGGCACAGGCCAAGACTCAGGTAATCCAGGCGCTGGCGGTCAAGGTGGCGGCCTGCCACGAGCAGCCGGCGCAGGGCGGCACGCTCACCGGGCGCCTGAACGAGCTGTACACCGATGCCCGCGCACACCTGGGCAATGCCGATGGTGCCTATGTCGAGCAGCTGTTGCAGACCGAGGAGCGCATCCTGCGCGTGTTTGAGGATGCGCTGCCGGATGCCCAGCCGGACGTGCGCGCGCTGCTGGCGGTGGAACTGCCGAAGCTGCGTGCCTGCCATGCGCGCATGCGCCAGTTGCAGGAGGCGCGCTCCTGAGCGGAGCCGATCATGCAAAACGCACGGGTCGGCGAGGCGGCTCGTGCAAAATCAAGGGAAGGATTCTCGTTTGCTGTTTATAAGTTATTGAATATAAAGGATTATTTTTTGATGTGAGGCTGGCACGCGGGCTGCAATGTCTAGGGCAAATCGCCTACGACATGCTTAGAAGGAGTTGAGGATGAACCGCGAAGCCCGCTTGTCCCTGGCCAGCAAAGGATTGCTTGGCGCCGCAGTGGTGACCTTGATCATGGGAGCCAAACAGCCGATGGACGAACCGCTCAGCCAGCAGCAGCCGGACGCCGCGGAACGAATCCAGCTGTATGACGCTCAACCTAGTGAGATCACGCTGACCGGCCGGGCACCGCAATCACTCGACTTGCACCAGCCGCGCTCGGAGCAGCGCTGGGTCTTCTGAAGCAGGGAGTTTGCAGGCGAACCGGCAGGGATGCGTAGAAAAAACTCGTAGTTGATCGTGCCCTGGCCGGTCCGTCGAGAACCGATCCTGAACCGAGAGGAGTCGCACCATGCTGAGTTGGGCTATCACTTTCCTGATCATCGCCATCATCGCCGCGGTACTGGGCTTCGGTGGCATCGCAGGCACCGCTACAGGTATCGCCAAGATCCTGTTTGTGGTCTTCCTGGTGCTGTTCGTGGCATCGCTGATCTTCGGGCGAGGACGCGGTCCGCGCGTCTGACGGGATGAAGCCGCCCGTAGCGGGCGGCTCCACACCGAGGAGCGGAAACGGCACAGGACGCCAGAGTTCTTTCGAGGTGCGCGTAGCGCGCCTCAACAGCGGCGCCGACGCAACGCTCGGCGCCGAGGGAAGCAGCCCCGACAAGGGGTGAACCAGGGGGACGGGTTGCTCTGCATGGCGGCGTGACCCAGGGGTACAGGGAGTACCTTCGGCAACGGTCCGGGTTCGGCTGGTGCTGCGCGCCGGAGCATGGTCATCGCTCCGGCGCGCGGCCCTATCGTCGCTTTGTCCACTTCGCGGATTTTTCCCTCGCTGTCGCTCTATCCTCCCGGCATGACGCGGCTATCATCGCTGCCTGTCGAAAGAGGGGGATGCACATGCTCAACGGCCTCTGGCTGGGCTTTTTCCTGGTTGCCGCCGCCGCCGCCCTGGCGCGCTGGCTGCTTGGCGGCGATCCGGCGGTGTTCGCCGCGCTGGTGGAAAGCCTGTTCGCAATGGCCAGGCTGGCCGTGGAAGTGATGATTCTTCTGTTCGGCACGCTGACGCTGTGGCTGGGCTTTCTGCGCATTGCCGAGCAGGCCGGACTGGTGGAACTGCTGGCGCGGCTGCTCGGCCCGCTGTTCCGTCGACTGATGCCCGAGGTGCCGGCCGGGCATCCGGCGCTGGGGCTGATCACCCTCAACTTCGCCGCCAACGGCCTGGGGCTGGACAACGCCGCCACGCCCATCGGCCTCAAGGCGATGCGCTCGCTGCAGGAGCTCAACCCGTCGAGCACCACGGCGAGCAACGCGCAGATTCTCTTTCTGGTGCTCAACGCCTCGTCGCTGACACTGCTGCCGGTGTCGATCTTCATGTACCGCGTGCAGCAGGGTGCCGAGGACCCGACTCTGGTGTTCCTGCCGATCCTGCTCGCCACCAGCGCCTCGACTCTGGTCGGGCTGCTGTCGGTGGCGCTGATGCAGCGCCTGCGCCTGTGGGACCCGGTGGTGCTGGCCTACCTGATTCCCGGTGCGCTGCTGCTCGGCGCATTCATGGCGCTGCTGGCGAGCCTGTCGGCGACCGCGCTGGCGTCGCTGTCCTCGCTGCTGGGCAACCTCACGCTGTTCGGCCTGATCGTGGTCTTCGTGGTGGTCGGCGCGCTGCGCAAGGTGCCGGTCTACGAGAGCTTCGTCGAAGGCGCGAAGGAAGGCTTCGACGTGGCCAAGAGCCTGCTGCCGTATCTGGTCGCCATGCTGGTGGCGGTCGGTGCGCTGCGCGCATCCGGCGCCCTGGATTTCGGCCTGGACGGCATTCGCTGGCTGGTCGAGACGCTGGGCTGGGACACCCGTTTCGTCGATGCGCTGCCGACCGCATTGGTCAAGCCGTTCTCCGGCTCTGCGGCGCGCGCCATGCTGATCGAAACCATGCAGAACCACGGCGTCGATAGCTTCCCGGCGCTGGTCGCGGCGACGGTGCAGGGCAGCACCGAGACGACCTTCTATGTGCTGGCGGTGTACTTCGGCGCCGTCGGCATCCAGCGCGCGCGGCATGCGGTGGGCTGTGCGCTGCTGGCGGATCTGGCCGGTGTGATCGCGGCGATTCTGGTGTGCTACTGGTTCTTCGGCTGAAACCGCATCGGTGGCAAACGCAATGACTGCGCTTGGTGCCAAAAAAGAGCCCGCCTGGCGGCGGGCTAAAGCGTGGCTCGTTGCCAGAGCCGAAACAACGGCTCGGCGAGAAACATCACCAGAAACAGCCTGAGCACCTGCACCGCAGTTACCAGCGCCACCGACAGCTGCAGCGCCTCGGCGGTCAGGCACAGCTCGGTGATGCCGCCGGGCATCATCCCCAGCATCAGCGAAGTCTCATCCAGCGCCGTCGCCCAGCCGAGCCCGGCGGCCAGCGCCACGGCGACCAGCATGGCCGTCAGCGTGAACAGCAGCACGCGCAACAGAAACAGCGGCGCAGTGCGGAAGAACGCGCGATCGAAGTGGCAGGCCAGCGACGAGCCGATCAGCCATTGGCCGACCTGCCCCAAGCCGTCCGGCAGGCCGACGTGCAGGTCGAATCCGGAGCTGGCCAGCGCGCAGGCGGTCAGCGGGCCGAGCATCCACGGGTTGGGCTGGCCGCACCGCCGCCAGAGCAGCGCCAGCAGACCGCCGGCGGGCAGCAGCACGGCCAGCCAGAACCCGTCGACCGGCAGCGGCGCAGGTGGCTGGACCGGCGGCAGGCTCCAGGTGAAGAACGCCGGAATCACCAGCACCACCAGCAGCATGCGCAGGCTGTGCGCGGCGGCGACGCGGCCGGGGTTGGCGGCGTGGCGGCTGGCGAGGTTGACCATCTCGCTGGCACCGCCCGGCATGCTGGCGAAGTAGGCGGTGGCGCGGTCGCAGCCGCCGCGCGAGAGAATGAACATGCCGATCAGGCTCAGCGCCAGGGTGCCGAGCGCGCCGGCGAGGATCGCGCCGAAGTGCGCCAGCACCTCGCCCAGCACCTCGCCGGTGAAGTGCAGGCCGATGGCGCTGGCGACGATCCATTGCCCGGCCTGACGCCCGCGCGGCATCTCTGCCACCAGCCAGCCGCTGCAGCGCACCGCGATCACTGCCAGCAGCGAGCCGACCATCCACGGCAGCGGCCAGCCGGCCAGGCTCGCCAGCCAGCCGCCGACGGCACCGATCAGCGGCGTCGCCCACCAGGCCGGCAGCCGCTGGCGCATGTCAGGCCTGCGCCTCGATCACGCTGCCGCGGCGGCGCTTGAGGTACCAGCGCAGCGCCGGCATACCGAGCATCGCCACGGTCAGCGCCCACAACGCCAGGGTGATCGGGCTGCCCCAGAGGATGCCCAGCTCGCCGTTGGAGATCGACAGCGCACGGCGCAGGTTGTCTTCCATCATCTCTCCGAGCACGAAGCCGAGGATCAGCGCCGACAGCGGGAAGTCCAGCTTGCGCAGCAGGTAACCGAACACACCGAGGCCGACCATCAGCACCAGGTCGAAGGTGGTGCTGTGCACAGAGTAGACGCCGACCATGCTGATCACCGTGATCGCCGGCACCAGCACCCAGTTCGGCACGGCGAGCATGCGCGAGAACAGGCCGACCAGCGGGATGTTCATCACCAGCAGGATCACGTTGCCGATGAACAGCGAAGCGATCAGGCCCCAGACCACGTCCGGCTGCTGTTCGAACAGCAGCGGGCCGGGGGTGATGTTGTACAGCGTCAGCGCGCCGATCATCACCGCGGTGGTGCCCGAACCCGGCACGCCGAGGGTCAGCATGGGGATCAGCGAGCCGCAGGCCGAGGCGTTGTTGGCCGCTTCCGGCGCCGCCAGGCCGCGCAGGTCGCCATCACCGAAGCGGCCCTTGGCACCGGCCATGCGCTTCTCGCTCATGTAGGTCATGGCGCTGGCGATGGTCGCCCCGGCGCCCGGCAGCGTACCAATGATGAAGCCGGCCACGGCGCTGCGCAGCATGGTCCAGAAGGTCAGGCAGAATTCCTTGAAGTTGAACAGCAGCCGCCCGCTGGCCTTGACCACCTGCTGGCCGCTGTGGGTCTTCTCCAGCATCAGCAGGATCTCGCTGACGCTGAAGAAGCCGATCACCACGATGACGAACTGGATGCCGTCGGACAGGCTGACGCTGTCGAAGGTGAAACGGTAGACACCGGTGGTCGAATCCACGCCCACCGTGGCCAGCGCCAGGCCCATCAGCGCGGCCATCAGCGTCTTCACTGGCTTGTCGCCGACCATGCCGCCGAGGCAGGCGATGGCGAAGATCATCAGCACGAAATACTCCGCCGGGCCGAACGCCACCGCCCATTTCGCCAGCAGCGGAGCGAACAGCACCACGCCGCAGGTGGCGATGAAACTGCCGACGAACGAACTCACCGCCGACAGCGACAACGCAATGCCGGCCTTGCCCTGACGCGCCAGCGGATAGCCGTCGAGGGTGGTCATCACCGCCGCAGCGTCGCCCGGCACGTTGAGCAGGATCGCCGAGATGCGCCCGCCGTATTCGCAGCCCAGGTACACCGCGGCGAGCAGGATCAGCGCCGTCTCCGGTGGCAGGCCGAGGGCGAAGGCCAGCGGCAGCAGCAGCGCCACGCCGTTGATCGGGCCGAGCCCCGGCAGCAGGCCGACCACGGTGCCGACGAAGGCGCCGAACAGCGCCACCAGCAGGTTGGTCGGCCGGGTGGCGACATCAAAGCCCTGCAGCAAGAAATTCAAAGTTTCCATATCAGCTCTCCAGCAGCCGCAGCAGGCCGAGCGGCAGCGGCACGTCCAGCAGGTAATCGAACAGCCCGTAGAGCAGCACGCCGAGCAGCGCGCCGCTGATCAGGCTGGGCCACAGGCGACCGTTGAACAGCAGGCCGAGGGCAAAGCCGGTCAGCGCGGTGCTGATGACGAAACCCAGGGTTTCGAACAGCAGCGCGTAGGCCAGCAGCGCCAGCACGCAGAGCACCGCGCGCACGGCGCCCGGAGAGTCGAATGCCGGCGTCGGTTCACCCTGCGGCTTGAGCAGCAGCCATAGGGCGCCGCAGCCCATCAGCAACAGCAGCAGCAGCGGGTAGGCGCGTGGGCCGACCGGGTCGTAGGCGAAGGGCGCCTCGAAGCCCCAGGCGAGCAGGGCGAGGCCGGCGCAGGCGAGCAGCCACAGCGCGGCGAAGACACGTACGTACATGACGGGATACCTCAAGGATGCGGCCGCCCGAGCGTTGCGGGCGAGCCGTGCGGCCCGCGGGCGCGGGCCGGTTCTGGCGTTACTTGAGCAGGCCGAACTCGCCGGCCAGGGCCTTGTAGTCCTGCACCTGCTGCTTGACGAAGGCTTCCAGCTCATCGCCGGTCATCGACAGCGGGAACAGGTCGCGCTGTTCGCGCAACTTGGCGAAGTCCTCGTCGGTGAGCAGGGTGTCGAACTGGGTCTTCCACCAGTTGAAGTCCTCGTCAGGCACTTCCGGGCCCATGTAGAAACCGCGGATCACCGGCCAGCTGATGTCGTAGCCCTGCTCCTTGGCGGTGGGGATGTCGGCCAGCTTGCCCGGCAGGTGCTCGTCGGCGAGCACGGCGAGGATGCGGATCTTGCCGGCGTCGAGCTGCGGGGTGACTTCGCCGAGGCCGCTGGAGGTGACCTGTACGTGGCCGCCGAGCATGGCGGTCAGCGTTTCGCCGCCGCCCTCGAAGGCGACGTAGCGCAGCTTCTTCGGATCGACACCGGCAGCGCGGGCGATCAGCGCGGTCTGCATCCAGTCCTGGCCGCCGATGGTGGCGCCGGCGCCGAATACCACGCTGCCCGGGTCCTTCTTCACCGCGGCAATCAGCTCGTCGAGGTTCTGGTAGGGCGCGTCGGCGCGCACCGAAATGGCGCCGTAGTCGGTGCCGACCGCGGCCAGCCAGCGCACGGCGTTCTCGTCGTAGCGGCCGAACTTGCCCTGCGCGAGGTTGAGCAGCGAGCCGCTGGAGAAGGCGGTGATGGTGCCGGGATCGGCAGCGCGCTGGGCAACCACCGCGTTGTAGGCCACCGCGCCTACGCCGCCTGGCATGTAGGTGACGCGCATCGGCGCCTCGAGCAGGCCGGCGTCCTTCAGGCCACTCTGGGCCAGCTTGCAGGTCAGGTCGAAACCGCCGCCGGGTTTGGCCGGAGCGATGCACTCGGGGCGTTTGGGTTCGGCCAGCAGCTGGCTCGACAGCAGCAGGCAGGACGACAGCAGGGCGAAACGGCTGAGTCGGGTTTTCATCGAAAGGTCCTCTTCTTGTTCTGTTTACCAGATCGGCAGGCTATAGCTGACGATCAGGCGGTTTTCGTCGGCGTCGCGGGCAAAATCGGAGCGGAACATCGCGTTGCGCCAGCGCAGTGCGACGTTCTTCAGCGGGCCGCTCTGCACCACGTACTTGAATTCGAAGTCGCGTTCCCACTCGCTGCCGTTGCTGCCGCCGGAGTACTCGGCGTTATCGCCGGAGATGTAGCGGGTCAGGAAGGTCAGGCCGGGGATGCCGATGGCGGCGAAGTTGTAGTCGTAACGCGCCTGCCAGGAGCGCTCGTCGGCGTTGGCGAAGTCGTTGATCTGCACGAAGTTGACCAGGAACGGATCGCCGCCGTCGATGTAGGCATAGCCGGTGTCGCCGCGCATCTGCTGGTAGCCAAGGCTGAACTTGTGGCCGCCCAGGCTGTAGCCGAGCATGCCGTTCCAGGCCTGGTTGTCGATCTTGCCGGCGTTGGCCGCGCCGCTGTCGTCGCTGAGCATCACGCGCAGGTCGGCGCTCAGCGCGGAGTTGTCGCTCAGCGGCTTGACGCCCAGCAGGCCGAAGAAGTGCTGGCGGTAGACGTCGTCCAGCTCGCCGTAGTAGTAGCGCCCGGTGAGGTTCTTGCTGAAGGCGTATTCGGCGCCGGCGAAGGTCAGGTGGTCGGCCTCGGCGGCACTGGCGAAGCGGCTGTTCTTGTTGTTCAGCTGCAGGTCCTGGGAGTTGGTCGAGGCGCGGTCGATGACCTTGTCCAGGCGCCCGCCGGTGAGGGTCAGGCCGTCGATGTCGGTCGAGGTGACGGTGGCGCCTTCGAAGACCTGCGGCAGGGTGCGGCTGTCGCTGGCCTTGACCACCGGCAGCTCGGGGATGTGCGATCCGTAGCGCAGCTCGGTCGCGGCGATCTTCGCCTTGGCGGTCAGGCCCAGGCGGCTGAACGCGTCCGGCGTGCCGCCATCGTCCTGCACCGGCAGCAGATCGGTGCCGGCGCGACCGCCGCCGGAGTCGAGCTTGACGCCGAGCATGCCCAGCGCGTCGAGACCAACGCCGACGGTGCCTTCGGTGAAGCCGGAGCGCACGTCGAGGATGAAGCCCTGGGTCCATTCCTCGCGCTTGGACTGGCCATCGCCTTCGCGGAAATCGCGGTTCAGGTAGATGTTATGCGTCTGCAGGGTCGCGCTGCTGTCCTCGATGAAGGCGGCCTGGGCGAAGGGCGTCAGCGAAGCGGCGGCGACAGCAAGGGCGAGACGGGCAGGTGTGGGTCTGACGACAGTCAGCATTGGGTATCTCCAGTTGTTGTTTTTGTTGTCACGGCACATGCGCCGTGCGGAGGTGGATCGAGCCACCTGCGAGCGATCCTAGGCAGTCAAGCTTTCGCCAGCCTTTCAGCGCGCCGTGGGCTGATTTCTGCCGCTACACTGGCGCTCCGTTGGCAGATCGAAGGGACAGGCAATGCGCATTCTCCTGGTCGAGGACCACCCGCCGCTGGCCGAGAGCGTGACGCAGGCGCTGCGCGCCGCCGGTTGGACCGTGGACCTGCTCGCCGACGGCATCGCCGCCGACCTGGCGCTGGCCAGCGAGGATTACGCCCTGGCGATTCTCGACGTCGGCCTGCCGCGGCTCGACGGCTTTCAGGTGCTGGCGCGCCTGCGTCAGCGCGGCAAGACTCTGCCGGTGCTGATGCTCACCGCGCGCGGCGAGGTCAGCGACCGCGTGCACGGCCTCAACCTCGGCGCCGACGACTACCTGGCCAAGCCGTTCGAGCTGTCCGAGCTGGAGGCGCGGGTCAAGGCGCTGCTGCGCCGCAGCGTCGCCGGCGGTGAGCGCCAGCAGCGCTGCGGCGTGCTGGTCCACGATCTGGATGCGCGGCGCTTCAGCCTGGCCGGTGAGCCGCTGAGCCTGACTTCCCGCGAGCAGGCGGTGCTGGAGGCGCTGATCGCCCGCCCCGGTCGGGTGATGAGCAAGGACCAGCTGGCCGCGCAGGTGTTCGGCCTCGACGAGGATGCCAGCGCCGAGGCCATCGAGATCTACATCCATCGCCTGCGCAAGAAGCTCGAAGGACGGCCGGTACGCATCGTCACCTTCCGCGGCCTGGGCTACATGCTCGAGGCGCTCGATGGCTGAGCGCACCGCGGCCGGCAGTTTGCGCGCGCGGCTGCTGCTGCGGCTGACCATCCTGCTCACGCCGCTGCTGCTGTATGGGGCCTGGAGTGCCTACTGGAACGGCCGCGCCGCCGCCGATACCGCCTACGATCGCACCCTGCTGGCGTCCGCGCGGGCCATTGCCGATGGGCTGGTGACCAGCGACGGCAGGCTGCGCGCCAACGTGCCCTACGTGGCGCTGGACACCTTCGCCTACGACAGCGCGGGGCGCATCTATTACCAGGTGCTGGACACCGAAGGGCGTCTGGTCAGTGGCTACGAACAGTTGCCCGCGCCGGGCGCCGAGGTCCGCCGCACCGACGACTACCCGGCGCTGGCGCGCTTCTACGACGGCGAGTTCCAGGGCCAGGGCGTGCGTCTGGTCAGCCTGCTGCAGCCGGTCAGCGAGCCTGAGCTGAACGGCATCGCCGAGATTCGCGTGGCCGAGACGCTCGGCGCGCGCGAGCGCATGGCGCGCAGCCTGTTGAACGACACGCTGTGGCGCCTGGGTCTGCTGGCGCTCGCCGCGCTTTTGCTGGTGTGGCTGGCGGTCAGCGCCGCGCTGCGCCCGCTGGCCCGGCTCAGCGAGGCGGTGCAGGATCGCGCGCCGGATGATCTGCGGCCGCTGCCGCTGGTCGACGTGCAACGCGAGCTGAAGCCGCTGGTGGCTGCGCTCAACCAGTTCACCGAGCGTTTGCGCGGGCAGTTCGAGCGCCAGGCGCGCTTCATCGCCGATGCCTCCCACGAGCTGCGCACGCCGCTGGCGGCGCTCAAGGCGCGCATCGAGCTGGGTCTGCGCGAGGCGCAGCCGAATGTCTGGCGCACCACCCTGGAAGACGCCGGGCAGAGCACCGACAAGGTCATCCACCTGGCCAACCAGCTGCTCTCGCTGGCGCGCATCGAGAGCGGTGCGCAGTCCATCGCCGAGGGTGGCGCGCAGCGCCTGGACCTGTCGCAGCTGGCTCGTGAGCTGGGGCTGGCGCTGGCGGCGCTGGCGCACAAGCGCGGCGTCGCCCTGGCGCTGGAGGCCGAGGCGCCGGTATGGATCGACGGCGAGCCGACGCTGATTAGCGAGCTGCTGAGCAACCTGCTGGATAACGCGCTGGCGCACACCGTCGATGGCGGCAATGTGGTGCTGCGGGTGCTCGACGGCGCCGTGCTGGAGGTGGAGGACGACGGTCCGGGCATTCCCGCCGACGAGCGCGAGCGGGTGTTCGCGCGCTTCTACCGTCGCGATACCGGTGGGCACGGCGCCGGCCTCGGCCTGGCCATCGTCGGCGAGATCGTGCGTGCCCATCGCGCCGAGATCAGCCTGGATCAGGGCCGGCTCGGCGGTCTGCTGGTGCGGGTACGCTTCCCCGGCGCGGCGTAGCCAAGGCACATCGTTCAGGCGCGGCGGCGGCTCCAGAACTGCTGCGCCAGCTGCTGCATGCCGACCACCAGCCCGGCGACGCCGGCGGCGCTCTGCTGGCTCTGCAGCCCGGCCACCGCGTGTCGCTCGGCACCGGCGCGGATGCTGACGATGCTCTGGTTGATCTGCGCGGCGGCGGCGCTCTGCTGGTCGACCGCGGTGGCGATCTGCGTGCTCATGCCACTGATGTCGGTGACCTGATCGTTGATGTCGCGCAGCGAACGTTCGGCGTGTTCGGCGCGGTCGACGCTGATCTGCGCCTGCTCGCGGCTGCGCTGCATGACCGCTACCGCCTCGCGCGAGCCGGCCTGCAGCGTACCGATGATGCCCTGAATCTCCGCGGTGGCCTCGGCGGTGCGCGAGGCCAGGCCGCGCACTTCGTCGGCCACCACCGCGAAGCCGCGTCCCTGCTCGCCGGCGCGCGCCGCCTCGATGGCGGCGTTGAGCGCCAGCAGGTTGGTCTGCTCGGCGATGCTGCGGATCACTTCGAGCATCCGGCTGATGTCCTGGCTGTGGCCTTCGAGCAGCTGGATCACCTCGGCGGCGCGCTGAATCTCGCCGGCCAGGCGAGCGATGCTGGTCCCGGTCTCGCCGACCATGCCACGCCCGCTGGCGACATCGTCGTCGGCGAGCGCCGCCGCCTGCGCCGTGCGCTGGGTGCTCGCGGCAACCTCGCGCACGCTGGCGACCATCTGGTCGATGGCGGTCGCCACGAGGTCGGTCTGCTGTTGCTGGGAGGCCGCGCTGGCGGTGCTTTCCTGCAGGGCGTCGGCGAGTTCATGGGCGTGCTCGCTGATCTGCCGGCTGGAGTCGGCGATACGGCCGACCACGGCGCCGGCCTCGGCTTCGAGCATGCGCAGGGCGAAGGCGATCTCGCCCAGTTCATCGCTGCGTCCGGTGTAGATCAGCTGGCTCAGCGGGTTGTAGCCGATGCGCCGCGCCTGGCTGCGCAGCGTGCGCAGGGGCGCCAGCGCCAGCAGGCTGAGCAGCGCGGCGGCGAACCCGCCGGCAGCGCCGGCGAGCAGGGCCAGCGGCCATGTCAGGCCGGCGAGCAGCGCCGTCGCCCCTGCGCCGAACAGGCTGCCGAGGCCGGCGCACAGCGCGACGCGGGCCTGGAAGCCGGGCCGCCAACGGCTTTGCGCCAGACCGGCGGGCGTGCCGGCGCGGGCGTAAAGCGCCTCGGCGGCGCGAATCTGTTCGGGCTGCGCCTTGGTGCGCACGGACTGGTACTCGACTACCTTGCCGTCACGGCTGATCGGCATGGCGTAGGCATCGATCCAGTAGTGATCGCCGTTCTTGCAGCGGTTCTTGACCAGCCCCATCCACGGCCGGCCGGCCTGCAGCGTGCTCCACATGTCGGCGTAGGCGGCGGGCGGCATGTCCGGGTGGCGGATCAGGTTGTGTGGCTGGCCGAGCAGTTCGGCTTCGCTGTAGCCGCAGATTTCGATGAAATCCGTGTTGGCGTAGGTGATCTGGCCTTTGAGGTTGGTGGTGGAGAGGATGTTGGCGTTTTCGCGGACGCTGACTTCACGGCCGGTGACAGGCAGGTTGGTTCGCATGTGGGCGAATCTCTTCCGTGGGAACAGAGGGACGATTTCGCGAGGCGGGTGGTGGTGCGGCTCTGATCGGAGGATCGGCAGCATCTCGTGATGGACCGCCAGTGACGGCTGCGGCGGACTTTATGCCAGTTTCATGACACTTGTATGGCAGTGTGCCAGCATCGTGTCGGCGCCGCTAGCCGCTTGTTGATGCCGCAGTGGAAACGCTTTCGCGGCGGCGCAGTCCATGAAAGGCGGACTCGCGCCCGTGTTCCGGCGTACCGGCCGCGCAGTCGAACTGGTCCTGCTAGACTCCCGGCTTCCGGGCAGGCTCAAGAGGGCTGCCGGGTCATCAAAAACAACCAAAAGGAGTTCATCCATGAAAGGCAAATCCTTGGCATGGATCTTTACCGTCGCATTGGCGGGTAGCGGCCTGGGTGGCACAGCACAGGCCCAGGAGAAGTTCGTCACCATCGGCACCGGCGGTCAGACCGGCGTCTACTACGTGGCGGGGCAGTCGATCTGCCGCTTCGTCAACCGCAACGCCGAGAACATCAAGTGCAACGCGCCGGCCAGCGGCGGCGGCGTGGCCAACGTCAACGGCCTGCGCAGCGGCGAGTTCAACTTCGGCATCATGCAGTCCGACCACCAGTACAAGGCGATGGAAGGCGTCGCGCCCTTCGAGAAGGAAGGCAAGATGGATGACATCCGCGCCGTGTTCTCGCTGCAGAGCGAGGTCTTCACCGTGCTGGCGCGCCGCGATGCCGACATCAAGGGCCTGGACGACCTCAAGGGCAAGCGCGTCAACATCGGCAACCCCGGTTCCGGCCAGCGTGACACCCTCGAGGAGATCATGCAGGTCAAGGGCTGGGACAAGTCGGTATTCGCCCTGGCCGCCGAGCTGAAGCCGGCCGAGCAGGCCAGCGCGCTGGGCGACAACAACATCGACGCGATGACCTACTTCGTCGGCCATCCCAACGGCGCCATCCAGGAAGCCACCACCACCGTCGACGCCGTGCTGGTACCGATCACCGGCCCGGAAATCGACAAGCTGCTGGCCGCCAAGAGCTACTACACGAAGGCCGAGATCCCCGGCGGGATCTACAAGGGCAGCGATGCGCCGACCTCGTCCATCGGCGGCAAGGCCGTGCTCTCGACCACGGCCAAGGTCGATGCCGAGGTGGTCTACCAGCTGGTCAAGTCGGTGTTTGACAACATCGAGCGTTTCCAGCGCCTGCACCCGGCGTTCAAGGACCTCAAGCCGGAGGAGATGATCAAGGTCGGCCTGAGCGCGCCGCTGCATGAAGGTGCCGAGCGCTACTACAAGGAACGCGGCTGGATGTAAGGGTCGCGCGGCCGCTCCGGCGGCCGCCTGCTCTTGCTTCGCTCAGCCGGAAAACCCGTGCACCGTTCGGTCACGGGTTTTCGTGGTTTCCGTCACCTGAAAAAACAGGCCTCATTTCATGCAAGACAAACAACTGTCCACCGAGGAGCTGATCGCCCAGGACGTCGGCGCGCGCCTGCCCGAAGGTGCGATGGCGCAGATCATCGCCGGGCTGGCGCTGGCCTGGTCGCTGTTCCAGCTGTGGATCGCCTCGCCGCTGCCGTTCATCTTTCGCATCGGCGTGCTCAACGATACCGAGACCCGCTCGATTCACCTGGCCTTCGCGCTGCTGCTGGCCTTTCTTGCCTACCCGGCGTTCAAGCGCTCGCCGCGCGACCGCGTACCGCTGCTGGACATCGCCTTCGGGCTGGTGGCCGCGGCCAGCGCTGCATACCTGTTCATCTTCTACGAACAGCTGGCGCAGCGGCCGGGCAACCTCACCACGCTGGACCTGATCACCGCCTGCGTCGGCATTCCGCTGCTGCTGGAAGCCACCCGCCGCGCGCTTGGCCCGCCGCTGGCGATCATCGCCCTGGTGTTCATCCTCTACAGCCTGGCCGGCCCATGGATGCCAGGGCTGCTGGCGCACCGCGGGGTCAGCTTCACCGCGATGGCCAACCACCAGTGGATTACCACCGAAGGGGTGTTCGGCATCGCCGTCGGGGTTTCCACCAGCTTCGTCTTCCTCTTCGTGCTGTTCGGTGCACTGCTCGAACGTGCCGGCGCCGGGCATTACTTCATTCAGCTGGCGTTCAGCCTGCTCGGCCACATGCGTGGCGGCCCGGCCAAGGCCGCAGTAGTTGCGTCCGGCATGACCGGACTGATCTCCGGCTCGTCGATCGCCAACGTGGTGACCACCGGCACCTTCACCATCCCGATGATGAAGAAGGTCGGCTTCTCCAAGGAAAAGGCCGGCGCGGTGGAAGTGGCCTCGTCGGTCAACGGCCAGATCATGCCGCCGGTGATGGGCGCCGCGGCGTTCCTGATGGTCGAGTACGTCGGCATGCCGTACGTCGAGATCATCAAGCACGCCTTTCTGCCGGCGGCGATCTCCTACATCGCGCTGCTCTACATCGTGCATCTGGAAGCGCTCAAGCAGGGCATGCAACCGATCGGCAATCGCCAGCCCAAGCCCTGGCTGCGCCGCCTGACCGGCTTCGCCTTCGGTGCGGCGCTGGTGTCGGGGCTGTCATTGGCGGTGTACTACGGCCTCGGCTGGCTCAAGCCGGTGCTGGGCGACTACGCGCTGCCGGGCATCTCGGTGCTGCTGGCGCTGGCCTACCTGGCGCTGCTGAAGGTCGCCGCGAGCAATCCGCCGCTGCCGGCCGAAGACCCGGACAAGCCCCTCGATGAACTGCCCAACACCCGCGCCGTGCTGCTCTCCGGTCTGCACTTCCTGCTGCCGGTGGTGGTGCTGGTCTGGTGCCTGATGGTCGAGCGGCTGTCGCCCGGCCTCTCGGCGTTCTGGGGTTCGGTGATGCTGGTGATCATCCTGCTGACCCAGCGTCCGCTGCTCTCCTGGATGCGCGGCGACGGCGGCGCGACCCACGGCACGGCGAAGGACGGGTTGATCGACCTGCGCGAGGGCATGATCGCCGGTGCGCGCAACATGATCGGCATCGGCATCGCCACCGCCGCGGCGGGCATCATCGTCGGCGCGGTGTCGCAGACCGGCGTCGGCCTGGTACTGGCCGACGTGGTGGAAGTGCTGTCGATGGGCAACCTGCTGCTGATGCTGATGCTGACTGCGGTGTTCAGCCTGATCCTCGGCATGGGTCTGCCGACCACCGCCAACTACATCGTGGTATCCAGCCTGCTGGCGCCGGTGATCGTCTCGCTGGGGCAGCAGAACGGGCTGATCGTGCCGCTGATCGCGGTGCACCTGTTCGTCTTCTACTTCGGCATCATGGCCGACGTCACCCCGCCGGTGGGGCTGGCTTCGTTCGCCGCCGCGGCGGTGTCCAAGGGCGACCCGATCAAGACCGGTATCGCGGCGTTCTACTACAGCCTGCGTACCGCGGCGCTGCCGTTCCTGTTCATCTTCAACACCGACCTGCTGCTGATCGACGTGAGCTTCTGGCACGGCGTGCTGATCTTCATGGTGGCGACGGTGGCCATGCTGCTGTTCGCCGCCGGTACCCAGGGCTTCTTCCTGGTGCGCAGCCGCTGGTACGAGAACGTGCTGCTGCTGCTGGTGGCGTTCACCCTGTTCCGCCCGGGATTCTGGATGGACATGGTGCACGACCCGTACCGCGACATTCCGCCGGCTCAGCTGGTCGAGGCGCTCGACGCGGTGCAGCCGGACAGCCAGCTGCGCCTGCGCATCCGCGGCGAGGACGCGGTGGGTGATGCGCGCGAGTTCGCCGTGCTGCTGCCGGTGCCGGAAGCTGCATCCGGTGCGCAGAAGCTGGAGAAGATCGGCCTGATGACCTACGAGGAAGACGGCAAGGTGCTGGTCGACAGCGTGACCTTCGGCAGTCTGGCCGCCGAGGCGGGTCTGGAATTCGACCAGGAGATCCTCACGGTGCGCGCACCGACCGAGCGCTGGCCGAAGGAGCTGATGTGGCTGCCGGGCTTGCTGCTGTTCGGCCTGGTGGTCTGGCTGCAGCGCCGCCGTCAGACGCGCTGAGCGAAGCGCTTGCCGGCATCGCCTGACCCCAGCCATGCGTGAGCATGGCTGGGGTTTTTTGTTGGGAAGTGGTCTTTCTGGAGGAGGGCGGGCTGACAGACCGCAGATCAGCCAGCCCGGCTGATAGGCAGAGCCGTGCGGTCAGCGCGGGGTGTAGTAGCCCACGCCGAGCAGCACGTCGTCGACCCGCTGGATCAGCGTGCGCTTGTGCTCCACGGCATTGGTCACCGGGTTGCGCCAGACGTATTCCACCGTGCCGGTGCCGTCCTTGCGGGCCAGCTCGATCATCTCGCGGAACAGCGGCTTGCCGGCGGCGTCGTTCACCGCGCGCACGTCGACGCCGACCAGGTTCGGCGAACCGCCGCTGGCGCGGTACTTGCCGTCTTCCAGGCCGATGACGAACACATACTCGTCGTTGACGAAGAATTCGCCGTTGCGCTCGTTGAACTGGCGATAGGCCGTCTCGCCGCCGACTTCGCGCAGTCGTGCCACCGCCTTGTCCAGCAGCGCCTGGGCCTGTTCCGCCGTCGCGCGCGGGATGTAGTAGCCGACGCAGAGGATGTTCTCGCCGACCTTGCGGAACTGGCTGAGCTTGTTCTCCACCTTGTTGTCGGCCGGGTTCAGCCAGTGGTAGGCCACCGCGCCGCTGTCGTCACGCTTGGCCGCTTCGAGGATGTCGTTGATGAAGGGCTTGCCGCTGGCGTCCTTCAGGTCGCGCACGTTCAGCCCGACCAGGCTGGCCGAGGTGCCGGCGCTGGCGCGCATGGTGCCGTCGGTGCCGAGCACGAAGATGTAGTACTGGCCCTTGGCGAAGGCGCCATCGCGGTCGTTGAACGCGGCCAGCGCCTGTTCCGGGCCGTTGGCCTGCAGGTAGAGCGCGGCGTTGTCGAGCAGCGCCTTGGCCTGCTTGGCCTGTGCGCGCTCCAGCGAGCCGACGGCCGTCGCCGGTGCAGCGGGCGTGGCGGCATGCGCCAGCGGCATGACACCCAGGGCGGCAGTGAGAGACAGCATGAGCAGAGTATGCGTGCGATTCATGGGTGACTCCTGGCGGGTAATGGGCGGTATTCGATCGCCCCATCGCACCCCATCCTAGGGTTCGTCGGCGGAAATGATATTGGTCGTCGGAACAGGAAGTGGCAGGCGAAAGGAGTAGAAACCCCCCGCCGCCGATGCCTTGCGACGCCATGCCGCGGCGCCCGGCCGGCTCGCCACTCGCGCAGGTGGCCTGTAACCTTGCCCGCTCAACCTTGCTGTGGTGCGCGCATGCTCAACCTCTACCACGCCCCCGATCTGGAAACCCTCGGCGAACTGGCCACCACGCTGCTCGCCCAGCCGCTGGCCGACCCTTTCGCCCCGGCGCGGATCGTGGTGCCCAGCCAGGGCATGGGCCGCTGGCTGACCCTGGAGCTGGCGCGCAAGCAGGGCATCGCCATGCAGCTCGACCTGCAGCTGCCGGCCGCCTTCGTCTGGGATCTCAGCCGCACGGTGCTCGGCAGCCTGCCGGAGCAGTCGGCGTTCGCCCCGTCGACGCTCACCTGGCGGCTGTACGGCTGGCTGAGCGAGCCGGCCAATCTGCAGCTGACGCCGCGTCTGGCGCAGTACCTGGACGGTGGCGACGAGCGTCGGCGGCTGAGCCTGGCGGCGAAGATCGCCGACACCTTCGACCAGTACCTGCTCTACCGCGACGACTGGCTGGCCGCCTGGGAGCGCGGCGAAACCCTCGACCTCGGGGCCGATGAAAGCTGGCAGGCGCTGCTCTGGCGCGAACTGACCAAGAACGGCCACCCGCACCGCGCGCGTCTGCTCGGCGACCTGCTGCAGCGGTTGTACCGCGACGAGCCGCTGACCGCACTGCCCGAACGGCTGCTGGTGTTCGGCATCAGCAGCCTGCCGCCGCATCACCTGCGCGTGCTCGACGGCCTGGCGCGGCACATCGACGTGGTGGTCTGCGCGCTCAACCCGAGCCGCGAGGCCTGGGGCGAAATCCGCGATATCCGCGAGCTGGCGCGTCGGCCCGAAAGCGCTGCGGACGACTGGTACCTCGACGTCGGCCACCCGCTGCTGGCCAGCCTCGGCAAGCAGGGCCGCGATTTCTTCGATGCGCTGTTCGCCCTCGACGGCGCGGAGTTCGGCCTGTACTCCGAGGACGCGGACCTGCGTGACGACAGCCTGCTGCACGCGCTGCAGCACGACATCCTGCGCCTGCGCACGCGCCGGCCGGAGGAGCGCATGGCGCTGGCCGCCGACGACCGTTCGCTGGAAGTGCACGTTGCGCATTCACCGCTGCGCGAGGTGGAAATCCTCCATGACCAGCTGCTGGCGCGCTTTGCCGCCGACCCGGCGCTGAGCCCCGATCAGGTGGTGGTGCTGACGCCGGATATCGAGCGTTACGCGCCGTTCATCGAGGCGGTATTCGCCGCCCGCGAGGGTGTGCCGCGCATTCCCTACAGCCTGGCCGACCGCAGCCTGCGCGCCGAGGTGCCGCTGATCGAGGCGTTCCTGCAGTTGCTGCTGCTGGCGCAGAGCCGCTTCACCGCCGAGGAAGTCCTCGCCTGGCTGGAGCAGCCGGCCATTGCCCGCCGCGCCGGTATC
The DNA here is from genome assembly GCF_024448505.1 of Stutzerimonas degradans. Classification (GTDB taxonomy): domain Bacteria; phylum Pseudomonadota; class Gammaproteobacteria; order Pseudomonadales; family Pseudomonadaceae; genus Stutzerimonas; species Stutzerimonas degradans. The sequence continues at coordinate 235,121 of NZ_JAMOHV010000001.1, forward strand.
GACAACGAAGACCTGCCGCTGCTGCGCGACTGGTTGCGTGACGCCGGCGTGCGCTGGGGTCGCGATGCCGGCCAGCGCGCCGCGCTCGGCCTGCCCGACGAGGCCGCGTTCACCTGGCGCCAGGGGCTGGATCGCCTGCTGCTGGGTTTTGCCGCGCCGCCGCAACTGGCCGGCGACGCCGCGCCGCTGCTCGGCGAGCACTGGCCGCTGGATGCCCTGGAAGGCGCGCGCGGCCAGCTGCTCGGGCGGCTGGTGGCATTCGTCGAGCGCCTCGGCGAGCTGGCCGACCGGCTCGCCCGCCCGCGATCGCTGGCGCAATGGGCCGACGATCTGCAGCTGCTGCTCGACGAGCTGTTCGATGAGCGCGAGGCCGGCGATACCCTGTTGCTGCTGTCGCAGGCCTGCGCGGCGCTGCGCGAGCAGGCGCAGGCGGCGGACCTGGCCCGGCCGATCGAGGTGGAGCTGGTACATCAACAGCTCAGCGCGGCGCTGCAGCAGGGCGGCGGGGCGGCGGGCTTTCTCACCGGCGCGGTGACCTTCTGCACCATGGTGCCGATGCGCAGCCTGCCGTTCCGCCTGGTCTGCCTGCTCGGTCTCGACGACGGTGCCTTCCCGCGGCGCAATCCGCCGGCCGGCTTCGACCTGATTGCCCGCCATCCGCGCCGCGGTGACCGTGCACGGCGCCTGGACGACCGCTACCTGCTGCTGGAAACCCTGCTCTCGGCACGTGAGGCGCTGTACCTGTCCTACGTCGGCCGCGACCCGCGCGACAACGCCGAGCTGCCGCCTTCGGTGCTGCTCAGCGAGGTGCTGGAGGCAGTCGACCTCACTGCGGTGCTGGCCGACGGCGGCAAGCCCAGCGAGCGGATCGCCATCGCCCATCCGCTGCAGCCCTTCGCCCCGGGCAACTTTGCCGACGGCGCGCATGCCGGCTTTGCCGCCGCCTGGTTCCGCGCCGCCCAGGCGCTGGCGGCACCCGCACGGGACGTGGTGCCGTTCGCCAGCCTGCTCGCCGAGCCGGACGCCGCCTGGCTGACCATCGAGCCGTCGCAGCTGTTGCAGTGCTTTCGCCACCCGCCGCGCTTCCTGCTCGAGCAGCGCCTCGGCCTGCGCCTGGCCGAGGCCCAGCAGGCGCTGGCCAGTGACGAGCCGTTCGAGCTGGAGCTGCCCGCCTGGAATGGCCTGCGTCAGCTGTCGTTGCAGGCCGTCGAGCACGGCTGGAGCGACCGCGACGAGCGTCGGCTGGCCAGCGCCGCCGGTTGGCTGCCGCCCGGCGAACTCGGCCAGGCGCTGTGGGGGCGGCTGCGCGGGCCGGTGCGTGCGTTCGCCCCGCGGTTGTTCGAGCAGCGCCCGCAGGCCGTACCCGAGCCGCTGGCGATCGACATCACCCTCGCCGGCGTGCGCATCCACGGCTGGCTGGACGGCGTGACGCCGAGTGGGCTGTTCGGCTGGAAGCTCGGCCGCCTTGGCGAATGGGACCTGGCGCCGTTCTGGCTGCGCCACCTGCTGCTCAACCTGGCCGCCACGCCGGGTATCGAACGCCACAGCCTGCTGCTCTCGCCGGCCGGCGACTGGCAGCTGGGCCCGCTGGCGAACGCCGCCACGCTGCTCGAACCCTGGCTCGCTGCCTATCGCAGTGCCATCCGCGAGCCGCTGCCGCTGCTGGCGCGCAGCAGCCACGCGTTCGCCCGCGGCTATCGCAATCCGGCGCGCGGCAGCGAACCCATCGAAACGGCGCGCAAGCGTGCCCGCGAGGCGTGGCTGGGCGCCGAGTTCAGCCCCATCGCCGGCGAGTGCGACGATCCCTGGAACGCGCTGGCCTTCCGCGACCGCGATCCGCTGGATGCGCGCTTCGAGGCGTTGGCCGAGCAGCTGATCGGCCCGGCGCTGGATGCCCTGGCCCCGGACGAGGAGCAAGACGCATGAGCCTGGACCTGCTCGATTCGCCGTTCGACGGCCGCTCGCTGATCGAGGCCAGCGCCGGCACCGGCAAGACCTGGACGCTCACTGCGCTCTACGCACGGCTGTTGCTGGAGCGCCAGCTATCGGTGGGGCAGATTCTGGTGGTCACCTACACCACCGCCGCCACCGCCGAACTGCGCGAGCGCATCCGCGCGCGACTGGCCACGCTGCTGACGGTCTATGACGGCACGCCGAGCGACGACGACTTCCTCAACCGGCTGCACGCGCGCTTCCCCGACGACGCCTCGCGCCGGCGCCTGCTGCTCGCCGTGCACGGCTTCGACGAGGCCGCGGTATTCACCATCCACGGCTTCTGCCAGCGTGCCCTGCAGGACGCCGCCTTCGAGGCCGGCGGCGACTTCGACAGTGAACTCGCCGCCGACGACCGCGAACTGATCGACGCGCTGCTGACCGATGCCTGGCGTGGCGAGCTGGCCGCCGCCGATCCGGCGTGGGCGCGCCTGCTGGCCAAGCAGAAGATCACCCCGCAATGGCTGCGCCAGCGCCTGCGCGCGCACCTGGGCAAGCCGTACCTGCGCGTCGAGCCGCACGAGCCGCCGGCGCCCACCGACAGCCGCGCCGTCGAGGCCGCCTGGCAGCGCGCCGCGACGCTCTGGCAGCAGAACGGCAGCGCCTGGGTGGAGGAACTCGACGCCCATCGCGGGCTGAGCCAGAGCACCCACAAGGCGCTGAAATTCCCGCTCTGGCGCAGCGAACTGGACGCCTGGTTCGCCGATCCGGCGGCGCTCTACGACGCCCCGGACGGCCTGCTCAAGTTCGGCGCGCGGGCGCTGGCCAAGGCCTGCAAGAAGGGCTTCGACGCCCCCGACTGCGCGCTGGCGCAGGCGCTGGATGAACTCGCCGACCGCCTCGCCGAGGCGCTGCCGGCCGGCCGCCAGCGGCTGGTCGCGCTGCAGGTGGCGCTGCTCGCACGGCTCAACCGCGAGCTGCCCGAGCGCAAGGCGGCGCAGCGCCTGCTGGCCTTCGACGACCTGCTCAACCGCCTCGACCAGGCGCTGCAGGGGCCGGTGGGCGAGGACCTGGCCGCCGCGCTGCGCAGCACGTATCCGCTGGCGCTGATCGACGAATTCCAGGACACCGATCCGATCCAGTACGCCATCTTCGATCGCATCTACGCGCACGGCAGCGGCGCCTCGCTGTGCTTTGTCGGCGACCCCAAACAGGCGATCTACGCCTTTCGCGGCGCCGATCTGGCGACCTACCTGCAGGCCCGCCAGCAGATCGACCGGCCGGCCTATGACCTGCCGGTCAACCACCGTTCGACGCCGCAACTGATCGATGCGCTGAATCGCCTGTTCGCCCGCCCGCGACCGTTCTCCGAAGACGGGTTGGACTATCCGCCGGTGACCGCCGCCGACAAGTCGCGCGCTACCCTGCGTCTGGACGAAGAGGAAGCCGGCGCGCCGCTGGCGCTGGTCTGGCTCGGCGACGATGCGCTGGGCAAGGCCGAGGCCGCCGAGCTCGCCGCCCGCGACTGTGCCCGGCGCATCGCGCGGCAACTGGCCGCCGCGGCCGAGGGCCGTGCCGGCTTCGAGCAGGACGGCCAGTTCATCCCGCTCAAGGGCGGCGACATCGCCGTGCTGGTCGCCAACCACCGCCAAGCCGCGCTGATCGCCGAGCAACTGGCCGCCCGCGGCGTACCCAGCGTGCGCCGCGGGCGCGATAGCGTCTGGGCCAGCGAGGAGGCCGCCGAGCTGGCCGCGGTGCTGGCCGCCTACGCCGAGCCGGGCCGCGAAGGCCTGCTGCGCCACGCCCTGGCCACGCGCCTGCTCGGGCGGAGCGCCGCCGATCTGGCGCGCTGCCAGGACGATCAGCGGCAATGGGACGGCGAGCGCGAGGCGGCCGAGCGCTATCACCAGCTCTGGCAGCAGCAGGGTTTCATGCGCGTGTTCCGCGCCTGGCTCGACGAGCAGGCGGTGGCCGAGCGCTTGCTGCGGCGCCTCGATGGCGAGCGGCGGCTGACCAATCTGCTGCACCTGGGTGAGCTGCTGCAGGCCGAGAGCCTGCTGCGGCCGGGGCTGGAGCCGCTGCTGGCGTGGTTCAACGCCCAGCGCGGTGGCGAAGGCGCCGGCGACGAGGCGCTGCTGCGCCTGGAAAGCGATGCCGAACGGGTGCAGATCGTCACCATCCACACCAGCAAGGGCCTGGAATACCCGCTGGTGTTCTGCCCGTTCCTCTGGGACGGCAAGCTGCTCGGCAAGAATCTCGACAGTGCGCGCTGCCACGACGAACACGGCCGGCCGCTGCTGGACCTGGGCAGCGCCGAGCTACCGGAAAACCTGCAGCGCGCGCGCCGCGAGACCTTCGCCGAGCAGCTGCGCCTGGCCTACGTGGCGCTGACCCGCGCGCGCGACCGGCTGTGGCTGCACTGGGGGCCGGTGGCGCTGCCCAAGGCGAAGAAGGACGGCGAGCTGCCCGAGGAAGGTCTGCACAGCAGCGCCCTGGCCTGGCTGCTGCACGGCCGCGAGCTGGGCGGTGCGGATGCGCTCGGTGAACTCGGCGGCCATCTGGCCACGCTGGACGGCGTCGGCCTGCGCAGCGAGGTCGAACGGCTGGCGCAGGCGAGCGCCGGCAGTACTGCCTGCCTGCCCCTAGAAAGTCATGAGGCGAGCACCGCCAACAACCTGCGCGCCGTCGCGCCGCGACAGCTGGCGCGGCTCGAGCGCAGCCTGCACAGCGCCTGGCGCATCGGCAGCTTCTCCGGACTCGCCGCCGGCCTGCACATGGAAGCGCCGGACCACGACGCGCTGGCCATGCCGGATGCGGCCGAGCCGGGCAGCGGTTTCTTCGCCTTCCCGCGTGGCGCGCGCGCCGGTACCTGCCTGCACGCGATCCTCGAAGACTGGGCGCGTGGCCGCGGCGCATTGGCCGAGCGGGTCGAACCGGCGCTGCAGGCCTTCGGTCTGCCGCTGGAATGGCGCGACATTGCCATCGCCCAGCTGGAGCAGGTGCTGACGACCGATCTCGACGGCGCCGGGCTGACGCTGGCCAGCCTGCACACTGCACGGCGCCTGCCGGAGCTGGGCTTTACCTTCCCGGTGCGTCAGCTCGACGTCACGCGCCTGCGCGCGCTGCTCGCCGATCCGGCCAGCGGGCTGCCGGCGCCGCTGCGCGAGGCGGCGGCGCGGCTGGAGTTCGACACCCTGCGCGGCTTTCTCAAGGGTTTCATCGACCTCACCTTCGAGCATGACGGGCGCTGGTACATCGCCGACTACAAGTCCAACTGGCTCGGCCCGGACGCCAGCTACTACGGCGGCGAGCGGCTGTTGCAGGCGCTCGCCGGCGAACACTACTACCTGCAGTACCTGATCTACCTGGTGGCGCTGCGGCGTTTCCTGCGCCAGCGCCTGGCGGATTTCCGCGACGAGCAGCTGGGCGGCGCCTTCTACCTGTTCCTGCGCGGCATGCCCGCGGCCGGGGTGTATTTCGCCCGTCCCGACGATGCGTTGCTCGATGCGCTGGACCGGCTGTTCGAGGAGGGACACTGATGGCCGACACCGCCGCAACGCTGGCGCAACTGCCGCTGGGTGCGCTGGAACGCGCCTTCATCGCCAGCCTGCAGCGCCTCGAGCCGACGGCGCCGGTGCCGGTCCTGCTGGCCGCCGCGCTGTGCTGCGAGGCGCTGGGCAAAGGCGATGTCTGCCTGCCGCTGGCGCGCCTGGCCGGGCGCAGGCCGTGGCCGGAGCACGATATCCGCCTGCCGGCGCTGGCCGACTGGCGCGCCTGCCTGCGCGCCTCGTCGCTGGTCGGCGCGCCCGGCGCCTACGCGCCGCTGATCCTCGACGGCGAGCGGCTCTACCTCGCCCGTTACCAGGCCTACGAGCGGCAGCTGGCCGAACAGTTGCTGGCGCGTGCCGGCGATCGGCCGCCGGTCGATGAAGCGCAGCTCGGCGAGAGCCTGGCGCGGCTGTTCGCCTTCAATCAGCAGCGCCCGGACTGGCAACGGCTGGCCGCGGCGCAGGCGGTACGCCGGCGGCTGGCGGTGATTTCCGGCGGCCCCGGCACCGGCAAGACCACCACCGTGGTGCGCCTGCTCGCGGCATTGCTCGAACAGCCCGGCGGCGAGCGGCTGGCCATCGGCCTGGCGGCGCCCACCGGCAAGGCGGCGGCGCGCATGGCCGAGGCGATCCGCCACGCCAAGGCCGAGCTGCCGGTCAGTGACGCGGTCAAGGCGGCGCTGCCCGACGAGGCACGCACCCTGCACCGCCTGCTTGGCAGCCGCGGCGACAGTCCGCGGGTGCGCCATGACGCGGCCAATCCGCTGCCGCTCGACGTGCTGGTGGTGGACGAGGCGTCGATGGTCGATCTGGCGCTGATGGCCAAGCTGGTCGCCGCGCTGCCGCCCAAGGCGCGGCTGATCCTGCTCGGCGACAAGGACCAGCTCGCCGCCGTGGAAGCCGGCGCGGTGTTCGCCGAGCTCTGCGAAGGACGCGGCTTCGATGCCCAGGCGGCGGCCGATCTCGAGCGCATCACCGGGCAGGCCGTGGCGGTCGAAACGCCGCACTCGCGTCTCGGCGACGCGGTGGTGCTGCTGACGCACAGCCACCGCTTCGCCGGTGGCAGCGGCATCGGCGAACTGGCGCGGCGGATCAACGGCGGTGACGCGCGCGGCACGCTGGCGTTGCTGGACGAGACGCGGGCCGATCTGCGCTGGAACGCGGCACCCGCCGCGCCGGCGCTGGTCGAGCGCCTGGAGGAGGGCTATCGGCCCTACCTGCAGGCCGCGCGGCAGGGCGATCCGGCACAGGCGTTCGCGGCGTTCAACGATTTCCGCGCACTCACCGCGCAGCGCGAAGGCGCCTTCGGCGTCAACGGTCTCAACGAGGCACTGGAGGCACGGCTGCGGCGCCGTGCCGGTGTGTCGGTGCGTGAGCGCTGGTATGCCGGCCGTGCGGTGATGGTGCGGCAGAACGACTACGCGCTCGGCCTGTTCAACGGCGATATCGGCCTGTGCCTGTGGACCGAGCTCGGCTGGCGGGTGTTCTTCGAGGGCGACGACGGCCATCGCGCGTTCGCGCCGGCGCGCCTGCCGAGCCACGACAGCGCCTTCGTCATGACGGTGCACAAGAGCCAGGGCTCGGAGTTCGGCGACGTGCTGCTGGCGCTACCCGAGCAGCCCAGCCCGTTGCTGACCCGCGCGCTGTTCTACACCGGCATCACCCGCGCCAAGCGCAAGGTGGAAATCTGGGCGTTGCCGGCGCGGCTGACCGAGGCTGTGAACACCCGCGCCGAACGCGCGGCCGGGCTGGCCGAACGGCTGGCGGTCGACCCGCTCACGGCGGTGATGCCGACGGGGGCCGCGAGCGGCGCGCAGGATCAGCTCAGTCTGTTCTGATCGTCAGCCAAAAGTCGGCAACTTGCGGGCTGTGGCGGCTTTCTCGGCAGTGCGTCGACGGTTTCGTGAAGCGGTTGCCGATATCGCGGGTGGGTTTCTGCTCCGATGCGTGTTCGTCAGCGCACGCGGATTCGGACGTATGGAAAAGCTCTTCTATCTCCTCTGGGCAGCCGTCAGCCTCGGGCTGGGCGGTCTGGCGCTGTTCGCCGTGTGGCAGCAGGCGAGCCTGGCCAATCTGCTGTTCCTCGGCATGGTCGGCTACTACAGCTTCTGTTTCGGCGGGCTGATTCGCGCCGCCTACCTGCCGTGGGGGTTGCTGGGACCGCATCGGCGCAGCGGCTACTGGCTGTGCCTGATCCTGCTGCCGCTGGCGCTGATTCCGCTGCATGCGGCCTACCGGATCTGGGAGCAGGGCGGCTATGTGGCGGTGACGGCGTCACGGCGTACTGCCTGGCTGCACCAGCTGCTCGGCTGGCTGCAGGACGCACTCGGCTATCTCGGACCGCTGCTGGTGCTCTGCGCGCTGGGCATCGGCCTGGCACTGGCGCTGCTGCGCCTGCTGCGCAGGCAGGTGGCGCGCTGATCAGCCTTCCAGCAGGGTCAGCACCAGCGGCAGGCTGGCGGCGGCGAGCAGCGTCTGCAGGGTGATGATGCCGGCCATCAGGTGGCTGTCGCCGCCGAGCTGACGGGTCAGCACATAGGCGGTCGGTGCGGTCGGCAGGGCGAAGAACAGCACGAGGATGGTGGTTTCCATCGCCGGCAGCGCGAGCAGTGCGGCGACGCCATATGCAAGCAACGGCACCGCCAGCAGACGCACGGCGCTGTTCCAGCCCAGCGTCGGAATTTCCCCGCTCAGTTCCTTGGGCTTCAGCGCCGCGCCCACGCACAGCAGCCCCAGCGGCAGACTGGCGGCGGCCAGCAGGCCGAGCAGGCGGTCGCTGCCGCCGGGCAGGCCAAAGCCGGCCAGGTTGACCAGCGCACCGGCCAGGCAGGCGAGAATCAGCGGGTTGCGCGCGATCGGCAGCAGCAGGCTGCGAGCGCTAATGCCACGTTCGGCGGTCAGCGCCCAGACCGACATCACGTTCACCGTCGGCACCATCAGCGCCAGCATCAGCGCCGCCAGCGCCAGGCCGTCCTTGCCGAACAGGCTGCCGACGGCCGCCAGGCCCAGATAGGTGTTGAAGCGCAACGCCCCCTGCGCGAGCGCGCCGAAGCGCGCCGCCGGCCAGCCGCGCAGACGCCGGCCGAGCAGCAGGACGCACCAGGCCAGCCCCAGGGCGAGCAGCACCGCGGCGCCCAGGCGCGGCAAGGCCGGGTTGTCCAGCGGCGCGGTCGCCAGGCTGTTGAACAATAACGCCGGAAACAGGACGAAGTAGTTCAACCGTTCGGCACCCGGCCAGAAGGCGTCGTCGGGGAAGCCGCGCAGACGCAGCACATAGCCGGCGACGATCAGGGCAAACAGGGGCCAGAGGGCGAGCAGAAGAGCGGTCACGGGGTGCGTTCGGGCGATAGGAAGGCCGATCTTGGCGGCTCTTGCCGTGCGCCGCAAGCCGTCCTGCCGCGCCGGAACCGGCTCCGTTCGTCAGTCAGGCTCGCCGGCGGACGGTTGTTTGCGTCCCAGTAATGGCGTAGTGATATCATCCGGTGCCACCACAGCAGGCTTGTTTCATGCGCATCACCGAGCATTCATCGGCGGCCGACTTCAGCGACACCCCCTACGGGCGGCAGTTGCTGCGGGGCTTTCGCCTGCTGTTGTTCAAGCCCGAGCTGGAAGCCGAATTCCGCCGCTTCCTCGATCGCCAGGCGCGCGGCGCGCAGCGAGTCGCCGCGCTGCTGCTGATCGTCGCCGTCGGCGGCTACCTGTATGCCGAGCGCGTGCTGGTCCCGCATGACGATCCGCAGTGGCTGAGCCGGCTCACGGTGCTGCGTCTGGTGGAGCTGTCGCCGGGGGTGCTGGTGCTGCTGCTGAGCTTTTTCAGCAAGACCTACCAGGCGCGCGCCAACCAGCTGTTCCCGATGCTGCTGGTGCTGATCGGCGTGGTCGCCGCGATCATCGACATCCAGTACGAACTGGCGGCGCAGCCCTACGCGTTTCGCTATGGCGCCGGCCTGCTGATCATCAGTTCGTTCTTCTTCCTCGGCATGACGTTCTGGCATTCGCTGCTCTGCGCGCTGTCGATCGTGGCGATCGACGTGTTCATGGCCAGCCAGATCCTGCCTTCGGACCGCCTGCCCGAGCACTGGATTGCCGTCAGCTACTACCTGCTGCTGCTGGTGATCGGCGCGATCAGCCGTTATGTGCACGAGTACTCGCAGCGCCAGCAGTTCCTCATGCGCAAGCTGCTGGGCTGGGTCGCCGCGCACGATGCGCTGAGCGAGCTGCCCAACCGTCGCAGCCATGACGAGGCGTTGCGTCAGCGGCTGGCGCAGGCGCGGCGCGACGACGTGCCGGTGAGTCTGTTGCTGCTCGATCTGGACGACTTCAAGGCCTACAACGATCGCCTCGGCCATCCCGCTGGCGATGCGCTGATCGGTGAGTTCGCCCGGCTGCTCGCCAGCTTCGCGCGGCGGCCGCTGGATCAGGCGGCGCGCGTCGGTGGCGAAGAGTTCGCCCTGCTGCTCTACGACTGCACCGAGGATGCCGCGCAGCAGATCGCCATTCAGGTGCTGGCCGCGCTGCGCCGGCAGGCCATCGCGCATCCGGCATCGGCGCAGGGACGGGTCGGGGTGAGCATCGGCATCGCGACGCTGCAGCCCGGGCAGAACGCAGGGCAGCTGTATTCGGCGGCGGACGCGGCGCTCTACCGCGCCAAGCAGGCCGGCAAGAACCGCTTCGCCGGGCCGGACGAGTTGCCGGCCGCCGGTTGAGCGGCGCTCAGCGCCGCGGCGTTACTGGGCGGGTGCGGCCGCTGCCGTCGATGGCGACGAAGACGAACACCGCCTCGGTGACCTTGCGCCATTCACTGGACAGCGGATCGTCGCTCCAGACTTCCACCAGCATGCGGATCGAGCTGCGCCCGACCTCCAGCGTCTGGGTATAGAAGGACAGCTGCGCGCCAACTGCCACCGGCACCATGAAGGCCATGCGGTCGATGGACACTGTCGCCACACGGCCGCCGGCCACGCGGCTGGCCATCGCGGTGCCGGCCAGATCCATCTGCGAGACCAGCCAGCCGCCGTAGATATCGCCGAAGCCGTTGGTTTCGCGCGGCAGGGCGGTCAGCTGCAGGGCCAGGTCGCCCTGGGGAATCGGATCTTCCTGTTCGTATTCTTTCATCGGTCGGACTCGCGGCGCGATTGTTGTTCTGGCGCGAAAACCCCGCGATAGGGCGGGAAGCGCGCAGTATAACGGCACTCAGACGGTGCAGCGACCGCCCCCGGTCAAGATTGCCGACGGTAACAAGATTGTCACACTCGCTTCATAGAGTGTTCATACGGCCTGCAGATACTGGCCCCCGTTCCAACACACTCGAACACACCTCTGCTAGGAGCAAGGTATGAAACTGAATCGTTTGATGGCGGCGCTGACCTTCGTGGCCGCTGGTGTGGGTGCCGCGAGCGCGGTTGCGGCAGTCGATCCGGCTCTGCCGAGCTACGAGAAGACTTCCGGTGTTTCCGGCAACCTCTCCAGCGTCGGCTCCGATTCTCTGGCCAACCTGATGACGCTGTGGGCCGAAGAGTTCAAGCGCAGCTACCCGAACGTCAACATCCAGATCCAGGCCGCCGGTTCCTCCACCGCGCCGCCCGCGCTGACCGAAGGCACCGCCAACATGGGGCCGATGAGCCGCCCGATGAAGGACAACGAGATCCAGGCCTTCGAGCAGAAGTACGGCTACAAGCCGACCGCCGTACCGGTCGCGATCGATGCCCTGGCCGTGTTCGTGCACAAGGACAACCCGATCAAGAGCCTGGACATGGAACAGGTCGACGCGATCTTCTCCAGCACCCGCCTGTGCGGTGGCGCTCAGGACATCAAGACCTGGGGTGACCTGGGCCTGACCGGCGAATGGGCGGCCAAGCCGATCCAGCTGTTCGGACGCAATTCGGTATCCGGCACCTACGGCTACTTCAAGGAAGAAGCGCTGTGTAAGGGCGACTTCAAATCCAACGTCAACGAGCAGCCGGGCTCGGCCTCGGTGGTGCAGTCGATCTCCAGCACCCTGAACGCCATCGGTTACTCGGGCATCGGCTACAAGACCTCCAGCGTGCGCGCCGTGCCGCTGTCCAAGGGTGGCGAAGCCTTCGAGGCCAACGAAGAAAACGCCCTGGCCGGCAAGTTCCCGCTGGCGCGCTTCTTCTACGTCTACGTGAACAAGGCGCCGAACAAGCCGCTGAGCCCGATCGATGCCGAGTTCATCAAGCTGGTGCTGTCCAAGCAGGGCCAGGAGGTCGTGGTCAAGGACGGCTACATCCCGCTGCCGAAGAAAGTGGTCGACAAGACCATGCAAGACCTGGGTCTCTAACGACCCGCACGGAGGATCGGCGGCCACCCCGCCGGTCCTGCGTCACGATGCCCGCCACGCACTTCGCGCTGGCGGGTTTCGTCGTGTCACCCGGTTGTAATTTTTCTGTCACACGGCTTGATTAGATTAGTCGCCCTGACGGGGCCGCCCGGCCCAGGAACCTTGGCATGAACGACATAGAGCCCATGACCGCGAACTCCGATGTGCAACGGCTGGATTTCAATACGCCGGCCCTGCAGCGTAAACGCCGCATTCGCGCGCTGAAAGATCACCTGGCGCGCTGGTACGTCACCATCGGTGGCCTGGCGGTGCTGGGCGCGATCACCCTGATCTTCTTCTACCTGGGGCAGGTCGTGCTGCCCATGTTCCAGGGCGCTGAACTCGAAGCACGGGAAGTCCAGCGCCCGGCCTGGCTGGCCGAGGACAACCAGGCGCTGCTGCTGGCGATCGAAGAGCAGAACCAGGTGGCGATGCGCCTGAACGCCGATGGTCAGGTGCGCTTCTTCACACTGGCCGATGGCGCGCCGCTCGCGAATATCGCCCTGGCGCTGCCGGCTGATAGCCGCATCGTCTCGGTCGGCCAGGACACCCCCGGCACCCGCCGCCTGGTGCTCGGTCTGAGCAACGGTCAGGCGCTGGTCATCGAGCACGAGTACCAGATCACCTACCCGAACAACCAGAAGACCATCACGCCGCGGATCGTCTATCCGTTCGGCGAGCAGCCGCTGCAGCTCGACGGCGAGGGCCGTGCGATCGAGCAGGCGGCTGTCAGCCTCAACGGTAAGACCCTGCTGGTCGCCGGCGCCACCGGCACCACGCTGCATGCCCAGCGCATCGCCAGCAGCGAGAACCTGCTGACCGGCGAGGTGACCCTGGAACAGCAGCGCCTGGATCTGCCGCAGCTCGCCGAGCCGATCCGCGCGCTGCAGATCGATCCGCGCCACATGTGGCTGTACGCGGTCAGCGGCAAGGCCAGCGCCGACGTCTTCGATCTGCGCCGCAAGCAGCTCAACGGTCGCTACAAGCTGGTCGCCGACGGTGCCGAGATCACCGCCGTCAGCCCGCTGCTCGGCGGCATCTCGCTGATGATCGGCGACTCCAAGGGCGGCATCGGCCAGTGGTTCATGGTGCGTGGCGCCGACGGCTCGGCTGAGCTGCGCAACGTGCGCAACTTCACGCTGGCCGACAGCCCGGTCAGCCAGATCCTCCCGGAAGAGCGCCGCAAGGGCTTTCTCGCGCTCGACCGCGCCGGCACGCTGGGTATCTTCCACAGCACCGCGCACCGCACGCTGCTCAAGGAGCAGGTGGCCGACGGCGCCGCGCTGGCCGCGCTGTCGCCGCGCGCCACGCGCCTGCTGGTGGAGTCGCCGCAGGGCCTGCAGCGCTTCGTGGTCGACAACCCGCATCCGGAGATTTCCTGGAGTTCGCTGTGGGGCAAGGTCTGGTATGAAAGCTACGCCGAGCCCGACTACGTCTGGCAGTCCACCTCCGCCAACACCGATTTCGAGCCCAAGCTGAGCCTCGCGCCGCTGGCCTTCGGCACGCTCAAGGCCGCCTTCTACGCGATGCTGCTGGCGGCGCCGCTGGCGATCTGCGCGGCGTTCTACACCGCCTACTTCATGGCCCCGGCGCTGCGCCGCAAGATCAAGCCGGTGATCGAGCTGATGGAGGCGCTGCCGACGGTGATCCTCGGTTTCTTCGCCGGCCTGTTCCTCGCGCCGTTCCTGGAGAACCACCTGCCGGGCATCTTCAGCCTGCTGCTGCTGATGCCGCTGGGCATCCTGTTCGCTGCCTGGAGCTGGAGCCGCCTGCCCGAGCGCGTGCGCCTGGGCGTGCCGGAAGGCTGGGAAGCGCTGCTGCTGATTCCGGTGGTGCTGCTGGTGGGTGTCGGCTCGCTGGCGATCAGCGGGCATCTGGAGAACTGGCTGTTCGGTGGCGACATGCGCCTGTGGCTGTCCAATGACCTCGGCATTCCGTTCGACCAGCGCAACGCCCTGGTGGTTGGCCTGGCGATGGGCTTCGCGGTGATCCCGACGATCTATTCGATCGCCGAGGACGCGGTGTTCAGCGTGCCGAAGAGCCTGACCCTGGGTTCGCTGGCGCTCGGCGCCACGCCCTGGCAGACGCTGACCCGCGTCGTGCTGCTGACCGCCAGCCCGGGCATCTTCTCGGCGCTGATGATCGGCATGGGCCGCGCCGTGGGCGAAACCATGATCGTGCTGATGGCCACCGGCAACACGCCGATCATGGAGGCCAACATCTTCGAGGGTATGCGCACCCTGGCGGCCAACGTCGCGGTGGAAATGCCCGAATCCGAGGTCGGTGGCACCCACTACCGCGTGCTGTTCCTCGCCGCGCTGGTGCTGCTGATGTTCACCTTCGTGATGAACACCCTGGCCGAGCTGATCCGTCAGCGCCTGCGCGGCAAGTACGCCAGCCTGTAATGCACGCGCCGCCCGCGGGCGGCTGCGCCGAGATTTTCGAAAAGGTATCGATCCGTGAAAAAGGATTCGTTGAACACCTGGGTCAAGAGTGGCACTCCGTGGATCTGGATGAACGCCGGTGCGGTGGCCATCGCGGTGATCATGACCCTGGGCCTGCTGGCCGTGATTGGCGTGCGCGGCCTGGCGCATTTCTGGCCGGCCGACGTGATGGTCGCCGACTACCAGGTTCCCGGCGAGGCACCGCGCGTGCTGGCCGGCGAGGTGGTGCAAGCCGAGGAAGTGCCGCGCGCGCGGCTGGCGGCCAGCGGCCTGCCGGTCAATGTCGAGGGTGGCGAGTTCATGACCCGCGAACTGCTCAAGGTCGGCAACCGTGAAGTCTACGGTGCGGATTTCTCCTGGGTGGTCGGCGAATGGCTAAGCAACCCGCGCACGCCGCACCACATGGTGGTGCTGGAGCGCCGCGAGTGGGGCAACTTCTACGGCGAGCTGCTCAACGTCAAGGAGGCCGGGCAGCTGGTGGCCGAGGGCGACGCCGCCTGGGCCGAGCTGCAGCGCCGCCTCGAACGGGTCGAGCAGTTGCACGGGCAGATCAGTCAGGTGGAGAAGGTCGAGATCGGCCGGATCAACCACGGCCTCGAGCGCCTGCGCCTGAAGACCCGCAAGCTGGAGCTGGACGGTCGTCTGGATGCCGCGGCACAGGCCGAGCTGGACGCCGAGCGCGCCGAATGGGACGCCGAGTACCGCGTGCTGGAGCAGGAGCTGATCGCGCTGCAGCAGCAGTTCAACCGCGACAGCATCACCGTGCGCACCGTCGACGGCCGCGAGCAGCAGATCAGCATGGGCAAGGTGGTGCGCGCCTACCGGCCGAACGCCATGTCCACCACCGACAAGCTGGGCTTCTATGCGGCCAAGCTGTGGGAGTTCGTCAGCGACGAGCCGCGCGAGGCGAACACCGAAGGCGGCATCTTCCCGGCGATCTTCGGTACCGTGCTGATGACCCTGATCATGGCGGTGATCGTCACCCCGTTCGGCGTGATCGCGGCCGTCTACCTGCGCGAATACGCCAAGCAGGGCGTGCTGACCCGCGTGATCCGCATCGCGGTGAACAACCTCGCCGGCGTACCGTCGATCGTCTACGGCGTGTTCGGCCTGGGCTTCTTCGTCTACGTGCTGGGTGGCTCACTGGACCGCATCTTCTACCCCGAAGCCGCACCGGCGCCGGTGTTCGGCACGCCGGGGCTGATGTGGGCCTCGCTGACGCTGGCGATCCTCACCCTGCCGGTGGTGATCGTCGCCACCGAGGAGGGCTTGGCGCGCATCCCGCGGATGATCCGCGAAGGCTCGCTGGCGCTCGGTGCGACCAAGTCCGAGACGCTGTGGCGCGTGGTGCTGCCGATGGCCAGCCCGGCGATGATGACTGGCCTGATCCTCGCCGTGGCGCGGGCCGCCGGTGAAGTGGCGCCGCTGATGCTGGTCGGCGTGGTCAAGCTGGCGCCGAACCTGCCGCTCAACGGCAACTACCCCTATCTGCACCTGGATCAGAAGATCATGCACCTGGGCTTCCACATCTACGATGTCGGCTTCCAGAGCCCCAACGTCGAGGCCGCGCGGCCGCTGGTATACGCCACCGCGTTCCTGCTGGTGCTGGTCATCGCAGTGCTGAACTTCAGTGCGGTCGTCATCCGCAACCACCTGCGCGAGAAGTACAAGGCGCTCGACCATTAATTGAAGCGGCACGCTTCAGGCCAGTCTCCGGAGGAACGGGGCAGCGGCCGAGGCGTGCGGCGGTAGCTTGCAGCTTGCAGCTGCGAACGGAGTGAGCACATGCAAAGCAACACCCATTCCATCGATATTTCTTCGCTCGGCCGCGACAAGCGCGTGCTGGACCTGGCCACCGAACCGGTGGCCATCGAGGTGCCCGACCTGAGTCTGTTCTACGGGCAGAAGCAGGCGCTGTTCAACGTCAGCATGAACATCCCGCGCCAGCGCGTGACGGCCTTCATCGGCCCGTCCGGGTGCGGCAAGTCCACGCTGCTGCGCTGCTTCAACCGGATGAACGATCTGGTCGACGGCTGCCGCATCGAAGGCGCGATCAACCTCGACGGCCACAACATCTACCGCAAGGGCGAGGATGTCGCCGACCTGCGCCGTCGCGTCGGCATGGTGTTCCAGAAGCCCAACCCGTTCCCCAAGAGCATCTACGAGAACGTGGTCTATGGTCTGCGCATCCAGGGCATCAAGGGCAAGCGCGTGCTCGACGAGACCGTCGAATGGGCGCTCAAGGGCGCGGCGCTGTGGGACGAGGTCAAGGATCGCCTGCACGAGTCGGCGCTCGGCCTGTCCGGTGGTCAGCAGCAGCGTCTGGTGATCGCCCGTACCATCGCCGTGCAGCCGGAAGTGCTGCTGCTCGACGAACCGAGTTCGGCGCTCGACCCGATCTCTTCGCTGAAGGTCGAGGAACTGATCTACGAGCTGAAGTCCAAGTACACCATCGTCATCGTTACCCACAACATGCAGCAGGCCGCGCGCGTCTCCGACTACACGGCATTCATGTACATGGGCAAGCTGATCGAGTACGGCGACACCGATACGCTGTTCACCAACCCGGCGAAGAAGCAGACCGAAGACTACATCACCGGCCGCTACGGCTGAGGCCATGGGGAAATCTCCCCTGGCTTTGTCGGGCGCGCTTGCCGTACTAGATGTACTGTCTGCGCACGCCCTCCGCGCCAGCGAAGATTTCCCAAGGGCCTCAATGTCGACTCGACTATTTCCAGGTGCGCTGCGCACCAGAGCCGCCTAGCGGCAGTCTCCTCGGAGCGAGAACAATGATCAGCAAAGACAACCACACCCAACACATCTCCCAGCAGTTCAACGCCGAGCTGGAGGAAGTGCGCAGCCACTTGCTGGCGATGGGCGGCCTGGTGGAGAAGCAGGTCAACGACGCGGTCACCGCGCTGATCGAGGCCGATTCGGGCCTGGCCCAGCAAGTGCGCGAGGTCGACGACCAGATCAACCAGATGGAGCGCAACATCGATGAGGAGTGCGTGCGCATCCTCGCCCGCCGCCAGCCGGCGGCCTCCGACCTGCGCCTGATCATCAGCATCTCCAAGTCGGTGATCGACCTCGAGCGCATCGGCGACGAGGCGACCAAGATCGCCCGCCGCGCCATCCAGTTGTGCGAGGAAGGCGAGTCGCCCAAGGGCTACGTCGAGGTGCGCCACATCGGCGACCAGGTGCGCAAGATGGTGCAGGAAGCGCTCGACGCCTTCGCCCGCTTCGACGCCGACCTGGCGCTGTCGGTGGCGCAGTACGACAAGACCGTCGACCGCGAGTACAAGACCGCGCTGCGCGAACTGGTCACCTACATGATGGAAGACCCGCGCTCGATCTCCCGCGTGCTCAGCGTGATCTGGGCGCTGCGCTCGCTGGAACGCATCGGCGACCATGCACGCAACATCGCCGAACTGGTGATCTACCTGGTGCGCGGCACGGACGTGCGGCACCTTGGCCTGGCACGCATGGCCGAGGAAGTGGAAGGCACCAAGGAGCGTTGAGCCGCCGCTCGTAGGATGGGCTTAAACGTCTGTCTGCGCACCACTCGGGTGGGCTTCAGCCCACCAGAGGCTTATGCGCAGACCAACAGCCTGCCTGTCTCAGCTGTGTGTAGCTCGGCTTGCAGCGTGTCCAGCGTCGCCTGGCGCTCGGCATCCTGCAGGCGCGCGCCGGGGTTGAGCGACGACCACTCGGGGTGCGCGCGGCAGCGTTGCAGCGCCTCGGGCAGGCGGCCTTCGCGCCAGCCGCGATCCTGCGGGCCGCTCAGACGGATCGCCTCCAGCGCGGCGTGGCCGCGCGCGGCGAGGGCGGCGAGCAGCTGGCGCTGGCGCAGCGCGAGGAGACGCAGCACGGCATCGTCGACGCTCAGTTCGCGCTGGCCCTTGAGCTTGCCCAGCAGGCGGTTGCCATAGTGCCGTGCGGTCTGCGCGCCGCCGCCGGCCAGCGCGCCGAGCAGCGCCGCGGCGCCGAGGGTGATGCCACCGACCATCAGGTCGACCCCGGCCCCGGCCGCCGCACCGGCCGCCATACCGCCGCCGATCTTCACGCCGAGCTGTTTGAGTGTCTCGGGGTTGAACAGATCGTCGCCCCAGCGGCCGTCGAGCAGCGGCAGTTCGCCGGCGGCCGCGTCGTCTTTGCCGAAGGCGTACAGGCGCAGCAGTGCTTCGACGCAACGTTGTTCGCGGCCTCGCACCGCATCGTGCAGGTCGCGGATGGCGCCGCGCTCCAGTTCCGGCTGCGCCGCCACGCTGCGCCGACAGGCGGCGACATCCACCAGCAGCTCGGCGATCAGCCGCTCGCCGCTGGCCCGGCGTGCGGCGGCCTGCGCTTCGTGCTCCTCGATCAGCCGCTGCAGCTGCGGCCGCGCCTGCTCCAGCAGCAGCGCCAGGCTTTCGTACAGGCGGCGCTCGCCGTCCACCGGCGGCGCCACGCTGTCGAAGCGCACCAGCGCGTGCAGGCCGAGCCGCGCCAGCGCCTGGCGCCACTCCTCCTCGCGATGCCCTGGCTGGGCGACGAAATTGAGCACCGGCAGCAGCGGCTTGCCGCAACCGGCCAGTACCGCCAGCTCGTCCTTGTACTTGGCCAGCACCGGCTCGCGCGCGTCGATCACGTACAGCCCGGCGTCGCTGGCCAGCAGCTGGCGCAGCACCTTGGCTTCCTGCTCGAAACGCTGGCGCGCCTCGGCGCCGTCGAGAAAACGCGCCGTGCGCGCCGGGCCATCGAGGCGCTCACCGGGGCGCTCCAGCCGCTCGAGGTAGTCGAGCAGGGCGATGGCGTCCTCCAGGCCGGGGGTGTCGTAGAGTTCGAGCAGCGCCTGGCCATCCACCGACAGCCGCGCGCCCTCGACGTGACGGGTGGTGCTGGGGCGGTGCGACACCTCGCCGAAACCGCGGTCGCGAGTCAGCGTACGCAGCAGCGAGGTCTTGCCGACATTGGTGTGACCGACCACGGCGAGCTTCAGCGCATCAGTCATGTCCGTTCTCCAGCCAGTTCAGCGGCGCAGCGCTCGAATGCGCCAGACCCAGCGCATCCAGCGCTTGATGCCAGGCGTCCAGCCGGGCGCTGTCCAGCGCCTCGCCGGCCGGCGCCTGCAGCAGCCAGACGCGGGTGGCGGCGGCGCAGCGCGACAGCTCGCCGAGCAGCGCCAGGGTGCCGCGGTCCGGCGAACGCCGCGGGTCGCAGGCGATCGCCAGGCGTGCCGGCGGGAAGCGCGTGAGCTGATCGAGCAGGCGCCGCCGGCCTTCGCGATCATCGAGCACGCCGGCATCGGCCACGCCCTTGGGCAGCGGCGGCGGCCACGCGCGGCTGCCGTCCAGCTCGACGGCCACCAGCACGGCGCCGGCGCCGGCATCGAGCTGCGCGCCGGCGCTCGGCGCGTGCAGCTGTGCCGGCGCGGCATCGCGGATGCCGAGGCGTTCGCTGGGTGGCTGCAGACGTTCGCGCAGCAGGCGATAGCTCGGCTGTTCGAGATCGATCGCCAGTGCGGCCCGGCCGCGGCGCCAGCGCCACAGGCACAGCGCGGCGAGCAGCAGGCGCGGCAGCAGGCCATAGACCAGCACCACGCCGACCAGCCAGCCGGCCCATTGCCGCCGCGCGCTTTCCAGATCGCCGGCGAGCGTGCCGCTGGCGCGAATCTGCTCGGCATCCGGCACGCCGAAGCCGAGCAGCGCAGGCAGCGCGCCGAGCGCCTGGGTCAGGCCGAGGAAGGCGCTGTCGCCGAGGATGGTGGTTTCCCAGACGAAGCCGTAACGGCGGGTCGCCAGCAGGGCGAGCAGCATGAGCAGCGCGCAGGCCATCGCCAGCAGCCACATCCCATGCACGCCGAGGCCGAGTAGCCAGCGGCCGAGGCGCTGGCGCTGCAGCAGCACCGGCAGCGCCGGCGCCAGCTGCGCGGCGCGCGCATCGCGGGCGAGCTTCTCGCTGAGCCAGAGCCACAGCCGGCCGAGCGCGCCGCCGCTGTCGCCGGCCAGAGTCAGGCCGAGCAGCCAGCCGAGCAGGGTCAGCAGGTTGAGCCCGAGCAGGCTGCCGAGCGCCCAGAACACGTTGACCGGGCGCTGGCCGTCACCCAGCGCGGCGAAGGCCAGGCCGGTGCCGGTGAAGACCGCCAGCACGGCGAGGGCGACGGCGCCGAGCCGTGCGCCCTGGCGCCAGTGGCGCAGCGCTTCGAGCAGGCCGTCGCGGCGGGCCAGCCACAGCGCGCGGCGTTCGATGAGGGTGGGCAGGTCGCCGCCGCCGGCGCGGGCCTGGCGGTTGGCTTCCTCGTCGTCCAGCGGGCCGGCGTGTTCCTCGCGCAGGCGCACGGCTTCGGTAAGCCACAGCCGATCGACACGGGACAGCGAGGGGAGGGGAATGCGGGGATCGCTCACCGGGGGCTCCGCGGCCGGGGATGAGCGCAGAGCATAACCGCAGCCGGGCGGGCGGTGCACGGCGCCGCCCGGCCGCTGTGCTCAGCTGCTGCCGGAGCTGGCGGCGTGCATCCGCGGCTGCGCCGGCGGTTCGGGCTGGTGATGGGCATCGACCACCGCCACCTCGTTGCCATCGATGTCGTACAGCTTGCCGTTGCGGAAGTAGTCGCCCTCATGCAGCGCGGCGATGTCGCGGTAGCGCAGGCTGCGCTCGCTGCCGGCGACGAACACCGATTGCTGGTCGGAGTTGCCGGCCTTGAGGTGGTTGAATGCCAGGTTGAGGAGGATCGCCATGATCGCCGCCGAGCTGATGCCGGAGTGGAAGATGGTCTCGAACCAGGCCGGGAAGTGATGGTAGAAGCTCGGCGCGGCGATCGGAATCATGCCGAAGCCGATCGAGGTGGCGACGATGATCAGGTTCATGTTGTTGCGGTAGTCGACCTGCGCCAGGGTGCGGATGCCGCTGGCCGCGACGGTGCCGAACAGCACCACGCCGGCGCCACCGAGCACGGCGGTGGGTACCGCGGCGATCAGCCGGCCCATCACCGGCAGCAGGCCGAGGGTGACCAGGATCAGGCCGGCGGTGGCGACCACGTAGCGGCTCTTCACGCCGGTCACCGCGACCAGGCCGACGTTCTGCGCGAAGGCGCTCTGGGTGAAGGAGCCGAACAGCGGCGCCAGCGAGCTGGAAATCATGTCGGCGCGCAGACCGTCGCCCAGGCGGCGGGAGTGGACCTTGGTGTCGATGATCTCGCCGACGGCGAGGATGTCCGCCGAGGTTTCGACCAGGGTGACGATGATCACGATCAGCATCGACAGGATCGCCGCCAGCTGGAACTCCGGCGCACCGAAATGCAGCGGCGAAGGCAGCGCCATCAGCGGACCGTCGAGTACCTGGGAGAAGTCGGCCATGCCGAAGAACACCGCCACCAGCGTACCGATGACCATCGCCAGCAGGATCGACAGGCGCGAGATGCTCGCATTGCCGACCTTGCTCAGTGCCAGCACGGTGAACAGGGTGAAGGCCGCCAGGCAGATGTTGGCCACGCTGCCGAAATCCGGCGCCTGGCTGTTGCCGCCCATCGCCCAGCGCGCGGCCACCGGCATCAGCGTCAGACCGATGGTGGTGATGACGATGCCGGTGACCAGCGGTGGAAAGAACTTGGTGATGCGCGAGAACACCGGTGTGATGAACAGGCCGATCAGCGAGGCGGCGATCACCGCGCCGAACACCACCGGCAGGCCGCCGGCGCCGTCGCTGCCGATGATGGCGATCATGGTCGCCACGCCAGCGAAGGACACGCCCTGTACCAGCGGCAACTGGCAACCGAAGAATGGCAAACCGAGCGTCTGCAGCAGGGTCGCCAGCCCGCCGGCGAACAGCGAGGCGGCGATCAGCAGGCCGATGTCGGCGGGCGACAGGCCGGCGGCCTGGCCGACGATCAGCGGCACGGCGACGATACCGCCGTACATGGTGAGCACGTGTTGCAGGCCGTAGGCCAGGTTGGCGCCGACACCGAGGTTTTCGTCCTCGGGCCGTCTTTCGGGGGCGGACACAGTCATGGGTAGCTTCTCCCGTTCGTTTTTATTGTGTCGGCCACTGTAGATAATTGGATGCGAGTTACGCCAGTGGTTGTATACAACTTTTCTGTTGGAAGATTTGGATGAAGGCCGGGGCTTTCGCCTGGCCCGCGTCGGCACGGCGTTACAGGTAGCTGCGCAGATTCGCCGAGGGCGAGAAAAGCGACGAGCGGTCGGATCGGTTAAGGGCGGCCGCGTGGCCGCCCGTAACGCTTAGCGGGTCTGACGCAGACGCACGGCCACGTCCGGCTGGTCGATGAACAGCCCGTCGATACCGGCGTCGAGGAAGGCGCGGATCTCCGCCTCGACGTCGCCGCGGGCCTGGGGTTGGTCGCTGCTGCGCAGGCTGGTCGGCAGGAAGGCATTCTCGGCGCGGAAGGTGTACGGGTGCACCTTGAGGCCAGCGGCGTGGGCGTCGGCGACGAAGCGGGTCGGCGCACCGAGGTTGCCGTCGGCGTCGCGCGGGATGATGTAGCCCTTCTCCGGGCCGACGCCGCTGGCGTAGCGGGCAATGGCCTTGAGGCCCGCCGGCGTGGCCATCTGCGCGTAGGTCAGCTGGCTGCCGCGCACCTGCTGGTCGTAGGGCTGACCAGAGCCGAACAGCTGCACCAGGCGCAGGCGGGTGAGGCTGCTCAGCGTCTTGAGGTTGTCCACCTCGAACGACTGGATGTACACCGGCGCCTGCCGGCCGACGTAGCCGTTGCGCGCGAGAATGCGTACCAGCGGCTTCTCCATCGCCAGGCCGAGCTGCCGGAAGTGGGTCGGATGCTTGGTTTCCGGGTACAGGCCGATGCGCCGCCCCTGGCTGAGCTGCAGCGTCTTCACCAGATCGATGATCTCTTGCAGCGTCGGAATCTCCAGGCCGCCGTCGAGGCGGGCGTTGCCCGGACGGATCTCTGGTATGCGCTCGATGGCGCGCAGGGTCTTGAGTTCGGCGAGGGTGAAGTCCTCGCTGAACCAGCCGGTGAGCGCCACGCCATCGACCTGCTGGGTGCGCTTACGCGTGGCGAACTCGGGGCGCTGGGAAACATCGGTGGTCAGGCCCAGCTCGTTGTCGTGGCGGGCGACCAGCTGGCCGTCGCGGGTCATCACCAGGTCCGGCTCGATGTAGTCGGCGCCTTGCAGCACCGCCAGCGCATAGGCGGCCAGGGTGTGTTCGGGCACATAGCCGCTGGCACCGCGGTGGGCGATCACCAGCGGCGCGGGTTCGGCGCGTTCGGCATGGCGTTGTGCCTGACGGTCGTCCGGCGCGGCGACGCCGGCGAGCGGCAGCAGCAGGCCGCAGGCGGCCAGCCAGGGGCGAAGGGAAACGATGGTGCGTGCCATGGGTGGCATCTCCTCGGGATGGGAAACCCCAGCCTGCGCGACGCGAATGACCGTAGCTTGACGCTTCGCGGTCGCGCCTGTTGCAGCACCATGAAACCGACAAACGGTTGGCGCTGCAGCGCGCCGGGGCGCTCTGCTATGCTCGCCGCCATGAATCAGACCCGCCTGCCCCTCGCCATGATCGCCGCATTCGCGCACAACCGCGTGATCGGTCTCGACAACCGCATGCCCTGGCACCTGCCCGCCGATCTCAAGCATTTCAAGGCCATGACCCTCGGCAAGCCGATCATCATGGGCCGCAAGACCTGGGATTCGCTCGGTCGGCCGCTGCCGGGACGGCTCAATCTGGTGGTCAGCCGCCAGACGGATCTGCAGCTCGATGGCGCGGAGACTTTCACCGAACTCGAGGCCGCGCTGGTGCGTGCCGAGCAGTGGGCGCGCGAGCAGGGTGTCGACGAGCTGATGCTGATCGGCGGCGCGCAGCTCTACGCGCAGGCGCTGGGCCGGGCGCAGCGGCTCTATCTGACCCGCATCGATGCGCAGCCGGAGGGCGATGCCTTCTTCCCGGCATTCGACGAGAACCAATGGCAATGCGTCGACAGCCAGGCCCATCCGGCCGAAGGCGAGGCGCCGGCCTACCGTTTCGAGACCTGGACGCGGCGCTGACTTTCGGGCTCGCTTGATCGGCGCCAAGGTCCTCGGCCGGCCCAGCTTCTATCCTTGCGCAGCCATCATTGCGAGACCATCCGATGCAGACCCGCGAATCCGACGTACCGCCAGCCGGGCGCGTATCGGCGATCTTCGTTCGCCACCCGCTCTGGGAAGATGCCCTGGCGCTGCTCACCGGCACGGCGCTGGTCGCCCTCGGCATCGCGTTCTACGCCCACGCCGGGCTGCTCACCGGCGGCACGGTGGGGCTGGCCTTCCTGCTCAAATACCTGGCCGACTGGTCGTTCGGCCCGGCGTTCTTTTTGCTCAACCTGCCGTTCTACGCCCTGGCAATCTGGCGCATGGGCTGGAAATTCACCCTGCGCACGGTCTGTGCGGTGGCGCTGGTGTCGCTGTTCGCCGAGCTGACCCCGCAGTGGGTGCGCTTCGCCGAGCTGAATCTGGTCTACGCCGCGGTGTTCGGCGGCTTCGCGATGGGTGTCGGCCTGCTCATCCTGTTCCGTCATCGCGCCAGCCTGGGCGGGGTGAACATCCTCGCGCTGTTCCTGCAGGAACGCTTCGGCCTGCGCGCCGGCAAGGTGCAGATGGCCATCGATGCGCTGATCGTGCTGGCGGCGGTGTTCGTCGTCGCGCCGGAGCGGGTGCTGCTGTCGGTGCTGGGCGCGGTGGCGCTGAATCTGGTGCTGGCGATCAACCACCGCGCCGGACGCTACATGGGCGTCAGCTGAGGTTGATGAGCTCGACCTGCGCTTGGCCGCCATCCAGCTCCAGCACGGCGAGGCTGATCGGCAGGCTGAAGCGCCGCGGCCCGGCGCTGCCCGGGTTGACGTAGAGCACGCCGTCGCGCCGCTCGACCTTCGGCTGGTGCGAATGGCCGGCGATCACCACATCGATACCGGCGGCGACGGGGTCGCGATCCAGTTGCTTGAGGTCATGCAGCACGTGGAGGGTGAGCCCGGCGATGCGCAGGTCCAGTCGTTCCGGCAGGGCCAGCGCCCAGTCGCCGTGGTCGACGTTGCCGCGAATCGCCGCCAGCGGCGCAATCGCGCGTAGCCCGTCGAGCACCGCGGGCTTGCCGACGTCGCCGGCATGGATGATCTGCGTGCAGCCGCGCAGCGCCGCCAGCGCTTCGGGGCGGAGCAGGCCGTGGGTGTCGGCGATCAGGCCGATGCGCATTGCGGTGCTCCTCGCGGTCGGGCGGATCAGGGTAGCAGGTGCCGGCCGGCGGCGTTCCGGCCTTGCCGAGCGGCGGGCCTCAGCGCTGCTCGCTCTGCGGCGTCACCCGCAGCACTTCTTCGAGGGTGGTGAGGCCGGCGGCGACCTTCTGTGCGCCGGACAGGCGCAGGCTGCGCATGCCGTCCTTGAAGGCCTGACGACGCAGGGCGACGAGGTCGGTGTCGGCGGTGATCAGCGGCTTGATCGCATCGTTGAGCAGCATGATCTCGTAGACGCCGGCGCGCCCGCGATAGCCGGTGTCGCGGCATTCCAGGCAGCCCACCGCCTGCTGCGCATGGGTGGGCAGCGGCGCGTTCCACGGCTTGGTCAGCGCGGTCCAGTCGTCGGCGTCCAGCTGCACCGGCGTCTTGCAGTGCGGACAGAGCGTGCGCACCAGCCGCTGGGCCATCACGCCGAGCACGGTGGCCTTGAGCAGATAGTGCGGCACGCCGAGTTCGAGCAGTCGGCTGATGGCGCTGGGCGCGTCGTTGGTGTGCAGGGTGGAGAGCACCAGGTGCCCGGTGAGCGCGGCCTGGATGGCCATCTCGGCGGTTTCCAGGTCGCGGATCTCGCCGACCATGATGATGTCCGGGTCCTGGCGCATCAGCGCGCGCACGCCGCTGGCGAAGGTCAGGTCGA
The DNA here is from genome assembly GCF_024448505.1 of Stutzerimonas degradans. Classification (GTDB taxonomy): domain Bacteria; phylum Pseudomonadota; class Gammaproteobacteria; order Pseudomonadales; family Pseudomonadaceae; genus Stutzerimonas; species Stutzerimonas degradans. Next base: position 261,237 of record NZ_JAMOHV010000001.1, read on the forward strand.
TGTTGTGCTGCACCTGCATCTGGTTGAAGGCGCCCTCGATCATCTCGATCGGGTCCTCGATGGTGCAGACGTTCACCTCGGGCGTCGCCAGCTGCTTGAGCGTGGTGTAGAGCGTGGTGGTCTTGCCCGAGCCGGTCGGCCCGGTGACCAGGATGATGCCGTTGGGCTGGCAGGTCATGCTCTGCCAGCGGCGCAGATCGTCGGCGGAAAAGCCCAGCTGGTCGAAGCCCTTGAGCAGCACCTCCGGGTCGAAGATGCGCATCACCATCTTTTCGCCGAAGGCGGTCGGTAGCGTCGACAGGCGCAGCTCGACTTCGCCGCCGTCCGGGGTCTTGGTCTTGACCCGGCCATCCTGCGGCTTGCGTTTCTCGGCGACGTTCATGCGGCCGAGCGATTTCAGGCGGCTGACCACCGCCATCGTCACCTGTGGCGGGAACTGGTAGACGTTGTGCAGCACGCCGTCGATGCGAAAGCGCACGGTGCCCTGCTCACGCCGCGGTTCGATGTGGATGTCGCTGGCGCGCTGCTGGAAGGCGTACTGGAACAGCCAGTCGACGATGTTGACGATGTGCGAGTCGTTGGCGTCCGGTTCCTGGTCGCTGGCGCCGAGGTTGAGCAGCTGCTCGAAGTTGCCGACGCCGCTGATCTTCTGGTCCGTGGCGGTGGCGCCGCTGACCGACTTGGCCAGGCGGTAGAACTCCACGGTGAAGCGCTGGATGTCTGCCGGGTTGGCCACCACGCGCGTGATCGGGCGCTTGAGCACGTGCGTGAGGTTGGCTTCCCAGCCTTTGACGAAGGGCTGGGCGCTGGCGATGGTCACGCTATGACCGTCTACCGCCACGGCGAGAATCTTGTGGCGCTGAGCGAAGGCGTAGGACATCAGCGGGGTGACGGCGGCGACGTCGATCTTCAGCGGGTCGATGCGCAGGTAGGGCTGGCCGGCCAGCTCCGCCAGCCAGGCGGTGAGGGTTTCCAGGTCGAGCTTCTTGCCGGCGCGCTGGCGGTCGTCGAGCTGCTGCGCGGCGAGAAATTCCAGCGGATGCTGCTGGTTGTTCACCGCGCTGCGGCGTACCGCCAGGCACTGCTCGGCGCTTTCCTGGTCGACGCGACCCTGGGCGACCAGCTCGCGCAGCAGGTCGTTGAGGTCGAGCGGTCGGTCGGCGAGGGACGGGGCGAAGGCGGACATGAAAAGCGACTCCTGGGCAAAGGCAGCGGCGGGCCGTGGGCCGACTCCGCTTCGGCGGCGCAGGGTCGGTGGCGCCGTTGGCGCCGGCCTGACCCGCGCTGCGCAGCTTACTTCTCGAGCAGTTTCCAGGCCTTGAGCGTCCACACAATATGCGCCTGCTCGGCACGCAGTTGGCGGGCCTCGTCGGTCAGCGGCTGGCGCGCCAGCTCATGGAGCTTGGCCAGTTCGCCATACAGGCGATCGGTTTCCGGCAGTTCCAGCAGCACGCCGCGGGCCAGGTGCAGCCAGACCAGCAGGCGCTCCATGCGCGGGCTCTGCTCGACCAGGTCTTCGGGCTGGCGCTGGTAGCGCGGCAATTGCAGCGCCTTGGCTTCCTCGGCGAGCAGGTGCATCAGCCATTTGCCCAGCTCGGCAGCGCCTTGGCGATCGCCCCGTGCATTGCGGCCGACGGTCCAGCCGCGCTGCAGCAGCCATTGCGAGGCCTTCAGCGAGAACAGGCCCCAGCGAGTGCGGCCGAGTTCGGCGGCGAATTCTGCCGGTGCGGCCTGGCGGATCGCCTCGTCATCCTGGCCGGCTTCCAGGCGCGGGCGCCAGTCGCCGATCAAGGCATCGAGCAGCTCGCGCAGCTCGCGGCTGCTGGCGCGCGGCGCGGCCTGGCCGAGGCTGCCGAGCAGCGCGCGCAGCTCGATCAGTTGCGCCAGCCAGTCGTTCAGCAGCTTCCAGTGACCATTGAAGCGGTATTGCTCGGCCAGCCGCTGGCTGTTGCCGAGCAGCTGCCAGCCGAGCGCGGGCACCGCGTCGTCCAGCGGCATGCTGGCGTCCAGCACCGGTGCTGGCAGATTGAGGCCATAGCCTTCGGCATCGTAGAGACGGTAGCCGCGCTCGGCCTTGCTGATGTCGCAGGGCATCAGCGGCAGGTCGGCGGCCAGTTCGATGGCCAGCTCCAGCAGCGCTTCGGGCTCGCCCTGGCGCAGTTCCAGCTCCAGCTCGCAGATTTCCTCGGCGCGCTTGCCGGCCTCGACCTGGCCGAGGTCGAGCGCGGCCTCGATGACCACCTTGGCCTTGCCGCGGCCCCAGGCGATCTCGGCCTTCTCGCGGACGAAGTCGGTGCTGAAGATGGGCTTGAGGGTCTTCTTGTCCAGCTCGGCCAGTTCGGCCGGCCAGCAGTCGTCGGTGAGCTTCTTCAGGTCCAGCTTGGCCTTGTCCAGGTGCCAATCCCACTCGTTACGCTCGGACAGCCCGGCAACGCTCTGGCCGCGGCTCTTGAGCGTCTGGATGACCTGCTCGCCGTCGCGGCGCAGGCGCAGGGCGACCCGGGCGCGCGCGAGGGCGCGGTCGGGGCTGTCGTAGTACTGGTTGAACAGCTCGTGGCTCGCCCAGCCGCTCTTGTTGCGCTTCTTCAGCAGCGGGTGCTCGCGCAGGGCCAGCAGCGTTTCACGGCTGGCGCGCAGCTTGATTTCGGTTTCCTTGGCCATCTTCGACTCGCAATAGGGTGGATTCGGGTGCCGCTGCCAATGGCAGAGGGGACCGAAGCCCCCTCTTTGTAGCACGCACGGGCGGCCGGGTCAGACGAACAGCTTGGTCCCCAGCCAGAACAGGCCGGCGGAAAGCGCGATGGTGGCCGGCAATGTCAGTACCCAGGCCATCAGGATCGTGCGGATGGTGTTGATCTGCAGCCCGCTGTTGTTGGCGACCATCGTACCGGCGACGCCGGAGGAGAGGATGTGCGTGGTGGAAACCGGCAGGCTGTAGAGGTTGGCCATGCCGATGGCGAACACCGCGGTGACCTGCGCGCACATGCCCTGAGCGTAGGTCATGCCCTGCTTGCCGATCTTCTCGCCGACGGTGCGCACCACGCGCCGCCAGCCGACCATGGTGCCGAGGCCGAGCGCCAGGGCCACGGCGAGGATCACGCCGAACGGCGCGTATTCGGTGGTGGCGGTGAGGTCCTTGCGCAGCTTGTCGAGGTCGGCCTGCTCGCGCTTCGGGATGCCCTTCAGCTTGCCGACCTTCTTCGCCGTGTCGTCCAGGCAGAGCAGGTAGCGGCGCACCTCGATGCGGCGTTTGGCCGGCATGTCGCGGTAGTTGGTGATTCCGTCCAGGCTGCCCAGCAGTGCATCGATGGTCGGCTCGGTGAGCTGCGGGTCGCAACGGAAGTGGCGGGGCAGCTCGGTCTGGCCGTTCTTGCCGAGCGCCAGGTAGTCCTGCAGCGCGTCGTGGTTACGCGCATAGAACTGCTGCAGGTGGACGGCGGCGTGACGGGTCCGTTCGATCTCGTAGCCGGTGCTGGTCTGGTCGAGCACGAACTTGGCCGGGACGATGCCGATCAGCACCAGCATGATCAGACCGATGCCTTTCTGGCCGTCGTTGGAACCATGCACGAAGCTCATGGCCATGGCCGAGACGATCAGCACCAGGCGGTTCCAGAACGGCGGGTGCTTCTTGCCCTTGTGCTGCGAGCGGATGTGCGGGGTGTCGTGCATCTTGTTGACCGGGAAGCGCTTGCGCAGCAGCCACAGCAGCAGTGCACCGATCAGGAAGCCCGCCAGCGGCGAGAAGATCAGCGACAGGCCGATGTCGATGGCCTTCTTCCAGTTGACCCCGTCGGCCACCGAGATATCGGTGAGCATCGCATTGGCCAGCCCGACGCCGAGGATCGAGCCGATCAGCGTGTGCGAACTGGAGGCCGGGATGCCGAAGTACCAGGTGCCGAGGTTCCAGGCGATAGCCGCGGCGAGCAGGGCGAATACCATCACCAGGCCGCGCCCGGTGTCGACGTTGATCAGCAGTTCCACCGGCAGCAGGTGGACGATGGCGTAGGCCACCCCGACGCCGCCGAGCAGCACGCCGAGAAAGTTGAAGATGCCGGAGAAGACCACTGCCAGGTGCGGCGGCATCGCATTGGTGTAGATCACCGTTGCCACTGCGTTGGCGGTGTCGTGGAAGCCGTTGATGAACTCGAAACTGAGGACGAAGAGCAGGGCGAGGACGAGGCTGGCTGCGACCCAGAAGTCCAGGCCGCTGAAGAGATCGAACATGAGAGTGTCCGCGGGGGTTCTTTGGAGGCGCGCGATTATGCCAGAAGGTTCACATCATGGCCTTTGGATATGTAACCGACGCCCGGCGCCCGGCCCGGCCAAGGTTTTTCCGCCAGGCGGTCACATTAGTTTTATAATCGCGGCTTCCTTACCGAAAGGCGCTGTCTATGCCAATCAATCCGTTTGTCAGTCTCTTCGGCCGTTCGCCCATTGGCCCGATGCAGCAGCACATGGCCAAATCCCACGAATGCGCGGCGAACCTGGTTCCGTTCTTCCAGGCGGTGATGGCGCAGGACTGGGAACGCGTCGAGCAGATCCAGCAGGAAATGGTTCAGCTGGAGAACGAGGCCGACAAACTGAAAAAGAGCGTCCGCCAGCACCTGCCCAAGAGTCTGTTCCTGCCGGTGCCGCGCTCGGACCTGCTCGATCTGCTGAGCGTGCAGGACAAGATTGCCAATCGGGCCAAGGACATCGCCGGCCTGATGCTCGGCCGCTGCATGAACATTCCGCCGCAGCTGCAGCCGCAGATGCTGGCTTATGTGCAGCGTTGCGTCGATGCCAGCACCCAGGCGCTCAAGGCGCTCAAGGAACTCGACGCTCTGCTGGAAACCGGCTTCAGCGGCCGCGAAGCCGCACTCGTGGAGAAAATGGTCGAGGAGCTCGAAGACATCGAGCGCGACACCGACCGCATGCAGGTCGCCGTGCGGCGCAACCTGTATCAGCTGGAAAAGGACCTTCCGCCCGTGGATGTGATCTTCCTCTACAAGATCATCGAATGGGTTGGCGACATCGCCGACCGTGCCGAACGCGTCGGCAACCGACTGGAACAATTGCTGGCGCGCTGAGCGCCAGCATCCTTTCTGGCTTCAACAGGTAATCCTTATGTCTCTTCTCTCGGAATACGGTTTCGTACTCCTCGTGCTCGCCTGCTTGTTCGGCTTCTTCATGGCCTGGGGCGTGGGCGCCAATGACGTGGCCAATGCGATGGGCACCTCGGTCGGCTCCAAGGCACTGACCATCCGCCAGGCGATCTTCATCGCCATGATCTTCGAATTCTGCGGCGCCTACCTGGCCGGCGGCGAAGTGACCGAGACGATCAAGAACGGCATCGTCGATGCGGAGATCATTACGCCGGACCTGATGGTGCTGGGCATGATGTCGGCGCTGCTGGCCGCCGGCACCTGGCTGCTGATCGCGACCTCACGCGGCTGGCCGGTGTCGACCACGCACTCGATCATCGGCGCGGTGATCGGCTTCGCCGCCGTCGGCATCTCGATGGACGCCGTGCATTGGGGCGCGATCGGCCCGATCGTCGCCAGCTGGGTGATCACGCCGTTCCTTTCCGGATTGGTGGCTTTCGGCCTGTTCCTGAGCGTGCAGCGGCTGATCATGGATACCGAAGAACCGTTCCGTAACGCCAAGCGCTATGTGCCGCTGTACATGTTCGCCACCGGCTTCATGGTCGCGTTGATGACTGTGACCAAGGGCCTCAAGCATGTCGGGTTGCACCTTTCCGGCGCGCAGGGCCTGCTGCTGGCGGTGGCCATCGGTTTGCTGGTGATGTTCGCCGGCATCGCGCTGCTGTCGCGCATCAAGGTCGACGCGGAAGCGGATCGCACCTTCCACTTCGCCAGCGTGGAGAAGGTGTTCGCCGTACTGATGGTGTTCACCGCCTGCTCGATGGCCTTCGCCCACGGTGCCAACGACGTGGCCAACGCAGTCGGTCCGCTGGCGGCCATCGTCGGCGTGATCGAGTCCGGCGGTGCCAGCGACATCGCCGCCAAGTCCGCCGTGCCGGGCTGGGTGCTGCTGCTCGGTGCGCTGGGGATCGTCATCGGCCTGGCTACCTACGGTTACAAGGTGATCGCCACCGTCGGCAAGGAAATCACCGAGCTGACGCCCAGCCGCGGTTTCGCCGCCGAACTGGCGACGGCGTCCACCGTGGTCGGCGCTTCGGCCATCGGCCTGCCGGTGTCCACCACCCATACGCTGGTTGGCGCGGTGCTCGGCATCGGCATCGCGCGCGGCATCGGCGCGCTGAATCTGGGTGTGATCGGCAAGATCTTCGTTTCCTGGATCGTCACGCTGCCGGCCGGTGCACTGCTGTCGATCGTGTTCTTCAGCATCCTGCAGGGCCTGTTCGGCTGATTGCGGCGCCGCCCGCTGGTCGCTGGGCGGCGCGATTTCGGCATCGCGACGGGTTTCATGCTTCACTGCACGCGTCGTTCGCCATGCCGAGGAGCCGTCCGTGCCCATCCCCTCTCTCAAGGAGCAGTTCGCCGCGCTGATCGCCGCGCCGTCGGTGAGCTGCACTCAGCCCGGCTGGGACCAGAGCAACCGCGCCGTGATCGAGCTGCTGGCCGGCTGGCTCGGTGAGCTGGGCTTCGCCTGCGAGACCCCCGAAGTTGCCCCCGGCAAGTTCAACCTGCTGGCCGTCTACGGCTCCGGCCCGGGCGGCCTGGTGCTGGCCGGACACAGCGATACCGTGCCCTACGATGCCGGGCTGTGGACGTCCGACCCGCTGCGCCTGCGCGAGGCCGACGACCGCTGGTACGGGCTGGGCAGCTGCGACATGAAGGGCTTCTTTGCACTGGTGATCGAGGCGGTGCGCACGCTGCTCGACCAGCCGTTCCGCCAGCCGCTGCTGATCCTCGCCACCTGTGACGAGGAAAGCTCGATGTCCGGCGCCCGCGCGCTGGCGGCGGCCGGTCAGCCGCTCGGGCGGGCCGCGCTGATCGGCGAGCCCACCGGCCTGCGCCCGGTGCGGCTGCACAAGGGCATCATGATGGAGCGCCTGGACATCCTCGGGCAGAGCGGTCACTCGTCCAATCCAGCCTACGGCCACAGCGCACTGGAGGCGATGCACGCGGCGATGGGCGAGCTGCTGGCGCTGCGCCGCGAGTGGCAGGCCGAGTTCAACAACCCGCTGTTCGACGTGCCGGGGCCGACGCTCAATCTCGGCTGCATCCACGGCGGCGACAATCCCAACCGCATCTGCGGCCAGTGCGCGCTGGAATTCGACCTGCGCCCGCTGCCGGGCATGGACCCGGCGCAGCTGCGCACGGCGATCCGCCAGCGCCTGCAGCCGCTGGCCGAGCAGCATCGGGTAAACATCGAGCTGGCGCCGATCTTCCCCAGCGTGCCGGCCTTCGAGCAGGCCGCCGATAGCGAGCTGGTGCAGCTTGCCGAGCGCCTCACCGGCCACGCCGCCCACGCGGTGGCGTTCGCCACCGAAGCGCCTTATCTTCAGCAGCTCGGCTGCCAGACGCTGATCCTCGGCCCCGGCGACATCGCCTGCGCGCACCAGCCGGACGAGTATCTTGCGCTGGCGCGTATCGAGCCGACCGTGCAGCTGCTGCGGCGGATGATCGAGCACTATTGTCTGCAACCGGCGCGGGCTTGACGCCGCGCCTCTACGTCAATCCCACGGGTTCATCCATGCACGACTACGTCACCTGGCTTCGCGACTCCTCGCCCTACATCAATTCGCACCGCGACCGCACCTTCGTCGTCATGCTGCCGGGCGACGGCCTGGAGCATGCCAACTTCGCCAACATCGTCCACGACCTGGTGCTGCTGCACAGCCTCGGCGTGCGTCTGGTACTGGCGTTCGGCTCGCGCCCGCAGATCGAGGCGCGCCTGGCGGCGCGCGGCATCGAGCCGCGCTATCACCGTGACCTGCGCATCACCGACGCAGCGACGCTGGAATGCGTGATCGATGCGGTCGGGCAGATGCGCATCGCGCTGGAAGCGCGGCTGTCGATGGACATGGCCGCCTCGCCCATGCAGGGTGCGCGGCTGCGCGTGGCCAGCGGCAACTTCGTCACCGCGCGACCGATCGGCGTGCTCGACGGGGTCGACCTGCACCACACCGGCGAGGTGCGGCGCATCGACCGCAAGGGCATCGGCCGCCTGCTCGACGAGCGCACCATCGTGCTGCTGTCGCCGCTGGGCTACTCGCCGACCGGCGAGATTTTCAACCTCGCGTGTGAGGACGTCGCCACCCGCGCCGCCATCGATCTGCAGGCCGACAAGCTGGTGCTTTATGGCGCCGAAACCGGGCTGCTGGACGAGAGCGGCCGGCTGGTGCGCGAGCTGCGCCCGCAGCAGATTCCGGCCTACGTCGAACGCCTCGGCAGCCAGTACCAGGCCGAGCTGCTGGATGCCGCCGCGCAGGCCTGCCGCGGCGGCGTGCGGCGCAGTCACGTGGTCAGCTACGCCGACGACGGCGCGTTGCTCAACGAGCTGTTCACTCGCGACGGCGCCGGCACGCTGGTGACCCAGGAGCAGTTCGAGCAGCTGCGCGAGGCAACCATCGAGGACGTCGGCGGGCTGATCGACCTGATCACCCCGCTGGAGGAGCAGGGCATTCTGGTGCGGCGCTCGCGCGAAGTGCTGGAGCGTGAGGTCGAGCAGTTCAGCATCGTCGAGCGCGACGGGCTGATCATCGCCTGCGCGGCGCTCTATCCGATCGCCGATTCGGATGCCGGCGAGCTGGCCTGTCTGGCGGTCAACCCGGAATACCGCCATGGCGGGCGCGGCGACGAGCTGCTCGAACGCATCGAGGAGCGTGCGCGCAAGCTGGGGCTGAAGAAGCTCATCGTGCTCACCACGCGCACCGCCCACTGGTTCCGCGAGCGCGGCTTCGAGCCGATCGGCGTCGAGCACCTGCCGGCGGCACGCGCCTCGCTGTACAACTTCCAGCGCAACTCGAAGATCTTCGAAAAAGCGCTCTGAGGCGCTGGCGGCGGGCATCGCGCCCGCCGCAGGCAACGATCAGGCGTCGAGGCTGCGCTGGTAGTCGGCGACGAAGCTGTCGAAATCCAGGCGGTCGGCGGCTTCCGTCGCCGCCTGCTGTTCCAGCGACTGGCGCGCCGCAGCCTCGAAACCGGCCAGCACCTCGGCGGCCAGCGGCTTTGCGCGGAAATGCTCGGCATGGCGGAGCGTCTGGCGCATGGCGAATCGGCTGAAGCTCTCGCCGCTGCGGCGCAGCTCGTCGAGCACGCGTGCCGACGGGGTCAGGCGGCTGTCGGCAACCTTGGCGCGCTGTTCGGCAAGCGCCTCGGCATGCCGCGCATCACCGTGGCTGCGATCGAGCAGCGCGGCGACACGACCGATGCCGTCGAGCAGCTCGCCGGCCCACACGGTGAGGGGCACGCTCTCGCCGCGGCGGCGCAGCTCCAGGCCCGGACGCCGGCCCTCCTTGACCACCTTGAGGAAGTTGTCGGTGGCCGCGCCGCATTCGCCTTCGGCCAGACAGGGGCTGTCATCCAGCGCGCAGAACAACAGGAAGGCATCGAGGAAGCGCGCCTCGCCGAGGTCGATGCCCAGCGGCAGAAACGGGTTGATGTCCAGGCAGCGCACTTCGATGTACTGGATGCCGCGCGCCCGCAGCGCCTGCAGCGGCCGTTCGCCGACCGCGGTGACGCGCTTGGGGCGGATGTTGGAGTAGTACTCGTTTTCGATCTGCAGCACGTTGGTGTTGAGCTGCTGCCAGTTGCCGGCGGCATCCTTGGTGCCCAGCGCCACGTACTCGGGGTAGGGCGTGGAGACCGCGTGGTAAAGGCTTTCGGTATAGCTGGGCAGGTCGTCGTAGCAGGGCGTCAGACCGGCCTGGGCGTTGTTCTGGTAACCCAGGTCGCTCATGCGCAGGCTGGTCGCCCAGGGCAGGTAGAGCGTGTGCTCGTCGAGCGATTCGAGCTGGTGCGCGCGGCCACGCAGGAAGCCGGCATCCAGCGCCGGCGAGGCGCCGAACAGGTACATCAACAGCCAGCTGTGGCGACGGAAGTTGCGGATCAGGCTGATGTAGCGACTGGAGCGATAGTCCTGCGCGCTGCGCGGGTCGCCGTCGTCGGCCTGCAGCACCGCCCACAGCTGCTCGGGCAGCGAGAAGTTGTAGTGAATGCCGGCGATGCACTGCATGGTCTTGCCGTAGCGCAGCGCCAGGCCCTGGCGGTAGACGTGCTTGAGCCGGCCGACGTTGGAGCTGCCGTACTCGGCGATGGGAATGTCCGCCTCGTCTGGCAGCGGACAGGGCATCGACGGGCTCCAGAGGAATTCGCCGTCGAGCTTGGCGTAGGTGAACCGGTGGATGGTCTCCAGCTCGGCCAGCGTGTTGCGCGGGTCCTGGTCGGTGCCGGTGATGAACTCCAGCAGCGCCTCGGAATAGTCGGTGGTGATCTGTGGATGCGTCAGCGCCGAGCCGAGGGCACGCGGATGCGGGCTGTGGGCCAGCTGCCCGTGCGCATCGACGCGCAGGCATTCGCGCTCGATCCCGTGCAGGCATTGGCTGAGCAGCGGCAGGTTGGTTTGCTCGGCCAGCAGTGCCAGACGATGAGAGAGAAGATCGCTCAACTTGTGGATTCCTTCACGCGACAGTCGGCCCAATATGGGGACGCAAACGCCGCTGCACAAGAGCGGCGTTTGCGCGGGCACAGGATTGGTGGCGCGGCGTTACAGGCAGGCGAAGGTGGCCTGCGCCTTGGCGATCAGCTTGTCGCCCTGGTGCACCTCAGCTTCGAGCACCTGGGTGCGCCGGCCGCCATGCACCACCCACGCCCGGCAGCGTAGCTCGCCATCGGTGACCGGGCGGATGTAGTTGACCTTGCATTCCAGCGTCACGCTGTTCGGCGAGCCATCGCCGAGGCTGTGGCTGGCCTGGCCCATGGCGGTGTCGATCAGCGAGAACAGCGCGCCGCCGTGCAGCTTGCCGTGCAGGTTGCGCAGACCGTCGTGCATGGTCAGGCCGAGCACGGCCTCGCCATTACCGACCTGGTGGATTTCCAGGCCGAGCAGACGGCCGAAGGCGCTGGAGTTGCCCACCGCCTCGACTTGCATGCTCATGCTTATTTCCTCAGCTGCTTGGCGTTGGCGAACAGCGCGGCCATCGCCGCGTTGGCCGGCGCGGGCTTGTCTTCCCGGGCGTGGCGTTCGCTGCGCGGGGCGTTGCCGCGTGGCTTGCTGCCGCCGCGCGGGCCGTCGGTCTTCTCGCCTGGGGTATCGCTCATGCGCATGGACAGGCCGACGCGCTGGCGCGGGATGTCCACTTCCATGACCTTGACCTTGACGATGTCACCGGCCTTGACCACCTCATACGGGTCCTTGACGAACTTCTCGGAGAGCGCCGACACGTGCACGAGACCGTCCTGATGCACGCCGATGTCGACGAAGGCGCCGAAGTTGGTCACGTTGGTCACCACGCCTTCGAGCACCATGCCCGGCTCCAGATCGCTGAGCTTCTCGACGCCATCCTGGAACTCGGCGGTCTTGAACTCCGGACGCGGATCGCGGCCGGGCTTGTCCAGTTCGCTGAGGATGTCGGTGACGGTGGGCAGGCCGAAGGTCTCGTCGGTGAACTGCTTGGGGTCCAGGCGCTTGAGAAACGCCGAGTCGCCGATCAGCGAGCGGATGTCGCGGCCGGTATCGGCGGCGATGCGCTTGACCAGCGGGTAGGTCTCCGGGTGCACGGCGGAGGCGTCCAGCGGGTTGTCGCCGTTCATTACGCGGAGGAAGCCGGCCGCCTGTTCGAAGGTCTTGTCACCCAGACGTGGCACCTTCTTCAGCTCGCTGCGCGACTTGAACGCGCCATTGGCATCGCGGAACTGCACGATGTTCTGCGCCAGCGTCGCGTTGAGACCGGAGATGCGCGCCAGCAGGGCGGCGGAAGCGGTATTCACGTCGACGCCGACGGCGTTCACGCAATCCTCCACCACCGCATCCAGCGAGCGCGCCAGCTTGAGCTGGGACACGTCGTGCTGGTACTGGCCGACGCCGATGGATTTCGGGTCGATCTTCACCAGCTCGGCCAGCGGGTCCTGCAGACGGCGGGCGATGGACACGGCGCCGCGCAGGGAGACGTCCAGATCCGGGAATTCCTTGGCGGCCAGCTCGGAGGCCGAGTACACCGAGGCGCCGGCTTCGCTGACCATGATCTTGGTGAGCTTGAGGCCGGGCACCTTCTTGATCAGCTCGCCGGCCAGCTTGTCCGATTCGCGGCTGGCGGTGCCGTTGCCGATGGCGATCAGGTCGACGGCGTGCTTGGCGCACAGCTTGGCGAGGATCGCCAGGGTGCCGTCCCAGTCGTTGCGCGGTGCGTGTGGGTAGACGGTGGCGGTTTCCAGCAGCTTGCCGGTAGCGTCGACCACCGCGACCTTGCAGCCGGTGCGCAGGCCCGGGTCCAGCGCCAGGGTCGCGCGCGGGCCGGCCGGCGCGGCGAGCAGCAGGTCTTGCAGGTTGCGGGCGAATACGGAGATGGCTTCGTCTTCGGCCTTGTCACGCAGCTCGCCGAGCAGGTCGGTTTCCAGGTGGGTATAGAGCTTGACCTTCCAGGTCCAGCGCACCACCTCGCCGAGCCACTTGTCGGCGGCGCGGCCGCGGTTGGTGATGCCGAAGCGCTCGCCGATCATGGCCTCGCCCGGGTGCATGCTGCCCGGCGCTTCGTCGCCGACCTTGAGGCTGACGCTGAGGATGCCCTCGTTGCGCCCGCGGAAGATCGCCAGCGCGCGGTGCGACGGCGCGTTCTTCAGTACTTCGTCATGCTCGAAGTAGTCGCTGAACTTGGCACCCTCGGCTTCCTTGCCCGGCACGACGCGCGCACTGAGGGTGGCGTTGTGCTTGAGGAAGTCACGCAGCTTGGCCAGCAGGTCGGCGTCCTCGGCGAAGCGCTCCATGAGGATGTACTTGGCGCCTTCGAGCACCGCTTTCACATCGGCGAAGCCCTTCTCGGCGTCGATGAAGCGCTCGGCTTCCTCCTCCGGATTCAGCTCCGGATTGCCGAACAGCGCATCGGCCAGCTCGCCGAGGCCGGCTTCCAGGGCGATCTGGCCCTTGGTGCGGCGCTTCTGCTTGTAGGGCAGGTAGAGGTCTTCGAGGCGGGTCTTGGTGTCGGCGAGATCGATCTCGCGCTTCAGCTCGGGGGTCAGCTTGCCCTGTTCCTCGATGCTGGCGAGGATCGAGACGCGGCGCGCGTCCAGCTCGCGCAGGTAGCGCAGGCGCTCCTCCAGATTGCGCAGCTGGGTATCGTCGAGGCTGCCGGTGACTTCCTTACGGTAACGGGCGATGAAGGGCACGGTGGAGCCCTCGTCGAGCAGCGCCACGGCGGCGGCTACCTGTTGCGGGCGCACGCCCAGCTCGTTGGCGATACGGGAGTTGATGCTGTCCATGAAGCTACCTGGGTCAGTCGAACCATGCAGGCCGGGCCTGCGCGAAAGCGCGGGAGTATAAAGGCAGCGGCCGGCTTGCTGCGGCGCTGCGGACGAAAAAGCGCGGCGTATCGACGACCGCTTCGCCCGCAAAATCTGCTAACAATGGCTGACGAATGCCTTTTCATCCGCAGGCGCATAATGCGCCGTCGATAAATTCGGGAGTTCCCATGAGCAGCACTGCGTCCGCCAACGAAGGTGAAAAGATCCTCATCGTCGATGATGACGCCCGCCTGCGGCGCCTGCTCGAGCGCTTTCTCGACGAGCAGGGCTACCGCGTGCGGACCGTGGAGAACACCGAGCAGATGGATCGCCTGCTCAGCCGCGAGCTGTTCCAGCTGGTGGTGCTCGATCTGATGATGCCCGGCGAGGATGGCCTGTCCGCCTGCCGGCGCCTGCGCGAGAGCAACAACCAGATTCCGATCATCATGCTCACCGCCAAGGGCGACGAGGCCAGCCGCATTCAGGGCCTGGAGCAGGGCGCCGACGATTACCTGGCCAAGCCATTCAATCCGCGTGAACTGCTGGCGCGCATCCGCGCCGTGCTGCGCCGGCAGACGCCGCAGGTGCCGGGCGCGCCGGGCAGCGAGGAGGAGATCGTCACCTTCGGCGATTACCAGCTGTCGCTGGCGACCCGCGAGCTGACGCGCGGCGATCAGGTGCACATGCTCACCACCGGCGAGTTCGCCGTGCTCAAGGCGCTGGTGCAGCACGCCCGCGAGCCGCTGACACGCGACAAGCTGATGAACCTCGCCCGTGGTCGCGAGTGGGACGCGCTGGAGCGATCCATCGACGTGCAGATCTCGCGCCTGCGTCGGCTGATCGAACCCGATCCGTCCAAGCCGCGCTACATCCAGACCGTGTGGGGCGTGGGCTACGTGTTCGTGCCGGACGGCAACAAGTGACATTCGCGCTTCACGCAGGCGGCAGGCGGCAGGTGACGCGGGCGGCCTGCGCGTCCACTGGCAGCGCGCGGCGCGAGGCTCGTCGCGGGTGAAAGCGCCGCTGTGGTTCCCGCAAAGCTTCTTCGCCCGCACCCTGTGGATGGTGCTGGTGGTGGTGCTGTTCTCCAAGGTGCTGACGCTGTTCTACCTGATGGCCAACGAGGACGTGCTGGTGGACCGCCAGTACAGCCACGGCGCGGCGCTGACGCTGCGAGCCTACTGGGCGGCGGACGCTGCCGACCGCGCACGCATCGGTCGCGCCGCCGGTCTGCAGACGGTGCCGGAGCTGCAGGTACCGCGCGGCGAATACCACTGGCCCTACACCGACATCTTCCAGCGGCAGATGCGCGCCGAGCTGGGCGCCGAGACCGAGGTACGGGTGCGTATCCAGCCGTCCACCGCGATCTGGGTGCGCGCACCGGAGCTCGGCGCGGACTGGGTACGGGTGCCGCTGTATGCCTATCCGCTACGCGGCCAGCGCATCTGGAGCGTGCTCGGCTGGTTCCTCGGCATCGGTTTGCTGTCGACGGCGGCGGCGTGGATCTTCGTCAACCAGCTCAACCTGCCGCTCAAGCGGCTGGTCTACGCCGCGCGGCAGATCGGCAAGGGTCGCAGCGTGCGCCTGCCGATCGGCGATACGCCGAGCGAGATGACCGAGGTGTATCGCGCGTTCAACCAGATGGCCGAGGACGTCGAGCAGGCCGGGCGCGAGCGCGAGCTGATGCTCGCCGGGGTGTCGCATGATCTGCGAACGCCGCTGACGCGCCTGCGCCTGTCGCTGGAGCTGATGGCTGGCGACGACGAGCTGACCGAGGACATGATCCGCGACGTCGAGGACATGGACGCGATTCTCGACCAGTTCCTCGCCTTCGTCCGTGACGGCAGCGACGAGCCGGTGGAGAAGCTCGACCTGGGCGAGCTGATCCGCGAGGTAGTAGCGCCGTACAACCAGCATGAGGAGTCGGTGCGCCTGTGCGTCGAGCCGATGCCGGAACTGGCGCTGCGCCGCGTGTCGATCAAGCGCCTGCTGGTCAACCTGATCGAGAACGCCCGGCGCTACGGCGGCGAAGGCGTGGAGGTCGCCGCCTCGGTAACCGGCGACAGCAATGCGCCGTACGTGGTGCTCAGCGTGCTCGACCGCGGACCTGGCATCGCGCCGAGCGAGCTGGAGGGAATCTTCAATCCGTTCATCCGCGGCGACCGCGCGCGCGGTGGCAAGGGCTCCGGCCTGGGGCTGGCGATCGTCAAGCGCATCGCCAACCAGCACGGCGGCATCGTCGAGCTGCGCAACCGCGAGGGTGGCGGCCTGGAGGCGCGGGTCAGCCTGCCGCTGGGGCTGCTGCTGCCGAGGGACGCGATAAAAACCTGATGGCGAGCGCGCGCTGGTTGTCAGCGCGCTGCGTTCAGCCCTTGCCCTTGGTGCGGGTCAGGTGCGGGCCGCCGTTCTTTTCCAGGTACTCGATGATCAGCCCGGCAACGTCCTTGCCGGTGGTTTCCTCGATGCCGGCCAGGCCCGGCGAAGAGTTGACCTCCATCACCAGCGGGCCGTGGTTGGAGCGCAGGATGTCGACGCCGGCCACGTTCAGGCCCATCACCTTGGCGGCGCGGATCGCGGTCATGCGTTCTTCCGGGGTGATCTTGATCAGGCTGGCGGTGCCGCCACGATGCAGGTTGGAGCGGAACTCGCCGGGCTTGGCCTGGCGCTTCATCGAGGCGATCACCTTGTCGCCGACGACGAAGCAGCGGATGTCGGCGCCGCCGGCCTCCTTGATGTACTCCTGCACCATGATGTCCTGCTTGAGGCCCATGAACGCCTCGATCACCGATTCGGCGGCCTTCTCGGTCTCGCACAGCACCACGCCGATGCCCTGGGTGCCCTCGAGCACTTTGATCACCAGCGGCGCGCCGTTGACCATCTGGATCAGGTCGGGAATGTCGTCGGGCGAGTGGGCGAAGCCGGTCACCGGCAGGCCGACGCCGCGCCGCGACAGCAGCTGCAGCGCGCGCAGCTTGTCGCGCGAGCGGGCGATGGCCACCGATTCGTTGAGCGGAAACACGCCCTGCATCTCGAACTGGCGCAGCACCGCGCAGCCGTAGAAGGTCACCGAGGCGCCGATGCGCGGGATCACCGCGTCGAAACCCTCCAGCGGCTTGCCGCGGTAATGAATCTGCGGTTTGTGGCTGGCGATGTTCATGTAGGCGCGCAGGGTGTCGATCACCACCACCTCATGGCCACGCTGCTGGCCGGCTTCGACCAGGCGATGGGTGGAATACAGGCGCGGATTGCGCGACAGCACGGCGATTTTCATTGGGCACCGGGGGAAGTGAGAACCTGGGGTTTGTCCTGGATGTAAGAGCGCGACGGATCGATCAGCCACTGCCCATCGACCAGCGCCTTGGAGCCGAGCAACAGGCGGTAGCGCATGGTCTTGCGGCAGGTCAGGGTGAATTCGACCGGCCAGACATGGTCGCCGAGCGCCAGCAGGGTGCGCACCACGTAACGCGTCTGCGCCTGGCCGTTGGAGCTCTTGATCGTCTTGTGCGCCACCAGCGGCGCCTCGCAGCGATGGCGGCGCTGGACCAGCGTGCCCAGATGCGCGGTGAAACGCACCCAGGGCCTGCCGTCACGCTCGAATTCGCTGATCTCGGTGGCATGCAGCGCCGAGGTGCTGGCGCCGGTATCGATCTTCGCGCGCAGGCCGACCACGCCCAGTTCGGGCAGGGCGACCCATTCGCGCAGGCCGATCAGCGTGTGGGGATCGAGACAGTCCAAGCGTGGCATCCGTAAGATTTGCGGGCATTCTAGTCGTGGTGCATGACAACTGCACACGGCTGAGACCACAAGGCGAAACGCAGGTTGAACATGAGCGAAAAAGACGACGACAAGGTGCGCCTGGACAAGTGGCTGTGGGCCGCGCGCTTCTTCAAGACCCGCGCGCTGGCCAAGGAAGCCATCGAGGGCGGCAAGGTGCACTGTCGCGGCGAGCGCTGCAAGCCGGGCAAGGAGCCGCGGGTCGGCGACGAGCTGGTGATCCGCATCGGCTTCGACGAGCGCACGGTGATCATTCGCGAGCTGTCGGCGGTGCGCCGTGGCGCGCCCCAGGCCCAGCTGCTCTACGAGGAAACCGCCGACAGCCTGGCGCGCCGCGAAGAAGCGGCGGCGCAGCGCAAGGCCGGCGCGCTCGGCGTGCAGACCGACGGCCGGCCGAGCAAGAAGCAGCGCCGGCAGATCGAGCTGCTGCGCGCATTCAAGGGCTGAGCGGCAGGGAACGGCCGACTCCACGACCGGTCCACCGAATCGACGGCGGGTGCCTCGGGGTGCCGACGCTTCGTGTAAAATGCACGACTTTTTCCGCGGCCACCTTGCGAGCATCCGGCATGTCCGACCAGACCCAACGCTTTCTCTTCGACGACAACGACGTGCGCGGCGAAACCGCCACGCTCGCCGAAAGCTACCAGCACGTGCTGGCTAAGCACGCCTACCCTGAGCCGGTCGCCCAGCTGCTCGGCGAGCTGCTGGCTGCCGCGGCGCTGCTGGTCGGCACGCTGAAGTTCGACGGCCTGCTGTCGCTGCAGGCGCGCTCCGAAGGGCCGGTGCCGCTGCTGATGGTCGAATGCTCCAGCGACCGCGAGGTGCGCGGTATCGCCCGTTACCATGCCGAGCAGATCGCGCCGGACGCAACCCTGCGCGAGCTGATGCCCGAAGGCATGTTGGCGATCACCGTCGATCCGGCCAAGGGCCAGCGCTACCAGGGCATCGTCGGCTTGGAAGGCGTCGACCTGGCCGCGTGCCTGTCGGAATACTTCGCCGCCTCCGAGCAACTGCCGACCCGTTTCTGGCTCGCCGCCGACAGCCGCCGCGCTTGCGGCCTGCTGCTGCAGCAGTTGCCCGCCGACCGCATTCACGATCCGGAAGAGCGCGAAGCCAGCTGGCAGCACCTGCGCACCCTGGCCGATACGCTCAGCGCCGAGGAACTGCTGGGGCTGGATACCGAGACGGTGCTGCATCGGCTCTACCACGAGGAACCGCTGCGGCTGTTCGAGGCGCAGCCGATCCGCTTCCGCTGCAGTTGCTCGCGCGAGCGCTCGGCCAATGCGCTGGTCAGCCTGGGCCAGCACGATGCCGAACAGCTGCTGCAGGAGCAGGGCGGCACCATCACCGTGGATTGCCAGTTCTGCAACGAACGGTACGTCTTCGATGCCGCCGACATCGGCCAGCTGTTCGCCGGTGGTGGCATTCAGCCGGCCTCGGATACCCGTCACTGATGGCGCCATGCCACAGTGAACCTTTTGGCCATCACGGGCTCATACCCAGCGCGCCGTGTTTTCTGGCATAATCGCGCGCACTTTTTTCGATGTAGTTCACCGTCTGGTGCACTACAACAGCATGGAGGAATCGGCCCAGGGCCGACGGGGACACTCATGACGCAAGCGACCAACGCCGTGTACACCGACATCAGCATCGCGCAATTGATTGAAGAAGCCGTCAAGCGCGGTGAGGGTGAGCTGGCTGCCAATGGCTCTCTGGTGGTTAAGACCGGGCACCGCACAGGTCGTTCTCCGGCTGACCGCTTCATCGTCGAAGAGCCGAGCACCCAGCACCACATCGCCTGGGGGCCGATCAACCGCCCGTTCCCGGCCGGCAAGTTCGAGGCGCTGTGGAACCGCGTCGAAGCCTACCTCGGCGAGCGTGACAGCTTCGTTTCCCACGTGCATGTTGGTGCTGACCCCGAGCACTACCTGCCGGTGAAGATGAGTACCGAAACCGCCTGGCACAACCTGTTCGGCCGTTGCCTGTTCATCGAGCCGACCGCCTTCAACCCGGCCGGCAAGAGCGAGTGGCGCATCCTCAACGCGCCGTTCTTCCAGTGCGAGCCGGAGCGCGACGGTACCCATTCCGACGGCTGCGTGATCCTCAACTTCGCCGAGAAGAAAGTGCTGATCGCCGGCATGCAGTACGCCGGTGAAATGAAGAAAGCCATGTTCTCCGTGCAGAACTACCTGCTGCCGGACGTCGACGTGCTGCCAATGCACTGCGCCGCCAACATCGGCGAAGACGGCGACACCACCCTGTTCTTCGGCCTGTCTGGCACCGGCAAGACCACCCTGTCGGCCGACGAATCGCGTTACCTGATCGGTGACGACGAGCACGGCTGGGGCGTGGGTCGCGTGTTCAACATCGAAGGCGGTTGCTACGCCAAGTGCATCGACCTGTCCGAGAAGAACGAGCCGGTTATCTGGAAGGCCATCAAGTTCGGCGCCGTGCTGGAAAACGTCGTGCTCAACGAGCAGACCCGCCTGCCCGACTACGCCGATGCCAGCCTGACGCAGAACAGCCGCGCCGCTTACCCGCTGGAGCACGTCGAGAAGCGTTCCGAGAAGAACCTCGGCGGCGAGCCGAAAGCGGTGATCTTCCTGACCTGCGACCTGACCGGCGTGCTGCCGCCAGTGTCGATCCTGAACAACGAGCAGGCGGCCTACCACTTCCTGTCCGGCTACACCGCGCTGGTCGGTTCCACCGAAATGGGTTCGGGCAGCGGCATCAAGTCGACCTTCTCCACCTGCTTCGGCGCGCCGTTCTTCCCGCGTCCGGCCGGCGAGTACGCCGAGCTGCTGATCAAGCGCATCAACGCCTTCGGCTCCAAGGTCTATCTGGTCAACACCGGCTGGACCGGCGGTGGCTACGGCGTCGGCAAGCGCTTCAACATCCCGACCACCCGCGCGGTGATCGCGGCGATCCAGAGCGGCGCGCTGGTCGGTGCCGAAACCGAGCACCTGCCGATCATCAACCTGGACGTGCCGAAGGCCGTTGCGGGCGTCGAAACCCAGCTGCTCAACCCGCGCAATACCTGGGCTGACCCGAGCGCCTACGATCTGGCGGCCAAGGAGCTGGCAGGCAAGTTCGTCGAGAACTTCAAGAAGTTCGACGTCTCCGACGCCATCAAGAACGCCGGCCCGCAACTCTAAGCTGCGATCCGTCGTTCAACAAAAGCCGCCTTCGGGCGGCTTTTTCGTGGGCGTTCGCCGCGCAAAGTATCGTGCTGCTCGATCGGTTTGATCGGAAAGTACCGGTGGTTTCGATCATTTCGCGTCGCTAGCATGGCGGCCATTCTTGATTCGGGAGAAGCCCATGACCATCGAAGACGCCATCCAGAGCCGCCGTGCGATCAAAGCCTACGATCCTGACTTCCAGCTCAGCCGCGAGGAGAAGGACGAGCTGCTGCGCCTGGCGCTGCACGCACCGTCGGCGTTCAACCTGCAGCACGTGCGACTGGTCGAGATCAGCGATCCGGCGCTGCGCGCGCAGATCCGCGAGGTGGGCTGGAACCAGGCGCAGATGACCGAGGCCTCGATGCTGGTGGTGGTCTGCGCCAAGCTCGACAGCTGGGAAGCGGATGCGCGCCGCGTCTGGGAAGGTGCGCCGGAGCAGGTGCAGGATTACATGGCCGGCGCCATCGACAATTACTACCGCGGTAAGCCGCAGGTGCAGCGCGACGAGACCATGCGCAGCTGCGGCCTGCTGGCGCAGACGCTGATGCTGGCGGCGCGCGGCAAGGGGCTGGACTCCTGCCCGATGGACGGCTTCGATTTCGATGCCGTGGCGCAGCTGATCAACCTGCCGGCCAACCATGTGATCGGCCTGATGGTCGCGGTGGGCAAGCGCACGCTCGAGCCCAAGCCGCGCGTCGGCAAGCTGCCGTTCGACGAGCTGGTGCTGCGCGACCGATTCTGAGCGGACGGAAAGTAAAAAGGGCGTGCTTCGGCACGCCCTTTTTCGTTGCCGCGGCGAAACTCAGTGGGTGGTCAGGCCGAGCAGATGGTCGGCGACGCCCTTGGTCCGCCGCGACGTGCCAGCGGTGGCCTCGCTGGTGCTCTGCAGCGCTTCGAGTACATCGGTCAGCGAGCCGACGTCCGCCGACTGGCTCTCGATGTGCTGCGCCACCGCACGTATGGCATCGGCCAGACGGTCGATGTCGGTGCCGATCTCCTCGGCGTTCCGGCGGGTGATCTCGGCTAGCTTGCGCACCTCGTCGGCGACCACGGCAAAGCCGCGGCCCATCTCGCCGGCGCGTGCGGCTTCGATCGCTGCGTTGAGCGCCAGCAGGTTGGTCTGTCCGGCGATCTGCTGGATGGTCTGCACCACCGACTGGATGCGCTGGCTCGACTGCGCCAGGGCGCGCGCGCTGCCGACCACCGCATCGGCCTGATCGACCATCTGGCTGACCGACGTGCCGGCCTGGTCGATCACCTGCGCCTGCTGGTCGATGGTCAGCGCCAGTTCGTCCATCGAACCGTGCAGGTCGGTGGCGCACTGGCTCAGCTGGTCGGCCATGTGCTGGCGCTGGCGGTCGGCATCGAGCAGCACCGCGCCGAGATCGGCGAGGCCGCGGAACACCGGGCGGATATGCTCGTCGAGGCCGTTGATGTCGAGGCTGCTCTGGTAGTCCTGGCGCTTGAACTGGTCGATCTGCTTGACCACCACCTGGCTCAGGCCTGTGAGTTTCTTGATCTGCCGGCGCAGGAAGAACGCCTTGAACTCGCCGTGATAGGCGATGAAGTTGTCGGTGTATTCGTCGCGAAACGCGGCCTGATCGCTGGTGCGGAAGAAGAACACCGCCGTCAGCGTTTGGTTGAGGTTCAGCCCGAGGATCTCGCCGAAGGTGGAGTAGCCGAGCACCGGTGTGTCGCCGAACACCGCGTGCATGCCGTCGAGCGCCTGGGCATTGTTCAGCCGGCGCAGGATGCAGTCGTTGAGAATGCCGACCAGCGGCCGGCCGGGCTTGTCGCGCATGAAGCGCTGGAAGTCGCGGCGGGTGGCTTCCACCAGCGGCGTGCGCTTGACCATCACCAGCTCCTCGCCGGGGGCGACGTCGCAGAACAGGTGTACGCGCTCGTTGGCGAAGTCGATCCGCGCGATCGAGCGCACGAACACCTCCTCGCCGACGCGGATGGCAAAGGAATAATCCGCCAGCCGCGCCTCCAGCTCGCCCGGCGTGCAATGCAGCGCCTCGCAGAGGGCGGCGACCATCGAACGGATGTTGCCGCGCGCATCGACCACCTGGCTGATGTAGCGGTCTTCCAGCGACGCGCTGAGGACGCTGAGACTGAGCGCGGTCGGCTCGAAGTTCTGGCTCTTGAACACGCCGAAGCGCACGTCGCGGGCGCATTTGAGGAAGACGATCTGCGCATGGTTCTGGTAGGCACGCGTGCCGTCATGCAGCTGGGTGGCCTTGAAGTCGAGCTTGCCGCCGGCCGAGCCGCCGACGAACAGGCAGGGGAAGCGGCCGGATTCGTAGAGCGCTTCCATGAAGAACGATTCGGACGCCGAAAGGCCGTCGAAGACGATGTTCGCCAGGGTGTCGCGATAGTCGATCGGCATCTTCACCTGCAGGCGCCGCAGCGACTCGGTCAGCCGGGCGATGCGTTGCGCCATGCTCAGGCGCGTGCCCTGGCCGCGGATGTCCTCGCATTCCAGCGGTACGTGGACGATCTCGGCAGCGGCAATCACGCTGGCGTCGAACAGTTGCAGCGCCACGCGATCCCAATGCGCACCGGTGCTGCAGTACAGCTGGGTATTCTGGCTCGACAGCTCGCCGGCGGTGGTGCACAGGCTGATGACCGCCTGCGGGAAGCGCTGGCGGATCAGGCGTGCGACCGCATCGAGATCGACATGCGGCGAGACGAAGCCGGCAATGTAGGTCGGCTCCAGACGCAGCGCCGCGAGTTGTTCGGGCAACTGCGCGGCGCTGCCGAGCAGGCTGGTGACACCATCGCCCTGACGGGCACCGGAGCGGGATCGAAGAATTGACAGCATGACGGCTTCGCTCGTGAGGCTGCAGGACGGATGCACTGCTTTCAAGGCGACGTTACGAGCATGCGCGGCGGGCGGCTATGCAACTATGGGGCTGCTACCAAAGTAGCTACCGCCGGTCGGGCTTCGCGCGGTTCAGTTGCCCCAGAGGAGCTTGCCGACCCCGGTGTGTGCCGGCAGCAGATAGAGGCTGAAGGCGAAGACCAGCAGCAGGCCGAGGACATAACCCAGCGAAACCAGCGCGCTCGCACGTGACCGGCGTGGCGGCGGCGAGGCTTCAGAAGTGGCGGAAGGGCGGTGGCGGTCCATGACGGCTGGCGGCTGAGCTCGGGAGCGGCGGGGCCGCGGCGGTGGCAGAGATTAAACATCGTTAAGGCAAAGTGCCACTACTGGTTTCGGCCGCTCGGTCAGGTGCCCCGCGCCAGCAGCTCACGACGGATATGGCCGATCGCGCCCATCGGGTTGAGTCCCTTCGGACAAACCCAGCTGCAGTTGCCGATGCTGCGGCAGCGGAACACGCTGAACGGATCGTCCAGGTCCGCCAGGCGCTCGGCGGCAGCGGTGTCGCGGCTGTCGACGATAAAGCGCCAGGCCTGCAGCAGACCGGCCGGGCCGATATATTTCTCCGGGTTCCACCACCAGGACGGACACTGCGAGGAACAGCAGCCGCAGAGGATGCATTCGTACAGGCCATCGAGCCGGGCACGCTCTTCTGGCGATTGCAGGCGCTCGATGCTCGGTGCTGGCTGGTCGTTGATCAGCCACGGACGGGTGCGTTCGTATTGCCGGAAGAACTGGCTCTGATCGACCACCAGATCGCGGATCACCGGCATGCCGGGCAAGGGCCGGATGACCAGGCGACCCGCGCCATCCAGGGCGTCGGAGACCGCCGTGATGCAGGCCAGGCGGTTCTTGCCGCCGATGTTCATGCCATCCGAGCCACAGACGCCTTCGCGACAGGAGCGGCGGTAGGCCAGCGACGGGTCCTGCTCGCGCAGATATTCCAGAACGTCCAGCACCATGCGCTGGCGGAACTCATCGGGCGCCTGCATCGACTGCATGTAGGGCTTGGCGTCCCGTTCTGCGTTGTAGCGATACAGCTGTACGTCGAGCATCCGTCTGGCCCCCCTTGGGCGGTGGAGAAACGACAGGCTGTTCCTGTCCACTTCGGAGCGAATCAGCTACAGCATAGATCAGCGAATGGAATGATCACGCTTGGTGACAGGAGGATGCATCGATGCGAGTCGATGGCGGTGGTTGCCGGGCGCGCTGCGCGAGCAAGTGGCCCCTGCGCCCCGTGGATGCAGTCGCTAGCGAGGAATGATGGAAATCTTGCCATCCTTCTCCAGGATGGCGAACTTGATCTGGTCGATTCGTTCGAGGCCCTGCGAATGCCGCGCCGCCTCGAGGATGTCGCCTTCATCGATACGGGCTTTGCGAATCCGGCGTTCGAGCACCTGGCCATGCTCGACGATGATCATCGGCTCGCCATCGATCAGCTTGGAGAGCCAGCGCGACTTGTTCTTCAGCAGCGACAGGGCGATGTCGAAGACCACCAGCGACACGATCACCACCATCGCGTTGACGATCGAAAAGTCATCGCCCAGCAGCGCCTGCTGCGTGGCTTCGCCGATGATCAGCAGCAGGACGAAGTCAAAGGTGGTCAGTTCCGACAGTGTGCGCCTGCCGGCCAGCCGAAAGACCACCAGCACCACCAGATAGATCGCCGCGGCACGAAGCACGGAGTCCATGTCACGCTCCTAGGGATAAACGAACTGGCTAAGCGTCACCGACTGTCCGTTCAGCCGCGCCACGCTTTTCGCCGGGCCTACGCCGTCGGGGCGCAGCGTGAGGTAGGCCGTCGCCCAGCCCTGTGCATCGGGCTGAAACTGCAGCCGCATGCCATTGCCAAACGCTTCGGCGACGAGGGGCTGCGGGTGAATGCTTTCGACGGAGAAGCGTTCCAGCAGCGCCCCATCAATCGCCAGCCAGACCTGGCCGTCGCTACCGGCCTTGGCTTTGACCTGCAGCTGACTGGCCGCGCCGTTTCGCTCGAAGCGCTGGTAGCGGATATCCAGATCGCCACCGGGGGTCTGTGCATGGGTCTGGCTTAGGGGGCCGGCGCCGAACACGCCCAGCAGTGTGATCGCGACGACCAGCGACAGGGCAACCCAGCCGGCGCGCTCCAGCTTCCAGAGCTTTTCCTGGAAGCCCATGTCTTCCTGGATGGGGTAATCCCGATCAGAGAGCTCGTCTTGCTCGGATGACATGCGTCTGCTCCTGGGGAGTCGGCGGAGGCGCTAAGAGGTAGAGCCCGGCCGCCGCGGCGAAGTTCATTCGTCCAGCGCGCACGCCAGCTGCGGCGGCGGATAGCGCAGGTATTCACGTCGATCCGTTGAAAACGGGCACAAGCGCTCATTCGCGCAGCTATGGCAAAAGGCTTACACGCCGTCGCGCCGATGGCTGCTTTGTCCGCCCCGGTCGGCGGCTTAATCTATACCCGTCTCCGCAGCGCAGGACGCGCTCGGGATCATGGAAGATCGGCCACGCCAGGACGGCAGCTCAAGGAATGAAATGGTCAGAGAAAGCCCGCTTCGGCGGGCTTTCTGCTGTCTGCAGCACAGGAAACCGTCGCGGTGGTCAGTGTTGCGCAACCGCCACCATCTGTTCGATCAGCCACTGCAGGGCCGCATCCTTCTCGCGCTGGGCGACGCTGACGATATCCAGCTGGAAGGGGCCGAGATCGAACGGCAGGTCGAACAGCTGCAGCGGCAGCAGCCTGGCGAAATGCCGCGCGAGCTGGGTCGGCAGCACAGCGGCGAGGTCGCTGCTGGCGACGATATGCGCCGCCTGCAGGTAGTTCGGCGTGGTGTAGACCACTTCTCGGCTCAGGCCCTGTTCTTCCAGCCACTGATCGACCATGCCGCGCGTCTGCCCGCCATGCACCCAGAGGTGGCGCAGGCGCAGGAACCCGTCCAGATCCAGCCCCCCATCCACCAGCGGATGATCCCGGCGCAGCGCGACCTGCAAGGTCTCGCTGGTCCAGCGCCGGCGCTGAAAACGCGTCGGCACCTCGAGAAAGCGGCCCAGCGCCAGATCCAGTTCACCGTTATCCAGCGCCTCGATCGGCAGCGTCGGGCTCAGGTGCTCGATCGCCAGCTGAATCCCCGGCGCCACCCTGGCCAGATGAGCCATCAGCGGCGGCATGCAGATCAGCTCGACGTAGTCGGTGACGGCGATGGCGAAGCGCTGGCGGCTGGTCGCCGGGTCGAAAAAATCGCCGGCGTTGAGGGTGTGCTCGATCTGCTGCAACGCCTCACGGATCGGCGCTTCCAGGCTCAGCGCGCGCGGCGTCGGCTGCATGGTGCGGGCGACGCGTACCAGCAGCGGGTCGTCGAGCACTTCACGCAGGCGATTGAGCGCATTGCTGACCGCCGGCTGGCTGAGCGATAGCCGTTGCGCAGCACGGGACACGCTGCGTTCGCGCAGCAGGGCGTCGAGCACGCGCAGCAGGTTGAGATCGAAGCTGTTGATATTCATTCGGTGAATCCGAAACATCACAAGACTAAATTTCAAAAATAGTAGCGTCTTCGTCTATGGTTGGTCTCCAGTTTTTCCAGCCGTGCAACGAGGACAGCTGCAATGAGCCAAACCCGCTTCGATATCCAGACCGCCGCCGTCATCGGCGCCGGCACCATGGGCCGCGGCATCGTCATGAGCCTGGCCAACGCCGGCGTGCGGGTGCTGTGGCTGGACAACAACCCGGAAATGCTCGAACAGGCGCTGGGCGTGGTGGCCGACACCTACGCGCACAACGTCCGTCAGGGCCGTATCGACGAGGCGCAGGCCCAGGCGCGGCGCGCCTGCATTGGCAAGGCGGCCGATTACCAGGCGCTGAAGGACGCCGATCTGGTGATCGAAGCCGTCTACGAAAACCTCGAACTCAAGCAGAAGATCTTCCGCGAGCTGGACGGCATCGTGAAGCCCGCCGGCATTCTCGCCAGCAACACCTCGGCGCTGGATATCGACGCCATCGCCGCCGTCACCGGGCGCCCGGAGCAGGTGCTGGGCCTGCACTTCTTCAGCCCGGCGCACATCATGAAATTGCTGGAAATCGTCCGCGGGGCGAAGACCGCCAAAGCCGTGCTCGAGGCATCCACCTCGCTCGGCAAGCGCATGGGCAAGGTCTGCGTGGTCGCCGGCAACTGCCCGGGCTTCATCGGCAACCGCATGCTCAAGACCTACGTGCGTGAGGCGCGGGCGATGCTGCTCGAAGGCGCCTATCCGCATCAGGTGGACGGCGCGCTGCAGGGGTTTGGCTTCGCCATGGGGCCGTTCCGCATGTACGACGTGGTCGGTATCGATCTGGGATGGCGCGCGCGCGAGCTGGCCGGCAAGGGCCAGGACGAGCCGGACGTACAGATCGACAACCGCCTCTGCGAGCTGGGCCGCTTCGGCCAGAAGTCGCGCATGGGCTACTACCGTTACGCCGAGGGCAGTCGCCAGGCCGAGCACGACCCCGAAGTGGATGCGCTGGTGCAGCGCGAGTCCGAGCGGCTCGGCTTCCAGCGTCGCGAGATCGGCCCAGAGGAAATCCTCGAGCGCTGCCTGCTGGCGCTGGTCAACGAGGGCGCGAAGATTGTCGAGGAAGGCATGGCCGAGTCCAGCGCCGACATCGACACCGTTTACCTCTACGGCTACGGCTTCCCGGCGGAAGTCGGCGGGCCGATGACCTGGGCCGATCGCCAAGGATTGCCCGCCATTCGCGACCGCCTGAACGCACTGGCCGAGCGCCACGGCGCGCACTGGCAGCCGGCCGCGCTGATCGACAGCCTGGCGACCCTTGGCGGCCGCTTCGCCGACTACCGGAAGGAGGCTTGAGCATGGAATACAAGGCTCCCCTGCGTGACATGCGCTTCGTGCTGCACGAGCTGTTCGACGCCACCAGTCATTGCGAATTGCTCGGCAACGGCCTGGACCGCGAGCTGATCGACGGCGTGCTGGAAGAGGCGGCGCGCTACACCGGCGGCGAGATCGCCTCGCTCAATCGCAACAGCGACGAGGAGGGCGTGACCCTGCACAACGGCGAGGTGAAGACGCCGCAGGGCTTCGTCGAGGCCTACCAGCAGTACGTCGACAACGGCTGGGCGAGCATGACCGGGCCGAGCGAATACGGCGGCCAGGGCTTTCCGCAGCTGGTGGCCTGCAACTTTCACGAGATGCTGATGGCGGCGTCGCTGTCCTTCCGCATCTATTCCGGCCTGACCGAGGGCGCGGTGCTGGCGCTGTACAAGCACGGCAGCGACGCGTTGAAGAATACCTATCTGGAGAAGCTGGTCAGCGGCCGCTGGAGCGGCACCATGTGCCTAACCGAACCGCAGGCCGGCACCGATCTCGCGCTGCTGCGCACCCGCGCCGAGCCGCAGGCGGACGGCAGCTACAAGGTCAGCGGCAGCAAGATCTTCATCTCCGGCGGTGAGCACGACATGAGCGAGAACATCGTGCATCTGGTGCTGGCGCGCCTGCCGGATGCGCCGGCCGGGGTGAAAGGCATCAGCCTGCTGCTGGTGCCCAAGTTCATCGCCAATACCGACGGCACGCCGGGCGCGCGCAACGCGCTGAGCTGCGGTGCCATCGAACACAAGATGGGCATCAAGGGTGCGGCGACCTGCGTGATGAATTTCGACGGCGCCACCGGCTGGATCGTCGGCGAGCCGAACCAGGGCCTGGCCTGCATGTTCACCATGATGAACGACGCGCGCTTCCAGGTCGGTCTGCAGGGGCTTGGCATTGCCGAACAGGCTTATCAGGGCTCGCTGGCCTATGCCCGCGAGCGTCTGCAATCGCGCGGACTGGCCGGCGCGCAGCATCCAGACAAGCCGGCCGACCCGATCATCGTCCACCCGGACGTGCGCCGCATGCTGCTGACCCAAAAGACGCTGGTCGAAGGCAGCCGCATGCTGGCGGCCTATACCGCGCGCCAGCTGGATCTCGAACACGGCCATCCCGAGCGGGGCTACCGAAAGGCCGCGAGCAAGCGGGCGGCGCTGCTGATCCCGATCGTCAAAGCCTTCTTCACCGACATGGGCCAGGAAGTCGCCAGTCTTGGCGTGCAGATCTACGGCGGCCACGGCTACATCCGCGAGTGGGGCATGGAGCAGCTGATGCGTGACAGCCGCATCACCCAGCTCTACGAGGGCACCAACGGCATCCAGGCACTCGACTACATCCGTCGCAAGCTGCTGGGCGACGGTGGTGCGGAGCTGTCGGCGCTACAGGCAGAGTTCAGCGAAGTCTGCGACCAGCAGATCGACCGACCGGCGCTGCATGAGATGGCCAGCAAGGTGCAGACGCGAATCGGCGAATGGCGCGAGCTGAGCGCCGAGATCATCGCCGCGACTGGCCGCGATCCACAGGAAATCGGTGCGGTGTCGGTGGATTTCCTGCAGTACTCGGCCTACGTGCTGCTGGCCGGCTTCTGGCTGCAGGCCGCGGCGCGGGCTCAGGATGCACTGGAGCAGGGCAGCGGCGAGGAAGACTTCTATCAGGCCAAGCTGGCCAGTGCGGAGTTCTACCTGCGCCGTGTCCTGCCGCGTGCCAGCGCGCACCGCGAAGCGATCCAGGGCGGCGCGGCGTGCCTGATGGCATTGCCGGAAAGCGCGTTCGCGTTCTGACACTCGACTACAGGAGGCACCATGCATCCGTTCAGCTTTGCCACCACCGCCCAGTTGATCTGCGAACCCGGCTCGTCACGCCGTCTGGCCAGCCTGTGCCGGGAGCGCGGCGCGCGTTCGGTGCTGCTGGTGACCGATCCGGGCATCACCCGCTTCGGCCTGCTCGATGAGGTGTTGCCGGGCTTCGCCAGCGAAGGCTTGCCGGTCGCCGTCTACGACCAAGTGCTGGCCGATCCGCCGGAGAGCGTCGTGCTGGCGGCGGTGGCGCAGGCGCAGTCCGCGCAGGCCGATCTGATCATCGGCTTCGGCGGCGGCAGCTCGATGGACGTCGCCAAGCTGGTGGCGCTGCTGGCGCATCCGCAGAACAAGCAGACGCTGCCGGACATCTACGGCGTCGGCAACGCCAAGGGCCAGCGGCTGCCGCTGATTCAGGTGCCGACCACCGCCGGCACCGGCTCGGAGGTGACGCCCATCGCCATCGTCACTACCGGCGCGACGACCAAGATGGGCGTGGTCTCGCCGCTGCTGCTGCCGGATCTGGCGCTGCTCGATGCCGACCTCACGCTCGGCCTGCCGCCCGCGGTGACTGCGGCGACCGGCATCGATGCGATGGTGCATGCCATCGAGGCGTATACCAGTGCGCTGAAGAAGAATCCGCTGTCGGACCTGCTGGCGCGCGAGGCGCTGCGTCTGCTGGCAGCGAATCTGGACGAGGCGGTGCACAACGGCAGCAACCGCGAGGCGCGCCAGGCCATGCTGCTCGGCGCCTGCCTCGCCGGCCAGGCCTTCGCCAACGCACCGGTGGCGGCGGTGCACGCGCTGGCCTATCCGCTGGGCGGCAACTTCCATATTCCGCACGGGCTGTCCAACGCGCTGGTGCTGCCACACGTGCTGCGCTTCAACCTCGCCGCGGCGCGCCCGCACTATCGCGAGCTGGCGCCGCTGGTGCTGGGCGATGCGCTGGATGCCGGCCGCTGCGCCGCCGAGCAGCTGATCGAGGCGTTAGAGCAGATGAGTGCCCGCGTCGGTCTGCCGACCCGCCTGCGCGATGCCGGCGTGCCGGAAGACATGCTGCCGCAGCTGGCGAAGGAGGCGATGCAGCAGCAGCGCCTGCTGGTGAACAATCCGCGCGAAGTCACCGAGGCCGACGCCCTGGCCATCTACCGCGCCGCCTACTGAAGGAGCTCCCGTATGTCCGAACAAGCCCGGCATCTGCGCGACGACTACCGGCATTTCCATGCCATCAACACGCGCTGGCACGACAACGACCTCTACGGCCACGTCAACAACGTGACCTACTACAGTTTTTTCGATACGGCAGTGAATGCCTACCTGATCCAGCGCGGCGGGCTGGATATCCACGACGGCGAGGTGGTCGGCTTCGTGGTCAGCTCCTCATGCGACTACTTCGCGTCCATCGCCTTCCCGGATGCCATCGAAGTCGGCCTGCGCGTTGCCCGCCTGGGCAGTTCGTCGGTGCAGTACGAGCTGGCGGTGTTTCGCCGTGACGAAGAGGAGGCCTGCGCTGCCGGGCGTTTCGTCCACGTCTTCGTGCGTCGCGCCGACAACCGTCCGACGCCGATCCCGGACAGTCTGCGCCGCGCGCTCGAAGCGCTGGCCTGAACGGCGAAGAGGCCGGGGGATCAATGATCCGCCCGGCCTCTTCGTCATGCCTGCGTGGCTGCCCGCTGGCAGTGCTCAGCGGTGGTGCTTGTGCCACTTGTTCTTGTAGTGGCCCTTGCCGGGGTGACGATGCCCGTCGCGGTAATAGCGCCGGTCACGATCGCGGTAGCCGCGGTCGTCATCGCCGTAGGCATTGCCCAGCGCGCCGCCGGCGCCGCCACCGACCGCCGCACCGATCAGGCCGCCGGTGCTGCCGCCGACCCGCTGGCCGATGACGTTGCCGCCGGCCGCGCCCAGGCCGCCGCCGATGGCCGCTTCGGTACGGTTGCGCCGGTCCGCGCCGACTGCACCGCCGGCCGCGCCGCCGACACCGGCGCCGATGGCGGCGCCAGTGGAGCCGCCCAGGTGTTCACCGACCACCGAGCCCAGCGCGCCGCCCAGCGCGCCGCCAACGGCCGCTTCGGTATTGCTTCCGGCAAATGCGGCGCTGCTGAGCAGGCTCGCGGACAACAGCAGAATCGAGGAATACTTCATTGACGCAACCTCAGAGTGGATGGCGCCGCGATCCTTACCCGCCATGCCGCTGCGCTGCAAGCGCCCGCCGATGAAAGGTGTGATCTTGCGCAAACTCCGCAAGTATTTGTTTTGAAAAAGGAACTTCAAACAAGCGAAGCGGTCTAGGACTGGTTCTGGAGGGGTTGCACGCGGTCTGGCTGGCCATCGTTCTCGGCCAGGCTGGCGCTGATCTGCTGCGCCAGCTGGTCGATGGTGAAGGGCTTGCTGATCATGTCCATGCCGCTGTCGAGGAACCCGCTGCTGGCAGCGCGCTCGGCATAGCCGGTCATGAACAGCACCGGCAGCTGCGGGCGTCGCTGGCGGGCGATATCGGCCAGCTGGCGGCCATTCATGCCCGGCAGGCCGACGTCGGTGACCAGCAGATCGATGCGCTGCTCCGATTCCAGAATTGCCACCGCCGCAGTGCCTTCGGCCGCTTCCAGAGCCTGATAACCGAGCATTTCCAGCACATCGAGCACCAGCAGGCGCACCGCCGGGTCGTCTTCGACCACCAGCACGCATTCGCCCTGCTGGGCGCGCAGCACCGCGGCAGCGGCACTGGGCGCCGGGGCGCAGGGTACCGCCTCGGCGTGGGTCGGCAGGTACAGGCAGACTTCGGTGCCGGCGTCCGGCTCGCTGGTGATCTGCAGGTGCCCGCCCGCTTGCCGGGCGAAGCCGTAGATCATCGACAGCCCGAGGCCGGTACCCTGGCCGATGGGCTTAGTGGTGAAGAACGGCTCGAAGGCGCTGGCCAGGACCTTGGGCGTCATGCCGCAGCCGCTGTCGGCGACCGTCAGGGTGACGTAGGCGCCGGGCGCCAGGTCGCCGACCTGACGAGCACGCTCGAGCACCACGTTGGCGGTGCCGATGCGTAGCGTGCCGCCATCGGGCATGGCGTCGCGGGCGTTGATCACCAGGTTGAGCAGCGCGCTTTCCAGCTGGTTGTCGTCGCTGTAGGCCGGCCACAGATCGGCCTGCAGCTGCGTTTCGATCTGGATATGGCTGCCGAGCGTGCGGATCAGCAGGTCGTGCATCGAGTCGATCAGCGCGTTGAGTTCGACCCGCTTGAGGTTCAGCGGTTGACGGCGGGCGAAGGCCAGCAGGCGATGGGTGAGTGCGGCGGCGCGATTGGCGGAGGTGACCGCGGCGTCGATGAAGCGCTGGGTTTCGCCGTGGCGGCCGGACTGGATGTAGCGCTGGATCAGGTCCAGCCCGCCGATGATGCCGGTGAGCATGTTGTTGAAGTCGTGCGCGATGCCGCCGGTGAGCTGGCCGACGGCCTCCATCTTCTGCGCCTGGCGCAGGGCGTCCTGGGCCTGTTCGCGGCTGGCCATTTCCTTGAGCAGGCGTTCGTAGACCTCGGCCAGCGCCTGGGTGCGTTCCTGGATGCGGCTTTCCAGCGTCTCGTTGAGTTCGCGCAGGGCCTGTTCGGCGCGCCAGCGCTCGGTGACGTCCAGCGCCATGACGAAGAAGCCGATCACCTTGCCGTTGACGTCGACGCGCGGCAGGTAGTGCACCAGCGAGCGCCGTTGCCCGCCGTCGCGGTGCGGGCTGTGGGCCTCGAAGGTCACCGTTTCGCCGTTCAGCGCGGCGCGGATGTTGGCACGCCGCAGCTGGTAACCGGCCTCGCCGAGGATCTCGCGCACCGTCTTGCCGCGCAGCCATTCCGGTGGATAGCCGAACCAGTCCTCGTAGTAGCGGTTGTTGAAGCGGAAGCGTTCCTGGTCGTCGATGTAGCCGATCAGCAGCGGCAGGGCGTCGGTGATCATCTTGATCTCCGCCTCGCTCTTGCGCAGGGCCAGTTCGCTGGCGTGCTGGCGGCTGATGTCCATCACCGCGCCGGGAAAGCGCAGCACGCGACCGTCTTCACCATAGTGGCAGCGCCCGCGCGCGTAGGCCCAGCGCGGCTGTTCGTCGTCAGCGTGCAGCCGGTAACGCTCGGCGAAGGTGCCGTTGCCGGCGACGCATTGCTGCATCGCCGCGAGCACGCGGGCGCGGTCGTCGGGGTGGATGTGCTCGACGAACGGCTGGACCGAGAGGCTCTGCTGGGGGCTCGTATAGTCCTGCTCCGACACATGGCAGAGCAGCTCGACCTGCTCGCAGGTCGCTCCGCCCTGCACGTCCCAGTCCCAGATGCCGATCAGGTCGCTGGCTTCCAGCGCCAGCTGCAGGCGCTGTTCGCTGAGGCGATAGGCCTCGGCACTGAGCTTGTAGCGCAGCGCGGTCTGCGACAGGCGGGCCTCGCTGCGCATGCGCTCGCTGGTTTCGTTGAGGCACAGCAGCAGGCCGGCGATCTTGCCGCGGCTGTCGCGGATCGGGCTCAGCGCCATGTCGAACCAGGCATCTTCCGCGTCGTCGTGGCGCGCGATCAGCATGTGGCGGTTGTGCAGCAGGCGCGCCTCGCCGCGGCGCGCGCCGTCGCAGGCGGGTTCGAGCAGTTCCCAGGTGGCGCCCCAGGTGCCGCAGGCCGGGCTGCCGAGCTCGGCCGGATGGCGCCGGCCGATCAGCCGCGCGTGGGCGTCGTTGTACAGCTGGATGTTGTCCTCGCCCCAGAGGATGCACATGGGCCCGGGGGCATCGAGGATCGTATCGACCAGCAGGCGCAGGGCCGCCGGCCAGTTCGCGGGCGAACCCAGCGGGGTGACTTGCCAGTCGTATTGGCGAATCCGTTCGCCCATTTCGCTGCTGCTGTGCGGCCAGCGCTCAGCTGTCGGCATAACCTGTTCCATTCCTTGCACCGTGGTCGGCTGTGTGGCCGGAAGATGAGCCTGTGCGCGGGCCGGCCAACGCGCAGGAGGCGCTGCGAGGCGCGTCATGGTCGTGGCGCTCGCAGCGCGACGATTCTACGGGGTTACTCGCGGTAGAAAAGCGCGCTTTGTCAGGCAGCGCGCCCCTGCAAGCTGCGGATCAGCTCCGGATAGCTTTCGACCGCGGCGAACTCCTCGGTGTCCTTGTGGCCGCGCCGGCTGTCCGGTTCGCGCACGGCCAGCAGATGGGCAATGCCGAACGCGCGGGCGCTGCGCAGGATCGGCAGGCTGTCGTCAATGAACAGCGCGCGCTCCGGTGCCAGCTCCAGATCCTGGCGCAGGGCGTGCCAGAACTGCGGGTCTTCCTTGGGGAAGCCATAATCGTGCGAACTGATCAGACGGTCGAACCAGGGTGCCAGTTCGACGCGCTCAAGCTTCAGCGACAGCGAATCGCGATGGGCATTGGTGATCAGCACCACGCGTTTGCCGGCATCGCGCAGTGCGGCGAGAAACTGGTCGGCGGCGGGGCGCAGGGCGATCAGATGGGCGATTTCGCGCTTCATCTCGCGGATCGGCAGGCCGAGCTCACGGGTCCAGAAGTCCAGGCAGTACCAGGTCAGCTTGCCCTGGTGTTCGTTGAACAGCGGCGTCAGCTCCATTTCGGCCATCGTGCGGCTGATGCCGTGGCGTTCGGCGTAGCGTTGCGGCAGGAATTCGAGCCAGAAGTGATTATCGAAATGCAGGTCCAGCAGCGTGCCGTCCATGTCGAGCAGGACGGTATCGATGGTGGACCAGGGCGGGGCGGCGATCATGGCAGGCTCTTGGTGGTCGGATAGGGTTGAGACGGTGGCGTGCAGCAAAGCGTTCACGGCTGCCGTCAGAAGCCGGGTTATGATAGCTGCTCGCGTTTGCAGGAGTGTCCCATGCGCCAGAAACCCACCGTGCTTGCCCGTGAGATCGTTGCGAGCAGCCGCCTGTTCCGCGTCGAGGAGCTGCAGCTGCGCTTCTCCAATGGTGTCGAGCGCACCTACGAGCGCCTGGTCGGCAAGGGAACCGGCTACGGCGCGGTGATGATCGTGGCGCTGGCCGATGCGCACAACGTGCTGCTGATCGAAGAATACTGCGGCGGTACCGACAGCTACGAGCTGTCGCTGCCCAAGGGCCTGATCGAGCCGGGCGAGGACGTACTCGAGGCGGCCAACCGCGAACTCAAGGAAGAAGCCGGTTTCGGCGCGCGCCGCCTGGAACTGCTGACTGAGCTGTCGCTGTCGCCGGGCTACATGAGCCAGAAGATCCAGGTGGTGCTGGCGCGCGACCTCTATCCCGAGCGCCTGCCGGGCGACGAGCCGGAGCCGATGCGCGTCGAGCAGTATCCGCTGAGCGAGCTGTCGAGCCTGATCCAGCATCCGCAGTTCAGCGAGGGCCGCGCGCTGGCCGCGCTGTATCTCGCGCGCGATCTGCTGACCCAGCGTGGGGAGTTCGGCCAATGAGTCATCCCTACCTGCCGGCGGTGATCGAGCTGGTGCGCGCGGCCGGTGCGGCGATCCTGCCGTACTGGCGCCGCGAGCTGGCGGTGCAGACCAAGGCCGACGAGTCGCCGGTGACGGCGGCGGACATGGCTGCGCATCGGCTGCTGTTCGACGGCCTGACGGCGCTGGATGCCGGCATTCCGGTACTGTCCGAAGAGGACTGCGCGCTACCGCTGGCCGAGCGCGCCGGCTGGACGCGCTGGTGGCTGGTCGATCCGCTGGACGGCACCAAGGAATTCATCGCCGGCAGCGAGGAGTTCACCGTCAACGTGGCGCTGATCGAGCGCGGCCGGGTGTGCTTCGGCGTAGTGGGCATTCCCGCCGATGGGCGCTGCTATTACGGCGGCGCCGCGCTGGGTGCCTGGTGTGGCGAGGTGGACGGCACGCTCCGCCCACTGCGCACTCGTCCGCAGCCAGTCGGCGCTTTCACCGTGGTGGCCAGCCGGCGGCACAGCAGCCCGGCGCAGGAACAGCTGCTCGAACGCCTGCGGCAGCGCTTCGGCGAACTCGCGCTGGCGAATGTCGGCAGTTCGTTGAAGTTCTGCCTGCTCGCCGAGGGCTCCGCCGACTGCTATCCGCGCCTGGCGCCCACTTCGCAGTGGGATACCGCGGCCGCGCAGGGTGTGCTCGAAGGGGCGGGCGGCGAAGTGCTGGATATCGCCGGCGCGCCGCTGACCTACGAGGCGCGCGAGGGCTATCTCAATCCGTCGTTCCTGGCACTGCCGGCCGGCGCCGACTGGCGTGACGAACTGCTGGACATGGCGCAGCGGCCCTGAGGCCGGCCCTGAGGCCGGCGCTGCGCTAACGGCGGGATGATCGCAAGGCTGCCGGGCGGGGCTATTTGTGCAGCACGAACTGCCCGGTGAACCGCACCGCGTCGCGGCCATCGGCGGCGAGGATGCGGCTGTGCAGTTCCAGGCGCGAGCGGCCGCGGCGGCGGTAGATCGCTTCGAAGCGCTCCCAGGCTTCCGGCGTCGGCGCGGAGCAGGTGGCGATCGCATCGTCGACCACCGGCAGCGGGTATTCGATCTGGCCTTCATGGATGACGATGTGGCCATCCTCGATGCCGGCTTCGCGCAGACGCAGATGCAGCCAGCCCCAGCCTGCCAACACCGCGGCGCAGTACAGACTGCCGCCGAACATGCTGCTCTTGTGGTTGATGTTCGGCTGCAACGGCACGTTCAGGCGCAGTTCGTGGTTTTCCCACTGCGCGA
Source organism: Stutzerimonas degradans (assembly GCF_024448505.1). GTDB lineage: Bacteria > Pseudomonadota > Gammaproteobacteria > Pseudomonadales > Pseudomonadaceae > Stutzerimonas > Stutzerimonas degradans. The sequence goes on from NZ_JAMOHV010000001.1 coordinate 298,759, forward strand.
CGCGCAGGCCCAGCGAGCGCGTCAGCGGAATGTCGTGATGGAGGATGGCTTCCAGGTAGCGGCTATCGCGGCTCATGCCGGGGAGATTCCTAAAACGTGGCGGAGACAGGAAAGACGCCAAGCATGACTGTTGAGTCACGATTTTGCCAGCCTAGTCATGCTTCATCTCGCCCGGCAGTGCGCTGTCCGGCTGCCTGCGCCGGCGGCGAACCGGCGCTGCGGCGCAGGTTTCAGCGGCTGGTGCGCCGCTCGCTCTTGCGCTGGTAGGCGCAGTAGCCCGGACGCGGGCCGACGTGCGGGTGGTTGCGGCAGGTGTCCGGGCGCTTGGCGTAGACCGTGCACAGGCGCGTCTGGCGGTCGAGATAGAGGCAGTCGCCATTGGCCAGGCGGGTCAGGGTGAAAATCTCGCGCTTGTGGTTGAAGTGCTCGACCACCCCTTCGCGGCTCAGACGCCGGGCGACCTGCTTGGCCGGTTCGTCGCGCTCGAACTCGTCGACCAGCCCCAGGCGGATCAGGTCGTCGATGCGCACCTCCACCGGCAGGGTGCAGCAGGTCGCGTGGCAGTCGCGGCACAGGCCGTTGCTGTAGCGGGCCCAGGTCTCCAGGCGTTCCGGGTCGGATGAGGCGATCAGCGAGTGTTTCACGGCGCGCGTTTCGATAAAAAAGGTGCGCGATCATAACGGGCTGCGCGGCAATTGCCAGCGGCGTACGCCGGACGGGCGGTCGCGCAGATGTAAAGGAAACCTGCAAACCTGTCTGGACTGCCCGATGAGGTGAACCGGCCGCACCGCCACGAGTCCCTCTTGTATGTTTTCCAGCCGCGAGGACCATCCATGACGCAGGAATCCGGCGTTTCCCCTTCCGACGAAGTCAGCGCGTTCCGCGAGAAGGTCTTGCGCAAGCTGACCTATTCGGTCGGCAAGGACTCCGCAAGCGCTTCCGACTACGACTGGTTCGAGGCGGTGGCGCTTGCCGCACGCGACCACATCATCGACCACTGGATGGAATGCACCCGGCAAACCTACGAGGGCGGTTGCAAGCGGGTGTACTACCTCTCGCTGGAATTTCTCATCGGCCGTCTGCTGGTCGACAGCCTGAGCAACCTCGGCCTGTTCGAGGTGGCGCGCGAGGCGCTGGCCGAGCTGGACGTCGACATCGAACGCATCCGCCTGCTCGAACCCGATGCGGCGCTGGGCAACGGCGGCCTCGGCCGGCTGGCGGCGTGCTTCATGGAAAGCATGGCGACACTGCAGGTGGCGGCGCATGGCTACGGCATCCGTTACGACCACGGGCTGTTCCGCCAGGCCATCGTCGACGGCTGGCAGCACGAGCAGACCGAGACCTGGCTCGACTTCGGCAATCCCTGGGAGTTCGAGCGGCCGGAAGTCAGCTACCTGATCGGCTTCGGCGGCCATGTCACGGCGATCCCCGGCGAGAGCGGCGGCGAAGCCCGGCACTTCTGGCACTGGGCCGAGGGCGTGCGGGCGATCGCCTATGACACGCCGATCGTCGGCTGGCGCGGCGCCAGCGTGAACACCCTGCGCCTGTGGCGCGCGCGGGCCGAGGCGGATTTCCATCTGGAGCGCTTCAACGCCGGCGACCACATCGGCGCGGTGGCCGAGGAGGCCAAGGCACAGAGCATCTCGCGGGTGCTCTATCCGGCCGACAGCACCGAGGCCGGTCAGGAGCTGCGTCTGCGCCAGGAGTATTTCTTCGTCGCCGCCTCGCTGCAGGACCTGCTGCGCCGTCACCTCGACCAGCGCGGCACGCTGGACAACCTGCCGGACTATGCGGCGATCCAGCTCAACGACACCCATCCGGCGATCGCCGTGGCCGAGCTGATGCGCCTGTTGGTGGACGTGCACGGCCTGCAATGGCAACACGCCTGGAAGCTGACCACCGCGACGCTGAACTACACCAACCACACGTTGCTGCCCGAGGCGCTGGAAACCTGGCCGGTGGGGCTGATGGAGCGCCTGCTGCCGCGGCACATGCAGATCATCTACCTGATCAACGCCCATCACCTCGACAGTCTGCGCCAGCGCGGCGTGCAGGATGCCGAGCTGCTGCGCTCGGTGTCGCTGATCGAGGAGGATCACGGGCGCCGCGTGCGCATGGGCAATCTGGCGTTTCTCGGCTCGTCCAGCGTCAACGGCGTGTCGGCGCTGCACACCGGGCTGATGCGCAAGACGGTGTTCACCGACCTGCATGCGCTGTATCCCGAGCGGATCAACAATAAAACCAACGGCATCACCTTCCGCCGCTGGCTGTACCAGGCCAACCCGCACCTCACCGGGCTGCTGGTGAGCAGCCTCGGCGAAGCGCTGCTGGACGATCCGCAGCATCGCCTGCGCGATCTGGAGCCGTTCGCCGAGCAGGCCGCCTTCCGCCTGCAGTTCGCCGAGCAGCGCATGGCCAACAAGCGTCATCTGGCGGCGTTGATCCAGGAGCGGCTGGGCGTGAGCGTCGATCCGGCGGCGCTGTTCGATGTGCACGTCAAGCGCATCCACGAGTACAAGCGTCAGCTGCTCAACCTGCTGCACACCGTGGCGCTGTACCACGCGATCAGCGCCGATCCGGGTGGCGACTGGGTGCCTCGGGTGAAGATCTTCGCCGGCAAGGCGGCCGCCAGCTATCACCAGGCCAAGCTGATCATCAAACTGGCCAACGACATCGCCCGCACCATCAACGACGACCCCACCGTGCGCGGCCTGCTCAAGGTGGTGTTCCTGCCCAACTACAACGTCAGCCTGGCCGAGGACATCATCCCGGCGGCCGACCTCTCCGAGCAGATTTCCACCGCCGGACTGGAGGCGTCGGGCACCAGCAACATGAAGTTCGCCCTCAACGGCGCGCTGACCATCGGCACGCTGGACGGCGCCAACGTCGAGATGAGCGAGCAGATCGGTCGCGAGCACATGTTCATCTTTGGCCTCACGGCGCAGCAGGTCGAAGCGCGCAAGCGTGCCGGCGAATTCAACGCCGAGGCCACCATCATCGGCTCGCGGCGCCTCAGCGAGGTGCTTTCGGCGATTCGCGACGGCGCCTTCTCGGCCGACGATCCGGGGCGCTACGTGGGCCTGATCGACGGGCTCTACTGGCACGACACCTACCACGTCTGCGCCGACTTCGAGGCCTACTGGCAGGCGCAGCTGGAGGTCGAGGCGCGCTGGCGCGATCCGGAGCAGTGGTGGCGTTCGGCGGTGCTCAACACCGCACGCACCGGCTGGTTCTCTTCGGACCGCACCATTCGCGAATACGCCAGCGAGATCTGGAAGGTGATGTAGCGCGGCGCCGGAGTGCAGCGCGGCGGCTAATGCCGCTGCGCTGAACTCCACTGCGGCGGTGTCGGTCTGAGGGGAGTTAGTTTTTTGCCGGCCTGCTAAACTGCGCGGGTTTTCTCCCCTCTCTGGAGCCTTTTCCATGTCACGCGTAACCCTGAGTCGCTACCTGATCGAGCAGACCCGCAGCAACAACACTCCCGCGGATCTGCGCTTCCTTATCGAGGTGGTGGCGCGCGCGTGCAAGGCCATCAGCCATCAGGTGTCCAAGGGCGCGCTGGGCGGCGTGCTCGGCAGCATGGATACGGAGAACGTGCAGGGCGAGGTGCAGAAGAAACTCGACGTGCTGTCCAACGAGATCCTGCTGGAAGCCAACGAGTGGGGCGGCACCCTGGCCGGCATGGCGTCCGAGGAAATGGACAAGCCGTACCAGATTCCCGGCCGCTACCCCAAAGGCGCCTACCTGCTGCTGTTCGATCCGCTGGACGGCTCCAGCAACATCGACGTCAACGTCTCGGTCGGCACCATCTTCTCCGTGCTGCGCTGCCCGGGTGACTGCTTCAGCCAGAACGACTCGCTGGGCGAGGAAGCCTTCCTCCAGCCGGGTACCCGCCAGGTGGCCGCCGGCTACGCGATCTACGGTCCGCAGACCATGCTGGTGCTGACCCTCGGCCACGGCGTCATGGGCTTCACCCTCGACCGCGAGCTGGGCAGCTTCGTGCTGACCCACGAACACCTCCGCGTGCCGCAGAGCACTGCAGAATTCGCTATCAACATGTCCAACCAGCGCCACTGGCAGGCGCCGGTCAAGCGCTACGTCGAAGAATTGCTGGCCGGTCAGGAAGGGCCGCTGGGCAAGAACTACAACATGCGCTGGATCGCCTCGATGGTGGCCGACGTGCACCGCATCCTCACCCGCGGCGGCCTGTTCATGTACCCGTGGGACGCCCGCGAGCCGGAGAAGCCCGGCAAGCTGCGGCTGATGTACGAAGCCAACCCGATGTCGTTCATCATCGAGCAGGCCGGTGGCGCCGCCACCGATGGCAAGCAACGCATCCTCGACATCGAGCCCACCTCGCTGCACCAGCGTGTGCCGGTGTTCCTCGGCTCGAAGGAAGAAGTCGAGCGCGTCACCGGCTATCACCAGGCCTGATGTGATGCCCGTGCCCTGGCAGCAACTGCTGGACTGGTGGTTCGGCCAGGGCACCACGGCGCGCGAGATCTCGGCCGAAAAGCATGTGCTCTGGTTCGGCTACCGGAACGCGCAGGACGCCCAGGCGCGCGAACGCTTCGGCGCGCTGTGCGAACAGGCACTGCGTGGCGAACTCGATGATGCCTGGACGGCCAGCCCCGAGGGCTGGCTGGCGCTGATCCTGCTGCTCGACCAGCTGCCGCGGATGATTCACCGCGGTACGCCGCAGGCCTTCGCTGGCGATGCGCGGGCACAGCAACTGGTGCGCCAGGGGCTGGCGCACGGTGGCGATGTGCTGCTGGCGCCGATCCAGCGGGTGTTCATCTACCTGGTGCTGGAACACGCCGAGGACCTGGCGCAGCAAGAGCTGGCCGTCGCGCACTTCGAGCAGCTGCGCGAGATTGCCGCGGCGGATGAACAGCTGCTGTTCGACGACTTTCTCGATTACGCCCGGCGCCACCGCGCCGTGATTGCCCGCTTCGGCCGTTTCCCGCATCGCAATGCGACGCTCGGGCGCGAGTCGAGCGAAGCCGAGCGCGCGTTCCTCACCGAACCGGGATCGCGCTTCTAGGTGATTGCGCCGTTCGGCCCATGGCCGGCACGGCTGCCGGCCAGGCGCTAGTCTTTCCGTACCTGACAAGGAGTTTGCTCATGCCGCTGCGCTTTTCCGCCCTGATCGCCATCGCCTTGCTGCTGGGTGCCTGCAGCAAGATCACCCAGGACAATTTCGCCCAGCTCAAGCCTGGCATGCCCCGCGTCGAGGTCGAACAGCTGCTCGGCAAGCCGGAGGAGTGCGCGGGCGCGCTGGGTATGTCCAGCTGCACCTGGGGCGACAAGAATCGCTTCATCAGCATCCAGTTCGCCGGCGACAAGGTGATGATGTTTTCCGGCAAGGGGCTCAAATGATGGTCATGCGCATGCTGGCGGCACTGTCGTGCGTACTGTTGCTGGGCTGTGCCGGCGCGACGAGCAGCGAGGCACCTCCGACCACTGCCGGCCAGGTCGATCTCGAACGCTACCAGGGCACTTGGTACGAGCTGGCGCGACTGCCGATGTTCTTTCAGCGCAACTGCTTGGAATCCGAGGCGAATTACCGTCTGCAGGACGACGCCAGCGTCGCGGTAATCAACCGTTGCCGCACTGCCGGCGGTGACTGGCAGCAGGCTGTCGGCCAGGCGGTGGCGCAGGAGCCGGGACGCACCGATCGTCTGTGGGTGCGCTTCGATAACTGGTTCAGCCGCCTGTTTCCGCAGCTGACGCGCGGCCACTACTGGATCCTGTTCCTCGACGACGACTACCAGAGCGTGCTGGTGGGCAGCCCTGATCGCGAATACCTCTGGCTGATGGCGCGCACGCCGCAGGTTTCCGCGCAGGTACGCGACCGCCTGCTGCAGGAAGCGCAGGCCCGCGGTTACCACACCGAATCGCTGGTCTGGCGCGGCGAACAGCAGTAGCGCGCCCGCCGGGCGTCTTGAGGCGAGGCGGATCAATTTACGCAGCGGCATGCCCGTGCGGGTGATCCTCGCTATGATGCCGGACATATCCAGGGGCCGGCCGCCGGCCATGCAGATCGGGAGTGTGCCATGCAGAGCTTGTATCCGGAGATCAAACCCTATGCGCGACACGAGCTGGCGGTGGAGGAACCGCATGTGCTCTACGTCGACGAGAGCGGTACTCCGGATGGCCTGCCGGTGCTGTTCGTGCATGGCGGCCCCGGCGGCGGCTGCGATGCGCTGAGTCGGCGCTTCTTCGACCCCACGGTCTATCGCATCATCACCTTCGATCAGCGCGGCTGCGGGCGCTCCACACCGCACGCCAGCCTGGAGAACAACACCACTGCTCATCTGATCGCCGACATGCAGCGCATTCGCGAATTTCTCGGCATCGACAAGTGGGTGCTGTTCGGCGGCTCGTGGGGCTCGACGCTGTCGCTGGCCTACGCCCAGGCGCACCCCGCGCATGTGCATGCACTGATCCTGCGCGGCATCTTCCTCTGTCGGCCGCAGGACCTGGCCTGGTTCTACCAGGAAGGTGCGAGCCGGCTGTTCCCTGATTATTGGGACGATTTCGTCGCGCCGATTCCACCGGAGGAGCGCGGCAATCTGATGCAGGCGTTCTACCAGCGCCTGACCGGCGCCGACCAGATCGCGCAGATGCACGCGGCCAAGGCCTGGTCGTGCTGGGAAGGCCGCACCGCCACGCTGCGGCCCAATCCGCAGGTGGTGGAGCGTTTCGGTGATCCCCATCGCGCGCTGTCGATGGCGCGCATCGAATGCCACTACTTCGTCAATCAGGCCTTTCTCGAACCGGACCAGCTGCTGCGCGACATGCCGCGGATTGCCCATCTGCCCGGCATCATCGTGCATGGCCGCTACGATGCCATCTGCCCGCTGGACAACGCCTGGGCACTGCATCAGGCGTGGCCGGAGAGCGAGCTGCAGATCATCCGCGACGCCGGTCATTCGGCGGCCGAAAGCGGCATCACCGATGCGCTGGTGCGCGCCGCCGCCGATATCGCGCAGCGCCTGACCAACGTACCGCCGGCGGATGACGCCTGATGAAGGCGCTGCTGCAGCGTGTGCGGCACGCGCGGGTCGAGGTGGCGGGTGAGGTGGTCGGCGCGATTGATCAGGGGCTGCTGGTGCTGATCGGTGTGGAGCGCGAGGACGACCAGGCGCGCGCCGACAAGCTCCTGCACAAACTGCTCAACTACCGCGTCTTCGCCGATGCCGAAGGGCGCATGAACCGCTCGCTCAAGGACGTCGGTGGCGGTCTGCTGCTGGTGTCGCAGTTCACCCTCGCCGCCGATACCCGCAGCGGTCTGCGCCCCAGCTTCTCCAGCGCGGCGCCGCCGTCACAGGGCGAGGCGCTCTACGACTACCTGCTGGCGCAGGCCCGTCGGCAGCACCCACAGGTCGCCTGCGGGCGTTTCGGTGCCGAGATGCAGGTGCATCTGCAGAACGACGGACCGGTGACCTTCCTGCTGGAGAGCTGAGGTTCAGGAGCGCGCCGGTTCCAGGTCGTTGTCGCGCAGCCAGCTGAGCGCATATTCGCGTAACTGGACCGTCTGATAGCGCAACCAGGCCTCGCGCACCGTGGGAAAGTCCTCCAGCTTGAAGTCGAAGGTGCGCAGCGGCTTGCGCCCCTTCAGCGCATTGCTCAACACGGCATGCGCGATAGGGTCGTGCTGGGTGAACAGGAAGGCCTCGCGCATGGCGATGGCCTGCGCCAGCTCCAGCGGCGCGATGTGCAGATAGCGATCCTGCTGGATGTCGTATTTGTCCATGACGCCGGGGGTCGGATCGCCAGGAAAGATCGCGCGAATCTCGCCACTCTCCAGGTCGAGGTAGTACTCGGCGGTGTCGCGCCCATCCAGCGCGAATTCCAGACGGTGCATATCGATGGTCAGTGGTCGCATGAAAGGCCGCTCTCGTGCAGTGATCGTGGGACGCGCCGGCGCAACGGCTGGCGCAGCTGAAATGCGATCGAGCCCTGGCGGGCCGGGGAAAACCAACCGCATGGAGTGGGTCGTTATAAACGGCCTGTAGCGTCTGACCGCCCGGCACCGGGTGGGTGCGTCACGCTCATCGGAGAATGCGCGCCGCGCGCCGCGCGCTGGCGGCGTCTCCGGAGTGGGCTCAGAACAGGCGGGCCAGCAGCGCGCTGACCGCGGTCTCCACCCGCAGGATGCGCTCGCCCAACTGCACCGGCTGCAGGCCGGCTTCAGCGAGTTTGTCGACTTCGTAGGGGATCCAGCCACCCTCCGGACCGATGGCGAGCGTCACCGGCCCCTCGACGGCGCGCGGGCAGGTCGGGTAGTCGCCGGGATGCCCGACCAGCCCGAGGGTGCCGGCAGCCAGTTGCGGCAGGCGATCTTCGACGAAGGGTTTGAAGCGTTTCTCGATGATGACGTCCGGCAGTACGGTGTCGCGGGCCTGCTCCAGGCCGAGAATCAGCTGCTCGCGGATCGCCGCCGGTTCGAGAAAGGGGGTCTGCCAGAAGCTCTTCTCTACCCGGTAGCTATTGAGCAGCACCAGCCGCGGCACGCCCATGCTGGCTACGGTCTGCAGCACACGCTTGAGCATCTTCGGCCGGGGCAGTGCGAGCAGCAGGGTGAGTGGCAGCTTCGCGGGTGGCGGCTGGTCGAACTCGACCTCGAGCTCGGCCTCGGCGGTCGTCAGGCGCAGCAACCGGCCTTGTCCTATCGCGCCGCCCAGCAGGCCGACCCGCAGAGTCGCGCCGGGCTCGGCGCGGTGCACGTCCTGCAGGTGGGTCAGCCGCCGGTCGCGCAGCAATACGCGGCGCTCGGCGACGAAATCAGCCGGCTCGAGCAGCAGCAGGTTCACGGGCGCGGGGCGGGCGGCTGGCTGCCGGCGTCCGATTGTTGCTCGTCTGCCAGCTCGGCCTCTTCCTGCTCACGCTTCTTGACCATGCTGCCGCAGAGCACGCCGGCCTCGAACAGCAGCCACATCGGCACCGCCAGCAGGGTCTGCGAGAACACGTCCGGCGGGGTCAGCACCATGCCGACGACGAAGCAGCCGACGACCACATAAGGACGGCTCTTGCGCAGGGTGGCGACATCGACAATGCCAACCCAGATCAGCAGGAAGGTCGCCACCGGAATCTCGAACGCCACGCCGAAGGCGAAGAACAGCGTGAGCACGAAGTCCAGGTACTGGCCGATGTCGGTCATCATCGCCACGCCTTCGGGCGTCACGCTGGCGAAGAAGCCGAACATGATCGGGAACACCACGAAGTAGGCGAAAGCCATGCCGGCGTAGAACAGCAGAATGCTGGAAATCAGCAGCGGTACGGCGATGCGCTTCTCGTGCTTGTACAGGCCGGGCGCGATGAAGCCCCAGATCTGGTGCAGGATGATCGGCATCGAGAGGAACAGCGCGACCATCAGTGTCAGCTTGAACGGCGTCAGGAACGGCGAGGCGACCCCGGTGGCGATCATCGTCGCGCCTTCGGGCAGGTAGGCGCGCAGCGGTGCGGCGACCAGCGAATAGATCTGCTGGGAGAAATAGAACAGGCCGCCGAACAGCACCAGGATCGCGATGACGCAGTGCAGCAGGCGCTTGCGCAGTTCGGTCAGGTGGGCGATCAGCGGCATTTCCTGATCGTCGAGGGAAGGCTTGCTCATGGCTCTGGCGATCTGTCAGGACGGGTAACGGGGGCCGACTCGGCGGGTTTGGCGGGCTCTGGCGTCGGTGCGGCAGCGGGGGGGCTGGCGGCTGCCTCGGCCACGGGGGCTGCGGCGGCTGTGGATGCCGCGGAGCTGCCGCTGGTCGAAGCCGGCGGCATGATGCTCTGCTTCATCTCGCGTTCGAGGTCGAGGATGCGTTCGTTGTGCAGTTGGCGACGAATCTCGTCGGCGCCGATCTCGCGCTCGACCTCGGCCTTGATGTTGCTGAAGCTGCGTTTCAGCCGGCCGACCCACAGGCCGGTGGTGCGAACGGCTCCGGGCAGGCGTTCCGGCCCCAGCACCACCAGGGCCACCAGACCGACCAGAAGCAGTTCGGTAAAACCGATATCGAACATCAGGACGTGCTCATCATCAGGGAAGGTGCGCGCCGACAGCCCGAGCGCTGCTCAGGCCTGTCGGGGCTGCGGACGACTAGTCTTTGCGGGTCGGCTCTTCGACCTTGCGCGCCTGGGCGTCGATGGTCTGCCCGGGCTTTTCCTCGACGCCTGGCTTGTCGTCGTCGGTGCCCATCGATTTGCGAAAGCCCTTGATCGCATCGCCGAGGTCGGAGCCCAGGCCCTTGAGGCGCTTGGTGCCGAACAGCATGATGACGATGAGCAGGATGATCAGGAGTTGCCAGATGCTAATGCCGCCAAGACCCATGATTTGATACTCCAGATAGAATCAGGTTTGCGGACGCGCGGCTTTTTCCGCGTGTCCGGAGAGACCGAAGCGCCGGTCCAGTTCGTCCAGCACTGCCTGGGGATGCTGGCCGAGGGCGGCGAGCATGACCAGGCTGTGGAACCACAGGTCGGCGGTTTCGTAGATGAGATCGCTGCAGTCGCCGCTGGTGGCGGCGTCCTTGGCGGCCAGGATGGTTTCCACCGACTCCTCGCCAACCTTTTCGAGAATCTTGTTCAGGCCCTTGTGGTACAGGCTGGCCACGTAGGAACTGTCCGGTGCGGCGCCCTTGCGGGCTTCCAGCACTTCGGCCAGGCGGGTGAGGGTGTCACTCATGCTTGTGCTCCGCATAGATGGCGTGCGGGTCCTTCAGGACCGGCTCGACGACCTTCCAGGCGTCATTCTCGAAGACCCTGTAGAAGCAGCTTTCGCGTCCGGTATGGCAGGCGATGCCACCGATCTGCTCGACCAGCAGGATGATCACATCGGCGTCGCAGTCCAGGCGCAGCTCGTGCAGCTTCTGCACATGGCCGGACTCCTCGCCCTTGCGCCACAGCTTGCCGCGCGAGCGTGACCAGTAGATGGCACGCTGCTCGCGGGCAGTCAGCGTCAGCGCCTCGCGATTCATCCAGGCCATCATCAGCACGCGGCCGGTCTTGTGGTCCTGGGCGATCGCCGGGACCAGCCCGTCGCTATTCCAGTTGATCTCGTCCAGCCAGTTCATCGATATCTCCGCTGAGTGCGTCAAGTGTGCCAGCCCCCATCGAGCCTGGCTATCGGCGCACGACGATGTACGTGCCGGCCACCAGCATCACCCAGGCCGGCCAGGTTTGCGGCCCGACGAGGTGCTCGGCGCCGGCGGCGAGCGTGGCGCCACTACCCAGCAGCAGCGCGCCGATCAGCCGCAGCGGCCAGCCGCGGTTGCGCTCGCGCCAGGGCGGCGGCGGATTGTCGGCGTGCGGATGGGCCATGCGTTCGAGCAGCTCGCGCGTCATGTGTGCCAGGTGCGGAACCTGCTCGATCTGCGCATGCACGTTCTTCAGCAGCTGGCGCGGGCTCATGCGCTCGCGCATCCAGCGTTCCAGATAGGGCTGGCCGGTGGTCCAGAGGTCGAGCTGCGGATACAGCTCACGGCCCAGCCCCTCGATGTTCAGCAGGGTTTTCTGCAGCAGCACCAGCTGCGGCTGTACTTCCATGTTGAAGCGCCGGGCAACCTGGAACAGGCGCACCAGCAGCTGACCGAAGGAGATGTCCTTGAGCGGCTTCTCGAAGATCGGCTCGCACACCGTGCGGATCGCCGCCTCGAATTCGTTGACCTTGGTTTCCGCCGGCACCCAGCCCGAGTCGATGTGCAGCTGCGCCACCTTGCGGTAGTCGCGCTTGAAGAAGGCCATCAGGTTGCGCGCGAGATAGTCCTGGTCCTCGGGCGTCAGGCTGCCGACGATGCCGAAGTCCACCGCGATGTACTGCGGGCTCCACGGCTGATGGGTGCTGACGAAGATGTTGCCCGGATGCATGTCGGCGTGGAAGAAACTGTCGCGGAACACCTGGGTGAAGAAGATTTCCACGCCGCGCTCGGCGAGCTGGCGCATGTCGGTGTTCTGCCGCGCGAGCGCCGCCATGTCGGTGACCGGCACGCCATAGATGCGCTCCATTACCAGCACCTGCGGGCGGCAATAGTCCCAATGCACCTGCGGCACGTAGAGCAGCGGCGAGCCCTCGAAGTTGCGCCGCAGCTGGCTGGCGTTGGCCGCTTCGCGCAGCAGGTCGAGTTCGTCGTAGATCGTCTTGGCGTAATCCTCGACCACCTCGACCAGATGCAGCCGGCGGGCGTCGATCGAGGCGCGCTCGGCGGTCTTGGCCAGGAGGAACAGCCAGGCCAGATCCTGGCCGATCACCGGACGCAGGTTCGGCCGCACTACCTTGACGATGACTTCCTCGCCGCTGTGCAGCCGCGCGGCATGCACTTGAGCCACCGAGGCGGAGGCCAGCGGAGTGCTGTCGAAGCGGGCGAACAGCTCGCCGACCGGCGCGCCGAGCTGCTGCTCGATCAGCTCGATGGCATGTGCGGAATCGAACGGCGGCACGCGGTCCTGCAGCATGGCCAGCTCGTCGGCGATATCGGCCGGCAGCAGGTCGCGACGGGTGGACAGCAGCTGGCCGAACTTGATGAAGATCGGTCCCAGCCCTTCCAGCGCCAGGCGCAGGCGCGCGCCGCGCGAAAGCGTGCTCTGGCGGCGTGGAACCCAGCGCCAGGGCAGCAGGTAGCTGGTGGTACGCAGCCACCAGGGCATCGGCAGGTCGAGCAGAATGTCATCCAGGCGGTAACGGATCACCACCAGCAGGATGCGGAACAGGCGGGCAGTGGCAGCGAACAGCTTCATTCGGCTTGATCTGGTTTCAGGTGGAGAGCGAGGCGTTCGACGCGTGCCTCGAGTCGGTCGAGGGCCAGTTTCAGTGCGTCCAGCTCGGCGAAGCGCGCTTCGGCTTCGGCCTGGCCGACCAGTGCGCGGCTTTCCTCGCTGAGGTAGTCGGCCAGGTCCAGGCGCAGCGAGTCGGCGCTGTCGCGCGCCCAGCGCAACGGCGCGCGCACGCTGGAACCGAGCAGCTGGCTGGCGACCGGGCCGAGCCAGCGCGAGAGTTCGTATTCCCAGTCCAGTTCGAGGTCCTGCAGCACCTCGGCGAGATTCATCAGCACGCCGCTGTCGCCGTCGATCTCGACGTCCGGGCCGTGCAGTACGGCCGTCTTGTTGCGACTGACGGCGAGCCGGAGCAGGCTGCTCGCCGGGGCGCGCAGGCGGCAATCGGCATCGCTGGCCCAGCTCGAGGCGAGGCGCAGGCCCTCTTCATCGGCAAGGACGAACAGACGCCAGTTCGGCGCCGTGCACTCGATCTCGATGATGCGGCCACTAAGCCGGGCCAGCCGCGGCAGTGCGGCCGGGTCCAGGCGCAGGATGCCGTTGAGGCCGCGCTCGGCGCTGGCCAGCAGGGCTGTGCGCAGCATCAGGGCTTGATGCCCCGGTGCAGCGCGACGATACCGCCGGTCATGTTGTGGTAGGTCACGCGCTCGAAACCGGCGGTCTGCATCATGCCCTTGAGGGTTTCCTGATCGGGGTGCATGCGGATCGACTCGGCGAGGTAGCGATAGCTCCCGGCGTCATTGGTGATCAGCTTGCCCATCATCGGCAGCAGGCTGAACGAATAGGCGTCGTAAGCCTTGGAGAACAGCTGGTTGGTCGGCTTGGAGAATTCCAGCACCAGCAGGCGGCCACCCGGCTTGAGCACGCGCAGCATGGAGGCGATGGCGTCTTCCTTGTGGGTGACGTTGCGCAGGCCGAAGGCGATGGTGACCACATCGAAGTGGTTGTCCGGGAAGGGCAGCTTCTCGGCGTCGGCCTGAACGAACTTGACGTTGCCGGCCACGCCCTTGTCCAGCAGCTTGTCGCGGCCGACCTTGAGCATCGAGGCGTTGATGTCGGCCAGTACCACCTCGCCGGTAGGGCCGACGATGCGCGAGAACTGGCGGGTCAGATCACCGGTGCCGCCGGCGATGTCGAGGATGCGATTGCCCGGGCGGGCGCCGGACAGCTCGATGGTGAAGCGCTTCCACAGCCGGTGAATACCACCGGACATGAGGTCGTTCATCAGGTCGTACTTAGCGGCTACGGAATGGAATACCTCGGCCACCTTCTGTGCCTTCTGGCTTTCCGGCACGCTCTTGTAGCCGAAATGGGTGGTCGGTTCCGCGTCATGCGCTTTGCGTGGATCGGTCATGTCACTGTCACCGGAAGAATGTGCCGCGCATTCTAAACCCAAAAGACTGCACCTCGCTTCAGGTGCGAAGCCGCGCCGACGCGCTAATACAGGAAAACTTGATTACGGTCGGGTCCGGTGCAAGTGCCGTCGTCCGTCGGCGCAGTGGCTGCTGTATAGTGCCGGCCGTTCATCGGCCTGCAGTCAGGAGTCGGCATGTCCAGAATCATCGTCGAGCGTTCCCACAGTCTCGGTCGCGAAGCCGCTCGCGCCAAGGCCGAGCAGCTGGCCAGTCGGCTGGCCAGCGAGTACGGCGTCAGTTACCGCTGGCAGGGCGACGTGCTGGCGGTGCGGCGCAGTGGCGCCGATGGACAGATCGAGGTGGGCGAGAACCGGGTGAAGGTGCAGCTCAACCTGGGTCTGCTGCTGTCGGCGATGGGTGCAAGCATCCAGGGGCAGATCGAGCGGGCGCTGGACAAGGCGCTGGCCTGAGTCGGTGAAGCTTCCGGGCGTTGGGTAGATGCAGCTTTCCACCTCCGCCCCGCGAGGCTGAAGCAGCCACCCGATGGCATCTGATCCAGCGGGCAGTCGCAGCGGCTGTTACAGCATCAGCTTGACCACCGATTCGTCCGGGTCGCGCGACTTGCCGGCCTTCTCCAGCGCCTGCAGGTAGTCGTCCCACAGCGCTTGCTGGTCGAGCGCCAGGCGCTCCAGGTAATCCCAGGTGAACAGCCCGCTGTCATGGCCGTCGCTGAAGGTCAGCTTCAGCGCGTACTGGCCGGCCGGTTCCAGCTTGTCCAGCCCGACGTTGAGCTTGCCGGTCTGCAGCACCGGATTGCCGTGGCCCTGCACCTCCGCCGAAGGCGAATGCACGCGCAGGAATTCCGCGCTCAGCACGTAGCGCTCGTTGGCACCGTACTCCAGTTCCAGGGTCTTCGATGCCTTGTGCAGCTTGATGGCGGTGGGGATACGCATGGGTCAGCTCCAAGCGACAAGCCGCGAGCGACCAGCCGAGGCAGTGTTGTCTGCGGCTCGTCGCGGGCGACTCGTGGCTGCTGTTAAAGGATGTAGCGCGACAGGTCTTCGTCCTGCGCCAGTTCGCCGAGGTGCTGGTTGACGTAGGCGGCATCGATGCGGATCGCCTCGCCGTCCTGCTTGGCCGCCAGGTCGCCGGCGCTGAAGGAGACTTCCTCCAGCAGGCGTTCGAGCAGTGTGTGCAGCCGGCGCGCGCCGATGTTCTCGGTCTTCTCGTTGACCTGCCAGGCGATCTCGGCGATGCGCTTGATGCCGTCGTCGAGAAATTCCACGTGCAGGCCCTCGGTCTTCAGCAGCTCGCGATACTGCTCGGTGAGCGAGGCGTGCGGCTCGGTGAGGATGCGCTCGAAGTCTTCCGGCGACAGCGCCTTGAGCTCGACGCGGATCGGCAGGCGGCCCTGCAGTTCGGGCACCAGGTCGCTGGGCTTGGACAGGTGGAAGGCGCCCGAGGCGATGAACAGGATGTGGTCGGTCTTGACCATACCGAGCTTGGTGTTGACCGTGCTGCCTTCGATCAGCGGCAGCAGGTCGCGCTGCACACCCTCGCGGGAAACGTCGGCGCCGCCGGTGTTGCCGCGCTTTGCGACCTTGTCGATCTCGTCGATGAAGACGATGCCGTTCTGTTCCACCGCTTCCAGGGCGCGTGCCTTGAGGTCTTCTTCGTTGACCAGGCGCGCGGCTTCTTCGTCGCGGATCAGCTTGAAGGCTTCCTTGATCTTCAGCTTGCGGCTCTTCTTTTTGCCCTTGCCCATGTTGGCGAAGAGGTTCTGCAGCTGGCTGGTCATCTCTTCCATGCCGGGCGGCGCCATGATTTCCACGCCCGCCGGGTTTTCGGCGACCTCGATGTCGATTTCCTTGTCGTCCAGCTGGCCTTCGCGCAGGCGCTTGCGGAACAGCTGGCGGGTGTTGGAATCGGCCGACTGCACCGGCTCCTCGGAGAAGCCCACCGGACGTGCCGGCGGCAGCAGGGCGTCGAGGATGCGCTCTTCGGCGGCGTCCTCGGCGCGGTGGCGCATCTTGTGCACCTCCTGCTCGCGCAGCATCTTCAGCGCGGCGTCGGCCAGGTCGCGGATGATCGATTCGACGTCGCGGCCGACATAGCCGACCTCGGTGAACTTGGTCGCTTCCACCTTCAGGAATGGCGCGTTGGCCAGCTTGGCCAGGCGGCGGGCGATCTCGGTCTTGCCGACGCCGGTCGGGCCGATCATCAGGATGTTTTTCGGCGTGACTTCCTGGCGCAGCTCGGCCGGCAGCTGCATGCGCCGCCAGCGGTTGCGCAGGGCAATGGCCACGGCGCGCTTGGCGTCGTCCTGGCCGATGATGTGGCGGTTGAGTTCGTGGACGATCTCGCGGGGCGTCATGGACATGCGATTACTCCAGCGGCACGGCTCAGATGGCCGAGTCCAGCTCTTCGATGGTCAGATTCTGGTTGGTGAACACGCAGATGCTGCCGGCGATGTTCAGCGCGGTCTCGGCGATTTCGCGGGCGCTCATGTCGTCGCCGGCCTTCTGCAGCAGGGCCATGGCGGCGGCCTGGGCGAAGCCGCCCCCGGACCCCATGGCGATCAGCCCGTGCTCGGGTTCGACCACGTCGCCGTTGCCGGTGATGATCAGCGAGGCGTCCTTGTTGGCCACCGCGAGCATGGCTTCCAGGCGGCTCAGCGAACGGTCGGTGCGCCAGTCTTTGGCCAGCTCGACGGCGGCGCGCACCAGATGGCCCTGATGTTTCTCCAGCTGACCCTCGAAGCGCTCGAAGAGGGTGAAGGCGTCAGCAGTGGCGCCAGCGAAACCGGCCAGCACCTGACCGTGATAGAGGCGGCGGACCTTCTTGGCGTTGCCCTTCATGACGGTATTGCCGAGGGAAACCTGGCCGTCGCCGCCCATGACGACTTTGCCGTTGCGGCGCACTGAAACGATGGTGGTCAAGGGAAATCTCCACGCTGCGGGGCGATGAATGCCCGAATGCAGGGTGATATGGGGCACCGTCGCAGGCTTTTCAACGCCGCTCGACCATCGGTTAGCGCAGCGCTCGCCTCAGTCCAGGGTGAAACCGAGCTGGCGCCAGGCCTCGTAGACGGCGATGGCGACGGTGTTGGACAGATTCAGGCTGCGGCTGTCCGGGCGCATCGGCAGGCGCAGGCGGCGCTCGGCGGGGAAGGCGTCGCGTACCGCGTCCGGCAGGCCACGGCTCTCGGGGCCGAAGAGGAAGGCGTCGCCACGGCGGAATGCGACCTGATGGAACGGCTGCGAACCCTTGGTGGTGAAGGCAAACAGGCGTGGGGCGTCGTCAGCGCCGGTCTGCCCGGGTGGCGCAATGCCCAGTTCGGCGAGGCAGGCCTCGAGGCTGGCATGCCGGCGCAGCGGCGCGTATTCGTGGTAATCCAGGCCGGCGCGGCGCAAGCGCTTGTCGTCCAGTTCATAGCCCAGCGGCTCGATCAGGTGCAGGCTGCACCCGGCATTGGCGCAGAGCCTGATAATGTTGCCGGTGTTCGGTGGAATCTCCGGCTGGAAAAGGATCACGTGAAACATGCGCAGCACCCGATTGGACGACGGCGGCGATTCTACTGCGCCGGACCCGCGGCCGCGCCTGCGGCGGCGCTTTTTCGCCTCGCTGGTGCTGATCGGCCTGCTGGTGGGGATGATGATCGGCCGGCTGACGACACCCGAACCGGCGCGGCTGCTCGCCGTCGAGAGCATCGGTGAAAGCCTGCTGCTGCGCTTCAGTGCGCCGACGCAGTACCGCGCACAAACGGTCGACGGCGCCTATGCGCTGCTCTTGCAGGCGCGGGGCGGCGAGCGTGACGGGCAGTTGCAAGTGGACGGGCAGCGCGTGCGCTGGCGCATCCAGGCCATCGGGCAGGACCTGCTGCTGAATCTGGTCGCGCTCAGGCCGCTGCGGGTGCAGCCGAGCGAGCGGCAAGAGGAGGCTGACTGGGTGCTGGAGCTGCGGCTGGCGCCCGCGGACGATCTTCCATGAGGCTGTCTCGAATTACGTCTTCGCATCGATCCCGCGGTTGAGCCGCCGAGCGGCGTCGCGCTGGATGTAAAAAGCGACATCCACGCACGACGCTGCCAGATTATTCCTCCTCCTCTTCATCCCGGCCATCACCCATGCCCAGCTCCTTGATCTTGCGGGTCAGGGTGTTGCGTCCCCAGCCCAGCAGCAGCGCGGCGTCGCGGCGGCGACCGGCGGTGTGCTTGAGCGCGGTCTCGATCATGATCCGCTCGAACGCCGGCACGGTGGTTTCCAGCAGGTTCGACTGGCCGAGCGTCAGCGCCTGGTCGGCCCAGCTGCGCAGCGCCTGTTCCCAGTTGTGCATCGGTTGGGCATCGGCCGGCAGGCTGAGCAGCTCCGGCGGCAGGTCGCTGATGTGCACCTCGCGCCCGGACGCCATCACGGTGATCCAGCGACAGGTGTTCTCCAGCTGGCGCACGTTGCCCGGCCACGGCAGCTGCTGCAGGAAGGCCGCCGTTTCGCTCTTGAGCAGCTTGGTCTCGACGGCCAGTTCCTCGGCGGCGGCGGCGAGAAAATGCTGCGCCAGCGCAGGGATGTCCTCGCGGCGATCGGCCAGCCGTGGAATGTGGATGCGGATCACGTTGAGGCGATGGAACAGGTCTTCGCGGAACTTGCCGGCCTGCACCAGCGCCTCGAGGTCTTGGTGGGTGGCGGCGATGATGCGCACGTCCACGCGCACCGGCGTGTGCCCGCCGACGCGGTAGAACTCGCCGTCGGCCAGCACGCGCAGCAGACGCGTCTGGGTGTCGGCGGGCATGTCGCCGATCTCGTCGAGGAACAGCGTGCCGCCGTCGGCCTGCTCGAAGCGCCCGCGGCGCTGGTTCGCCGCGCCGGTGAACGCACCCTTCTCATGGCCGAACAGCTCGGATTCCATCAGGTCCTTGGGGATTGCCGCCATGTTCAGGGCGATGAACGGCGAGGCCGCACGCGGACTGTGACGGTGCAGGGCATGGGCGACCAGCTCCTTGCCGGTGCCGGACTCACCGTTGATCAGCACGGTGATGTTGGAGTGCGAGAGGCGGCCGATGGCGCGGAACACCTCCTGCATCGCCGGCGCTTCGCCGATGATCTCCGGCGTGTGGGCCTGGCTGGCCGGCGCCTGCAGGCCCTGTTGCTCCTGGGCATGCTGGTTGGCGCGCTTGACCAGCGAGACCGCATCGTCGACGTCGAACGGCTTGGGCAGGTACTCGAACGCGCCGCCCTGATAGGAGGCCACGGCGCTGTCGAGGTCCGAGTGCGCGGTCATGATGATCACCGGCAAACGCGGGTGCCGCTCGCGGATCTGCGCCAGCAGATCGAGGCCGCTGGTGCCGGGCATGCGGATGTCGGAGATGATCACGTCCGGCTGCTGCTGCGTCAGGCGGCCGAGCACGCTGTCGGCGGTTTCGAAGCTCTGCGTGGCGATGCCTTCCTGCTGCAGCGCTTTCTCCAGGACCCAGCGGATGGAGCGGTCGTCATCGACGATCCAGACGGTTTCGCTTCGGTTCATGGGCAGGGGGCTCCTTGTTCGAGCGGCAGGAAGATCGAGAAGGCGGTATGCCCGGGATGGCTTTCGCACTCGATCAGGCCCTGGTGCTGACTGATGATGTTCTGGGTGATTGCCAGGCCCAGCCCGGTGCCGTCCGGGCGGCCGCTGACCATCGGGTAGAACAGGGTGTTCTGCAGTTCGGCCGGGATGCCGGGGCCGTTGTCGATGATCTCGATGCGTGCCACCAGCCGGTGGCGGATGTGGCCGATGGTGAACTGGCGCACCGTGCGGCTGCGCAGGGTCAGGCGGCCCAGGCCCAGTTCGGTCTGCCCGGCCAGCGCCTGCATGGCATTGCGCATGATGTTGAGCACGGCCTGGATCATCTGCTCGCGGTCCATGAGGATCTCGGGGATGCTCGGGTCGTAGTCGCGAACCAGCACCAGGCTGCCCTGGCATTCGGCCTCGATCAGGCTGGCGACGTGTTCCAGCACCTCGTGGATGTTGGTCATCTCCAGCCGCGGCAGGCGGTTCGAGCCGAGCATGCGGTCGACCAGGTTACGCAGACGGTCGGCTTCCTCGATGATCACCTCGGTGTAGTCCTGCAGGTGTTCGTCGGGCAGTTCGCGGGCCAGCAGTTGCGCGGCGCCGCGGATGCCGCCGAGTGGATTCTTGATTTCGTGGGCCAGGCCGCGCACCAGCATCCGCGTGGTTTCCTGCTTGGACAGCTGCGCCTCCTCCTTGGTGATGCGCAGCAGCCGGTCGCGCGGCAGCACTTCGAGCAGCAGCATGGTTTCGCCGCTGCCGGGAATCGGCGTCACCGCGTAGTCGACGGTCAGCGTCTGGCCGGTGGCCGAGGTCAACGTGGCCTCGCGCTTGGTGAACGGGTGTGCCTCGGCGACCGCCTGGCGCAGGGCGGCCAGCGCTTCGGGCGACTCGGTGAACAGCTCGCTGATGAACTGGCCGTGGCTGCGCTGGCCGCTGACGGCGAGCAGCATCTCCGCCGCCGGGTTCATGTACTCCAGGCGCAACCGCGCGTCGAGCAGCAGCGTCGCGGTGGTCAGGTTCTCGATCAGCAGGCGTTGCAGGGCTTCGGTCAGCATGGCGGGTCTGCATCCTTTGGGTAGGCCGGCAAATGCAAGAAGCAAACCAGACGCGCCAAAACGGCGCGCATCGGCGTGCTGGCGGCATCTGGCGCCCGGCCTGCGTGAACCAAAAGGGTGAGCGGGGGTGTTATTCGCCACTCATGTGCACCAAAAGGGTGCACATGATGATCATAGGAAAGGAATGAAGGGGATGTCGCGTTTTTCCGCCGGCTTGTCCTTGAGCGGGCATTCGGGGCGTACGCCGTAGTCGTTCTTGCGGCACGGATTGACCATGCGCCGCTGGGCCAGCGAGGTGCGAATCAGGTGAAAGGTGCGCGCCGGGCTGCGCGCCAGCTCGCGGCCTTCGGCGTCGATCACGCGCAGCTGCAGTCGATGAGTGCCGCGGTCGACGTTGTGCAGCTCGAAGTGGGTCTCGGGGCCGGCGGCGCTGAGCGCCTCGCCGTCGAGCAGCAGCTGGTAGCCGTGGCCGGCCTGCGGCGCAGGGTCGCCGCTGGCACTGACCAGCAGATCGCCGGCGTTGCTGCGGATGGTCTCGTCCTCGGCTGGGCTGACAATCTGCAACTGGTAGCGGATGGCCGCCGTTGCGGCCGGCACTGACGCCGCGGGCGCGGTGGGCGGCAGCGCTGGCATGTCGTTGGTGGGCTTGAGTTCGATCGGCTCGGCTGCCTGCCCGGCCGGGCGGTCGGTGAACACCCGGTTGCCGTCCGCATCGATGTAGCTGTAGATCCCCGCGTTTGCCGGCGCCGCCAGCGCCAGCAGCAGCGCGGTCAGCCAGTGGCCGCTGCGGATCATGGTGCTGCCCGGTGGCGTAGGGCGGGGCTGGAGGTGTGCACGCGTTGCACGGTGAATACTGCCGGCTCGCTGCGCTGGATCACCCGGCCATTGCTGAGCACCTCGACCTGCAGGCGGTGTTCGCCGCGCTCGATATTGTTCAGTTGCAGCGAGGTGGCCTGGCTGGCGGCGGCCTGGGGAATGCCGTCGAGGACGAAGCGCAGCTGGTGGCCGCGTCGTAGCGGCGGGTCCAGCTCGGCACTCACCACGAACGTGCCGTTGTTGGCGCGTAGCGCGGCTTCGTCCGGGATGCCGCTGAGCGCGAGCGAGCGGTACGGTTGTCCGGCTTCGGCGTCCGTCGGCAGGGGCGCCGGTGCGGAGGGGGGCTGGATGTCGACGGTGTTGGGCGGCGGCAGCTCGACGCGCTCGGCAGCGACGCCTTCCGGTGGCTGGTTGGTGTAGACAGTGTTGCCTTGGGCGTCGGTGTAGGTATAGATCTCGGCGATCGCCGGGGCGCTGAGGATCAGCAGCAGGCCGAACAGTGCGTGGCGCATGGGAAGCTCCGCGTGAAGGACAGCGAGAGCCTTGCACCGCGGGCGACGCCAGGCAAGCCCGGGCATGCGGATTTGCGAGCCGGCACAAGCTGCGCGCGGTGACGGCGGCGCAAACGACAGAGGCCGCCCGAAGGCGGCCTCTGCGTACAGGCGATGCTGCTTAGACGCTGTAGTACAGGTCGTATTCCAGCGGGTGCACGAAGGTGCGCACCTTGATCTCCTCGGCGGCCTTCAGCTCGATGAAGGCATCGAGGAAGTCCTTGGTGAACACGCCGCCCTTGAGCAGGAAGTCGTGGTCGGCTTCCAGCGCCTCCAGTGCTTCCTTCAGGCTGCCGCACACCTGCGGGATCAGCTTGGACTCTTCCGGCGGCAGGTCGTACAGGTTCTTGTCCGCAGCGTCGCCAGGGTGAACCTTGTTCTGGATACCGTCCAGACCGGCCATCAGCAGCGCGGCGAAGGCCAGGTACGGGTTGGCAGCCGGGTCCGGGAAGCGTGCCTCGATGCGGCGGCCGCGGGCGCTGGCCACATACGGGATGCGGATCGATGCGGAGCGGTTGCGTGCCGAGTAGGCCAGCATGACCGGTGCTTCGAAGCCCGGAACCAGACGCTTGTACGAGTTGGTCGACGGGTTGGTCAGGGCGTTCAGCGCCTTGCCGTGCTTGATGATGCCGCCGATGAAGTACAGCGCGGTGTCGGACAGGCCGGCATAGCCTTCGCCAGCGAAGGTGTTCTTGCCGTCTTTGGCGATCGACATGTGCACGTGCATGCCCGAACCGTTGTCGCCGTACAGCGGCTTCGGCATGAAGGTAGCGGTCTTGCCATAGGCTTCGGCGACGTTGTGCACGACGTACTTGAGGGTCTGCACTTCATCGGCCTTGGCGACCAGCGTGTTGAACTTCACGCCGATCTCGTTCTGCCCGGCGGCCACTTCGTGGTGGTGCACTTCGACGACCTGGCCCATTTCTTCCAGAGCGTTGCACATGGCGGTACGGATCTCGTGATCCGGATCGCTCGGCGGAGTCGGCAGGTAGCCGCCCTTGACGCTGATGCGGTGGCCGTTGTTGCCCTGGCCGCCGTTCATGTCGGTGTCGCTGTTCCAGGACGCCTGCTCGCAGAAGATCTTGAACATCGAGCCGGACATGTCGGACTTGAACTTCACCGCGTCGAAGATGAAGAACTCCGGCTCCGGGCCGACGAACACGGTGTCGCCGATACCGGTGGACTTCAGGTATTCCTCGGCGCGGCGGGCGATGGCGCGCGGATCGCGCTCGTAGCCCTGCATGGTGGACGGCTCGATCACGTCGCAGACCAGGATCAGGGTCGGCTCTTCGGTGAACGGGTCCAGCACGGCGCTGCTGTCGTCCGGCAGCAGGATCATGTCGGAGGCCTCGATGCCCTTCCAGCCGTCGATGGAGGAGCCGTCGAACATCTTGCCGACTTCAAAGAAGTCGTCATCGGCGTCGCGAGCCGGCATGGTGATGTGATGCTGGCGACCCTTCGGGTCGGTGAAGCGCAGATCAATCCACTTCACATCGTAATCTTTGATCAGTTGAAGCGACTTCGACATGGTGTTCTCCAAATGGTGGAAGCGGCCTGTTCGCTTCCGAATCGAGGGCGGAGCCGGCGGCGATGTTCCGCCAAGGCGACCTGCCTCACAAGTGAGCAAATTGCATGCCAGTGCTCCGAAATGGACCTGCAGCCGCCAAATGGCGCGGCGGCGCAGTTTGGCTTCGGAGTTTGCAGGCGAACCTCCCGGCGGGCGCGCCCGGATGGTGCGCGCACAATAGGCATTGCACTATTTTGGTGCAATAACGCGTCGCGTAGAAAACCGACTAAATGTTGAGCAGTTTCCGCTATACTCCGCGCCCCTGTTTTTTCGCCATGTCGGCGCACGCGCTGTTTCCCCCATGAAGCTGATCGTCAAGGTTTTCCCCGAAATCACCATCAAGAGCCCGCCGGTGCGCAAGGGCTTCATTCGCCAGCTGGCGAAGAACATCCGCACCGTGCTGCGCGAGCTCGACCCCGAGCTGCGGGTCGAGGGGGTGTGGGACAACATCGAGGTGGAAACCGCGCTGACCGAGCCGAAGCTGCTGCGCGAGATGATCGAGCGCCTGCGCTGCACGCCGGGCATCGCCCATTGCCTGGAAGTGCACGAGTACCCGCTGGGCGATCTCGACGACATCGTCGAGAAATGCAAGGCGCATTACGCTGAGCGCCTGCCGGGCAAGATCTTCGCGGTGCGTTGCAAGCGCGCCGGCAAGCATCCGTTCACCTCGATGGACGTCGAGCGCCATGTCGGCAGCCAGCTGCGCCAGCAGTGCGGCGCCGCCGGTATCTCGTTGAAGGCGCCGGAAGTCGAAGTGCGCATGGAAATCCGCGATCAGCGCCTGTTCGTCGTCCACGAGCAGCATGACGGCATCGGCGGCTACCCGCTGGGCGCGCTGGAGCAGACATTAGTGTTGATGTCCGGTGGTTTCGATTCCACCGTCGCCGCCTACCAGATGATGCGCCGCGGGCTGATGACGCATTTCTGCTTCTTCAACCTCGGCGGCCGCGCCCATGAGCTGGGGGTGATGGAAGTCGCCCATTACCTCTGGAAGAAGTACGGCAGCTCGCACCGCGTGCTGTTCATCAGCGTGCCGTTCGAGGAAGTGGTCGGTGAGATTCTCGAGAAGGTCGACAACAGCCAGATGGGCGTGGTGTTGAAGCGCATGATGCTGCGCGCCGCCACGCAGATCGCCGAGCGTCTGCACATCGACGCGCTGGTTACCGGCGAGGCGATCTCCCAAGTGTCCAGCCAGACCCTGCCGAACCTCTCGGTGATCGACTCGGCGACCAACATGCTGGTGCTGCGTCCGCTGGTCGCCAGCCACAAGCAGGACATCATCGACACCGCTTTCGAGATCGGCACCGCCGAGTTTGCCAAGAACATGCCCGAGTACTGCGGCGTGATCTCCAAGAACCCGACCACCAAGGCCAAGCGCTACCGCGTCGAGCACGAAGAGAAGCAGTTCGACATGGCCATCCTCGAGCGCGCCCTGGCCAGCGCGCGCCAGGTGCCGATCGACCGGGTGATCGACGAGCTGGGCGAGGACATCAAGGTCGAGGAAGTCCGCGAGGCGATGGCCGGGCAGGTCATCCTCGACATTCGTCACCCGGATGCCGCCGAGGACGAACCGCTCGAACTGGCGGGCATCGAAGTACAGACGCTGCCGTTCTATGCGCTGAACAATCGTTTCAAGGAACTGGATGAAAACCGCCAGTACCTGCTGTATTGCGACAAAGGTGTCATGAGCCGCCTGCATGCTCACCATCTGCTGAGCGAGGGGCATGTGAATGTTCGCGTCTATCGTCCGGCCTGACGCCTCGGTGAAGCAGCCGGGACTGCTGGGCGGTAGCATCCGCCACCGCCCCCCCGACCTGCACTGATCGCAATGCAGTGCCGTTACAACCTCGGACAGCCAGCCTTCGTCCGGACTACTTCAAGCTTCCAGCCTCAGCTCGAAGCTCTCTACAGAGAAACGAATCAGTGATCGAGAATCTCCGCAACATCGCCATCATCGCCCACGTCGACCACGGCAAAACCACCCTCGTCGACAAGCTGCTGCGCCTGTCCGGCACCCTGGACCGCAAGGAAGCCGAAAACGAGCGCGTGATGGACTCCAACGACCAGGAAAAGGAACGCGGCATCACCATCCTGGCCAAGAACACCGCGCTGAAGTGGAACGGCTACAACATCAACATCGTCGACACCCCCGGCCACGCCGACTTCGGCGGTGAAGTCGAGCGCGTGATGAGCATGGTCGACTCCGTGCTGCTGGTGGTCGACGCCCAGGACGGCCCCATGCCGCAGACCCGTTTCGTGACCCAGAAGGCCTTCAAGGCCGGCCTGCGTCCGATCGTCGTGGTCAACAAGATCGACCGTCCGGGCGCGCGTCCGGACTGGGTTGTCGACCAGATCTTCGACCTGTTCGACAACCTCGGCGCCACCGACGAGCAGCTCGACTTCCCGATCGTCTACGCCAGCGCCCTGAATGGCATCGCCGGTCTGGACCACGAAAATCTGGAAGACAACATGGACCCGCTGTTCCAGGCCATCATCGACCACGTGCCGGCACCCAAGGTCGACCTCGACGGTCCGTTCCAGATGCAGATCTCGCAGCTGGACTACAACAGCTTCCTCGGCGTGATCGGCATCGGCCGCATCGCCCGCGGCACCATCAAGGCCAACAGCCCGGTGACCGCCATCGGCGCCGACGGCAAGCGTCGCAACGGCCGCATCCTGAAGATCATGGGCCACTCCGGTCTGCAGCGCGTCGAAGTCGCCGAAGCCGAAGCCGGCGACATCGTCTGCGTGTCCGGTATGGACGAGCTGTACATCTCCGACACCCTGTGCGACCAGAACGCCGTCGAGGCGCTGCCGCCGCTGACCGTCGACCAGCCGACCGTGAGCATGACCTTCCAGGTCAACGACTCGCCGTTCGCCGGCAAAGAAGGCAAGTTCGTCACCAGCCGCAACATCAAGGACCGCCTGGACAAGGAGCTGCTGCATAACGTGGCGCTGCGCGTCGAGCCGGGCGAGAGCCCCGAGAAGTTCAAGGTTTCCGGCCGTGGCGAGCTGCACCTGTCGGTGCTGATCGAAACCATGCGTCGCGAAGGCTTCGAGCTGGCCGTCGGCCGTCCGGAAGTGGTGATCATCGAGAACGAGGCCGGCGAGAAGCAGGAACCGTACGAGAACGTCACCATCGACATCGAGGAGCAGCACCAGGGTCCGGTGATGGAGCAGATGGGCCTGCGCAAGGGCGATCTGACCAACATGATCCCCGACGGCAAGGGCCGCGTGCGCCTGGAATACACCATCCCGGCGCGCGGCCTGATCGGCTTCCGCAACAACTTCCTGACCCTGACCTCCGGCACCGGCATCCTGACCTCGACGTTCAGCCACTACGGCCCGATCAAGGCCGGTGAAGTCACCAATCGCCAGAACGGCGTGCTGGTCTCGATGGCCACCGGCACCGCGCTGACCTACTCGCTGGAAACCCTGCAGGCCCGCGGCAAGCTGTTCCTCGAGCCGGGCCAGGAGATCTACGAAGGCCAGCTGTGCGGCATCAACAGCCGTGACAACGACCTGGTGATCAACCCCACCAAGGGCAAGAAGCTCGACAACATGCGCGCTTCCGGCAAGGACGAGGTCATCGCCCTGGTGCCGCCGATCAAGTTCACCCTCGAGCAGGCGCTGGAGTTCATCGCCGACGACGAGCTGGTGGAAGTGACGCCGAAGTCGATCCGCCTGCGCAAAAAGTACCTCAACGAGAACGACCGCAAGCGCTTCGAGCGCAGCAAGGTCTGATCGTCAGGTAGCTGACCGCAACAAAAAAGGCGCCCAAGGGCGCCTTTTTGCTGTCTGCCGGGTGGCCCGGATGGCCGCTCGCGGGGGTTACCGACGAACCCAGGTCTGGCTGCGCCCCAGCGCCTCGATGCCGATGTAGCCGCGTACTTCGAGCTTGTCGCCGCCATCGAGCAATGTGGCCTTGGACCGGTAGGTCTTGCCATTGGCCGGGTCGAGGATGGTGCCGTTGCTCCAGACCTGCTCACCGTCCGGTTTCAGGTCCCAGAGGATGGTCATGCCGGTGATGGGCTGGCCCTTGCGCTCACCTTCGCACTCGTCGCACAGCGGGTTCGGCCCGTGCTCCGAATGCAGGATTTCCACGACCTTGCCGGTCAGCGAGCCGTCAGCAGTCTGCTGAATCTCGACGATGGACTTGGGCTTGCCGGTTTCGTCGTCGATGGTCTGCCAGCGCCCGGCTGGCGACTCGGCAGCGAAGGCCAGTGACGAGAGCGAAAGGGGCAGGGCCAGCAACAGGGCATTGAACAGTGGACGCATGATTTCTCCAGTGATCGGGAAGGCGCCGCCGACTCTACCAGCGACGATTCCGCCCCGTTGCGCCTGACCGCCTGACCGGTTGGTTCTCGTCACATATGCCCTTCGAGTCGTCCTGTTTCGGGGTTCTGTTGCGGACGCTGTCGGCGGCGATGCGACCGCGATGATCGCGGCATGCGTCATGCCGGGAGGATGCTTGGCGAGCACGCCGCGCCTCGTCGGACGTGTCGTTTCGATCGGCATTCGCCTGTCGGTTGCAGGTCGGCTGTCCGGGCGCCGCGGTACGACCCTTCCGCCGCGCGGGGTGCCAGCGCCTACCGCGCCGCCACGCATTGCACGCAACCTGTACAGGATGTTGCAGGCGTAAAGATTTTGTTCCCTTCTGCTTACCGCCCGCTTGACGGTTTCTGGCGCTATACGGCTTTTCGACGCGTGTACGGCGTGCGGAAAAACTTGTACAAAGTAGTGGCAGGGTGACAGTATCTTGTACAGGTTTTTTGCCTCAGGGCCGCCGAGCTTCGTTCGGCCGGTATCGATTGAAGTAGCTAACAGGGGAAACAGCGAATGAACAGGCAGATGTCGGTATCCATGCGCCTGGGGCTGGGGTTCTGCGTGATCCTGGCGCTGATGGTCGCGGTGGCGGTCCTCAGTGCCGTGAAGGTCGGCATCATCGACCGCAGTATGAACCAGATCGGCACCCAGGCAGGCCTGAAGCAGCGCTACGCGATCAACTTCCGTGGCAGCGTGCATGACCGGGCAATCGCTGTGCGCGATGCCGTCAGTGCCGCCGATCCGGTTTTCGCGCGTAGCCAGGTGGCCGAGATCGAGCGCCTGGCGCAGCTCTATGCGGACTCGGCGGCGCCGATGAAGGCAATGCTCGCGCAGTCCGCGGCCGACGCTGTGGAGAAGCAGCTGATGGGGCAGATCGAAGCCATCGAGGCGAAAACCAACGCGCTGACGCAACAGGTGGTCGAGCTGCGCTTCGCCGAAGGCTCGGAGCGCGCCCATGCCTTCCTGCTGGATAACGTCGCTGACGCTTACACCGAGTGGCTGCGCCTGATCAACGCGTTCATCGACCATCAGGAAGCGAGCATCAACGAGGACGTGACCATCGTGCGCGACACCGCCAGCGGCTTCCTCGCCTTGATCGTCGCGGTGACCGGGATCGCCGTGTTGCTCGGCGCGGCCATCGCCCTGGTGATCATCCGCAAGCTGCGCTCGACGCTCGGCGCCGAGCCGGACGAGGTGGCCCGCGTGATCAACAACCTGGCCAGTGGCGACCTCGGACAGGTGATCGTCACGCCGTTCCCCAATAGTGTCATGGGCGCGACGGCGAAGATGGCCACGCAGCTGACGGCGATCATCGCCGAGGTGCGCGCGGCGGCGAGTGGCGTCGGTACGGCGTCGGGCGAATTGCTCAGCTCGTCAGCGAGCAGCAATCAGCAGATCCAGCATCAGTCTGCCGAGGCCGAGCAAGTGGCCACGGCGATCAACCAGATGGCCGCGACGGTGAATGAGGTCGCGAGCTTCGCGGCCCAGGCGGCGGCGGCAGCGAAGAGCGCGGACGAGCAGGTCGAGACTGGCACACGCATCGTGGGCGAGACGGCGTCGTCGATCCACAACCTTGCCCAGGTGCTGGAGACTGCCACCGATACGGTCAACCAGCTGTCGGCCGAAAGCGGCGACATCGAGAAGATCCTGCAGGTCATCACCGCCATCGCCGAGCAGACCAACCTGCTGGCCCTCAATGCGGCCATCGAGGCGGCGCGTGCCGGCGAGCATGGCCGCGGCTTTGCGGTGGTGGCCGACGAGGTGCGCTCGCTGGCCAATCGCACGCAGCAGTCGTCCAGCGAGATCAGCGCCATGATCGCCTCGCTGCAAGCGGGCGCCGGCCGGGCGGTGGAGGTCATGCAGTCGAGCCGGCAGCTGGCGCAACAGACCGTCGAACAGACGCTGCAGGCGGAAAGCGCGCTGGCCAAGATTCGCCAGGAGGTCGGCTCGATCAACGAGATGAATGCGCAGATCGCCACCGCCGCCGAGGAGCAGAGCGCCGTGGCGGAAGAGGTCAACCAGAGCGTGACGCGCATCCATGACTCGACGGTCGCCAGCTCGGCGGCGTCGAACCAGGTCGCTTCCTCCAGCGCGGACCTCACCCAGCTCGCCCAGGAACTCAACCGCAAGGTTGGCTATTTTCGCGCGGCCTGAGCGGGCGGGTCGAAGGCTGCGCTGATTCGTGCGGAGGTTGGAACGAAGCGCAGCGAGTTGCCTTCAAAGGTTCATCCCTCCCGGAATCGAGCCCATGACCTTTTCGATCATCGCCCGCTGCCCGCGCACGGGGCAGTTCGGGGTGGCTGCGGCCACCGCCATGCCGGCGGTCGGCAAGCTGCTAAGCCATGCCGCCGCGCGCGTTGGCGCGGTAGCGACGCAGGCGCAGATCAACCCTTACCTCGGCATCGACGGCCTGCGTCTGTTGCGCGAGGGGTGTGCCGCGGCCGAGGTGATCGAGCGGCTCCGGGACATCGATCCGTGCATGGAGCTGCGCCAGTGCGCGGTGATCGACCGACGCGGCGAGGTGGCCTGCTGGACCGGTGCGAAATGCCCGCCCTGGGCCGGTGCCATCGCCGCGGAACAGTTCTGCGTGCAGGGCAACCGCCTCGCCGGGCGCACGGTGCTGGAGGCGGCGGCCGAGGCCTATCGCCGCGCCAGCGTGCGCCCGCTGGTGGAGCGGCTGATGGAAGCGCTCGCGGCGGGTGACGCCGGTGGTGGCGACCGCTGCGGCGAGTCCTCGGCGACCGTCTATGTGGTGGATCAGGAGGAATATCCGCTGTGGGATATCCGCGTCGATCATCACCGCGAGCCGCTGACGGAGCTGCGCCGGCTGCATCGGGTGTTTGCCCGCGAGGTAGTGCCGGAAATCCTCGCCATGCCGACGCGGGCGAACCCGGCGGGCAAGGCCGCCGAGGAGCCGATCTGACGCGCCCGGCAGCCATCGGCGCTAGCACCGCG
Source organism: Stutzerimonas degradans (assembly GCF_024448505.1). GTDB lineage: Bacteria > Pseudomonadota > Gammaproteobacteria > Pseudomonadales > Pseudomonadaceae > Stutzerimonas > Stutzerimonas degradans. The sequence goes on from NZ_JAMOHV010000001.1 coordinate 329,688, forward strand.
GTGAGCAAAAAGGGGAGGGATTTATTTTCCGGACGTGTTCGTCACGCGCGCTACAAACCGCTTCGCGCGTCTCCGACTGAACCCTGTCCGTGCACCAATGGTGGCCGATCCCTGCTACCTGGCGTTAGGGAACACTGCGCAGCAGCGGAGCGAGCGATATCGAACGTTCGTTCATGGCGCCGTATCGCAAGCGGAGCTATCCCTGATTCGTGAAGGTCTGCAGCGCGGCCAGCTGACGGGGGATAGCCGCTTCGTAGACGAAGTAGAGCGGATTGCCGGGCTGCGAATCGAGCGGAGAGGGCAAGGCAGGCCGGCCTGCACGGGAAAATAGATCTGTTCCCTTTTCCCGCTACGTCTACCACCGGGAGACCCGCAATGGCAGCGACTCGCTGCAGTGCCGCTCGCCTGGGCCGCAGAGCGAGCCGGTATGCGAGCAAACGACAGCCGACGCGAGCTGACCAGACTGCGTGTCCGGCTACTTGATGCCCAGGCGCCTTGCCAGGCGATGCAGATTGCCGGTGTCGAGTTGCAGCTCGCGGGCGGTGGCCGACCAGTTGCCGTTGAAGCTCTCCAGCGTCTGGCGAATCAGGCGCCCCTGGAATTCGTCGAGTGCCTCGCGCAAACCAACGCCGGACAGGCCGGCGGGTGCCGGTGGCAGCTGGCTGACGGTGGCAGTCGGCCCTTCCAGGCAGAAATAGGATGGTTTTAGCAGCACCTCTCCCGTGCCCTGTTCGGCCCGCGCCAGTACCGCGGCGCGGTGGATAGCATGCTCCAGCTCGCGCACGTTGCCAGGCCAGGGGTAGCGCTGCAGCAACGTCAGCGCGGCCTTGCTTAGCGCCAGTCCGCCGAGGCCCAGCTGGCTGCGGCATCGTTCGCAGAAGAAACCGCTGAGCAGGGCGATGTCTTCCTGCCGCTCGCGCAGTGCCGGCACCCTGATCGGGAACACGCTGAGGCGGTGGTAGAGGTCGGCACGAAACTCCCCGGCCAGCACCGCGCTTTTCAAGTCACGGTTGGTGGCGGCGAGGATGCGCACGTTGACCTTGAGGCTGCGGTCGTCGCCGATGCGCTGCAGGTCGCCGTACTGCAGCACGCGCAGCAGCTTGGCCTGCAAGGTCAGCGACAGCTCGCCGATCTCGTCGAGAAACAGCGTGCCCTTGTCGGCCATCTCGAACTTGCCGGCGCGGTGGTGTATGGCTCCGGTGAAGGCGCCCTTGACGTGGCCGAACAGCTCGCTTTCGGCCACCGACTCGGGCAGTGCGGCACAGTTCAGGTAGACCAGCGGATGACCGGCGCGAGGCGAGGCGAGGTGGATGGCCTTGGCCACCAGCTCCTTGCCGACCCCAGTCTCGCCGGTGATCAGCACGTTCAGATCGGAACCGGCGACCACGCCGATCTCCCTCTTCAGCTGCAACATGCTGGTCGCCAGCCCGACGATCTCGTCGGCGCCGGGCTTGTTTGCCGGTGCGTTACTGATGGGCGCCACAGTCTGCTGTTCCAGACGCTCGACCAGCAGCGCATTACTCAGCGCCGCCGAGGCTAGCGCGCCGATCAGGCGCAGCTCCTCGTCGTTGAAGTGATCGAACTGGGCGGGGTCGTAACCGTCGATGGTCAGCGCGCCGATCAGCGTCTGGTTGGCGAACAGCGGCAGGCCGATGCAGGCATGCACCTTGAGCTGCTCGCGGCTCGGCAGGATCAGGTTGTCATAGGGGTCGGGCAACTGACTGTCGGCAGGAAAGCGCACCACGTCACCGGCGCGGGCGATGGCCTCCAGGCGTGGGTGCTCGCCGAGGCGGAAGCGCCTCCCGAGCACGTCGGGGGCCAGCCCGTCGATCGCCAGCGGGCGGAACATCTGCCCCTCGTAGCGCAGCAGGGCCAGCGCGTTGCACAGCAGCAACTGACGCAGGCTGTTGATCAGTTGCTGGAAACGGTCCTGGTTGGAGATGCCCCACTGCAGGTCGAGTGCGATGCGGGCCAGGCTGTCCATCGAAAGCGCCATCCTGTGTCCTTTTGACTCATATATGTCGATCGGACAATACAGAGGCTTTGTCATTTGGACAAACGGAATAATAAAAAACTATATATATCAACTAGTTAAGTTATGGCACGGCACCTGCAATAGAGGCGGGCAGGCTTCTTATCCACCTCTGCAAGGGTAATGCTCCGCATGACAATTCTGCTCAAGGACAACATTCACTGGGTCGGTCAACGCGATTGGGAAGTCCGTGACTTTCACGGCACCGAATACAAGACCCTCAAGGGCACCAGCTACAACAGTTATCTGGTCCGCGAGGAGAAGACCGTACTGATCGACACCGTCGATCATCGCTTCAGCCGCGAGTTCATCCTCAACCTGGCCAGCCAGATCGACCTGGCGAGCATCGATTACATCGTCATCAACCATGCCGAAGAGGACCACGCCGGCGCGCTGTCCGAGCTGATGGCGCACATCCCGGGCACACCGATCTACTGCACCGCCAACGCCATCGATTCGATCACCGGCCATCACCACCAGCCGCACTGGAACTTCATCCCGGTGAAGACCGGCGACAGCCTGGACATCGGCAATGGCAAGCAACTGGTGTTCATCGAAACGCCGATGCTGCACTGGCCCGACAGCATGATGACCTATCTCAGCGGCGACGCCGTGTTGTTCAGCAACGACGCCTTCGGCCAGCACTATTGCGACGAGCACCTGTTCAACGACGAGGTCGATCAGCAGGAGCTGCTGGAGCAGTGCCTGCGTTACTACGCCAACATCCTCACGCCTTTCAGCCCGCTGGTCACCGCCAAGATCAACGAGGTGCTCGGCTTCAATCTGCCGCTGTCGATGATCGCCACCGCCCACGGCGTGGTCTGGCGCACCGACCCGGCGCAGATCGTAGGCAAGTACCTGGAATGGGCCGATCACTACCAGGAAAACCGCATCACCCTGTTCTACGACAGCATGTCGAACAACACCCGGATGATGGCCGACGCTCTGGCCCAAGGCATCCACGAGGCCGATCCGAGCGTGGCGGTGAAGATCTTCAACGTCGCTCGCCACGACAAGAACGAGATCCTCACCCAGGTGTTCCGCTCCAAGGCCATCCTGGTCGGCTCCTCGACCATGAACAATGTGATGATGCCGAAGATCGCCGGCATGCTGGAGGAGATCACCGGCCTGCGCTTTCGCAACAAGAAGGCGGCCGCCTTCGGCAGCTACGGTTGGAACGGCGGCGCCGTAGACCGTATCCAGACCCGCCTGATGGATGCCGGCTTCAGCACCTCACTATCGCTCAAGAGCAAATGGCGCCCCGACGGCAGCGCTCTGGAAGCCTGCCGCGCGCATGGCCGGCAACTGGCGCGCGAATGGGCCTTGAACACACCGCCAGGGGTCAACCCGAGCGCCACGCCCGTCACGCCCGAAGCGGCGATCCCGCCGTCCGTCGTGCTTTCGGGCGACGCCGGCCCGGCCATGCAGTGCAGCGTCTGCCAGTGGGTTTACCGACCTGAACTCGGCGAACCAATCCAAGGCGTCGCTGCCGGTACCCCCTGGAGCGAGGTGCCGGACAATTTCCTCTGCCCCGACTGCAGCCTGGGCAAGGATGTCTTCGACGTGCTGCGGGAGAAAGCCGCATGAGCCGCGAAATCCTCATCATCGGCTCGGGGTTCGCCGCCTGCCAACTGGTCAAGAGCCTGCGCAAACTGGACGTGGAGGTGCCCATCCGCATGCTCACCGCCGACAGCGGCGACGAGTACAACAAGCCGGACATCAGCCATGTATTCAGCCAGGGCCGCAGCAGCGCGGACCTGACCCGTCTGAGCGCCGCACGCTTCGCCGAGCAGTACCAGGTGACCGTGCAGCCCTTCACCCGGGTCGAGTCGATCGACCCGCAGACGCGCCGCGTGCATACCGCCGACGCCAGCCATGCCTACGGCCAACTGGTGCTCGCCACCGGCGCCAATGCCCTGGTGCCGCCCGTGCCGGGTCATGAGCTGCTGCTGACGCTCAACAGCCAGGGCGAGTACCAGGCTGCCGAGGCGCAGCTGCGTGACGCCCGTCGCGTGCTGGTGCTGGGCGCCGGGCTGATCGGCAGCGAGCTGGCGATGGACCTGCACAGCAGCGGCAAGCAGGTGGTGCTGGTCGACCAGGCCAGCAGCGTCCTGGCATCGCTGATGCCGGCGACCGTCAGCGCGCGGCTGCAGGCCTGCCTGGTCGGCAGCGGTGTTCAGCTGCGCCTGGGCAGCGGCCTGCAGCGCCTCGAGCGAAGCGGCGACGGCATTCGCGCCTATCTGAACGACGGTCATGTGGTCGACTGCGACAGTGCGATCGCCGCCATCGGCCTGCGCCCCAACGTGGAGCTGGCGCGCCGCAGCGGGCTGGCAGTGGGCCGCGGCATTCAGGTCGACCGCCTCCTGCGCAGCAGCGTCGAGCATATCCATGCCCTCGGCGACTGCGCCGAGATCGACGGCCGCGTGCTGCCGTTCCTGCAGCCGACGCAACTGGCGGCCAGTGCCCTTGCCAGGAAGTTGCTCGGTCAACCGCAGGCGCTGCAGCTGCCGCCCATGCTGATCCGCGTGAAAACCCCGCGCCTGCCGCTGCAACTGGCCGGCGAGACCACCGGCGACCACCTCGACTGGCAGCTCAGTTTCGACGAACTGGGCATGCTTGCCCGCGCCTTCGATGCGCAAGCGCAACTGCGCGGTTTCGTGGTCAGCGAAGGGCGCCTGCAGGATGCGTTCGCCCTGCTGCGCCAGCTGCCTGGCTGAGGCGCGGCCCGGCTGGCTGCACGATCCAAAGTTTTCTCCTGTGTTGTTGTGGTGCTCCTTTTGGCAGGCTCTTTGAGCCTGCCTTTTTTTATTCCAGCTCGACAAACACCGTGGGTTTCACCCGCGCGGTGACTTCACTACTGTGCGAAATCCTGCGTGCGTCGTGGCTGCGTTTGAACATGAAGTCGAGCCGCTCGGCGTCGCGGATCTTCAGCCGCGTGGCGATGGTGGCGCGCAGCGCCTCGGCACGAGGTCGAGCGGCAATTGCAGTTCGGTGATGCGGACATCGCAGGTGGAAACGGGAAGGCGTGCAGGTTAGCGAGCGGTTCGCGGGCGGTCATTGTGCGGCGGGCCGGGGCGAATTCCTGAAACGCGCGGCTATCCTTTTTATACTCGCCGGCTTTTGCGGGCCGCCGCGCTCGCCATTCAACGAACTAGGGATTTTTCATGCTCAACAACGATGTGCTGCGCAGCCTGCGTTACATCCTCAACGCCAGCGATGCGCAGATGAGCGAGATTGCGGCGCTCGGCGGCTGTGCCACGAGTGAAGGCGAGGTGCGCGCCTGGCTCAAGCGCGAAGACGACAACGGCTACGCCGAATGCCCGGACCCGGCGATGGCGCGTTTTCTGGATGGCCTGGTGTACTTCAAGCGCGGCAAGGACGACAGCCGTCCGACGCCGCCGCTGGAGCTGCCGGTCAGCAACAACCAGATCCTGAAGAAACTGCGCGTGGCTTTCGAGCTGCGCGACGACGATCTGCAGGCGATTCTGCAGGCGGTGGATTTGCCGCTGTCCAAATCCGAGCTGAACGCGCTGTTCCGCAAGCCCGGGCATAGCAACTATCGCGTCTGCGGCGACCAGCTGTTGCGCAACGTCCTCAAGGGACTGGCGCAGCGCGCAGCCTGATCCAGCGCCCGTCGGCCGCCGGTGACGGGCGCGGTCGACGTCCGGCCTGACTGGCCTATGCTGAGAGTTGAACGACTCATCGGGCACCGTCATGCAGACCATCGCGAGCATCTGCACCTTCTGCGGCGTCGGCTGCGGGCTGGGCCTGCGCGTCGAGGACGGCCGCGTGGTCGGCGTCGAGCCGCAGCCGGGGCATCCGGTGAGCGCCGGGCAGCTGTGTGCCAAGGGCTGGGCCAGCGGTTTTGCCATCGACACCGGCAACCGCCTGCGCATGCCGCTGATCAAGGAGCACGGACAGTTTCGCGAAGCCAGCTGGGACGAGGCGCTGGCGCTGGTGGCCAGCGAGTTCCGTGCGGCGCTGGAAGCAGTCGGGCCGGACGGCGTCGGGGTGATCAGCTGCGCCCACGCCACCAATGAGGATAACTACGCCGCGCAGAAGTTCGCCCGCGCGGTGCTCGGCACCGCCAACATCGACCACTGCGCGCGTATCTGCCACAGCCCCTCGGTGGCTGGCCTCAGCCGCACGCTGGGCTCCGGGGCGATGACCAATTCCATCGCCGACATCGACGAGGCCGAGCTAATCCTGGTGATTGGCGCCGACGTCACCGAAAACCACGCGATGATCGGCGCGCGCATGCTGCGGGCGCAGGCCCGCGGCGCCCGGCTGATCGTCGTCGACCCGCGACGCACGCGCTTGGCGCGGCTGGCCGACCAGCACGTGCAGCTACGCGTGGGCAGCAACATCGCGCTGCTCAACGGGTTGCTGCATATCATCTTCGCCAACGGCTGGGAGGACCGCGACTTCCTCGCCTGCCGCTGCGACAACGAGGCGGCGTTGCGCGCCCATGTGCGCGACCTCACCCCGGAGATCACCAGCGCGCAGACCGGCGTGCCGGTGCTGGCGCTGATCGAGCTGGCGCGCGCCTACAGTCAGGCGCGGCGCGCCTTCATCGCCTACGGCATGGGCATCACCCAGTTCCAGAGCGGCACCCACAACGTCATCGCGGTGGCCAACCTGGCGCTGGTCTGCGGCCAGCTCGGCCGGCCGGGTACCGGGGTCAACCCGCTGCGCGGGCAGAACAATGTGCAGGGCGCCTGCGACATGGGCTGCCTGCCGGACGTTTACCCCGGCTACCAGCAGGTCAGTGACGCTGCGGTGCGCGAGAAATTCGCCCGCGCCTGGGGCGTGGCGCAGCCGCCAGCGCCGGGGCTGACCTCGCTGGGCATGAGCGAGGCGGCGCTGCGCGGCGAGTTCCGTGCGCTGATGGTGCTCGGCGAGGAGCTGGTGGTCACCGATCCTGACCAGCACAAGCTGGCCCGCGCGCTGGCTGCGCTGGACTTCCTGGTGGTGGTCGAGCTGACCCTGAGCGAGACCGCGCGCTTCGCCGACGTGGTGCTGCCGGCTGCTTCCTTTGCCGAGAAGGACGGCACCTTCAGCAACTGCGAGCGGCGCATGCAGCTGCTGCACAAGGCCGTCGAGCCACCCGGACAGGCGCGCGCGGACTGGCAGATCCTCGCCGCGCTGGCCGAGCGCATGGGCTACCAAGGCATGCGCTGGGCCAACTCTGAGGAGGTGTTTGCCGAGATGGCCGCGCTGTCGCCGCTGTTCAGCGCCATCAGCCACGCGCGGCTGGCGCAGGCCGGTGGGCTGCAATGGCCGTGCGACGAGGCGAACCCGGCTGGCACGGCGATCCTCCATCGGCACTGTTTCCCGCGCGGCCGCGCGCAGCTGATTCCGGTGTCGCAGGTCGAGCCGGATGAATGCCCGGACGCCGACTACCCGTTCTGCTTCACCACCCAGCGCCTGCATTTTCACTACGGCGGCGGGGCGATGACGCGCAAGTCGCCGCTGCTCGAACGGGAGATTCCCGCCGGCCTGCTGTTTATCCATCCGCAGGATGCCGCCCGGCTGGGCCTGGGCGAGGCGCAGGGGGTGCGCGTGGCGTCGCGCCGCGGCCAGCTGGAAACCCGCGCACACCTCACCGACGACGTGCCGCCGGGCACCGTCTCCATGCCTTATCACTTCCGCGAGGCGCCCTGTAACCGCCTGACCAGCAGCGCGCAGGACCCGATCAGCCATATGCCGGAGCTGAAGGCCTGTGCCGTGGCGCTGACGCCGTTGCCGCCCGCCCAGGCGCCGCGCAGCGAGCTGGAACGTCCGCAGGAGGCCGAGCATGCAGGCCTATGAGCTGGATCGTCCCGAGCGCCTGCGCGCCCATCTGGCGTGCACGCGACAGCTCTACCAACCGCTGGCGGACGGGCAGGGCACGCTGCGCTGGCAACGGCTGAACGCTGACGACGAGCGACCCTTCGTGGTGCCGGCCGAGCCGCCGGTGTTCTCGGCCAAGGCGTTCTTCTTCGCCGAGCGCGAGGCGCTTTTTCGCTACGAGAACGGCCAGTTCATCCCGCTGCCGCCGGCGGTGCACCCGCAGGTGCTGTTCGGCCTGGCCGCCTGCGATCTGACGGCTGTGGCCTACCAGGACCGCTTCTTCGCGAGCGACCCGCATTACCAGGCGCGCCGTGCCGCGACCCTGCTGGTCGGTGTCGATTGCGCGCACAGCTGCCGGCACGGCTTCTGCGCGATGATGGACAGCGGCCCGGAAGTGCGGCCACACACCGCCGACCTGATCCTCTGTCCGCTGGAGCAGCGCTGGCTGCTGCTGGTCGCCTCCGAGCCGGGCGAGCAAGCGCTGACCGGCTTGGCGCTGCAACCTGCGCCGGCGGACTGGGCGCGGCAGCGCGATGCCCAGGCGCTGCAGGTGGCCGTCGAGCAGGGCGAACAGACCGAGATCGCCCTCGGCTGCGCGGCGCTCAATGGCGAAACCGTCGACAGCCAGACCTGGGAAGCGCTGGGCCTGCGCTGCCTGGGCTGCTCCGGCTGCACCTCGGTGTGCCCGACCTGTTCCTGCTTCGCGCCGCTGCAGCAACCGGGCGTGGCTGGCGGCGTGGTGCAGGAGCGAGTGTGGGATTCCTGCCTGTACCAGGGCTTCCAGAAGGAGGCCAGCGGGCACAACCCCAGCGCCACGCCGGGTCAGCGCGTGCAGCGCTTCTGGTACCACAAGTTCGGCGACGACTTCCGCCAGCGCTTCGGCCGCGACGGCTGCGTCGGTTGCGGACGCTGCGATGCGGTGTGCCCCGGCGGTATCGGCGTGCACCAGGTGATGAAGAGGATCGGCCAGCCATGATCGACCTGACGCCACGGCCCATGCGCCTGCTGGACTGCTACGACGATGGCGAGGCGGCGCGGCACTTCGCCTTCGCCATCGAACCGCTGGCCGACGAGCCGGTGGTGCAGCCCGGGCAGTTCTTCATGCTCGCCGTGCCGGGCGTGGGCGAGGCGGCCTTCACCTATGTCAGCCCGCCGGATGCCGACGGCCGCTTCAGCGCGCTGATCCGCCAGACCGGCACACTTACCGCGGCGCTGTTCGCCCTCGCGCCGGGCGCCGTGCTCGGCTATCGCGGGCCGTTTGGTCGCGGTTGGCCTGCGGTCGAACCGGGCGAGCGGCTGCTGCTGGTGGCCGGCGGCTGCGGGCTGGCGCCATTGGCCGGGTTGATCGACAGTACCGATGGCGAGCTGCAGTTGATCTACGCTGCGCGCAACCGCGCCTATCAGGTGCTGGCGCGCGAACGGGCGCGCTGGCGCGGGTGCCTGAGGCTGGTCGAGACGCTCGACCAGGGCAATGACGGCCTGCCCCAGGGCAGTCCGCTGGAGGCGCTGGCGTGGGCGCTGAATGAAGCCGAGGTGCCGACCAAGGTGCTTTGCTGCGGGCCGGAGCCGCTGATGCTGGCGGTAGCGCGCCGCTGTATCGACCAGGGCCTGGCGGCCAGCCGGATCTGGCTGTCGCTGGAGCGGCGCATGCATTGCGGTGTGGGGCTGTGCGGGCACTGCTACATCGGCAGCAGCTATGCCTGCGTCGACGGGCCGACCTATCGCTACGATGAGTACCTGCGGCTGCTGGCGGCCAGCGGCCAGGTCGCGGCGACTTGCCTGCCGCCGCAGCCCTGCTGAGCGCGCTCAGTCGCGCTGCCAGTGGATGTCGACGTAGTACTCCTCGTGGTTGTAGTGGATTTGCAATTCACCGTCGTAGGCCGCCTCCAGCGCGTGGCCGATGCGCTGAGCCAGGCGCAGGCCGGTGGTGGTCACATCCAGGCCGTCGGCGCTGTCGCTGATGGCGATCAGCCGTTCCAGCGGATGCTCGCTCTTCTCCAGCTCCTCGGTGTTGCGGACCAGCCCGCACAGCTCATCGGCATGCTGCTTGACGAAGGCTCCGCGCAGGCTGACCGTGCCGGCCGGCACGTTCTCGGCGATGCGCTGGCAGGCTGGGCAGGTGGCCTCTTCCGCGTTGCTCGCGTCGACCAGACCCTCGTCCGTGGCAGATCGCAGGGTGCCGCGGATTTGCCGACAGCCGTGCATTCCTGAGCCAGACTCAAGAGGTCCTGTCCGCCGAGGAGGTCTGCTTATGTCACCGACCATTCCCTTCCCCGATCGCGTTCAGGCCGGTCGGGCGCTGGCCGAGCAGCTGGCGCAATCCGGTGACTGGCCCGACGCGCTGGTTCTCGCCCTGCCGCGCGGCGGCGTGCCGGTGGCCTTCGAGGTCGCTGAACGGCTCGGCCTGGAGCTGGACATCCTCGTCGTGCGCAAGCTCGGCGCACCGGGCAATCGCGAACTGGCGATGGGCGCCATCGCCAGCGGCGGCGTGCGGGTGATGAACGAGGACATCGTGCGTTATACCCAGGCCTCGCAGGCCGAAATCGACGGCACCATCGCCCGCGAAAGCCACGAACTGCAGCGTCGCGAACAGGCCTATCGGGGCCAGCATCCGCGCCCGGCGGTGGAGGGGCGCACGGTGATCCTGGTGGACGACGGTCTGGCCACCGGCGCGACCATGCGCGCGGCGGTACGGGCGGTGCGCGCGATGGGTGCCGGGCGCGTGGTGGTGGCCGTGCCGGTGGCGGCACCGGAGAGCGTTGCGCAGCTCGAGCAGCTGGCCGAGCAGGTCGTCTGCGTGCACCAGCCGCACGATCTCTACGCGATCGGCCGCTGGTATGTGAACTTCGACCAGACCTCGGACGCCGAGGTCGTGGAGCTGCTGCAGCGCGCCTGGAACCGGGGAGGGCAGCGCCCATGAATACTGCTGGCGCGATACCCATGCGCTTTACCCTCGGCAAGGCGCGGCTGCACGGTGAGCTCTGCGTGCCGGCGAACGCCGGCGGCCTGGTGGTGTTCGTCCACGGCAGTGGCAGCAGCCGGCACAGCCCGCGCAACCAGCGCGTGGCGCGGGCGTTCAACACGCGCGGGCTGGCGACGCTGCTGTTCGACCTGCTCACCGAGCATGAACAGCCGCTCGACGAGCTCACCCGCCAGCTGCGCTTCGATATTCCGCTGCTCAGCCAGCGCCTGACCGGGGTGATCGACCAGCTGCGTCAGGACGAATCGTTGCGCGCGCTGCGCATCGGCCTGTTCGGTGCCAGTACCGGTGCCGCCGCGGCGCTGATCACCGCGGCGTCGCGCCCGGCGGACATTGCGGCGGTGGTATCGCGTGGCGGCCGGGTCGATCTGGCCGAGCATTCGCTGGCGCAGGTTGGCGTGCCGACGCTGTTCATCGTCGGTGGCCGGGATGGCGAAGTGTTGGCGCTCAACCGGGCAGCGCTCGAATATCTGCCGGGTGTGCGTCGGCTGGAGGTGGTGGCCGGCGCGACGCACCTGTTCGACGAGCCGGGCACGCTGGATGAAGTGACCCGGCTGGCTGGCGACTGGTTCATCGAGCATCTGGCCGGTGGCGCGCCGGCGCCGGGCTGACACTGCCTCAGGCGACCACTTCGCCTTCGCGCGGCGGCAGCGCGGGTGGGGCTTCGTCTTCCTCCTGCGGCCAGCGGCGTTCGAGCAACGGCTGTTCGACATCGTCGATCCACCAGTGCAGTTCGGCGCTGATCTGGCCGTCCTGCGCCACGCCGAGACGATTGCGCAGCGGGCACTGACGGGTGGCGCCGGCCACCAGCGCACCGGCCTGGTCGCTGCGCGAGGTGCCGGCCCGGCTGTGCGAGCGGACCTGCAGCCGGTAGCGCACGCGCTGACCGCTACCCTGGAAGCACAGCGCCAGCTCCACGCGCTGCTCGGCGACGCCGCGCAGCTCCAGGCTGGCATCCACTGCGGGTGCCACTGCGGGCGCCGTGGCGGCGAGCCACTGGGCGAGAATCAGGTCAAGCATCCGTTCTGCCTCCTCGAAAGGCTCCGCTCGGCAGTACCGGGCGGTGCGCAGCCAATCCGTGGCGCGGCGGGCGTGGCGTCACTGCTGGACGATGGTCGCCTGGTTGCCGTTGCCGTTCTGCTGGATCAGGGCGCTGTGACCAGTGTAGACGCCGGCCGCCATGCTCTGGCGGATGACCGCTTCGTTGGCGCTGCCGAGCTGGCTGATCTCGGCCTGATGGTTCTCATAGGCCTGCTCGATGCGGGCCAAGTTGTCGTCGCCGTTCTGCACCACGCTGGCGCGGTTCAGCGCATGCGACTGGCTGATCTCGACCGCGTTGCGATTGCCGCTCGTGCTGCCCTCGATGCGCGAGCCGTAGCCGGTCTGCGCCACGTCGAGGCGGTTGTCGTTGCCACGCTGGGCGAGGTCGAGTTCGTTGTGGTAACTGTCCTGGCGGATCGCCGCGCTGTTCAGCACCCCGCTCTGTTCGAGGCGCAGACGATTGCCATCGCCTTGCTCGATCACCGCCAGGTTGGCATCGCCATCCTGCGTCACCGCCAGCGTCGAACCTTCGTAAAAGCCCTGCTGAACGACGCTCAGCAGATTGCCGACGCCGATCTGGCTGACCTCGGCGCTGGCGAAGCCGGTCTGCTGCACGCGGATGAGGTTGTCCTCGCCCAGGCTGCGTGCCTGCAGCACGTTGGCCCGCCCGCTCTGCTCTACCTCGATGGCATTGCCGGCGCCCTGCTGGTAGATGGCGGCCTGGTTGAAATGGCTATCCGCGACCTGTTGCACGCGGGCGTCGTTGCCTTCGCCCAGTTGCTGGATCAGCGCGCTGTTGCCTTCGCCGCTCTGCTGGAGGTCGCTGGTATTGCCGTTGCCGGACTGCAGCTGCTCGGCGCGGGCGTCTATGGCCTGGCTTTGCGTCGCGCTGGCGCGGTTGGCGCTGCCGTCCTGTTCCTGACGCGCGCTGTTTTCGGCGAGCGCGGCGGTGGCGCCGAACAGCAGGAGCAGGGCGAATGACGAAGATCTGAACATGGGTGACTCCTCGGGCGACGGGCGGTCAGGCGCGGCATTCGTCCCAGTCGAGGCGGCTGCGCAGCAGGTAGGCCGCCTCGGCCCGGTTGGATGCACCGATCTTGCGCAGCAGGTTGTGGATGTGGCTCTTGATGGTGTGCGGGCTCAGGCTCAGCCGCTCGGCGATCTCCGCATTCGACAGGCCCTTGCCGGCCAGCGTGAGAATTTCCCGCTCGCGCAGGGTCAGCGTGGCCTTGCTCTCGGCCAGCCGGCGCATCCGCCGCAGCTGGCCGAGCAGGCGCTCCATCAGCAGACGCGGCAGCCAGTCGCCGCCGGCGAGCAGCATGCCGATGCCCTTGAGCAGATGCTCGCGGGTGGCGTGGCTGTAGAACACGCCGCGTATGCCGGGATGCTTGTCGAGCAGCTCCTCGGCCTGCTGCGGAACGATGTTCACCAGTGCCAGCGGCGCCCGCTCGTCGAGCTGATCGATCAGATCGGACAGCTCCTCGGTTTGCGCCTGGCCAGCATCGACGAGGATCAGATCCGCGCGTGCCTCCGGCGCCTGTCGGAAATCGGCCAGACGGACGTTCAGTTGCGCTTGCTCGCCGAGAAAGTGGCGGAAGAACAGCCCCAGCAGTTCATTGCCGGTCAGCAGCGTGACGGTCGGCGCGTGGGCGTCCTGCGTACGATCCTCATCCATGTTCGGTACCTGGTCAGTCGAGCGGGGAATGGTGGAAAAAGTTAATAAGCGACCAGCACTCTGTGGCGAAGTTCAGTTGTGGTGCGGGAAACGGTCGCCATCGTGATGGCAATCAGTACCAAGATTGCTATCACCGGGGGCGGGCGCTTAAGCCGTCCGCCGACCGCCCGGTCGTTCCCGGCGCGATGAAACCTTGTGCGTTCGCCGTTGCCCGAACTTAGGCAACCCCCTCACAGAGGTGACGATCATGAAGCTGATTCAGATGACCGCACTGACGCTTGCCGCCCTGCTGGCCGCTGGCGTGCAGGCCGCTCCCGACAACGCCAACAGCCGCTCGGAGAACGGCCAGGAGGCGATGGAGGAAAGCGCCCACGGCGGCGATTACAGCGGCAAGGGCTTTGGCAGCGCAGCGCAGAATTCCGCCACCGGCAAGGGTGGCAGCACCGATACCCAGGGCACCGGCAACGATGGCTCCAAGGCCACGGAAATCGACCAGGGTGCCGACGGCAAGCCGCACGGCGAGCCGGGCAGCACCGGCACGGGCGGCGAAGGCGGCGCGCGCGGCGCCTATTGAGGCGGGAATGAAAAAGCCGCCCGGAGGGGCGGCTTTCGGTGTGGCCTGGATCAGGGCAGGGTGAACAGCACCTTGACCGAGCCGTTGACCGCGGCGCTGTCGACATAGCCGATGGCATCGGCTTCGGCGCCGACCTTGGCCACCACGGCGGCATCGTCGGCGACGCTGGGCAGCGGCTGGCCCTTGCCGGTGAAGATCAGCCCGGACCAATAGGACTTCAGCTGCGACTCGTTCTTGCTGGTCACACCGGCGTAGAAGGCTTCCTTGACCGGATTCCAGCCGGCCTGGTCGACGCCCTTCATGGACTTGTCCTTGCCGAGGAAGATGTTGGCGACGTCCGACTGCGACGGCGTCTTGGCCGCGGCGGAATTGACGATCACCGCGACCTCGGCCTGGGCCAGGGAAGCCGCGCCGAGCAGCGCGGCGGCGGCGAGGATGCGAAGGGATGCTTTCATCGGGACGCTCCTCAGAAGACGAAATCGACGCCGACGGAAACGATGTCGCCGTCGTAGTTGCGGGCCGGAGCGCCGCCGAGTGCACCACCGAAGCGGCTGTGGACTTCGTTGTCGAAGACTTCCTGGGCGTTGCGGGTGAACACGCCGTCGTAGCCGTTCTGGGTGTCGACGCGCTTGTACTCGCCCTTCACCACCACGGTCGGCGCCGCCTGGTAGTTCAGGCCCAGCGTCCAGGAGCTCTGGCGACCACCGTTGTCGTCCAGCTGCGCGTAGGTGACGTGCGGCAGGAAATCACCGAAGCGGCGACCACCCATCAGGTAGAACGAGTCGATCGCTTCCAGACCGTCGTTCTCGATCATGCGCGAGGTCCACTCGTTGTTGCTGACCCAGGTGCCGTTATCGTACTGGTAACCGATCGAGGTGAACTTGCCCTTTTCCTTGTCCAGCACCAGCAGCGAAAGGTTGTCGTTCGGATTGCCGGTGAGGTAGTTGTTCACGGTGCCGTTGATATCGGTGGTGATATCCGCTTCGACGTAACCGATGCGCAGCGTGCCGAACTGGTTGGTGGCCAGGCTGACGCTGGCGCCGAACAGCTTGTCGTAGTCGATATCGAACTGGTCGTCGTAGGCGTAGTAGTCGCGGTTCTTGGCCTGGCCGCCGGCGAGCTGGAAGGTCACCGATCCGTAGGACAGCGGTACGGTGTAGACCGCGTCGAGACCTTCGTAGTTGGTCACCTGCACCTGGCTGTAGACCTCGTCGGGCAGGCGCAGCCACGGGTAGCTGTAACCGACGTCGAGGCTTTCGGAATACATGTACACCGGGCTGCGCAGGCGGCCGGCGCGCAGCATCAGCTGGTCGGTGGTCTGCCAGGACAGGTAGGCCCATTCCAGATTGGCTTTCCACTCGTCCTGCTGCGCCTTGGCGGTCGCCTGTACGGTCACGCCGACCGTGTCGGTGAGGCCATAGCTCAGCTGCGCGCCGAACTTGGACAGCTGATCGCCGCGCCAGGAGTCGTTGGTCTGGCCATTGATGCCGTAGCTGCGGCCGTCATCTTCACCACCCAGGTGAGTGACGCCGACGGTTCCGAAACCGTTGAAGCGGTGTTCACCCTGTTCCAGGGCGAAGGCCGGGGTGGCGGCCAGGCAGATGGCTGCCAGACCGGCGACACGAAGTGCAGTCATGTGATGCTCCAGAAGGTTAAACGCGAAATTGGTTGGTGGCGGCGCGCAGGTGGTCTCCGGTCGTCACCAGCTGCTCGCCCAGGCGGGCGGTGGCTTCGGCGCCGTTGGCGGTTGCTTGTGCGTCCTGCTGCAACACTTGGGTTTCTTGTTGGATGGAACGCGACAGGCCGATCTGCTCCTGGGTGAACTGAGCGATGCCGGCGTTGAGTTCGTCGATCTGGTTGACCGTGCGGGCGATGGTCTGCAGCAGCTCCGTGGCCTCGACCGAGCGCTGGATGCTGGCGCGGGACTTCTCGCCATTGCTGGTCATCACGTTGAGCACGGTGTTGGCGCTGTTCTGCAGGCGCTGGATGATCTGCTGGATCTCGGCGGTGGACGCGGCGGTTTTCTGCGCCAGGTTGCGCACCTCGTCGGCGACCACGGCGAAGCCGCGGCCCTGCTCGCCGGCGCGCGCCGCTTCGATGGCGGCGTTCAGCGCCAGCAGGTTGGTCTGCTCGGCGATGCTGCGGATCACGGTCAGCACCGAGCCAACTTCCTGGGTTTCTTCCTCCAGCTGCTCCATCGCCTTGACCGCGCCCATCACGCTGTCGCCCAGGTCGCTGATGCCGGTCGACAGGCTGCTGACGTGCTCGCGCGCGCTGGCGGTCTGGCGCGCGGCGGCGTTGGCCTGATCGGAGGCCTGCCGCGAGCGCTGCGCCACTTCCTGGATGCTGCCGGTCATGGTGAGGATGTCGCGGGTGATCGAATCGGTGTGGTGCTGCTGCGACTTGGCGTTCTCTTCCGCGCCCTGGGTGAGCTGGTACAGCTCCTTGGAAACCTGGCCGAGCGGATTGGCCGCCTCGATGATCTGGCGGATGGTGCCCTGCAGCTTGTCGAGAAAGCCGTTGAACAGCTCGATCATCGCGCCGATCTCGTCGTTCGACTCGACATTGACGCGCTGGCTCAGGTCGCCGTCGCCGCGGGCGATCGATTGCAGCGAGGCGATCACGCCGCGCACGTTGGCCATCACGCTGCGGATCACCAGCCAGGCGCCGAGCCCGACCAGCACCACCAGCACCAAGCTGAGGAAGATGCCCAGCCGCGTGGTAGCCGCATTGGCCTCGCGGGTCTGTGCCAGGGTTTGCTGGAAGTCGGCGTAGGCCTGCGCGCGGAAGGTGCTGCCCAGCTGCTGGGCCTGGGCCAGCTCGCTGGCCATGCGGTCGAGGCTCGGGCGCAGGTCGTCGAACGAGGCGCTGCCGTCGATCAGCTTGCTCGAGGCGGCGAGGGCGTTGTCGGCGTAGCCGCGTACCGCCTTGCGCCACTCCTCCAGCGCCTGTTGCTGGGTACGCTGGTCGGCCAGCAGTGTGGCCAGCGACTGCTGTTGGCTGTCGATCTGCTGCAGCACCTGGCGCGCCTCGTCGAGCACACCGGGTTCGCCGGCGGCCACGGCGTTGTTCAACAGCGCCGGCACGCGGGAAAACTGGAAGATCACCGCGTCGGTCTTTTCCAGCGTCGGATAGCTGCGGGTTTCCAGCAGGGCCAGCCGCGAGTCGGTCGCCGAGAGTTGCAGCGAGGTGTAGAGGACGTACAGCACCAGCCCGAACAGCGCCACGGCGGGCACCAGTGACAATTTGGCGGTCAGCGAGAAATTCTTCAGCATGCATCGACTCCAGGGCCGGCTGTGGGTAGCCGTGGGGTAGCGGTGGTAGCCAATGGCCATTTCAATCGAAATTGTGACTGAGATACTTCATGCGGTCACGTTACGGATTGTAATCGCGGCTATGGTCTCCGACGGACGGTATCGTCAAGGCATAAAAAAACCGCCCCGAAGGGCGGTCTTTTTTGCTGCGCAGGCGGGTTACAGGCCGTTCTTGGCCTTGAACTCGCGGCGGCGGCGGTGCAGCACCGGCTCGGTGTAGCCGTTGGGCTGCTTGGTGCCTTCGAGGACCAGCTCCAGGGCGGCCTGGAAGGCCACGCTGTTGTCGAAGTCCGGCGCCATCGGGCGGTACAGCGAATCGCCTTCGTTCTGGCGGTCAACCACGGCGGCCATGCGCTTGAGGCTCTCGACCACCTGCTCCTTGGTCACCACGCCGTGGCGCATCCAGTTGGCCACGTGCTGGCTGGAAATGCGCAGGGTGGCGCGGTCTTCCATCAGCGCGATGTCGTTGATGTCCGGCACCTTGGAGCAGCCGACGCCCTGTTCGACCCAGCGGACCATATAGCCGAGGATGCCCTGCGAGTTGTTGTCCAGCTCGTTGCGCTTCTCTTCCTCGCTCCAGTTGGTGTCTTGCGCCAGCGGCAGGGTGAGGATGTCGTCGATGGAGGCCTTCTCGCGCTTGGCCAGCTCGGCCTGACGCGCCTGCACGTCGACCTTGTGGTAGTGCATGGCGTGCAGGGTGGCGGCGGTCGGCGAGGGAACCCAGGCGGTGTTGGCGCCGGCCAGCGGGTGACCGACCTTCTGCTCGAGCATGGCCGCCATCAGGTCAGGCATGGCCCACATGCCCTTGCCGATCTGCGCCTTGCCCTGCAGACCGCAAGCCAGACCGACGTCGACGTTGTTGTTCTCGTAGGCGCTGATCCACTTTTCGGCCTTCATGGCGGCCTTGCGTACTACCGGGCCGGCTTCCATGGAGGTGTGGATTTCGTCGCCGGTGCGGTCGAGGAAGCCGGTGTTGATGAACACCACGCGCTCGCGCGCTTCCTTGATGCAGGCCTTGAGGTTGATCGTGGTACGACGCTCCTCGTCCATGATGCCGACCTTCAGGGTGTTGCGCGGCAGGCCGAGGACGTCCTCGACACGGCCGAACAGCTCGGTGGCGAAGGCGACTTCTTCCGGGCCGTGCATCTTCGGCTTGACGATGTAGACCGAGCCGGTGCGGGTGTTCTTGCGGGTGGTGTTGCCCTTGACGTTGTGCATCGCGCACAGGCTGGTGAACAGACCGTCGAGGATGCCTTCCGGCACTTCGTTGCCGTCCTTGTCGAGGATGGCGTCGTTGGTCATCAGGTGGCCGACGTTACGCACGAACAGCAGCGAACGGCCGTGCAGGGTCAGCTCGCCGTTGCCGTCGGCCTTGGTGTAGACGCGGTCCGGGTTCATCGCGCGGGTGATGCGCTTGCCGCCCTTTTCCAGCTCCTCGACCAGGTCGCCCTTCATCAGGCCGAGCCAGTTGCGGTAGACGACGGTCTTGTCGTCGGCGTCGACGGCGGCGATGGAGTCTTCGCAGTCCATGATGGTGGTCAGCGCCGCTTCCATCAGGATGTCTTTCACGCCGGCGGCGTCGGTCCGGCCGATCGGGCTGGCCGGGTCGATCTGGATCTCGAAGTGGATGCCGTGGTTCTTCAGCAGTACGGCGACCGGCGCGCTGGCTTCGCCCTGGAAGCCCTGCAGCTGCGCCGGGTTCTTCAGGCCGGTGGTGCTGCCGTTCTTCAGCGCGACGACCAGCTTGCCGCCTTCGATGCGGTAGCCGGTGGAATCGACGTGCGAACCGTTTTCCAGCGGTGCGGCTTCATTGAGGAAGGCTCGCGCGTAGGCGATGACCTTGTTGCCGCGGATCTCGTTGTAGCCCGGGCCCTTGGTGGCGCCGCCTTCTTCGGAGATCGCGTCGGTGCCGTAGAGGGCGTCGTACAGCGAGCCCCAGCGGGCGTTGGCGGCGTTCAGCGCGAAGCGCGCATTCATGATCGGCACCACCAGCTGCGGGCCGGCCATGCTGGCGATCTCTTCGTCGACGTTCTGAGTGGTGGCCTGGAAGTCTTCGGCTTCCGGCAGCAGGTAGCCGATTTCCTGCAGGAAGGCCTTGTAGGCGACGGCATCGTGAGCCTGACCGGCGCGCGCCTGGTGCCAGGCGTCGATCTTGGCCTGCAGTTCGTCACGCTTGGCGAGCAGCGCGCGGTTCTTCGGCGCCAGGTCGTGGATGACGCGATCAGCGCCGGCCCAGAAGGCCGCGGCATCGACGCCAGTACCGGGAATCGCTTCGTTGTTCACGAAGTCGTACAGGACTTTGGCGACCTGCAGGCCACCGACTTGAACGCGCTCAGTCATTACTCGCCTCACTTGGTTCTTCTTTCAAATCTGTCGGATGCAATTTCTTGTAGTCCGGGTCGGCGGATACTACATGAAGCGCCGGGGAAAATCAGTCCGCTGAAAGTGGCGCTTTCCTGCCGCGCGGCGATGGCCGGTGGTGCCCGGCGCCGGCCGCTGCGCCGCTGCCTGCTATACCTAGAAAACGTCTTTTCATGCGAACCGCTTTGCGTCAAAGGAGCAGGCAATGGATCACCTCGTACTCACCGTCATCGCCGAGGATCAGCCCGGGCTGGTCGAGCGGCTGGCTCAGTGCATCGCCGAACATGGCGGCAACTGGCTGGAGAGCCGCATGTCGCGCATGGCCGGACAGTTCGCCGGTATCCTGCGGGTGGCGGTGCCGAGCGAAGCCCATGCCGCGCTCACCGCGGCGCTACAGGGTTTGCAGGCGCAGGGCATTCGCGTGCTGCTGGCGCACAGCGGCAGCGAGCCGCCGACCAGCTGGCAGGAAATCGAGCTGGAGCTGGTCGGCAACGACCGTCCCGGCATCGTGCGCGACATCACCCGCCTGCTCGCTGAGCATGGCGTCAACCTGGAGAGCCTGGACACCGACGTGCTGTCGGCGCCGATGAGCGGCGAGCCGCTGTTCCGTGCCGAGGCGCGCCTGGCGGTGCCCAGCGAGCTGTCGCTGGAAGTCCTGCAAGGCCGCCTGGAAACCCTGGCCGACGACCTGATGGTGGAACTCAAGCTGCAAGCGCCGGAGTGAGCGGCGCGGTCGCGGTCAGGCCGTTGCGGTCTTGCGCATCAGCCGCCAGGTGTCGACGCTGTACACCGCCAGCCCCGCCCAGATGAAGAAGAACGCCAGCTGCTTGTCCGCCGGGAAGGGTTCGTCGAACAGCTGCACGGCGAGGATCAGCAACAGCGTCGGGGTGATGTACTGCAGAAACCCCAGCGTCGAGTAGGGCAGGTGACGCGCGGCGGCGTTGAAGCACAGCAGCGGGATCAGCGTCACCGGCCCGGCGGCCATCAGCCAGAGCGCTTCGCTGGTGCGCCACAGCGCCGGTTCGGTGCTCGCGCCGTTGCCGAAGAAGAACAGCCAGATCAGCGCCACCGGCAGCAGCAGCCAAGTTTCCACCACCAGCCCGGGCAGCGCCGCCACCGGCGCCTGTTTGCGCAACAGCCCATAGCTGCCGAAGCTCAGCGCCAGCGCGATGGAGATCCACGGAAACTCGCCCAGCGTCAGCAGCTGCAAGGCCACGCCGGCGGCCGCCATCGCCACTGCCAGCCACTGCAGCGGACGTAGCCGCTCGCGCAGCACGATCAGCCCGAGCAGCACATTGACCAGCGGATTGATGTAGTAGCCCAGGCTGGCCGCGACCATGTGGCCGTGGTTCACCGCCCAGACGTAGATCAGCCAGTTGCTCGCGATCAGCAGGCTGGAGATCGCCAGCACGCCGATGCGCCGCGGGTGTTCGAGCAGCTCGCGCAGCCAGCCGGGGTGGCGCCAGACCAGCAGCACCAGCGTGCCGAACAGCGCCGACCAGATCGCGCGCTGGGTGACGATCTCCAGTGCGCCGAACTGTTCGATGGATTTGAAGTACAGCGGGAACATGCCCCAGATGCCGAAGGTGACGAGCCCCAGCAGATAGCCTTTACGCAGGTCGGGGGTGGTCATGAAGTCCTTCTTCGGGGCGGCGGAAAGCGCTCTATTGTGCGCTTTTGTCGCAGTCCGAGAAAGCGCAGCGGCCGCCTTGCGCGCGCCGCCTGGCGGGGCGGCGGAACATGCCGGGGCGGGACGCGTCAGAACGGCATGGGCGAACGCCCGCGGTGGAGATCACGCATGAATTTGCATGGCAGGGTCGCACTGGTGACCGGCAGTACCCAGGGCATCGGCCGCGGCATCGCCGTGCGTCTGGCGCAGGCCGGCGCCGATGTCGTCATCAACGGTCGCGAAGACGATGCCGACGCCCGCGAAAGCGCGGCGCAGGTCCGCGCTACCGGCCGGCGTGCCGGCATCGTCGCCGCCGACGTGGCCTGCGTGGAGGATTGCCAGCGGCTGGTGCGCGAGAGCGTGGCGCAGCTCGGACGGCTGGACATCCTGGTCAACAACGCCGGCATCCAGACGCAGGCGGGCTTTCTCGACGCCAGCCTGGAGGATTACGAGCGGGTGCTGGCAGTCAACCTGCGCGGGCCGTTCTTCCTCGCCCAGGCCTTCGCTCGCCATCTGCGCGAGGCCGGCCACGGCGGGCGCATCATCAACAACAGCTCGGTGCACGAGGAGCTGCCGCATCCCAACTTCGCCAGCTACTGCGCCAGCAAGGGCGGGCTGAAGATGCTCATGCGCAACCTCGCCATCGAGCTGGCGCCGCTGGGCATCACCGTCAACAACGTCGCGCCCGGCGCCATCGAGACGCCGATCAACCGCGAGCTGCTGCAGCAGCCGGACAAGCTCGCCGGCCTGCTGCAGGACATTCCCGCGCGCCGGCTCGGCCAGCCGCGCGACATTGCCGGCGCGGTGGCCTTTCTCGCCTCGGACGAGGCCGATTACATCACCGGCACGACCCTGGTGATCGACGGCGGCCTGCTATGGAACTACCACGAGCAATGACCGACATCGCCCCCGCCTTCGAGCTTGCCGGCATGGCCGACAGCCTGACCCCGGCCGAGCGCTACGAGGAGCTGTTCGTCGCGGTGCAGATGCAGCGCGTGTTCGTCGACAGCAAGACCTTCGTCGACTGCGTGCCGTGCCGCGAGCCGCAGGCGATTCTCGACGACTACCGCGCACAGCGCGATGCCGCGGACTTCGACCTCGGCGAATTCGTGCACGCCAACTTCAGCCCGTACGAGTTGCCGCCGAAGGCGTTCGTCGCCAACCCGGACGACAGCCTGGCGGCGCACATCGATCGGCTGTGGCCGATCCTGACCCGCCAGCCGCGCGAGCATCCGCCGTTCTCCTCGCTGCTGCCGTTGCCGCATCCTTACGTGGTGCCGGGCGGACGCTTCACCGAGCTGTACTACTGGGACTCGTACTTCGCCATGCTCGGCCTCGACGAGAGCGGCCACTGCGAGCTGCTGCGCTCGATGGCCGATAACTTCGCCTACCTGATCGATACCTACGGCCACGTGCCCAACGGCAATCGCAGCTACTACCTCGGCCGCTCGCAGCCGCCGGTGTTCGCGCTGATGACCGAACTGTTCGAGCAGACCGGCGTGCACCCCGCCACCGACTACCTGCCGCAGCTGCGCAAGGAATACGCCTTCTGGATGGACGGCGGCGCCGAGTTGCGTCCGGGCGAGGCGCACCGGCGCTGCGTGCGCCTGGCCGACGGCTGCCTGCTCAACCGCTACTGGGACGAACGCGACACGCCGCGCGAGGAGGCCTACCGCGAGGACGTCGAGACCGCGCGGCACTCCTCGCGTCCGGCGCATGAGGTGTACCGCCACCTGCGTGCCGCGGCCGAGTCCGGCTGGGATTTCAGCTCGCGCTGGCTGGACGATCCGTGTCGCCTGGCAAGCATCCGCACCACCTGCATCCTGCCGGTCGATCTCAATGCGCTGCTCTACCACCTGGAGCGGCAGATCGCCCGGCTCTGCGCGGTAGAGGGGCTGCGTCGCGATGCCGGGCAGTTTCACGACTATGCCGAGCGGCGGCGCACGGCGATGCAGCGCCATATGTGGAACGACGTCGGCGGCGCCTACTTCGACTATGACTGGGCGATTCAGCGCCAGCGCGACAACCTCACCGCCGCCACGCTGATGCCGCTGTTCGTCCAGCTGGCCGACTCGCGACAGGCGGCGCGCGTGGCCGAGGTGGTGCGCACGCGGCTGCTGGCACCCGGCGGCCTGAGCACGACCGAGGTGTATGGCAGCGGCGAGCAATGGGACTGTCCCAACGGCTGGGCGCCGCTGCAGTGGATCGGCATTCGCGGCCTGCAGCACTACGGCCATCAGACGCTGGCGCTGGAGATCGAACGGCGCTGGCTGGAGATCGTCAGCTACCTGTTCGAGCGCGAAAACAAGCTGGTGGAAAAGTACGTGCTGCGGCCCTGTACCGAGGCCGCGAGCGGCGGCGAATACCAGCGTCAGGACGGCTTCGGCTGGACCAACGGCGTGACCCGCAAGCTGATGCAGGAAGACCCCGGGCACCAAGCCAACCGGTGCCGCGCCGGCCGTTGTCGGCCGGACTAGCCGGCGCTACGGCAGCGGGCGATACGGATTGGCGACGCCGGACAGGTCCAGCGTGCCCTTGTCGGTGAAGCGCCGCGTGCCGAACAGCCCGCCGCCGAGCTTGCCGCGCAGCACGTAGGGCAGCGCATCGAGCCGGCTGCCATCGGCCAGCCCGAGCGCCTGCCGCGCAACCGACAGCGCCGAGATGGTCACCGGCACGCTGACTACGCGCTCGCCGAAGCGTGGCACGCTGCCGCGCTGGTCGCTGACGCCGCTGGCCAGGCGTCGGTCGTTGACCGAGAGGCTCAGCGCCACGCCGTCGTAGTCCACCGCGGCGTCGTTGGGATTCTGCAGGCGCAGCTTGACCAGCAGGCGCAACTCCAGCCCTTCGCCCGGCAGCGGCTGGATGCCGGCGACCTGCACCTCGAGCGGGTCGTGCGAGGGCAGCAGCGCACAGGCGGACAGGCTCAGGGCGAGCAGCGCGAGGGCAAGCAGGCGCAGGCGCGACAGCAGGGGCTTGGGCATGGCGGTTCCTGTGAGATTTCTGGCGCTCGAGCAGATGACTGCCGCCCGGCCCAGACGTTCCGGTATTCCAGCGTCCCGGCAGGATAGACGATGCGCCGCGCAAGCCGGCCGGGATTCGACCTTCCGCCAATGGCCCAGGCAGGTTTTTTTTGAAATAGTTAGCACGCTAAGCGAACCGCTTGGTCGCGCTGTTCGCCCACAAGGCGGATGGCGCCGGACGCAACAGACCGGCTCCACGACTGGCCGGTCGCGTCCACCCTCACTCCTGCGCCTGCTGGCGCACCCTGGCGACCGACCCGGACGCCTCCCGGAGCTGCCAACCGCTGCCAATCGGCGGCGGTTGCCGTTCCCCTTCCGCGCGAAACGGAACCGTCAGACCTCATTCCGGTCGACTGCACAGGCCGCCAGGCCGTCTTGTAGACCCGACGGAGACCCGACATGGACCTGATCCGCATCATTGTTGCCATCCTTCTGCCGCCCCTCGGCGTATTCCTGCAGGTGGGGTTCGCCGGTGCCTTCTGGCTGAACATCCTGCTCACGCTGCTGGGCTACATCCCGGGCATCATCCATGCCGTGTGGATCATCGCCCGACGCTGAGCCGCGCGCGGACCTGACGTCAGCTACTTTTGTGCTGCCAGAACGGGTTGTGTACAGTCCCCAGCTCGCTGCGCGGAAACCTATTAGCGTCGCGTAACACTCAAGAACATGCCGGAAGATCACGGAATTTCGTGACCGATGGGTCACGCGCGGACAGCGGTTGCCGCGCGCGATGCCAGTGGCTGCCGGAAAGGACACCAGATGAGCGATTCCTTCGTCGAGCAGAGCAACTTCAAACGCATCCTCAGCCGCAACGTGACCGTTCCACTGGGCTTCGGATTTCTCAGCGCGTTCTTCTTCAGCGTCATCGTCTACTACCTGCTCCAGGTGAGCCACTGGGTCGACGAATCGGTGCGCGGCGTCGCCCACGCCCATGAGGCGGCGAAGATGATGGGTGACCTGGAAGCCTCCATGCGTGGCTACCTGATCACCGGCGAGGCGGTTTTCCTGGAGCCCTACAACCGCGAGCTGCCGCTGATGCGCCAGCAGCTGGACGACCTGCAGCGCTACGCACGCGAGAACCCGATGCAGCTCAGCCGCGTCGAGCAGGTGCGCTCGGTGTTCGCCGAATGGGTGCGGTTCGCCGAGCAGGGCATCGCCACGCGCGATCGTGGCGAGTCGATCCACGAGCTGGTGGCCACGGCGCGCGGGCTGAATCTCTCCGGCAAGATTCGCGCGCTGCTCAACGATTTCATCGCTACCGAGCGGCAGATTCGCGCCGAACGTTCCGATTTCAGCGAAATGACCAGCACCGCGCTGATCGGCGGTTTTCTGCTGTTCAGCCTGATCTTCAGCGGCCTGCTGGCCTGGTTCGGCCGCCGCGACCTGCTCGGCCTGTCGAACACCTACAGCACGCTGCTCGCCGGGCAGCAGGCGCACTCTCGGCTGCTGGAACAACAGGCCTGGTACCGCACCGGGCAGACCCAGCTGGGCGAGGCGATCATCGGCGAAATGGCCCTGCCGGCGCTGGGGCAGAGCATCCTGCAGTTTCTTGCGCGCTATCTCGACGTCGCCGTCGGGGCGCTCTACGTGGTGCAGGACGGCAAGCTGCAGCGCGTCGCCGAGTTCGCCTACGACCCGCAGAAGCTGCAAGACAATCTCGTGCTCGAATTCGGCGCCGGGCTGGTCGGCCAGGCTGCGCTGGAGCGGCGCGAACTGGCCCTCGAACAGCTGCCGGCCGACTACCTGCGCGTCAGCTCGGCACTGGGCGCGACCGTGCCGAGTTCGGTGCTGATCGTGCCGGTGGAAGACAGCGGCATGCTCAACGGCGTGATCGAACTCGGCTTCCTGCGTCCCCTGCGCGAGCAGGATCGTGAGCTGCTGCGCCGGGTCGGCTCGGCCATCGGCGCGGCCATCGAGGCTGCGCGCTATCGTCAGCGGCTGCAGCGCGTGCTCGCCGAGACCCAGCAGCTCAACGAGGAGTTGCAGGTGCAACAGGAAGAACTGCGCGCCGCCAACGAAGAGCTGGAAGAGCAGTCCAGCGCCCTGCGCGAATCGCAGATGCATCTGGAAGAGCAGCAGGTCGAGCTGGAGCAAACCAACGAACAGCTCGCCGAGCAGGCCGACACCCTGGCTCGCCAGCGCGACGAGATGGACGAGAAGAACAGCCGCCTGCGCGAGGCGCAGCTGCTGCTCGCGGAGCGCGCCGACGAACTGCAGCGCGCCAGCCGCTACAAGTCCGAATTCCTCGCCAACATGTCCCACGAACTGCGCACGCCGCTGAACAGCTCGCTGATTCTCGCCAAGCTGCTGGCCGACAACCCGCAGGGCAACCTCAGCGACGACCAGGTGCAATTCGCCAGCTCGATCTATTCGGCTGGCAACGACCTGCTCACGCTGATCAACGACATCCTCGACATTGCCAAGGTCGAAGCCGGCAAGCTCGACGTGCATCCCGAGGCGACCCATCTGACCCGGCTGGCCGAGGGGCTGAAGAGCCTGTTCCTGGCGCAGTCGCTGGAGAAGGCGCTGGGGCTGCGCGTCGAACTGGCCGACGACCTGCCGCCGAGCCTGTACACCGATCGCCAGCGTCTGGAGCAGATTCTCAAGAATCTGCTGGCCAATGCCTTCAAGTTCACTGAGAGCGGTTCGGTGTGCCTGCGCATCGCGCCGCACGGCGACGGCCGGATCGCCTTCAGCGTCAGCGATACCGGCATCGGCATCGCGCCGGAGCATCAGGCGGCGATCTTCGAGGCATTCCGCCAGGCCGACGGCACCACCAACCGCCGCTATGGCGGCACGGGCCTCGGGCTGTCGATCTCGCGCGAGCTGGCGCAGTTGCTCGGCGGCTCGCTCGAGGTGCAGAGCGAGGTCGGCATGGGCAGCACGTTCACCCTGCTGCTGCCGGAGCATTACGCCGCTCCCGCCCGCGTGGCCCCGCCGGCGCCACTGCCTGTCGTATCGCCCGTCGCGCCGCGTGCCGAAGCAGCGGCAGCGGCGGTGGTGCAGGCGTCCAGGCCGGTCGTCGAGCCGATTGCCGATGACCGCGACGCCTACCCGTTCACGGCGCGCTCGGTGCTGGTCATCGAGGACGAGCCGCAGTTTGCCGGCATCCTGCGCGAGCTGGCGCACGAGCTGCACTACAGCTGCCTGATCGCGCAGAACGCCGACGACGGTTTCGACACCGCCGTGCAGTACAAGCCCGACGCCATCCTGCTGGACATGCGCCTGCCCGACCACTCCGGGCTGACCGTGCTGGAACGCCTGAAGGAGAACCCGGCGACCCGGCACATTCCGGTGCACGTGGTCTCGGTGGAGGATCGCAAGGAGGCCGCGCTGCAGATGGGCGCGGTGGGCTATGCGCTCAAGCCCACCACCCGCGACGAGCTCAAGGAGGTGTTCAGCCGCCTGGAAGCCAAGCTGGCGCAGAAGGTCAAGCGCATCCTGCTGGTCGAGGACGACGCCCGCCAGCGCGAGAGCGTGTCGCGGCTGATCGAGGATGTGGATATCGAGATCACCGCTGTCGAGTTCGGCGAGCAGGCGCTCGAGCTGCTGCGCAGCACCGCCTTCGATTGCATGATCATCGACCTCAAGCTGCCGGACATGGACGGCAGCGAGCTGCTCGAGCGCATGGCCAAGGAGGACATCTGCTCTTTCCCGCCGGTGATCGTCTACACCGGGCGCAACCTGACCCGCGATGAGGAGGCGGCGCTGCTCAAGTATTCGCGCTCGATCATCATCAAGGGCGCGCGCTCGCCGGAACGGCTGCTCGACGAGGTCACGCTGTTCCTGCACAAGGTCGAGTCGGACATGCCGCCGGAGCGGCAGAGAATGCTCAAGAGCGCGCGCAGCCGCGAGAAGGCCTTCGAGGGACGCAAGCTGCTGGTGGTCGACGACGACGTGCGTAACGTCTTCGCCCTGACCAGCGCGCTGGAACAGAAGGGCGCCGTGGTGGAGATCGCCCGCAACGGCCTGGAAGCCATCGCCAAGCTGCGGCACGACAGCACCATCGATCTGGTGTTGATGGACATCATGATGCCGGAGATGGACGGTTTCACTGCCATGCAGGAAATCCGCAAGGACCCACGTCTGGCCAAGCTGCCGATCATCGCCGTCACCGCCAAGGCGATGAAAACCGACCAGGACCGCTGCCTGAGCGCCGGTGCCAACGATTACCTGGCCAAGCCGATCGACCTCGACCGGCTGTTCTCGCTGATCCGCGTCTGGCTGCCGAAAGTGGAGCTGCTGTGACATGCCCGAGCGCAGCACCGATATCGAGCTGAAGCTGCTGATCGAGGCGATCTACCTCCGGTACAGCTACGACTTTCGCGACTACTCCGGCGCTTCGCTCAAGCGCCGGGTGACGCTTGCGCTCAAGCAGCTCGACTGCGAGAACATCTCGGCGCTGCAGCACCGCATCCTGCATGACGCGCGCGCCTTCATGGACCTGCTGCAGTACCTGACCATCCCGGTCAGCGAGATGTTTCGCGATCCCGGTTACTTCCGCGCTCTGCGCGAGCAGGTGGTGCCGGTGCTGCGCACCTATCCGTCGCTGAAGATCTGGATCGCCGGCTGCAGCACCGGCGAGGAGGTCTACTCGATGGCCATCCTGCTCAAGGAGGAGGGCCTGCTGGAGCGCTCGCTGATTTACGCCACCGATATCAACCCGCGCTCGTTGGCGCAGGCGCGCCGGGGCATCTTTCCCGTCCAGCACCTGCACAAGTACACCGAGAACTACCAGCAGGCCGGTGGCCGGGGCAACTTCGCCGACTACTGCACGGTCGCCTACGACGCAGTGCTGATGGACAAGGCGCTCAAACAGAACGTCACCTTCGCCGATCACAGCCTGGCGACCGATAGCGTGTTTTCCGAAACGCAGCTGATCTCCTGCCGCAACGTGCTGATCTACTTCAACAAGTCGCTGCAGGACCGCGCCTTCGGGCTGTTCCACGAATCGCTCTGTCATCGCGGATTCCTCGGCCTGGGCGCCAAGGAAACGGTGGAATTCTCCGCCTGCGCCGGGCAGTTCGAGGCGTTCGACAAATCGGAAAGGATTTTCCGCAAGCTATGAGCAGCCAGGCACCCCGGCGCATGGCCGGCAAGCGGCGGCCGCCCGTCGAGGCGGTGGTCATCGGCACCTCGGCCGGCGGTCTGGCCGCGCTCAGCGTGCTGGTCGCCGGGCTGGAGGCGACGTTCCGCCTGCCGCTGCTGGTGGTGCAGCACATCCCTTCAGGCGTGCCGACGCAGCTGGCGGAGATTTTCCAGCGCAAGACCGACCTGCACGTCAAGGAAGCCGACGAGAAGGAGCGGGTGCGCGGCGGAACCCTGTATTTCGCCGCACCCGGCTATCACCTGCTGGTCGAGCAGGACACCAGTCTGTCGCTGAGTCAGGACGACAGCGTGCATTTTTCCCGGCCGTCGATCGACGTGCTGTTCGAATCCGCCGCCGACGCCTGGGGCGAGCGCGTGGCCGGTATCCTGCTGACCGGCGCCAACGAGGACGGCGCCGCCGGCCTCGAAGCGATTCATCGCGCCGGCGGTCTGACCATCGTCCAGGACCCGGACGAGGCAGAAGTCGACAGCATGCCGCGCGCCGCACTCCAGCGCTTCGCGCCGGACTACATTTTGCCCCTGCGTGACATACACCGATTGTTGCGCGAACTGGAGTGAGTCATGCCCTATCAAACCGATGAGGCGAATCTGCTGATCGTCGACGACCTGCCGGAGAACCTGCTGGCGCTCGGCGCGCTGTTGCAGGCGCCGGGCATCCGCGTGCATCAGGCCGAATCGGCCGAGCAGGCGCTGGAGCTGCTGCTGCAGCACGAATTCGCGCTGGCGATCCTCGACGTGCAGATGCCCGGCATGGACGGCTTCCAGCTGGCCGAGCTGATGCGCGGCACCGAGCGCACCAAACACATTCCCATCGTCTTCGTCAGCGCCGCCGGGCGCGAGCTCAACTACGCCTTCAAGGGCTACGAGAGCGGTGCGGTGGACTTTCTGCACAAGCCGCTGGATGCGCACGCGGTGCGCAGCAAGGCCAGCGTGTTCGTCGATCTCTATCGCAACCGCAAGCGCATGGCGCGCCAGCTGGAGGCGCTGGAAAAGAGCCGGCGCGAGCAGGAGGTGCTGCTCGACGAGCTGCGCAGCACCCAGGCCGAGCTGGAGAACGCCGTGCGCATGCGCGACGACTTCATGTCCATCGTCTCTCACGAGCTGAAGACCCCGCTCAACACGCTGATCCTCGAAGTGCAGCTGCGCAAGCTGCAGCTGGCGCGCGGCAATTTCGCCGCCTTCAGCGAGGACCGTTTGCGCAACATGGTCGAGAAGGACGAGCGGCAGGTGCAGAGCCTGATCCGCCTGATCGACGACATGCTGGATGTTTCGCGCATCCGCACTGGCAAGCTGTCGATCCGCCCGAGCCGCATCGACCTGGCGGAGCTGGTCGCGCATGTGCTGGAGAGCTTCGCCGCGCAGATGGAAGGCCGCGGCTGCACGCTGCAGCTGCAGCAGGCCGAGTCGGTCGTCGGCGTCTGGGACGCGTTTCGTATCGAGCAGGTGGTGGCCAATCTGCTCACCAACGCCATGCGCTACGGTGCCGGCAACCCGGTGCAGGTGAGCGTCGGGCCTTGCGCCGAGGGCGCGCAGATCGAGGTGCGCGACCATGGTATCGGCATCAAGCCGGAGAGCCTGGCGCGCATCTTCTGCCAGTTCGAGCGCGCCGAGGGTAGCGAGAGCAGCGCCGGGCTGGGGCTCGGCCTGTTCATCGCCGAGCAGATCGTCAAGGCGCATGGCGGGCGTATTCAGGTTGAGAGTGAGGAGGGGCAGGGGGCGTTGTTTCGCGTGCTGCTGCCCTTGAATCCGTAGGGCGCCGTTGTGGAGTGGGGCGCGGGTTGCGCCCGCTCTACGGCTGGTAAGGCTGATCGTGCGGCTTGTACGTTTTGCTGTCTTGGTGGTTGGCGAGTGGCTTGAGAGCTTGTTTTCGCCCTGCTGGGCGAGTCACTTTTGCCAGTCGCGGCAAAAGTAACCAAAACCGCTTGCCCCTACATCCGGCCCCGGCTGCGCCGGGGTTCCCTCGCTCCATCGTCGCTCCGGGGGCCGGCGTAAAGGGCCGTCCCTGGCCCTTTACGCCTCTCACGGCATCCATGCCGCTCGCTCCCTTGCGCAACGATTCCACTCGGCCTCCTGAAAGGGGCGGTTGGTGGGGCCTGACAGGCTGTGCAGGAAAGGCACAAAGCGCAGCAAAGTCAGCTTCTCGACCTTCCAGGCGACTCGGACCCAACTCCCCGTCAGGAGGCCGAGTGGAGGTGTCGCATAGGGGGACGCGAGGCAGGACGCCGAGCGAGTCACGAAGGGACAGGGATGTCCCTTCGTGACGTGCCCCCGGAGCGGCGCCGGAGCGAGGGGAGTCTGGCCGCAGGCCAGACCCGGATGTCGGGTGCCCTTCTTCTTTGGTTACTTTCTTGTTGGGCAAGCAACAAGAAAGTGACTCGGCCGGGTGGCCGAAACCAGAGGCATCGGGCACTCGGAAATCAAGCGATTCACCAATCGCCATGAAGCAAAATGTGAGTGCAACCCGCCGTTGCGGAGTGGCGCTCAGGCGCCGACGGCGCGGGTTGCACCCGACCTACGACGAACAGCTGATCTCCAGATGCTTACCCCATTCCGGCGGCCGCTCGGCGTAGCGCTGCATGCCCGGCTGCTCGTCGAACGGCCGGCCGAGCACCGCGTGCAGTTCACGCACCGGGCCGTAGTCGCCGTTCTCCGCCGCTTCGATGACCTGCTGCGCCAGGTAGTTGCGCAGGATGTACTTCGGATTCACCGCGCGCATGCGCGCCTGGCGGTCGGTCTCGGCGGCGTCGCGGGCGCTGCGCGCGCAATAGTCGGCGGCCCAGGCGTCGAAGCCGGCCAGGTCGACGAAGTCCTCGCGCAGGCGTTGCACGGCCTGCGGCGCCGGGCTGTCGCCGAGTTCGCGGAAGAAGAGGGTGTAGTCCACGGCGCTGTCCTGCATCAGTTGCAGCAGGCGGCGCACCAGCCGTTCGTCGTCCGCCTCGGCCCGTGTGAAGCCCAGCCGGCGGCGCATCAGGTCCAGCCATTCGGCTTCGTAGAGTGGCAGGAACAGTTCCATCGTCTCGCGCAGGCGCGTCACCTCGACGAACGGCGTCAGTGCCTGCGCCAGCGCGGCGAGGTTCCAGTGGGCGATCGGCACCTGGTTCTCGAACGAGTAGCGGCCGCGGTCGTCGGAGTGGTTGCAGATGAAACGTGCGTCGAAATCGTCGAGGAAGGCGTACGGGCCGAAGTCCAGGGTGATGCCCAGCAGCGACATGTTGTCGGTGTTCATCACGCCGTGGCAGAAGCCGTAGGCCTGCCAGCGCGCGACGAGCGCGGCGGTTCGTTCGAGAACCTCGCGGAACAGCGCCAGGTACGGTTCGGGCTGTTCGCGCAGCTGCGCAAAGTGCGCCTCGAGGCTGTAGTCGAGCAGCTGCTTCAACTCGGAGTGCTGGCGCGTGTAGTAGAAAAACTCGAAGTGGCCGAAGCGCAGGTGGCTGGGCGCCAGGCGCAGCAGCATGGCACCGCGCTCCTGGCGCTCGCGGTAGACCGGCGTGGCCGAGGCGGTGACGCACAGCGCGCGCGTGCTGGGGATGCCCAGCGCCGCCAGGTGTTCGCTGGCGAGGAACTCGCGGATCGACGAGCGCAGCACCGCGCGGCCATCGCCCATGCGTGAGTAGGGCGTCTGGCCGGCGCCCTTGAGGTGCAGGTCCCAGTGCTCGCCGGCGGCGTTCCGCACCTCGCCGAGCAGCAGGCCGCGGCCGTCGCCCAGCTGCGGGTTGTAGACGCCGAACTGATGACCGGAATACACCATCGCCCGCGGCTCGGC
Organism: Stutzerimonas degradans; assembly: GCF_024448505.1. Lineage (GTDB taxonomy): Bacteria > Pseudomonadota > Gammaproteobacteria > Pseudomonadales > Pseudomonadaceae > Stutzerimonas > Stutzerimonas degradans. The sequence goes on from NZ_JAMOHV010000001.1 coordinate 363,058, forward strand.
GGTCGACCAGAGCTTGTGCCCGGAAAACAGCTCGACGAACAGCGGCTGCTCGGCCTCTGCTGGGTCCAGATCGAGCAGCGCCAGGGCGGCTTTGCTGACCACCACCAGGCTCGGATCGGCCAGCGGCTGTGGCTCGACGGCGGTCGAGAATGCGTCGCCGAGGCGGGCGAAGCGATTGTCGAAGTGCAGCTCGGTAAGGGTCTTCAAGATGGCTCCGCAAGTATGCCCGGCAGCGGGGCGGTGAATGTGCGGCGGCAGAGCGGCGCGGCGTTTTGCGGCACGCTGCACCAGCGGCCCGTTCAGTCAGATTAGGCTCTTACCGCGCAGTGGGGTTCAGCTTGGGTCGGGATCCTTGATCAGCGGGCCGCCCGTCACGACCGGCTGGCTCTTCGGCAGCAGCAGCTCACGTCCGGCGTAGTCCTTCAGATGCACGTCCAGCTGGCGGAAGGCGATGACGATGCCGCGCTCGCGGAATTCGCGATCGACGCGACGGTTGATCTCGTCGATCACCGGGTTGCGGTCGCCGAGGTCGCGCACGTGCAGGCGCAGCTCGTGTTCCAGGCGGCTCTCGCCGAAATTGAGGAAGAACACCTGCGGCTCCGGGTCCTTGAGCACGCGCGGATTCTCCCGCGCGGCCTGGAACAGCAGCTCGCGAACCTGCTCCAGGTCCGAGCCGAATTCCACGCCGATGCGGATGGTGACGCGGGTGACCGTGTCGCTCAGCGACCAGTTGAGCAGCTGGTCGGTGACGAAGGTCTTGTTCGGAACGATGATTTCCTTGTGGTCGAAATCGGTGATGGTGGTGGCGCGGATGCGGATGCGGCTGACCGTGCCGGAGAGGTTGCCGATGGTCACCACGTCGCCGATGCGCACCGGTTTCTCGAACAGGATGATCAGGCCGGAGACGAAGTTGGCGAAGATTTCCTGCAGGCCGAAACCCAGGCCCACCGACAGCGCGGCCACCAACCACTGCAGCTTGTCCCAGCTGACGCCGAGGGTCGACAGCGTGGAAACGATGCCGGTGCCCACCAGCGTGTACGACAGCAGCGTGCCGGTGGCGTAGGCGCTGCCGGGCGCCAGGTTCAGCCGCGACAGCACCGCGACCTCCAGCAGGCCGGGCAGGTTGCGCGCCAGCACCAAGGTGATGACGACGATGGCCAGCGCGCCGAGCAGGTCGTTCAGGCTGATCGCCGAGGTGGTCAGCGTATCGCCGCTGCCGCTGGTGAATTCGTAGAGCGCGACGTTATCCAGGTAGGACACCACCGAGATCAGGTCCGACCAGACCCAGTACAGCGCGACGACGAACAGGCCGAAGGTGGCCAGGCGGGTCAGGCGCAGCGACTGCTGGTTGACCTGCTCGATGTCCAGGCCGGGTTCCTCCAGCGTCTCGGTGTCGGCGTTGCCGTTCTCCTCGCTGCTCTGGCGCTTGGCGAGCGCGCGCTGGTAGGCCAGGCGCCGCGCGGCGATGGTCAGCGCGCGGACCAGCGTGGCCTCCAGCGCGACCCAGAGCATCAGCAGATAGAGCGTGTCGATCAGCCGCTCGGTGAGCTTGAGCGCCGTGTAGTAGTAGCCCATGCCGACCACGCCGATCAGCAGCAGCGGCAGCACGCTGAACAGCATGCCGAGCAGCAGCCGTCCGTGCGGCGCATTCTCGCTGGCCGGTCCCTTGCGCAGGATGCGCGCCATGCGCCAGCTCATCAGCGCATAGCAGGCGATGATCACCAGTAGACCGAGCACGTCGTCGGCGAGATTGGCCGGCTGCTGCTCGGCGATGCTCACCGCCACCACCAGGGTCAGCACCACCAGCCCGAGGCGGCGTAGCTCGTCGCGCAGGAAGGTCACTTGCGGTTTCGACCAGCGAAAGTGCAGCTCCGCCACCCGCCCCGGCGAGAGCATGCGGTAGGCGGTGTAGAACACCAGCCAGGCTTGGGCCATCTCGTACAGCGCGGCACCGAGGCCGAGGTTCTGCCCACGCGCGTCCATCTGCAGCAGATAGCCGCACAGCGCCAGCAGCAGCGCACCGGGCAGCGCCAGCAGCAGGTTGAGCAACAGCGCCAAAGGCGTATGCAGCTGGCTGTCGTTACGGAAATGGCCGACGTCGCGGCTCAGCGCATCGAGCTTGGCGTTGATCGCCGGGCGCCGCCAGAGCAGTACGGCAATTGCCAGCAGCAGCGGCAGGAACAGCAGCGGACGTTCCTTCAGGCCGGCGCCCAGCTCCCCCAACAGCGAGCGCCAGGGAATGCTGGCGAGCTGGCGCTCCAGACGCTGCGGCGCGCTGGCCAGCCAGCTCAGGTCCAGCGGCTTGTTGCTGGGAATCCAGAACATCTGCTCGTCGAGCGTCGCGCTCAGGGCGCTCGCCGTATCGTGCAGCTGCTTCTGGTTCAGCTGCAGGGTGATCGATTCGTTGAGCAGCGCGTTGAGCGTGCGGTTCAGCCGGTCGAGCAGCTCGTTGCGGGTGTTGAGCAGTTCCAGCAGCGCGGCGCGCAGCTCCGCTGTCGCCTGTTCGGCCGGCTGGCTGGCGAGCAGCTGATCGACGTAGCTCTGGGCGTTGCCTGCCTTCTCGCGCGCCTGGTTCAGCTCGAACTGGTAGAGCCGCAGGTCGGCGATCTCGTCGGCGAGGTTCTTGTCCAGCGTCACCTTGGGGAGGGTCAGCTTCTGCTGGTAGAGGATCTTCGACAGCAACAGACTGCCTTCGAGCACGCTGATCTGCTCTTCCAGCGCCTGGTCGGTCTGAGTCAGCGTGTCGAGTTGCTGGCGGGTGCGCAGGTTCTGCTGGTTGAGGTCGTTCAGCCGCTCGGTGGCGCGCAGCAGGTAGTCGGAGAGCTTGAGGTTCTCCGCGCTTTCGGCGGCCAGCAGGGTATCGGAGCCGGCCTGCTCGGCCTTGGCCGACAGCTCCGCGACGGTCTGCTCGGACTCGGCGCGGCGCTTCTCGTTGATCAGCGCCTGCAGCGCCTGGGTTTCCAGCTCGGCGCGGGCGATGCGTTCGGCGAGCAGGTCGCGGCGTGCCTTGCCCAGATCCTGCATCAGGCTGTTGCCGGCCAGCTCCTGGCGGCGCAGTTCGATCTGTGCGCCGAGGGTCTCGAGTTCCGCGTTGAGCAGGCTGCGCTGCTCGTCGCCGAGGCTCTTGCCGCCGTCGCGCCCGCTCTTGAGCTGCGCGTTGATCTCCTGGATGCGCGCCTGGGCGCTGCCGATGGCGGCCTGCGCACGCTCCGGGCGGGTCTGCGCGGTGATGATCAGGCTGTTGGCGGCACTGAGCTGTTTCTGCCACTCGGCCAGCTCGTCGATCCGTTCGGCCAGGCGCTGATCGAGCGCCGCGACGTTCAGGCCGGCGTAGCGCCTGGCCGGGTCTTCGTCCGGCTTGGCCTTGAGCGCATCGAGTGCGCGTCGGGCTTCGACGATCTCCTTGGGCGCCTGCGCAAGTTGCGTCCCGCGCTCTTCGAGCTGCTGGCGCGCGGTCGCGGTCTGCTCGGCCTGCTGCTGAATCTGTTCGGCGAGCGACGGGGCGGCGGGCTTGGCTTCGGCCTCGGCGGCCGGTTTGCTGCCGGTGATATCCAGCGCCTGAGCCAGCGCCGGCATCGCGTTCAGGGAAAGTGCGGCCAGGGCCGCCAGCAGTAGGGTGCGCACGGAGAACATGGATGCAGCCGCAAACGAAGGGACTGCTGAGTCTACGGTCTGCGCCGGGCGAGTGCGAGTCCGCGAGACGGGCGCGCCGGCGCCCGCTGCGATCAGAACATCAGCTGCGGGCCGGGCTTGGCGCCTTCGGGAAATTTCAGGCCGACCTTGCGCACTTCGCCGCCTTCCATCGCGGCGATCGTCCAGGCCAGGCCGTTCCAGTCGACATGGTCGCCGACCACCGGCTGGCCGCCGAGCTGCTGAGCCAGAAACTGGCCGATCGGCTGGCTGCCGTCGATGCCGTCCAGCTTGAGGCCATAGAGCGCGGCGATCGCGCCCAGCTCGGCTTCGCCTTCGAGGATGAAGTCACCGAAGAAACGCAGGTCCTGGCCACGCTTGGGCGCCTGGCTGAACAGCTGGCCGAGCGCGGGCAGATCCTCCTCGTGGCCGATCACGCAGAGGATGTCGCCGACCTGCAGCCGCGTGCTGCCGGACGGGTGCAGCAGCTCCTTGCCGCGGAACAGCGCGGCGATGCGTGTGCCGGGCGGCATCTTCAGCTCGCGCAGCGCGGCGCCGATGCACCATTTGCTGCTCGACAGGCGGTAGACGAAGATCTCCCACTGGCTGGTGGTATGCACCTGCAGGCCGGTACGCGAGATCGGCGAGGGTGCGGGTGGCACCTCGACCCGGGCTTTCTTCGCGGCCCAGGTGAGCGTGGTGCCCTGCAGCAGCAGCGACACCAGCACGATGAAGAAGGCGACGTTGAAGAACAGCTGGGCGTTGTCCAGCCCGGCCACCAGCGGAAACACCGCGAGGATCACCGGCACCGCGCCGCGCAGGCCGATCCAGGAGATGAAGACGCGCTCGCGCAGGTTGAAGCTCTTGAATGGCAGTAGGCCGAGGAATACCGAAATCGGTCGCGCGAACAGGATCATCCATAGCGACAGCAGCAGCGCCGGCACGGCGATGGGCAGCAATTCGCTGGGCGTGAGCAGCAGGCCGAGCACGAGGAACATGCCGATCTGGCTGAGCCAGGCCAGGCCGTCGAACATGTGCATGATGCCGTGGCGGTTGCGAATCGGCCGGTTGCCCAGCATCAGCCCGCAGACGTAGACGGCGATGATGCCGCTGCCGCCCACCGCGCCGGACAATGCGTAGATCATGATGCCGCCGGCCACCGCCAGCAGCGGGTAGAGGCCGTCGGCCACCGACAGCCGGTTGATCAGCTGCAGCAGCAGCCAGCCGCCGCCCAGGCCGAGGGCGATGCCGATGCCGAACTGCTGCACCAGGCTCACCAGCACCATCCAGGTGAACTCGGTCTGGCCCGAGGCGATCATGCCGATCAGGGTCACGGTGAGGAACATCGCCATCGGGTCGTTACTGCCCGACTCGATCTCCAGCGTCGGTCCGACCCGTTCGTTCAGCCCTTTGCCGTTGAGCAGGTTGAATACCACCGCGGCATCGGTGGAGCCGACGATGGCGCCGATCAGCAGACCCTCGATCAGCTCCAGGTCGAACAGCCAGGCGGCGGCGATGCCGGTGAGGCCGGCGGTGATGGCGACGCCGAAGGTCGCCAGCGACATCGACGGCCACAGCGCGACGCGGAAGGTGGATTTGCGCGTGCGCATGCCGCCGTCGAGCAGGATCACCGCCAGTGCCAGGTTGCTGATGACGAAGGCGAGCCTGTAATCCTCGAAGACGATGCCGCCGATGCCATCGACGCCGGCGAGCATGCCGACGCCGAGGAAGATCACCAGAATGGGTACGCCGACACGCGCCGATAACGAACTGACGAGAATGCTAATGGCCACCAGCAAGCCACCAATGAAAAACAGGTGATTGATGTTGCCGACGTCCAAAAGCGTTCTCCTGTAGATGCAGCCGCGATATGCATGGGCTGTGCCAGCAGGATTCTAACCCGAGGTTTTGACGGTCTGTCAAAAATACCCCGCTCGCGCTCGGCGCGCGTTCGCCTCGCTCAGAACCAGTCGCCCTCCATGTTCAGACAGGTGTCGTCGCGTCGCTCCAGCAGCGCCAGCTCGTGCATGCAGCCCGGTAGCTCCCAGGTGAGGAACAGTCGCGCCGCTTGCAGTTTGCCGCGGTAGAAGTCGGCATCGGCCGGCTGCCCTTCGGTCAGTCCGTGCGTGGCGCGCAGCGCCTGTTCCAGCCAGCGCCAGCCGATCACCGCATGGCCGAACACCTTCAGATACAGCGCCGAGTTGGCCAGCGCCTGGTTCACCTTGCCGGCCGCCAGGTCGCCGAGCAGCGCCTGGGTCACGCGGGTGAGGCGGGCGATGTGCTGCTCCAGCGGCTGGCGCAGTGCGGTCAGCGAGTCGTATTCGGCGGCGCGTGCGCAACTGGCCTGGATCAACCCCAGCAGCTGGCGCAGGCCGGCGCCCTTGTTCTGCATCAGCTTGCGGCCGAGCAGGTCCAGCGACTGGATGCCGTGGGTGCCTTCGTGGATCGGATTGAGGCGGTTGTCGCGGTAGTACTGTTCCACCGGGTATTCGCGGGTGTAGCCATGCCCGCCGAGAATCTGGATGGCCAGCTCGTTGGCCTTCAGGCAGTACTCCGATGGCCAGGACTTGACGATCGGCGTCAGCAGGTCGAGCAGTTCGCCGGCGTTGCGGCGCTCCTCGTCGCTCTCGGCGGTGTGCTCGTCGTCCACCAGGCGCGCGGCGTACAGACCGAGATCGAAGGCGCCTTCGACGTACGCCTTCTGCATCAGCAGCATGCGCTTGACGTCGGTGTGCTCGATGATCGGCACCTGGGTCGACGCCGGGTCCTTGCCGTCCGGCAGTCGGCCCTGCGGACGCTCGCGGGCGTAGTTCAGCGAGTAGAGGTAGCCGGCGTAGCCGAGCATGATCGCGCCCATGCCGACACCGATGCGCGCCTCGTTCATCATCTGGAACATGTAGGCCAGGCCCTTGTGCGGCTCGCCCACCAGATAGCCGACGCAGTTGCCGTTGTCGCCGAAGTTCAACGCGGTGCTGGTGGTGCCGCGCCAACCCATCTTGTGGAACAGGCCGGCCAGCAGCACGTCATTGCGCTCGCCGAGGCTGCCATCGTCGTTGACCAGGAACTTCGGCACGATGAACAGGCTGATGCCCTTCACCCCGGGCGGCGCGTCCGGCAGCTTGGCCAGCACCATGTGCACGATGTTCTCCGACAGCGGGTGGTCGCCGCCGGAAATGAAGATCTTGTTGCCCTTGAGCCGGTAGCTGCCGTCACCGGCCGGTTCGGCGCGGGTGCGGATGTCCGCCAGCGAGGAGCCGGCATGCGGCTCGGTGAGCGCCATGGTGCCGAAGAAGCGCCCCTCCAGCATCGGCTGCAGAAAGCGCTGCTTTTGCTCCTCGGAGCCGAAGGTCTCGATCAGGTGCGAGGCGCCCATGCTCAGCATCGGGTAGGAGCTGGTGGCGATGTTGGCGGACTGGAAATGCGCGAAGCAGGCGCGCGACAACAGGTTGGGCAGCTGCATGCCGCCGTCCTCGAAGCTGCGCTGGGCGTTGTGGAAGCCGGCCTCGATGAACGCATCCACCGCCGGCTTGACCTCGGGAATCAGCACCGCCTCGCCGTTGACGTACTGCGGCTCGTGCTCGTCGGACTTGCGATTGTGCGGCGCGAAATACTTTTCGGCGATGCTGCGCGCGGTGCCGAGCGCGGCGTCGAAGGTTTCGCGGCTGTGCTCGGCGAAGCGCTCGCGACGGGTCAGGGCTTCGGCATCCAGCACTTCGTAGAGTTCGAACGCCAGGTTGCGCGGACAGAGCAGGGTTTCGGTCATGGAACGGCCTCCTTGAGATGCCACCGAGTCTAGGAAGCGCCGCCGGTCGCTGCCTAGCTCCATACAGATGGGTGATGCCTGCATAAAACCGAGCGTCTTCTGGCATCCTGCAGGCACGCGCAGTAGAGGGGCACGCAATGGCTGACAACGAGCTGACCACCCGCAAGAACGATCATCTGGATATCGTGCTGGACCCGTTGCGCACGCGCGGCGCGCAGCGCGCCGGCTTTGCCGCGTGGCGCTTCGAGCACTGCGCGCTGCCGGAGCTGGATCTGGATGCGGTGGACCTCTCCGCCAGTCTGTTCGGCCGCCCGCTGGCCGCGCCGCTGCTGATCGGTTCGATGACCGGCGGTGCCCGGCGTGCGGAAACGATCAACCGACACCTGGCCGAGGCCGCGCAGGAACTGGGGATCGCCCTGGCCGTGGGCTCGCAGCGGGTGGCGCTGGAATCCGGCGCGTCCAGCCACGGCCTGACCGGCGAGCTGCGCCGGCTGGCGCCGGACGTTCCGCTGCTGGGCAACCTCGGCGCTGCGCAGCTGGTGCAGGGCTACGGCGTCGACGAGGCGCGGCGCGCGGTGGAGATGATCGAGGCCGACGCGCTGATCATCCACCTCAATCCGCTGCAGGAGGCCGTGCAGCCGGGCGGCGATCGCGACTGGCGCGGCGTGCTCGCCGCCATCGAACGACTGGCGCACACGCTGGAGGTGCCGCTGGTAGCCAAGGAGGTCGGCGCCGGGCTGTCGGCCGCGGTGGCGCAGCGCTTGCTGGATGCCGGCGTTGCGGTGCTCGACGTGGCCGGTGCCGGCGGCACCAGTTGGGCGGCGGTGGAGGCGGCGCGAGCGACCACGGCGCATCAGCGCGCGGTGGCCGAGGCGTTCGCCGACTGGGGCATTCCCACCGCCGAGGCGATCCAGACGGTACGCCGGGCCTGTCCGCAGGCCACGCTGATCGGTTCCGGTGGTATCCGCGACGGCATCGATGCGGCGAAGGCCATCGCCCTCGGCGCCGATCTGGTGGCGCAGGCCGCCGCCGTGCTGGACAGCGCGCTGGCGTCGCCGGAGGCGGTGGTCGCGCACTTTCGCGTGTTGATCGAGCAGCTGCGCATCGCCTGCTTCTGCAGCGGCTCGGCGGATCTCGCGGCGCTGGCGCAGGCGCCGCTGATCCGTATTCCTGCCTGACTCAGGCGCGCCAGCCGGCGGCCAGCTCGCGAGTCAGCTCGGCGGCCGGCACTTCACGGCAACCGCTGGCGTTCTGCCCGGCCCACAGCGGCGTGCAGTGATCGAGGTCGAGGCTTTCGGTCTTGGCGCGCAGCGCGCTGATGGCATTGCCGGCCAGCGGGAAGGCCGGCACGCCATGCGGCAGTGGGCCGAGTTCGCGCATGATGCGGTTGACGATGCTGCGCGCCGGGCGGCCGGTGAACAACGTGGTCAGCGCGGTATGCCGGGCGCGCTCGCTCTTCAGTGCGGCGCGGTGCAGCGGATTGGTGAGGCTTTCCGGACACAGCAGATAGGCCGTACCGACTTGTACGCCAGCCGCGCCCAGCGCCTGTGCAGCCGCCACGCCGCGCGCATCGGCGATGCCACCGGCGGCGATCACCGGCACGTGCAGCGCTTCGACCAGCTGCGGCAGCAGGGCGAAGGTGCCGAGCTGGGTGGTCAGCTCCTCGCCGAGGAAGATGCCGCGATGGCCGCCGGCTTCCAGACCCTGGGCGATCACCGCGTCGACGCCATGCTCCTGCAGCCACAGACCTTCTTCGAGGGTCGTGGCGCTGGCGGCAATTTTCGCCCCGCTGGCGCGGGCGTGCTTCAGCAGCTCGGGGGTGGGCAGGCCGAAATGGAAGCTGACCAGCGCCGGGCGGTGCTGTTCCAGTACGGCGGCCATCGTTGCATCGAACGGCTGACGGGTCGCACCGCTGGGAATCTGCGCCGGATCGACGCCGAACTCGGCGAAGTAGGGCGCCAGCAGCTGGTGCCAGGCAGCGATGTGCGCCGGATCGGCGGTGGGCGTCTGGTGGCAGAAGAAGTTCACGTTGTAGGGGCGGTCGGTCAGCGCTTCGATGGCGCTCAGTTCGCGTTCCAGTGCCTGGGCATCGAGCATGCCCGCCGGAATCGAGCCCAGCCCGCCGGCACCGCAGACGGCCGCGGCCAGCAGATGATTCTGCGCGCCTGCCATAGGTGCCTGGATGAGTGGGTGTTCGATAGCGAGAAGATCGCGCAGGTCCATGAGGCAACTCCATAGAAAGTCATAGTGGGATAGGTAACTCTAGTCCTCCGGGACGATAACGGGGAAACCTTCGGCCCGGCCGCCGGTGTGCGGCGCCTGCAGCGCGGGTAAACTGCGCGGCTGCCGAGGAGCGATCACATGAATTACCGCCACGCCTTCCACGCCGGCAATCACGCCGACGTGCTCAAACATCTGGTCCTGAGCCGGATCTTCGCTTTGCTGTCGCGCAAGGAGGCGCCGTTCGCCTATCTGGACAGCCACGCCGGTGTCGGGCTGTACGACCTGGCCGGCGATCAGGCCAGCCGTACCGGCGAGTGGCTGCAGGGCATCGCACGCATCTGGCAGGCCGAGACCCGCCCGGCGCTGCTCGACGACTACCTCGGCGTGATCCGCGAACTCAACCCGGACGGCGCGCTGCGCTACTACCCCGGTTCGCCGGAGCTGGCGCGGCAGCTGACGCGCGAGCAGGATCGCCTGCAGCTCAACGAGAAGCATCCCGAGGACGGCGCGCTGCTCAAGGACAACATGGCCGGCGATCGCCGCGTTGCCGTGCACCTGGGCGAGGGCTGGTTCGTACCGCGCGCGTTGATGCCGACGCAGGAGAAGCGCGTGGTGCTGCTGATCGATCCGCCGTTCGAACAAGCCGACGAACTGAGCCGCTGCGTGACGGCACTCAAGGAGGCGCTGGGGCGCATGCGCCAGACCATCGGCGTGATCTGGTATCCGATCAAGGACGAGCGCCAGCTCAAACGCTTCTACCAGGACCTCGCCCGCAGCGGTGCGCCCAAGCTGCTGCGCGCCGAACTGTTCGTTCACCCCGCGGACGATGCCGGCCGCCTGGCCGGTTCGGGCCTGGCCATCGCCAATCCGCCGTGGGGGCTGGAAGACGAGTTGCGCGAGCTGCTGCCGTGGCTGGCCGAGCAGCTGGCGCAGAGCCAGGGCGGCTGGCGGCTGGACTGGCTGATCGAAGAGGCCTGAGCCGCGGAGATCGCAAGGCGTGGATTGCGTCCCGTGGATCGTCACTCCGCCACTCGGTGGATCGGTACAGCGCGATCCACCCTACGCCGCTTGATTAACCGTAGGGTGGATGTCGCTTTTCACATCCACCGTCACGGGGCCGCAGCCGCACCATGCCTCAGAACAGCCTGAGCGGCTCTTCCTGCAGTGCCGCCATTTGCTCGCGCAGGATCAGCACCTGATCGCCCCAGTAGCGCTCGCTGCCGAACCAGGGAAAGCTCATCGGAAACGCTGGATCGTCCCAGCGCCGCGCCAGCCAGGCGCTGTAGTGCATCAGTCGCAGCGCGCGCAGTGCCTCGATCAGCGGTAGCTCGCGCGGGGCGAAGTCGTGGAACTCGTTGTAGCCGTCCACCAGTTCGGCCAGTTGGCCGAGCCGCTCGTGGCGCTCACCGGCGAGCATCATCCACAGGTCCTGCACGGCCGGGCCCATGCGGCAGTCGTCCAGGTCGACCAGGTGGAAGGCGTCATCGCGCGCCAGGATGTTGCCCGGGTGGCAGTCGCCGTGCAGGCGGATGGGCGTGAAGTGGGTGCTGGCGAAGACGTCCTCGACCCGCTTGAGCAGGTCGCGCGCCACCGATTCGTAGGCCGGCAGCAGGCTGCGGGGTACGAAGCCGCCGTCGAGCAGGGTGTTCAGCGAGTCGTGGCCGAAGTTCTGCACGCCCAGCGTTTCCCGATGCTCGAACGGCCGGCTGGCGCCGATGGCATGCAGGCGCCCGAGCAGTTGGCCGAGGCGATACAGCTGGTCAAGATTGCCCGGCTCCGGTGCGCGTCCGCCACGTCGCGGAAACAGCGCGAAGCGAAAGCCGGCATGGGCGAACAGCGTCTTGCCCTCGCGCTCCAGCGGCGCCACCACCGGCACCTCGTGTTCGCTCAGCTCCAGGCTGAACTGGTGTTCTTCGAGGATCGCCGCGTCGCTCCAGCGCGCCGGGCGATAGAACTTGGCGATCAACGGCGTTTCGCCCTCGATGCCCACCTGATAGACGCGGTTTTCATAGCTGTTGAGCGCCAGCACGCGGGCGTCGCTGAGATAGCCGATGCTTTCCACGGCGTCGAGGACCAGATCCGGCGTGAGGGTATCGAAGGGATGGGACATGACCGGCTCCGCAGGATAGACCGTTCAGTGTATTGCACCCGGGCTTTTAAACAACCGCGCGTCCGCCGCGATCAGATCGTAGGGTGGAAATCTGGCACAGCGAATTTCCACCGCAGGTCGAGCCGCTCAGTCGCCGGGTTTCGGCGTGCGCGCCAGACAGTAGACATCGACCCGCGCCGCGCCCGCGTGCTTGAGCAGGCGGGCGAGCGCCTCGGCGGTGGCGCCGGTGGTCAGTACGTCGTCGACCAGCGCCAGGTGGCGACCGCGCACGTTGCTGCCGGGCCTGAGGGCGAACGCCTGGCGCAGGTTGCGTCGGCGCGTGGCGGCGTCCAGCTGCTGTTGCGGCGGGGTGTCGAGCAGCCGTTCCAGCGTACGGTCATCGAGCGCGATGGCCAGCTCGCGGCTCAGCCAGCGCGCCAGCATCTGCGCCTGGTTGAAGCCGCGCTGGCGCAACCGGCGGCGGGCCAGGGGCACCGGCAGCAGCAGGTCCGGGCGCGGCAGGTCATCGGCGTAGGCGTGGTGTAGATGGTGCGCCAGGCGCTCGCCCAGCAGTCGACCGAACGGCCAGTGCGCCTGGTGCTTGAAGCGCGTGATCAGCGTGTCGACCGGAAAGGCGAAACGCCAGGGCACCTCGACGTGGTCGTAAGCCGGCGGTCGCTTCAGGCATTCGCCGCAGACCAGCCCGCGCACCGGCAGCGGCACGGCGCAGACCGTGCAGTGCGCGTCGAGCCAGGGCAGATCGGCTTCGCAGGCACTGCACAGCGGATCGCCCACGCAGGGTTCGTCGCAGAGCAGGCAATGCTGTTCAATAAATAACCACTTGTTCACCATGAATCCGTTCCTGGTTGACAGCGTATCGGGCTTGGCTAACCATTCCGCATCCGTGCCAGGCCGCCGAGCCGCTATTTATTACAAGGATCACCGATGAGCGCCACCGCCGCTTCCGTTACCCGCCACGACTGGACGCTCGCTGAGGTCAAGGCGCTCTTCACCCAGCCGTTCAACGATCTGCTGTTCCAGGCGCAGACCGTGCATCGCCAGCACTTCGACGCCAACCGCGTGCAGGTGTCCACGCTGCTGTCGATCAAGACCGGCGCCTGCCCGGAAGACTGCAAGTACTGCCCGCAGTCCGGTCACTACAACACCGGTCTGGATAAAGAGAAGCTGATGGAAGTGCAGAAGGTGCTGGAGGCGGCAGCCGAGGCCAAGGCCATCGGTTCGACCCGTTTCTGCATGGGCGCGGCCTGGAAGCATCCGTCGGCGAAGGACATGCCCTACGTGCTGAAGATGGTCGAAGGCGTCAAGGCCATGGGCCTGGAAACCTGCATGACCCTCGGCAAGCTCGATCAGGAGCAGACCCGCGCCCTCGCCGCGGCGGGCCTGGACTACTACAACCACAACCTGGATACCTCGCCGGAGTACTACGGCAACATCATCACCACGCGTACCTACGCCGAGCGTCTGGAAACGCTGAGCTACGTGCGCGAGGCGGGGATGAAGATCTGCTCGGGCGGCATCCTCGGCATGGGCGAGTCGCTGGACGACCGCGCCGGCCTGCTGATCCAGCTGGCCAACCTGCCGGAGCACCCGGAGTCGGTGCCGATCAACATGCTGGTCAAGGTGAAGGGCACGCCGCTGGCCGAGGAGCAGGATGTCGATCCGTTCGACTTCATCCGCATGCTCGCCGTGGCGCGCATCATGATGCCCAAGTCCCACGTGCGCCTGTCGGCCGGCCGCGAACAGATGAACGAGCAGATGCAGGCCCTGGCCTTCCTCGCCGGCGCCAACTCGATCTTCTATGGCGAGAAGCTGCTGACCACCGCCAACCCGCAGGCCGACAAGGACATGCAGCTGTTCGCGCGCCTGGGCATCAAGCCGGAAGAGCGTCACGAGCATGCCGACGAGGTGCATCAGGCCGCCATCGAGCAGGCGCTGATCGAGCAGCGCGATTCCAAGCTGTTCTACAACGCAGCTGTTTGAGGTGCGGTGCGGTGGATGAGCCGAGCCTCATTCACCGCGAAGCCGACTTATTCGTAGGGTGGATGGCCCGCTTGCGGCCATCCACCGTTACCGGTTCTGCCCATGACCTTCGATCTCGCCTCCCGCCTCGCCGAGCGCCGCGCCGCGCACCTCTATCGCCAACGTCCATTGCTGCAGACCCCGCAGCAGCCTGAAGTGGTCGTCGATGGCGAGCGCCTGCTGGCGTTCTGTTCCAACGACTACCTGGGCCTGGCCAACCACCCCGAGGTGATCGCCGCCATGCAGCAGGGTGCCGCGACCTGGGGTGTCGGCGGCGGCGCCTCGCATCTGGTGATCGGCCACAGCATGCCGCATCACCAGCTCGAAGAAGCGCTCGCCGAATTCACCGGACGGCCGCGCGCGCTGCTGTTCTCCACCGGCTACATGGCCAACCTCGCCGCCGTTACCGCGCTGGTCGGGCAGGGCGACACGGTGCTGGAAGATCGCCTCAATCACGCCTCGCTGCTCGATGCCGGGCTGCTCAGCGGTGCGCGCTTCTCGCGCTACCTGCACAGCGATGCCGCCAGCCTTGGCAAGCGCCTGGAGAAAGCCGCCGGCAATACCCTGGTGGTCACCGACGGCGTGTTCAGCATGGACGGCGATCTCGCCGAGCTGCCGGCGATCTGCGCCGCAGTCCGGCAGCGCGGTGCCTGGGTGATGGTCGATGATGCGCACGGCTTCGGCCCGCTGGGCGCGAACGGCGGCGGCATCGTCGAGCATTTTGGTCTGGGCATCGACGATGTGCCGGTGCTGGTCGGCACCCTCGGCAAGGCGTTCGGCACGGCAGGGGCGTTCGTCGCCGGCAGCGAGGAGCTGATCGAGACGCTGATCCAGTTCGCCCGTCCGTACATCTACACCACCAGCCAGCCGCCGGCGGTGGCCTGTGCCACACTGAAAAGCCTGGAGCTGCTGCGCAGCGAGGGCTGGCGACGGGAGCATCTGCAGCGTCTGGTGGCGCGTTTCCGCGCAGGTGCCGCGCAGATCGGCCTGACGCTGATGGATAGCCCGACGCCGATCCAGCCGGTGCTGGTCGGCAGCAGCGAACGGGCGTTGAGGCTGTCGGCGTTGCTGCGCGAGCGCGGCATTCTGGTCGGCGCCATCCGCCCGCCGACCGTTCCGGCCGGCAGCGCACGGTTGCGGATCACCTTCACCGCGACCCATAGCGATGCGCAGCTCGAGCGCCTGCTGGAGGCGCTGGCCGACTGCTGGGCATTGCTGCCCGAGGAGCGCGACGATGCGTGAGCGACTGATTCTGCTGCCGGGCTGGGCGTTCGGCCCCGCGGCGCTCGAACCGCTGGCCGAGGTACTGCGCGAGCGCCAGCCGCATCTGCAGGTGGAGATCGCACCGCTGCCGGCGCTGGAGCAGCCGAGCGCCTGGCTCGACGAGCTGGATGCGCGCCTGCCGGCCGACGGCTGGCTGGCCGGCTGGTCGCTGGGCGGCATGCTGGCGACACAGCTGGCGGCGCGCCGTGGCGACAACTGTCCTGGCTTGATGACGCTGTGCAGCAACCCCTGTTTCCGTGGCCGCGACGACTGGTCGGCAGCCATGCCGGCCGAGGTCTTCGATGCCTTCGAGGAAGCCTTCCGCCTAGGCCCGCAGGACACGCTCAAGCGTTTCAGCCTGCTCTGCAGCCGCGGCGCCTACGATCCGCGCACGCTGACGCGGCAGCTGCAGGTCAGTCTGCTCGACCAGCCGCAGGCGGTCGCCGCCGCCGGGCTGCGCCTGCTGGCCGAACTGGATGGTCGCGCGGCGTTGCAGCGCTACGTCGGCCCGCAGCTGCACCTGTTCGCCGGCGGCGATGCGCTGGTGCCGGCGGCTGCTGCCGAGGCGCTGTTGGCCTGGCTACCGGACGTTGAAGTCGACGTGCTGGCCAATGCCAGTCACGGCCTGCCGCTGGAGCGCGCCGAGGATGTGGCGACGGCGATGCTGGCGTTCATGGATGAGGGCGAGGATGACTGAGTCTTCCCTCGGCCAGCGCCCGGCGGGCGCACTGCCCGACAAGCGCCAGGTAGCGGCGTCCTTTTCCCGCGCCGCCGCCAGTTACGACAGCGTCGCCGCCTTGCAGCGACGGGTCGGCGGCAATCTGCTCACCGCATTGCCGGACATGTCGCCGCCGACGCGTTGGCTCGACTTGGGCAGCGGGACCGGTTATTTCTCCCGCGCGCTGGCGGCGCGGTTCCCGCAGGCCGAGGGCGTGGCGCTGGATATTGCCGAGGGCATGCTGCGCCACGCGCGGCCGGCTGGCGGCGCGCGGCAGTTCGTCGTCGGCGACGCCGAGCACCTGCCGCTGCGCGAGGGCAGTGTCGGACTGGTGTTTTCCAGCCTGGCCTTGCAGTGGTGCGAGGATTTCGCCGGTGTGCTCAGCGAAGCCCGGCGTGTCCTGCAGCCAGGCGGTACGTTCGCCTTCAGCAGCCTGTGTAGCGGCACCCTGCAGGAGCTGCGCGACAGCTGGCAGGCCGTGGATGGCCTGGCCCATGTCAATCGCTTTCGCCCCCTCGCCACCTATCAGGCACTGTGTAATGAAAGCCGTCTGCGCCCGCTGGCGCTGGAGGTGCGTCCAGAAGTGCTGCATTTCGCCGATCTGCGCCAACTGACTCATGAGCTCAAGGCGCTCGGTGCGCATAACCTCAACCCCGGACGGCCCGGCGGGCTGACCGGTCGCGCGCGTTTGCGTGCGCTGGTCGCCGCCTACGAGCAGCTGCGCCAGACCGCGGGATTGCCGGCGACCTATCAGGTGGTCTACGGCGTGTTACGCAAGGAGTCATGAGTTGAATCGCGCGTTCTTCATTGCCGGCACGGATACCGACGTCGGCAAGACCACCATCGCCGCTGGCCTGCTGCATGCGGCGCGTGCGGCCGGACTGTCGACGGCGGCGGTCAAGCCGATCGCTTCCGGCTGCACGGCGACGCCGCAGGGATTGCGCAATGCCGATGCGCTCGCGTTGCAGGCCGAGTGCTGCCCGGTGCTGGACTATGCGCAGGTCAACCCGTTCGCCTTCGCGCCGGCCATCGCCCCGCACATCGCCGCGCGCGAAGCCGGCGTGACACTGAGCACCGAGGCGCTGGCCGACGCCGTACAGGGCGTACTGGAGGGGCGGGCCGACTTCACGCTTGTCGAGGGGGCCGGCGGCTGGCGGGTGCCGCTGAACGCGCGGGAGACGCTGGCCGCCTTGCCGATTCACCTGCAACTGCCGGTGATTCTGGTGGTAGGCGTGCGGCTGGGTTGCATCAGTCACGCACTGCTGAGCGCCGAGGCGATCGCGCACGACGGTCTGGTGCTGGCCGGCTGGGTCGCCAACATCATCGATCCCGCCATGTCGCGGCTGGAAGAGAATCTCGCGACGCTCGACGAACTGGTGCCGGCGCCCTGCCTGGGCCGCGTGCCGCGCCTGGCGGAGGCGTCGGCCGCGCGGGTTGCCGCATACCTGCGACTGGCCGCGCTGGCGCATCCGCCTTGCCGTTGACGGCACCATCTGCTTGAATGCTGGCAATCCGCCTTCGGAGTCGACCATGCAAATCTCCAACAGTCTTCTTGGTGCTGGCCTGAGCGCCTACCAGGGCGCCCAGCAGCGAGTCGATCAGGCTGCCTCGGCGATCGCCACCGCCAGTCTGCCGACGGTCGACAGCTCCCAGGCGCTGACCGAGTTCAGCGAGCAGCTGATCGAGCTGAAGCTCGGCGAGCACAACGCCGCACTCGGCGCTCGTCTGATTCGCAGCGCCGATGAAGTACTCGGCACGCTGATCGATACCCAGGCCTGATTCCGCGCGGCCCGCCGGCCGTGTCGTTTTATCCTCTTCTTGTTTCTTCTGGCGCGGCTGATTTCACCGCCGAGCCCGCCCCTGCGCGCGCGTCGCGACTGCCGCCGCAACTGTCCGTTTCGTCCCTCTGCACGCGTTGCGGCATCGCCTAGCATGAATTGCCGGCCGATGAGCGGCTGCTTTGCACCGGCTTGACATCGCCTGGGTCGAAACGTATGTTTCAAACGCCTGTTTGACTCTCCGCGCCTGCGATCGGCGGCCGGAATCGAATCCGCGCGGTCGGCCGCTGCCGACCGCCGCAACCAGAACTCACCGCTGAGGTTTACGTTATGCCCGACTACAAGGCCCCCTTGCGCGATATCCGCTTCGTCCGCGACGAGCTGCTCGGTTACGAGGCGCACTACCAGAGCCTGCCGGGATGTGAAGACGCCACCCCGGACATGGTCAATGCCATCCTCGAGGAAGGCGCGAAGTTCTGCGAGCAGGTGCTGGCTCCGTTGAACCGCGTCGGCGACATCGAAGGCTGTACCTGGAGCGAGTCCGGCGTGACCACTCCGACTGGCTTCAAGGAGGCCTACCAGCAGTTCGTCGAAGGCGGCTGGCCGAGCCTGGCCCATGACGTCGAGCACGGCGGTCAGGGTCTGCCCGAGTCGCTGGGCATGGCGATCAGCGAAATGGTCGGCGAGTCCAACTGGTCCTGGGGCATGTACCCGGGCCTGTCGCACGGCGCGATGAACACCCTGCACGCCCACGGCACCAGCGAGCAGCAACAGACCTACCTGACCAAGCTGGTTTCCGGCCAGTGGACCGGCACCATGTGCCTGACCGAGCCGCACTGCGGTACCGATCTGGGCATGCTGCGCACCAAGGCCGAGCCGCAGGCTGACGGCAGCTACAAGGTCACCGGCACCAAAATCTTCATTTCCGCTGGCGAGCATGACATGGCCGAGAACATCGTCCATATCGTGCTGGCCCGTCTGCCCGATGCACCGGAAGGCACCAAGGGCATTTCGCTGTTCATCGTGCCGAAGTTCCTGCCTACGGCCTCGGGTGAGGTTGGCGAACGCAACGGTGTTTCCTGCGGTTCCCTCGAGCACAAGATGGGCATCCACGGCAACGCCACCTGCGTGATGAACTTCGACGCGGCCACCGGCTTCCTGATCGGCCCGCCGAACAAGGGCCTGAACTGCATGTTCACCTTCATGAACACCGCCCGCCTGGGTACCGCGCTGCAGGGCCTGGCCCATGCGGAAGTCGGCTTCCAGGGCGGTATCGCTTATGCCCGCGAGCGACTGCAGATGCGTTCGCTGACCGGCCCGAAGGCGCCGGAGAAAGCTGCCGACCCGATCATCGTGCATCCAGACGTACGTCGCATGCTGCTGACCATGAAGGCCTTCGCGGAGGGTAACCGCGCGATGCTGTACTTCGCCGCCAAGCAGGTGGACATCGTTCAGCGCAGCCAGGACGAGGAGCAGAAGAAAGCCGCCGATTCCCTGCTGGCCTTCCTCACCCCGATCGCCAAGGCGTTCATGACCGAAGTGGGTTTCGAGGCCGCCAACCACGGCGTGCAGATCTACGGTGGCCACGGCTTCATCGCCGAATGGGGCATGGAGCAGAACGTGCGTGACAGCCGTATCTCCTGCCTGTACGAAGGCACCACCGGCGTGCAGGCACTCGATCTGCTGGGCCGCAAGGTGCTGATGACCCAGGGCGAGGCGCTCAAGGGCTTCACCAAGATCGTGCACAAGTTCTGCCAGGCCAACGAAGGCAACGACGCGGTCAAGGAATTCGTCGAGCCGCTGGGCAAGCTGAACAAGGAGTGGGGCGAACTGACCATGAAGGTCGGTATGGCCGCCATGAAGAACCGCGAAGAAGTCGGCGCCGCATCGGTGGACTACCTGATGTACTCCGGCTACGCCTGCCTGGCCTACTTCTGGGCCGACATGGCGCGACTGGCTGCCGAGAAACTGGCTGCCGGCACCGAGGAGCAGGCTTTCTACAAGGCCAAGCTGCAGACCGCGCGCTTCTACTTCGCTCGCATCCTGCCGCGCACCCGCATGCATGTGGAAGCCATGCTGTCCGGTGCCGACAATCTGATGGACATGGCCGAAGAAGACTTCGCGCTCGGCTACTGATCGTCCGTGCTGCACCCGAAAGCCGCTGCTCCTGCAGCGGCTTTCTGCATTCTGGAGCCCGAAAAAGGGTATTTCGAATGTGACCAGCCAAAACTTATCGGTCACTAAAAGACGCTTAGTCCGGCATTCGTTATTGGTTTAGACTCGCTGGAAACGGCCCGCCGAGGCCGCCAAACCGTGTCTTGCGAGGATTTGCACATGGCTGATTACCAAGCGCCGCTGCGCGATATGCGTTTCGTCCTGAATGAAGTCTTCGAGGCGCCGAAGCTCTGGCAGACCCTGCCGGTGCTGGCCGAGGCGGTGGATGCCGAGACGGCTGAGGCCATTCTCGAAGAAGCCGGCAAGATTACCGCCGGTACCATCGCCCCGCTGAACCGCAGCGGCGACGAGGAAGGCTGCCGCTGGGACGCCGGGCAGGTCAGCACGCCGGCGGGCTACCCCGAGGCCTATCGCCTGTACGCCGAGGGCGGCTGGGTCGGAGTTGGCGGTGATCCGGCCTACGGCGGCATGGGCATGCCCAAGGTCATCTCGGCGCAGGTGGAGGAGATGATGAACTCCGCAAGCCTGGCTTTCGGTCTGTACCCGATGCTGACGTCCGGCGCCTGCCTGTCGATTCACGCGCATGCCAGCGAGGCGCTGAAGCAGAAGTATCTGCCGAACATGTATAGCGGCGTCTGGGCCGGCTCCATGTGTCTGACCGAGCCGCACGCCGGAACCGATCTGGGCATGATCCGCACGCGCGCCGAGCCGCAGGCCGACGGCAGCTACAAGGTCAGTGGCACGAAGATTTTCATCACCGGCGGTGAGCACGACCTGACTGAGAACATCATCCATCTGGTGCTGGCCAAACTGCCGGACGCGCCGGCCGGTTCGCGCGGTATCTCGCTGTTCCTGGTGCCCAAGGTGCTGGTCAACGAGGACGGCTCGCTGGGGACGCGCAACGCCGTGTCCTGTGGTTCCATCGAGCACAAAATGGGTATCCAGGCCTCGGCCACCTGCGTGATGAACTTCGACGGTGCCACCGGCTGGATGGTCGGCGAGCCGAACAAAGGCCTGGCGGCGATGTTCACCATGATGAACTACGAGCGTCTGGGCGTCGGCATCCAGGGCCTGGCCACCGGCGAGCGCTCCTACCAGAGCGCTATCGACTACGCCCGCGAGCGCATCCAGAGCCGCGCACCGAGCGGTCCGGTGGCGCAGGACAAGGCGGCCGACCCGATCATCGTGCATCCGGACGTGCGCCGGATGCTGCTGACCATGAAAGCGTTGAACGAAGGTGGCCGCGCATTCTCCAGCTACGTGGCGCTGCAGCTGGATATCGCCAAGTTCAGCGATGATGCCGAAGCACGCCAGCGTGCCGATGCGCAGGTCGCCCTGCTGACGCCGGTAGCCAAAGCCTTCCTCACGGATATGGGCCTGGAGGCCACCGTGCATGGCCAGCAGGTGTTCGGCGGTCACGGCTTCATCCGCGAATGGGGGCAGGAGCAGCTGGTGCGAGACTGCCGCATCACGCAGATCTACGAAGGCACCAACGGCATTCAGGCGCTCGATCTGGTCGGCCGCAAGGTGGTGGGCAGCGGTGGCGAGCTGTACCGCAACTTTGCCGACGAGGTGCGTGGTTTCATTGCTTCTGCCGGGCAGGAACTGGCCGAGTTCGTCGAGCCGCTGCAGGCCGCGCTGGACAATCTGGACGACTTGACCGCCTGGGTGCTGGAGCAGGCCAAGCAGAATCCGAACGAAATCGGCGCAGCCTCGGTGGAATACCTGCACGTGTTCGGCTACACCGCCTACGCCTACATGTGGGCGATGATGGCGCGCGCGGCGCTGGGCAAGGACGAAGTCTTCTACCGCAGCAAGCTTGGCACCGCGCGTTTCTTCTTCGCCCGTCTGCTGCCACGCATCCATTCGCTGACCGCCTCGGTACGCGCCGGCAGCGATTCGCTGTACCTGCTGGCGGCCGAGGAGTTCTGAGCACCGGCTTAATCTGGCGGCGTAATGAAATTAATCGGCCATGTGCGTGGAACGTTTGCGCCACTACTCCGGTCCTAGAAAGCACGTCGCTGTAAGCAATCACCTACAAAGCGGATCAAGGATGACTTGCTTGTAGGAAATTGCTTACAGCGCGTGATGTAAGATGGCTACTACTGCCTCGGCGAGGCGGTCAGTACTCTTCTGCACTCGGACCTCGGCGCAAGGTAGCGCAATCGAAAAGAAGGACGAGAAAGGAGTGGCGCCAGGATGGCGCACGATCACGGATGTCAGGATTCACAGTCTGCAAAGCCCCGCCTTGGCGGGGTTTTTCTTTTTGCGCGCAACATAATCTGCGCCGGCATCAGCCGGGCAGACGCACACCAGTACCGCCCAGGCCGCAGTAGCCACCCGGGTTCTTCGCCAAGTACTGCTGATGGTAGCCCTCGGCGTAATAGAACGTCGGTGCCTGCGCAATCTCTGTGGTAATCGCGCCATAGCCGGCCTGACTGAGCTGGCGCTGGAACGCCGCCTGGCTGGTCTGTGCCTGCTCGCGCTGGCTGTCGTCCAGCCAGTAGATCGCCGAGCGGTACTGGCTGCCGACATCGTTGCCCTGGCGCATGCCCTGGGTGGGATTGTGCGACTCCCAGAACACGGTGAGCAGCGTCTGATAATCGATTTGCTGCGGATCGAATACCACCAGCACGGCTTCGGTGTGTCCGGTCAGACCCGAGCAGACTTCCTCATAGGTCGGATTCGGCGTGAAGCCACCGGCATAACCCACGGCGGTCGTCCACACGCCGGGCTGTTCCCAGAAGCGCCGCTCGGCACCCCAGAAGCAGCCGAGGGCGAACAGCGCCTGCTGCAGGCCGGCAGGAAATGGTGGTTGCAGCGGATGGCCGTTGACGTAATGGGCCTCAGGTACCGCCATCGGCATGGAGCGGCCCGGCAGCGCCTGTTCGGCGGTGGGCAGCGCGTTCTGATGCACGAGAATCTGCGAGCGTAGCGGCATGGTGACAACCTCGGCCGGAGCGAAAGACATCAGTCAGGCTACCGGAGGTCGGCGGTGTCTTGAAGCGTTAGTCGCCGTCCGGTCGCCGCGGCGTTCAGGCCCAGTGTGGATAGCGCCGCAAGGCTTCGAGCAGGCGGGACGACGGGATCGGCTTGTCGAACAGATAGCCTTGGCCGATATCGCAGCGCTGGCGGCGCAGGAAGGCCAGCTGGGCGGGGCTCTCGATGCCCTCGGCGACGACTTTCAGACGCAGGTTGCGCGCCATCGCGATCACCGCCGAGGTGATCTCCATGTCGTCTTGGTTGTCGGGAATGTCCTTGATGAAGCTGCGATCGATCTTGATCACGTCGATGGGGAATTTCTTCAGGTAGCTGAGCGACGAGTAGCCGGTACCGAAATCATCCATCGCCAGTGTCACGCCTAGCGCCTTGAGCCCGAGCAGCTGCTGGCGAGTCTGTTCGGTGGCATCGAGCAGCAGGCCTTCGGTCAGCTCCAGCTCCAGCTGCGCGGCCGGCAGTTGTTCCTCGCGCAGGGTGGCGGCCAGGGAGGCAATCAGCTCGGGGTCGGAGAACTGCTTGGGCGACAGGTTGATCGCCACCTGCGGCCGGCCCAGCCCCAGCGCGGACAGCCGCACGCCCATGCGACAGGCTTCGCGGGCGATCCATTTGCCGATCGGGATGATCAGCCCGGTTTCCTCGGCCACGCTGATAAACTGGTCCGGGCTGATCATGCCGCGGGTCGGGTGATTCCAGCGCAGCAGTGCCTCGACGCCTTGCAAGCGCCCCGAGCGCAGGCAGAGCTTGGGCTGGTAGAACAGCTCCAGCTCGTCGTGGGTGAGCGCACGGCGCAGGTTGTTTTCGACGAACAGCTTGTTGTTGGCCTCGGTGTGCAGCGCGTCGGTGAACACCTGGAGCTGGTTCTTGCCGTTGGCCTTGGCCTTGTGCAGCGCCTGGCCGGCATGCTTCATCAGCGTCTCCGGGTCGTTGCCGTGCAGCGGCGCGCAGGCCAGGCCGATCGAGCCGCTGACGCTGATCAGCTGCTTGTCGACGAACAGTGGTTTGTCGAGCGTGCGCAGGACCTGCTGCGCCAGGCGCTGGCCGGCTTCGAGGTCCATGTCGTCGAGCAGCAGGGCGAATTCGTTGCTGGCGAAGCGCGCCAGCACACCATCGCGACTGAGGCCGTTGCGCAGGCGCTGCGCGAGGCTGGTCAGCAGCCGGTCGCCGGTCTGATGCCCGAGGGTGTCGTTGATCCGCTTGAAATTGTCGATGTCCACCAGCAACAGGCACAGCTGGGGCGTGCGGTTGCCGGCGAAGCGCTCTTCCAGGCTGCGGATGAAGTACGGGCGGTTGCCCAGGCTGGTCAGGTTGTCGGTGTAGGCCAGGCGCTCGATGTGCTGCTGCACCAGCTTGCTCTGGGTGACGTCCTCGTAGATGCCGATGTAGTGCGTCAGCTCGCCGGCATCGTTGAGCACCTTGGAGATCGACAGCTGGCCCCAGTACGGCTCCAGGTTCTTGCGTCGGCTGCGGAATTCGCCTTGCCAGCTATTGCCATGCGCCAGCGAGGAGGCCGTGTCCGAGAGCAGCGCACCGAGGTTCTCCAGACTGGTTAGGTCAGTCAGCAGCTGGCCGCGCACCTCTTCGGCGGAGAACTGGGTGATCGCGCTGAAACTCGGGTTGACGTATTCCACCCGGCCCTCGCGATCGACCAGGATGAAGGCGCTGGCGCTCTGTTCCACCGCACGCTGGAACAGGTGCAGCATGTGGGTCGCGCTGACGCGCTGCTGGTTGGCCAGGACCTGCGCGTACTGGTCGGCGAGTTCGCCGGCGAACGCCACCTCGTCAGGCTGCCAGCGGCGCGGCGGGCCGTCGTGCTGTAGGCAGAGCAGGCCGACCATCTCGCCGCCGATACGGATCGTTGCGCTGAGGATCGAGCTGATTCCGCGTGGAATCAGCAGATTTTGCGCCAGCTCATGCGTGCGCGAGTCGTGCACGACGTCGCTGACATCGAGGGTGCGACTGCTGTGCAGCGTTTCGAGGTACTGCGGATACGGGGCCAGATCGACCACGGCGGGGTACTCGTAACCGTCGTCGTCACGGCGGAAGGCGGCGACCGCCTCCAGTTGCGTGCCGTTGAGCCGCCAGATGGCGGCCCGGCAGACCTCGTAGGCCTCGCAGGCGGCCTGGGTGATGAGTTCGGCGGCTTCGAGCTGCGGGTTGTCGGAGGCGTAGCGGTGACGGGCCAGGCGCACGATCAGCTGCTGCTGCGCGCGCGAGCGCACCAGCTGTTCCAGCTGTTCGTCGCGTGCCGGCGGGTCGAGCATGGTGTGCATGCCGGAGGTGGCGCCATTGAGCGGCGCGGCGGCGGCCGGTTTGCCGACGATCAGGTAGCCGACCAGCAGTTCGCGTCCGTACTTGCGGCAGCGCTCGCCCACTTCGGTCAGCGTGAGCGTGCCGCGCGGAGTGTGCAGCTGGTATTCGACGCAATAGTGCGGCTGGTTCAGGAGCTGCTGCTGGATATCGTCGTGCAGCTGGTGCCGGGCGTACGGCTCCATCAGGCTCGCGTAGGGCGAGTCGATCAGCGAGCACAGCTCGTTGGCCGCCACGTCGAAGTGGCGCTCGCAGGCAGGATCCAGATAGAGCAGCAGCCAGCTGGCCTCGTTCAGACGCTCGAAACGCAGCATTCCAAGCCGGGAAGGCACTGGCAACTGCATCACAACCTCGGGCGCCAGACGGCTGGCGGCATCGGGATGTATTTTCATCGAGCGCTTGGCTTCCAGTATGCTGGCCGGACCGGCTGGTTGCGCTGTTGCACTGCTACAGCGGACTTCAAGGATGGCGAAATAATATTAACTTCGGGCAAGGGTGCATCATGCGACAGAGGCTGACAAGTCGGTGGTTGAAGTTATTGGCGGCGTCGATCTGCAGCTATGTCGCCCTGCACTCACACGCCGCCGATCAGGCGCAATTCAGTGGTGGCGAAGCCGAGCACTACCTCTCGGAATTGAAGTCTCGCTACGGTCTTGCCGGTGAGCGCGAAGCGCTGCTGGCGCATGGTAACGGCCTGCTGGACCGCTACGCGTTGCGGGTCGCCTATCAGGTCGGTGTCGCCAATCCGCAGGATCTCAGCTATCGCCTGAGCATCGGCAAATCCGGCGAACTGCAGGTTCGCGAAGAAGTGCGTGGCCCGGGCAACGGCATCGCGGTACACAATCGCAATCTGTCGGTGTTCGGTCTCGATCCCTATCTGAGCTACCGCTGTCCGCCGCAGGGGCTGGTGTGCATCATCGACAGTCCCGCCGACGGCACGCCGCTGGTCACCATCCTGCGCGATCCCGCGGGTGCCGAAGAGCTGGCCAAGGCCTTGTCGTTCCTCATCCGCAATCTGCAGAAGGGCTAGCGGCGGCAGAGCCATCGGACGGCAAACAAAAACGCCGCATCCTTGTGAGGGATGCGGCGTTTTTCGTTCCGCGAGTTACAGCAGCAGCGTGCGGATATCCGCCAGCAGTTCCGACAGGCGCTTGGTGAAGCGCGCGGCGGCGGCGCCGTTGATCACCCGATGATCGTAGGACAGCGACAGCGGCAGCATCAGGCGCGGCTGGAAGGCCGAACCATCCCACACCGGCTGCATGGTCGCCTTGCTGACACCGAGGATCGCCACCTCCGGCGCATTGACGATCGGCGTGAAGCCGGTACCGCCGATGTGGCCGAGGCTGGAGATGGTGAAGCAGGCGCCCTGCATGGCGTCCGGCGAGAGCTTCTTGGTGCGCGCCTTCTCCGCCAGCTCGGCGGCCTCGCCGGCCAGCTGCAGCAGGCTCTTCTGGTCGACGTTGCGGATCACCGGGACCATCAGGCCGTCCGGAGTATCCACCGCGAAGCCCACGTGCACGTACTTCTTGCGGATCAGCGCCTTGCCGCTGGGGGCCAGGGAGCTGTTGAAGTCCGGCAGTTCGCGCAGCAGGTGCGCACAGGCCTTGAGCAGCAGCGGCAGTACGGTCAGCTTGACGCCGGCCTTCTCGGCGGCGGCTTTCTGCGCCACGCGGAAGGCTTCCAGCTCGGTGATGTCGGCCGACTCGAACTGCGTCACGTGCGGCACGTTCAGCCAGCTGCGATGCAGGTTGGCTGCGCCAATCTGCATCAGGCGGCTCATCTCGACTTCTTCGATCTCGCCGAACTTGCTGAAGTCCACCGCCGGGATCGGCGGAATGCCGGCGCCGCCACTGGCGGCGACAGCGGTCTGCGGACCTTGCTGCAGCATGCTCTTGACGTACTGCTGCACGTCTTCCTTGAGGATGCGGCCCTTCGGACCGCTACCGGTGACTGCTGCCAGTTCGACGCCGAACTCACGCGCCAGCTGACGCACGGCCGGGCCGGCATGCACCTTGGTGCCGTCGCGGCTGGGCGCGCCAACCGGCTTGGCCGCTTCGGTCTGCGCGGTGGGGGCCGGCTTGCGATCGGCTTCGGCAGGCGTGGCGGCCTTGGTCGGCTCGGTCGGGGTGGTCGGTGCCGCTGCCGGAGCGGGCGCGGCCGCTACGGCGCCCTGGACCTTGAGGGTCAGGATCAGGTCACCGGTGCCGACTTCGTCGTTCAGCTTGATCGTCACGCTTTCCACCACGCCGGTGGCTGGCGAGGGGATTTCCATGCTCGCCTTGTCGGACTCCAGGGTCAGCAGGCTCTGATCGGCTTCGATGTGGTCGCCGGCCTTGACGTACAGCTCGATCACGCGGGCCTTGCCCGACGAGCCGATGTCCGGCACATGGACCTGCTGGCTCTGCTCGGCACCGCCAGCCGCTACCGGCGTCGGTTCGGCACTGGCGGTCGGGGCGCTGGCTGCGGCGGTATCGGGTGCCTGGGCCGGTTGTGCGGCCGGTTCGGCGGACGCCTCGGCACTGGCTTCGCCGCCGTCGCTTTCCAGCTCGAGCAGCTCATCGCCTTCCTTCAGGCGATCGCCCAGCTTGACCTTCAGCGCCTTGATCACCCCGGCCTTGGGTGCCGGGATCTCCATGCTGGCCTTGTCCGACTCGAGCGTCAGCAGGCTCTGCTCGGCCTCGATGCGGTCGCCGACCTTGACGAACAGTTCGATGACTTCGCCTTCGCCGCTGCCGATATCGGGTACGCGAATCAATTCACTCATGGCTTCGCTCCTCAGCAGTCCAGCGGATTGGGTTTATCGGCGTCGATGCCGAACTTGACGATGGCTTCGGCCAGTACCTTGGCTTCCATCTCGCCGCGTGCGACCAGCTGTTCCAGCGTGGCCAGCACGACCCAGTTGCGATCCACTTCGAAGTGATGGCGCAGCTTCTTGCGCGTGTCGCTGCGGCCGAAGCCGTCGGTGCCGAGCACGCGGAATTCCTTGCACGGAACCCACTGGCGGATCTGGTCGGCGAACAGCTTCATGTAGTCGGTGGAGGCCACCACCGGACCCTTGCGGCCGGTCAGGCACTGCTCGACGTACGACTGGCGCGGCTTCTCGTGCGGGTGCAGGAGGTTCCAGCGATCCACGGCGAGGCCTTCGCGGCGCAGTTCGTTGAAGCTCGGTACGCTCCAGACGTCGGCGGCGACGCCGTAGTCTTCGCGCAGCATCTTCGCTGCCTCGCGCACTTCGCGCAGGATGGTGCCCGAGCCGAGCAGCTGGACGTGATGCGCGGCGTCCATCTTGTCTTCTTCGAGCAGGTACATGCCCTTGATGATGCCTTCCTCGACACCCTCAGGCATGGCTGGCTGCTGGTAGGCCTCGTTCATCACGGTGATGTAATAGAAGATGTTCTGCTGCTCTTCGGTCATCTGCCGGATGCCTTCACGGATGATCACCGCCAGCTCGTAGCCGTAGGTGGGGTCATAGGTGCGGCAGTTCGGGATGGTCGAAGCGAGGATGTGGCTGTGGCCGTCCTCGTGCTGCAGGCCTTCGCCGTTGAGCGTGGTGCGACCGGCGGTGCCGCCGATCAGGAAGCCGCGCGCCTGGCTGTCGCCAGCCGCCCAGGCGAGGTCGCCGATGCGCTGGAAGCCGAACATCGAGTAGAACACGTAGAACGGCAGCATCGGCTGGTTGTGGTTGCTGTAGGCGGTCGCCGCGGCGATCCAGCTGGACATGGCGCCGGCTTCGTTGATGCCTTCCTCGAGGATCTGACCTTTCTTGTCCTCGCGGTAGAACATCACCTGATCCTTGTCCACCGGCTGATACAGCTGGCCGACCGAGGAGTAGATGCCGAGCTGGCGGAACATGCCCTCCATGCCGAAGGTGCGCGCCTCGTCGGGAATGATCGGGACGATGCGTTTGCCCAGGTCCTTGTCCTTGATCAGCTGCGCCAGCACGCGGACGAAGGCCATGGTGGTGGAGATTTCGCGATCGCCGGAACCGTCGAGGATCGCCTTGAGGGTTTCCAGCGGCGGCGTCGGGATGCTGAAGCTCTTGGTGCGCCGCTGCGGTACGAAGCCGCCGAGCGCCTCGCGCTTCTTCTGCAGGTACTTGGCTTCCGGGCTGTCCGGCTCCGGCTTGTAGAACGGCAGGTCCTTGAGCTGGTCGTCGGCGATCGGTACACCGAAGCGGTCGCGGAACACCTTCAGGCTCTCGACGTCGACCTTCTTGACGTTGTGCGCGATGTTCTGCGCCTCGCCCGAACCGGTGCCGTAGCCCTTGATGGTCTTGGCCAGAATGACGGTCGGCTGGCCCTTGTGGTGGACCGCCTGATGGTAGGCCGCGTACACCTTGAACGGATCATGGCCGCCGCGGTTGAGCTTCCAGACCTCGTCATCGGACATGTCGCTGACCATTTCCAGCAGCTCGGGGCGCGCACCGAAGAAGTGCTTGCGCACGAACGCGCCGTTGTTGGCCTTGTAGTTCTGGTAGTCGCCGTCGACCACTTCGTCCATGCGTGCTTGCAGCAGGCCGGCTTCGTCTTTGGCGAACAGCGGGTCCCACAGGCGGCCCCAGATGACCTTGATGACGTTCCAGTCGGCGCCGCGGAAGTTGCCTTCCAGCTCCTGGATGATCTTGCCGTTGCCGCGCACCGGGCCATCGAGGCGCTGCAGGTTGCAGTTGATGACGAAGATGAGGTTGTCCAGCTTCTCGCGGCCGGCCAGGGAGATGGCGCCGAGCGATTCCGGCTCGTCGGTCTCGCCGTCGCCGAGGAAGCACCAGACCTTCTGCTTGCCGGCCGGAATGAAGCCGCGGCTTTCCAGGTACTTCATGAAGCGCGCCTGGTAGATCGCCTGGATCGGGCCGAGGCCCATCGACACGGTGGGGAACTGCCAGAAGTCCGGCATCAGCCACGGGTGCGGGTAGGAGGGCAGGCCGCCGCCGTCGGTTTCGCGGCGGAAGTTGTTCAGCTGCTCCTCGCTGATGCGGCCTTCGAGGAAGGCGCGGGCGTAGATGCCGGGCGAGGCGTGGCCCTGGAAGTAGATCAGGTCGCCGCCGTGTTCTTCGGTCGGGGCCTGGAAGAAATAGTTGAAGCCGATGTCGTACAGCGTCGCGCTGGAGGCGAAGGTGGAAATGTGGCCGCCCAGATCCGGGTCGGCGACGTTGGCGCGCATTACCATCGCCAGGGCGTTCCAGCGTACCAGCGAGCGGATGCGGCGTTCCATGAACAGGTCGCCGGGCATGCGTGCTTCGTGGGTGACGGGGATGGTGTTGCGGTACGGCGTAGTGATCGCGTAGGGCAGCTGGGTACCACTGCGGGTGGCCAGCTCGCCCATCCGGGTCATCAGGTAATGGGCGCGTTGCTCGCCCTCGCGGTCGAGGACGGACTCCAGGGCGTCCAGCCATTCCTGGGTTTCGACGGGATCGAGATCTTGCATGGCTTGCTCCAGGGCGGAAAGGCTTCCAGAATCGGTTGCCTGCTGCGCACCCGCTTTGTGGGCGGGAGCGTTTATATGTTCTTGGATATGCCGGGGTAGGCCGGTCGTCTGTAGTTTTACTACAAAACTGCGCGGCGATCAGCCCCCTGCAGCATTCTTTAGTAGTAAAACTACAATCACAGGGCGCGGCCATACTTCCAAAGTGGCGCTTGCGCGGCTCTAGCTCGCGCGATCCGGCTGTTCCGACGTGACAAAAGGAAACGACCTACATGAGCCTGCCTCCACTGGCTGCATTGCCTGTTTCACTTCAGCCTTTTGTCAGCCGGGCGCAGGAGACGTTCCGGCGCGCCCTTGGCGAATCGTCCGAACAGATGCTGGCGGCGTGGCCCGCTGCCCGGCGCGAAACGTTCGGTCGCGTTTGCGCCGCCAGCGATTTTGTCAGCGAACAGGTTAGCCGAGATCCGCAGATGCTGCTGGAGCTGGCCGACACGGGGCTGCTGGAGCGCGCCCTGGCGCCCGGCGAGATGCGCGCTCTGCTGACGGCGGCGCTGGCCGAGTGCGACAGTGAGGATGCACTGGCGGTGTTGCTGCGGCGCTTTCGCAATCGCCATCAGGTACGCATTGTCTGGCGCGACCTGGCGCGTGAGGCGGACCTGGCGCAAACCTGTCGCGAGCTGTCGGACATGGCCGACGCCTGCGTCGATCTCGCCTATCAGTGGCTCTACGCCCGCCATTGCGAGCAGTTCGGCGTGCCGACTGGTAACCGCTCCGGCCGACAGCAGCATCTCGTCGTGCTCGGCATGGGCAAGCTGGGCGCGCACGAACTCAATTTGTCATCGGACATCGACCTGATCTTCGGTTATCCGGAAGGCGGCGAAACCGTTGGCGCCAAGCGTTCGCTGGACAATCAAGAGTTCTTCGTGCGGCTCGGCCAGCGCCTGATCAAAGCGCTGGATGCCATCACCGTCGACGGCTTCGCCTTCCGCGTCGACATGCGCCTGCGCCCCTACGGCTCGTCCGGGCCACTGGTGTTCAGCTTCAACGCGCTGGAACAGTATTACCAGGACCAGGGGCGCGACTGGGAACGCTACGCGATGATCAAGGCGCGCGTGGTCGCCGGCGATCAGCAGGCGGGCCGGGAGCTGCTGAAAATGCTGCGGCCGTTCGTCTACCGGCGCTACCTGGATTTCTCCGCGATCGAAGCGCTGCGTGGCATGAAGCAGCTGATCCAGCAGGAAGTCCGCCGCAAGGGCATGGCCGGCAATATCAAGCTGGGTGCCGGCGGTATCCGCGAGGTGGAGTTCGTCGCCCAGGCCTTCCAGCTGATCCACGGCGGTCGTGACCTCAGCCTGCAGCAGCGGCCGTTGCTGGATGTGCTGGCGACGCTGGCGGCGCAGGGTTACCTGCCGCCGGCTGCGGTCGACGAGCTGCGCGAGGGTTACGAGTTCCTGCGCTACACCGAGCATGCGCTGCAGGCGATCGCCGACCGGCAGACGCAGATGCTGCCGGAGAGTGAGGTCGACTGTGAGCGTGTCGCCTTCATGCTGGGCTTCGATAGCTGGACCGAATTCCATGAACGCCTGCTGCACTGGCGCGGGCGTATCGACTGGCATTTTCGCCAGGTCATCGCCGACCCTGACGAGGACGACAGCGAGGACGGCGAGCTGCCTGACGGCGGCGAATGGCTGGCGCTGTGGCAGCAGGACTGGGACGAGGACTTCGCCGCCGGTCAGCTGAGCGAGGCGGGTTTCCGCGACGGCCCGACGGCCTGCCAGCGTCTGGCGCTGCTGCGCGACGGCAAGCAGGTGCGCACCATGCAGCGGCTCGGTCGCGAACGGCTGGATGCCTTCATCCCGCGCCTGCTGGGGCTGGTCGTCGAGCAGGAC
The DNA here is from genome assembly GCF_024448505.1 of Stutzerimonas degradans. Lineage (GTDB taxonomy): Bacteria > Pseudomonadota > Gammaproteobacteria > Pseudomonadales > Pseudomonadaceae > Stutzerimonas > Stutzerimonas degradans. The sequence continues at coordinate 395,354 of NZ_JAMOHV010000001.1, forward strand.
GATCCCGATCTGGTGCTCGAGCGCGTGCTGCCGCTGGTCGAGGCGGTCGCCCGACGTTCGGCCTATCTGGTGCTGCTCAGCGAGAACCCGCACGCGCTGCGGCGTTTGCTCGAGCTGTGCGCCGCGAGCCCCTGGATTGCCGAACAGATCGCGCGCTTTCCGTCGCTGCTCGATGAGTTGCTCAACGCCGGGCGCCTGTACAGCCCGCCGCAGGCCCCGGAACTGGCGGCCGAGCTGCGCGAGCGGCTGATGCGCATCCCCGAGGACGATCTGGAGCAGCAGATGGAAGCGCTGCGCCACTTCAAGCTGGCGCATCGGCTACGCGTTGCGGCCTCGGAGATCGCCGGCACGCTGCCGCTGATGAAGGTCAGCGACTACCTCACCTGGCTGGCCGAGGCGGTGCTGAAAGAGGTGCTGATGCTCGCCTGGCGCTACATGGTCGCCCGCCACGGCGTACCGCGGCGCAGCGACGGCACGCCCTGCGATCCGGGATTCGTCATCGTTGGCTACGGCAAGGTCGGCGGGATCGAGCTGGGGCACGGTTCCGACCTCGATCTGGTGTTCATTCACGACGGCGATCCGGCGGTCGAAACCGATGGCGCCAAGCCTATCGACAGCGCGCAGTTCTTCACCCGCCTGGGCCAGCGCATCATTCATCTGCTGACCACCCAGACCACCTCCGGCCAGCTGTATGAGGTGGACATGCGCCTGCGGCCATCCGGTGCGGCGGGTCTGCTGGTCGGCTCGCTGGCCGCCTTCGAGCGCTACCAGAGCCAGGAGGCCTGGACCTGGGAGCATCAGGCGCTGGTGCGCGCGCGGGTACTGGCCGGCTGTGCGCGGCTGACCGCCGACTTCGAGCGAGTGCGCGCCGTGGTACTCGGGCGGGCGCGCGATCTCGACGCACTGCGCCGCGAAGTCAGCGAGATGCGCGCCAAAATGCGCGACAACCTCGGCACCCGCTCCAGCCATGCCGGCGTAGATGACAACGCGTTCGAGGCCGCGGCAGAGTTCAATCTCAAGCAGGATGCCGGTGGTATCGTGGATATCGAATTTATGGTGCAATACGCCGCTTTGGCGTGGTCGCACCAGCATCCTGAACTGCTGCGCTATACCGATAACATCCGCATTCTCGATGGGTTGGAGCAGGCCGGGTTGATGACCGGCGATGAGGTCCGGCTGCTGCAGGACGCCTACAAGGCCTACCGTGCAGCCGCCCACCGGCAATCACTGCAGAAGCAGCCCGGAGTGGTGAGTGGGGATCAATTTCACGACGAGCGCCGCGCGGTCATGCGTATCTGGCGCGAGCTGGGGCTCGAGTGAAGCCCTTCGTCGGGCTACCAAGCAATTTCGAATTCTGAGGAGCTGGCAACGATGTCGATGGCCGATCGTGATGGCGTGATCTGGTATGACGGTGAACTGGTGCAGTGGCGCAACGCGACCACCCACGTGCTGACCCACAGCCTGCACTACGGCATGGGCGTCTTCGAGGGCGTGCGTGCCTACAACACGCCGCAGGGCACCGCGATCTTCCGTCTGGAAGCGCACACCGACCGCCTGTTCGACTCCGCCCACATCATGGGCATGAAGATTCCGTTCACCAAGGCCGAGATCAACGAAGCCACCCGCGCCGCGGTGCGCGAGAACGGCCTGGAGAGCGCCTACATTCGTCCGCTGGCCTTCTACGGTTCGGAAGGCATGGGCATCCGCGCCGACAACCTGAAGGTGCACGTGATCGTCGCCGCCTGGCACTGGGGCGCGTACATGGGTGACGAGGCGCTGGAGAACGGCATCAAGATCCGCACCAGCTCCTTCACCCGTCACCACGTCAACATCACCATGACCCGCGCCAAGTCCAGCGGCAGCTACGTCAACTCGATGCTGGCGCTGCAGGAAGCGGTCTCCGGCGGTGCCGACGAGGCGCTGCTGCTGGATCCGGAAGGCTACGTGGCCGAGGGTTCTGGCGAGAACATCTTCATCGTCAAGAATGGCGTGATCTACACCCCGGAAGTCACCGCGTGCCTGAACGGCATCACCCGTGGCACCGTGCTGACCCTGGCGCGCGAGATGGGCATCGAGATCGTCGAGAAGCGCATCACCCGCGACGAGGTGTACATCGCCGACGAGGCCTTCTTTACCGGCACCGCCGCCGAAGTCACGCCGATCCGCGAAGTCGACGGTCGCCAGATCGGCATCGGCCGCCGCGGCCCGGTGACCGAGAAACTGCAGAAGGCCTACTTCGACCTGGTCACCGGCAAGACCGATGCCCATGCCGAATGGCGCACGCTGGTCAAATAAGCCAAGGGCTGGCAGCCGGAAGCTGGACGTGACCAACACTCCGGCACCGACTTCCAGCTTCACGCTGATGACTTCCCGCTTATGAATATTCTGATCGTAGGTCCCAGCTGGGTCGGCGACATGGTGATGGCGCAGACGCTGTTCGTCTGCCTCAAACAGCGCCACCCCGACTGCCAGATCGACGTGCTGGCACCCGAGTGGAGCCGGCCGATCCTCGAACGCATGCCCGAAGTGCGCCAGGCGCTGAGCTTTCCGCTCGGCCACGGCGTGCTCGACCTGGCGACCCGGCGCAAGGTCGCGCAGGGCCTGCGTGGCCAGTATCAGCAGGCCATACTGCTGCCCAACTCGCTGAAGTCCGCGCTGGTGCCATTCTTCGCCGGGATTCCCAAGCGCACCGGCTGGCGCGGCGAAATGCGCTTCGGCCTGCTCAACGATATCCGCAAGCTCGACAAGCAACGCTATCCGCTGATGATCGAGCGCTTCATGGCGCTGGCGTTCGAGCCGGATGCCGAACTGCCGCGGCCCTATCCGCACCCGTCGCTGCGTATCGATGCGACGACGCGCGCGGCGGCGCTGGCGCGCTTCGGCCTGAATGTCGAACAGCCGGTGCTGGCGCTGTGTCCGGGGGCCGAGTTTGGCGAATCCAAGCGCTGGCCGGCCGAGCACTTCGCCCAGGTTGCCGAGGCGAAAATCCGTGAAGGCTGGCAGGTCTGGCTGTTCGGCTCGAAGAACGACCATGCAGTCGGCGAGGACATCCGCGCGCGGCTGATTCCCGGCCTGCGCGAGGAGGCGGTGAACCTGGCCGGCGAAACCAGCCTGGCCGAGGCAATTGACCTGCTCTCTTGCGCCGAGGCGGTGGTTTCCAACGACTCGGGACTGATGCACGTGTCCGCCGCGCTCGGTCGTCCGCTGGTGGCGGTGTACGGCTCGACCTCGCCGGCGTTCACCCCGCCGTTGTCCGAGCAGGTCGAGGTCGTGCGCCTGGGGCTGGAGTGCAGCCCCTGCTTCGAACGCACCTGCCGCTTCGGCCATACCAACTGCCTGCGCGAACTGGACCCGGCCCGCGTGATCGAGGCGCTGGGGCGCCTGCTGCCGCAGCCGGTCGAGGTGCGCTGATTGAAGGTGCTGCTGGTCAAGACCTCTTCGTTGGGCGACGTCGTGCATACGCTGCCAGCGCTCACCGACGCGCAGCGGGCCATTCCCGGCATCCGCTTCGACTGGGTAGTGGAAGAAGGTTTCGCCGAGATTCCCGCCTGGCATCCGGCGGTGGATCAGGTGATTCCGGTGGCTATCCGCCGCTGGCGCAAGCAGCCGTGGCAAACCCTCCGCTCCGGTGAGTGGCGCCGCTTCAAGGCACGTCTGCGCGAAACCCGCTACGACTTGGTGATCGACGCCCAGGGGCTGCTGAAAAGCGCCTGGCTGACCCGCTACGTCAAGGCGCCGGTGGCCGGCCTGGACCGTGATTCGGCCCGCGAGCCGCTGGCTGCGCGCTTCTATGACCGGTGTTACGCCGTGCCGCGTGAGCAGCACGCGCTGGAGCGGGTGCGCCAGCTGTTCGCCCAGGCGCTCGGTTATCCGCTGCCGACCGGCATCGGCGACTACGGGCTGGACCGTGCGCGGATGGCTGCGCCGGGCGAGCAGCCGTACCTGCTGTTCCTCCACGGTACTACCTGGCCGAGCAAACACTGGCCGGAAGCCTACTGGCGCGAGCTGGCCGAGCGCATGAGCGATGCCGGCTGGGCGATCCGGCTGCCGTGGGGCAACGCCGAGGAGAAGGCCCGCGCCGAGCGCATCGCCGATGGCATCGGCAACGCGGCGGTGCTGCCGAAACTGAATCTGGCGGGTATCGCCCGGGTGATCGCCGGTGCGCGCGCTTGCGTCGCGGTAGATACCGGTCTCGGGCATCTGGCGGCAGCGCTGGATGTGCCGGCTATTTCACTCTATGGTCCGACGCTGCCCGGGCGCGTTGGCGCCTACGGGCGCTCGCAGGTGCACCTGTGCGCCAGCGGGCCGAGCGCCGGCAGCGGCGACCGGCACCGGCCCTGTTTCGACGAGCTGCGCCCCGAGCGCGTCGTCGCTGAATTGAATGCCCTGCTGCGGGCCACGGAGTCCGACTGATGCAACTGGCGTTCATCCTCTACAAGTACTTCCCCTTCGGCGGGCTGCAGCGCGATTTCATGCGTATCGCCCTGGAATGCCAGCGCCGTGGCCATACCATCCGCGTCTACGCGATGATCTGGGAAGGCGAAGTGCCGGACGGCTTCGAGGTGCTGATCGCGCCGGTCAAAGCGTTGTTCAACCACACCCGCAACGAGCGCTTCACCGCGTGGGTCGAGGCCGACCTGGCGCGCCGCCCGGTGGATCGCGTGATTGGTTTCAACAAGATGCCGGGGCTCGACGTCTACTACGCCGCCGACCCCTGCTTCGAGGACAAGGCGCAGACGCTGCGCAACCCGATCTACCGGCGCTGGGGCCGCTACAAGCATTTCGCCGAGTACGAGCGCGCGGTGTTCGACCCGCAAGCAAAGACCGAGATCCTGATGATCTCCGAGGTGCAGCAGCCACTGTTCGTCAAACACTACGGCACCCAGGCCGAGCGTTTTCACCTGCTGCCACCGGGCATCGCCGCGGACCGCCGCGCGCCGGCCAATGCCGCAGCGATCCGCGCCGAGTTCCGCGAAGAATTCGAGCTGCGCCCCGACGAGCTGTTGCTGGTGCAGATCGGCTCCGGCTTCAAGACCAAGGGCGTCGATCGCAGCCTCAAGGCGCTCGCCGCGTTGCCGCGCGAGCTGAAGCAGCGCACGCGGCTGCTGGTGATCGGCCAGGATGATCCCAAGCCGTTCAAGCTGCAGGCCAAGGCGCTGGGCGTTTCCAGCATGGTCGAGTTCCTCAAGGGGCGCAGCGACATCCCGCGCTTCCTGCTCGGTGCCGACCTGCTGATCCACCCGGCTTACAACGAGAACACCGGCACCGTGCTGCTGGAAGCGCTGGTCGCCGGCTTGCCGGTGCTGGTCAGCGATGTCTGTGGCTACGCGCATTACATTGAAGACGCCGCCTGCGGCTGTGTGGTGCCCAGTCCGTTCGAGCAGGCGACGCTCGACCAGTTGCTGGCGCTGACGCTCGCCGATGACGAGCAGCGTGCCCGCTGGCGACGCAACGCCCTGGCTTATGCCGAGACCGCGGACCTCTACTCCATGCCGCATAAGGCGGCCGACGTGATTCTTGCGGAGGGCAAATGATTCGGCCTTGCTGCCTGCCCCGCAGGCTGGATAACACGCGTAGTGCTTATTCGTCGGCGCTGCCGCAGTGCGTCAGTGGTGGGCAAGGCTACACCGTGCCCCCTCTGGCGGAGGGGCCACCATGCAACTGATCCTCGCCGAACCCTTCAAGAGCCTGTGGCGGGGCAAGGATGCCTTCGCCGAGGTCGAGCGCCTCGAAGGCCAGGTCTACCGCGAGCTGGAAGGCCGTCGCACGCTGCGTACCGAGGTCGAAGGGCGCGGCTACTTCGTCAAGATTCACCGCGGTATCGGCTGGGGCGAGATCGTCAAGAATCTGCTCACCGCCAAGGCCCCGGTGCTCGGCGCCGGCCAGGAATGGCGGGCGATCCAGCGTCTGCACGAAGTCGGCGTACCGACCATGACCGCCGTCGCGTACGGCGAGCGCGGGGCCAATCCGGCCAGCCAGCATTCGTTCATCGTCACCGAGGAGCTGGCGCCGACCGTCAGTCTTGAGGATTTCTCGGTGAACTGGCGCGAGCAGCCGCCGCTACCGGCGCTCAAGCGCGCACTGATCGCCGAAGTTGCCCGCATGGCCGGTACCATGCACCGCGCCGGTGTGAATCATCGGGACTTCTATATCTGTCACTTCCTGCTGCACACCGACAAGCCCGTTACAGCGAGCAATTTCCGCCTGTCGCTGATCGACCTGCACCGCGCGCAGACCCGAGCGCAGACACCGCGCCGCTGGCGCGACAAGGACCTGGCCGGGCTGTACTTCTCGGCGCTGGGCATCGGCCTGACGCGGCGTGACAAGTTGCGGTTTCTGCGCGGCTATTTTCAGCGGCCCTTGCGTGACATCCTGCATGACGAGGCGCATCTGCTCGCCTGGCTGCAGCGCAAGGCCGAGCGGCTGTCCAGTCGCTATGCGCGCAAGTACGCGCCGGGCGCACAGGCGTGAGTGGCTGGCAGCTCGCGACCGGCACGCCCACCGAGGCGGTCCGGGCATTCGCCGATCTGCCGACGGTGTTCGCGCTGACCGGCGAGGCGATCGCCAGCGATCCGTTATCCGAGGTGATTCGCGTCGAATGCGGCGGCTTGCGCTACTACGTCAAACGTTATTGGGCTGCCGGCAAAGGGCTGCGGCGCTTTCTCGGGCGGCCGCGGGTCAAGGCCGAATGGCAGAATCTGCGGCACTTCGCGCGCTGGGGTATTCCCGTCGCGCCGGTGGTGGCCTGGGGCCTGGAGCGTCGTGGTGGCGCATTCCTGCGTGGCGCGCTGATCACGCTGGAAGTGCCCAACACTGTCGACATGGCGGCCATGGCGGCGAACAACGACCCGCGTCTGAGCGATCGCCACTGGGTTGCGCGCATCAGTCGCCAGCTGGCGCATGCTACCCGCACCCTGCATGATCACCATTTCGCCCACAACGACCTGAAATGGCGCAACCTGCTGATCAATGAGGACGGCGGGCTGTTCCTGATCGACTGCCCCTCTGGCGCCTTCTGGTGGGGGCCTTTCCTGCGGCGGCGCATCATCAAGGATCTGGCCTGCCTGGATAAGGTGGCCAAGTACCATTTGAGTCGCACCCAACGCCTGCGCTTCTACCTGCAGTACCAGCGGCGTGGGCGGCTGATACCGGCTGATCGGGTGCTGATCGCGCAGGTGCTGGAGTATTTCGAGGGGCGCGAATGAACGAGTTTTTTTCCGTTACTGATCGGCCCCTGCTCGACGCGCACGGGCTGGCCAGCTTCGATGCACTCTGGGCCGTGCAGCTCGAATCGGTCGATATGCCCAATACCGGTCGCGGCGGCTGGAGTAGCGTGTTTCGCCTGGAGTTGGGCGATACGGCCTATTATCTGAAGCGACAGAGCAACTACCTGACTCACAGCCTGCGCCATCCGTTCGGCGAGCCGACGTTCGCCTGCGAATTTCGCAACATTCAGCGCTACCAGCGCCTGGGTATACCGGCGCTGCAGGCCGTATATTTCGGCGCGCGGCGAGTCGCCGGCGAGCATCGTGCCATCCTGCTCACTCGCGCGCTGGACGACTGGCGGGACCTCGACAGCTGGCTGATTAGTTGGAGTGAGCAGCCTCTAGCGACTCGGGCGGCCGTGCTGCGGGCCTGCGCCGAACTAGCCCGCACACTGCATGAGGCCGGTCAGCGCCACGGCTGTTTTTATCCCAAGCACATCTTTCTGCGCCCGGTCGGAGAGCGCTTCGAAGCCTGCCTCATCGATCTGGAAAAGACCCGGCCACTGCTGCCTGGGCGCAACGATCGTGTCGTCGACCTCGAAGCCCTGTTGCGCCGTGCCGCTGCCTGGGGCCAGAACGAGGTGCGACAACTGCTGGCGGGTTATCTGCAGCAGGACGAGCATGATCCGGCTATCGACGCCTGGCTGGAAAAGATCGCTGGCCGCCACCGTAGCAAGCAGGCACGCGCATGAAACTGAACGAACTGACCCGCGCCGGCCGCTCGCCGGCGCTGCCGCTGACGCTTGTGCTGCCCGCCGGCGAACTGCGCATGTTGCAGTGGCTGCGCGTGCTGCCGGGGCAGCGTTATGTCGGTAGGGCCGAATGGCAGGGACGTATCGTGCTGGCCAAGCTGCTGGTCGGCGCTAAGGCTGAGCGCCATTTCCAACGCGAGCGCCACGGTGCTCGGTTACTGGCCGAGCAGGGCATGAGTACCCCGGCGTTGCTCTCCGAGGGCTTTGAGACTGGGCTGGGTGGCTGGTTGCTCTTCGACTTCCTCGTTGGCGCCGAAAGTCTGGAACAGGCCTGGCGGGCGGTGGAGCACGAACCGCCGCTGTCCGATCTCCAGCAGACGGTGCTGGGGGAAGCGCTGGGCGCCATCGCGCAATTACACGCGCGCGGCCTGTGGCAGGACGATCTGCATCTGGACAATCTGCTGCGGCATGACGGCCATCTATTCATCATCGATGGTGGCGGCATTCAGGCGCAGACTCCCGGCCAGCCGCTGGCACGCGACAAGGTGCTGGCCAACCTCGGCGTGTTCTTCGCGCAGCTGCCGGCTGGTCTGGAGCCGTACATCGAAGAACTGCTGGTGCACTACATCTTGGTCAACGGCGAGCATGCCCTGCCGTTGGAGGCTCTGCTGCGGGAGATCGCAGGCGTACGTCGCTGGCGACTGCGCGACTATCTCGGCAAGCTTGGCCGCGACTGCTCGCTGTTCAGCGTAAGGCGCAGCCTGAGTGAGCTACGCATCGTTCGTCGCAGCGAGGCGACTGTACTGGAGAGTCTGCTGGACGCGCCGGATATGGCGCTCGAGTCGGGACGTGCAATGAAGCGGGGCGGCAGTGCCAGCGTGGCGCTGATCGAGACAGCCGGCCGGCCGCTGGTCATCAAGCGCTACAACATCAAGGGCCTGGGCCACTGGCTGCGTCGCTGCTGGCGACCCAGCCGTGCCTGGCACAGCTGGGTCGAGGGAAATCGCCTGAGTTTTCTCGGCATCGCCACGCCACGACCGCTGGCCATGCTGGAACGGCGTTGGCTGGGCCTGCGCCAACGCAGCTATCTGATTACCGAATACAGCGGCGGCGAGGATATAATTGCCCGTTTCCAGCCGTACCTCGCTGGTTCGCCGCCCGAATCCGAGTTGCGGGCACTCGATCAGTTGTTCGCTGCGCTACGTCGAGAGCGCATCAGCCACGGTGATCTTAAGGGTACCAACCTGCTCTGGGATCAGGGGTGCTGGACGCTGATCGATCTGGATGCTGCGCAGCAACACCGCAGCGAGGCGGGTTTCAGTCGCGCCTATACGCGTGATCGCGCACGTTTTCTGCGCAACTGGCCGGCCGACTCGGCGCTGCATCGGCTGCTGGCCGAACGAATACCGAAGGACAGCTTGGAGCCCGATGCTTGAAGCTGGAAGAACACGCTCTGCGGAGCTGAACTAAACATCCGCTGTTGCTTCAAGCCTCCGGCTTCAGGCGTCCAGCTCGCTTTTCAAGAGGCTTTCATCCGTGGCATTGACGATTCTCGGCCTTTCCGGCGCCCTCAGCCATGATCCTTCCGCTGCCCTCTACATCGACGGCAAGCTCATCGCTGCTGCCGAGGAGGAGCGCTTCGTGCGCGACAAGCACGCGAAGAACCGCATGCCCTACGAGTCCGCCAAGTTCTGCCTGGAGCAGGCCGGCATCAAGCCGAGCGACGTCGACGTGGTGGCGATTCCCTTTGCGCCCATCAGCATTTTCGAGAAAGCCCGTTGGCACTACGCCAAGCGCTACTGGTACGCCCCGGACCGCGCGCTCGACGCCATTCTCATGGGCAACCGTCGCTATTATCGCTACAAGAAGCGCATCCAATGGTGCTTGCAACAGCTGGGCTTCGATCTGAAAAAGGTCAAGCTGCAGCCGGTCGAGCATCACTTGGCTCACGCTTCCAGCGCCTACCACTGCTCCGGCTTCACCGAGAAGACCGCGATCATGGGCATCGACGGCAAGGGTGAGTACGCCACCACGTTCTTCGGCTGGGGCGAGAACGGCAGGATTCATAAGATCAAGGAGTTCTACGATCCGGATTCGCTGGGCGGTCTGTACGGAGCGATCACCGAATACCTCGGCTTCGAGATGCTCGATGGCGAGTTCAAGGTCATGGGCATGGCGCCCTACGGCGACGCGGCCAAGTACGATTTCTCTCGCCTGGCGAAATTCGAGAATGGCGAGCTGATCATCAACACCGATTACGCCAACGTCATCGGTTTCCGTCGCTACAAGGAGAACGGCAAGGGCTACTACTTCTCGCCGAAGCTGATCGAGTGGCTCGGTCCCAAGCGCGAGGGTGATATCGCCGACGATCCATATATCCACTACGCCGCCAGCATGCAGGCGCTGTTCGAGAAGCTTGCGCTGGAGATGATGGACTACTACCTGGGCGACATCATCCGCGAAACCGGCAAGATTGCTTTCGCCGGCGGCTGCGCGCTGAACGTCAAGCTCAACCAGAAGATCATTGCCCGCTCCGAAGTGAAGGAGCTGTTCGTCCAGCCCGCCTCCGGCGACGCCGGTACCGCCGTCGGTGCGGCGGCCTATGTATCAGTGCAGCGTGGCGTACCGGTGGAAAAGATGGAGCACGTATATCTCGGTCCGAGCTTCAGCAACGAGGACGTCATCGCGGCCTGCGCGCGCCACCCCAACAAGCCCGCTTGGCAGCAGATCGACAATGTGCCCGAGCGCATTGCCAAGATCATGGTCGACGGCAATCCGGTCGCCTGGTTTCAGGGCCGCATGGAATTTGGCCCGCGTGCCCTCGGCGGACGCTCGATCATCGGCTGTCCCAGCGTGCCGGGCGTGGCCGACCGGATCAACGAGCAGATCAAGTTTCGCGAACGCTGGCGGCCGTTCTGCCCGTCGATGCTCGACACCGTCGCCCCGCAGATGCTCAAGGTCGACCATCCGAGCCCGTTCATGACCTTCACCTTCGAAGTCAACGAAGGCTGGAAAGAGCGCGTCGGCGAAGTCGTCCACGAAGATGGCACTTCGCGCGCCCAGGTGCTCAAGCGCGAATACAATCCGCGCTGGTACGACCTGATGCTCGAGCTGGAAAAGCTCACGGGCAACGGCGTGTCTTTGAATACATCGCTCAATCGCCGCGGCGAACCGATGATCTGCTCGCCGACCGATGCGCTGAATATGTTCTATGGGTCGGATCTGCAATATCTGATCATGGAGGATGTGTTGGTGGTGAAGGAAGGGGGGAGGTGAACTGCATTAGACGATTGGGTGCGTATGGCACCTGCCGGCTTCGGCTATTTTGAGTTGCATCAGGGGCAGGTGAGATGGGCCGTATCGTTTATTTCTCGAAGATGTTCCAGGCTGTTCCCCACTTGGCGCAGGTAGCTGCCCTGCTACCCGGCACCTTTGTTTCAAGCCGGCGCTCGACGTTGATGGCTGCTCGCAAGCTCTACCCTCAGCTTGAACAGGCTCGGTATTCGAGGTGGCTGGGGCGGTTGGCAATGGGTAACCGGATGTTGAACAACGCCGATGTGATCGTTACTGGATCGCCTTATCGCAGTTTCCTGAAGCCCTATGCGGCGAAGAAGTGTACGGTTTTTCATGGCACCTACATGTTGCTGAGCAAGGATGCGTTGCTCAGCAATGCACATTTCGATCTGCTCTGTGTGATTGGGCCGCGTATGCAGCAGATGATCGACCGGTTTTCCGACCAGGTTCGGGTCAATACCGCTGCGACAGGGTTTCTCCCTTTTTGCGAGTTTCCCGAGCAGTCGCCGGCTCAACGCGAGTCTGTGCTGGTTGGTTTGGGGTTGGCAGCGGACCGGCAAACCATACTTTTTACGCCGAGTCGGCGTGGCGTTGGTTCGTGGGATCTACTTGCAGAAAGCCTGGTGCAGAACGTCCCGTCGCATTTCAATCTCATCTTGCGCCCCCATCCCAGCCAGGCGCTGACCTCGCGCGCGAAGGATCGTGATAGCTTTCGGCGAGTGGCGGCGTTGGTTCAACGGCGCCCGTATACGCTGCTGGACTTAACGTCTTATCCTCTCTCGGCGCTGCTATCCGTGGCGGATTTGGTGGTGTCGGATGCCAACTCTCCGGCCGAGGAGTCACTTTTCTACGATGTGCCGCAACTGTTGATCGAGACCCCCCAACTTTCGCGGGACGTAATGGCCCAAATGGGGCGTGATGAGGGGATGCACCCTGACGACATGGCGCAGCTGTTGACGCTTTACGAGTGTGGGCCCTCGGTATTTGTAAAAGAAGAGGGGGTGGATCTTTCCGTTCCTATCGAAAGAGCTTTGCTGGAGCGAGATGATCGTGCACAGCGGCGCCAGGAGTATTTTTCCTGGGTTTTTGGCCAACGGGATCGTTTGGCAAATCAACGGGTCGCTGAAGCCATATCCGCCAGTCTTCTTGTTAGGTGAACAGTATGTTGAGAGATAAGGTCATCCTTGTTACCGGTGGGACCGGCTCGTTTGGCAACACATTCGTGCCGATGACCCTGGCCAAGTACAACCCAAAGAAAATCATCATCTTTTCCCGTGACGAGATGAAGCAGTGGGACATGGCCAAGAAGTTCGAGGGCGACAGACGTGTGCGTTTCTTCATTGGCGACGTGCGAGACAAGGATCGCCTCTACCGAGCCTTGGATGGGGTCGATTATGTGGTGCATGCTGCCGCCACTAAAATCGTGCCGACCGCCGAATACAACCCCTTCGAGTGCGTCAAGACCAACGTTGACGGCGCCATCAACCTGATCGATGCTTGTATCGACAAGGGCATCAAGGGCGTGGTTGCGCTGTCCACCGACAAGGCCAGCAGTCCGATCAACCTGTATGGCGCCACCAAACTGGCTTCTGACAAGCTGTTCGTTGCTGGCAACTCATATTCCGGCGAGCACGGTACCCGCTTTTCGGTGGTGCGCTATGGCAACGTCATGGGGTCACGCGGCTCGGTGATTCCGTTCTTCATGTCCATCAAGGACAAAGGGGTGCTGCCGATCACTGACGAGCGCATGACACGCTTCATGATCTCCCTGGAGGAGGGCGTGGAGCTGGTCTGGCATGCCTTCAACGACATGGAAGGTGGTGAGATCTATGTGAAGAAGATCCCCTCGATGAAGGTCACCGACCTAGCCCGCGTCGTTGCCCCCGAGGCTCGCCAGGAAATCATCGGTATCCGCCCTGGTGAGAAACTGCACGAGCAGATGATCAGTGCCGAGGATGCTTACTACACCTACGAGTATCCCGAGCATTTCAAAATCCTGCCGTCCATTCACAGTTGGGCCACCTGTCTGAAGCGTATCAAGGCCGGCAAGAAGGTCCCGGAGGGCTTCGTCTATGCCAGCAACAACAATAGCGAGTGGATGAGCGACAGGGAACTGCAAGCCTGGATCGAGGCCAATCGCGAAAAGATCGGGAATATTTAATCTCCTAGGCCGACATCGATGCGGTGGTAGGGGCTGTTAGTTTTCTTACCCAGGAGCCGATGGTTCCGTGTTTCGACGATGCTGTGGCCCAGTAGGTAGGCGCCATCATGCGCCAGTGATACCTAATAGCTTCAGCGATTTTTATAGAGTCGTATAAAGCTTTGTTCAAGGGTGCTATTTGCGATTTAGTTCTTTTTGGAGATGAAAAGTCTGTGAAAGTTTTGATGCTTGTGATGGATGAGCAGCGCATCAATCTCGATCATCTGTATGACTCAACTCGCTTGGCTCTTGGTGATTGCGACATCATCCGCTTGAGTAAGTCGCAGCAAAAAAAAATAGGACGGGTACTTCGCCATTACAACAGTTCGACCTATGACCGTGTAGTGATTTTCTCACGCTTGAAGCGTCTACGACGTCAGGTTGATGTGCTGCGGTGCGTTCCTGGTCTAGTATTTCTGGAGCATGACGCTTGCCAGAATTACATGCCGGGAAGTAAATACTATCGCCTTTATTCTCTCTTTTATCGAAAGTTGCCTTGGGCGAGGGTCCTTAGCTCTGGCTTGGGAGTTGCTAAGCGCCTGCGTAGCGAAGGTGTGGATGCGCATTTCATTTCTAAAGGCTACGACGAGCAATTGGTGCTGGATAAAGGTGCTGAGCGCGATATTACGGCTGCTTTCCTTGGTAGCGTAAATGGCCATTCCTATGAGGGACGCAGGAAAATGCTGAACTCTATCGCCGCAAGGAGCGAACTGTTGATAACGCGTACCGACTCAGGTCAGCAATATGTGGAGTTGCTTAATCGTATCCGTATCTTCGTCAGTGCTGATGTGGGTATGGGCGAATATATGATTAAGAATTTCGAAGCCATGGCTTGCGGCTGTGCGCTGCTTGCCTGGAGTCAGGGCGAGGAAGAAGATGCGGCTATGGGCTTTAGGGATGGCGATAATGTCATGCTCTATCGCTCTGTCGAGGAGGGAATAGCAAAGCTTGAACGCCTCAAGGAGGACCCCGCTCTAGTGGAACGCATCGCCAGATCGGGACAGGCGTTTGCCCGCCAGCGGTATACCTTCACTCGTGTCGGACGAGATCTGGCGAGGGCAATTATCCAGCCCATGCGGCCTTGGCCAGGGTTGACCTTCTGGCAACGGACCTGGGTGCGCATTCGATATGGATTGAGAATCTAGAATGGCAATTAAACTTTACTGGTGCCGTGGCAAGGGGCGTAGCGATCCTAGCCAGCAAAATTTTGGTGATTATCTGTCTCCGCTGCTGGTTGAGATGTTGGCAGGTAAGCCGGTGGTTTACGCACCGATAAATCGGGCAGAGATGATGGCTATTGGCTCAATCTTGCCGAGGGAGCGTAAGGCCAAGCGTTTTTTCTTACCGCATCGCTTGCATATCTGGGGGGCCGGCACGGATGCGCCAGGGCTAAGCTTCTCCGCGCGACATCATTATCATGCGCTACGGGGTGTCAAAAGCTGTGAGCAGGTAATTGGTTTGCGTGGCAGCCCAGCCCTGGGCGATCCGGGGTTGCTGGCCAATCACTGGTGGGGCGGCAAGGCCAGGCCGGCCAAGACTCACAAGGTGGGCATCATTCCGCATTATGTCGATCGCCAGCATCCCGCCATAATTGATGCATCGAAGCAGCCCGGAGTATTGCTAATTGATGTTTTCTGGCCCGTGGAGGAAGTGCTACGTTCGATACAGGCTTGTGATTTCGTGCTTTCTTCAAGCATGCACGGACTGATCGTGGCGGATGCATTCGAGGTGCCTAATCGACGTCTGCGTCTGTCGAGCGGGCTGATTTCTGATTTCAAATTTGTTGACTACTACTCGGCCTTCTCGCTGAACGAGCCCGAACCCTTATGCTCTTCTGCACTAGAGCGTCTTATACGACAGGATGTGGCTGAGTTGATTGGCGAATATGTGCGTCCGGGGTTATCTGGCTTGCAGGCTGGCCTGCTGCGCTCTTTTCCTTTTTTTTGAGGTTTTCTAATGACGTGGTTTGGCAAGGAGTGGCTGCGCTACGGTCCTTGGTTGTATGCCACACTGTTCGGATTGTTCTGCTTAGCGTTCTATCTACCGCTGTCTTCCAAGGCAATCAATAATATCTTCTATGCTGGCTTGGCCTTACCCTGCCTTGGGTGGTTGCTATTGCGACCGGCTGCCTTGATCGTACTGGTCCGTCCTTTTGGCTGGCTGGTGATACTGCTGGTGGCATTAGTTGCGCTGGATGCGGGCGATGCGGCTGGCCTGAAGAAAGCACTGTATCTGCTGCTTTTTTGCGCCAGCTGCCTGTTATTGCAGGGCCGACGCTGGGATGTGCAGGCGATTTACGATCTATGCGCCTGGATCAGTTTGGGCATTTTGGTATTCATTGCCCTCGACTGGCTATGGATCTGGTTGCAGACTGGAAAATGGGTGCGCTATGGTCACTTTCTTGGCGTGCCGATTAATCCGGTGCACTTCTCATTGCTGATCAGTAATGCACTGATTTTTCTTTGGCTTTTTCGAGTAGCGGATTTATTTGAACGGC
The DNA here is from genome assembly GCF_024448505.1 of Stutzerimonas degradans. GTDB lineage: Bacteria > Pseudomonadota > Gammaproteobacteria > Pseudomonadales > Pseudomonadaceae > Stutzerimonas > Stutzerimonas degradans. The sequence goes on from NZ_JAMOHV010000001.1 coordinate 411,302, forward strand.
GCTCGCCGTTGATCTTGGCAGTCGGGTTGCTGTTGCTGGGTTCTGTCATTTTGTTGTGCGCTACTATATTTCAATCTCGCTCGGCAGTGGCAGGCTTCATCTTGTTCTTTTTCGGTTATTTACTATATCGGCGCATGTTTCTGCTGGGATTGGCGGTGCTTCTTCTATTGGTGGCTCTGTTATATGCCTTGGGCGGTGACGAGTTGCTGCTGCGTCGTGGTTTCAGCTATCGCTTGGATATATGGCTGGATGCTGGGTCGCGCTTGGTCAATCAATGTGGTGTCTGGTTCGGCTGTGGTATCGATGGGTATCGGTTCCTGGGTAGGTTTGAACATCCACATAGTGGTTACTTTGCCATGCTCTACCGCAATGGCCTGTTAGGTGGCTTGTTGTTCAGTCTTTTTGCATTGCTGTGGCTACATTGCGCATGGCGTTTCCGATCGCGTTGGCTACTACTTGCACTGCTTGGCTGGGGCAGCTTGCTGACAACCAGTAATGGTGTGCTGACTTCACCGCAACCGTTATGGATTTATTTTTGGCTGCCAGTGTTTATGGCTGTGGTGGATAGTCAGCGAGGTGCGGTACGGGAATATTTTCAATCACGCTATATTCAGCGCTCAGCGCAGAGTTGATAATGTGCGATCAGGCTGTCGATGGGGAATTCAGTCAACTTGCGCCGGCCCAGATAATGCTTCAGATGCTGGAAATTACGCTGCACCAGCCAGGGACTGAGAGGCTGGCGTTTACACTGCAAATCCAAGATGTCGATCAAGCCGTGGCCGCCATCCGGTAACAGCAAGATGTTGCCCAAATGCAGGGAGCGGAAGTAGATGCCGCTACGGTGAAGTTGATAGATAAAACTGGCGAGTGCAGGCAGCAGCTGTTCCGCATTTTGGGGGGCTTGAAGATAAAGCTGTTCGATGGATTGTCCGGGAAGGGGTCGATATAGGCAGGCACTGAGTCCTGCTTGCCGACTCAACCAGAGCTGCTCCCGTACCTCGGGAACTGGTATGCCAGCCAGACGTAGCCGCTCGGCATTGTGGGCGAAACGTGAGGCTGCAGGACGCAAACGTGCTAACCAAGGTTGTCGCCGAGTATGAAATATCTTTAGGAACAGACCATCCTCCAGCGCGATTACCTTCGGCCCACGAGCGTCCTTCTCCAGGACCTCACCACTGGCCAACCAATCTTCCAGCTCCTGCGCTGATACAATCCGCATCTTGTTCCTCTAGCCATTTCATGGGGCTTGCCGAATGGCCAATTCTACCCAGCAATCCAGCGTAAAGGTGTATCTGAGGTTGCTGCGCTACGTACTCCCCTATTCGGGCCTGTTCGTAATCAGCATCCTCGGCTTCCTGCTCTTCGCCTCCACCCAGCCCATGCTGGGCTACATCCTCAAGTTCTTCGTCGATGGGCTGAACAACCCGGACGCCAGTTTTTTTGCCCAGGTACCTCATCTCAACGAGCTGGAGTGGCTGGCCGGGCTGAAGCTGCTGCAGGCGGTGCCCTTGCTGATCGTGGTCATCGCGCTGTTGCAGGGTGTCGGTTCGTTTCTTGGCAACTATTTCCTCGCCCGCGTCTCGCTGGGATTGGTACATGACCTGCGTGTAGCGCTGTTCAACAACCTGCTGACGCTCCCCAATCGCTACTTCGACAGCCACAACTCCGGGCATCTGATCTCGCGCATCACCTACAACGTGACCATGGTCACCGGAGCGGCGACCGATGCGATCAAGGTGGTGGTGCGCGAGGGTATGACGGTGATCTTTCTGTTCGCGACGTTGCTGTGGATGAACTGGAAGCTGACGCTGGTGATGGTGGCGATCCTGCCGGTGATTGGTGTGATGGTGTCCAGTGCCAGCAAGAAATTTCGCAAGCAGAGCAAGAAAATCCAGGTCGCGATGGGCGATGTCACCCATGTGGCTTCGGAGACCATTCAAGGTTACCGGGTAGTGCGCAGTTTCGGTGGCGAGGCATACGAGCAGGCGCGTTTTCTCGGGGCGAGTCAGGACAACACCGGCAAGCAGCTGCGCATGGTCAAGACCAATGCGGTCTATACGCCGACGCTGCAACTGGTGATCTACAGCGCGATGGCAGTGCTGATGTTTCTGGTGCTGTACATGCGCGGCGATGCTTCTGCCGGCGATCTGGTTGCTTACATCACCCTGGCCGGCCTGCTGCCGAAACCGATCCGGCAGCTGTCCGAGGTCAGTTCCACCATACAAAAGGGTGTTTCCGGTGCCGAAAGCATCTTCGAGCAGCTGGACGAAGCCTCGGAAGTCGATGGCGGTACGTTGGAGCGTGAGCGAGTGGCGGGGCGTCTGGAAATCACCGGGCTGAGCTTCGTCTATCCGGGCACCGATAAGCAGGTGCTGCACGACATCAGCTTCAATGTCGAGCCGGGGCAGATGGTTGCGCTGGTCGGCCGTTCGGGCAGTGGCAAATCCACCCTGGCCAATCTTATTCCGCGGTTCTACCACCACGATCAAGGGCAGATTCTGCTCGACGGTGTGGATATCGAGGACTACACGCTGCGCAACCTGCGCCGGCATATCGCTCTGGTGACTCAGCAGGTGACCTTGTTCAACGACACTGTCGCTAACAACATCGCCTACGGCGATCTGGCTGGTGCCCCGTTGGAAAACATCCAGCGCGCGGCTCGCGATGCCTATGCGGACGAGTTCATCCAGCAGATGCCGCAAGGCTACCAGACGCTGGTTGGCGAGAATGGTGTGTTGCTTTCCGGCGGTCAGCGCCAGCGTCTGGCGATCGCCCGCGCGCTGTTGAAGAACGCGCCGGTACTGATCCTCGACGAGGCGACTTCGGCGCTGGACACCGAATCCGAGCGGCATATCCAGAGCGCGTTGGACCACGCCATGAGTGGCCGCACCACGCTGGTCATCGCCCATCGTCTAAGCACCATCGAGAAAGCTGATCTGATTCTGGTGATGGAGCAGGGGCGTATCGTCGAGCGCGGCAACCATGCGCAGCTGCTGGCGGCCAACGGTGCTTATGCTCGTTTGCACGAGAAGCAGTTCAAGGACGACGAGCCGGCGTGATCCGCGTGTCTGCTGGGCCGCGCGAGCCGCGGCGCGCCGGCATGCTATGATCCGCGGCGTTTTCCAGCGCCCCGGAGCCCTCTCAATGAAGCTGTCCATGCCCTGTTTCGACCAAGCCCCCGTCCTGGTGGTGGGTGACGTCATGCTCGATCGCTACTGGCATGGCGGCACGTCGCGCATTTCACCGGAGGCGCCGGTGCCGGTGGTCAAGGTCGAGCAGATCGAGGATCGCCCCGGTGGTGCGGCGAACGTTGCGTTGAACATCGCCGCGCTGGGCGCGCCTGCCCGGCTGATCGGAGTGACCGGCCAGGATGAAGCGCGTCAGAGCCTGGTCGACAGCCTCGCTGCCGCCGGCGTTGAAGCGCATTTCCAATGCATCGAGCACCAGCCGACCATCGTCAAGCTGCGCGTCATGAGCCGTCATCAGCAATTGCTGCGCATGGATTTCGAGGAGCCGTTCGACACCGATCCGGCCGCGATCCTGGCCGAGGTCGAGGCGCTGCTGGCCGGGGTCAAGGTACTGGTGCTGTCCGACTACGGCAAGGGCGCGCTGAAGAATCATCAGGCGCTGATCCAGGCCGCTCGGCGGCGCGGGATTCCGGTATTGGCCGATCCCAAGGGCAAGGATTTCGAGATCTATCGTGGTGCGTCGTTGATCACGCCGAACCTCGGCGAATTCGAGGCGATCGTCGGGCATTGCGCCGATGAGGCCGAGCTGGTCGCCAAGGGCGCCGAGCTGATGCGCCGCCTGCAGCTGGACGCCCTGCTGGTGACCCGCGGCGAGCACGGCATGACCCTGCTGCGTCCCGAACACGCCGCGCTGCATCTGCCGGCGCGGGCGCGCGAGGTGTTCGATGTGACCGGCGCCGGCGATACCGTGATTTCCACACTGGCCGCTGCGCTGGCCGCCGGTGCCGAGCTGCCGCAGGCCGTTGCGTTGGCCAACCTGGCCGCCAGCATCGTAGTCGCCAAGCTGGGCACCGCCTGTGTCAGCGCGCCTGAGCTACGCCGCGCGATCCAGCGCGAGGAAGGCTCCGGGCGCGGCATGATGACGGTGGAGCAACTGCTCACCGTGGTCGAGGATGCCCGCGCCCAGGGCGAGAAGATCGTCTTCACCAACGGCTGCTTCGACATCCTGCACGCCGGTCACGTGACCTATCTGGAGCAGGCGCGTGCCCAGGGCGACCGGCTGATCGTCGCGGTCAACGACGACCCCTCGGTCAGCCGCCTGAAGGGGCCGGGCCGGCCGATCAACAGCGTCGACCGGCGCATGGCGGTGCTCGCCGGTCTGGAGGCGGTGGATTGGGTGGTGTGCTTCTGCGAGGACACCCCCGAGGCGCTGCTGGCTCAGGTACGTCCCGATGTGCTGGTCAAGGGGGGCGACTACGGTGTCGATCAGGTGGTCGGCGCCGAGCTGGTCCGTGCCTATGGCGGCGAGGTGCGTGTGCTGGGGCTGGTAGAGAACAGCTCGACCACCGCCATCGTCGAGAAGATCCGCAAGGCCTAGCTGCCGCGCCCGGCCGTCGCCACTCAGCGCGCGACGGCCAGGGCGCGGCCGATCCACCAGTCCTTCCAGCGAATGCGCTCGGCGCGCACCACCCAGCCGTCCTGCGGCGCGAAACTTTCCGACAGCCACAGTCCGCGGGTCGCCACCGGGCTCAGGCGGCCGCTACGCAGCTGCAGCAGCTGCTCCTGCGGTTCGCCATGCTGCAGCGGAATCAGGTAGAGATCGGCCTGACTGCGATCCAGACGGGCTACCAGCTCGCCGTCCTCGAGACGCTCGTCGACATGGAACAGGCTTGGCCGATGTACGTCCTTCGGCACTTCCAGACGCATGTCGTAAACCAGCTGCAGCGAGGCCGTAGGCAGATGCACGTATGCGCGCGGGCGCTCCATCAGCACCCGCTCGCCGCAGTGTACCGGTCGTGTGGCGCCGGTCAGCGAGGCGAGCGCGAAGTGCGGCGTTTCGCGGTACTGCAGCGGGCCTTCATACGGCGTTGGCAGCCAGGTATCGCCGAAGCGGCCGCTCAGCCAACCCTCCGGGGTTTCCAGCAGGCACTCCTCGGCAATTTCCTGGATGGCGGTGAGCAGCGGCAGATTGAGTTCGTGAGCCGGCACGTAGCCGGAGATCAGTTTGAGCACCACGTCGCCGCGATCCAGCCGCTGCTGGCGTACCAGCACCCAGTATTCGCGATCCTGCCAGCCGAGGGTGAGGCGCACCGAAACGCCGAGATTGGCCAGCTCGAGGGCGAAGCGGTGGGTGTTGGGGACCTCGACCGGGCGCCGACGCTCGATGACTTCGCCGAAGTTCAGCGGCCGGCCCAGGCTCTGGTAGTTGAGGCGGTCCGGGTTGGCCTCGACGTACAGCGGCAGCGTCTTAAAGGCGGTGGGGCTCTTGCGCAGCAGAACGGTCGGCATGCGGTTCCTCCTGGCGGCGAATTTCGGCGGTAGCGGCCTCGGGCGGAGGAGACAGCCTAGCCCAGGCGGGTCTCAGTTGCCCGTCAGTACGGCGGCGGCGGTGCGCACGTTGTCGGTCAGATGCTGCGGGTTGATGGTGCCGATGATCGCCGCACCGACGCCGGGATGGCCGAACAGCAGCTCGAAGCTGCGCCGCACCGGGTCCTCGCCCGGTCGCAGGCAGGCGTGGCCGCTGGCCAGCGCCTTCTTGATCAGGATGCCCTTGGCGTGGGCGGCGGCGTAGTCGAGCACCGGGCGTTCGGCTTGCTCGTTGAGGTTATAGGTGACCATCGCACAATCGCCGTCCTGCAGCGCCAGCAGGCCGCCCTCGACGGTCTTGCCGGACAGCCCGTAGGCGAGAATCTTGCCCTCGCGCTTGAGCTCGGCGAGTGTCTGGTAGACCTCGGCGTGGCGCAGGATATCCACGTCGTTGCCGTCCGAGTGCACCAGCACCAGGTCGATGCGGTCGGTGCGCAGGCGCGCGAGGCTGCGGTCCACCGAGAAGCGCGTGTGCGCGGCGGAGAAATCGAAGCGCGACTGGCCGTTGTCGAACTCCTCGCCGACCTTGCTGACGATCACCCAGTCGTCGCGCTGGCCGGCCAGCAACGGCCCCAGGCGTTCCTCGCTGACGCCGTAGGCCGGTGCGGTGTCGATCAGGTTGATGCCCAGCTCGCGAGCGAGTGCCAGCAGTCGTCGCGCCTGCGCATCGTCGGGAATGGCGAAGCCGCTGGGGTATTTCACGCCTTGGTCGCGGCCCAGCTTGACCGTGCCGAGGCCCAGCGGGGAGATCGTCAGCCCGGTGCTGCCAAGCGGGCGGTGCAGGTCATGCAGCGTCGTGCTCATAGCAGACCTTCCCAGAACGGGCCGCTGACCGGCGGTCGCGGCAGCGCCGGCAGTGGCGGATGGTTGCCCGGGCGGATGCCGTCGCGGGCGAGGGCAGCTTCGACGCGGTCGGAGAAGTCCGGTGACAGTGCCAGCTTGGTCGGCCAGCCGACCAGCAGTCGGCCCTGTTCGGCAAGGAAGGCGTTGTCCGGGCGCGCCAGGCTGGACTGTGCCGGCTCGGCGCGGTCGATCCGCAGCGTGGCCCAGCGCGCGGTGGACAGGTCGATCCACGGTACCAGTTCGGCCAGTTCCTGTTGTGCTGCGGCGACCTGCGCGGTCTCGTTGCGCGCCACGCCAGCGGCTTCGGCCAGGTCGCCGCCGAGGTACCAGACCCATTCGCCGTCTGCGGCCGGATGGCTGGTCACGGTGATCCGCGGCTTGCTGCCGCCGCCCAGGCAATGCGCGTAGAGCGGTTTGAGCGTTGGCGCCTTGAGCATGACCATGTGCAGCGGCCGGCGCTGCATGGCCGGCTGCTGCAGGCCGACGGCGGCGAGCAGTTCGGCGGTGCCGCCGCCGGCGCTGAAGACGATGCGTTGTGCGCGGATGGCGCGACCGTCGACGCGCAGGCCGACCAGCTCGCCGCCCTCGTGCAGCGGCTCGATCCGCTCACCGGCCAGCAGGCTGTCGCCGGCCAGTTCCGCCAGGCGGACGATCAGGCTCGGCACGTCGAGCACCAGCTCGCTGAGGCGGTACACCTTGCCCTTGAACTGCGCATGCTGCAGTGCCGGCGGCAGCGCATCGCCCTTGACCTGGCCGACCCGCGAGCGCACCGCCTTGCTGGCGAAGAAGCTGGTGAGATTGCCGGCCAGCGTGCCCGGCGACCACAGGTAGTGCGCATCGGACAGCAGCCGCACGCCGGTCAGATCCAGCTCGCCCTGGCCGTCGAGCGCCTCGCGCCAGCGGCGTGGCATGTCGGCGATGGCTTCCGAGGCGCCGGTCAGCGCGCCGTGCAGCGCATACTTGGTGCCGCCGTGGATGATGCCCTGGGATTTCACGCTCTGCCCGCCGCCCAGTGCGCCTTTGTCGACGAGCAGAGTGGCGAAGCCCAGGCGGCGCAGGCGGGCATTGAGCCAGAGACCGGCGACACCGCCGCCGACGATGAGGACGTCGGTGCTGAGGGATTCGGACATGGCGCGACCTCGCAGGAAAACAGGGCGGCAGTATAACTGGCGACGGCATTGGCGCAGCCACCGGCTGGGTACTGCCGTGCCCGCCGGCCGGATTTGCCGCGCCGGGGCATGCGCGCCGCACTCGCCGCCGTGACGGGCGTTTGCGCTACCGCCGCCTCCGTTTTGCGGCGGTTTCCGCTACCATGCCGCTTTCGTTGCGCCGGGACAGAAGCGATGGAGTTTCTGCTGTATCTGCTGTTGGGAAGCGGTGCCGGCGTGCTGGCCGGGCTGTTCGGCGTGGGCGGCGGGCTGATCATCGTGCCGGTGCTGGTGCTCAGCTTCGGTGCCCAGGGATTCTCGCCGGAGGTGCTGACGCATCTGGCGGTCGGTACGTCGCTGGCCACCATCGTCTTTACCTCGATCAATTCGATTCTCACCCACCACCGCAAGGGCGCGGTGCGCTGGCCGATGGTGCTGTGGATGACCATCGGCATCCTGCTCGGCGCGGCGCTCGGCAGCCTGACGGCCGCGGCGCTGCAGGGCGCGATGCTGCAGCGCATCATCGGCATCTTTGCCATCGTGATGGCGGTGCAGATGGCCTTCGACCTGCGTCCCAAGGCCAGCACCGGCCAGCCCGGCAAGCCCGGGTTGTCGCTCGCCGGCGTGGTGATCGGCTGGGCGTCGGCGATCTTCGGTATCGGCGGCGGTTCGCTGTCGGTGCCCTACCTGACCTGGCGCGGCCTGCCGATGCAGCAGGCGGTGGCGACCTCGGCGGCCTGCGGCCTGCCGATCGCACTGGCTGGGGCTGTGAGTTTCATCGTTGTCGGCTGGCAGACGCCCGACCTTCCCGAGTGGAGTCTGGGCTTCGTCTATCTGCCGGCAGTGCTCGGTATCGCGGCGACGAGCATGTTCTTCGCCCGCCTCGGTGCCCGGCTGGCGCATCGCCTGTCGCCGCGCGTGTTGCGGCTGCTGTTCGCGCTGCTGCTGCTGAGCGTCGGTACCCATTTCTTGATTTGAGGAATCACCATGCTGGCTTACCCGCAGATTGATCCGGTGGCGGTCGCCATCGGTCCGTTGCAGATTCACTGGTACGGGCTGATGTACCTGATCGGCATCGGCGGCGCCTGGTGGCTGGCCTCCGGGCGCGTCGCGCGCTTCGCCCCCGAATGGCCGAAGGACAAGCTTTCCGACCTGGTGTTCTGGGTGGCGATGGGGGTGATCGTCGGTGGCCGCCTGGGCTATGTGCTGTTCTATGACCTGGCCGCTTACCTCAATCAGCCGAGCCTGATCCTGCAGGTATGGAAGGGCGGGATGTCGTTCCACGGCGGGTTGCTCGGCGTGCTGCTGTGCACCTGGATCTTCGCCCGGCGCAACGGCAAGAGCTTCTTCGAGCTGATGGACTTTATCGCGCCGCTGGTGCCGATCGGCCTGGGCGCCGGGCGCATCGGCAACTTCATCAACGCCGAGCTGTGGGGCAAGGCGACCGACGTGCCCTGGGCGATGGTCTTCCCGACCGATCCGCAGCAGCTGGCGCGGCACCCGTCGCAGCTCTACCAGTTTGCTCTGGAAGGCGTGGCGCTGTTCGTCATCCTCTGGTTCTACTCGCGCAAGCCGCGCCCCACGATGGCGGTGTCCGGCCTGTTCGCGGTCTGTTACGGCATCTTCCGTTTCATCGTCGAGTTCGTCCGCGTGCCGGATGCGCAGCTGGGCTACCTCGCTTTCGGCTGGCTGACGATGGGGCAGGTGCTCTGCGTGCCAATGATTCTGCTGGGCGTCGGCATGATCGCTTGGGCCTACAAGCACAACCCGCGCAAGGCCATCGCCTGACCGTCCGGCTCCGCCGGCGCGACAAGCGCGGCGGGGCCTCTTACCATTGCCCCTTTTTCCAGTTCCGAGCCCGCGATGAAACAGTACCTCGACCTCATGCGCCATGTGCGCGAGCACGGCACCTTCAAGAGCGACCGCACCGGCACCGGCACCTATTCGGTGTTCGGCTACCAGATGCGTTTCAACCTGGCCGACGGCTTCCCGCTGGTGACCACCAAGAAGTGCCACCTGCGCTCGATCATTCACGAACTGCTGTGGTTCCTGAAGGGCGACACCAACATCGGCTACCTGAAGGAAAACGGCGTATCGATCTGGGACGAGTGGGCCGACGAGAACGGCGACCTCGGCCCGGTCTACGGTTATCAGTGGCGCAGCTGGCCGGGGCCGAACGGCGAGTCGGTCGACCAGATCGCCAACCTGCTGCAGATGATCAAAAAGAATCCGGATTCGCGCCGGCTGATCGTCTCGGCCTGGAACCCGGCCCTGGTCGAGCAGGCCGCGCTGCCGCCCTGTCATGCGCTGTTCCAGTTCTACGTCGCCGACGGCAAGTTGAGCTGCCAGCTGTACCAGCGCTCGGCGGACATTTTCCTCGGCGTGCCCTTCAACATCGCCAGCTACGCGCTGCTGACGCTGATGATTGCCCAGGTCTGTGGTCTGCAGCCCGGCGAGTTCATCTGGAGCGGCGGCGACTGCCACCTCTACGCCAACCATCTGGAGCAGGCCGACCTGCAGCTGTCGCGCGAGCCGCTGCCGTTGCCGACGATGAAGCTCAACCCCGCCGTGCAGGACCTGTTCGCCTTCCGCTTCGAGGATTTCGAGCTGGTCGGCTACCAGAGCCATCCGCACATCAAGGCGCCAGTCGCCGTCTGACGTGCGCGGCGGCCGCTGGCCGCCTCAATCCTCGTCGTCGCGCCGGGTCAGCCGGCGACCGAGGCGCGAGGCATAGAACTCGCCGATCATGCCGCGGCGGAACACCAGCACGCAGACCATGAAGATGACCCCGGTGACCAGCGTCACCGGCAGCTCCGACGTGGCGAAGTAGTTGCCCAGCCCGGTCACCAGCGCCGCGCCGAACGCCGGCCCGATCAGCGTGCCGATGCCGCCGAGCAGCGTCATCAGCACCACCTCGCCGGACATCTGCCAGCTGACGTCGGTGAGCGTGGCGAACTGGAACACCAGCGCCTTGAGCCCGCCGGCCAGCCCCGCCAGCGCCGCCGACATGACGAACGCGCCGAGCTTGTAGCGTGCCACCGAATAGCCGAGCGAGATCGCGCGGTTCTCGTTCTCGCGGATCGAGCGCAGGATCATGCCGTACGGCGAGTGGATCACCCGCCAGATCACCAGCAGGCCGGCGAGGAACACCGTCAGCACGAAGAAGTACATGTACAGCGGCTCGGCCAGATCGAGCAGGCCGAACAGGCGGCCGCGCGGGATGTTCTGGATGCCGTCCTCGCCGTGGGTGAATGGCGCCTGCAGGCAGAAGAAGAAAAACATCTGCGACAGCGCCAGCGTGATCATCGTCGAGTAGATGCCCTGGCGGCGGATCGCCAGGAAGCCGATCACCAGCCCGAGCAGCGCGGCGCCGGCAACGCCGACCAGAATGCCCAATTCCGGCGTCAGCCCCCACTGCTTCACCGCATGGGCGGTGAAATACGCTCCGCCGCCGAAGAACGCCGCGTGGCCGAACGAGAGGATGCCGGTGTAGCCGAGCAGCAGGTTGAAGGCGCAGGCGAACAGCGCGAAGCACAGCACCTTCATGATGAAGATCGGATAGAAGTAGAACGGCGCCAGCACCAGCGCCAGCACCCCGACGCCGATCAGCACGGTTTCCAGGCGCAGCGCCGGGCGCCTGGTGGTGACGATGCGGGTTTGGCTGTTCATCCGGCATCCCTCCCCATCAGGCCGGCGGGGCGCACCAGCAGCACGATCGCCATGATCACGAAGATCACGATGCTCGACGCCTCGGGGTAGAACACCTTGGTCAGCCCCTCGAGGATGCCGAGCAGGTAGCCGGTGATGATCGCGCCGAGGATCGAGCCCATACCGCCGACCACCACCACGGCGAACACCACGATGATCAGGTTCGAACCCATCAGCGGGCTGACCTGGTAGATCGGCGCAGCGAGCATGCCCGCAAGGCCCGCCAGCGCCGCGCCCATGCCATAGGTGAAGGTCAGCAGCAGCGGCACGTTGATGCCGAAGGTGCGCACCAGCGTGGGGTTCTCCGTGGCCGCGCGCAGGTAGGCGCCCAGCTTGGTTTTCTCGATCAGCAGCCAGCTGGCGATGCAGATCACCAGCGAGGCCAGCACCACCCAGGCGCGGTACTTGGGCAGGAACATGAAGCCCAGGTTGTAGCCGCCGGCCAGTTCCTTCGGTACCGCATAGGGTTGCCCGGACGAGCCGTAGAAGTAGCGGAACGCACCTTCCAGCGCCAGCGCCAGACCGAAAGTGAAGAGCAGCCCGTAGAGGTGATCGAGGTTGTATAGCCGCGACAGTGCCAGCCGCTCGACCAGCGCGCTGCCCAGGCCGACGATCAGCGGCGCGAGGATCAATGCCGGCCAGTAGCCGATGCCCAGCGTGGCCAGCAGCAGGTAGCCGGCGAAGGCGCCGATCATGTACTGCGCGCCGTGGGCAAAGTTGATGATCTTCAGCATGCCGAAGATGATCGCCAGGCCGAGGCTGAGCATGGCGTAGAACGAACCGTTGATCAGGCCGATCAGCAGCTGGCCGAGAAACGCCTGGATCGGTACATCGAAGATCGTCGTCATCAGACCCCCAGGGCGTCGTTGAGCGTCGCCATGCGGCCGGGCAGTTCGGCGACGGCGAAGCGGTCGATCACCGTGCCGTGGTCGACCACGTAGAAGCGATCGGCGACCTTGCTGGCGAAGCGAAAATTCTGTTCCACCAGCAGGATGGTCATGCCGCGCTGCTTGAGCGTCTGCAGCACCTCGCCGATGCGCTGGACAATCACCGGCGCCAGCCCTTCGGTGGGCTCGTCGAGCAGCAACAGGCGCGCGCCGGTGCGCAGGATGCGCGCCATCGCCAGCATCTGCTGCTCACCGCCGGAGAGCTTGGTGCCAGGGCTCTTGCGGCGCTCTTCGAGGTTGGGGAACAACTGGTAGATCTCCGCCAGCGTCATGCCGCCCTTGGCGATCACCGGCGGCAGGGTGAGGTTCTCCTCCACCGTCAGCGTGGAAAAGATGCCGCGCTCCTCCGGCACGTAGCCGATGCCGTGGCGCGCGGTGCGATGCAGCGGCACGTGCAGCATGTCCTTGCCGTCGAAGCGGATGCTGCCGCTGCGCTTGCGGATGATGCCGACGATGGCGCGCAGCGCGGTGGTCTTGCCCACACCGTTGCGCCCGAGCAGGGTCACGGTTTCGCCCTGCTGCACGTCCAGGTCGATGCCGTGCAGCGCATGGCTCTCGCCATACCAGGCGTTGAGGTCGCGCACGCTGAGCAGCGCTTCAGTCATCTTCGGTCCCCATGTAGGCCACCCGCACGCGCTCGTCCTGACTGACGCTGCGGTAATCGCCGGAGGTGAGAATTTCGCCGCGTTGCAGCACGGTCACCTGATGGCAGAGATCGGCAACCACCTTGAGGTTGTGCTCGACCATCAGCACCGCGCGCTCGGTGGCCACCTCGCGGATGATGTCGGCGACCACGTGCACATCCTCGTGGCCCATGCCGGCCAGCGGCTCGTCGAGCAGCAGCACCTTGGGCTCCAGCGCCAGCGTGGTGGCCAGCTCCAGGACCCGCTTGCGCCCGTAGGACAGATCGGCCGCCGGCTCATGACGACGGTCGGCCAGCCCCACGGATTCGAGCAGCTGCATGGCGCGGCCGTTGAGCCGGTTGAGCGAGCGCAGCGGCAGCCAGCACTGGCTGGCCAGGCCGTTCGGGCGCTGCAATGCCACGCGCACGTTGTCCAGCACGGAGAGGTGCGGGAACACCGCGGAGATCTGGAACGAGCGCACCAGGCCCATGCGTGCCACCTTGGCCGGATCGGTGCGGGTGATGTCCTGATCGAGCAGGTGGATGCTGCCGCTGGTCGGTTGCAGGAACTTGGTCAGCAGGTTGAACACCGTGGTCTTGCCCGCGCCGTTGGGCCCGATCAGCGCATGCACCCGCGCGTGGCGCACGTCGAGGTCGACGTTGTTGACCGCGACAAAGCCGCCGAACTCCTTGCGCAGGCCACGCGCCGCAAGCAGCACCGGATGCGCTTGCGGCGTCGCGGGCGCCTCTGGCCGTGCCGCCGCTGCGCTCATTGCCCGACCAGCTCGCAGCCGCTGTCGGCCGGCTTGAGGTAGGCCTCGTCGCCCGGCACGGTGGCCAGCACCTTGTAATAGTCCCAGTCGCGCTTGCTTTCCTCCGGCTTTTTCACCTCCATCAGGTAGACGTCGCTGATCAGCCGGCCGTTGGCGCCGACCTTGGCGTTGCGTGCGAAGACGTCGTCCACCGGCATCTCGTGCATCGCCTTGGCCACCGGCTCGGTGGCGTCGCTGCCGACCTTGTCGATCGCCTTGAGATACTGCATGACCCCGGAGTAGGTGCCGGCATGGATCATGTTCGGCATGCGTCCGGTACGTTTGAAGAAGCGCTCGCCGAACTCGCGGGATTGGTCGTCGCGATCCCAGTAGAAGCTCTCGGTGAGGGTCAGCCCCTGTGCGGCGTCGAGGCCCAGACCGTGCACCTCGGCGAGGGTGAACAGCAGCGCGGCGAGGCGCTGACCGCCGGCGACGATGCCGAACTCCGCGGCCTGCTTGATGCTGTTGGCGGTATCCAGTCCGGCGTTGGCCAGGCCGATGACCTTGGCGCCGGAGGACTGCGCCTGCAGCAGGAAGGACGAATAGTCGGTGGTCGCCAGCGGATGGCGCACCGCGCCCTTGACCTCGCCGCCCTTGGATTTGACGAACTTGGCGGTCTGCTCCTCCAGCGAGTAGCCGAAGGCGTAGTCGGCAGTGAGGAAGTACCAGCTGTCGCCGCCCTGGGACACCAGCGCGCCGCCGGTGCCGACCGCTAGCGCATGGGTGTCGTAGGCCCAGTGGAAGCCGTAGGGCGAGCACTGCTTGCCGGTCAGCTCGGTGGTGGCGGCGCCGGTGACCAGGTTGATCTTCTTCTTGCTCTTGGAGATGCCCTGCACCGCCAGCGCCACGGAGGAGGTGGTCAGCTCCATGATCGCGTCCACCTGCTCGCGGTCGTACCACTGCCGCGCGATGTTGGAGGCGATGTCCGGCTTGTTCTGGTGGTCGGCGGTGACGATCTCGATCGGCACGCCCTGTACCTTGCCGCCGAAGTCCTCGGCGGCCATCTTCGCCGCCTCATACGACCATTTGCCGCCGAAGTCGGCATACACCCCGGACTGGTCGTTGAGGATGCCGATCTTCACCTTGCCGTCGGAAATCTCGGCGGCCGATGCCGGGATGGCGAGTGCGGCCGCGAAGGTTGCTGTTGCGATGGCGGATAGTCTCATGCAGGTCTCCTTACGTGCGGAGCCGCGGCGCAGGTGGTTTCACCGGCCCGGCAGGGAAGGGAATCGAAGCGGCAAGCGGACTGGCGCCGAGCGGCGGCCGCGCAGGCCCACGAGGCACGGCACGGCTGGGGCGCAGACTGGAACGGGTGGGTGACGTAATAGCGAGGCAGCGCTCGCTCGGAGGCGGCGCGTCGGTGCGGCGCGTCGGCATTCGCGACGCAGCGCAGGGGGTGGCGGTGCCGGCCCTGACGATGGCGCATCTGCGATCCTTTGTTGTTCTTATTCGGTAGAGCTAACCGTAGCAGGGGATCGTACGGGCGCAACCGGGCAGGACGTGTGGCGCGTATCGCGCCGCCACCGGCTAGCGTTTTTTCCGATCGCTCATCTGTTTGTCATGTTTGCCGTATAGACTCGACCGGTCAGGTTAGGGAGGTGCGACATGCGCAGGGTGGTGTTCAATCAGAAGGGCGGCGTCGGCAAATCCAGCATCGCCTGCAATCTGGCGGCGGTGAGCGCGGCCCAGGGCTACCGCACGCTGCTGGTGGATCTCGATGCTCAGGGCAACTCGACGCATTACCTGACGGGGCTGACAGGCGAGGACGTGCCGACCGGCATCGCCGACTTCTTCAAGCAGGTACTGGCCAGCGGCCCGGCCGGCAAGAAGGCGCGTCCGCCGATCTTCGAAACCCCGTTCGACAACCTGCACCTGATCACCGCGACCGCCGAGCTGGCCGACCTGCAGCCCAAGCTGGAGGCCAAGCACAAGATCAACAAGCTGCGCAAACTGCTCGACAACCTCGCCGAAGACTACGAGCGAATCTATCTCGACACGCCGCCAGCCCTGAACTTCTACACCGTTTCAGCGCTGATCGCCGCCGACCGCTGCCTGATACCTTTCGACTGCGACAGCTTCTCTCGCCAGGCGCTGTACGGCCTGCTGGAGGAGATCGAAGACCTGCGCGAGGACCACAACGAGGCGCTGGAGGTCGAGGGCATCGTGGTCAACCAGTTCCAGCCGCGTGCCGCGCTGCCGCAGCAGATGATCGCCGAGCTGCTGGAAGAGGGCCTGCCGGTGCTACCGGTCAACCTGATGAGTTCGGTGCGCATGCGCGAATCGCACCAGGCGTGCATGCCGCTGATCCACTTCGACCCGCGGCACAAGCTGAGCCTGCAGTTCGTCGAACTGCATGATCTGATCGAAAGCTAGCGCGCCACCAGCACGTCGCACGGCGGCTGGTCGAGGAACTGCCGCGTCAGGCTGCCGAGCAAGGCGCTGCTGAGTTCGCCGCGACTGTGCCCGCCCAGCGCCAGCAGCTGCGGATGCAGTTCGTCCAGCGCCGCCTCCAGGCAGTTGTTGCGCTCGCCCTGATGCAGGCTGTAGCTCAGAGTGGCGCGGCTGTCCGGCAGTGTGTCCTGAATATCCTCGATCAGCTGCTCGAACAGTTCGTGCTCCAGCGCCAGCGCGTCGGCATCCGCACCGTGAATCTCGGCCACTTCGTGGATATGCAGGGCGTGCAGCTCGCCGCCGGCTGGCAGCAATCGCCACGCGATCTGCAGCGCGCGGTTGGCGCAGGGCGAGAAGTCCAGCGCGGCGAGCGCGCAACTGTACGGCTCGACTGCCGGATGGGCTGCCAGCAGCAACGGCGCCGGGCTGGCCAGCAGGATGCGTTCCAGCGTGGTGCCGGCGAAGCCCAGGCTGGAGTGGCGATGGTGGCGGCCCAGGACCAGCAGGTCAGCTTCCAACCCCTGTGCCTGGGTCAGTACCTCTTCCACCGGCTGGCCGTGTCGCAGCCACAGTTGCGCCGTCGCCGCGCCATTGGCTTGCAGGCGCGCCTGCAGATCGGCGCGCACGCTGGCTTCGTCCTGCGGCTCGCCCCGACTGTCGAGCACATGCAGCAGGCTCAGCCGGGCACCGCTCTGCTGCGCCAGCTGCGCGGCACGGCGCAGGGCGAGGTCGGCTTCGGGGCTGAGATCGTGGGCGACGAGAATGTGCTGAACCATGCTGGCCTCGCGGTGACGGAAAGCCCGAGTATGCCGCGCCCGGCGGGCGCTGTCCCGCGGTGCGCTGCGTCAATCGCGGTGCCTCGCTCGCTGATCCGGCGCAACGGACAGGTGCGGCGAAGGACGCCGTGCTTTTGTTGGTAGGTACGCTGCGGCTATGCTTGCCGGCATTCGCAGGAGGGGATGGATGAGCAAGGTCAGTGTGTTGATAGTGGATGATGCGCCGTTCATTCGCGATCTGGTGAAGAAGGGGCTGCGCGGACACTTTCCCGGCATCGGCATCGAGGAGGCCGTCAACGGCCGCAAGGCGCAGCAGATGCTCGGTCGCGAGCGCTTCGACCTGATCCTCTGTGATTGGGAAATGCCGGAAATGTCCGGCCTCGAGCTGCTCACCTGGTGCCGCGCGCAGGAGGCACTGAAGACCACTCCGTTCATCATGGTGACCAGCCGCGGCGACAAGGAGAACGTCGTGCAGGCGATCCAGGCCGGGGTTTCGGACTACATCGGCAAGCCGTTCACCAACGAGCAACTGACCAGCAAGGTGCGCAAGGCACTCGGCCGCGCCGGCAAGCTCGACGCGCTGGCCGCCAGTGCGCCGGTGCGCGCCCTGTCGCCCGGGATGGCCAATGATTCGCTGGCCGCGCTGACCGGCGGCAAGGCCGAGGTGGTACGTCCCGCACCGGTCGCTGCGCCGGTTGCCGCTTCCCCGCTGCTGCAGCCTGCCGCCGCGCCAGCCGCGAGCAAGCCGGCCGCGGCAACCGGCGGCCGCGGGCAAGGCCAACTGCGTCTGGCGGCCGGTACGCTGGCGTGCGTGATCAAGGCGCTGAGCTTGAAGGAAGCGCTGCTGGTGGTGCGTCGCGGCGAGCTGCTGCCGCAGGTGCTGGAAAGCGCCGTGCTCGATCTGGAGCAGGGCGAGGGCGGCGAGATCGCTCGGCTGAACGGTTACCTGCACGCAGTGGCCGCGCTGGAGCCCAAGCCCGACAGCGAGTGGCTGCAGCTGTCGTTCCGCTTCGTCGACCGCGATGCGCAGAAGCTCGATTACCTGTCGCGACTGATCGCGCGCGGCACCGCGCAGAAGCATTTCGTGCCCGGCGCCTGAGCACGTCGCGCACAGTTCGTCCGCAGGCGCCGTGCACAAGCTGACCGGCTTCACACCCCGACGGTCGGTGGCTCGCGGCGTCCTGGCGGCGCTGCTAGTCTTCGCCCTTCAACAGACTTCACGACTAGAACTGCCGTTATGCTGGGGCGTCTTCTTCCTTTGCTCGGGCTATCGCTGCTGGCCTCGCCCGCGCTGGCTCTGACCATCTACAAGTACACCGATGCCAATGGCGTGGTGACCTACAGCGACCAGGCTGCGCCCGGTTCGCAGGTGTTCGTCTTCCGCGACCGCATGGTGGAGAAGCTCGACAACCAGGTGAAGCTGGAAACCCGCAAGCATGCGGCCGGTGAAACGCTGGTGGTGCGCAACGACCTGTTCGCCCCGGTGGATATCGAGCTGAAGCTGGAGGGAGTGAGCAATGCGGTGGGTGCCCCGGCCCAGCCGATCCGCTGGGTGCTGCCGCCGCGCAGCCAGATCCGCCTGGCCACGCTGGCGCCGCGCGATGCCAGCAAACCGCTCCGCTACACACCCAAGCTGCGCCATGCGCTGGGCGATCCCCGGTTGCTGCCAAAGCCCTACAAGTATCCGCTGCCCTGGCGCGGCGGCCCGTTCCGCCTGACCCAGGGCGCCAACGGCCAGTACAGCCACTTCACGCCCAAGGGGCGGCATGCGGTGGATATCGCCATGCCCGAGGGCACGCCAATCATCGCGGCACGCGGCGGCATGGTGGTGAAGGTGGAAAACCAGCAGAGCGGGCGTGGTACCAATCCGGCCGGCAACTTCGTACGCATCCTGCACGACGACGGCACGATGGGCGTCTACCTGCACCTGATGAAGGGCTCGGTGGCGGTGCAGGAAGGCCAGCGGGTGGAAACCGGCACGCGTCTGGCGCGCTCCGGCAATACCGGCAACAGCACCGGGCCGCACCTGCACTTCGTCGTGCAGCGCAACGTCGGTCTGGCCGTCGAGTCGATTCCGTTTGCCTTTTCCCAGCCGGTCGACAGCCTGCCGAATTTCGCGGTGGGCGGCGAGTAACCGAACGCCGCCCCCGGTCGCTATGACTCCTGGCGCAGCACCTTGGCCAGCACGATCTTCGGCCCGCGCATCTTCTTGACCACGATCTGCAGGCCTTCGACCTGCAGCTCCTCGTTTTCCTCGGGAACCCGCTTGAGGGTTTCGTAGATCAGCCCGGCCAGGGTCTCAGCTTCGACATGGTCGAGGTCGACGTTGAGCAGGCGCTCGACCTTGAACAGCGGCGTGTCACCGCGCACCAGCAGCTTGCCGGGCTGGTAGGCGAGGATGCCGCGCTCGGTCTTGCGATGCTCGTCCTGAATGTCGCCGACCAGCACCTCGAGCACGTCTTCCATAGTCAGGAAGCCGATCACCTTGTGGTCGCCTTCCTCCACCAGCACGAAATGCGCCCCCCCCTGGCGGAACTGGTTGAGCAGCACGTTGAGCGGCATGTGCTTGGAGACGCGCTCCAGCGGCCGCAGCAGATCGTGCAGGTCGAAGTGCTCGGCCAGTCGTTCGTCCTCGGCCAGCGCCAGCAGCAGGTCCTTGATGTGCAGCAGGCCGACGTACTCGCCCCGGCTGCTGTCGTACACCGGATAGCGGCTGTACTTGTGGCGGCGGATGGTGTCGAGGATGTCGCCGAGCGGTGCATCGTGCTCCAGCTGCAGCAGGTCCTCGCGGGAGTTGGCCCAGTCGACCACTTCCAGCTCGCTCATCTCCACCGCCGAAGCCAGCACCTGGATCTGCTGGTCGCTCGGGTTCAGCGCGCGGTTGGAGTGCAGGATCAGCTTCAGTTCTTCGCGGCTGTAATGGTGCTCGTGGTGCGCCCCCGGCTCGCCCTGGCCGGCCAGGCGCAGGATGGCGTTGGCACTGGCGTTGAGCAGATAGATCGCCGGATACATCAGCCAGTAGAACAGGTACAGCGGCACGGCCGTCCACAGCGACAGTAGCTCGGGCTTGCGGATTGCCCAGGACTTGGGCGCCAGCTCGCCGACCACGATGTGCAGGTAGGAAATGATGAAGAACGCGGTGAAGAAGGCGATGCCGTGCACCAGCGCTTCGTTGTCGATGCCGACCAGCGCCAGCAGCGGTTCGAGCAGGTGGGCGAACGCCGGTTCGCCCACCCAGCCAAGCCCTAGCGATGCCAGGGTGATACCCAGCTGGCAAGCCGACAGGTAGGCATCCAGCTGGTTATGCACGGTGCGCAGGATGTGTCCGCGCCAGCCGTGCTGACTGGCGATGGCCTCCACCTTGGTGGCGCGCAGTTTGACCATGGCGAACTCGGCTGCGACGAAGAAGCCGTTGAGCAGGACGAGGAACAGGGCAAACAGAATCAGGCCGAGATCAGCGAAATAGGGGGGTGCAACGTAACTGGGGGAAGGGTCCATGAGGTGTTCTGGGTGACAATGGAGCGCTCAGAATGGGGGCGGCGGGCGGGCTTTTCAAGCAACCATCCGACGATCGCGTGGTAGCGCCATGCGATCCGCCTGCGCGCCGGCCGTCAGCGCTGCGCGATCTGCGAGGTCGGAAAGTGGCAGGTAAAGGTGCTGCCTTTGCCCGGCGAGCTGTTGATGTCCAGCCGGCCCTGATGGCGCAGCAGCACGTGCTTGACGATCGCCAGGCCGAGACCGGTGCCGCCGGTATTGCTCGCGCGGCTGGAGTCGACGCGATAGAAGCGCTCGGTCAGCCGCGGCAGGTGCTTGGGCTCGATACCCAGGCCCGAATCCTCCACGCTCAGGTGCGCGCCGGCCTCGTTGCTCCACCAGCGGATGTGAATATCGCCGCCGCCAGGCGTGTATTTCACCGCGTTGAACACCAGATTGGAGAACGCACTGCGCAGCTCGGCCTCGCTGCCCTTGAGCCACAGGGCGGCATCGGCGTCGAGGCTGATGCGGTGCGCGTGGCTGCCGGAAAGCGCGCGCGCGTCGCTGGTGATCGATTGCAGCAGCGGCGCGACGGCGATCGGCTGGTTGTCGGTCGGCCGGTTGCTGGCTTCGAGCTTGGCCAGCAGCAGCAGGTCGTTGATCAGGTGCTGCATGCGATCGGTCTGCTGGTTCATCTGCTGCAGCGCGCGTAGCAGGCGCGGATTGATCTGCTCCGGGTTGTCCAGCAACGTCTCCAGATAGCCGGCAATCACCGTCAGCGGCGTGCGCAGCTCGTGGGAGACGTTGGCGACGAAGTCCTTGCGCATCTGCTCGAGCTGATGCACCCGCGTGACGTCACGCACCACCAGCAGGCGTTCGCTGTTGCCGTAGCGGGTGATGGTGATCTGCAGGCGCAGGCGGTCGTTGACCGGCGCCGGCAGCTCCAGCGGTTCGTCGTACTGGTCGCCCTCGAAGTAGTCCTTGAAGCGCGGATGGCGCACCAGGTTGGTGATCGGGTGGCCGATGTCCTGCGGTTTCTTCAGGCCGAGCAGGCGGTCGGCGGCGATGTTCCACCATTCCAGGTTGCCGTCGCTGTCGAGCATGATCACCGCGTCCTTCAGCGCGGCGGTGGAGCCCTGCACGCGGTCGATCACCGCCTGCAGCTGGCCGCGCAGGCGCAGGTCGCGGCGTTGCAGCTGGTAGAGGTTGTCGAACACCTCGCCCCAGACGCCGGCAGCATCGGGTGGCGGCTGGTCGGCATCCTTGCGCTGCAGCCAGTGCTGCAGGCGGCGCAGCTGATGGAAGGTCCAGCCCAGATAACCGCCCAGGCCGAGCACGAGCATCCAGGCGTATTCGCCAGTGACCAGCCCGAGCAGCAGGCAGGCGCCCAGCAGGAGCAGGAGACGGCGGACGAGCGTGCCTTGCCAGTTCTGGTTCAACCGAGAAGCTCCATGCGGACGGTAGGGTGGCGGTGAGGTGTCAGACCTTGCTGGAGAAGCGGTAGCCGGTGCCGCGTACGGTCTGGACCAGGTTCTCGTAAGCCTCGCCAAGCGCCTTGCGCAGTCGGCGGATATGCACGTCGACGGTGCGCTCCTCGACATAGACATTGCCGCCCCAGACCTGATCCAGCAGCTGGCCGCGAGTATAGGCGCGCTCCTGGTGCGTCATGAAAAACTGCAGCAGACGGTACTCGGTCGGGCCCATCTCGGCCGGCTTGCCGTCGATGGTGACGCGGTGGCTGATCGGGTCCAGCAGCAGGCCGCCAACCTCGATGGGCGCCTCGCTGTCGGTCGGCGCGGCGCGGCGCAGCACGGCCTTCAGGCGCGCTACCAGTTCGCGGGGGGAGAACGGCTTGGTGATGTAGTCGTCGGCGCCGACTTCCAGGCCCTGGATCTTGTTGTCCTCTTCGCCCTTGGCGGTGAGCATGATGATCGGGGTGTCGGCGGTCAGCTCGTCGCGCTTCAGGCGCCGCGCCAGCTCGATGCCGGAGGTGCCGGGCAGCATCCAGTCGAGCAGGATCAGATCGGGCTGGCGATCGATGATCAGCGCATGGGCCTGCTGGCTGTTTTCCGCCTCCAGGCATTCGTAGCCGGCCATTTCCAGGGCGACGACGATCATCTCGCGGATCGGCGCTTCGTCGTCGACGATCAGTATGCTCTTGCCGTTCATGGTCACGCCTCGGTCATTCTGTCGCTCGGCATTAGATAACGGAATTATTGCAGCGATGTGACAGCGCGAGGGCAGGGGCCGGCGGCGTGCGCCGGCGTGCCATCAAAGCGCTATTGGTTGGCTATTTTTTGCGCAATAGCGGCCTGTTTGCCGCACAATCACGCACGTTGACTCAGCGCAGTTCAGCTCGCCTTGAGCGCGTAATCCGCCACGATGCCGGCGAAGATCGCCAGACCGGCCCAGTGGTTGTGCAGGAAGGCGGCAAAACAGCGTTGGCGGTCGCGCGAACGGGTGTAATGGAATTCCCACAGGTAGCAGGCGGCGGCGAGCGCCAGGCCGAGGTGGAACCACTGCCCCAGCTCGAAGCGCGCGCCAGCCAGCAGCAGGCAGAACAGCATCAGGCCCTGCAGGCCGAGGATGATCACCCGGTCGGCATCGCCGAACAGGATGGCGGTGGAGCGGATGCCGATCTTCAGGTCGTCCTCGCGGTCGGCCATCGCATAGTAGGTGTCGTAGGCCACCGTCCACACCACGTTGGCGATGAACAGCAGCCAGGCCTCCGGCGGCAGCGTGCCGCGGGTGGCGGTGAAGCACATCAGGATGCCCCACGAGTACGCCGCACCGAGCACCACCTGCGGGTAGTAGGTGTAGCGCTTCATGAACGGATACAGCGAAGCGACCGCCAGCGCGCCGAACGACAGCCAGACGGTGAGCGCGTTGGTCAGCAGCACCAGGCCGAAGGCCAGTGTCACCAGCACGGCGAACAATATCCAGGCCTCGCGCACGCGGATGCGCCCGGTGGCCAGCGGGCGGTTGCTGGTGCGCTGCACGTGGCCGTCGAAATTGCGGTCGGCGAAATCGTTGATCACGCAGCCGGCAGCGCGCATCAGCACCACGCCGGCGCTGAAGATGAACAGATGCTTGAGACTCGGCACGCCCTCGGAGGCGATCCACAGCGCGCTGAGGGTCGGCCACAGCAGCAGGTAGATGCCGATCGGCTTGTCCATGCGCGTCAGCTGGATGAAGTCCCAGGCGCGCGGGTGCAGGCGATTGCACGATTGCAGGAGTTTCAGATACATCGGCGGTCTCCGTGCGGAAGATGACGAATCAGGCGCGGGCAGCGCAGCTCATGGCGCGATGCCGGCGGCTTGCCAGAGTTCGGGCAGGAACACCTCCGCCACCAGCACGCCGAGGTGCTCCCGGCTGAAGCGCGAGCGGCGCGCCCACAGGTCGGGCTGGCGATGTTCCGGCGGCAGCCAGGCGGCGGGATAGCGGCAGGCCTCTAGCGTGCCGCGGGCGAACGCCGGGTCGCTGAACAGCAGTTCGCCGAGCGAGCGACTGCCGAGGCCCTGCAGGTCCATGCCGGAACGCTCCAGCGCAGCGCGTGCGGCGACGCTGCGGGCGAACACCCAAGGCCGGCCGTGGCCGCACAGGTAGACTTCGCGCACCCAGCCCTGGCTGCCGGACGCCACCCCGAGCGCGACGCACTCGTCGTCGCGCAACGGCTCCCAGGCTTGGTGCAGCGGGATCACGCTGAAGGCGCCGGCGGCCAGCTCGGTCAGGCGACGGGTCAGCGAGCCCTTGTCGACGTAGAGCCAGTCATGCTGCAGCGGATCGAGCGGCGTCGGCAGTTGGTTGGCGGTCAGCCAGGTGTGGAGTTCGGGCACGGGCGATAGAGGGTGCGATTCAGGAAAGGCGGGGAGTCTAACAAGAAAGCCGGCAAGCGCGCTGACTGCGCCGGTTGCGCGGGTTGTCGATCTTGGTTACAACCCTGCGCATGCTCAGCACGGATTGTCCGCCATGCACGACTCGATGATGAACGGCTCGATGATGAACGATAGTGCGGTGTACAAGACACTGCTGGAATCGACCAAGGCCATTCCCTGGAAGATCGACTGGGCCACCATGACGTTTGCCTACATCGGCCCGCAGATCGAAACCCTGCTGGGCTGGCCGCAGGGCAGTTGGCTGAGCGCCAATGACTGGGCCGAGCGCATGCACCCGGAAGACCGCGAGTGGGTGGTGAATTTCTGTGTGGCGCAGTCTCAGTCAGGTATCGACCACGAGGCCGACTATCGCGCTCTGACCCGCGACGGTCGCTATGTATGGATTCGCGATGTGGTGCATGTGCTGCGCAATGCCGCGGGCGAGGTCGAAGCGCTGGTCGGCTTCATGTTCGACATCAGCGAGCGCAAGCAGACCGAGCAAAAGCTGTTGCAGCTGCAGAAGCAGCTGGAAGAACTCTCCTATCAGGACGGCCTTACCGGCGTGGCCAACCGGCGCATGTTCGATAACCGCTTCCAGATGGAATGGAGCAACGCCCAGCGCACCAGTCAGCCGCTGTCGCTGATCCTGTTGGATATCGACTACTTCAAGCAGTACAACGATCACTATGGTCATGTGCGCGGCGACGATTGCCTGAAAAGCGTTGGCCAGGCTCTGAGCGGTGCCGCCGTGCGCCCGCGCGATCTGCTGGCCCGTTATGGCGGTGAAGAGTTTGTCCTGTTGCTGCCAGAGACCGACGCCCAGGCCGCGGCCCAGGTTGCCGAGCGCTGTCGTCAACTGATTCGCGGGCAAAATATCCAGCATGCCCACTCCCAGGTCGCACCGCAGCTGACGATAAGTCTGGGCGTCGGCACCCTCATCCCGGGCCCGTTCGACCAGCCCCACGCGTTTCTCGAAAGGGTGGATCGCCTGCTCTACAAGGCCAAGCATCAGGGGCGCAACCAGGCGGTACTGGCGTAGCCCGAAGGCGATCCGCCCAGCGCGCCAGGGTGGATGTAAAACGACATTCACCCTACGTCCATCCGTTCCAGTTCGGGTTTACGCCCAGCCTTCCAGGCGCATGGTGGCGCGCACCAGGCGTTGTTCTTCCTGTTCGATCTCCCGCAGGTTGTCGCGAATGCCGTGCACGTGGTCGCGTGCGGCGCGTTGCGCCTGGTCGGGCAGGCGTTCGGTGACCGCGTGGAACAGCCGCGAGTGCTGGCGGTCGATCTGCCGCTTCTGCACCGGGCGGTGATAGAGGTTGTTCACCGAGGCGAACACGGTGGACAGCATCAAGTCGGTGAGCGACTGTAGGGTGTGCACCAGCACCGGATTGTGCGAGGCCTCGCAGATGGCCAGGTGAAAGGCATGATCCAGGCGCGCATGTTCGCGCGGGTCGGCGTCCTGCTCGTCGGAATGGGCGGCGAGCATCTCCTCGTAGCGCCGGCGCAACAACACGAAATCGGCATCGGTGCCGCGCAGCGCGGCGAGTCGCGCCGATTCGCCTTCCAGTAGCGCGCGCACTTCCAACAGGTCGTACAGCGTGCGCGGCTGCGAATTGAACAGGTGCATCAGCGGGCTGGCATCGCGCTTGTCCGACAACTGGGCAACGAAGGAGCCGCGCCCCTGCGCCGTCTCGATGATCCCGCGCCCGCGCAGCACGCGCAGACCCTCGCGCAGGGCCGAGCGGGAGATGCCGAGTTTCTCGCACAGGCGCCGCTCCGAAGGCAGTGCCTGGCCGGCTTTGAGCACGCCATCGACGATCAGGCGCTCGATCCGCTCGGCGACCACGTCGGCAACTTGACGACGGTCATTGTTCTTTTCGCTCAACATGCAGGTGCTCTCCCTGCTGGTAGGACCAGTTTGCGGGCAGTTTACCCTGAGTGGCCTCTTACGTGCAGAAATGGCGGCTTGACTGGTATTCAGGTAGTGCCTGAGCGCCTACCACTACAGAAACTGGTAGGACCAGTTGGTGCGGGCATGGACGACCTTGCATCGCGCAGGCTAAACATGCGGCATCTCACCGCAGCGGCCGTGCTGGGGTGACCGTACGAGAGCGGCGAATCTGCATGAATATCCTCTACGACGAACGCGTCGACGGCGCGTTGCCCAAGGTCGACAAGACCGCGCTGCTGGCCGAACTGCAGCGCGAGCTGCCGGATCTGGAAATCCTCCATCGCGGCGAAGATCTCAAGCCGTACGAATGCGACGGCCTGTCGGCCTACCGCACCACGCCGATGCTGGTGGTGCTGCCCGAGCGTGTCGAGCAGGTCGAAACACTGCTCAAGCTCTGCCACCAGCGCGGCGTGCCGGTGGTCGCCCGCGGCGCCGGTACCGGTCTGTCCGGCGGTGCGCTACCGCTGGAGCAGGGCATCCTGCTGGTGATGGCGCGCTTCAACAAGATTCTCGAAGTCGATCCGGCCGGGCGCTTCGCCCGCGTCCAGCCCGGCGTGCGCAACCTGGCGATTTCCCAGGCCGCCGCGCCCTACGAGCTGTACTACGCGCCGGACCCGTCGTCGCAGATCGCCTGTTCGATCGGCGGCAACGTCGCTGAGAACGCCGGCGGCGTGCACTGCCTGAAGTACGGCCTGACCGTGCACAACCTGCTCAAGGTGGAAATCCTCACCGTCGAAGGCGAGCGCATGGTGCTCGGCTCGGACGCGCTGGACTCGCCGGGCTTCGACCTGCTGGCGCTGTTCACCGGCTCCGAGGGCATGCTCGGCATCGTCACCGAGGTGACCGTCAAACTGCTGCCCAAGCCGCAGGTGGCCAAGGTGCTGCTGGCCGCGTTCGACTCGGTGGAGAAGGCCGGGCGTGCGGTGGGCGACATCATCGCCGCCGGCATCATCCCCGGCGGGTTGGAGATGATGGACAACCTGTCGATCCGCGCTGCCGAAGACTTCATCCACGCCGGCTACCCGGTGGATGCCGAGGCGATCCTGCTCTGCGAACTGGATGGCGTCGAAGCCGACGTGCACGACGACTGCGCGCGTGTCAGCGAAGTGCTGAAGCTGGCCGGCGCCACCGAAGTACGCCTGGCGAAAGACGAAGCCGAGCGCGTGCGTTTCTGGGCCGGACGCAAGAATGCCTTCCCGGCGGTCGGGCGCATCTCGCCGGACTACTACTGCATGGACGGCACCATCCCGCGGCGCGAGCTGCCGGGCGTGCTCAAGGGCATCGCCGAGCTGTCCGAGCAGTTCGGCCTGCGCGTGGCCAACGTGTTCCACGCCGGCGACGGCAACATGCACCCGCTGATCCTCTTCGATGCCAACCAGCCCGGTGAGCTGGAGCGTGCCGAAGAGCTCGGCGGCAAGATCCTCGAACTCTGCGTGAAGGTCGGCGGCAGCATCACCGGCGAGCACGGCGTCGGCCGCGAGAAGATCAACCAGATGTGCGCGCAGTTCAACAGCGACGAACTGACCCTGTTCCACGCGGTGAAGGCGGCCTTCGACCCGAGCGGCCTGCTCAACCCTGGCAAGAACATCCCGACCCTGCACCGCTGCGCCGAGTTCGGCCGCATGCATATCCACAACGGCGAACTGCCCTTCCCCGAACTGGAGCGCTTTTGATGACGGTTTCATTCGATGCCAGCGAGCAGTTGCTGGAACAGGTCAACCAGGCGCTGGCGAGCAAGACCCCGCTGCGCATCCAGGGCAGCGGCAGCAAGGCCTTCCTCGGTCGCGCGGTCGAGGGCCAGTTGCTCGACGTGCGCGCCCATCGCGGCATCGTCAGCTACGACCCCACCGAACTGGTGATCACCGCGCGTGCCGGCACCCCGCTGGCCGAGCTGGAAGCCGCGCTGGATGCCGCCGGGCAGATGCTGCCCTGCGAGCCGCCGCACTTCGGCGAGGGCGCCACCGTCGGCGGCATGATTGCCGCCGGGCTGTCCGGCCCGCGCCGGCCGTGGAGCGGCTCGGTGCGTGATTTCGTGCTCGGCACGCGAATCATCACCGGCCAGGGCAAGCACCTGCGCTTCGGTGGCGAGGTGATGAAGAACGTCGCCGGCTACGATCTTTCGCGCCTGATGGCCGGCAGCTTCGGCTGCCTCGGCGTGCTCACCGAGGTCTCGCTCAAGGTGCTGCCCAAGCCGCGCCAGTGCACCAGCCTGCGCCTGGAGATCGATCTGGAACGCGCCCTGCTCAAGCTCGCCGAGTGGGGCCAGCAGCCGGTGCCGATCAGCGCGGCCAGCCATGACGGGCGATTCCTCAACCTGCGCCTGGAAGGCGGCGAAGGTTCAGTCAACGCCGCGCGCGAGCGCATCGGTGGCGACGATCTGGACGCCGGTTACTGGAGCGAGCTGCGCGAGCAGCGCCTGGCGTTCTTTGCCGACGCACGGCCGCTGTGGCGGCTGTCGCTGCCGAACAACACGCCGGCGCTCAACCTGCCGGGCGAGCAACTGGTGGACTGGGCCGGCGCCCAGCGCTGGCTGAAGACCGATGCCGATGCGGTGACCGTACGCGGCATCGCCGTCGAGGTCGGCGGCCACGCCAGCTGCTTCACCGCGGGCGCGACGGCCAATCCGTTCCAGCCGCTGTCCGCACCGCTGCTGCGCTATCACCGCCAGCTCAAGGCCGCGCTCGACCCGCAGGGGATCTTCAACCCCGGCCGCATGTATTCCGAGGTCTGACGACGTATGCAAACGAATCTGAGCGAAGCCGCCAAGCAACTGCCGCGCGCCGAGGAAGCCGAAAGCATCCTGCGCTCCTGCGTGCACTGCGGTTTCTGCAACGCCACCTGCCCGACCTATCAGTTGCTCGGTGACGAGCTGGACGGCCCGCGCGGGCGCATCTACCTGATGAAGCAAATGCTCGAAGGCGGCGAGGTGACCGAGAGCACCCAGCTGCACCTGGACCGCTGCCTGACCTGCCGCAACTGCGAGACCACCTGCCCGTCCGGGGTGAGGTACCACAACCTGCTGGACATCGGCCGCGACTTCATCGAGCGCCAGGTGCCGCGTTCAACCGGCGAGCGCCTGCTGCGTAGCGGCCTGCGCACGGTGATCCCGCGTCCGGGCCTGTTCAAGGCGCTGCTGAGCACCGGCCAGGCGCTGAAGCCGCTGATGCCGGCCTCGCTGAAGGACCACCTGCCGCGCGAGATCCGCCCGGCCAAGCCGCGCCCGCAGGTGCTGCACCAGCGCCGCGTGCTGATGCTCGAAGGCTGCGTGCAGCCGAGCCTGTCGCCGGCCACCAACGCCGCTGCCGCGCGCGTGCTCGACCGCCTCGGCATCAGCGTCACGCCAGCACGTGAGGCTGGCTGCTGCGGCGCGGTGGATTACCACCTCAATGCCCAGGACGCCGGTCTGGACCGCGCGCGGCGCAACATCGACGCCTGGTGGCCGGCCATCGAAGCCGGTGCCGAAGCCATCGTGCAGACCGCCAGCGGCTGTGGCGCCTTCGTCAAGGAATACGGCCACCTGCTCAAGGATGACCCGGCCTACGCGGCCAAGGCCGCGCGTGTCAGCGAACTGGCCAAAGATCTGGTCGAGGTGCTGCGCAGCGCCGAGCTGGAAAAGCTCGATGTGCGCGCCGACAAGCGCATGGCCTTCCATTGCCCGTGCACCCTGCAGCACGCGCAGAAGCTCGGCGGCGCGGTCGAAGACGTGCTGACCCGCCTGGGCTTCCAGCTCACCGCGGTGCCCGATGCGCACCTGTGCTGTGGCTCGGCCGGCAGCTATTCGATCACCCAGCCAGAGATTTCCCACCAGCTGCGCGACAACAAACTCAATGCACTGGAGAGCGGCAAGCCGGAGGTGATCGTCACCGCCAACATCGGCTGCCAGACCCACCTGGATGGCGCCGGCCGCACGCCGGTCAAGCACTGGATCGAAGTGGTCGAGGAATCGATGGGCTAACCGTGGAAAAGGCTGCGCCGTTTTCCACCCTACGACGC
The DNA here is from genome assembly GCF_024448505.1 of Stutzerimonas degradans. Classification (GTDB taxonomy): domain Bacteria; phylum Pseudomonadota; class Gammaproteobacteria; order Pseudomonadales; family Pseudomonadaceae; genus Stutzerimonas; species Stutzerimonas degradans. The sequence goes on from NZ_JAMOHV010000001.1 coordinate 441,400, forward strand.
GCGAGCCGTAGGGTGGACATCTCGCGCAGCGCATGTCCACCGAGCCACTCCGGCCCGCCCGCCGCGCGCCAACCGAACAATCGAAATACGCAGACAGGAGAATCGAGATGAAAAGCAAAGCCGTACTGAGCCAGACCGAAGTGACCGCCATCCTCGCCGCCGCCCGTGCCGAAGCGCAGGCCAACGGCTGGGCCGTGACCATCGTCGTCGCCGACGACGGCGGCCATCCGCTGGCGCTGGAGCGTCTGGACGGCTGCGCGCCGATCGCCTCCTACATCGCTACCGAGAAGGCCCGCAGCGCGGCCGTCGGTCGCCGCGAAACCAAGGGCTACGAGGACATGGTCAACAACGGCCGCAATGCCTTCCTCTCCGCGCCGGTGGTTTGCTCGCTGGAGGGCGGCGTGCCGCTGGTGGTCGACGGCCAGGTCATCGGTTCGGTTGGCGTGTCCGGCGTGACTGCCGCGCAGGACGCGCAGATCGCCAAGGCGGGCGTTGCCGCCCTCGCTCACTGAATCAGACACAAGGAGAACAACAGATGTCCGAGCGCGTAACCCTGGGCCGCCTGCAGGTTGCGGCCAACCTCAAGCGTTTTGTCGAAGACGAAGTCCTGCCGGGCACCGGCATCGACGCCGCCGCCTTCTGGAGCGGCCTGGACCAGCTCGCCCACGACCTGGCGCCGAAGAACCGTGCCCTGCTCGCCGAGCGCGATCGCCTGCAGCTCGAACTGGACGCCTGGCACAAGGCCAATCCGGGGCCGATCCAGGACATGGCCGCCTACCGCACCTTCCTCGAATCCATCGGCTACCTGCTGCCGGTGCCGGGCGAGGTGAAGATCGACACCGCCAACGTCGACATCGAGATCGCCACTCAGGCCGGCCCGCAGCTGGTGGTGCCGATCATGAACGCCCGCTATGCGCTGAACGCCGCCAACGCCCGCTGGGGCTCGCTGTACGACGCGCTCTACGGCACCGACGCCATCTCCGAAGAAGGCGGCGCGCAGAAGGGGCCGGGCTACAACGAAGTGCGCGGGGCCAAGGTCATCGCCTACGCGCGCAACGTGCTCGACCAGGCCGCGCCGCTGGCTGAAGGCAGCCACGCCGACGCCACCGCCTACCGCGTGCAGGACGGTCAGCTCAAGGTGACCCTGGAGAACGGCACCGTCACCGGTCTCCAGCAGCCGGAGAAGTTCGTCGGCTTCCAGGGCGAGGCAGTCGAGCCCAAGGCCGTGCTGCTGAAGAACAACGGCCTGCACATCGAGATCCAGATCGATCCGAACAGCCCGATCGGCCAGACCGACCCGGCCGGCGTGAAAGACCTGCTGATCGAAGCCGCGGTCTCCACCATCCTCGACTGCGAGGACTCGGTCGCCGCCGTCGATGCCGACGACAAGGTGCTGGCCTACCGCAACTGGCTGGGCATCGTGCAGGGCACCCTCAGCGAGGAAGTCGCCAAGGGCAGCTCCAGCTTCGTCCGCCGCCTCAACCCGGACCGCGAGTACAGCGCGCCGAACGGCGGCACGCTGAAGCTGCACGGCCGTTCGCTGCTGTTCATCCGCAACGTCGGCCACCTGATGACCAACCCGGCGATCCTGCTCGAAGATGGCAGCGAGATCCCCGAGGGCATCATGGACGGCGTGTTCACCAGCCTGATCGCCAAGCATGACCTGGCGCGCAAGGGCAACTCGCGCACCGGCAGCTTCTACATCGTCAAGCCGAAGATGCACGGGCCTGCCGAAGTCGCCTTCGCCGACGAGCTGTTCGGCCGCGTCGAGGACCTGATCGGCGTGCCGCGCTTCACCCTGAAGATGGGCATCATGGACGAGGAGCGCCGCACCAGCGCCAACCTCAAGGCCTGCATCGCGGCGGCCAAGAGCCGTGTGGCCTTCATCAACACCGGTTTCCTCGACCGTACCGGCGACGAGATGCACACCTGCATGGAAGCCGGCCCGGTGCTGCGCAAGGGCGACATGAAGAACACCCCGTGGATCAAGTCCTACGAGCGCAACAACGTGCTGGTCGGCCTGGCCTGCGGCCTCGCCGGTCGCGCGCAGATCGGCAAGGGCATGTGGGCCATGCCGGACCTGATGGCGGCCATGCTCGAACAGAAGATCGGCCATCCGAAATCCGGCGCCAATACCGCCTGGGTTCCGTCGCCCACCGGCGCGACCCTGCACGCACTGCACTACCATCAGGTAGACGTGCAGGCGGTGCAGCGCGAACTGCAGAAGGTCGATCTGGCCGCCGAGCGCGAACAGCTGCTCAATGACCTGCTGACCATCCCGGTGGTCGCCGCGGACAAGTGGAGCGCCGAAGAGAAGCAACAGGAGCTGGACAACAACTGCCAGGGCATCCTCGGTTATGTGGTGCGCTGGGTGGAGCAGGGCGTCGGTTGCTCCAAGGTGCCGGACATCCACGATGTCGGCCTGATGGAAGACCGCGCCACCCTGCGTATCTCCAGCCAGCACATCGCCAACTGGCTGCACCACGGTGTGGTGACCCGCGAGCAGGTGCAGGAAACCCTGCAGCGCATGGCCAAGGTGGTCGACCAGCAGAACGCCGGTGACCCGCTGTACCGCCCGATGGCGCCGGACTACGCCAAGTCCATCGCCTTCCAGGCAGCCAGCGACCTGGTGTTCAAGGGGCGCGAGCAGCCGGCCGGTTACACCGAGCCGCTGCTGCACCAGTGGCGCCAGCGCTTCAAGGCGGCCAATCCGGTCTGAAGCGAGCCATGAACGGCAAGGCGGGAGCTTGTCTCCCGCCGGTACAAGACAGGAGCCCCGGACGCCGATTTTTGCGTTCGGGGCTTTCGAGCATGGGGATCTGCCAGGCAGTTCGGCAGGCACCCGGGGGGTCCGCAACTGCGACGGCCTTAGGCTGTGACGGCGCGGGGTTCCATGCAAGGCACCGGGCTTGCCCGGACATAAGAAAAGCGGTTCACAACAAAAACAGGGACTAATAATGAGTCAAACACTACTGTCCATACTGGCCTTCGTGCCGCTGGTGCTGGCGGGTGTCCTGCTGATCGGCTTTCGTTGGCCGGCCAAGTACGCGATGCCGCTGGTTTTCGTCCTCACTGCGCTGATCGGCCTGCTGGCCTGGGACATGACCCTCAACCGGGTCATCGCTTCTACCTTGCAAGGTTTGATCCTCACCGCGGCGATCCTCTGGATCATCTTCGGTGCGATCCTGCTGCTGAACACGCTCAAGCACTCGGGAGGCATCTCGGCGATCCGTCGCGGCTTCTCCGACATCAGTCCCGACCGTCGCGTGCAGGCGCTGATCGTGGCCTGGCTGTTCGGTTGCTTCATCGAAGGGGCCTCCGGCTTCGGTACGCCGGCCGCGGTGGCGGCGCCGTTGCTGGTGGCGCTGGGCTTCCCGGCACTGGCCGCAGTGGTGCTGGGCATGATGGTGCAATCCACGCCGGTGTCCTTCGGTGCTGTGGGTACGCCGATTCTGGTCGGTGTCGGCGCGGGCCTGGACAAGACCGGCATCAGCGCGCAGCTGGCCACCGTGGGCAGTAACTGGGAGGTGTTCTTCCACCTGATCTTCTCGCGGGTGGCGATCATCCATGCGCTGTGCGGGATTCTCATGCCGCTGATCATGATCAGCATCATGACGCGCTTCTTCGGCCGCAATAAGTCCTGGTCGGAAGGTCTGGTGGTGGCGCCGTTCGCCATCTTCACCGGCCTCTGCTTCGTGATTCCGTATGCCGCTGCCGGCGTGTTCCTTGGACCGGAGTTCCCCTCGATCATCGGCGCGCTGGTCGGTCTGGCCATCGTCGTACCGGCGGCCAAGGCCGGCTTCCTGCTGCCCAAGCAGAGCTGGGATTTCGCTCCGGCCAGTGAATGGCCGACGGAGTGGATGGGCAAGATCGAGATGAAGATCGAGGACATCGCCGGCAAGACGCCGATCTCCGTGCCGATGGCCTGGGCGCCGTACCTGCTGCTGGCGGCGTTCCTGGTGATCTCGCGGGTGTTCCCGGACGTCAAGGCGGCGTTGATGTCGCTCTCCTTCGGCTGGAAGGACATCCTCGGTGAAGCCGGTGTCTCGGGTACGCTGGAGCCGCTGTACCTGCCCGGTGGCATCCTCTGCATCGTCGTGGCGATCACCTTCTTCCTGCATCGCATGAGCGCACGGGAGCTGGGTGCGGCGATCAACGAGTCGAGCCGGACGCTGCTCGGCGCGGGCTTCGTGCTGATCTTCACCATTCCGATGGTGCGTATCCTGATCAACTCGGGGGTCAACGGCTCCGATCTGGTGTCGATGCCGGTGGCGATGGCGCAGCTGGTGGCCGACAGCGTGGGTTCGGTGTATCCGTTCTTCGCGCCGGCCGTGGGTGCGCTGGGCGCGTTCATCGCCGGTTCCAACACCGTATCCAACCTGATGCTCTCGCAGTTCCAGTTCAACACCGCGGGCCTGCTGGGTCTGTCCGGTGCGCTGATGGTGGCGCTGCAGTCGGTGGGCGCGGCGGCGGGCAACATGATCGCCATCCACAACGTGGTCGCCGCTTCGGCTACCGTGGGCCTGCTCGGGCGCGAAGGCATCACCCTGCGCAAGACCATGCTGCCGACGCTGTACTACCTCGCCCTGGCCGGCACTATCGGCCTGCTAGGCTTCTATGTACTGGGCATCACCGATCCGCTGGTGGGCGTCGCCCGCTGAGTACGCAGCAACCCTGAGCGACGGGCGGCCTTGGCCGCCCGTTTCGTTCGTGGCATGGCAAGTCCGCGCGTGCTCGTATAGCGTGCGGTTCGATCAATACAGTATCGAGGTCCGGAATGAACAAATGGCAATGCGTGGTGTGCGGATTCACCTATGACGAAGCGGCCGGGCTGCCCGAAGAGGGCATCGCGCCGGGCACCCGCTGGGAAGACGTACCGGAAGACTGGACCTGTCCCGACTGCGGCGTCGGCAAGGTGGATTTCGAGATGGTCGTGGTCGCCTGAGCCGCGCTTTGCATTACAACGAGGAGGACAACGTGACAGCACCTATCGTGATCATCGGCACCGGCCTGGCCGGCTACAACCTGGCCCGCGAGCTGCGCAAGCTCGACAGCACGACGCCGCTGCTGCTGATCACCAGCGATGACGGTCGATCCTATTCCAAGCCGCTGCTGTCTACCGGCTTCGCGATGGGCAAGGACGCCGACGGTTTGGGTCAGGCCGATGCCGGCGAGATGGCCGAGAAGCTCAATGCCGAAATCCGCACCCACACCCGCGTCACCCGCCTCGAACCCGCGGCGCGCCGCATCTGGATCGGCAACGAGCCGGTGGTCTATCGCGATCTGGTTCTCGCCTGGGGCGCGCAGACCATTCGCGTGCCGGTCGAGGGCGACGCGCAGGACGCGATCTTCCCGATCAACGACCTGCATGATTACCGCCGTTTCCGCGCGGCGGCGCAGGGCAAGCAGCGCGTACTGATTCTCGGCGCCGGGCTGATCGGCTGCGAGTTCGCCAACGACCTGCTGACCGGCGGCTACCAGGTCGACGTGGTCGCGCCGAGCACGCAGATCATGCCCGGACTGCTGCCGCTCGAGGCGGCCACCGCAGTGCAGGGCGGGCTGCAGCAGCTCGGCGCGCGCTTTCACCTGGGGCCGGTACTGCAACGCCTCGAGCGCACGGGCGACGGCCTGCAGGCGCGTCTCTCGGATGGGCAGACGCTGAACTGCGACCTAGTGGTGAGCGCCGTCGGTCTGCGTCCGCGCACCGAACTGGCCGCCGAAGCCGGTCTGCAGGTGGCGCGCGGCATCGTCGTCGATCGTCTGCTGCAGACCTCGCAGCCGCACATCTACGCGCTGGGCGACTGCGCCGAGGTGGAAGGGCTCAGCCTGCTCTACGTGATGCCGCTGATGAGCGGCGTGCGCGCACTGGCCAGGACGCTTACGGGCACCCCGACGATGGTCAGCTACGGTGCCATGCCGGTCACGGTGAAGACGCCGGTATGCCCGCTGGTGGTCTCGCCGCCGGCCGTTGGTGCCGAAGGCCACTGGTCCGTGGAGGCCCAGGGCGCCGACGTGCGTGCACGCTATCTGGGGCCCTCCGGCCAGCTGCTCGGCTATGCTCTGACAGGCGCGGCAACGCAGGAGCGGATGGCGCTGAATCGGCAGCTTCCGCCGGTATTGGCGGAACTGCCGCAAGTTCTGTCGCTAAAGGCCTGAGCCGGGATCGGACTTGAGTCGTAGAAGACTGGCGCAGGTGCTAGCAGCATGCCATTCTCGACGCGTCTGCCCGGTCTAGAGCCGTCGCAGCGCCTTAGAACGCTGTTCCTCGGAGCAGCAGGACACAACAACAACAAAGTCTCAGAGGCTTCCAATGCGCAAACCGGAACTCGCCGCAGCCATCGCCGAGAAGGCCGACCTTTCCAGGGATCAGGCCAATCGTGTACTCAACGCCGTGCTCGATGAAATCACCAATGCGCTGCACCGCAAGGACAGCGTGACCCTGGTCGGCTTCGGCACCTTCGTACCACGCCATCGCGGCGCCCGTACCGGCAAGAACCCGCAGACCGGCGAGCCGGTCACCATCAAGGCCAGCAACACCGTGGCGTTCAAGCCCGGCAAGATGCTCAAGGACGCCGTCAGCTGACGTGCGCTACCCGGAGCCCCAGCGGCTCCGGGTCAACTGACCACCCGGTCGCTCACCGACCCTGCCGTACCCACACTTTCGCCCGCCGATCCAGCCTCTACAATGCGGCCTTTCCCTCGTATCGGTCGGACGTCACCATGAAATTCCGTTTCCTGCTTTGGATGCTGGGCCGCCTGATGGCCAAGGCCAGCCGAACCAACCCCGAGTTCCAGCAGCAGCTGGGCGACAAGGACCTGACCTTCCAGCTGCATACCCTCGACGGCAAGGTCGCGCGGCATTTCGTCGTGCGCGACCAGCGCGTCACCAGCAAAGGCGGCCCGGCGAGGGAGCCGGCGTTTTCCCTGGGCTTCAGAGATACGGTCTATGGGTTCGAGACCATGACGGCGAAGAACAAGCAGCTGGCGTTCATGCAGGGGATTCAGGACAAGAACATCCAGATTCAGGGGAATCCGGCGCTGGTGATGTGGTTTCAGGGGCTGACCAAATACCTGAAGCCTCGTAAGAAGAAGTAACCCTGCCGCGTCACCCGCTCGTATCCGGCCAATAACCGTAGGGTGGAAAACCGCGTAGCGTTTTCCACCTCGTTGGGCGTTTATGCCTGCGAACGACGCCGCGCTTTCCTCGGCACGACCGGGACACAGGCCCCAGCGTTCGCCGATAAGTCGGTCCGCAGGACTATGCCCCGTCCTGCTCGCGCCAAACCCTAGCCTCCTCCTTCAACCAATCGCGAAACGCCACCAACCCCGCCGACTCCACCTTGCGCTCCGGAATCATCAGGTAATACGCCCGCGCCTCGCTGCGATAGGCATGCGGATGCGCCGGCACCAACCGCCCCTCGGCCAGCTCGCGCTGGATCAGGAACGGCGGAATCAGTGCCACGCCCATGCCATGCTCCGCCGCCTGCGCCAGCATGGAAAACAGCTCCAGCCGCGGGCCGGTCATGTCGCGGGCGACCTTGAGCCCCAGTGAATTGAACCACTGCCGCCACGCATAGGGCCGCGTGGTCTGCTGCAGCAGCGGCATTGCCGCCAGGCGTTCGGCATCCAGCGGCTCGCCGTCGGGCAACAGCGCCGGACTGCACACCGGCTGCAGGTCCTCGGGCATCAGGTAGTGCGCCTCGGTACCGGACCAGTCGCCGTCGCCAAAATAGATCGCGGCGTCGAAATCGGTATCGGCGAACAGGAACGGGCGGGTGCGATTGGTCAGGTTGACGGTGATCTGCGGGTGCAGCGCCTGGAAACGCGGCAAGCGCGGCAGCAGCCACTGGGTGCCGAAGGTCGGCACCAGCGCCAGTTCCAGGGTCTGCGTACCCTGCTGGCCCATCACCGAGAGGGTGTCGCGCTCCACCGCATCCAGCTGCGCGGCGATGCGCCGGGCGTAGGACAGCCCCGCCTCGGTCAGCTTCACGCCGCGTCGCGAACGACGGAACAGTTCCAGGCCGAGAAAGGCTTCTAGTCCGCCGATCTGCCGGCAGACGGCGCCCTGGGTCAGCGCCAGTTCCTCGGCGGCGCGGGTAAAGCTCTCGTGCCGCGCAGCCGCCTCGAAGGCGATCAGGGCAGCGGTGCTGGGGATCTTTCGGCGCATCGTGCGGGCGGCTCACTCAAGTCGATCAGAAAAGTCCTTCTACCTTATCTAGTTGTGAGCAAATCGCACAGATGGGTGCGAATTTCTCGTTTGCAGCGGCGCGGGATGCTTTCTAGCATCGACTCATCCGAATACGCACGACCGCACAAGAGGAAGAGCGATGGCCGGCTCCGCACGCTTCAACTGGATCGACCCGCTGCTGCTCGACCAGCAGCTCACCGAGGAAGAGCGCATGGTGCGTGACAGCGCCGCGCAGTTCGCCGCCGACAAGCTGGCGCCGCGCGTGCTGGAAGCGTTCCGCCATGAACGCACCGATCCGGCGATCTTCCGCGAGATGGGTGAGACCGGCCTGCTCGGCGCGACCATTCCCGAGACCTACGGCGGCAGCGGCCTCAACTACGTGTGCTACGGCCTGATCGCCCGCGAAGTCGAGCGCGTCGACTCCGGCTACCGCTCGATGATGAGTGTGCAGTCCTCCCTGGTGATGGTGCCGATCAACGAGTTCGGCAATGAAGCGACCAAACAGAAGTACCTGCCCAAGCTGGCCAGCGGCGAATACATCGGCTGCTTCGGTCTGACCGAGCCGAACCACGGCTCCGACCCGGGCTCGATGGTCACCCGCGCGAAGAAGGTCGACGGTGGCTACCGCCTTTCCGGCAGCAAGATGTGGATCACCAACAGCCCGATCGCCGACGTGTTCGTGGTCTGGGCCAAGGACGATGCCGGCGAGATCCGCGGCTTCGTGCTGGAGAAGGGCTGGGAAGGGCTGTCCGCGCCGGCGATCCACGGCAAGGTCGGCCTGCGCGCCTCGATCACCGGCGAGATCGTTATGGATAACGTGTTCTGTCCGGAAGAGAACGCCTTCCCCGACGTGCGCGGCTTGAAAGGGCCGTTCACTTGCCTGAACAGTGCGCGCTACGGCATCAGCTGGGGCGCACTGGGCGCCGCCGAGTTCTGCTGGCACACCGCGCGCCAGTATGTGCTCGACCGCCAGCAGTTCGGTCGCCCGTTGGCCGCCAATCAGCTGATCCAGAAGAAGCTCGCCGACATGCAGACCGAGATCACCCTGGCCCTGCAGGGCTGCCTGCGCCTCGGCCGGATGAAGGACGAAGGCAGCGCGGCGGTGGAGATCACCTCGATCATGAAGCGCAACAGCTGCGGCAAGGCGCTGGACGTCGCGCGCCTGGCCCGCGACATGCTCGGCGGCAACGGCATCAGCGACGAGTTCGGCGTGGCCCGGCACCTGGTCAACCTCGAGGTGGTGAACACCTATGAGGGCACCCATGACGTGCACGCGCTGATCCTCGGCCGCGCGCAGACCGGTATCCAGGCGTTCTTCTGACGGATCGTAGGGTGGAAAACCGCCAGCGTTTTCCACCTTTGCCCCCGGTCCCGTATCCACCGGTGGAAAAGGCCTGCGGCCGTTTTCCACCCTACGCATGAAGGAAATCGCAATGTCCGGCGCTCTGTCCCATCTGCGCGTGCTCGACCTGTCCCGCGTGCTCGCCGGCCCCTGGTGCGGACAGATCCTCGGTGATCTCGGCGCCGAGGTGATCAAGGTCGAGCGCCCTGGCACCGGCGACGACACCCGTCACTGGGGGCCGCCCTATCTCAAGGACCAGCACGGCGAGAACACCTCGGAGGCGGCCTATTACCTGACCGCCAACCGCAACAAGCAGTCGTTGACCGTCGACTTCACCCAGCCCGAGGGCCAGCGGATCATCCGCGAGCTGGTGATGCAGAGCGACGTGCTGCTGGAGAACTTCAAGGTCGGCGGGCTGGCCGCCTACGGGCTGGATTACGCCAGCCTGAGCGCCATCAATCCGCGGCTGATCTACTGCTCGATCACCGGTTTCGGCCAGGACGGGCCTTACGCTACACGCGCCGGCTACGACTTCATGATCCAGGGCCTAGGCGGACTGATGAGCCTGACCGGGCGCAGCGATGCGGAGGAGGGTGCCGGGCCGGTCAAGGTCGGCGTGGCGCTGACCGACATCCTCACCGGCCTGTACGCCACCGTCGGCGTGCTCGCCGCGCTGGCGCACCGCGAGCGGACCGGCGAAGGCCAGCACGTCGATACCGCCCTGCTCGACGTGCAGGTCGCCTGCCTCGGCAACCAGGCGCTCAACTACCTCACCACCGGCGTGGCGCCCAAGCGCATGGGCAATGCCCACCCGAACATCGTGCCGTATCAGGATTTCCCCACCGCCGATGGCGACATCATCCTCACCGTTGGCAACGACGGGCAGTTCCGCAAGTTCTGCGAAGTGGCCGGGCGGCCGGAATGGGCGGACGATCCGCGCTTCGCCAGCAATCGTGCGCGGGTTGCCCATCGCGCCGAACTGATTCCACTGATCCGCCAGGTCACGGTGTTCCGCACCACGGCCGAATGGGTCAGCACGCTGGAACAGGCCGGCGTGCCCTGCGGGCCGATCAACGATCTGGCGCAGGTGTTCGCCGACCCGCAGGTGCAGCATCGCGGCCTTCGGGTCGAGATGCCGCATCCTCTGGCCAGCCGCGTGCCGCAGGTGGCCAGCCCGCTGCGCCTGTCGGCCTCGCCGGTCAGCTATCGCCGGCCGCCGCCTTTGCTTGGCGAGCACAGCGCGGCGCTGCTCGAACGTCTGCTACAGCTGCAGCCCGCGCAGATCGGCGCTCTGCGCGATGCCGGTGTGATCTAGCGTCGCATACGCGGGCGGCACGGCTGAACTCTGCCGGCGCTTGGCTATTCTTAATCAGTACCTCGAATCGAATGGATGAGCGAATCATGCGGACGCAGCGCTTTGGCTTTCCCTGGCAACTGCTGGTGGTGTTTCTTTTCTCCGGGCTGCTCAGCGGCTGCGGCATCAACAACATTCCGCAGTACGACGAGCAGGTGAAATCCGCCTGGGCGCAGGTGGAGAACCAGTACCAGCGCCGTGCCGACCTGATCCCCAACCTGGTGGAGACGGTCAAGGGCTTCGCCCGCCAGGAGCAGGAAACCCTGACGGCGGTGATCGAGGCGCGAGCGAAGGCGACCTCGATTCAGGTAGACGCCAGCACCCTGGACAACCCCGAGCAGCTGCAGCAGTTCCAGCAGGCGCAGAACCAGCTGACCGGCGCGCTGAGCCGCCTGATGGTGGTGTCCGAGCGTTATCCGGAGCTGAAATCCAACCAGAACTTCCTCGCCCTGCAGTCGCAGCTCGAAGGCACCGAGAACCGCATCGCCGTGGCACGGCGTGACTTCATCGCCGCGGTAGAGCGCTACAACACCGAGATTCGCACCTTCCCGGGGCGCATCTGGCACACGCTGATGTACAGCGACATGCCGATCCGCGAGACCTTCGAGGCCACCGCCCAGAACGCCGAACAGGCGCCGCAAGTGAAATTCCAGTGAGATTCGCGCCGGCTCTGCTGCTCGGCCTGCTGTTCTGGGCGGCGGGCGTCGCTGCGCAGCAGCTGGCGTTGCCGGCGCTGAGCGGTCGCGTGGTGGATGGCGCCGAGCTGCTCGACGCCGCGACCGAGGCGCGCCTGACGGGCATGCTCGCCGCGCACGAGCAGGCCACCACCGAGCAGGTGGTGGTCGTGACCGTGCCGGACCTGCAGGGCCGCAGCATCGAGGAGTTCGGCGTGGCGCTGGGCCGCGCGTGGGGCATCGGTCAGCGCGGCGAGGACAACGGCGCGCTGCTGATCGTGGCGCGCGACGAGCGACGTGTGCGCATCGAGGTCGGCTACGGCCTGGAAGGGCGGCTGACCGATGCGCAGTCTTCGCTGATCATCAACGGCATCATCGTGCCGGCCTTTCGCGAGGGCGATTTTGCCCGAGGCATAAGCGCGGGCGCCGAGGCGATGATCCAGGTGCTCGGCGGCGATCCGCTGCAAAGTGCGGCGCTGCGCCCGGCGATGCCGATGGGCTCACAGGAGCCGGGCGGCCTGGGCATCCTCGGTTTCTTCCTCATGCTGGTGGCGATCTTCCTCATTGGTGGCGGTCGTGGCGGGCGCGGTGGTCGCCGTGCGCTGCTGCTCGGCGCGTTGCTGGGCGGTATGGGTCGCGGCGGCGGGGGCGGCTTCGGCGGCGGTGGAGGCTTTGGCGGGGGCGGCGGCGGCTTCGGCGGCGGCGGTGCCTCCGGTGGCTGGTAATCGAACGATGGACGCGCAATGACCTTACTGAGCGAGAGCGAGCTACAACAGGTGGCCGCGGCGATCGAGCGCATCGAGCGCGACACCGATGCCGAGGTAGTGACCGTGCTGGCCGCGCAGGCCGACGACTACCGCTACATTCCGCTGCTCTGGGCCAGCCTGATTGCGTTGCTGCTGCCCGGCGCGCTGCTGTTCTTCGGCGGCTGGCTGAGTGCCTGGCAGCAGTTGCTGGCGCAATGGGCGACGTTCCTGGTGCTGGCCGTGGCGTTCCGCGCGCCGGCGCTGACCAGTCGGTTGATTCCGCGCGCGGTGCGCAACTGGCGGGCCTGCAACCTGGCGCGGCGGCAGTTCATCGAGCTGAACCTGCATCACACCGAGGCCGATACCGGCGTGCTGATCTTCGTCAGCGAGGCGGAGCGCTATGTGGAGATTCTCGTCGACCGCGGCATCGCCAGCCGTATCGACAATGCCGCCTGGGAGACGATCGTCGCCGCCTTCACCGAACGGGTGAAGCAGGGCCGGGTGCTCGAGGGTTTCCTCGGCTGCATCGAGTCGGCCGGCGCGCTGCTGGCGCAGCATGTGCCGGCCACCCATGCACGCAACGAGCTGCCCAATCGGCTGGTGGTGCTGGACTAGCGGCGTTCGAGGGGGCCACCGCAGCCTTTGTCGCGATGGGCAAGGCTGCGCCGTTGCCCCCCTTCGACCCGGCACAGGGTGCGTAGGGTGGAAAACGCGCGCAGCGCTTTTCCACCGAACTCGTTCCCGAGGCGCGCCTCGCGCCGGCCTCAGGCCATCCCCGGTCCGTCGTCGCACGGCTGGTCCTGCGGCGCAGGCGACAGCTCGAAATGCTCGGCATGTTCCAGCGTGCTGGCGGCGACGCGATCGAGGGTGCCGATCTGGGCGCCGATGCTGCTGATGCTGGCGTCGCGGTGATGGGCGGGCAGCCGCTCGATGGCCGCCAGCACCTCTTCGCCGGGCACGGTTTCGCTGGCCAGCAGCCGCGCGGACACCTCGTCCAGCGCCGGCCGCAGCCGCTGCAGCAGCGCCTGGCAGTCACGTTCGAGCTGGCGGAGCAGGTCGTCGGCGGCGCGGATGGCATCGCCGGAGTCGAACTCGATGTGCGCATCACGCACCGCCTGCAGGCTGAGCAGCGAGCCTTTCGGCCCCATGCCCAACGCGCCGACCATCGACAGGGCGATCTTCGACGCCTCCTGCAGGTCCTGCCCGGCACCGGACGAGACCTCATGGAAGTACAGCTGCTCGGCGCAGCGCCCGGCCAGCAGCATCTGGATGCGCGCGCGCAGCTCGGACTCCATGTGCAGGCGCTTGTCCTCCACCGGCGTCACCAGGGTCACGCCCAGCGCCTGGCCGCGCGGCAGGATGGTGACCTTCTCCACCCGGCCGACCTTGAGTTCAGCCGCGACCAACGCGTGGCCAGCCTCGTGCACGGCGATGCGCTTGCGGTCGGTCGGCGACATCGGCGTCACCCCCGACGGCTGCTCGCCGATGCGGCAGGTTTCGACGGCATCGACGAAGTGGCCCATGTCGACCTGCGTGGCGCCCGTGCGGGCCGCCAGCAGGGCGGCATGGTTGACGATGTAGGCGATGGCCGCAGGCGTCAGGCCGACGCTGTTGCGTGCCAGCTGCGGGAAGTCCAGATCGTCGGCAGCGCTGATCCGCCCGGCGTACAGGCGGAACAGCGCTTCGCGATCATCCAGCCCCGGCAGGCCGACGGCGATGGAGCGGTCGAAACGGCCCTCGCGCACCAGCGCCGGGTCGAGCGAATTGGGAAAATTGGTTGCGCCCAGCACCAGCACGCCGCTGGCGCCGTCGAAGCCGTCCAGCTCGGCGAGGAACTGGTTGATGATGCGGTTGCTCTCGGCATCGCTGGAGCGCTGCTGCTCGGCGCGCTTGCCGATGCCGTCGATCTCGTCGATGAAGATGATGCACGGCGCCTGCTTGCGCGCGGTGCGAAACAGCGCCTTGACCTTCTGGATGCCGACGCCGAAATACATCGAGGAAAAATCGCTGCCGGTCACCTGGATGAAGCTGGCGTTCGATTCGCTCGCCAGTGCCTTGGCCAGCTGGGTCTTGCCGGTGCCTGGCTCGCCGGTCAGCAGCACGCCCTTGGGCGGACGCGCACCGAGGCGTGCGTAGGCGGCCGGGTCGCGCAGGTAGGCGGTGACATCGGCGAGCGCCTGCTTGGCCTCCGCGGCGCCGATGACATCGGCGAAGGTGACGCCGCTGCCCTTGCGCTGCACCTCGAAGCCGCGGGTCTTGAGGATGAAGAACAGCGCGCCGCCGAGCAGCAGCAGGACCATGGGCGAGTAAGGCAGCAGGGACAGGTAGAACGGCTTGTCCGCCGCGGTCTCGAACAGCGTCAACGGAAACAGCTCGCCGCTGCTGGCGTAGTGGTCGAGCAGCAGCGCGGCGACCTGCCCGGACTGCTCCGGCACCCAGTAGCGCTGGCCGTCGCGAGCGCTGATGTAAACCGCGTCGGCGCCCAGTGCGGCGCTGGCGATGGCGCCGCCGCGCAGGTCGGCGAGCAGACGGGAGAGGTCGCCGCGATGGGCGTCCCAGCTGTCGCGCGAGGTTTGCAGCTCGGCCAGCATGGCGGCGGCGGAGCCGGCGGCCGGCGGTTGCGCGGGCGTGCCGGGGCGAGTCGCCCAGAAGGCCAGCACAGCGAGCAGCAGCAGGGCGAACATGGACAGCGCAAGACCCGGACGGCCCTGGAGCAAACGTGGTTTCTTCATTTCACATCCAATCGGGGCAGGCCCGACGCGTCGATAAAAACACTGCCCGACAGGCAGACCACAGTTTTCTGATGCGGGCGAAACCCGCCGGCGCACAGCACGCTGTGCGTGCGGTCGCTAGCTTATGGATGCTGTTCTGTGCCAGACCGCTGGTCGGTTTTTAATCAACCGCCAGCGGCGAGGATACGGCAAGCGAGGTCGCCCGGACCGTCACACGACGAACGGACGGCAGGTTTGCGACGAATGACAGGTCGCCGACGGAACCCTTTCGTGCGCGGGGAGCAGGCGCGTACGCGGGCCCGAGGCCTCTTCGGTTTATGCGATTGCACGCGGCGTTGCGGAATCTTTTGCCGATTTCGACTGCCTTAGTGGTTCGGCTTAATCATTGCCGTTCCGCTAGCTGTCGATTCGAGAGACCGATGAACGATCCGCACCTGAAACTGTTGCGCTGCCTGGCCGGTTTGCCGGTGCTGTGGCTGGCCTGCGCCGCCGCAACCGACCTGCCCGAGCCCAGCGGGCATGTGGCTCGCGTCGAGGGCGCGGCCTATGTCAGCAGTCGCGGCTATACCAATGCCGCCCGGGTCGGCCAGGCGATCATCCCCGGGGTAACGCTGAGCACCGGCGAAGGCGGCGCGCTGGGCGTGATCCTCAGCGACGGCAGCGTGCTGTCGTTCGGTCCGCACAGCGAACTGGTGCTTGACGACTACCGCTTCGCCCCGGCCGAGGATCAGTTGCGACTCGATGCGCGCCTGCAGCGCGGCACGTTGAATCTGCTCGCCGGCGATATTGCCCGTCTGGCACCGGGCGCCATTGCCGTGGATACCCCGGACGGTCGTGTGCGGCTGCACGGCGGCCAGATGCTGCTGAAGGTGGTCGAATGAGAGCCGGCTGGCGCGGCTGGGCCGTGGTGTTGCTGGCGGCGGCGCTCGCCGGTTGCAGCGGGCGCTCCTACGTGATGCTGCCTGGCGCCGGCAGCGTGGCGCTCGACGATCAGGAGCCACCGCAGCTGACCCAGGCCGGACAGGGCATGACGCTGGGCGATGCGCGCCCGTTCAGTGTGAGCGCGTTGCGCCGCGAGCGGGATTTCGAGCGGACGCTGGCGGCGCAACCGGCATTGCCGGAACGCCACATGCTCCAGCTACGCGCCGACGGCCAACCCGACGCCGCCGCCGAGGCGATCGTGCAGCAGGTACTGGAAGCCGTGCGCCGTCGCGATTACCCGGTGGTTACGGTGATCGGCCATACCGATACGCTCGGCGCCGAGGCGGCCAATGTGCGGGTCGGCCTGCGTCGCGCGCAGGCGGTTGCCGAGCTTTTGAAGGCCCGGGGGCTGGAGACGATGGAGTTGCGGGTGACCAGTCACGGCGAGCGCAATCTGCTGGTGGCGACGCCGGATGCGACCGCCGAGCCGCGTAATCGCCGGGTCGAGGTGCTGATTCGCTGAGCGCGGTCCGCGCTGAGGGAAGGAGGCGCACCGGCTGGCGGTGCGCCCAGCAGGTCAGTCGATGACCAGGATCGCGTCCATTTCCACTTGCGAACCTTTCGGCAGCGCAGCAATGCCGATGGCGGCGCGCGCCGGATAAGGCTGCTGGAAGTAACGGCCCATTACCTCGTTGACGGTCGCGAAGTTGCCCAGATCAGTGAGGAAGATGTTGAGCTTGACGACATCCTTCAGCGAACCGCCAGCGGCTTCGGCCACGGCCTTGAGGTTCTCGAAAACCTGCACGGCCTGGGCTTCGAAGCCCTCGACCAGTTCCATTGTCTTGGGGTCCAGCGGAATCTGACCAGACAGGTAAACGATATTGCCGGCCTTGATCGCCTGGGAGTAGGTGCCGATGGCAGCGGGGGCCTTGTCGGTGTTGATGACGGTCTTGCTCATGGAAACTCCTCTGCGGAATTGGCAATTGGCCGGTCAGCATAATGACTTGTGACAACCGCAGCCACCGCCGGCGATGAGGTGCGAGGTGGCGGCCCCGTTGTCTTGCGGGGCGAAATTCAGGCCCTGAGTCGCGTGATCCGGGTGACACCCTTGATCGCACGCAGCTTCTTGATCACCCGTGCGAGGTGCACGCGATCATGCACGCTGACCACCAGCTGGACCACGCTGACACGCCCGTCACGCTCGTCCATGCCGATCTTCTCGATGTTGCCGTCGGCGGCGTTGACGCTGCCGGCGAGCAGGGCGATCAGGCCGCGCTGGTGCTCCAGCTCGATCCGCAGCTCGACGTTGAATTCGCCGGTGACGTCCTTGGCCCAGGACAGCTGGATGCATTTGTCCGGGTTGTGACGGAATTCGGCAATGTTCCGGCAGGTGTCCAGGTGCACCACCATGCCCTTGCCGGCGGACAGGTGGCCGACGATGGGGTCGCCCGGGATCGGCGTGCAGCACTTGGCGTAGCTGAGCACCAGACCCTCGGTGCCGCGAATCGCCAGCGGGCCTTCGGCGCTGGGGGCCTGCTCGCCGTCGCTGGCCAGCAGGCGCCGGGCGATCACGTAGGCCATGCGATTGCCCAGGCCGATGTCCTCGAGCAGGTCCTCGATGAATTCGACGTGGTACTCGGCGAGAACCTGGCGGATGCGTTCGGCGCTGATCTTGTCCAGGCTGGTCTCGAAGCCGGTGAGTGCCTTGTTCAGCAGCCGTTCGCCGAGGCTGATGGATTCCGAGCGACGCTGGAGTTTGAGCGCATGGCGGATATGGGTGCGCGCCTTGCCGGTGACCACGAAGTTCAGCCAGGCCGGATTCGGCCGTGCGCCCGGCGCGGTCACAATTTCCACCGTCGAGCCGCTTTCCAGCGCCTGCGACAGCGGCGCCAGGCGCCGGTTGACGCGGCAGGCGATGCAAGTGTTGCCGACGTCGGTGTGCACCGCGTAGGCGAAGTCCACCGCGGTGGAGCCCTTGGGCAGCTCCATGATGCGGCCCTTGGGCGTGAAGACGTAGACCTCGTCCGGGAACAGGTCGATCTTCACGCTCTCGATGAATTCCAGCGAGTTGCCGGCGCGCTGCTGCAGTTCCAGCACGCCCTTGACCCACTGCCGGGCGCGGGCATGGGTACCCTTGGGCACGTCGTTCTCGTCGGATTTGTACAGCCAGTGCGCGGCAATGCCGTTGTTGGCCATCTCTTCCATCTCGCGGGTGCGGATCTGGATTTCGATGGGCACGCCGTGCATGCCGAACAGCGTGGTGTGCAGCGACTGGTAGCCGTTGGCCTTGGGAATCGCGATGTAATCCTTGAAGCGGCCGGGCAGCGGCTTGTACAGGCTGTGCACGGCGCCGAGCACGCGGTAACAGGTGTCGACCTTGTCGACCACGATGCGGAAGGCATAGACGTCCATGATCTCGTTGAACGCCTTGCGCTTGCCGCGCATCTTCTTGTAGATGCTGAACAGGTGCTTCTCGCGGCCCACCACCTCGCCTTCCAGGCTGTCGCGCGCGAGGCAGTGAATCAATGACTGCTCGATCTTTTCGACGATCTCGTTGCGGTTGCCGCGAGCACGCCGCACCGCAGCACGGATGCGCTCGGAGCGCATCGGGTGCATGGCCTTGAAGCCGAGGTCCTCGAACTCCACGCGCATCGAGTGCATGCCCAGGCGGTTGGCGATGGGCGCGTAGATTTCCAGGGTTTCCTTGGCGATGCGTCGGCGTTTCTCGCCGGCCAGCACTTCCAAGGTGCGCATGTTGTGCAGGCGATCGGCGAGCTTGACCAGGATCACGCGAATGTCGCGCGCCATGGCCATGGCCATCTTCTGGAAGTTCTCGGCCTGCGCTTCGGCCTTGGTCTCGAAGTTCATCTGGGTCAGCTTGCTGACCCCGTCGACCAGTTCGGCGACGGTTTCGCCGAACTGCGCAACCAGCGCTTCCTTGGGAATGCCGGTGTCCTCGATGACGTCGTGCAGCATCGCGGCCATCAGGCTCTGATGGTCCATGTGCATGTCGGCGAGGATGTTGGCTACCGCGAGTGGATGGGTGACGTAGGCTTCACCGCTGCGCCGGCGCTGCCCGTCGTGGGCCTGCTCGGCGTAGAAGTAGGCGCGGCGAACCAGGTTGACCTGGTCCGGGCCGAGGTAGGTCGACAGGCGATCGGCAAGCGTATCTATGGCTGGCAAGGCTGTGCTCCTTGCCGGCGCAATGTAGGCTCGGCGATTCGACTTCGACCTGGCATTTAATCAGATGGCCTCGTTGGGCTCTTCCTCATACTGGATGAAGAGCGGTTCGTCGTCGACGATTTCATCCTGTGCAATGACATCGTAGTCGACCAGGCCGGAAGCGATCTCGCGCAGGGCGACGACGGTCGGCTTGTCGTTTTCCCAGGCCACCTTCGGCTCTTTGCCGCCGGTCGCCAGCTGGCGCGAACGCTTGGTGGCCAGCATGACCAGCTCGAAGCGGTTATCGACGTTGTCCAGGCAATCTTCAACGGTAACGCGGGCCATGGTGTTCCTCGTGTGCAATAGCGGTATAGCGGGCCCGGATGGGCGAGCGGACGGAATAGTCTAAAAAATCACCAGCGCGAATGGAAGCGCTGTTTGGGCGTGGGAGCGGGCGCGGATGCCCGTCGGCGCACGCTCAAAGGTATTCCGGCTTGAGAATGCCCTGGAGTTGCGCATGCGGAATGAACAGCTCCGGATGACCGCTGGAGTAAGGCGCGATGCTGTAGACGTCATACTTGAGCAGCACGCTGTCCTTGAGCAGGGCGATATGCGCGGTCTGCTGGAACGGCCACTGCTCGCGGAAGTCGGAGTTCTGTGCTTGGTCGTTCTGCGTCAACCAGCGCTGATGGGCCTGGCGGGCGGCGCGCCAGAAGTTGCCTTCCTGACCGGGGATGAGCAGGTCTTCCAGGCGCAGTTCGCGGTCCCGTGCGCTGTCGTAATTGATGAAGCCACGCCCCGGCATGCCGTGTGCGCCACCGGTATAGAGGTAGCTGGACAGCTCGATCACGGTGATGTCGCCATGCTGCTCGCGCACCTTGGCCTGCAGATAGCTGGCCCAGCCGGGCTCGGCGTCGCGCAGGAACTTGGTTTGATAAGCCTGCAGCGACTCCGGCAGCCGTGCATCGGGTGCGTTGAGCGTCATGCGGCGCAGGCGCTCGTCGATCAGCCGGTCGAGCTGCGACTCATCGGCAAAGTGCAGCGTGTCGATATTGACCAGCGGGCAATCCTCGCCGTCGCAACCGTGCGGTCGTTCCTCGGTGAGGCGCTGCGTGGCCTGTGGCGCGTGTTGCAACGGATTGTGCTGGCAGGCGCCGAGCAACAGCAGGCTGGCCAGCAGGGCGTAGACGGGAAAGCGTGCGGTAGAGGTCGGATGGCTCATGGTTCGCCTGTCGGGGTGAGGTGCCGTTTCGAGTTCATTGGGTGTCTGAAGTTCGCCGTGAGCGGATCCGGCCGCCTTGCGTCGGTCAGCTGAGGGCTGCGGCCGTATCGGCGGCGCGCTAGGATGATCATGGAGACGGCTCACGATGTGCGGCTGTAGTCATGCCAGTGCCGGCGCAGTGCGGATCATGTCAGACGCTGCGCGGGTACGGCCCAACCGAATGTGAGTGATGTCCAGATGAGCGAGACTTTCAAGCCCGGCCCGGATGATGTCCAGATCCTGCGACGCGAGCAATGCTTCAGCGGTTTTTACCGCCTGGAGCGCCTGCACCTGCGTCATCGTCAGTTCAATGGTGCGATGGGCGCGGAGCTGAGTCGCGAGCTGTTCGTGCGTCATGATGCGGTGTGCGTGCTGCCCTACGATCCGTGCCTGGACCGGGTGGTGCTGATCGAGCAGTTCCGCGTCGGCGCGCTGGGCAAGGCGAGCAATCCGTGGTTGATCGAGCTGGTCGCCGGGCTGATCGATACGGATGAACAGCCCGAGGAGGTGGCGCGCCGCGAGGCTATCGAGGAGGCCGGGTTGGAGCTGGGCGAGCTGTGGCCGGTGACCCGCTACTTTCCCTCGCCGGGCGGCAGCGACGAGCAGGTCCACCTGTTTGTCGGTCGGTGCGACAGCCAGAACGCCGAGGGCGTATTCGGCCTGGCCGAGGAGGGCGAGGACATTCGCGTGCATGTCTGGACGCTGCAGCAGGCGCTGCAGGCCGTGCGTGACGGGCGCATCGACAACGCGGCGAGCATCATCGCCCTGCAATGGCTGGCGCTGAACCGTGACGATGTGCGGGGAGCCTGGCGATGAACCGGCGCCGCGAGCGCTACCGGGTCGATCTGCCCGAGCTGCAGGCGACCTGCGAGGCCAATTACCTGCGCCTGCTGCGGCTGTTGCCGGAGATGCGCCAGTCCGGCCGTACCCGGCGCATCGCCATCAGCCAGGGCGATCAGCTGCTCGGCGTGCTGGTGCTGCAGGTGCTGGAAAACTGCCCCTACACCACCACCGTGCAGGTCAGCCAGGAGCACTGCCTGAGCTGGCTGCCGGTGCCGAGGATGGAGGTGCGCGTGTATCACGACGCGCGCATGGCCGAAGTGGTCCGCGCGGAGAATGCCCGACGCCTGCGCGGCATCTACCACTACCCCAACGCGCAGATGCATCAGCCGGACGAAAAGAGTCAGCTCAACCTGTTCCTCGGCGAGTGGCTCAGCCATTGCCAGGCGTGCGGTCACGAGCTCGAACCGGTGCTCTGAGCGCCCGTCGCCGGCGCTGTTCTGTGATCCACGCCCACTTCCCGCGGTTTCCCTCCCGTGTGCAGCCAACCATAATTCGGTTGCGATTTTCCCGAGGAGAAGGGCCTTGCTTGGTGCATCCCTGACCGCTGCTGAAGAGTCGGTGCTGCTGGTGCAGCTGACCGATAGCCATCTGTTCGCGCCGGCGCAGGGTACCCTGCTGGGCATGGACACCTGCGACAGCCTGCAGCGGGTGATCGATCTGGTGCTCGAGGAGCAACCGCATATCGACCTGCTGCTGGCCACTGGCGATCTCTCGCAGGACGGCTCGCTCGAGTCGTACCAGCGCTTTCGCGAACTGTCGACGCGCATCGCCGCGCCTGCGCGCTGGTGTCCGGGCAACCATGACGAGCGCGAAGCCATGCGCGAGGCGACCCGTGGGTCCAGCCTGATGGAACCGGTGTTCGAGTGCGGCAACTGGCGGGTGATCCTGCTCGATACCCTGCAGTCTGGCGAAGTGTTCGGCGTGCTGGACGAGCCGCAGCTCGAGTGGCTCGACGCGACGCTGCGTGCTGCGCCCGAGCAGCACCACCTGATCTGCCTGCACCACCATCCGGTGACGATCGGCAGTCGCTGGATGGACAGCATCGGCCTGCGTGAGCCCGAACGGCTGTTCGAGGTGCTCGACCGCCATCGCAACGTCCGTGCGCTGCTCTGGGGGCACATTCATCAGGAATTCGAGCAGGTGCGCAACGGCGTGCGGCTGCTCGCCTCGCCCTCCACCGGCGTGCAGTTCGCGCCGCGTAGCGAGCGCTTCAAGGTCGATAGCCTGGCGCCTGGGTATCGCTGGCTGCGCCTGCACGGCGACGGTCGTCTGGACACTGGCGTGTCGCGCGTCAGCGGCATTGACTTCGAAGTGGACTACAGCGTCAAGGGTTACTGAGCCGCGTCGGCAGGCGGCTTGCACCGTGCGGCATCCGCCTTGTAGCCTTCCCCGTCCCTTGCCTGCCAGCGAATCGAATGACCAGCGATCGTCCCGCCATCCTCTATATACACGGGCTCAACAGCTCGCCATTGTCCCAGAAGGCCCGCCAGCTCAGTGCCGCGCTCACCTGCATCGGTATGGTCGACTGCCTGCGGGTGCCGGCGTTGCATCATCATCCGCGCCAGGCCATCGCCCAGCTGGAAGCGCAGCTGGCCGCGCTGGGCCGACCGCTGCTGGTCGGCAGCTCGCTCGGCGGCTACTATGCGACCCACCTCGCCGAGCGCCACGGTCTGCGTGCGCTGCTGATCAATCCGGCAGTGCTGCCGCATCGGCGTTTCGATGGCTACCTGGGGCCGCAGACCAACCTCTACAGCGGCGAAGTCTGGGAACTCACCCATGACCATGTCGCGGCGCTGGCGGAGCTGGAAGTGCCGCCGCCGCAGGATGCCGGGCGCTATCAGGTCTGGCTGCAGACCGGCGATGAAACGCTGGACTATCGCCAGGCCGCCGACTTCTACCGTGGCTGCGCGCTGCGCATCCAGGCTGGGGGCGACCACGGTTTCCAGGGCTTCGCCGAGCGTCTGCCGGCGCTGCTGGCGTTCGCCGGGTTCGCTCCGACGCTCTGGCTCGAGACCGATTTTTCCGATTCATAAGCTATCGAGACGCCCATGTCTTACACCGCAGAAGCCATCGAAGTCCTTTCCGGCCTCGATCCGGTGCGCAAGCGCCCGGGCATGTATACCGATACCTCGCGGCCCAATCACCTTGCCCAGGAAGTCATCGACAACAGCGTCGACGAGGCGCTGGCCGGCCATGCCCGTTCGGTGCAGGTGATCCTGCATGCCGACAATTCGCTGGAAGTCATCGACGATGGCCGCGGCATGCCGGTGGATATCCATCCCGAGGAAGGCGTTCCCGGCGTCGAACTGATCCTCACCAAGCTGCACGCCGGCGGCAAGTTCTCCAACAAGAACTACCAGTTTTCTGGCGGCCTGCATGGCGTGGGCATCTCGGTGGTCAACGCCCTGTCGACGCAGGTGGTGGTCACCGTCCGCCGCGACGGCAACGAGTACCGCATGAGCTTCGCCGACGGCTACAAGGCCAGCGACCTGCAGGTCATCGGCACGGTCGGCAAGCGCAACACCGGCACCAGCGTGCAGTTCTGGCCGGATGCCAAGTACTTCGACTCGCCGAAGTTCTCCATCAGCCGGCTCAAGCACGTGCTCAAGGCCAAGGCGGTGCTGTGCCCGGGGCTGAACGTCAGCTTCGAGGACAAGGCCAGCGGCGAGAAGGTCGAGTGGCATTACGAGGACGGCTTGCGTTCTTATCTGGTCGATGCTGTCAGCGAGTTCGCCCGCCTGCCTGACGAGCCCTTCGTCGGCACGCTTTCCGGCAATACCGAGGCGGTCGACTGGGCGCTGCTGTGGTTGCCCGAGGGTGGCGACAGTGTGCAGGAAAGCTACGTCAACCTGATTCCCACCGCACAGGGCGGCACCCATGTCAACGGACTGCGTCAGGGCCTGCTCGACGCCATGCGCGAGTTTTGCGAGTTCCGCAGCCTGTTGCCGCGCGGCGTGAAGCTGGCGCCGGAGGATGTCTGGGAACGCATCGCCTTCGTGCTTTCGATGAAGCTGCAGGAGCCGCAGTTCTCCGGGCAGACTAAAGAACGGCTGTCCTCGCGCGAGGCCGCCGCGTTCGTTTCCGGGGTGGTCAAGGACGCCTTCAGTCTGTGGCTCAACGCCAACCCCGAGCTGGGTCTGCAACTGGCCGAACTGGCGATCAGCAACGCCGGCCGGCGCTTGAAGGCAAGCAAGAAGATCGAGCGCAAGAAGATCACCCAGGGTCCGGCCCTGCCGGGCAAGCTGGCCGACTGTGCCGGACAGGACCCGGCGCGCGCCGAGCTGTTCCTGGTGGAAGGTGATTCGGCCGGCGGCAGCGCCAAGCAGGCGCGCGACAAGGAATTCCAGGCGATCCTGCCGCTGCGCGGGAAGATCCTCAACACCTGGGAAGTGGACGGCGGCGAGGTGCTGGCCAGTCAGGAAGTGCACAACATCGCCGTGGCGGTGGGGCTCGACCCCGGCTCCAGCGATCTGTCGCAGCTGCGCTACGGCAAGATCTGCATCCTCGCCGACGCCGACTCCGACGGTCTGCACATCGCCACGCTGCTCTGCGCGCTGTTCGTCCAGCATTTCCGCCCGTTGGTGGAAGCCGGCCACGTCTACGTCGCGATGCCGCCGCTGTATCGCATCGACCTGGGCAAGGACATCTTCTACGCCCTCGACGAGGCCGAGCGTGACGGCATCCTCGAACGCCTGGTGGCCGAGAAGCGTCGCGGCAAGCCACAGGTCACGCGCTTCAAGGGTCTCGGCGAGATGAACCCGCCGCAGCTGCGCGAAACCACCATGGATCCGAACACCCGTCGGCTGGTCCAGCTGACCCTCGATGACTTCGACGGCACCCGCGAAATCATGGACATGCTGCTGGCCAAGAAGCGCGCCGGCGACCGCAAGAGCTGGCTGGAGTCGAAGGGCAATCTGGCCGAGGTACTGGTTTGATCCGCCGCTGCCTGGTGCTGCTCGGCCTGCTCGGCGCGGCCGTGCCGGCCAGCGCGGCGCCGGTCGAGCTGCAGCTGGTCAGCGAGCATGCGGTTGCCGGCATGACCGGCGGCAATCTCTCCGGCCTGGCCTGGTGCGGCGATGCGCTGTGGGCCGTATCCGATCGCGACGACGACCGGCTCTACCGACTCTCCGGCGGCGCCGGCGAATGGCAGGCCGAGGCGGAGCGTTTCGAGCTGCCGCCACCACCGGCCAGCGGGCTGCCCTGGGGTATGCGCATGCGTACCTGGGTCAGTGGCCAGCTGCGCGGCGGCCAGATGGATTTCGAAGGCCTGAGCTGCGACAGCCTGGGCAATCGTTACCTGGTCAGCGAGGCGCACGCCGGCGTGCTGCGGGTCAATCCGGCCGGCACCGCCGAATGGCTGCACCTGCCGTCGTCGCTGGTACGCCAGGCGCGGGCCAGCGGCATGCTGCTGCATTTCAATGCGATGTTCGAAGGCATCGCTGTCGATCCGGCGGCCGAGCGCATGTGGCTGGCGGCTGAGCGCGAGCGCCGCGGGCTGCTGGTGCTGCATCGTCGGCAGAACAGCTGGCACTGCACCGGCGGTTGCGTGCTGCTGTCCGAGGGCGGTCAGGAACTGCCGCCGCCAGCGCTCGGGCAACAGCCCACGGCGCCGGGCTTCACCGCCGTGGCCTTCCATCAGGACAAGCTGTTTACTCTGGAGCCGCTGGCACATCAGGTCTGCCGCCGTGTACCGGCGACCGGCGCCGTGGAGCGTTGCTGGTCGTTCGTCGCGACGGCGTTGAGCGAGGAGCGACGCTACCCGACCCGCTTCGGTACCGCCGAAGCGCTGTGGCTCGACGCCGAGGGTGCCTGGATCGGCGTCGACAACAACGACATGCGCCGCGCCGATGGTGAGCAGCGTCCGATCGTCTGGCGTTTCGCCGCGCCGGCCGGCGGCTGGAACGCACCGTGAGCCAGACGGCCGGTCGACGCGCCGGGCGGGTGATGCTGGTGCTCGCCTGGGCTGCCGGCCTGTTCCTCGCCACGCGCTTTTTCGCCGATTGGGAAGGTGAACGCACCAATCCCAATCGTGAACCGCTCTCGCGCGTCGAGAACGGCGAGATCGAAGTGCAGCTGGCCGGCAATCGCAGCGGGCATTTCGTCGCCGATGGCCGAATCAACGATATGCCCGTCACCTTTCTGCTCGACACCGGCGCCACCGACGTGGCGGTGCCGGTGGAGCTGGCCGGGCGTCTGCAGCTCGAGCGCGGCGCGCCGGTTCAGCTGCAGACCGCCAATGGGCGCACCACCGGCTATCGCACGCAGATCGAGCGCCTGCAGCTGGGTGACATCGTCCTGCGCGACGTGCGCGCGGTCATCGCCCCGGGCTTCGACAGCGAGCAGATATTGCTCGGCATGAGCGCCCTGAAACGTCTCGAATTCACCCAGCGCGCCGGCACCCTGGTGCTGCGCCAACACGCCACGGATCGACCATGAGCGAAACACTCGACCTGAGCCTGGACGGCGTGGAGCGGCGCTCCCTTGCCGACTTCACCGAGCAGGCCTACCTCAACTATTCCATGTACGTGATCATGGACCGCGCCCTGCCGCACATCGGCGACGGCTTGAAGCCCGTGCAGCGACGCATCGTCTATGCGATGAGCGAGCTGGGTCTGAACGCCGACGCCAAGCACAAGAAGTCGGCGCGCACCGTCGGCGACGTGCTCGGCAAGTTCCACCCGCATGGCGATAGCGCCTGCTACGAGGCGATGGTGCTGATGGCGCAGCCGTTCAGCTACCGCTACACGCTGGTCGACGGACAGGGTAACTGGGGTGCGCCGGACGATCCCAAATCGTTCGCTGCCATGCGTTACACCGAGGCGCGGCTATCGCGCTATTCCGAGGTGCTGCTGTCCGAGCTGGGGCAGGGCACGGTGGATTGGGTGCCGAACTTCGACGGCACCCTCGACGAGCCGGCGACGCTGCCGGCGCGCCTGCCCAATCTGCTGCTCAACGGCACCGCCGGCATTGCCGTGGGCATGGCCACCGACGTGCCGCCGCATAACCTGCGCGAAGTCGCGGCGGCCTGCGTGCGTCTGCTCGACGAGCCGAACGCCAGCGTCGAACAGCTCTGCGAGCACATCCTCGGCCCGGATTTCCCCACCGAGGCGGAAGTCATCACACCGCGCGCGGAATTGCTGAAGATCTACGAAACCGGCCGTGGCTCGGTGCGCATGCGCGCCGTGTATCGCGTCGAGGACGGCGACATTGTAGTCACCGCGCTGCCGCATCAGGTGTCCGGCGCCAAGGTGCTGGAGCAGATCGCCGCGCAGATGCAGGCCAAGAAGCTGCCGATGGTCGCCGACCTGCGCGACGAATCGGATCACGAGAATCCCTGCCGTATCGTCATCATTCCGCGCTCCAACCGCGTGGATGCCGACGAGCTGATGACCCACCTGTTCGCCACCACCGAGCTGGAGTCGAGCTACCGGGTCAACACCAACGTCATCGGCCTGGACGGCAAGCCGCAGGTGAAGAACCTGCGCGTGCTGCTCAGCGAGTGGCTGACCTACCGCATCGGCACCGTGCGCCGGCGTCTGCAGTTCCGCCTGGACAAGGTGGAGAAGCGCCTGCACCTGTTGGACGGTTTGCTGGTCGCCTTCCTCAATCTCGACGAGGTGATTCACATCATCCGCACCGAGGACCAGCCCAAGCCGGTGCTGATGGCGCGCTTCGCGCTGTCCGAGCTGCAGGCCGACTACATCCTCGATACGCGCCTGCGCCAGCTGGCACGCCTCGAGGAGATGAAGATCCGCGCCGAGCAGGACGAGCTGATGAAGGAGCGCGACCAGCTGCTGGCGCTGCTCGGCAGCGAGACCAAGCTGAAGAAGCTGGTGCGCAAAGAGTTGCTG
Source organism: Stutzerimonas degradans (assembly GCF_024448505.1). Lineage (GTDB taxonomy): Bacteria > Pseudomonadota > Gammaproteobacteria > Pseudomonadales > Pseudomonadaceae > Stutzerimonas > Stutzerimonas degradans. Next base: position 469,474 of record NZ_JAMOHV010000001.1, read on the forward strand.
GCCGACGCCGAGACCTACGGCGATGCGCGTCGCTCGCCGATCGTCGAGCGCGCCGAAGCCCGTGCGCTGTCGGAAAACGAACTGCTGCCGTCCGAGCCGGTCACCGTGGTGATTTCCGAGAAAGGCTGGGTGCGTTGCGCCAAGGGCCATGACATCGACGCAACCGGCCTCTCCTACAAGGCCGGCGACGGGTTCAAGGCCGCCGCTGGCGGGCGCTCGAATCAGTTCGCGGTGTTCATCGACAGCACCGGGCGCAGCTATTCGCTGGCGGCGCACTCGCTGCCTTCGGCGCGTGGCCAGGGCGAGCCGCTCACCGGCCGCCTGACGCCGCCGCCCGGCGCGAGCTTCGAATGCGTGCTGCTGCCCGATGACGATGCCCTGTACGTGATTGCCTCGGACGCCGGCTACGGCTTCGTGGTCAAGGGTGATGACCTGCAGGCCAAGAACAAGGCGGGCAAGACACTGCTGTCGCTGCCGGCCGGCGCGAAAGTCGTGGCACCGCGGCCGCTGCACAGTCGCGACGACGACTGGCTGGCGGCGGTGACGACCGAAGGGCGCCTGCTGGTGTTCCCGGTGCGGGACCTGCCGCAGCTGGGCAAGGGCAAGGGCAACAAAATCATCGGTATTCCTGGCGAGCGTGTGGCCAGCCGCGAGGAATATCTGGTCGATCTGGCGGTGCTTCCGGCAGGCGCAACGCTGACGCTGCAGGCCGGCAGGCGCACGCTGTCGCTCAAGGCCGATGACCTAGAACATTACAAGGGCGAGCGCGGGCGACGCGGCAACAAGCTGCCGCGTGGCTTCCAGCGAGTCGATGGCCTGCAGGTCGAGCGCGTGGGCTGAGTGGCGCGCTTCAGTGCTGGCATCCGGGGCCGGATTCACGGAAGATAGCCACCTTTCAAACAGGCGACGCTCTGTCGATCCGACTTTCGGATCGTCCAGCACGCCGCATGGCTGGCCGTCACCGACGATCGGGTAGCCGGCGCCCGCCGTTGCATAGCCTGGATCATGGTGTAAGAGGGTAATGAACAAGTTGCTGCGTCTTTCGACTGTCTTGCTGGTACTCAGCGCCAGCTTGTCTGGCTGCATGCTGCAGCAGCCGCTGCCCATGTACCGCCTGGAGAATGGATCGGCCACCATGCCGGAGCGGATCGATGGTCCGGCGGTGCTGCTGGGACCGGTGACCCTCGCCGATTACTTGCAGCGTGATGCCATGCTGCAGCGGCTGCCTGACGGTAGCCTGGCGGCCGATGCGCAGCATGCGCGCTGGGCCGGCAGCCTGCAGGGCGACATCGAACAGCTGCTGTTGCGCCAGCTCGCCGCCGGGCTCGAGACCCAGCGCGTGCAGTTGAGTCCGGCCGGCGCCGGGTTCACACCGGATGTTCAGGTTGAAGTGGCCGTTACCCGGCTGGATTCCGGCCCGGCGCACCCGGCGGTGCTGGAGGCGCAATGGCGACTGCTGGACAAGCAGGGCAAGCTGCAAGGCAGTCGCCTGGTTCGTCTGCAAGAGGAACATCAGGGTACGCCGGCCGATCAGGTGCATGCGCAGAGCGTGCTGCTGCAGCGTCTCGGTGAAATGCTGGCGACCGCGGCAAAGCCGCTGGCCATCGCCAAGCCGGCTGCACCCAAGCGCGAACCCGCCAGGCCGAACAAGGCCGCCGAAGCGAAGGTGCCGCGCATCCCGGCACTCGAGCCGATCCGTACCGATATGGAAGTGTTCCGCTTCTGATCGCCCCGCGAGCCGGCCGGGCAAGACGCTGGCCGGCTCGTCAGCCTGCCGATTCCTCATACCTTCGCGCAGCCGCAGCCGCAGCCGGTTTCGGCGCGCGGCCGGCTTCGGCGTGGCTATCTGTCGGTAAGGAAGTGCGCCGGCTGGCGGCGCGAAGGGGAGGGTGAACGCGCGCAGCGCCTCAGCTGCGCTGACGCAGCTCGTGCATGCGCGTCAGCTGGCGCTCCAGCAGCGACGGGTACGGCTCCAGCAGGCGCTCCACGCAGCAGGCACCCTCCGGGCTGGCGATCGGGCGGATGCGTGCGCGCTGCCTGATCAGCGGGTCGTCGCCGATGCTGCGCTCGACCAGCAGCAGGTTGCGGCTGTGCAGCGACATCGCCAATGCCGCCTGAGCGGCGTCGCTGAGCAGCAGATCGCCCTGACTGAGCTCGTACAGACCTTCGCCTTCGGTCAGGCCCAGTTGCAGCTGCAGGGTCAGCCCGCTGTCGGCGACCTCGATCTGCAGCGCGTGGCTCAGCGCGCGCATCAGCTCGCCGCAGCAGATCGCGTGGGTGAGGTAGTTCTGTTCATCGTCCTGGCTGTGGAACAGCATCAGGCTGCTGCCGTCGTTGAGTGTCTGCAGTTCCGCCTGATAGAGCGTTGCCGCTTGCTGCAGGGAGTCACGGTAGCGCTGCAGCAGATCGGTCAGGCGCTCGCGCGGCAGGCGCCGCAGCTGTTCCTGGCCGCCGAGCTGAATGGCCAGCACCGCACTCTTGCGCGGCGCGGCCGGTGGGGTCGGGACCGGCGGCGCCGGGGTAGCGAGCGGCGGATCTTCGTCGTCGAAGGCGCCGAACGGTTCGAAGTCATCGTCCGCGCGCAGGGCCGCCGGCTCGCCGAATGACGGCTCGATCGGCTGCGTCGGTGCGACCGCAGGCGGTTCGCTGAAGTCACGTGGATCGACCTGATCGAAATAGCCATCGTCGAGCATTTCGCCGAGATCCAGTTCCGGCTCGGGTTTTTCCGGCACCAGACGTGCCTGCAGCTGACGAGCGAGGTCGCCGATCTCGTCCTGACGCCCGGCGCCCGGCGCGGGGTCGTCCGGATCGCGCAGCCACAGGCGCAGCTGCAGCAGCGGCGTGGACAGCTGGCGGCCGAGGCGCATGCTCAGCACCAGTGCGAGCGCCAGCAGGATCAGGCTGAGCAGGCCCATGCTCTGCAGGCTGATGGTCATCGGTTGCTGGAACTGCTGCATGTCGAGGCTGATGCGCAGATGACCGGCGATCACTTCCTGGAAGCTGATCGGTGTGGAATACAGGCCCTTGTCGTCACCCAGCAGGCTGTGCTGCGGTCGCGTGCCGGACTCGGCCAGCACGCGGTTGTCCACGCTGTAGATGGCGGCATGGGCGACCAGCGGATTCTTCACCAGATTGCTGAGCAGCACGTTGAGACTGAGGATGTCGTTGGCCACCAGCAGATCGGTAGCCGAGGCGGCCGTCTGCGTGACCAGGCTCTGGCCGAGCGCATCGGCCTGCTGCTCCATCGCCTGCTTGAACTGCATGCCGATCACCCACGCATAGATGACCAGCGCCAGGGCGACCAGCAACAGCGTGTGGCTGGCGATGCGCAGCACCAGTGGGATGCGGTGCTGACGCACGGCGCGGTAGAGCATGAGGAAGAAATTGTCTGGCTTGACGGATGCGGGCCGGTTCACAGAGCGCGGCTCTTCTCGAAGGAAATTGGCGGGCAGTATACGGAAAGCGCGATGGCGGCTGAAGGTCTGCGCGGTAAAGCGGACGAAACGTCGACGTCCCGCGCGTACCGGATAGCCCGGCGCGGATGTTGTAGAATGCGCGCCTTCTTTGCATGGGAGTTGCGCCTTGCGCGAAATCGTCCTGATCAACATCACCGGGGAAGATCGTCCCGGTCTGACTGCAGCCATCACAGGCGTCCTGGCGCAGGGTGGCGTGAACATCCTCGATATCGGTCAGGCGGTGATCCATGACACGCTGTCTTTCGGCATCCTGGTCGAGCTGCCCGATAGCGAAGGCGCCTCGGCGGTGCTCAAGGACGTGCTGTTCATGGGCTACAAGCACGACCAGCAGGTGCGCTTCACGCCGGTGTCCGAAGACGACTACCAGCAGTGGGTGGCCGGTCAGGGCAAGTCGCGACATATCGTGACCCTGCTGACGCGCAAGGTGACCGCCGAGCAGCTGCACCGGGTCAGCTCGATCACCGCGAAGTTCGGCCTGAACATCGACCACATCGACCGCCTCTCCGGGCGCATGCCGCTGGACGTGCCCGAGGAGCTGGGCAAGGGCTGCATCGAATTCTCCGTGCGCGGCGAGCCGGAAGACACCGCGGCGCTGCGTGCCGAATTCCTCAGCGTGGCGCAGGAGCTGAACGTCGACATCGCCTTCCAGCGCGACTCGATCTTCCGCCGCAACCGGCGTCTGGCGGTGTTCGACATGGATTCGACGCTGATCGAGGCGGAGGTCATCGACGAACTGGCCAAGGCCGCCGGCGTCGGTGAGCAGGTGGCGGAGATCACCGAGCGCGCCATGCGCGGCGAGCTGGATTTCCGCGCCAGCTTCAAGGAGCGCCTGGCGCTGCTCGAAGGGCTCTCGGAGGACGTGCTGGCGGACATCGGCGCCAGCTTGCGCCTGACCGAGGGCGCCGAGCTGCTGTTCGCCGAGCTCAAGCGGCTCGGCTACAAGACGGCAATCCTCTCCGGTGGTTTCAGCTACTTCGCCCGGCAGCTGCAGGCCAAGCTGGGCATCGATTACGTGTTCGCCAACGAACTGCAGATCGTCAACGGCAAGGTCACCGGCGTGGCGGTCGAGCCGATCGTCGACGCCCAGCGCAAGGCCGATCTGCTGCGCCAGCTGGCCGAGCAGGAAGGGCTGCGCCTGGAGCAGACCATCGCGGTCGGCGACGGCGCCAACGACCTGCCGATGCTCGGTCTGGCCGGCCTCGGCGTGGCGTTCCGCGCCAAGCCGCTGGTCAAGCAGTCGGCCAAGCAGGCCATTTCCACCCTGGGGCTGGACGGCATCCTCTATCTGCTCGGCTATCGCGATCGGGAAGGCGCGGAGTAACGCTTTTTCCGATAGGCATAACGGCAGAAACGACAAGCCCGAGTCGGGATCGGCTCGGGGCTTGTCGTTTCCGGGTACTGTTTGCTTCAGGGCTTGATGGCCACCTTGAGCACGCCGTCACGCTGATTGGCGAACAGGTCGTAGGCCGCTTCGATGTCGTTCAGCGCGTACTGGTGGGTCACCAGCGGGCCAAGGTCGACGCGCCCGGACGCCACCACGTTGAGCAGCCGGCGCATGCGTTCCTTGCCGCCGGGGCACAGCGAAGTGACGATCTTGTTGTCGCCGAGGCCGGCATGGAACGCACCCAGCGGAATGGTCAGGTCGCTGGAGTAGACGCCCAGACTCGACAGCGTGCCGCCGGGCTTGAGCGCGCGCAGCGCCTGCTCGAAAGTGGTCTGGGTGCCGAGCGCTTCGATGGCGGCATCGACGCCACGGCCAGCGGTCAGCTTCATGATCTCGTCGACGACATCGACGTTGCGGAAGTTCAGCGTCACGTCAGCGCCCATCCGTCGCGCGATATCCAGCCGGGCATCGACGCCGTCCACCGCAATGATGGTGCTCGCGCCCCGCAGCTTGGCGCCAGCGGTGGCGCAGAGGCCGATCGGCCCCTGGGCGAAGATCACCACGATGTCGCCGATCTTGATGTTGGCCGCCTCGGCGCCAGCGAAGCCGGTGGACATGATGTCCGGGCACATCAGGACCTGCTCATCGGTCAATCCGTCAGGCACCGGCGCCAGGTTGGCCTGCGCGTCGGGCACCAGCACGTATTCGGCCTGGGTGCCGTCGATCGTGTTGCCGAAGCGCCAGCCGCCCATCGGCTTGTAGCCGTGGCAGCTGCAGCCGCCGTCTTGCGAGGAGAGACCGTCCTGGCTGGCGTAGGAGGAGAAGTTCGGGCAGATGGCACCGGCGATGACCCGCTGGCCTTCCTGGTAACCCTGCACGTTGCTGCCGAGCTTTTCGATGATACCCACCGGCTCGTGGCCGATGGTCAGGCCGCGGGCGACCGGATATTCGCCCTTGAGGATGTGTACGTCGGTGCCGCAGATGGTGGTGGTGGTGATGCGCAGCAGCGCATCGTTGGGGCCGATCTCGGGGATCGGCTTGTCCTGCAGTTCGATACGGCCCGGTTCGACGAACACCGCGGCTTTCATCATGGCCATGATGGCGACTCCTCTCGGATCAAAAGACGTCAGGACACTCTAGTCGAGTGTTGTGACGTCTCGCTGATCCCGATCAAGGTCGTGCCCGATGCGGGGACGGTTACTCCTCGTCCGAGGAGAAGTTGTAGTCCATCGACTGGCTGGGGCCTTGCAGGTAATGACCCTGGATGTAGTTGACGCCCGCCTGCCAGAGCGTCGCCAGCACCGTGGCGCTCTCGACGAAGGGCACGATGCTCAGGCGCTTGTGTTCGTGCAGGTCGGCGAGCAGCTGCTTGAGCGCTTCCTGGTTCTCCTGGCGGCTCAGATCTTGGGTGTAGGAGCCGTCGACCTTGACGAACAGCGCGTTCAGGTGACGCAGCGTGTTGAACGGATTGAGCACGCAGCCGAAGTTGCTCAGCGCCATGTGGCAACCCAGCTCGGCGAGGCCCTGGCCCAACGCCTTGGCGGGTTTGAGGTAGGCCACCGCATCCGGTTCGTTGAGCTCGAACACCAGCGCGTCGCCCGGCAGGCGGGCTGCCTTGAGCACGACGCCGAGCCAGGGCAACAGCCCGGGATCCTGCAGACTGGCGCTGGACAGGTGCAGGAACAGCCGCGTGCTGTGGCCCTTGGTGCGATGTTCGGCAAGCAGCTTGATCGAGTTGAGGATCACCCAGCGGTCGATCTTGCCGGCCAGGCCAGCGTCGCTGGCGGCGCTGAGGAACTGCGCCGGCGGGACTTCGACGCCCTGTGGGTCGAGCAGGCGCAGCAGCACCTCGTAGTGCTCGTGACTGTCGCCACGCAGGCTGATGATCGGCTGGAACAGCAGGCGGAAACTGTTGGTGTCCAGCGCCTGCTGCAACATGGCGGCGAGATTGCCGCGACTTGCCGCCGCCGCCAGTTCGTCGGCCGGGTCATAACGCTTGAGCGCGTTGCCGTCGGTGAGTTCGTCGGCACAGCGATGGGCGCGATCGATGACGTCCTGCGCGCGCGCGGTTTTCTCGTCCAGGCCGGCGACGCCGATGCTCAGGGTGGTCTGCACGGTGCGACCGCCAATGTCGAACAGGTGGCCTTCGACGCGAGTCAGCAGTTTGCGTAGCGAGACTTCGGCCTGGTCCGGTGCGATACCGGGCTGCAGCGCGGTGAACACATCGTCGGCGAAGCGGGCCAGCGGCGCCTGGGCGTCGAAGTGCGCGCGCAGCACGTCGGCCAGCTGGCGCAGCAGCTGATCGGCATCGCTCAGGCCGATTTCGGCCTGCAGGCTGGCAAAGCGGTCCACCCGGATATAGGCCAGACTGGCGATCTGGCCGGCATTGACCGCACGCTCGACGGCACTGTCGACCAGTTCGGTGAAATGGTTGCGGTTGTGCAGGCCGGTAATCGGGTCCTGCGTGCTGATCTCGCGCAGCTTCTGCAGTTCGGCGCTGTCGTTTTCGGCGCGGATCACGACCTGGATGCACGGCTCGCCATCGTAGGTGGCCGGCGAGAAGTGCATGCGAGCCTTGAAACTATCGCCATCGACACGCACGCCACTGCAGGTCAGTTCGCTGTTGCCTTCCATCGTCTGGTAGTTCTTCAGGAAGGTCTTGAAACTGCCCTGATCGCAGGCTTCGATCAGGTCGATCATCGGCATGCCTTCCAGATCTTCGACGTCGGCGTAGCCGAACAGCTCAAGGTAGGCGCGGTTGGCATAGATGTGCATGCCGTCGTGCACGTAGGCAATGGCGTCCACCGAGCTGTCGAGCAGCAGCTGGCAGCGTTTTTCCGCCTCGCGCAACGCCACTTCCGCCGAACGCCGGGCGCGCCGCTGTTCGAGGTTGGCCAGCTCGCGGTTGGCCACCAGTAGCAGCCACTCGTCCTCGCCTTGCGGCAGCGCATCCTGGGCGCCGAGCGTCAGCGCATCGGTGATCGCTTCGGCGTCGTTGCTCGCGGTGAGCTGGACGATCGGGATGTCCTTGGCCTGCCGGCGGATGGCGGCGATGGCCTCGCTCGGTTCGAGATTCTCGCTGCTCGGCGCGGCGATCAGCAGGTCCCAGGTCTGTTGCAGCGCGCTCGCGAGATCGTCGCTGGACGTGAGGCGATGCACCCGGGTGGCCTGTCCGGCATTGCGGAACAGACTGACCAGACGCTCGGCTTCGTTCTGCGAATCCTCGAGAATCAACAGGCGGATGGTTTTCTTTTGCAGGGCCATGACGACAGATCAAAAGCGCGCCGAAGGTGCGCGGGCGGGCGAAAATACGGGTGCCGGCAATCTACAGCGACTTCCAGAGTGAGTCAAAATCTGCGTCCCCATTGACTGCGCGGGTTCCCCAGGCTGTGACCGGCATCTCCGGCTCGGCGGGCGGCTGGCCGATGAGCTGGTACTCGAACTGGTTGTAGTTGCCGGTATGGCTCTGGCGGCGCTGCAGTACGGCGCGCTGCTCGTTGCCTTCCTGATTGATCAGCACCTTGTGGCCCTGCTGAAACGGAAGGCGTGGGGCGATCAGGGTCGCCGCCTGGCCGATGGCCGGGATTGCTGGCAGCAGCAGCGCGCGCAGGTATTCGCTGCCCAGCTCGGTCTTGCGCAGCAGACGCAGGCCGCAGGGTTGCGCTTGCGGCGCGATCAGTTCGACGCCCATCTGCGTGCCGCCGCCGCGCACCTGGCGAACCCAGCGCACCACGGCGACGCTCCAGCCGTTGTCGCCGTCGCGCAGTCCCAGCAGCTCGCCAGCCTGCAGTTGTGTGGGAACCTCGGCCGGCCAGGACAGGCAGTAACCGCCGGGGCTGTGGTTGACCAGGCGAACCTCGAACTCAGGGTAGGTCTGCTCGCTGGCTTGCGCGGCCGCCGGTGCCTGGCTGGGATTGGTCGGGCGAACGAACTCGATGTGTTCGTCGGGCAGCAGGCCGTCGCCGTTGAGGCTTTGCGCGTCGAAGGCGTTCGCCCAGATGTCGGGGGCGCCGTTGTTGGCCTTGAACACTGCCGAGCTGGGTTCCTCGTGACGCTCCAGTACGGCGTTGAACGGACGCCGGCCGGCGAGTTGGTAGTGCAGGGCGGTCATGCCGATGCACAGGTGCAGCGTGCCGTTGGCCGGTGTGCGCTGGAAGGAGCGCTCGGCCATGTCGCCCCAGGCTGCGCTCAGGTGCAGCAGCAGGTCATCGCCGATGCCACTGGCGTCCGGCAGCGAAGAGCGGTCGCGATGCTCCGGCGGCAGACGCAGGTGCTCGGCGAGCGCTGCGACCAGCCGGCTGGTGTCGATGCCGCACATGCTTGGCAGCGCGGCGCGGGCGAACAGCGAGCGGTAACGCGGCGCACTGTCATGCTGCGGCGAGAAGACGAACAGGCTGGACGGCGCGCTGGCCGGCTGGATGACCGCCAGCGTGCTCCAGGTCTCCAGTGCCTTGGCCAGCCGGGCGATGCCGGACTGGCGCAGCTGGTTGCAGCGCGCGCAGCCCAGCAGCAGGGCGGCGAGGTAGCACTGCTCGGTGCTCAGGCCCGGACCGTGGTGCGCCAGCGGGTCGCGCACCGCGGTACCCTGCACGGCGTACTGCGCGGCGAGCTGATAGAGCTGGTGCAGCTCGAGCCAGAGGCTCTCGGCGGCTGGGCTGTAGAGCTGGGCAGAGCGCGTCAGCAGCGCGCCGAGGCTGTGCACCGCGCGCTGCAGGGCGATCGTCAGAAGCTGCCGGCGATCCTGCTCGGGGCGTGCAAGGGCGCGCACGACGATCAGCTTGTAGCCGGTGGCCAGGTGATTCTGCAGCGCTTGGCAGAGACCGGCGACCTTGCGTGGTCGCTCGTCGAGCACGATCGGTTGATTCAGGTAGTGCCGCTCGAGATGCCCGCAGACGTAGTGCACCTCGGGGCGTAGCAGTTCCAGCAGCTGCAGACGGGTTTGCGACGGCACGCGCAGCTGGTTGATTTCGACCAGCGCCTGGTAGAGCTGGCGTGCCATTTCTCCCAGATTCGCTTTGGGCAGGCCGGCGAGCCACACCTGCAGTGCGCGCACGCTCGCCTCGCAGAAGCTCAGGCTCTGCTGGGTCGGCGTGGGTACGCGCAATGGCAAATGAAGACTCTGCAACCGGAAACTCCCGCAGCACCGACCATCGGTGCCTTGTCAGCGAACTCTATCAGCTGCGCTTCGTCGTGTTGATGATCGACGATGTCATTTTGATATTATCCGATGATTGGTCGTTCCGGTACGCGGGGTTGTCGCAGGGCGTGTCGGGTGCGGCGCCGCGCGCGGGTGGGCCTGCTCATTCTGCAGGCCCTGCCGGCATCATTCCGTCTGCGCCTGGCCGAGCGCTTCGCCCATGCACACAGGGCTCAGCGGGCCCAGTTGCTCCGCCCAGCGAACCTGCTCCGGTCCGAACAGCAGGATCACGGTGGAGCCGAGCTTGAAGCGGCCCATTTCCGCGCCTTTTTCCAGCCGGATCGGTGCGCGCGCGGATTCGTCGTACAGGAACGTCTTCAGGGTGCGCTTGGGTGGCGTGACAAGGCCGGCCCAGACGGTTTCGATGCTGGCGACGATCATTGCGCCGACCAGCACCATCGCCATCGGCCCGCGTTCGGTGTCGAAGATGCACACCACGCGCTCGTTGCGCGCGAACAGTTCCGGCACGCCCTGGGCGGTCACTGTGTTCACCGAGAAGATGCGCCCCGGTACGTAGACCATCTCGCGCAGGGTGCCCGTGATCGGCATGTGCACCCGGTGGTAATCCTTGGGCGACAGGTAGACGGTGGCGAAGTCGCCGCCCATGAACGGCGCGGCGCGCTGGTGATCGCCGCCGAGCAGCTCCGTGACGCTGTAGCTGTGGCCCTTGGCCTGGAAGATGCGGCCCTGCTCGATCTTGCCGAGCTGGCTGATGGCGCCGTCGCAGGGGTTGAGAATGGCGCCGGGCGTCGGGTCCAGCGGGCGGGCGCCATCCTTCAGCGCACGGGTGAAGAACGCGTTGAAGTGCTCGTAGGCGCTCAGGTCTTCGATCTGTGCCTGGCTCATGTCCACCTGGAAATGCCGGGCGAAACACTTGATGAAGGCGTTCTTCAGCCAGGGAATGCGACATTCGGCCAGGCAGCCGGCCAGGCGCGAAATCAGGTGATGCGGCAGCAGGTACTGGCTGATGACGAACAAGCGATCTTTCATGGATGACCTTTTCATGACTGGATCGGCGTATCGGGCAGGTTGCCCCATTCGCCCCAGGAACCGGCGTAGCCCTTGATTCTGGGGTATCCCAGAGCCTTGGCCAGCAGGTAGGTGAAGCCCGAGCGGTGATGCGTCTGGCAGTGGGTGATGATTTCCTTCTCCGCCACGATGCCGAGTGCCTGGAGTTGCTCGGCGATGTCGCTGCGGATACGCAGCGCGCGTGCCGGGTCCATGCCGGCGGTCCATTCGAAGTTCACTGCGCCGGGAATGTGCCCGCCGCGAGCGGCGAGCACCTTTTCGCCGCGGTACTCCTGCGGCGAACGGGCGTCCCAGACCACCAGATCGTCCGCGCCGAGGCGGCTTTCGAGGTATTCGCGGGTGGCGATGGGGGCGCTTTCGAGTTGCAGTGCGACCGTGCCGCCGGCCGCGACCGGCACGTCGCGCGACAGCGGGCGGCGTTCGGCCAGCCAGGCATGCAGGCCGCCGTCGAGGTAGTGGTAGTGACGATGGCCGATCACATCGAGCAGCCAGATGAAGCGCCCGGCCCAGCCGCCGCCCTCGTCGTCATAGACCACATAGACCGCATCGGCGCGATGGCCGAGGGCGCCGAATAGCGCTTCGAGTTGTGCCTTGGGTGGCAGCAATCCCGGCGCCGGTGGCTGGCCCAGCTGGGTCTGCTTGGGGTCGACGAAGCGCGCGCCGGGCAGGTGGCCTTCGGCATAGCGGACGGCGCTGGTGAGATCGACCAGGATCAGTTCGGGAGCGTGCAGGCGTTCGGCCAGATCGGCAGGCTCGATTACCAGTGGCAGGTTTGCGAAGACGGACACGGCAGGTCTCGGCGAGTCGGTGAAGGCGCAGTCTAGCGAAAAAGCTCAGCTGCCGCGCTTGCTGAAATTGCCCAGCGCCCGCTCGATGCACTGGGCGGTCTTGTCGAACGCCTGCAGCGTCGGGGCGCTTAGCGCGGCGTTGTCCTGGTCGGCGATCAGCAGCATCAGCACGCGCCCGTTGCTGCCCAGCGAGCGCAGCAGCAGGTGCTCGCCGGCGAACAGCGCCTTGAGTGTGCCGGGTAGCAGCGCCGAGAAGGTCGCGATGTTGTCTGGCTGCAGGTGCAGCTGTGCGGGTTTTTCCAGCAACCGGCGCAGCACCTGACTGTGTTGCGGATCGAGGATCAGGCGCGCGGCGTGCTCTGGCAGACCGACGTCCTGTTGCGTGACCAGCCGCTGGTTCTTGCGATCCAGCAGCATCAGCAGTACGCGCTGCATGCCGATGCTGACCAGCGCGGTGCGCGCGCAGGCCGTCAGTTGATGCACGTTGGTGAAGGGGCTGGGCGCGCTCAGCAGCTCACGGCAGCAGTCACGCCAGCGCGCCAGCGCCTCGGCGTCGGGTACGCTGGCCGTGCCGGTCTTCTTGTGCTGGAAGCGGCTGTCCCACGGCCACAGCAGTCCTTGCGCCGGGTGCCAGAGGTCGGTCGGGCCGATGGCTCGCGCACTGTCGACGGCCTGCTGGTGGACCAGTTGCTGCACCTGCGCCATCGGCAGCTGCAGGTACAGGCCGATCAGCTGCTGCCAGCGCAGGCTGTGCACGCCACTCCAGCTGTGATGCGCGGCGAGCGCCAGGCCGTTGGCCAGCACGATGGTGTTGCTCGGCAGGGTCAGCCAGCGGCGCAGCTCGGGGTCGGCGTCCAGCCGTTGCTGCTGCTGCAAGGGGTGAGTGTTGTCGCGGGCGATGTGCAGCGCCTTGACCAGCAGGCGTCGATTGCCGCCGAGCAGCCGGTAGCCCTGGATGATCCAGTCGGGCAGATGCCAGTGTTCGGCGATCTTCAGGCACAGCTCCAGCAGCGGCACGCCGAGCAGTTGCTGTTCGACCCGTTGCAGTGGCTCGCCGCTGACCAGCACGCGCTGTTCCCAGGCCTCGAACAGCTGCGGCCGCGCGGCCAGCAGTGCCCATACCGGCGAGAGAAACAGCAGGCTGCCCCAGTGGATGTCCTGCCACAGGCGTGCCAGGCGGCCGGCGAATAGGCCGCTGGCCTGCTGGCTGGCGTGCCGGCTGATTAGCACCATCTGCCGCAGCGCCGGCGGCATGTCGGCGGTCGCCGTGGCGGGAATGCGGTCGAGGAGGCGTTCGGCGCGCTCGACGCCGATGCGGCTGAGCGCGGTTTCGAGATTCTCCGCAGGCTGGCCGTCGCCGCCATGCCGGTTGGCTTCGCGGATGAAACTCAGCGCCAGCACCGGGCTGGGCTGCACCCGCTCGGCAATCTGGCGCATGGATTGGCTGTTGTCGCGCAGCGCGCGGCGCACGCTCTCGTGCACCGTGGCGAATGCCGGCAGCGGAGAATCGTCGAGAAGCTTGATCCAGGCGGGGATGCTGCGGGGTAGCGAAGTCGTTGTGGTCATGGCGCCGAACTGGCTTTTCGTCGGGATGCTCTTTAGTCTGGCGCAAAAGTTCCGATAACCCGAACAATTCTTTCAGATACCCCTCCTTGACGGAGCGCGGAGCCGCTGTGCGAACGTGCTCCGATTCGTTTCGAGCGGTTGGTAATCAGGCTTCCCAGACGTACCTATGGTCAAGATTCTCGGCATCATCGTGGTAATTGGCAGCGTGCTCGGCGGCTTCATGCTCTCCGGCGGCGCCCTGGCGGCACTCATCCATCCGTTCGAAGTGCTGATCATCGGTGGCGCCGCGCTCGGCGCGTTCCTGCAGGCCAACCCGGGCAGCACGACGAAAATCGTGTTCCAGAAATCGCTGAAGATGTTCAGCAGCCGCTTCACCCAGACCTATTACCTGGAAGTGCTCGGCCTGCTCTATTCGGTGCTCAACAAGAGCCGTCGCGAAGGCATGATGGCCATCGAGGCGGACCTCGAGGACCCGGCCGCCAGCCCGCTGTTCAGCAAGTACCCCGGCGTGCTCAAGGACGAGCGCATGACCGCGTTCATCTGCGATTACCTGCGCATCATGTCCACCGGCAACATGGCCCCGCACGAACTCGAAGGGCTGTTCGACATGGAGCTGGCCAGCCTCAAGGAAGAATTGGAGCATCCCTCGCATGCGGTGAATCGCATTGCCGACGGCCTGCCGGCGATGGGTATCGTCGCCGCGGTGCTCGGCATCGTGCTGACCATGTCGGTGCTGGCCGATGCCAACAACGCGGAGATCGGCGAGAAGGTCGGCGCCGCGCTGGTCGGTACCTTCCTCGGCATTCTCGCCGCCTACGGCTTCTTCGGCCCGCTGTCCGCCTCGCTTGAGCACGACGCGCGCGAGGAGCTGAATCTCTACGAGGCAATCAAGGCCACCCTGGTCGCCTCGGCTTCCGGCATGCCGCCGACGCTGGCCGTCGAGTTCGGCCGCAAGGTGTTGTTCCACGCCCATCGCCCGAGCTTCACCGAGCTTGAGCAAGCGATGCGTGGCAGCTAAGCGCCGCTATGGACAATAATCAACCGATCATCGTCAAGCGGGTCAAGAAGACCGCCGGCGGCCATCATGGCGGCGCCTGGAAGATTGCCTTCGCCGACTTCATGACCGCGATGATGGCGTTCTTCCTGGTGATGTGGCTGATGAGCTCGGCGACGCCGGAGCAGAAACGCGCCATCTCCGGCTATTTCCAGGACCCCATCGGCTTCACCGAAAGCGCCAGTCCGCACGTGATCGACCTGGGCGGCACGCCGACGCCGTCGCCGGACCGCACCCTCAACCCGGAGATCGACCCGGCGGTGCCGCAGGCGGATGTGCAGATCGACGGCGATCAGGTGGAAACCCTCGCCGAACAGATCGAGCGCGAGCGCCTGGAACTGCTGCTGCAGGAACTGCAGAACAAGGTCGACGAGAACCCCGAGCTGGAGCGCTTCAAGGATCAGATCCTGTTCGAGATCACCAAGGACGGGCTGCGCATCCAGATCATGGATGACGAAAACCGTCCGATGTTCGCGCTCGGCAGCGCGCAGCTGCAGCCGTATTTCGAGGACATCCTGCTGGCGATGGGCGACACCATTCGCGCGGTGCCGAACAAGATCAGCATCAGCGGCCATACCGACGCCAAGCCGTACGCCGGCAATGGCGATTTCGGCAACTGGGAACTGTCCGCCAACCGCGCCAACGCGGCGCGTCGCACGCTCATCGCCGGACGCTACCCTGAAGAGCAGATCGCCCGTGTCGTCGGCTATGCCTCCTCGGCGCTGTTCGATCGCAAGAACCCGCTCAACCCGATCAACCGGCGCATCGACATCCTGGTGCTGACCAAGAAGGCGCAGCGCAACATCGAGAACGAGCAGTTCGTGCCGGCCGAGGGCGACGATGCGAGCAAGGCGCCAGCCGCGCCGGCGAACCCGTCTGCTCCGGCGGGCGCCAGCGGTGAGCCGCTATCGCCGGGGCAGGTGCGCGAACGGCTGAACATCTTCGATGAAGGCGTGCTCAAGCTTGACCAGCCGCGGCCCGCCGGCGGCGACGATCAGTAGTCGGGGTCGGGCAGGCTGCTGAGGATGTGCCGGTAGCTGTTCATCCGCTGCGGCTGGATGCGTCCGTCCTCGAGCGCCTTGAGCAGCGCGCAGCCCGGCTCGCGGTCATGCTTGCAGTCGCGGAAGCGGCAGTGCCCGAGCAGATCGGCGAATTCGATGAAGCCGGCCTCGACATCGTCGCGGCTGACGTGGCCGAGGCCGAATTCGCGGATGCCGGGTGAATCGATCAGTTCGCCGCCACCGGGGAAGTGGAACAGTCGCGCCGTGGTGGTGGTGTGAGTGCCCTTGCCGGTCAGCTCCGAGAGCGCACCGACGCGGGTATCGACGCCCGGCAGCAGGCTGTTCACCAGCGACGACTTGCCCACCCCGGACTGGCCGACGAACACGCTGACGTGGCCGTTCAGCGCCGCGCGCAGTTCGTCCATGCCGGCGCCGCCGTGGGCCGACACCTCCAGCAGCGGATAGCCAAGCGTGCGGTAGACCGCCAGCAGCGCGTTGAGCGCGCCCTCGTTGTGCTCGTCGATCAGGTCCGCCTTGTTCAGCAGCAGCAGCGGACGGATACCGGCATGTTCGGCGGCGACCAGATAACGGTCGATCAGGTTGGCATGCGGTTCAGGCAGCGGCGCGAAGACGATGACGATCAGGTCGACGTTGGCCGCCACCGGCTTGAGCTGGCCGCGGGTGTCGGGGCGGCACAGTTCGGAGTGGCGCGGCAGCTGCGCGACGATTACGCCGATGCCCTGGTTGCCCGGACGCCATACCACGCGGTCGCCGGTGACCAGCGCCGGCAGGTTGGCGCGCAGGTGGCAGCGGAAGACCTGCCCGCTGTGCTCGCCTTCCTGCGCTTCGACCTCGACCTGCACGCCGAAATGCGCGATCACCAGACCGAACTGCTCCGGCCCCAGATCGCCGCCTTCCAGTTCTTCCAGCGCGCGGGATTCGCGGCGTGCCGCGCGGGCAGTACGTTCTTCCTGGATTTTCTCGATGCGCCAGTTCTGGCGGCGGTTGAGTTGGCGTTTGGCCATGTGCGGGGCGTCGGTCGATGTAAGGTGCGCGAGTCTAGCATGGCCGACCGGCGCCGCTGACCGCCTGTTTTGGCGCGCAGGCGGCAGGTAGACTGGCCTGCCGTCCCGTCTTCGTGTCCGTCATGTCCGACTCGCCGCGCTTTCGTCCGCCGATCTTGCTCGCCCTGGGGGCGCAGCTGGCGGCGCTGCTGCTGACCTGGTTGGTGCTGCTGGCCGCGGCGCGCCTGCTCGGCCTGCACGTCTCGTTGCTGCAGGCGGCCATCATGCAGGGCGCGCTCGCCGCCTTGCTGGGCGCACGGCTGGGCCTGTCGCGCTGGTGGTGGCCGATCAACCTGGTCTTTGTGCCGGCGCTGGTTGTGCTGCGCGATCACAGCCTGCCGGGATGGCTGCCGCTGGCGGCCTTCGCCGCGTTGTTCTTGCTGAACTGGAACGCTTTTTTCGAGCACGTGCCGCTGTATCTGACCGGCCGGGCGGCCGAACGGCGTTTGGCTGAACGTCTGGCCGGGCTGCCGGCGAACTTCCGTTTCGTCGATCTGGGCTGTGGGCTGGCCGGCAGTCTGTCGCGTCTGGCCCAGGCTTATCCGCAGGCGCGCTTCGTCGGCGTGGAGACCGCGCCGCTGGCGTTCCTCATCGCCTGGCTGCGCTGCCTGCCGCGACGCAACTGCCGAATTTTCCTGCGCAGCCTGTGGCGCGTCGATCTGGCGCGGTACGAGGTGGTCTACTGCTTCCTCTCGCCGGCCCCGATGCCGGCGCTGTGGCGCAAGGCCTGCGTGCAGATGCGGCCGGACGCGCTGCTGATCAGCAACAGTTTCGCGGTGCCGGGCGTCGAGCCCGAAGAGCGGCTGGTGGTCGACGACTGGCGGCAATCGCAGCTGCTGCTCTGGCGCCCCGGTGTGCCCCGGCCTGACGACCCGCAGGCGAGCGGCTAAACTGCGCGCCACAGCCAAGGAGCCCATCATGCAGAACCCGCAGAACCTGATCTGGATCGACCTGGAAATGACCGGTCTGGACCCGGATACCGACGTCATCATCGAAATGGCCACCATCGTCACCGACAGCCAGCTCAACATACTGGCCGAGGGGCCGGTGATCGCGGTGCATCAGAGCGACGAGGTGCTGGCGCGCATGGACGAGTGGAACACCCGCCAGCACGGCGGTTCGGGCCTGACCCAGCGGGTGCGCGAGAGCCGCATCGGCACCGCCGAGGCAGAGGCCCAGACCCTGGTGTTTCTCGAACAGTGGGTGCCGAAGGGCAAGTCGCCGATCTGCGGCAACAGCATCTGCCAGGATCGGCGCTTCCTCTATCGGCAGATGCCGGCGCTGGAGCGCTACTTCCACTACCGCAACCTGGACGTCTCGACGCTCAAGGAGCTGGCCGCGCGCTGGGCGCCGCAGATCATGCAGGGATTCAGCAAGAGCGGTACGCACCTGGCGCTGGACGACATCCGCGACTCCATCGCCGAGCTGCGGCACTACCGCGAGCATTTCATCAAAGTGTGATGCCGCCGGCGGCGTCCGGCCCGGCGCGCCGCTACTTGCCGAGCTTGCGCAACTCGTCGGACTCGACGATGCGCACGCCGTCGCCTTCCTCCAGCGCCAGGCGCCACAGCGCGCGGGCCAGCGTGCAGGCTTCGATGCCGTGGTACTTGCCCGGCAGCAGTTGCGACAGCGGCGCGGCGATCCGCTCGCTCAGGCGCAACTCCAGACGCGGGCCGAGCAGCTGTGACGGCCGCGCGATGGTCAGCTGCGGCCAGTCCTGGGCCTCGAGCGCCGCTTCCATCTCGCCTTTGACCCGGCAGTAGAAGATCGGGCTGTCCGGGCTGGCGCCCAGCGAACTGATCACCAGCAGGTGTCGCGCGCCCAGCTCGCGTGCGCGACGGGCGAAGGCCAGCACCAGATCGAAATCGATGGCACGGAACGCCTCCTGGGTGCCGGCCTGCTTGAGCGTGCTGCCCAGGCAGCAGAACGCGGTGTCGACCGGGCCGTTGAGCTGGTCGAGCAGCGACTGCAGCGGCCCGACCGGGTTTTCCAGGCGCGGGTGCGCCGCCAGCGGCTTGCGCGTCGGCGCCAGCACGCGTGCGACGGTGGGTTCGTTGAGCAGTCGATCGAGCAGGTGTTCGCCGGTCAGTCCGGTGGCGCCGGCAAGCAGAATGCGCTGGGGCGTCAGATACATGGTCATGCTCCTTGGCGAATCAGTGTGAGGCGGCGCGTCGTTGCTGCAGGTTGCGCCAGTGTTCGACGACCGGCTCGGGCGCCCATATCTGGGGTTCCGATGCCTGATAGTCGTCGGCCTGCTCGCGTTCGGCAACCCTCGCCTGCGCCAGCGTGAAGGCGTGCACGATGTCGACGGTCTGCTGCAGCGCCTCGGCGAACAGCGCGCGGCCGAAATAGGTGAAATCGCTTTCCTCCGAGCAGCCAAACGACACACGGTCGGCGCGCGCGGCGGTCATCACCAGCCGCCTCGGGTCTTTCAGCGGTTCGATGAAGCCGCCGGAATAGCAGGCGGAGATCACCACCACCTGGTTGCGCCCGGCCAGCGGGGCGAGCAGATCGGCCAGCTCCGGCGCGCTCAAGTCGTCCAGCCCCAGGCGTGGCTGCTGCAGGATCAGGTGGTGATCGGCGGTGCCGTGGCTGGTGAGGTAGATGAACACCAGATCCTCCGTGCCGCTGCGCTCGGCCAGGGTGGCCGCGGCGCGCGCCAGGTTTTCGCGGGTCGCCAGCGGACGATCGCCGAGGTGATCGCGGTGGTTGACCAGGCTGATCTGCCCGCGCGCGGCGAAGCGCTCGGCCAGCAGGCGCTGCACGTAGTCGGCCTCGCGCAGGAACACGCTCTGGCGACCGTCGCCGGCCAGCACCAGGCTGTACAGCTCCGCCGCCGGCGTGGACGCGGGAACCGCGGCAAGTGCCTGGTCGAGCAGCGCGCCCTGGCGCAGCAGGCCGATCTCGAGCGGGTCCGGCAGCCGCTTGCCGTGCTCGTCGCGCACGCGGCGGCCGTTGTGCCAGCTGCCGCGCTGCACGCTGCCGCTGGCGAGGGTCAACTGGCCGTCGCCGCTGTATTTGCCGTGACGAAAGCCACCGCGGTAGATGCTGCCGTCGGCACGTTCCAGCACACCGCTGCCGTGGTACTGCCAGCGGAGGAATTCGCCGCGATAGTGATTGCCATCGGCGCTGGTGTGGCGGCCGGCACCGGTGAGTTCACCGTGAGCGAACTGGCCTTCCCAGACATCGCCGCGGCCATCTTCGTAGCGACCCGCACCGTGGAAACTATCGTCGGCGAATGTGCCGCGATAGCGCTCGCCGTCCTCGGAAAGGTAGACGCCGTCGCCGTTGGGCAGGCCGTCGCGGAATTGCCCGCTGTACGAGCCGTCCGCATCGCTGCGCGTGCCGGTGCCGTCTGGCTGGCCGTTGGCGAAGCGGCCCTGATAGCGCACGCCGTCGGCGTATTCGAGGACGCCTTCGCCGTGATAGAGGTCGTTCTGGAATTCGCCACTGTAGCGGGCGCCGTCCTGGTTGAAGGTGCCCAGCCCGTGCATGCGGCCCTGGCGGAACTGGCCTGCATAGACGCCACCGGCGGCGTAGCTGAAGCGCCCCTCGCCGTGGAACAGGCCGTGTTCGAAGGTGCCTTCGTAGCGGTCGCCGTTGGCGCCGGTCCAGCGGCCCTGGCCGTGCCATTGACCGTCCTTGAACTGGCCGCGGTAACTGCTGCCGTTGGGGTAGTCGATGCGTCCCTCGCCCTGCAGCAGGCCATCCACCAGCGTGCCGCGGTAGCGCCCGCCGTCGGGCAGCACGGCATCTGGCGGCAGCAACGGTTCGCCGTCGCCGCAGGCGGCGAGCAGGCAGGCAAGGAGCAGGGGAGTCAGGTGACGCATGCGGGCATCCAGACGACGGAACGCCCGCAGTATGCCGCATCGCCTCAGACGAAGCAGAGTGCCAGCGATTGCGCGATATAGGCAGGTTTCTCCGCGCCTTCGATCTGCATCTCGGCGCGGGTCTTGAGCAGCCACTGGCCGGGGTTCTTCTCGTGGGCGTCGAGCAGGGTCGCGTGCAGGCGCACCCGCGAGCCGACCCGCACCGGCTGGATGAAGCGCAGGCTGTCCAGGCCGTAGTTGACTGCCATCTTGGTGCCCTGCGGCACCACCATGAGGTCTTCCATGAGCTGCGGCAGCAGCGAGAGTGAGAGGAAGCCGTGCGCGATGGTGCCGCCGAACGGCGTCTGCCGGGCCTTCTCCGGGTCGACATGAATGAACTGGTGATCGCCGGTGCACTCGGCGAAGTGATCGACGCGGCTCTGGTCGATGGTCAACCAGTCGGAGTGGCCGAGTTCCTTGCCGATGTAGTCCTTGAGTTCATCGAGCGGTACCTGGGGCATGGGGCGGTTCCTCTGCGGGACGTTTGTTGTCGGTGAAGATCAGCACGCACCCTCGGCCCGCGCAATCACCCATGACCGGGCGAATGGCGCGTCATAGCGAAGCCGCCGCTGCGTGAGGTGAGCAGTTGCGGCTTATACTCGCTGACATTTGCCGGAGGGGGCTCCCATGCTGCTGCGCGGTCTGACCTGGCTGGTGCTGTTCCAGCTGCTCGGCACGGTACTCAATGTGTTGCTGGTGCCGATGCTGCCGGGGCCGATCATCGGTCTGTTGCTGTTGTTCGCCGCGCTGCTGCTGCGCGGCAGTGCGAGCGAGTCGCTGCAGGTGGCGGCGAGCAGTCTGCTGCGCTATCTGCCGCTGCTGCTGGTGCCGCCGGCCGTGGGGGTGATGGTCTATACCGAAGCGATCCTGCAGGACTTCTGGGCGATCGTCGGCGTGCTGGTGATTTCCCTGCTGCTCTCGCTGGTGTTCACCGGCTGGTTGATGCAGGCGCTGATCCAGCGGCAGTCCCGCCGGCGGGAGGACGCATGACGACAATGCTCGACTGGCACGCCGCCTGGCAGGCGCTGATCCATCATCCGCTGTTCGGCGTCGGCATCACGCTCGCCGCGTTCCAGCTGTCGTTCGCCGCCTACGAGAAGACCCGCTGGGTGTTCCTGCAGCCGGTCCTGCTCTCGGCACTGCTGGTCATCGGCGTGCTGCTGCTGTGCGGGCTCAGCTATGCCGATTACGCCGACAGCGCGCAGCTGCTGACGGTCATGCTCGGCCCGGCGACGGTGGCGCTGGCGGTGCCGTTGTATCTGAATCTGCGGCGCATCCGCGAACTGTTCGCGCCCATCGTGATCACTCTATTGGTGGCCGGCGTCACCGCCACCGCACTGGGCATGGCGCTGGCCTGGCTGTTCGGCGCCGAGCGGATGATCCTCATGACCCTGGCGCCGAAGTCGGTGACATCGCCTATCGCCATGCTGGTGGCCGAGCAGATCGGCGGCGTGGTCGCGCTGGCGGCGGTGTTCGTGATGATCACCGGTGTGCTCGGGGCGATCTTCGGCCCCGCGCTGCTGCGCCGCTGTGGTGTGCACCATCCGGCGGCGCGCGGCATGGCCCTCGGCCTGACCGCCCACGCGGTGGGGACCGCCCAGGCGCTGCAGGAGAGCGACGAGTGCGGCGCCTTCGCCGCGCTGGCGATGAGTCTGATGGGCGTGATGACAGCGGTGCTGCTGCCGCTGGTGGTGACCCTGTTGCTGTGATGGAGCCTGCATGAAGCTGCCGCTGTTCCCGCTTGATACCGTGTTGTTTTCCGGCTGCACGCTGGATCTGCAAGTCTTCGAACCGCGCTACCTGGACATGCTCAGCGGCTGCCTGAAGGCCGGTCATGGCTTCGGTGTGGTGCATATTCTCGAGGGCAGTGAGGTCGGTCCGGCGCCGGCGGCGTTCGCCCGGATCGGCTGCGAGGCGCTGATTCGCGACTGGCAGCAGCAGCCCAACGGCCTGCTGGGCATTCGCGTCGAGGGCGGGCGGCGCTTCTGCGTGGAGTCTTCCGAGGTCCAGCGCGATCAGCTCAGCATCGCCGACGTGCGCTGGCTGGATGAACTCGCCGAGCGGCCGCTGGACGACAGCCATGCCGATCTGCTGGTGCTGCTGCAGGCGCTGGGCCGCCACCCGATGGTGGAAAATCTGGGCATGGGCGGCACGCCGGCCGGGCAGCGCGACCTCGCCGCGCAGCTGGCCTATCTGCTGCCGTTCCAGCCCCAACAGAAGCTCGACCTGCTGGCGCTGGATGCGCCGCAAGCGCAGCTCGAACTGATCCAGTCCCTGCTGGAAGCGCTGCAGGGCGAGCTGGTCGGCTAGAAGTACCGATACATCTGCATCGCCGTCGGCAGCGCCCAGAGTGAGAAGGCGCCCAGCAGGCCGAGGCACGCCGGCAGGATCAACCACCATGCGCGCGGCGACAGCGCCGGCAGCGGTGTGCGCCATTGCACCAGCGTCAGGCTGAGCGAGCAGAAGGTGGAGGCGAGCAGCGCGCCGGCCAGTATGTCGGTGCTCCAGTGCACGCCCAGATAGACCCGCGACAGCGCAATGGCGGTGGCCGGCAGCCCGGCCAGCAGCAGCCATGCCAGGCGTAGCCGTGGTGGTTGCTCGCGGCTGGCCAGCACGCCGAGGGTGAGGAACAGCGCGAACGCCGCCGAGCTGTGGCCGCTGGGAAAGCTGTAGCTGCCCAGCGGTTCGAGCAGTACTTCCGGCCGCACGCGGGCGAAGGTCGCCTTCAGAGCGCCGTTGGCCAGTGCCGTGCCGAGCAGCGTGGCGATGGCGAACAGGGCAGCGCGCCACTGGCGCAGGAACAGCAACAGCAGGCTCAGCAGCGCCGCGGCCCACAGCTGCGTGTGGAAGTCGCCCAGGCGGGTGATCAGCACCATGACACGGTCCATCGGCGCGCTGCGTTCGGCCTGGATCACTGTCAGCAGTCCTTCGTCGAACTCGCGCAGGTACGGCCAGCCGAAGAACAATCCAAGCAGGATCAGCGTGCTCAGCCCGGCGGCGACGGCGCTGACCCAGCGCTGGTGACGGAAGCTGCCGTGGATGATGGCGCCAATCAGCAGCACGATCGCGCCGAGGACGGCTCCCGCTTCGCCCCAGAAGCCCTCGGCCAGCGGCAGGCGCAGCGCCGCGCCCGCGGTCCAGCCGGGCAGCAGGTAGGCCATCGACCAGCCGGCCGCCGCCACCAGACTGACCAGCAGGAAGCGGCCGAACGGCATGTCGAGCATCCCCGCGGTCATCGGCAGCATCGGTCGCAGCGGGCCGATGAAGCGGCCGACCAGCAGGCTGGCGACGCCATAACGGGCGAAGTAGTGTTCGGCGCGTAGCAGCCATTCGGGATGGTGGCGCAGCCCCGGCAGGCGGCGGATGCCCTGGTGGTAGCGGCGCCCGAGGGCGTAGGAAATCAGATCGCCGAGCAGGCCGCCGACGAAGCCCAGCAGCAGCGTCTCGCTCAATGTCAGCGCGCCGCTGCCGGCGAGCATGGCGATGGCGAACAGCAGCACGGTCCCGGGGACCAGCAACCCGACCACCGCCAGGCATTCGACACAGGCGGCGATCAACAGCACCAGGCCAAGCCATTGCGGATGGGCGCCAAGCCAGGTCGTGAACGGGTCGAGCCACTGGCTCATGCGCGATTCCTTGTTCGGGTGAGGCCTTTTCGACCCGCCACTGACGGCGCGGGTTTCACCGCGCGGATGATAGCGATGCCATTACGCGCCGACGAGGCCGGCCCGTTCGCCCGACGCTGCTGTGCGGCGCGGGCTGGGGTGGCTATAATCAGCCGCTTTCCCTTTCGTCAGGCCAGCAAGACCATGACCGAGTCCGTGCTCGACTACATGACCCGCCTGGGCCGCGCCGCGCGCGACGCCTCGCGGGTGCTCGCGCGCGCCAGCACCGCGCAGAAGAACCGTGCCCTGCAGGCTGCCGCCGCCGCGCTCGACGCCGCGCGTGCCGAGCTGGTCGCCGCCAATGAACTGGATCTGGCCGGCGGCCGTGCCAATGGCCTGGACGCGGCGATGCTCGACCGCCTGGCGCTGACGCCCAAGGTGATCGACAGCATGATCGAAGGCCTGCGCCAGGTCGCCGCGCTGCCCGATCCGATCGGCGAAATCCGCGACATGCGCTACATGCCCTCGGGCATCCAGGTCGGCAAAATGCGCGTGCCGCTGGGCGTGGTCGGGATCATCTACGAGTCGCGGCCCAACGTGACCATCGACGCTGCCAGCCTGTGCCTGAAATCGGGCAACGCCACCATCCTGCGTGGCGGTTCCGAGGCCATTCATTCCAACCAGGCCATCGCGCGCTGCATCCAGCTCGGCCTGGCCGAGGCCGGCCTGCCCGCCGCTGCGGTGCAGGTGGTGGAAACCACCGACCGCGCGGCCGTCGGCGCGCTGATCGCGATGCCGGAATTCGTCGACGTGATCGTGCCGCGGGGTGGCAAGGGACTGATCGAACGCATCAGCCGCGATGCCCGGGTGCCGGTAATCAAGCACCTGGACGGCATCTGTCACGTGTATGTCGATATCGCCGCGGACGTCGACAAGGCGATCCGCGTCGCCGACAACGCCAAGACCCAGCGCTACGCGCCGTGCAACGCGATGGAGACGCTGCTGGTGCACCAGGGCATCGCCGAGTGCGTGCTGCCGCCGCTGGCCGCGATCTACCGCGAGAAGGGCGTCGAGCTGCGCGGCTGCGAGCGCACCCGGGCGCTGCTCGGTGGTGACGTGCTGGCAGCCAGCGAAGAAGACTGGTCCACCGAGTACAACGCACCGATTCTGTCGATCCGCATCCTCGATTCGCTGGATGAGGCCATCGAGCACATCAACCGCTACGGCTCGCAGCACACCGATGCGATCATCACCGAGAACTTCACCGATGCGCGGCGCTTCCTCACCGAAGTCGATTCCAGCTCGGTGATGGTCAACGCCTCGACGCGCTTCGCCGACGGCTTCGAGTACGGCCTGGGGGCGGAGATCGGCATCTCCACCGACAAGCTGCACGCGCGCGGGCCGGTCGGCCTGCACGGTCTGACCAGCGAGAAGTACGTGGTCTTCGGCGACGGTCACGTCCGTACCTGATGCGCCACGGCAGCGGCGCGCGGCGCATCGGCATCCTCGGCGGTACCTTCGATCCGGTACACATCGGCCACCTGCGCGGCGCGCTGGAGGTGGCCGAGATGTTCGGTCTCGACGAGTTGCGGCTGATCCCCAATGCGCGTCCGCCGCACCGCGAAACGCCGAGCTGCTCGGCCGAGGACCGTCTGGCGATGGTCCGTCTGGCTGTTGCCGATCTGCCGCCGCTGTGCGTCGATGCCCGCGAGCTGGAACGGGCGAAGCCGTCCTACACCATCGAGACGCTGATCTCGCTGCGTGAGGAGTTGGCGACCGACGACCAGCTGCTGCTGATCGTCGGCTGGGATGCGTTCTGCGGGCTGCCGACCTGGCATCGCTGGGAGGAGCTGCTCGACTACTGCCACATCCTCGTGCTGCAGCGGCCGGATGCCGGCAGCGAAGCGCCGCAGGCGTTGCGCGATCTGCTTGCCGCGCGCAGTGTTTCCGATCCACAGGCACTGGCCGGCGCTGCCGGGCAGATCGCCTTCGTCTGGCAGACACCGCTGGAGGTGTCCGCCACACAGATTCGTCAATTGCTGGCCAGCGGCAAGTCGGTGCGTTTTCTGGTACCCGACGCCGTTCTGGCTTACATCAACGCGCACGGACTCTACCGGGCGTCGAACTGAGGTTGTTTTCACGTTATGCAAACTGAAGCTTTGGTCCAGCTGGCGGTCGCCGCGCTGGAAGATTTGAAGGCCCAGGACATCGTCACCATCGATGTGCGCGGCAAGACCAGCGTCACCGACTACATGGTGATCGCCAGCGGCGGCTCCAGTCGCCAGGTCAAGGCGCTGGCCGACAACGTGCTGGAGAAGGTCAAGGAACAGGGCGTGCGGCCGCTGGGCAGCGAAGGCCTGGAAGGCGGCGAGTGGGCCCTGCTCGACCTGGGCGACGTGGTGGTACACGTCATGCAGGTGCCGACCCGCCAGTTCTACGATCTCGAACGCCTGTGGCAGGGCGCCGAACAGAGCCGCGCGCAGCACAGCCACGATCCGGAGTAACCCGTGCGGATCAAGCTGATCGCCGTCGGCTCGAAGATGCCGCGCTGGGTGGAGGACGGCTGGCAGGAATATGCCCGCCGCCTGCCAGCCGAGCTGCCGCTCGATCTGGTGGAGATTGCGCTCAACACCCGTGGCAAGAACGCCGATGTGGCGCGCCTGATCCGTCAGGAAGGCGAGGCGATGCTGGCCAGGGTGCAGCCGGGCGAGCGTATCGTCACGCTGGAGGTGCACGGCAAGCCGTGGAGCACCGAGCAGCTGGCGGCGGAGCTGGAGCGCTGGCGGCTGGATGCGCGCAACGTCAACCTCATGGTCGGCGGCCCGGAAGGGCTGGCGCCGGAGGTGTGTGCGCGCAGCGAGCAGCGCTGGTCGCTATCGCCGCTGACACTGCCGCATCCGCTGGTGCGGATTCTGGTGGGCGAGCAGATCTATCGTGCCTGGACGCTGCTGTCCGGCCACCCCTATCACAAGTAGTCCGACGACCGATCCATGCCGCAACCGATCCCCCTCAAGGACCACGAAAAGGATGCCCTGCTGGTGCGCAGTCGCGCGCTGGTCGGCATTGTCGTGGTGGTGTTGCTGATCGGTGTGCTGGTGGCGCGCATGTACTACCTGCAGGTGGTGCAGTTCGAGCACCATTCGACGCTGTCGGAAAACAATCGCGTGCACGTGCAGCCGATCCCGCCCAACCGCGGGCTGATCTTCGATCGCAACGGCCGGGTGATCGCCGACAACCGCCCGAGTTTCAGCCTGACGGTCACCCGCGAGCGCGCCGGGCAGGACTGGCGCGGCGTGCTCGACCGGGTGGTCGAGGTGCTGCAGCTGCCGGCCGAGGAGCGCGAGCTGTTCGAGAAGCGCGTGCTGCAGGGACGCCGGCCGTTCGAGCCGGTACCGATCATGTACGAGCTGACGGAAGAGCAGATCGCGCGTATCGCGGTGAACCAGTTCCGCCTGCCCGGCATCGAGGTGTCGGCGCAGCTGGTGCGGCACTATCCGCAGGGCCCGCACTTCGCCCACTCGGTCGGCTACGTCGGGCGGATCAACGAGAAGGAGCTGCAGTCGCTCGATCCGGTGAACTACAGCGGCACCCATCACATGGGTAAGACCGGCATCGAAAAATTCTACGAGGACGTGCTGCACGGCCAGGTTGGCTACGAGGAAGTCGAAACCAACGCCCGCGGTCGCGTGCTGCGCGTGCTCAAACGCACCGATCCGATTCCCGGCAAGGACCTGACGCTGACCCTTGACCTCAAACTGCAGGAGGCCGCCGAGGCCGCGCTCGGCGGCCGGCGCGGGGCGATCGTCGCGCTGCTGCCGGACAGCGGCGAGGTGGTGGCGATGGTCAGTCAGCCGAGCTTCGATCCCAACCTGTTCGTCACCGGCATCAGCTTCAAGGCCTATGGCGAGTTGCGTGACTCGATCGATCGGCCGCTGTACAACCGCGTATTGCGCGGTCTCTATCCGCCCGGCTCGACGATCAAGCCGATGATGGCGATCGCCGGGCTGGATGCCGGTGTCATCACGCCGACCAGCCGGGTGTACGACCCGGGCTATTACCAGCTGCCCAACGTGAAGCACAAATACCGCAACTGGAATCGCGGCGGCGATGGCCCGGTGGATCTGGAAGTGGCGATCATGCGTTCCAACGACACCTATTTTTACGACATGGCGCACAAGCTGGGCGTCGATCGTATGCACGACTACATGACCCGTTTCGGCCTGGGACAACGCGTGGCGCTGGACATGAACGAGGAAACCGCCGGACTGATGCCGTCGCGCGAATGGAAGCGTGCGCGTTATCGCCAGGCCTGGTATCCGGGAGAGACGGTCATTCTCGGCATCGGCCAGGGCTACATGCAGGCCACGCCGCTGCAGCTGGCGCAGGCGACCGCGCTGATGGCCACGCGTGGCAAATGGATTCGCCCGCACCTGGCCAAGCGCATCGGCGACCAGCCGCCGGTCGATCCGAATCCGCTGCCGGACATCGAGCTGCGCGATCCGAAGTTCTGGGACTATTCGATCCGCGGCATGGAGCAGGTGCTGCACGGTGCCCGCGGCACCGCGCGCAAGGTCGGCGACAGCGCCGCCTATCGCATCGCCGGCAAGAGCGGCACGGCGCAAGTGGTGGCGATCAAGCAGGGCGAGCGCTACGACAGCGGCAAGCTCAACGAGCGTCACCGCGACCATGCGCTGTTCGTCGCCTTCGCCCCGGTCCATGATCCGCAGATCGCCGTGGCGGTGATGGTGGAGAACGGCGAGTCGGGCTCAGGCGTCGCTGCGCCGGTGGCCAAGCAGGTCATGGATGCCTGGCTGCTGGATGAGAACGGTCAGCTGAAGGCCGAGTACGCCGCGCCGACCACCACGGACGCCAAGACGCCATGAACAGCAATTTCGACCGTACCCTGTCTCGCGAAGACGTCATGCGCCGGCGCGCCAGCCTGTTGCAGCGGTTGCACATCGATGCGCAGCTGTTGTTGCTGTTGCTGCTGTTGGCCGCCGGCAGTCTGTTCATCCTCTATTCGGCCAGCGGCAAGAACTGGGATCTGCTGCTCAAGCAGGCCTCGTCCTTCGGCCTGGGCCTCGGCGCCATGCTGGTCATCGCCCAGCTGGAGCCGCGCTTCATGGCGCGCTGGGTGCCGCTGGGCTATCTCGCCGTGGTGGGACTGCTGCTGGCAGTGGAGTTCATGGGGCATACGGCGATGGGCGCTACGCGCTGGATCAACATCCCTGGGGTGATCCGCTTCCAGCCCTCGGAATTCATGAAGATCATCATGCCGATGACCATTGCCTGGTATCTCGCGGCGCGCCCGCTGCCGCCACGCTTCAAGCACACGCTGATTAGTCTGGCGCTGATCGTGGTGCCGTTCGTGCTGATCGTGAAGCAGCCTGACCTGGGTACCGCGCTGCTGATCCTCGCCTCCGGTGCCTTCGTGCTGTTCATCGCAGGTCTGCGCTGGAGCTGGATCATGGGCGCGGCCGCGGCTGTGGTGCCGATTGCCGTGGCGATGTGGTACTTCGTGCTGCACGATTACCAGAAGCAGCGGGTGCTGACTTTCCTCGATCCGGAGAGCGATCCGCTGGGTACCGGCTGGAACATCATCCAGTCCAAGGCCGCCATCGGCTCGGGTGGCGTGTTCGGCAAAGGCTGGCTGCTGGGCACGCAATCGCACCTGGATTTTTTGCCGGAAAGCCACACGGACTTTATCATTGCGGTCCTTGCCGAGGAGTTCGGCATGGTCGGCGTCTGCCTGTTGCTGCTGGTGTATTTGTTGCTGATTACCCGCGGTCTGGTGATCACCGTGCAGGCGCAGACGCTGTTCGGCAAACTGCTGGCCGGTGCGCTGACGATGACCTTTTTCGTTTACGTCTTCGTCAACATCGGTATGGTCAGCGGGTTGCTGCCGGTGGTGGGCGTGCCGTTACCCTTCATTAGCTACGGCGGAACTTCACTGGTAACCCTGCTGTCAGGGTTCGGGGTTTTGATGTCGATCCACACCCATCGCAAGTGGATCGCCCAGGTTTGACGAGAGTGTATTTCTTGACTTCATTACGGCGTGGCTGGACGGCGCGAATCCTCTGCATGGCAGGAATCTTCTGGGCTGCGAGCGGGCAGACGGCTCTCGCCGCCGATTACCAGGGACCGAACGTGGACGAGTTCGTCGCCGAGATGACCCGCGATTACGGTTTCGCCAGCGAGCAGTTGCTCGACCTGTTCGCCCAGGCCGAACGCAAGCAGGCGATCCTCGATGCCATCTCGCGGCCGGCTGAGCGGGTCAAACCGTGGAAGGAGTACCGGCCGATCTTCATCACCGACTCGCGGATCGCCCAGGGCGTGGACTTCTGGCGGCAGAACGAGGAGGCGTTGGCCCGTGCCGAGCAGGTTTACGGCGTGCCGGCCGAGGTAATCGTGGCAATCATCGGCGTGGAAACCTTCTACGGCCGCAACACCGGCAACTACCGGGTCATCGACGCGCTGTCGACGCTGGGCTTCGATTATCCGCCGCGCCAGCCGTTCTTCCGCCAGCAGCTCAAGGAGTTCCTCCTGCTCGCGCGTGAGGAACAGGTCGATCCGCTCACGCTCAAGGGCTCCTACGCCGGCGCGATGGGCCTGCCGCAGTTCATGCCGAGCAGCTTTCGCGCCTATGCGGTGGATTTCGACGACGACGGGCGCATCGATATCTGGAGCAACCCGGTGGATGCTATCGGCAGCGCGGCCAGCTACTTCAAGCAGCACGGCTGGGCCAGCGGCGAACCGGTGGTGGCACGCGCCGAGGTCGACGGCGAGCGCGTCGCCGAGGGCCTGAGCCCCGGCCTCGATCCGGTGAAAAGCGTGGCCGAGCTGCGTGAGCTGGGCTGGACGGCCGCTTCTCCGGTTGCCGATGATACGGCGGTCACCGCCTTCCGCCTGGAGGGTGTCGAGGGCGACGAATACTGGTTGGGGCTGCCCAACTTCTACGTCATCACCCGTTACAACCGCAGCGTGATGTACGCGATGGCCGTGCATCAGCTGTCCGAGGCGTTGGCTGCGGCGCGAGGGCAACAACCATGACGCGTACCACAGCGCTACTGGCGCTCGGCCTCGCCGGCGTGCTGCTCGCCGGCTGCTCTTCATCGCCGACGGCGCAGGCGCCCGCGCGCAAGCCAGGCATCAGCGGCCCGGGCGATTTCAGCCGGCCGAGCAAGGATGGCGCGCCCTGGTGGGATGTCGACGTGTCGCAGATTCCCGATGCGACGCCGATGCCGCACTACGGGCCGGTCAAGGCCAATCCCTATACCGTGCTGGGCAAGACCTATTTCCCGATGAGCGACGGCCGCCGCTACTCCGCGGTCGGCACCGCCTCCTGGTACGGCACCAAGTTTCACGGCCAGCCCACCGCCAATGGCGAGAAGTACGACCTGTATGGCATGAGCGCGGCGCACAAGACCCTGCCGCTGCCCAGCTACGTCAAGGTCACCAATCTGGACAACGGCCGTAGCGTGACGCTGCGGGTCAACGACCGCGGACCGTTCTACTCCGATCGGGTCATCGACCTGTCCTTCGCCGCGGCGAAGAAGCTCGGCTATGCCGAGACCGGCACGGCGCGGGTCAAGGTCGAGGGGATCGACCCGCAACAGTGGTGGGCCGCACAGGGCAAGCCGGTGCCGCTGGTCATGGCGCAGGCTCAGGCAGCCGCACCCAAACCCGCCAGCACCCTGGTGCAACCCATCGAACAGTACACGCCGCCGCCGCAACAGCACGCCGCCGCGGTGCTGCCGGTCGAGCTGGAGCGCTCGCCCGACGCCGTACAGTCCTCGGGACTGTTCCTGCAGGTTGGTGCGTTCGCCAACCCGGACGCCGCCGAACTGCTCAAGGACAAGCTGAGCGGCGTGGTCTCCGCGCCGGTGTTCATCAGCTCGGTGGTGCACAACCAGCAGACCCTGCACCGCGTCCGCCTCGGCCCCATCGGCAGCGCCGACGAGGCGTCGCAGCTGGAGCAGAGCGTGCGCCTGGCCAATCTCGGGCAGCCCCGCCGGGTGCAGGCCGATTGAGCCGCCGTCGCAGCGCGAACCCCTGTCTTACCTGAAACCAATTCGAGAAACGGATGAACATCAAGACTTGCATGCCTCGCTTCATAGTTCTCGCCTTGCTGGCGATTGTCACCACTGCCGCCTCGGTGGCCTGGGCGGCTCCCGCCATCCCGTCGCCGCCGCAGCTGGCAGCCAAGTCCTACATGCTGATGGACGCGGCCAGCGGCAAGGTGCTGATTGAAAGCAACAGCGACGAGCGCCTGCCGCCCGCCAGCCTGACCAAGCTGATGACCGCCTACATCGCCACACTGGAGATCCAGAAAGGGCAGATCAGCGACAGCGATCTGGTGACCGTCAGCGAGAAGGCCTGGCGCACCGGCGGTTCGCGCATGTTCATTCAGGTCAATACCCAGGTTTCGGTGGACGACCTGCTGCACGGCATCATCATCCAGTCGGGCAACGATGCCAGCGTGGCGATGGCCGAGCATATCGCCGGCA
Source organism: Stutzerimonas degradans (assembly GCF_024448505.1). Classification (GTDB taxonomy): domain Bacteria; phylum Pseudomonadota; class Gammaproteobacteria; order Pseudomonadales; family Pseudomonadaceae; genus Stutzerimonas; species Stutzerimonas degradans. Next base: position 502,014 of record NZ_JAMOHV010000001.1, read on the forward strand.
GCGAAGAAGCCTTCGCCGACATGATGAACACCACGGCGCAGCGCCTGGGCATGAGCAACACCCACTTCATGAACGCCACCGGCCTGCCGGACCCGGAGCACTACTCCTCCGCCCATGACATGGCCAAGCTGGCGCGCGCGATCATCTACCAGGACCCGGCGCACTACGCCATCTACGCGCAGAAGGAATTCTTCTGGAACAACATCAAGCAGCCCAACCGTAACCTGCTGCTGTGGCGCGACAAGACCGTCGACGGTCTGAAGACCGGCCATACCGAAGAGGCTGGCTACTGCCTGGTGGCCTCGGCCGTGCGCGACGGTATGCGCCTGATTTCCGTGGTGTTCGGCACCGACAGCGAGCAGGCCCGCGCCGCCGAAACGCAGAAACTGCTGACCTACGGCTTCCGCTTCTTCGAGACCCGCACCTTCTATCAGAAGGGTGTCGAACTGGCCCAGCAGCAGGTCTGGAAAGGTCAGCAGAGCCAGGTCAAGGCCGGCCTCGCCGAGGACCTGACGCTGACCCTGCCGCGCGGCCAACTGGACAAGCTCCAGGCCAGCATGAGCTTCAACGACACGCTGATCGCACCGATCAGCCAGGGCCAGGTGGTCGGCAAGGTCGAGGTCAAACTTGGCGAGGAAGTGCTGCACAGCGCCGATCTGGTTGCGCTGGAAGCGGTAGAAGAAGGTGGGCTGTTCCGTCGTGTTTGGGATAGCATTCGCCTGTTCTTCTACAGCCTGTTCAACTGACAACGCGTCGGCACGTCAGCGCCTATCCCGCGCGGGCGTGCCTGCGGATCACGAGTCCGTCGCCATGACCGATAACCACAGCGAACCTACTGCGCCGAAAATCGAATTTCCCTGCGAGCGTTATCCGATCAAGGTGATCGGCGAGGCCGGCGAGGGCTTTCGCGAGCTGGTGCTCGAAGTGATCCAGCGCCATGCGCCGGACTGCGACGAGACCACCCTAGTCACTCGCGACAGCCGCAACGGGCGCTTTCTCTCCGTGCAGGTGCTGATCACCGCCACCGGCGTCGAGCAATTGCAGGCGATCCACGTCGATCTGCGCGCCACCGGCCGCGTCCATATGGTGCTGTGATGGATGCCGAGGTGCTCGGCATCCGCGAGCTTGGGCTGATCGACTACCAGACGGCCTGGCAGGCCATGCAGCGTTTCACCAATCAGCGCGGCCCGCAGACCGGCGACGAGCTCTGGTTGCTGCAGCATCCCCCGGTGTTCACGCAGGGCCAGGCCGGCAAGGCCGAGCACGTGCTGTTTCCCGGCGACATTCCGGTGGTGCAGGTCGATCGCGGCGGGCAGGTGACCTATCACGGTCCGGGGCAGCTGGTCTGCTACCTGCTGATCGATGTCCGCCGGCGCGGCATCGGCGTGCGCGCGCTGGTCAGCCATATCGAACAGAGTCTGGTCGATCTGCTGGCCAGCTACGGTGTCGCCGCGCTGGCCAAACCGGATGCGCCGGGTGTATATGTCGACGGCGCCAAGATCGCCTCGCTCGGCCTGCGCATTCGCAACGGCCGCTCCTTCCACGGCCTGGCGCTGAACGTGGACATGGACCTGGAACCCTTCCGGCGCATCAATCCCTGCGGTTATGCGGGGCTGGCGATGACACAGCTGCGCGATCTGATCGGGCCGGTGGACTTTTCCGAAGTCGTCGGCCGACTGCGCACGCAACTGGCCCGGCACCTCGGATACGCGCAACAGAAGACCCTCGCGGGCGGAATCGAAAACATATGAGCACTGTTGATACGGCGGGCAAGCGCCCGGCGAAGGTTGAGGCTGGGGTCAAACTGCGTGGCGCTGACAAGGTCGCGCGCATTCCGGTGAAGATCATCCCCACCGACGAGTTGCCGAAGAAGCCCGACTGGATCCGCGTGCGCATCCCGGTTTCGCCCGAGGTCGACCAGATCAAGAGCACCCTGCGCAAGCACAAGCTGCACAGCGTCTGCGAAGAGGCCTCCTGCCCGAACCTGGGTGAGTGCTTCTCCAGTGGCACCGCGACGTTCATGATCATGGGCGATATCTGCACGCGGCGCTGCCCGTTCTGCGACGTCGGCCACGGCCGGCCCAACGCCCTGGACCCTGACGAGCCGAAGAACCTGGCCCAGGCCATCGCTGACATGCGCCTGAAATATGTGGTGATCACCTCGGTGGACCGCGATGACCTGCGCGACGGCGGCGCTCAGCATTTCGCCGACTGCCTGCGCGAAATCCGCAAGCTGTCGCCGAACATTCAGCTGGAAACGCTGGTGCCGGACTATCGCGGACGTATGGACATCGCCCTCGACATCACCGCCAGCGAGCCGCCGGATGTGTTCAACCACAACCTGGAAACCGTGCCGCGGCTGTACAAGTCGTCCCGCCCTGGCTCGGACTTCGAGTGGTCGCTGGACCTGCTGGAGAAGTTCAAGCAGCGCGTGCCGGGTGTGCCGACCAAATCCGGGCTGATGCTCGGCCTCGGCGAGACCGACGAGGAAGTCATCGAAACCATGCAGCGCATGCGCGAGCATGACATCGACATGCTGACCCTCGGTCAGTACCTGCAACCGTCGCGCAGCCACCTGCCGGTGCAGCGCTTCGTGCATCCGGACACCTTCGCCTGGTTCGCCGAGGAAGGCATGAAGATGGGCTTCAAGAACATCGCTTCCGGCCCGCTGGTACGCTCCTCGTACCACGCCGACCAGCAGGCGCACGCCGCCAAGGACTGATGCGCCCCGAGCCGCCCCGGCGTGACGCCGGGCGGTTCGCCCCTCTGCGCCGTCGCCGAGAGTCATCCACGCGGTTTGGCACGTCTTCCCCAGCGCAACGGTATCTGTTTCTGTTTGCCGTTGCGCTTGGCAAGAAAATTGCGTCATTTCGCCGCATTAGACTTTGGTCTATAGTGCCCCGCGTCTGACATCACAAGGCCGAGGGCCACCGCACATGAGTTATCCCCAGCTGAAGAACCTGCTCGATGATCTGGACGCCGCCAAGGTTGAATGCGACGCCATGAGCCGCCTTGTGGTGACACGCCTGGCGCGTCAGCACATCCCCTATCAGGCGATGCTGGGGCAGGTCGAGCTGGACGGTAAGGTGCTTTCGCCGCACTTCTGGGTCGAAGCCGATGGCTGTGTGATCGATTACCGTGCCCGCCAGCGCCTCGGGGGTGACGAACGCGCGCCGCACGGCGTGGTGCCGCGCGAGGCAGTGCAGGCACGTTACGCCGGTCACCAGGTGGTGATCGATCCGCTGCCGGACTACCTCTACGAAGTAGCCGTCAAGCACTGAGCACGGCTGTCGAAACGCAAAAAACCCTGCTCCGGCAGGGTTTTTTGTGGCTGGCGTTCGCCGATTGGTTGGTCGATTGACAGCCGCATGGCCGCCGCAGGCGTTATGGCCGGTCGCGCAGGCGCCCCAGTAGTTCCTGACTGGGATGGCCATCCGCCGGCCAGCCCAGCTGCTGCTGGAAGCCACGAATGGCTTTGCGGGTATTGGCGCCGATGATGCCGTCCGGCGTGCCGGGATTGAAGCCCTGGCGATCCAGTCGCTCCTGCAACTCCAGGCGCTCGGAGCGGCTCAGCGGCTGCTCGCCGCGCGGCCAGGAGGCTGCAATCTGGCCGCTGCCTTGGAAGCGTTCGCCGAGCAGGCCGATGGCCAGCGCATAGGCCGAGGAGTTGTTGTAGCGCAGGATGGCGCGGAAGTTGTCCAGCACCAGGAATGCCGGTCCGCGGTGACCGGCAGGCAGCAGCAGGCTCGCGCTGCGCTCGTCAGAGCCAGCCGGTAGGCCGCGCAGGCCCAGACGGCTCCACTCGCCGAGCGTTTTGCGCAACTCCATGTCGGCCAGCGCATAGTCGAATGTCTCCGGCAGGCGCACCTCGAAACCCCAAGGCTGGCCCTGCTGCCAGCCGGACGCCTGCAAGTAATGCGCGGCCGAGGCCAGAGCATCGGCCGGGCTGTTCCAGATGTCGCGGCGGCCGTCGCCGTCGAAATCCACCGCGTGGGTGTTGTAGGTGGTCGGAATGAACTGGGTCTGGCCCATTGCGCCGGCCCAGGAGCCACGCAGTTGTTCGACGGGAATATCGCCGCTCTCGAGGATTTGCAGTGCCGCGATCAGCTGGCTCTTGGCGAACTGTGGCCGCCGGCCCTCATGCGCCAGAGTGGCCAGCGAGCGGATCACCGACTTGTCGCCCTGGATCTGGCCGAAGCTGCTCTCCAGTCCCCAGACCGCGACCAGTGCCTGACGGTCCACGCCGTAGCGTGCCTCGATGCCCTGCAGCGTCGCGGCGTGTTCAGCGAGCAGCCGCTTGCCGTTGCGCACGCGCTGATCGGAGAGCGCGCCGTCGAGGTACTGCCAGACCGGTCGGGTAAATTCGGGTTGGCTGCGATCAGCGGCGATGACGCTGGCGTCGGGCGTTACCCCGGCAAATGCGCGATCGAACAGCTGCGGCGAGATGCCGGCGGCGAGCGCCTCGGTGCGAAAGGCCTCGCGCCATTCGCTGAAGCTGAGCGGCGTGCTGACGATATTCGCCGCGCTGGCCTCAGGCGCGGTGATCGCCTGGGGACTGGTTCCCGAGGCGGCGCGGGCCAGTGGCTCGGCGGCGCAGGCAACGATCAGGCTCAGGCCGGCTGCGGTGACTAGCGTGCGCAACAGCAGGACGGGAACGAAGGGGAAAAACATGCACAACTCTCGGGGACCGTGTCGTAGGTCGCAAACCTTAACACGCTTTGCCTGGCTTGGTTTTTCAGCCTGCCAGAAGGACCGAAGCCTCCCAGTGGGAGGCTTCGCGGCGGTAGCTGCCTTTGCCTTTTTTCGGCGTTTCCTGGCGGCTGCGGAACAGCGGTTGGGCAATCAGGCGCTTGGCCTTGTTGGTGTGCTTCGTGCTCTCGCTCATGGTATGCCCTCGTGTCGTGGGAGCAGGCGAGCGCATCATAGGCGTTGTGCAAAAAATGTCCAGTGGCTGGGCTGGCGAACGCTCAGGCGAGCCCGAAACGCTTGCCGGCCAGGCGCAGGCACAGTTGGGAAAGGCCGATCCAGGGATCGCCCTCGGCTTGCCCCTTGACCTGAGCATCGATCTGCTGCGCCTCCACCAGCATCTGGTTCCAGGCGGTTGCGCCGTGGCGTTGCAGCGCCTTGCTCAGCAGCGGACGGCGCTTGTCCCACACAGGCGGACGGGCCTGCGCGAAGGCGCGTTCCAGCGGCGTGCCCTGGCTATACTGCATGGCGAGGTTGGCCAGCAAACGCAACTCGCGGGCCAGCGCCCACAGAATCACCGGCGCTTCCACGCCTTCGCCGCGCAGGCCCTCGAGCATGTGCAACGCATGGGCGGCCTGACCGTGCAGCGCCGCGTCGATCAGGCCGAAGACGTCATAGCGGGCGCTGTCGGCGACAGCGGCCTGCACAGTCGCGGCATTGATCTGGCCACCCTCGGCCAACAGCTTGAGCTTTTCGACTTCTTGCGCGGCGGCCAGCAGGTTGCCTTCGACCCGCGCGGCGATCAGTTCGATGGCTTCCTGGTCGGCGGATAGGCCGGCCTGTGCCAGTCGCTGGCGAATCCATTGCGGCAGCTGCGTCGCTTCCACCGGCCAGATCTGCAGGAACTGGACGTCCTTGCCGTCGATCAGCGCCTTGGCCCACTTGGTCTTCTGCGTGCTGCCGTCGAGCTTGGGCAGGCTGATCAGCAGTACCGTGTCTTCGGCCGGGCGGGCGAGGTATTCGAGCAGTGCTGCGGCGCCCTTGTCGCCAGGCTTGCCGTTGGCGATGCGCAGTTCGAGCAGGCGCTTTTCGGCGAACAGCGAAAGGCTGGCACCGGCTTCGATCAGCTGGCTCCAATCAAAGCCGCTTTCAGCGTGGAATACCTGGCGCTCGCTGAAGCCCTGTGCCCGAGTCGCCGCGCGGATCGCGTCGCCGGCTTCCTGGCAGAGCAGGTGCTCGTCGCCGCTGACCACGTAGACCGGGGCCAGCGTGCCTTGCAGGTGCTTGGCGAGCTGCGCAGGGGCGAGTTTCATGTGGGCAGATGCGGGGACGTTGCCGTCCCCGTGGCATTACTGAATGGGCAGTTCGATGGGCGACTGCTGCGGCCGCGCATCCTGCGCGCGCCGTGCCGCTTCGACAGCTTCGGCTTCGGCACGGGCCTTGGCTTCGGCCTCCTGCTGCAGGCGGTCGAGTTCGCCGGGGGTGATGCGCTGGATGCGCATGACCAGTTGCTGCAGCAGTTCGCGGCGCATTTCCTGGCGCAGCTGGTCGCCTTCCTGGCTCGAGCCGATCAGGTTGTTGCTGTCGTGCACATAGACCTTCTGCACCTCGACGCGATCCTCCAGCAGCAGGCGATCCTGCGGGCCGCGGAACTGGTAGTCGAGGGTGCTGGTGAGCTCGTACTCGGCGCTGCGTGCCGAGCTGGTATAGCTGGCGGTGCGCTGACGGGTCTGCTCGTTGGCCAGGTTGAGGCTGTACTTGGCGCCAGGATGGACGCGAACGTCGTTGCGCTCGAGCAGCGTCTGCAGCTCGCGAACGGTGTCGCCGTAGCTGTTGCGTGCCTGCAAGTCGAGTTCCTTCAGGCCGAACTCCACATCGCCGGTGCCGCGCAGCTGGAAGCCGCAGGCGCTCAATAGCAGCGTCAGGCCCAGCACTACCAGATTGCCCTTGTTCATCTTGTATCCCCATTGCAGGCCAGGCGCAGGCGCCTGGACCGGATCAGTTTGCGACGATATTGACCAGCTTGCCCGGCACCACGATGACCTTGCGGATGGTTAGGCCTTCGGTGAAGCGCAGTACGTTTTCGTTATCGCGGGCGGCGGCCTCCACCTCTTCGCGGCTGGCGCTGGCCGGCACTTCGATCTGGCCGCGCAGCTTGCCGTTGACCTGCACCACCAGGGTCAGGCTGTCCTGCACCAGGGCGGCTTCGTCGACCTTGGGCCACTGCGCATCGATGATCGCGCCGCTCTTGCCCAGCTGCAGCCAGAGTTCGTGGCAGATGTGCGGGGTGATCGGTGCGAGCAGCAGGGCGACGGCCTCCAGGCCTTCCTGCAGCAGGGCACGGTCCTGTTCGCTGGCGGTCGGCGCCTTCTCCAGCACGTTCATCAGCGTCATCACCTGGGCGATGGCGGTGTTGAACTTGTGGTGCTGGCCGACATCGGTGCTGGCCTGCTTGATCGCCAGGTGAATCGCGCGGCGCACGGCCTTCTGTTCGTCGTTCAGCGAGGCCACATCCAGCGCACCCGGCAGCCCGGCGCTGACATGCGCGTGGGCCAGACGCCAGACGCGGCGCAGGAAGCGGCTGGCGCCTTCGACGCCGGAGTCGGACCATTCCAGGCTCATGTCCGGCGGCGAGGCGAACATCATGAACAGGCGGCAGGTGTCGGCGCCGTAGGCATCGATCATCGCCTGTGGGTCAACGCCGTTGTTCTTCGACTTGGACATCTTCTCGGTGCCGCCGATTTCCACCGGCAGGCCGTCGGTCTTCAGCTTGGCGCCGATGACCTTGGCCTTGGCGTCGCGTTCGACCTCGACGTCGGCCGGGTTGAACCAGTCCTTGCCGCCGTTTTCCAGGGTGCGGTAGTAGGTTTCGGCAACCACCATGCCCTGGGTCAGCAGGTTCTTGAACGGCTCGTTCGACGACACCAGGCCTTCGTCGCGCATCAGCTTGTGGAAGAAGCGCGCGTAGAGCAGGTGCAGGATGGCGTGCTCGATGCCGCCGATGTACTGATCCACCGGCAGCCAGTGGTTGGCTGCCTGCGGGTCGACCATGCCCTTGTCGTAGTTCGGGCTGGCGTAGCGGGCGAAGTACCAGGACGACTCGACGAAGGTGTCCATGGTGTCGGTTTCGCGCTTGGCCGGTGCGCCGCACTTCGGGCAGCTGCACGCGTAGAACTCGGGCATCTTCGCCAGCGGCGAACCGGCGCCATCCGGCACCACGTCTTCAGGCAGTACGACCGGCAGCTGGTCTTCCGGCACCGGCACGTCGCCGCAGCTGTCGCAATGGATGATCGGGATCGGGCAGCCCCAGTAGCGCTGGCGGCTGATGCCCCAGTCGCGCAGGCGGAATTGGGTGCGGGCCTGGCCGAGGCCCTTCTTCTGCAGGGCCACTTCGATGGCGTCGAAGGCACCTTCGAAGTCCAGGCCGTCGAAGATGCCGGAGTTGATCAGCTGACCATGTTCGCCGTAGGCGTCCTGCCAGGGCGCGGGCGTCTCGTCGCCGGCACTGGTGCGCACCACCGGCTTGATCGGAAGGCCGTACTTGCTGGCGAATTCGAAGTCGCGCTCGTCATGCGCTGGCACGGCCATGACCGCACCCTCGCCGTAGTTCATCAGCACGTAGTTGGCGACCCACACCGGCAGCAGCTCCCCGGTCAGCGGGTGCTGCACGCGCAGGGAAGTGGCCAGGCCTTTCTTCTCCTGGGTGGCGATATCGGCCTCGGCGACGCCGCCGCGCTTGCACTCGTCGATAAAGGCCTGCAGCTCGGAATCGTTCTGCGCCGCCAGGGTGGCCAGCGGATGTTCCGCTGCAACGGCCACGTAGGTGGCACCCATCAGGGTGTCGGGGCGGGTGGTGAAGACCTTCATCAGGCCTTCGCTGCCAATGCTGGCGACGTCGTAGGGGAAGCTGATCTCCATGCCGCGCGACTTGCCGATCCAGTTGCGCTGCATGGTCTTGACCTGTTCCGGCCAGCCGTCCAGCTCGTCGAGGCTGCTCAGCAGCTCATCGGCGTAGGAGGTGATCTTGAAGTAGTACATCGGGATTTCGCGCTTCTCGATCAGCGCGCCCGAACGCCATCCGCGGCCGTCGATAACCTGCTCGTTGGCCAGCACGGTCTGGTCGACCGGGTCCCAGTTCACCGTGCCGTTCTTGCGGTAGATCACGCCCTTTTCGAACAGCTTGGTGAACAGCCACTGCTCCCAGCGGTAGTAGTCCGGCTTGCAGGTGGTGACTTCGCGCGACCAGTCGATGGCCAGGCCCAGCGATTTCAGCTGGGTCTTCATGTAGGCGATGTTCTCGTAGGTCCACTCGGCCGGCGCGACGTTGTTCTTCATCGCCGCGTTCTCGGCCGGCATGCCGAAGGCGTCCCAGCCCATCGGCTGCAGCACGTTCTTGCCTTGCATGCGCTGGTAGCGGGCGATCACGTCGCCGATGGTGTAGTTGCGCACGTGGCCCATGTGCAGCTTGCCGCTGGGGTAGGGGAACATCGACAGGCAATAGAAGGTGTCCTTGCCGGGCTGCTCACTTACTTCAAAGGATTTCTGCGCGTCCCAGTGGGACTGCGCGGCGGCTTCGATCTCGCGGGGCTGATACTGTTCGTGCATGGCTACTGGCGTTGGGATGGGGGCTGGCTCTCCGCGAATGCACAGGCTCGGCTGGCAGGTCCGGCGGGGCGGGACAGCAGCCGCGAAGCGGTTGCAGGCGGAGGGCATGGAAGCGCCGTAGCATACATGACCCCCCGCAGCCTAGGGAAACCCGATTTGCCCCCCAGCCGCGCACTGCCGTCTGTCGTCCTCGACGCCTGCGCCCAACTCTCGTCTACGCTTGGATTGGGGGCGGGAAGAAGACGAGGTGAATCATGGGTAAAGAGCCCTCGGAAGAAAGCAGTCTCTACGGCCGCGTGCTGCGGCGCCTGACACAGGCTCTGGAAGAGGCGGAGCGTAATGCGGTAGCAGGGGAAACCGGAAATGCCGAGCTGGAGGTCAGGGGGCTGACGCCAGCCGAATTCGAACTGATTCGTGCGTATCTGCAGCGTGACGCGCAATGGCTCTCGGGCTGGCATGCCGCCGCCGAGGAACAGGAACTGCTGGCGCGCCAGGCCCAGCGGCCGTCGTTGCGCAGCGTGTCGCGCGGACGTCATGGCGGACATGGCAAGCATGTGCCGCTGTCGCTGCAACAGTCGATGAGCTGCGCGCTGTGCAGTAGCGAGGTGCACTGGCCTGATGGTCCTGGGCCGGCGATCTGCCCGGTGTGCGGTTCGCAGCTGCTGCGCGCGCGTCAGCGGCTGTTTTCCTACCGACGCCATTGAGTACGGCATAGCGGCACGGGCGCCGGCCACGTAGAGTTGCCGGCGGTCGACACGGAGATGCCGCATGCCCCTTCGTTATATCTTCAAACAGCTGATGCTGCCGCCGGGCGGCCTGCTGCTGCTGTTGCTGCTGGGCTGGTGGCTGCGCCAGCGCGCACCGCGGCTGGCGGCGCTGTGTTTCATCGGCGGCTTCGGCGGGCTCTGGCTGATGAGCCTGCCGATCGTGGTCGAGTGGGCGGCGCGGGCGGTCGAGCGCGAGCCGGCGCTGGAGGCGGCGCAGTGGCCGGACTTGGCGGCGCGAGCCGGCGCCATCGTCGTCCTCGGCGCGGGGCGTGAGCAGGCTGATCCGGCCTGGGGCAGCGATCAGCCGGGTTACGTTGCGCTAGAGCGCCTGCGCTATGCGGCGCGGGTGGCGAAAGTGTCCGGCTTGCCGATTCTTACCAGCGGCGGTCTGCACTACGGTCAGCCGCCGAGCGAAGCAGCGATCGGTGCCCAGGTACTGCAGGAAGATTTCGGCGTGGCGACCCGCTGGCTCGAGGAGCGCAGCCGTACCACCTGGGAAAATGCCGTCTACAGCGCCCGTATGCTCAAGGCCGAAGGCATCGAGCGGGTGGTACTGGTGACTTCGGCGGCACACATGCCGCGTTCGCGCTGGTGCTTCGAGCAGAACGACATCGAGGTGATCGCTGCGCCGGTGGGTTTCGTCGGGGTGCCCAACGGTCGGCCGCTGAATGGCTGGCTGCCGGAGGTGAAGGCGTACTGGCAGAACGGCATGTTGCTCAACGAGATCGTCGGAATGGCGGTCTACCCGCTGGTCTACGCGGCAGACTAGCTGCCGCGAACTGAACGGCTGCGCTCAGACGTTGCGCCGCTTGAGCAGCGCAAAGCCGAGTAGCAGCGTGCAGACCACGATCAGCGGCCACGAGCGCCAGCGCAGATAGGGCGTCAGCCCCTGCATCGGCGTGATCTCGCCGTAGAGCACCGCTTCCTCGAACCGCGGCACCTGCTCGGTGATACGCCCGCGCGGATCGATGAGTACTGTGATGCCGTTGTTGGTGGCGCGGATCATCCAGCGTCCGGCTTCCAGTGCGCGCATCTGCGCCATTTGCAGATGCTGCAGCGGACCGATGGAGCGGCCGAACCAGGCATCGTTGCTTACCGTCAGCAGCAGGTCGCTCTGCGCGGCGAGGCCGGCGGCGAATTCCGGATAGACCACTTCGTAACAGATGTACGGGGCGATCTGCAGGCCCTTGGCCTGCAGCAGCGGCTGGCCCGGCTCGCCGCGGGCAAAATCAGACATCGGCAGGTCGAAGAAGGCGATCAGCCCGCGCAGCACCTCCTGCAGTGGCACGTACTCGCCGAATGGCACCAGTTTCTGCTTGAGGTAGGTGCCAGCGCCTGCGCCAACCGCGGTCAGGCCGTTGTAGTAGCGCATCTCGCCGGCGGCGTTGGGCTGGCGCACCGGCACGCCGGTGATCAGCGTGGCGTCACGCTGCTGGCTGAAGCCCGCCATCATGTCCAGATAACCCGCAGCGTGTTCCTTGAGGATCGGTACCGCGGTTTCCGGCCAGACGATCAGGTCGGCCGGGCGGCTGCGGAAGGTCATGTCGCGATACAGCAGCAGCTGCATCTCGAGCTTTTTCGGGTCCCACTTCATGCTCTGGGCGACGTTGCCCTGTACCGCGGCGACGGTCAGCGGTGCGCCCTTGTCCTGCGTCCAGGCATGCCCGGCGAGCCACCAACCGGTCAGCCACGGCGCCGCCAGCAGCACCAGAGCGATGGCCAGCTGTCCCCGAGTTGCCAGCAGGCGCGGCAGATTCACCAGCAGTGCGGCACTCAGCGCGATGGCGAAGCTCAGCAGCCACACGCCGCCCACCGGTGCCAGCCCGGCCAGCGGTCCGTGCAGCTGGCTGTAGCCGACATACAGCCAGGGAAAACCAGTGAGTACCCAGCCGCGTAGCGCATCGAGCGCCAGCCATAGCGCGGCGAAGGCCAGGGCGTCGGCCAGCGGCGCCTGCTCGCGTCGCAGCCCGCGCGCCCAGAGCCAGCCGAGGAGCGCGAAGAACAGCGCCAGTCCGGCGACGAAACCAAGCGTCAGCAGCCCGGCCAGCGCCGGCGAGGCGGCACCGAAGTCATGGATGCTGACATAGACCCAGCTGACGCCCGAGGCGAACAGACCGAAGCCGTAGCACCAGCCGCGCCCCGCGGCCGCCTTGGGCGTCAACTGGCGCAGGCCGAGATAGAGCAGGGCGATCGACAGCAGCGCCAGCGGCCAGAGATCGAACGGCGCCAGCGCCAGCGTGGTCAGCGCGCCGGCCGCCAGCGCCAGCAGGTTGCCCGGCCAGCCGGGGCGGGTGATCCAGAGCATCGGGGAACCTCGAAAGGACAATGGAGGCGGCCTGCGGTTGGCGATGCTGTGGCACTCGCCAACCGCAGGCCTGCCGCGATCAGGCGTTCAGCCGGCTGACCCGCAGCATGTGCACGCGACGGCTGTCGGCGTTCAGCACGCGGATGCGGAAGCCGTCGATCTCGGTGATCTCGTTGCGCTTGGGCAGGTGGCCGAAGGTGCTCATCACCAGCCCGGCGACGGTGTCGAATTCGTCGTCCGGGAATTCGCTGCCGAAGAACTCGTTGAAGCTGTCGATCGGCGTCAACGCCTTGACCAGGAAGTCGCCGCTGGGCAGCGGACGGATGTAGCTGTCTTCCTCGACGTCGTGCTCGTCCTCGATGTCGCCGACGATCTGCTCCAGCACGTCCTCGATGGTCACCAGGCCGGCGACGCCGCCGTACTCGTCGATGACGATGGCCATGTGGTTGTGATTGGCGCGGAACTCGCGCAGCAGCACGTTGAGGCGCTTGGATTCCGGGACAAAGGTCGCCGGCCGCAGCAGCTCCTTGATGTCGAAATCGTGCTGCTCCTCGCGAAGGATCAGCGGTAGCAGATCCTTGGCCAGCAGCACGCCGATGATTTCGTCGAGGCTTTCGCCGACGACCGGGTAACGCGAATGCGCGGCTGAAATCACCGCCGGCAGAAAGTCCCGGGGTGACTGGTCGGCGCGGATGCTGATCACCTGCGAGCGCGGCACCATGATGTCGCGCACCTGCAGGTCGGCGACCTGGATGGCGCCTTCGACGATGGCCAGCGCCTCGTTGTCGAGCAGCTTGTTCTGATGGGCTTCGCGCAGGATATCCAGCAGGTCCTGACGCGTCTTCGGCTCATGGACAAAAGCCTGGGTGAGTTTTTCCAGCCAGGACTTCTGCCCGCTGGTCGATCGATCTTCGCTCATGGTGTGCGACTCAAGAGTCCTTGTCGGTGCCCGTTTCGGGCGAAAGTTCGGCGTAGGGGTCGGGATGGCCGAGTTCGGCCAGGAGCTGACGCTCCAGTGCTTCCATTTCCTCGGCCTCGGCATCCTCGATGTGATCGTAACCAAGCAGATGCAGGCAGCCGTGGATGACCAGATGCGCCCAGTGCGCGGCCGGCGGCTTGCCTTGTTCGGCGGCCTCACGCTCGACCACCGGCACGCAGATCACCAGGTCGCCGAGCAGCGGGATGTCGAGGAACTCGTCCGGCACGTCGGCGGGGAACGACAGCACGTTGGTCGGGTAGTCCTTGTGCCGCCAGGTGCGGTTCAGCTCACGGCCTTCTTCCTCGTCGACCAGACGGATGGTCAGCTCGGAGTCGCCGCTGCGCTGGCGCAGCGCCAGTTCACACCAGCGCTGTAGCTCGGCAGCGGCCGGGACCTTGCCGGTGCTGGCCAGCTGTACGTCCAGTTCAATCATGGCGATTGTCTGCGCTGCGGTGGCTGGCTTGGGCGTGGCGGTCTTCGAACGACTCATAGGCTTCGACGATGCGCTGCACCAGCGGATGGCGTACCACGTCCTTGGGCTGGAAGTGGGTGAAGCTGATGCCGTTGACGCCCTTGAGCACCTCGATCACGTGGGCCAGGCCGCTTTTGGTGCCGCGCGGCAGGTCGACCTGGGTGATGTCGCCGGTGATCACCGCAGTGGAGCCGAAGCCGATGCGGGTGAGGAACATCTTCATCTGTTCCTGGGTGGTGTTCTGGCTTTCGTCGAGGATGATGAAGCTGTTGTTCAGCGTACGGCCGCGCATGTAGGCCAGCGGGGCGATCTCGATCACCTGCTTCTCGATCAGCCGCGCCACGTTCTCGAAACCGAGCATCTCGTAGAGCGCGTCGTACAGCGGACGCAGGTAGGGATCGATCTTCTGCGCCAGGTCGCCGGGCAGAAAGCCGAGTTTCTCGCCCGCCTCCACCGCCGGACGCACCAGCAGGATGCGGCGAATCTGTTCGCGCTCCAGAGCGTCCACCGCGGCGGCCACCGCCAGGTAGGTCTTGCCGGTGCCGGCCGGGCCGATGCCGAAGTTGATGTCGTTGTCGAGGATTGCCTTGACGTAGCGCTGCTGGTTGGCGCCGCGCGGGCGAATCATGCCCTTCTTGGTGCGCAGGGCCACGCCCTGGTGGGCGCTGGGGTTGGCCAGTTCTTCCAGACCCGATTCCTGCAGGTACAGATGCACCATGTCCGGCGACAGCTCGGTGGTTTTGGTTTCGCGGTACAGGCGGCGCAACAGGTTTTCGGCGGACTTGGCCGCGTCGGTCGGGCCGACCAGCTCGAACTGGTTGCCGCGGTTGCGGATTTCCAGCGCGAGGCGCTGTTCGATCAGGCGCAGGTGCTCGTCGAACTGGCCGCAGAGATTGGCGAAGCGGCGGGCTTCAAAGGGTTCGAGGGTGAAGCGATGAGGTTCTATGGGTGCGTTCAAGGGCTTGTAGGTGTGGCCGGACTCGGCGGATAGATGAATGGAGAATAGCGCTGCGCGCGCGATGCGAAAAGCGCAGTTGCATGGGCGGCACGGCCCCCGTTGCGTTCACATGGGGGCGTGCGGCGTGCGGTACGCGACTCAAGGCAGCAAAGTGCCACGCAGCGAGTGGGGCAGGGCGTCGTCGATGTGTACGTCGACGAACTGGCCGATCAGTCGGGGATTGTCGCAGCGGAAGTTGACGATGCGGTTGTGCTCGGTGCGACCCTGGAGCATGCCCGGGTCCTTCTTCGAGTAGTCGGTCACCAGGATGCGCTGGGTGGTGCCCACCATCCGTCGGCTATTTTCGAAGCCGAGCTCGTTGATGCGGTGCTGGAGTCTGGCCAGGCGCTGCTTCTTCACCTCGTCCGGGGTGTCGTCGGCCATGTCGGCGGCCGGCGTGCCTGGGCGTGCGCTGTAGACGAAGGAGTAGGAGAAGTCGAAGCCGACCTCTTCGATCAGCTTCATGGTCTGCTCGAAGTCTTTCTCGGTCTCGCCGGGGAAACCGACGATGAAATCCGAGCTGATCAGAATCCCCGGCACCGCTGCCTTGAGCTTGCGGATGCGCGATTTGTACTCCAGCGCCGTGTGGTTGCGCTTCATCGCCGCGAGAACGCGGTCGGCCCCGGACTGCACCGGCAGGTGCAGATAGCGCACCAGCTGCGGGATGTCGGCATGGGCCTGGATGATGGCGTCGGAGAACTCCAGCGGGTGGCTGGTGGTGTAGCGAATGCGCTCGATGCCCTCGACCGCCGCCACCGCATGCAGCAGGTCGGCGAAGTCGTGACCGTCGTGGCGATAGCCGTTGACGTTCTGCCCGAGCAGGGTGACTTCTTTCACGCCGTTTTCGGTCAGGTGGATGATCTCGGCGAGTACATCGGCCATCGGTCGGCTGACTTCCTCGCCGCGGGTGTAGGGCACCACGCAGAACGAGCAGTACTTGCTGCAGCCTTCCATCACCGAGACGAAGGCGCTGGGGCCGTCGACGCGCGGCTCGGGCAGGCGGTCGAACTTCTCGATCTCGGGGAAGGAAATGTCCACCTGCGGCTGCTGGGTGGTGCGCGCGGCGTCGATCATTTCCGGCAGGCGATGCAGCGTCTGCGGACCGAACACCACGTCGACGTAGGGCGCGCGATCGCGGATCGCTGCGCCTTCCTGGCTGGCCACGCAGCCGCCGACGCCGATCACCAGCTGCGGGTTGTCCTGCTTCAGCTCGCGCCAGCGGCCCAGCTGGGAAAACACCTTTTCCTGCGCCTTCTCTCGGATCGAGCAGGTGTTGAGCAGGATCACATCGGCTTCGGCCGGATTCTCGGTGATTTCCAGGGCCTGGTGTTCGCCCAGCAGGTCGACCATGCGCGAGCTGTCGTACTCGTTCATCTGGCAGCCGTGGGTTTCGATGTAGAGCTTGCGGGTCATGTTACGGGCCGGCGTTGTGCAAAAAATGACCGGCGATTATAGGCGCAGCGCAAGAGCGATAAAAGTATGGCGGTCAAGAAAGCCGGTGGCCGGTCAGGGGCGCAGCGGCTCGCGGCCTTCGGCGGCCTGCAGTTCCAGCAGGTAGTCGCGGAAGATCTGCCCGAGCACCTGGGTGGCGATCTCCAGCTCATCGCGGCGCATCTGCTCGGCGACCCGGTCGGCGGTGTCGAGCGCATCTTCGTCGCCGTTGACCGCGGCCATCTTCAGCACGACATAGGCCTGCACGTTGTTCGCGCGCACACCTTCGCCGCGGAAGAACATCACGCCGAGCCTGTGCTGAGCGGTCGCGTGTCCCTGCAAGGAGGCCTGCTCGAACCAGTGCAGCGCCTTGGCTAGGTCACGCGGCGCGCGGCGGCCGTCGTAATAGAACTCGCCTAGCTCGAACGCCGCCTGCAGGTCGCCCTCGCTGGCCGCCTGCTGGCACGCGCGCAGGGCCGCCGGCAGCTCCTCGGGAACGGTGTTCAGCGCGCAGCGCGCCGTCGCCGGAATCAGCAGCGAATTGCCACCGGCGTCAGCCAGCAGTGGCGAAAGCAGCAGACAGCCCAAAGACAGGATGCGGCCGGTGCGGGTCATGGATCGAGGCGCCTCGAGAAGCAGGGCGTTTACGGACGTGGCCGGCGCAAACGCGTCGGCGGTCACATTATGGATAAGTGACCGCGGGCTTACAAAGCCTTTCCGCCCACCGCGACGGTTTATCCGTCGCCTGTCGCCGCGAGAGGTGGCGAGGTGTCTCGAGGTCGTGTGGGCAGGGAGCCGTCCTGCCCACGCGCGGTGGCTCACTTGAGGCTGGCGAAGGCCCGCTCGGCGGCGTCCAGGGTGATCTTCAGCTCGGCATCGCCGTGGGCGATGGAGGTGAAGCCGGCCTCGAAGGCGCTCGGTGCCAGATAGACGCCGCCCTCGAGCATCAGATGGAAGAAGCGCTTGAAGCGCTCGGCATCGCTGGCCATCACGTCGGCGAAGGTGACGATGTCGTCGGCGCCGCTGAAGTACAGGCCGAACATGCCGCCGACCTGGGTGGTGACGAACGGAACGCCGGCGGCATCGGCACGATCCTGCAGGCCCTGCAGCATGCGGCTGGTGTAATCGGTCAGCTCGGCGTGAAAGCCCGGGCGGCTGATCAGCTTCAGCGTGGTCAAGCCGGCGGCCATGGCCAGTGGGTTACCCGACAGCGTGCCGGCCTGGTAGACCGGGCCGAGCGGCGCGACGCACTCCATGATGGCGCGCTTGCCGCCGAAGCAGCCGACCGGCATGCCGCCGCCGATGATCTTGCCGAAGGTGGACAGATCCGGCGTCACGCCGAAGTGCGCCTGCGCACCGCCGAGGGCGACGCGGAAGCCGGTCATCACCTCGTCGAAGATCAGCACCACGCCGTGCTCGTCGCACAGCCGGCGCAGGCCTGCGAGGAAGCCCGGCGCTGGCGGCACGCAGTTCATGTTGCCGGCCACCGGCTCGACGATGATGCAGGCGACCAGCTCGCCCTTCTCCTTCAGCGTGGCCTCGACTTCGGCGAGGTCGTTGTAGGCCAGCGTCAGGGTGTGCTTGGCGAAGTCTGCCGGCACGCCGGCCGAGCTGGGTACGCCCTGGGTCAGCGCACCGGAGCCGGCCTTGACCAGCAGGCTGTCGGAATGGCCGTGGTAGCAGCCCTCAAACTTGATGATCGCGTCACGGCCGGTGTAGCCACGCGCCAGACGGATCGCGCTCATGGTCGCCTCGGTACCGGAGCTGACCATGCGCACCATCTCCATCGACGGCACCAGGCTGCAGACCAGTTCGGCCATCTGCGTTTCCATCGCCGTCGGCGCGCCATAGGACAGCCCGTGGTCGAGCTGGCGGCGTACCGCGTCGAGCACTTCGGGATGGCTGTGGCCGAGGATCATCGGGCCCCAGGAGCCGACGTAGTCGACATAGCGCTTGTCGTCCTCGTCGATCACGTAGGCGCCTTCGGCGTGCTTGAGGAACAGCGGCGTGCCGCCGACGCTGCGGAAGGCACGTACCGGCGAGTTGACGCCGCCGGGAATGTGGGTCTGGGCGCTGGCGAACAGGGTTTCGGAACGGGACATGCGGGGCCTCGCGAATGGCAGGGCGGGCCGGCGTGGCGCGGCTCGCCGTTGGGAATCAGGATGGGCTGAACAGTTGGCTGAACGCCTCGGCGCGACGCTGCACCTCGGCGGCGGAGTCGGCGGCGAACAGCGCATGGATCACCGCGATCAGATTGGCGCCGGCGGCGATCAGTTGTGGCGCGGTCTGCAGCGTAATGCCGCCGATCGCGGCGATCGGCACGCCGAAGCGCTTGCGGGCCGCGTGCAGCAGTGCGACATCCGCGGCCGGCGCGCCGGGCTTGGTGCTGGAGTTGAAGAAGCGGCCGAATGCAACGTAGCTGGCACCTTCGGCGACGGCCTGCTCGGCGAGCGGCAATTGCGCGTGGCAGGTGGCGCCGATGATCGTGCGCGGACCCAGCAGTGCGCGCGCGGCCGCCAGCGAGCCGTCTTCCTGGCCCAGGTGCAGGCCGACGCCCAGCCGTGCCGCCAGCTCGGCGTCGTCGTTGATGATCAGCTGCGCACCGTGGCGAGCGCATAGCTCGCGCAGCGCCTCGGCCTCGCGCAGGCGACGGGCCTGCTCGGCGGACTTGTCGCGGTACTGCAGCAGCCGCGCGCCGCCTTTGAGTGCGGCTTCGACATAGGGCAGCAGGCGGCCGTCGGCCAGCAGCTGGCTATCGGTGATGGCGTAGAGGCCGCGAAGTGCGGTGGTGGTGCCCGTCATGCGCAGCGCTCCCCTCAGGCCAGGTCCAGCGGCAGGCGCCGCGGAATGTACTGACCGTGGCCCGGGGCCTCGGCGTCGCGCAGGGTGCGCCAGGTGTAATCGAGCGCGGACTGCACCGCGCTGCTCAGGCCTTCGCCGAGCGCCAGGCGGCCGGCGAGGGTGCTGGCCAGGGTGCAACCGGACCCGTGATAGCTGCCCGGCAGACGTGCGCAGGTGAATTCATGGCGGCTGCCGTCGCGGCTGTACAGCCGGTTGTGCACTTCGCGCTCGTCACCGTGGCCGCCGGTAATCAGCAGGTGGCGGATGTGCGGCAGCAGGCGTTCGGCGCATTCGTCGGCGCTGCCGTCGGGCAGGTCGGCGAGAATACGTGCTTCGGGCAGGTTTGGCGTGGCGATGGTGGCGACCGGAAACAGCCGTTCGCGCATGGCGTAACCGACGTCGTCCTTGCCCAGCGCGCCGCCGCCGCCAGCACGCAGCACCGGGTCGCAGATCAGCGGCACGCCGGGCAGCTTGCTCATGATCTCGAGCACGGTGTCGACCATCTCCACCGAGCCGAGCATGCCCAGCTTGACGGCCGCGATCGGCACGTCGGCGATTACCGCGTGCGCCTGGGCGAGCACCCACTCGCGATCGAGCACACGAAAGTCGCTGACATCGACGGTGTCCTGCACGGTGAGTGCGGTAACGGTCGGCGCGGCATGGCAGCCCTGGGCGAGCAGGGCCTCGATATCGGCCTGCAGGCCGGCACCGCCGACTGGGTCGTGGCCGGAGAGACAGAGGACGATGGGGCGGGAAGTATGCGTTTTCATGGCCGGCGAGCTTATCACCAAACCATGCGTGCGGGGCGCAGGGCGTGCCGTCGTGGCGGTGCGCCGGGGCACGGTCGATCATGGTGGCGGTTTACTGTCGCAGTGCTGTGCTAGATTGTCGGCACTTCAATTCTCTCCCACCGCTGCGCCTATCCGCGCGCCGGGTCGGTGGTGTCCTCGATCTGCGTCAGCGAGGCGACATGCGGTTCCTTCTTCTGTTGTTGCTTGCGCTGTCGCCGCTGCTGGCGGGAGCCGCCGAATTCGATGAGCATGCCCGCCGCGTGCCGCTGGGCCCGCTCATGGATATCTACGAGGACCCGCGCGGTACGGCGACTATCGAGCAGGTCAGTGCGGCCGACTTCGCCGGGCCGTTTCGCCGGCACGAAGACGCCGTGTTCAACGGCGGCTATTCGCGCGCGGCCTACTGGATCCGCGTCGATCTGAACTACCGACCAACGAACCCGGGACAGTCGCAGCGCTGGCTGCTGGAGCTGGGCTATCCACCGCTGGATCGTGTCGAGCTCTACCGTCCCGATGGCCACGGCGGATACCGTGCCGCGCAGCCCACTGGCGACACACTGCCGTGGGCCAGCCGGGAAATCGGGCAGGGCAACTACCTGTTCGAGCTGGAACTGCCGCCGAACCAGCCGCAGCGCTTCTACCTGCGGGTGCAGAGTCAGGGTTCGATCCAGGTTCCGCTGACGCTGTGGAGCGTGCATGCGTATATCGAAGAGCGCCCCGGGCACATCTATGCGCTGGGACTCATCTATGGCGTGCTGCTGGCGATGCTGGTCTACAACCTGCTCATCTACGTCAGCATCCGTGATCGCAGCTACCTGTACTACATCCTCTATATCGCCTCGTTCGGTCTCTACCAGCTGTCGGTCAACGGCGCCGCGGTGCAGTATTTCTGGCCGGATAACCCCTGGTGGGCGAACGTCGCCACGCCCTTGCTGATCGGCGCAGCCGGCCTGTTCGGCTGCCAGTTCACGCGCAGCTTCCTGCGTACGGCCGAGCACAGCCCCTGGGTCGACCGCCTGCTGTGGCTGATGATGGGGCTCGGTGCGCTGGTGATGACGCTGGCGCTGTTGACCGACTATGGGGTATCGCTGCGCCTGGCGACAATCATGGCGTTGCTGTTCACCCTGGCGGTGTTCGCCGCGGGCATAGCGGCGTGGTGGCGCGGCATGCGCATGGCGCGCTACTTCATCTTCGCTTGGAGCGCGCTGCTGATCGGCGGGCAGATCAACACGCTGATGGTGCTGGGCTATCTGCCCAACACCTTCCTGACGATGTACGCCAGCCAGATCGGCGCGGCGCTGGAAGTGGTGCTGCTGTCCATGGCGCTGGCCGACCGCATCAATGTGCTCAAGGACGAACGCGCCAGCCTGCTCGAAGCCTCGCGCGCCGGGCTTGAACAACTCAACCGCGAGCTGGCGGAAAGCAACCGCTTCAAGGACGAATTCCTCTCCAACATCAGCCACGAGCTGCGCACGCCGATGATCGGCGTGATGGGCGCACTGGAGCTGCTGCCGGGGTCGCAGACTCCCGAAGAGCGCGACGAATACCAGCGCATCGCCACCGAGTCGTCGCGCGACATGCTGCGCCTGGTCAACGATATCCTGCTGCTCAGCGAGCTGCGTGCCGGCAAGCTGCAGCCCGCCTGGGCGCCGTTCAGTCTGCATGAGTGGAGCCAGACCCTGAAGCAGCGCTTTGCCGCGAAGGCCGGCGAAAAGGGATTGGCGTTTGCCGTCGAGCTGGACGCCGCGCTGCCCGATCGGTTGCTCGGCGATGCGCAGAAGCTCGCGCTGATCATCGGTCATCTGCTGGACAACGCGATCAAGTTCACCCGCGCCGGGAGTGTGACCTTGCGCGTCAGTCTGGCCGGCGAGGCCACGTTGCAACTGCCGCTGCAGTTCGAGGTGATCGACACCGGCATCGGCTTCGGGGCAGCCGCCGATGCGTCGTTGTATCAGCAGTTCCGCCAGCTGGACGCCTCGCTGACGCGCCGTTACGGCGGCCTCGGCATCGGTCTGGCGATCAGCCGGCGGCTGGCCGCGCTGCTCGATGGTCAGCTCGACCACCGGTCGCAGCGAGGCTGCGGCAGCTGTTTCCGTCTGCGCCTGGAGCTGGGCCTGCCGACATCGCACCACAGCCCGGTCGCGCCGTCCGGCTCGATTGCCTGAGACGCGGTGCTTTTGGCCGATACCGCGCCTCGGCTTTGCTGGCGGCGTGCTTCACTGTCCGCTGAGTCGGATCGAGGAATGCACGATGAACCTGCCGCCAGCCGAAACCCATGAGGTGACCAACCAGGTGCCGCCGCTCGACGGCGCCAATCTCTATCGCATCGACCTGCCGCTGCGACAGTGGCTGCGGCGTTTCGACGCCGGTTGGGCCGATGCCCGGCTGGACGCCTACGGCGCGCTTGCCGGCGGGCCGTTGATGGCGGCGGGCTTTCTCGCCAACGAGAACCGGCCGGTGCTGCGCACGCACGACCGCTATGGGCATCGCATCGATGTGGTGGATTTCCATCCGGCCTATCACGAGCTGATGCGCACCGCGATCGAGTACGGCATCCCCTCGCTGCCCTGGACCGCTCCGCAGCCCGGTGCGCAGGTAGCGCGGGCCGCGCTGATGTACCTGCACAACCAGGCCGAAGCCGGCAGCAGCTGCCCGCTGACCATGACCTACGCCAGCGTACCGGCGCTGCGCCTGCAGCCGGATCTCGCCGAACGCTGGTTGCCGAAAATTCTCGCCACCGCGTACGACCCGCGCAACCTGCCGATGGAGCAGAAGGCCGGCGTCACCATCGGCATGGCCATGACCGAGAAACAGGGCGGTACCGACGTGCGCGCCAACAGCACCCGCGCCTTTCCGGTCGGTGCCGGCGGCCCCGGCCAGCCCTACGAACTGGTCGGCCACAAGTGGTTCTGTTCGGCACCGATGTGCGATGCCTTCCTCACCCTGGCGCAGACCGACAAGGGGCTGTCGTGCTTCCTGTTGCCACGCCATCGCCCGGATGGCACGCGCAACCAGTTCTATATCCAGCGACTGAAGAACAAGCTGGGCAACTGGGCCAACGCCTCCAGCGAGGTGGAGTACCGCGGCGCGCTGGCGTGGATGGTCGGCGAGGACGGTCGCGGCGTGCCGACCATCATCGAGATGGTCGCCTCGACGCGCTTCGACTGCATGATCGGCTCCAGCTCGCTGATGCGACAGGCGCTGACCCAGGCCCTGCATCACTGCACCTACCGGCATGTCGGCGGGCGTGCGCTGATCGAGCAGCCGCTGATGCGCAACGTGCTGGCCGACCTCGCGCTGGAGAGCGAAGCCGCGCTGGCGCTGACGCTGCGCATGGGCCGCGCGCAGGACAATCGCCATGACGAGCGTGAAGACAAGTTTGCCCGCCTGGTCACGGCCATCGGCAAGTACTGGATCTGCAAACGCGCCCCGGAAATGATCGCCGAGGCCAGCGAATGCCTCGGCGGCTCTGGCTACGTCGAGGAAACCATCCTGCCGCGCCTGTACCGCGAAGCGCCGGTCAACTCCATCTGGGAAGGCTCCGGCAACGTGCAGTGCCTGGATGTGCTGCGTGCGTTGTCGAAGGAGGCCGGTGTGCTCGACGCGCTGTTCGACGTACTCGGCGACGGCCATGGCGACGCGCGCCTGAAGTTACATATCGAGCGACTTCGCACGGCGTTGCGCGATCCCGACGATATCCAGTACCGCGCTCGCCAACTCACCGAGGATGTCGCCGTGGCCTTGCAGGCCGGGCTGTTGCTGGAGGCGGGTAACTCTGCAGTCAGTGATGCGTTTATCACCAGTCGTCTGGAGGGACACGGGCGCGTTTATGGCACCTTGCCGAAAGGGCTCGATATCCAGGCGCTGCTCAGCCGCAGCGCCCCGTCTTTGGGGTAATTGCTCAACTTTTGCTCAGTGATGCCGAAATGCTGGCAATGAGCGGAGGGTTGCGGCATGAGGATTACCTCAAGTGAACAGTTTGGGCTGAGTGCCGAGCGGCATTACACGGCGGGACGCGAGGTCAACGAGACACTGGACATGCAGCGTGGTGGCCAGCGGCTGCAGATCAGTCGGCACGAGCGCAGCGAAGTGAGCAGCTCCAGCCGTGCTGAAGTACATCTTGCCCAGGACCGGCCGGCGATCTCGTCGAAACAACTGGAAAGCCTGGCGGACGGCCTGCCGCAAGCGGCCCCGGCCGCCACGGCGGACGGCGCACATAGCCTGGATTTCACGCCCGACGAAGAAAGCCTGCGCAAACTGCGTATGTTGCTGGCGGTGCTGGGACGCGAGGTTGAGGAGATCGACGCCACCCTCGACAAGCTCTCCGCGGGCTTGTCCATGCCAGCGCCAGCGGCGCCATCTGCAGGCGGTGCCATGCCGCAGGTGGAGGCGACTGGGAATGGCGATTTTCTGAACTACCAGTACAGCGTGCAGGAATGGCGCGGCGAGTCGCTGAGCGTCAGCGCCAGCGGTACGGTCAGCACCGCCGACGGCCGCACGATCCAGTACGGGCTCAGCCTCGAAATGCTCAGCGTGCAATACAGCAGCGCCAGCGTTTCGATGCGTGCCGGTGCCGTATTGCAGGACCCGCTGGTGCTCAACCTCGGGGGCGGCCCGGTACGCCTGGATGCCAGCAGCCGCGTCGGCTTCGATCTGGATGCCGACGGAGACCGCGACAGTCTGGCCAGTCTTGCCTCCGGCAGCGCCTTCCTGGCGCTGGACCGCAATGGCAATGGTCGTGTCGATGACGGCCGCGAGCTGTTTGGCGCCCTCTCCGGCGATGGCTTCGCCGATCTGAGCGCGTATGACGAGGACGGCAACGGCTTCATTGACGAGGGTGACAGCATCTTCGAGCAACTCCGCCTGTGGCGCCCGGACGCGCAAGGCGCGGGCGAACAGCTTGATCTGCACTCCGCCGGAGTTGGCGCTATCGGTCTGGCGCGTGCGTATGGTGACTTCGACCTGATCGCCCAGCAGCAACTGGAAGGGCGGGTCAGGAGCACCGGGTTGTTTCTATTCGAGAATGGCCAGGTGGGCAGTGTGCAGCAGGTCGATCTGGCCGTTTGAGCAGCTTTAGCCTCATCAGCGAGCGTTGTGAACGGCGCTTGGCTGTGTGGAGCCAGGACGACGCAGTTCAGGTAGTCCGCTGAGCGATTTTTATCGCTCCATCGCCAGGCGCCACGGCTCTACCGCACGCTGCCGGCGGGTGGGGCTGGCTATCGGGGCGTGGCTGGCGCACAGTGCGCCGCAGCTGTAAGGCGGTGCCAGCAGGCTCGGGTCGGCCGATTTGCCGGTTACTCTTGCCCCGTCTATACCAGCTTTGGGCTCTTTGTCCCGTAGGCCTGCTAGTACCTTCGTATAACAGCCAAACGAGCTGAAGACCCTAGAATAAAGCGAGCGACTACACTACGGGGTTGCAAGCGCGGCATGATTTTTTGAGGTTCCGACGGATTGAGCGGCAAAAGACATGGGCGTTTTGTCTCCGAACTTGAAGCCGCCGTCTCCATGCCTCGTCAGGCACTAGCTAATTCTATGCAGAGCCTTCACGGACGAGCATTCGATGAGTTTCAGAGGTGAATTCATGGCAACGGATCTAAACAAGTACATTCGCAACGCGGCGTTTCTCGATAAGGTTGTCTCGGCAGAAGAGGCCGCGTCGTGGATCGAAGACGGCATGACGCTGGGTATGAGCGGTTTCACCCTGTTCGGTGAGCCCAAGGAATTCCCGCGCGCCCTGTCCGCGCGTGGCCAGAACGAGAAGTTCAAGGTCAACCTGTTCACCGGCGCTTCCATGGGGCCGGCGGCTGACCAAGCCATGGCCGAGGCCGGCATCATCAACAAGCGCATCCCGTACCAGGGCAACCCGGTGCAGCGCAAGAAGATCAACGCCGGCGAGATCCTCTACATCGACCAGCACCTGTCGCACATGGCCGAGCTGATCCGCCAGGGCGTGCTGCCGCAGGTCGACTACGCGATCATCGAAGCCGCTGCCATCACCGAAGACGGCCAGATCATCCCGACCGGTTCGGTGGGCAACTCGCCGATCTTCGTCCAGACCGCCAAGCACGTGATCATCGAGCTGAACACCTCCGCTCCGCGTGAATACGAAGGCATGCACGACATCTACATCCCGGGGCCTGCCGGCGAGAACACTCGCGAAGCCATCCCGGTATTCGACGTCAGCACCCGTATCGGCACCGTCGGTATTCCGGTCGATCCGGCCAAGGTGCGCGGCATCGTGCTGTCCAGTCAGCCGGACATCCCATCGCCGCTGTTCGAGCCGAACGAAGAAACCCAGAAGATCGCCGATAACCTGCTGGACTTCCTGCGCGCCGAAGTGAAATCCGGCCGTCTGACCAACAGCCTGGCGCCGCTGCAGTCCGGTGTGGGTTCCGTGGCCAACGCCGTGCTGAACGGCATGCGCACCTCCGAGTTCAAGGACCTGGTCGTCGCCTCCGAAGTGCTGCAGGACGGCGTGTTCGACCTGATCGACGCCGGTGTGGTGAAGTTCGCTGCCGGTACCGCGTTCTCCCTGTCCAAGAAGCGCGTGGAAAACCTCGCTTCCGACATGGCCAAGTACGCAGGCAAGGTGGTGTTCCGTCCGCAGGAAATCTCCAACCATCCGGAAGTCATCCGTCGTCTGGGCATCATTTCCTTCAACACCGCGCTGGAAGTGGACATCTACGGCAACGTGAACTCCACCCACGTCAGCGGCACCCACATGATGAACGGTATCGGCGGCTCGGGTGACTTCGCCCGCAACGCCCGCATCACCATCTTCGTGACCGCCTCCACCGCGAAGAACGGCAACGTCTCGTCGGTCGTACCGTTCGTGACTCACGTCGATCACACCAACCACGATGTCGACGTGATCATCACCGAGCAGGGTTATGCCGATCTGCGTGGCCTGGCTCCGGCTGAAGCCGCCCAGCGCATCATCGCCAACTGCATGCATCCCGATTACAAGCAGCAGGCGCTGGATTACCTGGAAGAGGCCAAGGTGCGCGGCGGTCATACCCCGCACGTGCTGGAGAAGGCCTTCTCCTGGCACACCCACCTGGCCGAGCACGGCACCATGAAGCTGAACAAGTAATTGTCAGCTGAGTGACGGGACCGGCGGTCGCCCGACTTTTCGAGCGCCGTCGGAACCCTCGAAGAAACCGATGCCGGGCAGCCGGCGTCGGTTTTTTTATGCCTGCGCGCAGGCGCCGTGGCGGTCGTGCGGCATGTACATTCGTAAAGGATTCCGGCCAAGATACCGCCATTCGCACAGACAGGACCTTGCCGCATGACTCCCGATACCCAGCGTTTCACCGTCGCCAGCTCTGCCGAGGCCGCGGTCGATCACCTGGCCGAGCTTCACCAGCGCGCCACGGCTGCGCTCAACCGGGCACTCAAGCGCTATGTCGCCGACCGCACCGAGCCGAGTGCGGAAGAACGCGATCTGTTCCGCTACCCGGAGCTGCGTCTGACCTACGAATGCCACGGCGAGGTGCCGGCTTCCACCCGTGCCTACGCCAAGGTGCAGGCGCCGGGCGTCTACAGCGTCACCGTGACCCATCCGGCGGCGTTCCGCGCCTACCTGCTCGACCAGCTGCGGCCGTTGATGCACGACTTCAACGTCAAGATCGAGGTCGGCATCAGCGAGCGCAACATTCCCTATCCGTACGTCATCGAGCAGGGCGACGAGCTGGCCGGCAGCGGCGTGACCGCCGCCGAGCTGGCGCGGGTGTTTCCCAGCACCGATCTGTCGGCGGCGACCGACGACATCGCCGACGGCCTTTACGACTGGGAGCATGCCGATCCGTATCCGCTGGCGCTGTTCGACGGCGCGCGGGTGGATTTCTCCCTGCGCCGGCTGGTGCACTACACCGGCAGCCACTGGCGCCACGTGCAACCGTGGATCCTGCTGACCAACTATCACCGCTACGTCGACCAGTTCATCCGCCACGGCCTCGACATGCTGCGCGACGACACCCGCTTCGTGCGCATGGTGCTGCCGGGCAACGTGGTCATCGAGCGCGGCATGGAGGAGGGCGAGGCGCAGGCGATCATCGGCGGCGTGCTCTGGCACCGTTACCAGATGCCGGCCTACCACCTGATTGCCGACGACGGCCACGGCGTCACCCTGATCAACATCGGTGTCGGCCCGTCCAACGCCAAGAACATCACCGATCACCTGGCCGTGCTGCGTCCGCACTGCTGGCTGATGATCGGCCACTGCGGCGGGCTGCGGCAGTCGCAGTCCATTGGCGACTACGTGCTGGCGCACGCCTACATGCGCCGCGACGGCATCCTCGATCGCGTGTTGCCGCCGCACATTCCGTTGCCGGCGCTGGCCGAGGTGCAGCAGGCGCTGCAGGAAGCCGCGGCGCAGATCACCGGCGAGAAGGGCGAGGCGCTGAAGAAACGCCTGCGCACCGGCACCGTGCTGACCTACGACGACCGCAACTGGGAGCTGCGCTGGGCGCAGGAACGGCCGCTGATCAACCTGTCGCGCGCGGTGGCGGTGGACATGGAAAGCGGCACCATCGCCGCACAGGGCTATCGCCTGCGGGTGCCCTACGGCACGTTGCTGTGCGTGTCGGA
The DNA here is from genome assembly GCF_024448505.1 of Stutzerimonas degradans. Lineage (GTDB taxonomy): Bacteria > Pseudomonadota > Gammaproteobacteria > Pseudomonadales > Pseudomonadaceae > Stutzerimonas > Stutzerimonas degradans. The sequence continues at coordinate 530,477 of NZ_JAMOHV010000001.1, forward strand.
CAAACCGCTGCACAGCGAGATCAAGCTGCCCGGCTCGGCCAATGCGTTCTACGAGCGTGCCGTGAGCCAGCACCTGAAGATCGGCATCACCGCGCTGGACCTGCTGCGCAGCCAGCAGCACTCGCTGCATTCGCGCAAGCTGCGCAGCTTCGACGAACCGCCGTTCCGCTGAACCGTGCGCCGGGGCGGGAATGGACGATACTGAAGATCGTCGCATTCCCGCTTCAGCCATTGGAGGTTCACATGGAACAGTCGATCCACGCCTTCCACAACCTGTTCGAGCAGTTGGGCCTGCCCAACGACGACGCCTCGATCCGGCGCTTCATCGACACGCACGCGCCGTTGCCGGAGGGCGTGGGCCTGGCCGACGCGCCGTTCTGGAACCCCGCCCAGGCGGCTTTTCTGCGTGACGAGCTGCTCGAGGATGCCGACTGGGCCGAGGTGGTCGACCGGCTCAGCCTGGCACTGCGCCGCGCCAGCGTCTGAGGCCGCTCAAGGGTGCAGGTTGCGCACCATGTACAGCGCCGGAATCGGGTAGCTGGCGAGGTTGTCGGCCTGCTGCGGTTCCAGCCCGTCGTGGGCGCGATAGCCCTGACGCGACCAGAATTCGGCGGAGTCCTGTACCGAGACCAGCGCCGAGTAGCGCAGCCGGGCGGCCTGCGCCTGCTGCAGATTGCGTCGCACCAGCGCCGGGCCGATGCCGCGGCCGCCGGCGCGGCGCGCCACGGCGAGGTCGTGCAGATACAGACAGTCGGCCTCGGCGTGCGGCTCGAACTCACCGTCCAGCGGGGTGATCCTGCCGAGTCGCGACTGGTAGGCGAACAGGTAGGCGCACACGCCCTCGGCGTCTTCGGCAACCCAGGCCAGCTCCGGACAGGCTGCCAGCCGTGAACGGATCACCGCCTCGTCCTCCAGCACCGCGGCGGCATAAGACTCTTCCTGGATCGCCAGGACGGCAGGGATATCGCGCTCCTGCATCGCTCTCAACTGATACATCTCGACTACGCTCAAACACCGCGAAACGCCGTGCGGCCCGGCAAAAGGCCGCGATCATAGCGCAAAAGTCCGGCGTTTCGGCCGCCAGGCGACCGCCAGCGGCGCGCCGGTCGAATTCCGCCTGCGCGCGGAGGTCGAGGCAGGCATAATGCTTAGCCTGCTAACAGGTGTTCGGAAGTTGCCTTGAACGATGGTCGTCACCCGCTCTACGGGGTTCTGCTGATTCTGCTCTCGGGCCTGCTGCTGGCCAGCCATGACGGCCTGGCCAAGCACCTGTCCGGGCTGTACCCGGTGTTCTTGGTGATCTGGGCGCGCTACATCGCGCAGACCGTGCTGATGACGCTGCTGTTCGTGCCGCGCATGGGGCCGCGCGTGCTGCGCACCCGGCGGCCCGGGGCGCAGTTGCTGCGCGGGCTGAGCCTGGTTGGCGTCAGCCTGCTGTTCATCAACGGCCTGCACTACATCCCGCTGGCCGAGGCCACCGCGGTGATCTTCCTCACGCCGGTGCTGGTCACCATCGCCTCGGCGCTGCTCGGCGAGCGGATCGGCCGCAGCCAGTGGATCGCCCTCGGCTTCGGCCTGCTCGGCGTGCTGATCATCGTGCGACCGGGCTCGGCGCTGTTCACGCCGGCCGCGCTGCTGCCGCTTGGTGCCGCACTGTCGTTCACGCTCTACCAGCTGGTGACCCGTCGCCTCGCCGGCACGGAGCATCCGGTCACCAGCAACTACCTCACCAGCCTGGTCGGCTGCGTGGTGCTGAGCGGGCTGGTGCTGTTCAACTGGCGCACGCCGACCCTGCACGACGCCGTGCTGATGGCCGCGCTCGGCGGCATGGCGATGCTCGGCCACCTGCTGCTGACCCAGGCGTTCCGCTACGCCAGCGCCGCGATGCTGGCGCCGTTCACCTATGGACAGATCGTCTTCGCCGGCATCGTCGGCTTCTTCGCCTTCGGCCATGCACCGGACGGCGGCGCGCTGCTGGGCATGGCGATCATCATCGCCAGCGGGCTGGGCATGGCCTACGTACAACGGCGGCGGGTGCCGGCCTGAGCGCTCGTTCGCGGCGTCGGCGAGCGGTTTTCCGCGGGGTTCAGCGAATGTGTCGTTTGACCCCGCGGACAGCTTCCAACAAGGTGTTTCGACAGGGGCAATCCGACCCCTTTGCGTGCTGTTTGACCAGGTGACCAACAATGCTACGAATCTCGCACCACGATCTGCGCAAGAACTTCCGCCAGCTGCTCGCGGCTGACCGCTGCTTCCACACCGCCTCAGTGTTCGATCCGATGTCGGCGCGCATCGCCGCCGACCTCGGCTTCGAGGTGGGCATCCTCGGCGGCTCGGTGGCGTCGCTGCAGGTGCTCGCTGCCCCGGACTTCAACCTCATCACCCTCAGCGAGTTCGTCGAGCAGGCCACGCGCATCTGCCGGGTCGCCCAGTTGCCGGTGCTGGCCGACGCCGACCATGGTTACGGCAACGCGCTCAACGTCATGCGCACGGTGACCGAGCTGGAACGTGCCGGCATCTCCGCGCTGACTATCGAGGACACCCTGCTGCCGGCGAAATTCGGCCGCAAGTCCACCGACCTGATCGGCATGTTCGAGGCGGTCGGCAAGATTCGCGCGGCGCTGGAGGCGCGGATCGATCCGCAGATGGCCATCATCGCCCGCACCAACGCCGGCGTGATCGGCTTCGAGGAAGTGATTGCCCGCGCCCAGGCCTACGAGAAGGCCGGCGCCGACGCGATCTGCCTGGTCGGCATCGAGGATTTCGACCACCTGCAAAGCATCGCCAGCCAGCTGACCCGGCCGCTGATGTTGGTCACCTACGGCAACCCCAACCTGCGTGACAACGCCCGCCTGGCCGCGCTTGGCGTGCGCATCGTGGTCAACGGCCACGCCGCCTACTTCGCCGCGATCAAGGCCACCTACGACTGCCTGCGCGAGCAGCGTCAGATCGATGCGCTGGACCTCAACGCCTCGCAGCTGTCGGTCAAGTACTCGACCGCCGACGAATACGTGGTCTGGGCCGAGGAGTACATGCAGGTCAAGGAATGAGCCGCGCTCAGAACAGCCGGCGCTCGGCGCGCAGGGTCAGCAGGCCGTCGCAGCGCGGGTTGTGCCCGGAATAGGCGCCACACTCGGTGCGCTCCAGATTCGAATCGCTGTAGGAGAGATCGAACTGCAGGCCGAGCCAGGGTCGCGACAGGTTGAGCGACCAGTCGCTGAACAGGCTGACGCTACCGTCGGCGAACCGGCGTGGCGTGGCCAGCGCATGGCTGGAGTAGCTCAGGCGCACCCCGACACCGAATGGCATCACCCGGCCCAGATCGAGATACAGCGTGCTGTCGCGGCGCTCGGCCGTGCTGTTCAGCGCCGCGCCGAGGCTGCGGCTGCCCAGCGTGAGGCCGCCGTAATACTGCAGACGCCCCCAGTCGTCGCTCTCGGGGAAGCTGTAGCGCATCAGGCCGACTTCGTAGCCGAGCTGGCCGTCCACCGCGTGCTGCAGATAGCCGAGGTAGGAATTGACCTCCAGCTGGCGGCCCTCGCTGAGGCCGACGCTCGGCGTCCACTGACCGACATACAGGCCGCTGGCGTGGCTGAGGTCGAGGCCGCCGTGGAACGCGCCGCTCGCGCCCGGCTGCACCAGGCCCTGGGCCATGCTGCGCACGGGTTCGGTGCCGAGCGTGAGCTCGAACGCGCCAAGGTCGCGCTCGAGCGTGCCTGGCTGACCGGCGCAGCCCGCCATCAGCAGCAGGCCGGCGAGGAGTGGAGTGAAGCGATGCATGGGCTTTGACGCAGATTTTCCAACCGGCGCAGGATAGGCGCTGACGCCGCGGCGGCGGCACCATTCGTCGGCCGCGCGGCCGCTATCGACCGGCGGTCGTGCCGATGGCGAGCGCCACCGCCGGGCAAGCGTCAAAAAGTCAGAGCAGCAACCGGGCGCTGCGGGAGGTGATCATGGCAACAGGTTGGGCCGGCGACGGCGCCGTCCAGGAGCAGATCGACAGTACGATCGACGACGCGGTGCAGCGCGCCCGCAGCAGGCTCGCGCGCGGCGAAAGCCTGAAACATTGCGAGGAGTGCGGTGTGGCGATTCCCGAGGCTCGCCGCCAGGCGGTGCCCGGCGTGCGTCTTTGCATTGCCTGCCAGGCCGAGGCGGACAAGCAGGAAGCCGCCTTCAGCGGCTACAACCGTCGAGGCAGCAAGGACAGCCAGCTGCGCTGATTGCGCGGCGCGTGGTCACGGCGCGCGGCGGGCCGTATCGAGGATCAGCTGCATGAGCGTCAGGTCCAGCCAGCGGCCGAACTTGCAGCCGACCTGACGCATCTGCCCGACATGGATGAAGCCCAGCTGCTGGTGCATGTGCACCGAGGCGCGATTCTCGCTCTCGATGGCGCCGACCATCACGTGCTGCCCGGCGCGGCGGGCGCGCTCGATCAGCTCGCGCATCAAGCCGCGACCGATGCCGCCGCCGCGCTGGCCATCGCGCACGTAGACCGAATGCTCGACGGTGTGGCGAAACCCTTCATGCGGTCGCCACGGGCCGTAGCTGGCGTACCCGACCACCTGCTGTGCATCGTCCAGCGCCACCAGCACCGGATGCCCCTGCGCCTCGCGTTCGGCGAGCCAGGCCTGGCGGTTGGCCAGATCGGCCGGCGTGTCGTTCCAGATCGCCGTGCTGTTCAGTACGGCGTCGTTGTAGATGAAGAGGATGCCTTCCAGATCGGTTTCACGGGCGTCGCGTATCAGCACGTTGCAGTCCTTGGGGAAGTGGGTCGGAGAACACATTGACCAGTCTCTCAGACAATTGGTTGAGCTATGGCGACACGCTGCGTTGTGATGCGGAAAAAGGCGCGGCCGCCCGCGCGCCCCGAAAGGCACTCGGGGCACGGGGCGTCACGGCTGTCTGGAGCCGCTGAGCCGGGCGAAGAAGCGCTGCTTGGCCCACTCCGAACAGGCCGCATACAGCAGCGTGATCAGCAGCACCGCGATAAGCACCGTGGCCGGCAGCGGTTGCAGGGCGAACCAGCCGCCCGCCGGCGTATAGGGCAGCAGCACGGTGAGCAGGGCGACGAGCAGTGAACTGACCAGCAGGAAGCGGCCCGGCCGGCTGCGGTAGAACGGCTTGTGCGTGCGCACCACGAAGATGATCACCAGCTCGGTGATCAGCGATTCGACGAACCAGCCGCTGCGAAACAGCTCCGGCTGCTCGCCGACCAGATACAGCAGCACACCGAAGGTCAGCAGATCGAACGCCGAGCTGATCAGCCCGAACAGGATCATGAAGCGCCTCACCTCGCCGATGTCCCAGCGGTGCGGCGTGCGCGACCAGTCGGCATCGACACGGTCGCCGGCGATGCCGATGGCCGGGATGTCGGAGAGGAAATTGTTCAGCAGGATCTGCTTGGCCAGCAGCGGCAGGAACGGCAGGAAGAACGACGCCACAGCCATGCTGATCATGTTGCCGAAGTTGGCGCTGGTAGTCAGGTAGATGTACTTGAGCGTGTTGGCGAAGGTGCGCCGGCCTTCATCGATGCCCTGGCGGACCAGCGCCAGCTCGTGGCGCAGCAGCACGAAGTCGGCGGCCTCCTTGGCCACATCCACCGCGGTGTCCACGGAGATGCCGATATCCGCGGCGTGCAGCGCCGGCGCGTCGTTGATCCCGTCGCCGAGAAAGCCCACCACATGACCGGTCTTCTGCAGCGCGCGGATGATGCGCTCCTTCTGGTTGGGATCGACCTCGGCGAACAGGCTGATGCGTGGCGCCAGGTTGATCAGCGCCTCGTCGCGCATCTGCCCCAGTTCGCTGCCGGTGATGACGCGCTCGACCGGGATGCCGACGCTCTCGGCGACCTGCTGCGCGATCAGGCGGTTGTCGCCGCTGATGATCTTCACCGCCACGCCCAGCTCGCGCAGTGCGTCCAGCTCTTCGCGCACGCCCGGCTCGGGCGGATCGAAGAACAGCAGGAAACCGGCGAAGGTCAGGCCCTGCTCGTCATCGGTGCTGCAGTCCGGCTGCTCGAGCCAGCGGTAGGCGACACCCAGCACGCGGTAGCCGGCTGCGCTCCAGGTGGCGAAACGCTCGCCGAGCGCTGCGCGCAGCGGTGCGCTCAGCGGCAGCACGGCATCGCCCTGCTGCACGGACTGCGACACCTGCAGAATGGTTTCCAGCGCGCCCTTGCAGATCAGCCGCGGCGCGGCCTGCCCGGCTTCGCGCACCAGCACGCTCAAGCGCTTGCGCGCGAAGTCATAGGGCACCTCGTCCAGCTTGTCGGCACTGGCCGGCGCCTGTGGCAGCTCGCGGACATGCTCGCAGATCGCCTCGTCCAGCGGATTGCGCAACCCGGTCTGCAGCGCGGCGTTGAGCCAGGCCAGGCGCAGCACCGCAGCGCTGGGCTGGCCGTCGACGTCGACCGCGCCGTCGAGCGCCACCACACCGCGGGTCAGGGTGCCGGTCTTGTCGGTACACAGGGTGTCCATCGCGCCGAGGTTCTCGATCGCGTTGAGGTGGCGCACGATCACCCCGCGCGTGGCCATCCGCCGGGCGCCGGCCGAAAGGGTCGCGCTGAGAATCGCCGGCAGCAGCTCGGGCGACAGCCCGACGGCCAGCGCGATGGCGAACATCAGCGTGTCCAGCGGCGGGCGGTCGAGGAACAGGTTGAGCCCGAGCACCGCGGTGATCATCACCAGCATGACTCGCAACAGCAGCCCGCCGAAATGGCGCAGGCCGCGCTCGAATTCGGTTTCCGGCGGGCGCAGCACCAGCGAGCGCTCGATGTGCCCCAGCTCGGTGTGCATGCCGCAGTTCACCGCCAGCAGACGTGCCGTGCCGCTGCGCAGCGAGGTGCCGCGGAACAGACAGTTGTCGCGCTGGGCGAGGCCGGCGGCGGCCTCCACCTGTCCGGCCTGTTTGTTGACCGGGAAGGTTTCGCCGGTCAGCAGCGCCTGATTGACGAAGCAATCGCGCGCCTCGATCAAACGACCGTCGGCGGGGATCAGGCTGCCGGCGGAGAGTTCGACGATGTCGCCTGGGACGACCTCGCTGGCCGGCAGGTTCTGCAGACGGCCGTCGCGCCAGACGTCGGCGCGGCTGGCCACCTGCTCGCGCAGACGCTCGATCGCCCGGTTCGAGCGGATTTCGTGCAGGCTGCCGACCAGCGCACTGGCCAGCACGATGCTCAGCACGATCAGCGCGTCCAGCCAGTCGTGCGCCACCAGCGCCACCACTGCGCCGATCAGCAGGATCAGCACCAGCGGGCTGGACAGCTGGCGCACCAGCGAGGCGCCGATCTGCCGCGCCAGGCTCGGCCGGTACGCGCGCGTGACCGACGGCTGGCGTGCCGCGGCATCGTCACTGGCGAGCCCGCCCGGTGCGGTCTTCAGGCTGGCGTAGAGCGCATCGAGCGGCAGGCTCCAGTAGTCCGGCCGGCTGGCTGCGGAGTCATCAGGGCGGGACTTGCCAGAGCGCCAGCGGCTGAACACATCGTGCATGCCTTGCCTCCTGGGGGCGCGCGTGCAGAGAGCGATGGTCGACTGCGCCAGCGGGCGCGGCATTGACGTCGGTCAGGCGCCCATCGCGAGGCGCTGTTGCAAGGCTAGATCGCCATTGGGCGTTGCACACCTTTGCGGCGCTGTTTTCGCCGCGAACGGGCGTGTGCACCGTACCTTGCGTGGCACCGGGAGCGGGTCTTTCTTGCAGCCATCGGCAGCGGCTTCTAGCATGGCCGGCCGCTATCGAGACGATTGGTCATGTCACGCCCACCTCGCCCTCCTGCCTCCCGTTCCGTCCGGCCGAGCCGCCAGCTTGCGCCGCGCCGTGTCGCCAAGGCGCCGCCGGCCGAGCCGCGCCTGCTGCTGCTGAACAAGCCATTCGACGTGCTGACCCAGTTCGCCGATGCCGATGGGCGTGCGACGCTGAAAGATTTCGTCGATGTGCCCGGCGTCTATCCCGCCGGGCGCCTCGATCGCGACAGCGAGGGCCTGCTGCTGCTGACCAACGACGGCCGCCTGCAGGCGCGCATTGCCGATCCTAAGCACAAATTGCCCAAGACCTACTGGGTGCAGGTGGAGGGTGAGGTGAGCGAAGAGCAACTCGAACGTTTGCGCAGGGGCGTCGAGCTGAACGATGGCCTGACGCTGCCGGCCGAGGCGCGGCGGCTGGACGAACCCGCGCTGTGGCCGCGCAACCCGCCAGTGCGCTTTCGCAAGAGCGTGCCGACCGCCTGGCTGGAGCTGGTGATCCGCGAGGGACGCAACCGTCAGGTGCGGCGCATGACGGCGGCGGTCGGGCTGCCGACGTTGCGACTGGTGCGCGTGCGCATCGGACCGTGGTCGCTCGCTGGGCTGCAGCCCGGCGAATGGCGGGAAGTGCCGGCGCGGCTGTAGCGCACCGGCTGCGGCGTCAGTAGTAGGACTTGATCACGTCGATGCCCTTGCCCAGCACCTCGCGCCAGGCTTGCAGGTCTTCCTTGCCGGCCGCTTCGTCGTGCTCGCCGACCGTGCGCAGCAGCGCCGCCAGCCAGAGATCGTACAACTCGGGACGAATGTCGAAGCCGCTGCGCGAATGGCTCTGGCCGAGTGCCTTGAGCTTGGTGTCCGGCATGCCGCGGGCGAACAGCACCAGATTGAGGATGCCGGCACGCAGCAGATGCTTCTGCGCGGCCATGTCGGTCTGCACGAACTTTTCGCGCACCATCGGCGAGCTGGCGAGGAAGTTGACGTAGAAGTCATCGAAGAAGCTTGCGCTGGCGCAGCAGCGACCATAGCTCTGCATAACCCGATCAGTGGGTTTCATGGCTTTTCCTTGGCAAATAGCGACCCGGACCGCATCAGCATGACGCGGCCGCAGGTTCGGATGGGGAGGGCGATCAGATGCCTTCGAGGCTACCGATCACCAGGGTCTTGATGACGAAGCCGAGCACGCCCAACCCGAGCGCGCCGAACAGCACCAGCGTGCCGTAGCGTCCGGCCTTCGATTTTTTTGCGAGATCCCAGACGATGAAGGCCATGAAGGCCACCAGGCCACCGACCAGGATGATCATCATCCATTCTTCGAAAACAGCTGGATCCATCGAATCCTCCGCATGACTAGGTCTGAAAACAGACGACGAGAGCTATGACAGCGGCAGGCGGATAGTTATCGAGCGGGGCTCTTATTGGATTGCGTGCGGGGCATAGCAAGGCGGCGCGGATTATACGCAATCGCCTCGGCCGGTGGGGCGCGGGTTCGTGAGCGGCGTCTCAGCCGCGCAGGTGCTCCAGCGGCAGTTCGGTACTGGAGGCCACCTGGCGCAGCACGAAGCTCGAACGCACACTCGACACGCCTTCGATGCGCGTCAGCGTACCGAGCAGGAACTGCTGGTAATGCTCCATGTCCGGCACCACCACTTTGAGCTGGTAGTCGGCATCCATCCCGGTGACCAGGCTGCATTCGAGCACCTGCGGGCACTTGCCGATCACGCCTTCGAAGTGCTCGAAGCGCTCCGGGGTATGCCGATCCATGCCGATCAGTACGTAGGCAGTGAGCGTCAGGCCGAGCTTCTTGCGGTCGAGCAGGGCGACCTGGCGGGCGATGTAGCCGTCGTCCTCGAGTTGCTTGACCCGTCGCGAACAGGGCGAGGGCGACAGGCCGATGCGTTCGGCCAGGTCCTGGTTGGAGATGCGCGCGTCGTGCTGCAGTTCGGCGAGGATGCGCAGGTCGTAACGATCGAGTTTGCTCATTTCTGCTGCCGCAAAATTATGGATTGCGAAAAAGGATGATCTAGTTATCGATCATTGCGCAAGTGGGGTTTGTTTGAGCAATCTTCGCAAACATCTTTCGCGGCAGGGCGCGTAACCTGATCACAACTTCCGCTCCCGGCAGTAACGGTACCGGTCAACCGGCTGGTACATCCCCACTGCGCTTACCCAGCGTAGCGGTCCGGGACCCCACCGCCCACAAGGCGCTGGATGAAGATGCCGTTACCATCGGCCCGCCAGATGATCAGAGACCACGCTTCGGCGTGGTCTTTTTTTTGCCCGCTAACGTGCCTCGGGCTTCACCACTTCCTGGGGATCGGCGTGCACCAGCACTTCGGCGCGCGGGTAGCGTTGGTGAATGATCGCCTCGACCTCGTCGCACAGCGCATGCGCGCGCGACAGCGACAGCTCGCCGGGCAGCTCCAGATGCAACTGGACGAACCAGCGCGTGCCGGAAACCCGCGTGCGCAGGTCGTGGCAGCCGAGCACGCCGGGCACGCTGCAGACCAGCCGGTGCATGTCTTCGCTGATCTCCGGGGATACCTCGGTGTCCATCAGCACCGCACCGGCCTCGCGCAGGATGCTCGCCGCGCTCCACAGGATGTAGAACGCAATGGCGATGCCGAAGAGGGCGTCCAGCTGCTCCCAGCCGTAGCTGGCCAGCACCAGCGCCAGCAGGATGCTGCTGTTGAGCAGCAGGTCCGAACGGTAATGCAGCGAGTCGGCGCGGATCGCCGTCGAGCCGGTGACGCGCACCACATGCCGCTGATAGGCCAGCAGCGCCACGGTCAGCACCAGCGAAACGACGATCACCACGATACCCAGCAGCGGCGCGCCCAACGGTTGCGGATGCAGCAGGCGGTCGACGCCCTGGGCGCCAACCAGCAGCGCACTGACGCCGATGAACGCCGCCTGCCCGAGCCCGGCGAGTGCCTCCGCCTTGCCGTGGCCGTAACGGTGATCGTCGTCGGCCGGACGCAGCGAGTAGTGCACCGCCAGCAGGTTGAGCAGCGAGGCGGCGCCGTCGAGCAGCGAGTCGGTCAGCCCCGCCAGCAGGCTCACCGAACCGCTCAACCACCAGGCCACCGCTTTGCTCACGGCCAAAAACAGCGCCACCGCCAGCGCGGCGCCGGTGGCGCGGCGTAGCAGGCGAGCATGCTCGGCGCTGATGTTACGGCTGCCCGCTGCCATCAGGCCGCAGTCCGCAGGCCGTAGGTGGCGAGCTGTTCGTGGCTGCCGTGCTGCTCGATCAGGCGCGGATCATCCAGCGGCAGGCTGCGGCCGATTTCTTGTTCGAGGATGGCCTTGAGGCGCGTCGGGTCGACCTGCCCGTCGGCGCCGAGGGCATCCTGCAGCTTGTTCGGCGCGACCGAATACTGGCCTTCGGGCAGGTAGATGGCGCCGGTGGCGAAATCGATGCCGAAGGCGATCAGCCCGGGAATCACGTAGAACAGCAGGCCGATGGCGTTCAGTGCGGCAATCGCCGGATCGATGCGGCCCTCGATCTGGCCGCGACGGTCCGGATAGAACAGCGTGCCGCAGGCGGCCAGCTGGGTCAGCAGGGAGACGGCCAGCAGGCCGCCGATGACGCGGGAACGAGTACGCATGGGGACCTCCGCAGAAAGTGGCGCAACTATACAAGGGCTGCGTGATGTTTTCCTGATATCGGACCGCCGCGCGGGCATCGCTGTTCGCGAGGATGAGTGCCCGGCAATGCCGCTTACGTGCAGCCGTTCGGTGCGTGCCCGTTTGCTCTTACAATCGTGCGCCTTGAATGGAGCCGCCCATGACCCCGCTACCCATCGACGAAGCGCTGCCCGCGCTGCGCCAGGCCCTGCTACAGCGCGACGAAGCGGTGCTCGAAGCACCGCCGGGCGCCGGCAAGACCACCCGTGTGCCGCTGGCGCTGCTCGACGAGCCGTGGCTGGCCGGACAGAAGCTCATCATGCTCGAACCGCGGCGTCTGGCCGCGCGCGCGGCAGCCGAGCGGCTGGCCAGCGAGCTGGGCGAGCGGGTTGGCGAGACCGTTGGCTATCGCATCCGCCTGGACAGCAAGGTCGGGCCGCAAACGCGCATCGAGGTGGTCACCGAGGGCATTCTCGCGCGGCGCCTGCAGGACGATCCGGCGCTGGAAGGCGTCGGCCTGGTGATCTTCGACGAGTTTCACGAGCGCAGCCTGGACGCCGATCTGGCGCTGGCGCTGACGCTCAATGCGCGGGTGCTGCTGCGCGACGAGCCGCTCAAGTTGCTGCTGATGTCGGCCACGCTGGAGGGCGCGCGGCTTTCCAGCCTGCTCGCCGAGGCGCCGGTGGTGCGCAGCGAGGGGCGCATGCATCCGGTGACGTTGCGCTGGGGGCGCCCATACCAGGCCGGCGAACGCATCGAGGCGCGGGTGGTGCAGACCGTGTTGCAAGCGCTGGAGGAGCAGCATGGCAGCCTGCTGGTGTTCCTCCCCGGCCAGGCGGAGATTCGCCGCGTCAACGAGGCGCTGGCCGAGCAACTGGGCGAGCGCGGCGACTTGCTGCTCTGCCCGCTGCACGGCGAGCTGGAGCTGGCCGCCCAGCGCGCGGCGATCGAGCCGGCGCCGACCGGCAAGCGCAAGGTGGTGCTGGCGACCAATATCGCCGAGACCAGCCTGACCATCGAGGGCGTGCGCGTGGTGGTGGACGCCGGTCTGGCGCGGGTGCCGCGCTTCGACCCCGGCAGCGGCATGACGCGCCTGGAGACGCGGCGCATCGCGCGCGCCTCGGCGACCCAGCGCGCCGGACGCGCCGGTCGCCTGGAACCCGGCGTCTGCTACCGGCTGTGGTCCGAGGAGCAGCACGCGCAGCTGGCGGCCTATGGCGAGGCGGAAATCCTTCAGGCTGATCTGGCAGGCATCGCCCTGCAGCTGGCGCGCTGGGGCGCCGAGCCGGACGAACTGGTCTGGCTCGATGCGCCACCGGCCGCCGCCTACGCCCAGGCGCAGGCGCTGCTGGAGCGCCTCGGGGCTTTGCGCCACGGTCCGCAAGGCAGCTGGCAATTGACCGGCCACGGCCAGGCGATGGCCGAACTGCCGGTACATCCACGGCTGGCGCATTTGCTACTGCGCGGCCAGGCGCTGGGACAGGCGGCGCTGGCGGCGGACATCGCCGCACTGCTCAGCGAACGCGATACCCAGCGTGGCGGCGGCGCCGACCTTGCCCTGCGCCTGCATCAGCTGCAGGACGGCCGTGGCGCCAGCGTGCAGCGCGTGCGCCAGCTGGCCCGGCAGTTCCGCGGTTTGCTGCGTGGCAGCGGAGCGGCGCCGGCCACGCTGAGCGAGGCGCAGGCCATCGCCGCGTTGCTGGCGTTCGCCTACCCCGACCGCGTCGCCCGCCAGCGCCGCGAAGGCGGCGGTGCCTATCGCCTGGCCAACGGCCGCGCGGCGCAGTTCGACGAGCCCGATGCGCTGATGAAGGAACCCTGGCTGGTGATCGCCGAACTCGGCAGTCATCAGGGTCGGCGCGAGGAACGCATCTACCGTGCCGTCGCGCTCGACCCGGCGCTGTTCGACGATGTGCTCGCCGAGCAGGTCAGCCTGCACGACGAACTGGAGTGGGACGAGCGCGAGGGCGTGCTGCGCGCCGAGCGTCAGCGCCGCGTTGGTGAGCTGGTGCTCGCCCGCGAGCCGCTGCCGCAGCTGGATGACGACGCGCGTGGGCGGGCGCTGCTCGGCCTGGTGCGGCGCAAGGGCCTGGAGCTGCTGCCGTGGACGCCCGAGCTGCGCCAGTGGCAGGCGCGCATCGCGCTGCTGCGGCAGCTCGATCTGGACCGCGACGGCGACAGCGAATGGCCGGACGTCAGCGATGCCGCGCTGCTCGCACGGCTGGAAGACTGGCTGCTGCCCTATCTGGGCAAGGTGTCGCGGCTGGCGCACTTCGCCCAGCTCGACCTCGCCGCCATGCTCGCCACGCTGCTGCCCTGGCCGTTGCCGCAGCGCCTGGAAGAGCAGGCGCCGCAGGCGCTTGCGGTGCCCTCCGGTTCGCGTATCCGCCTGGACTACAGCGAGCGGCCGCCGGTGCTGGCGGTGCGGCTGCAGGAGCTGTTCGGCCTGGCCGAGACGCCGCGCATCGCCGGCGGCCGCCAGCCGGTCAAGCTGCACCTGCTGTCGCCGGCGCGGCGCCCGGTGCAGGTGACGCAGGACCTGGCGAGCTTCTGGGCCAACACCTATGCCGAGGTGAAGAAGGATCTCAAGGGGCGCTATCCCAAGCACTACTGGCCGGACGACCCGCTGATCGCCGAGCCTACCGCGCGGGCAAAACCACGCGGGCAGTAGCGGGTGCACTCGCCGCGCCGGTCACGCTGACGTCTTCGCCAGCCTCGCGCAGTTCGGCATAGGCCTTTTCCAGGGCGGCCAGTACCGCCGCGCTGTCGCGGGTATGACGCGAGACGATGAAGTGGATCGGTGTCGCGCCGATCGGCACGTAGGGCAGTTCGTCCAGCTGCAGTCGCTCGCGCATCAGGTCTATCGACAGCCCGTAATCGAGCAGGAAGTCGGCGCGCCGGTAACGCAGCATCTGCAGGGCCGATTCGTGATTGCTGGTGCGCAGCAGACGCACCTTCAGCGCCGGGTCGTGCAGCAGCTGGGTGACGGCAGGCCAGTAACTGTGGCCGCCGATGACGATCACCCCCTGCCCGGACAGCCCCTCGGGAAGGCGCGGCGCCGGCGTATCCGGGCGGAAGTAGAGATTGAGCTGCGCATGCCCGAGCGTCTGCCGGCTTTCCAGCGTATGCGCCGCCAGCTCGGGTTTGCCCGGGGTGCCGACCCACATATCGATGTTGCCGTTCTGCAGCGCGGCGTACAGGCGGGCGCTGGGTAACGCGCGAAACTGCGCACGGTAACCGGCGCGCTGCGCGACCCGGCGGGTCAGGTCAGCCATCGGCCCGCGGGCACGCTGCTGGGCGTCGCTGTAGATCACCGGGGCGAATTCGGCATAGCCGACGATCAGTCGCGGCTGCACGAGCGCATCGGCATGCGCCGGGAAATGGCTGGCCAGCAGCAGGGCGATGAACAGGAAAGAAACTTTCAAGGATGAAAAACGCCGTCCGTGGTATGTCGCGGGGAGCAGGATGCGCACTCCGCCGGGGTTTGTCCATGCGCCGGACGTCACTGGCGCAGGAAAGCCGCGCCCACGGCGCCTATGCTCAAGGCGCAGGAGCCGGATCGAGGAGACGCCTATGCGGCGCAAGGTTTTCACCAGCAGAGTGCTCGAACGCAAGGTGGTGCTGATTACCGGCGGCTGCGCCGGCATCGGGCGTGCGCTGGCGGTGCGCATGGCGCAGGCGGGCGCGCGGCTGGTGATCTTCGATCTCGATCAGGTCGCGCTCGACAGTCTGGTGCAGCATCTGGCCGATCATCACAACGCCCAGGCGCTGGGACTGCGCTGCGATGTCAGCGACCGCGAGGCGGTGCAGCAGGCGATGACGCTGGTCATCGAGCGTTACGGCGGCATCGACGTGCTGGTCAACAACGCCGGCATCACCCATCGCAGCCGCGTGGCGGACACCAGCCTGACGGTGTTCCAGCGGATCATGGCGGTGAACTTCTACGGCGCGCTGCATTGCACCCAGGCGGCGCTGCCGAGCCTGCTCGCCCGTGGTGGCCAGATCATCGTGCTCAGTTCGCTGTCGCAGTACGCCCCGGTGCCGGACCGCGCCGCCTACAACGCCAGCAAGCACGCACTGCACGGGCTGTTCGAAACCCTGCGCGGCGAACTGCAGGGCAGCGACGTCAACGTGATGCTGGTTTGTCCGGGCTACACCGCCACCGATCTGCGCAAGAACGTGCTGGTCGGCGACGGCTCCACCGCGCCGCAGCCGGTGCTGACCCTGGGGCGGGTGGCGTCGCCGCAGGATGTGGCCGAGGCGATTTACCGCGGCGCGCTCCGGCGTCGCAAGCTGCTGGTGCTATCCAACCTCGACTGGCGGGCGCAACTGCTGGCGCGCTGTTTCCCGCGTCTGTACCAGAGCCTGTTGTTGCCGCGCCTGCTCGGCTCGCGCGCGCGCTGAGTGGCCCGGCCTCACCGCTAGGCCGGCGTGCCGTAGAGGCTGTGCATCAGGGCCTCGTCCCAGTAGGTTGCCTCGATCTTGTGGCCGTCGAGGTCGCGTACGAAGCAGCCGTAATAGGGTTCGCCATACTCCTGGCGGGGCCCCGGGGCGCCTTCATCGCGGCCGCCGGCGGCGAGCGCGGCGCGATGGAAGGCATCCACCGTGGCCCGGTCGGCAGCGAAGAAGCCGACGTGGCTGCCATTGCCCACCGAGGCGGGGGCGCCGTCGATCGGTGTCTGGATCCAGAACTCCGGGTATTCGCGGCCCCAGGCCACCGCGCCGGGATGCTCGAGGATGCGCTTGCAGCCGAGCGTGGCGAGTACCTGGTCGTAGAACGCAACCGCGGCGTCGAACTGCGCGGTGCCGAGCGAGATGTGCGAGAGGATGCTGGGGTTGGTTACGGTCATGGCGGTGCTCACATGGCGGGTGACGGAGCAAGCCTAGCAGGCCCCGGCGGTGCTGCCGGGGCGTCGGGCGAACGGTCAGATGTGGCCGCGATCGCCAGCCGGCGTATCGCTGCAGAGCATGAAGCAGCGGAACAGCATGATGGTCGGCAGCAGCTGCAGCACGCCCACCAGCGCATCGAGCGCCAGCCGCGGCAGCGGCTCGACCGCACCGTCGCCGACCAGCGCACCGGCCAGCCAGGCCTCGATCAGCCACAGTGGCAGCAGCACGCTCAGCACACAGCCGAGCACCAGCAGGAAGCGTCCGCGGGTGAGTGCGAAACTCGCCTTGATCGCCGCCAGCGGCGACAACCCGCGCAGCACCAGGAGGAATTCGGCGAAGGCGATCTTCACCATCACCCAGATGCCCGGCAGCACGAACAGCGAGGCGCCGAGCATGATCAGCAGCGTGCCGAGTCCGGTGAGCACTGCCAGCGCCGGCCACAGCGGCAGCGCGCGTGCCAGCACGGCGCGCGGGCCGGGCGCATGGCCATGGCTGCGGGCGTCGAGAAAAAGGATCAGTGCGCCGGTGTAGAGCGGATAGAACAGCATGCCCACCAGCAGCTCCTGCGCCGGCAGCGAATCCTTGCCCAGCCAATGGTCCACCGCCAGCCGCGCGCCGCTCTCGAGCAGGATCAGCGGCAGGCACAGGCGCACGATCGCGCCGAAGTGGCGGGTATAGAAGAACCAGGCGTCACGCAGGATGGCTAGAACGTTCATCGCATCGAAGGCTGAGCAGCAAATCGGGGCGCCACTGTAGCCGATGCGCCGCGGGCAGGACATGTGCGATGTAGCCGTCCATACTGGCGGCCCCGTACCCAACGAGTCGCCGCGTGAAGAAGATCGCCCTGTTCGCCGATGTGCAGAACCTCTACTACACGGTACGCCAGGCCTATGGCTGCCACTTCGACTACGCCGCGCTGTGGGCCGACGTCAGCCGGCATGGCCGTATCGTCGAGGCTTATGCCTACGCCATCGACCGCGGTGATGCGCGCCAGCAGCAGTTCCAGCAGATCCTGCGTAACCTCGGTTTCACGGTGAAACTCAAGCCCTACATCCAGCGCAGCGACGGCTCGGCCAAGGGCGACTGGGACGTGGGCATCACCATCGACGTGTTGGACGCCGCGGCGCGGGTCGACGAGGTGGTGCTGGCCTCCGGTGACGGCGATTTCGATCTGCTGCTCGAACGCGTGCGCGCCGGCGGCGGCGAAGCGACTGCTTATGGCGTGCCTGGGCTGACGGCGCAGTCGCTGATCCGCGCGGCGACGCGTTATGTGCCGGTCGAGGGCGAGTTACTGCTGCGTGGCTGAATGTAGGGTGGATGACGCTTCATCCATCCACTGGGGCAATGCAGGAAGGTGCGTGATTTGCCTATCAGGTGAACCGTGCCGCGGTGGAAAACGCTGCGCGGTTTTCCACCCTACATGGCTGGCGCGGAGATCGTAGGGTGGATGGCGCTTTCTCCATCCACCGCAACGCCCGTCAGGCTTCGCCGAGAGCTGCCAGGCGCTTGCGCACGGCCGCTTCGATGCCGACGGCATCCAGGCCGCATTCGGCGAGCATTTCGCTCGGTTTGGCGTGTTCGACGTAGCTGTCCGGCAGGCCGAGGTGCAGCAGCGGCATGACGATGGCCTCGGCCGCGAGGAATTCGGCAACCGCACTGCCGGCGCCGCCCATGATGCTGTTCTCCTCGACCGTCACCAGCAGCTCGTGGCTGCTTGCCAGTTCGCGCAACAGGGCTTCGTCCAGCGGCTTGACGAAGCGCATGTCGACCACGGTGGCGTCCAGCGCTTCACCGACCTGCAGCGCCTCGGGCAGCTGCACGCCAAATACCAGCAGAGCGACGCGTTCGCCCTGACGGCGCACCACGCCCTTGCCAATTTCCAGCGGCGCCAGGCCCGGCTCGATGGTCGCGTTCGGCCCGCTGCCGCGCGGGTAGCGCACCGCTGCCGGGCCCTCGAACAGATAGCCGGTGGTGAGCATGCGGCGCATCTCGTTCTCGTCGCTCGGCGTCATGATCAGCATGCCGGGGATGCAGCGCAGGTAGGACAGATCGAAGCTGCCGGCGTGGGTCGGCCCGTCTTCGCCGACCAGACCGGCGCGGTCGATGGCGAACAGCACGTCGAGATTCTGCACTGCGACGTCGTGGATCAGCTGGTCATAGGCGCGCTGGAGGAACGTCGAATAGATCGCCACCACTGGCTTCATGCCCTCGCAGGCCATGCCGGCGGCGAGCGTCACGGCGTGCTGTTCGGCGATGGCGACGTCGAAGTAGCGATCCGGGTAGCGTTCGCTGAAGGCCACCAGGTCGGAGCCTTCCTTCATCGCCGGGGTGATGCCGGTCAGGCGCGGGTCGGCGGCGGCCATGTCGCACAGCCACTGGCCGAACACGTTGGAGTACTTCGGCCCGGAAGGCTGCTTCGGCTTGGCGGGCGCACCCACCGGCTCCAGCTTGCTGATTGCGTGCCAGGTGATCGGGTCGGCCTCGGCCGGGGCGAAGCCCTTGCCTTTCTTGGTGACCACGTGGAGAAACTGTGGGCCATCGAGGTCGCGCATGTTGCGCAGGGTGGCGATCAGCGTCGGCAGGTCGTGGCCGTCGATCGGGCCGATGTAGTTCCAGCCGAGTTCCTCGAACAGCGTGCCAGGCACCAGCATGCCCTTGGCGTACTCCTCCGTGCGACGGGCGATTTCCCAGGCGCCGGGCAGGCGCGACAGCACCTTCTTGCTGCCCTCGCGCATGCTCGCGTAGGTGCGACTGGAGAGGATCTTGGCCAGGTAGTTGGACATGCCGCCGACGTTGCGCGAGATCGACATATCGTTGTCGTTGAGTACGACGAGCATGTTGGCGCCGACTTCCGGCGCGTGGTTGAGCGCCTCGAAGGCCATGCCGGCGGTCAGCGCGCCGTCGCCGATCACCGCGATGGCCTTGCGCTTCTCACCCTTGAGGCGGGCGGCGATCGCCATGCCCAGCGCGGCGCCGATCGAAGTGCTGGAATGGCCGACGCCGAAGGTGTCGTATTCGCTCTCGCTGCGCCGCGGGAAGGCGGCCAGGCCGTCCTTCTGGCGCAGTGTGCCCATACGCTGGCGCCGCCCGGTGAGGATCTTGTGCGGGTAGGCCTGATGGCCGACATCCCAGACCAGACGGTCGTCAGGGGTGTCGAAGACGTAGTGCAGCGCGATGGTCAGCTCGATCACGCCGAGGCCGGCGCCGAAGTGGCCGCCTGTCTGGCCGACGCTGAACAACAGATCCTGGCGCAGTTCGTTGGCGAGCTCGTCGAGTTCCGCCTCGCCCAGTCGGCGCAGCTGCTCGGGCGTCGCCGCTCGGTCAAGAACGGGCGTCGCAGGGCGCACCCGAGGAATCTCATGGAACGTCTTGGGCATCAGGCGGATCGTTTTGTCGTTGAAAAAAGAGCGGCAGTTTACCCGATGGGGGCGACGATAAGAACGGCCGCGCGCTCGGTGGGGCTTCGTCGCGGCCGCGCTGCCTGCGGCCGGACGCTTCAGCTGCGGCGCTCGACGATGAAACGCGCCAGCTCGCGCAGCGGTTCGGCGGCGATATCGAAGGGGCGCAGCGCATGCAGGGCCTGATCGCGCAGCTCGATGGCGTAGGCCTTGGCCTCATCCAGTCCGAGCAACGCCGGGTAGGTCGGCTTGTCGCGGGCGATGTCGGCGCCCTGGTGTTTGCCGAGTGTGGCGGTGTCGCTCTCGACATCGAGGATGTCGTCCTGCACCTGGAATGCCAGGCCAATCGACCGGGCGTAGTGGCTCAGCGCGCCGAGGCTGTCGGCGTCGGCATGGCCGCTGGCCAGTGCGCCGAGCTGCACGCTGGCTTCGATCAGCGCGCCGGTCTTGTGCCGGTGCATCAGCTCCAGCGCGGCGCGATCGAGTTTCAGCCCGACCGAACCGAGGTCGATGGCCTGCCCGCCGACCATGCCGGCCGGGCCTGCGGCACGCGCCAGCACGGCGAACATGCGCAGGCGCAACGCGGCATCGGCAGGATTGTGCTTTTCCTCGGCCATCGCCTCGAAGGCCAGGCTCTGCAGGCCATCGCCGGCGAGAATCGCGCAGGCTTCGTCGAAGGCTTTGTGGGTGGTCGGCTGGCCGCGACGCAGGTCGTCGTCGTCCATCGCCGGCAGGTCGTCGTGCACCAGCGAGTAGGCGTGGATCAGCTCGACCGCGCAGGCGGCGCCATCGGCTGTCGCGCGGTCGCCGCGCAGCGCTTCGCAGGCGGCGTAGACCAACAGTGGACGCACGCGCTTGCCGCCGTTCATCACGCTGTAGCGCATCGCCTGGTAGAGGCGTTCAAGCTGCGGGCGCGGGGGGGCGAAGAGCGCTTCGAGGCAGCTGTCGACGCGTTGCTGACAGTCTTTCTGGTAGTCGCCGATGATCATGCCTGGGTATCCGGCTCGAAGGGCGCTTCCTGCAGGGCGCCGTCGCGTTCGAGCAGGATCTGCACCTTCTGTTCGGCCTGGCTCAGCGCCGCCTGGCAGTCGCGCGTCAGGCCGATGCCCTGTTCGAAGCAGGTCAGCGAGTCCTCCAGCGACAGCTCGCCGCTTTCCAGGCGTTCGACCAGTTGCTGCAGTTCGGCGAGGGATTGTTCGAAATCGAGGGCGGCTTTCTTGCGGGCCATGCGGGCACCTGTCGGCGGCGGGTCGGAAACGGGCGCGACATTAGCAAAGAAGCCCTGTCGCAGCCACCCGTTCGCCGGTATCCGCTCAGGCGAGGTAGGTGGCCCAGAAGTAGTAAAGCGTCATGCCGCTGCCGACCAGGATCACCAGCGCGCGCAGCCAGCTCGCCGGCAGTTTCTGACTCAGCGCACCGCCGGCGTAGCCGCCGAGCGTCGCGCCGCCGAGCAGGATCAGCAGTTCGAACCAGCTGACCCGCCCGGCGAAGATGAAGGTCAGGCTGGCGACGCTGTAGATCACCGCCGAGATCAGGTTCTTCAGCGCGTTGGCGCGCACCAGCGCATGCCCCTCGATGGAGAACGCCGCCAGCTGCAGGATGCCCATGCCGGCGCCGAAGTAGCCGCCGTAGATCGACACCAGGCTATGTGCGCCGAGCGACAGCGGCGAATGCGGTGGCACGGCGCTTTCCTTGCGCCGCGCGGCCAGCCAGCGGCTCAGTCGCGGGCTGGCGGCGAACAGCGCGGT
This sequence comes from Stutzerimonas degradans, assembly GCF_024448505.1. GTDB lineage: Bacteria > Pseudomonadota > Gammaproteobacteria > Pseudomonadales > Pseudomonadaceae > Stutzerimonas > Stutzerimonas degradans. The sequence continues at coordinate 551,873 of NZ_JAMOHV010000001.1, forward strand.
AGCGGCGAGCAGCAGCCAGGGGATCAGCAGGCTGAACACGTCGTCGCCACCGGCCAGCAGCAGCAGGCCGCCGAGCAGGCCGCCGGCCAGACCGGCCAGCAACAGTGGCAGCAGGTAGCGACCGAGCGGACGCAGACTTGCGCGTGCCGCCCAGGCGCCGGCCAGGCTGGCGGGCCAGAGCGCCACGGCATTGGTGGCGTTGGCGGTCACCGGCGGCAGGCCGATGGCCAGCAGCGCCGGGAAGGAGAAGAAGGTGCCGCCGCCGGCCAGTGCGTTCATCCCGCCTGCGGCGAAACCGGCGGCGACCAGCAGCAGAATCTCGAGGATCGACATGAGGCAGGGTCCGTGGCAAAAACGGGCAGGGTAGCCAGCCCGTCGCGCCAAGGCCAGCCGCACATGGCGCGGCTCAGCCGTCTAGCGGCAATAACAGCGCCGGCGTCGGCGGGATGACACCGGCCAGCAGGCATTCCTCGGCGGCCAGCGGGCGCGCGTAGTGGTAGCCCTGCAGGCTCGGGCAGTTGTTCAGCCGCAGGAACGCCGCCTGCCGCTCGTTCTCCACCCCCTCGGCGACCACGTGCAGGCCCAGGTGTGCCGCCATCGTCAGAATGCCGCGCACCAGCGCCACCGAGTGCTCGCTATCGGGCAGGCCAGCGACGAATTCGCGGTCGATCTTGATGCCGTCGAAGGGGAAGCGCTGCAGGTAGGTCAGCGAGGCGTAGCCAGTGCCGAAGTCGTCGAGCAGCAGCGGCAGGCCGGCGGTCTTGAGGCGGGTGAGGGTCTGCTGCACATGCTCGTCGGCCTCCAGCAGCGCGCTCTCGGTGATCTCCAGTTCCAGCAGCTCCGCCGGCGTGTCTTCCTCGGCAAGGATGGCGAGCAGGCTGCCGGCCAGATCGGCCTGACGGAAATCGAGCGGCGAAAGGTTCACCGCGATCCGCAGTTGGTGACCCTGTTCGCGCCACTGGCGCGCCTGCCGGCAGGCCTGGCGGAACACCCAGCGGGTGGTTTCGATGATCAGCCCGCTGTCTTCGAGCACCGGGATGAATTCGCCCGGCGGCACCAGACCGCGCTCGGGTGAGTTCCAGCGCAGCAGCGCTTCCATCACCTCGGGTTCGCCCGCGGCGTTCACCTGTGCCTGGTAATGCAGCACGAACTGCTCTTCGTCCAGCGCGCGGCGCAACGCCTGCTCGAGCTGACGGCGGCGCTCGGCCGCGGCGCTGAGCTCCTGGCTGAAGAAGCGCGTGCAGTTGCGCCCGGCATCCTTGGCGGCATACAGCGCCAGGTCGACCTGCTTGAGCAGCTCGCTGGCGCTGCCGCGACCGTCGCTGCTGGCGATGCCGATGCTGGGGCTGACGAAGCATTCGTACTGGTTGATGCGGATGGGCGGCTGGAAGCCTTCGATCAGATGCTCGGCCAGTTGCCCGGCCTGCTGGGCGTCGCTGTGTTCGAGCAGCAGCATGAACTCGTCGCCGCCGGTGCGCGCCAGCAGCGCCGGCTCCGGCGCCAGCTGACGCAGGCGCTCGCCGACCTGGACCAGCAGGCGGTCGCCGATCTCGTGGCTGAGGGCGTCGTTGATACGCTTGAAGTGATCCAGGTCGAGGTACAACAGGCTCAGCGCCACGCGCTCGCTGAGCAGTTGCTCGAGTCGCTGGACTAGGAAGTTGCGGTTGGCCAGCTGTGTCAGCGGGTCGAAATGCGCGAGGAAGCGCAGACGCTGCTCGGCACGCAGATGGTCGCCGATGTCACGCAGCAGCATCAGCGCGTGCGTTTCACCGTTGCGCAGGAACGGCGTGCAGGTGATTTCCAGCGGCACCTGCTGGCCGTGCCGGTGCCCGGTCAGCTGCAGCACGCTGTTGGCCGGTGCGCGCTGCAGCCGCTCGGTGGCGTCCGGCTCGAGCAGACGGTCGGCCGGAACATTGCCCACCAGCTCGTCCGGTGCGCAGTCGAACAGGGCGGCGGCGGCCGGGTTGGCCTGTTGCACGCGCAGCTCGCCGTCGACCACCAGCATGCCGATCGGCGCCGTGTCGATGAGGTTGCGCATCAGCTGCTCGCTTTCCTGCTGGGCGAGCCGGCGCTGGTGCAGCTGGTTCATCATCTGGCTGAAAGTGGTGGCGAGCTGACCGATCTCGTCCTGGCCGCTGACGGCTGGCGGCTGCGGCTGCTGATCCTGGGCGAAGGTCCGTGCGGCCCGGTCGATGCGGGCCAGGCGGCGGGTGATCAGGTGGTTGTAGAGCAGGTTGAGCGCCAGGCCGAGCAATACCAGCAGGCTCAGCGTCTGCGCCAGGTAGAACCAGCCGTCGCGGCGGGTTTGCGCCACGACCGGAGCGAAATCGAACTCCACCAGCAGCGCTTCGCGCAGCGGCGCACCCGTTTGGGTGGCGCGGTCCAGCGGGTAGATGACCAGCTGCCGCGCCGACGAATCGCCCAGCCAGCCGACGCGGCCACTGCGCACGTAGTCGGTGAGTACGTCCGGGTCGATCAGCGTCAGCTTCGTCGGGTCCAGCCCCAGGCGGGTGCTGCCGATGACGCGCAGCTGCTGGTCGATGACCATCGCCCAGCGCACGCCCTGCAGGCTGGCGACGTCGGCCAGCTCGGTCTGCAGCTCGGCGGTACGGCCCATGCGCTGGTGGTCGCTGAGGCTGCTCTGCAGCAGCGCCAGGTGCTGGCGGGTATGGACGCGCCAGTGCTCCAGCGTCTCCTCGACGCGACTCGGCATGTGCCAGGCAGTCAGCAGCAGGGTGAACGTCAGGGCGAACAGGCCGAGCAGCAGCGGCAGCGACAGACGCAGGGAATAGCGGGTCAGCATTTCCTACCTCGGCATTCGGCAAGCAACTGTTGGGCGGGGCGCGGATTGGCGAGCAGACCGCGCTCGCTCAGATAATCGCTCAGATGCTGGACGCTGCGCAGCAGCTGGCCGCTGTCCAGCCATTGGCGGTTGAGCGCGGCGTCGCCCATCACCACCCCGGCCAGCGTGACCTGCATCGCCTCGGCGCTGAGCCCGAGGCGCGCCTGCAGGCGCGGATCGGTTTCCGCACGGTTTTCCTGCCAGGTGCGCAGCGAGGTGAGCCACAGCGCCTTGAGCTGCAGGCGCCGCTCGGTGCTGACGTGCCGGCGGTCGACCACCAGCACGTCGACGATCTCGCCAGGTAGCTGCCGGCTGTCGAACAGCCGTCGCGCGCCGTGGCGCTCCAGTGCCGGCCCTTCCGAGGCGAAGGAGATGACTGCATCGACCTTGCCCTCGCGGAAGGCCTCGACGTGCTCGTGCACCGGCAGGCTGACCACGGTCACGTCGTCGATGCTCAGCTGCGCCTGGTCGAGCAGGCGCTCCAGAAAGAATGCGCCGAGCGCCGTGTTCTCGACGCCGATGCGCTGTCCCTTCAGCGCGTCCAGCGAGGCGATCGGGGCACGCGCGAACAGCGCATCGGCACCGGCGGAGACGTTGGCGACCAGCACGATCTCCAGGTCGAGTTCCGGCGCGCGGTCCTGCAACAACAGCACTTCGTCCAGCGTCAGCAGCGCGGCGTCCAGCATGCCGTTGCGAAAGCCGCGCAGCACACCGGTGGTCGTCGGATACTCGACCAGGCGCACGCCGGCGGATTCGGTCCAGCGCAGATCGTCGGCCAGATAGATCGGTCCATAGCCCAGCCAGCGATTGCTGCCGACGCGAGTCGGCTCGGTATTCGGCTGGCAGCCGAGCAGAATCAGGCCAAGCAGCAACAGAAGTGTCAGGCGCATCCTGCGACCTCGTGATGGTTGAGTGCCACCATAGCGGAGTCGCACAGCCGCGTGAATCCCGCAAAAAGTCTAGGGCCATTCATCTTCCGGCTAGATGCCGGCAAGGCCGGTCCGCCCGTGGGGCACGGCGTTTCGCAGGCAATAAAAAAGCCGGCTTGTGGCCGGCTTTCAGGGGTGGCGCTGGCTTACTTCTGATAAGCCTCCGCCGCCTTGATGATTGCTGCGCGGGCCGCATCGGCGCCTTCCCAGCCTTCGACCTTGACCCACTTGCCTTTCTCCAGATCCTTGTAGTTCTCGAAGAAGTGCTTGATCTGCTCGATCAGCAGCGGAGGCAGGTCGGTGTATTCCTTCACGTCCTTGTACAGCTGGGTCAGCTTGTCGTGCGGGACGGCGATCAGCTTGGCGTCACCGCCGGCTTCGTCGGTCATGTTCAGCACGCCGACCGGACGGCAGCGGATGACCGAACCCGGTGCGACCGGATACGGGGTCACGACCAGCACGTCCAGCGGGTCGCCGTCGTCAGCCAGGGTGTGCGGGATGAAACCGTAGTTGGCCGGGTAGAACATCGGGGTGGCCATGAAGCGGTCGACGAACAGGCAGTCGGTGTCGTGATCGATTTCGTACTTGATCGGTGCGTGGTTGGCCGGGATTTCGATGGCGACGTAGATGTCGTTCGGCAGATCTTTGCCAGCCGGGACTTTGCTGTAGCTCATGAAGGAAAGGCTCCGTGATCGGCCAGCGTGGCCGGGGGGCGGAAAAAAGTGGGCGCGATTATAGGCGCAATGTCGCGCGCAATGCACGCCGGGTTCGACGCGTACGGCCTAGGCAGGTTCCCGGTAGGCCGGGTGTTCGGCCTGCAGTCGCTGCAAGCGTTGCAGCGGGTTCTGACGATAGAAATCGGCGAGCTGGGCGTAGACCTCGGGGAAGGCGGCGTGCAGCAGGTCCGGCGCGCTGAAGAAGTATTCGCTGGTGACGGCGAAGAACTCCGCCGGGTTTTCCGCGGCATAGGGATCGATCGGCGTTTCGGCGTCTGGATCGGCGTCGAGGCTGGCGTTCAGCTGGTCGTAGGCCTGCTGCATGGCCACCGCCCAGGCGTCGATGCGCATGTAGCGGTGCAACGGCGGCAAGCCATTGGCGTCGCCGTTGAGCATGTCCAGCTTGTGCGCCAGCTCGTGGATCACCAGGTTGTAGGCCTCCCAGCCACCGCTCTGCTGCACGCCGGGCCAGGCGAGGATCACCGGGCCCTGCAGCCAGGCCTCGCCGCTGTGTTCGGCGTCCCACTCATGCTCGACGCCGGCGGCGTCGCGGTGCTTCTGCGGGCTGAGGAAGTCGTCCGGATAGATGACGATCTCGTGGAAGCCGCGATACCAGCCCAGATCGGCCAGATGCAGCAGCGGCAGCTGGGCCTGCAGTGCCAGGCGCAGGCGATCCTCGGCCTGCAGCTCGACGCCCGGCCGGGCGGTCAGACGCTTATCGTGCAGGAACAGCACGGCGCGTTCGCGCAAGCGGGCGAGTTCGTCGTCGCCGAGGCCATCGAGAATCGGCAGGCTGTCGAGCACCTGCTGCCACAGCTCCGGGGCCACCGGGTTGCGGGCGAGGATGCGTTTGCGCTGCCAGGCGCGAAAGGACCACATGCGTGCAGGTTCCAGCGAGGCGGGCGCTCACCATAAGCGCGGCGGCGATGTGCGGCAAGCCGCGCGCAGGCGCTCAGGTCGCCGCGTCCGGCGACGTCTGTCCGAGCTTGTGTGGGTTGAGCACTGCATAGATGCGGCGGATCTGCCGGCCGTCGCTGACCAGCGTCATCGCCGCGTGGAGGTGCTCGCCGTGCAGTACCAGCACGCCGGGCTCGCCATTGATCCAGGCGACGCGTGCCTGCCATTGACCCGCCGCGCGACGAGCGATGCCGCGGGCCAGGCGCGTCGAAGCCCGCACGCCGTGCAGCGTCTTCGAGGCGGCCGAGACCAGACCACCACCGTCGGCCATCCAGCTCACGTCTTCGGCGAGCAGTTCGGCGAAGGCCGTGCTGTCCGCTTCCAGCAGCGTGGCGGCGAAGCGCTCCACCAGCCGTCGATGCGCCTCGCCATCGACTGCGAAGCGCGGCCGCTCCTCGCGCACCCGGCGCCGTGCGCGGCTGATGATCTGCCGGCAGGCGGCCGCGTTCTTGCCGAGGGTCGCGGCGATCTGTTCGTAGGAATGTTCGAGCACCTCGCGCAGCAGCAGGGCTGCACGTTCCTCGGCGCCGAGGCGTTCGAGCAGCACCATGAAGGCCATCGAGATGTCCGCGCCGAGGTCGGCCAGCCGCTCGCCTTCGTGGTCGCCGAGGCCGAGCAGCGGTTCCGGCAGCCAGGGGCCGAGGTACTCCTCGCGGCGTGCGCGTCGCTGGCGCAGCTGGTCGATGCCCAGCCGCGTCACCACGGTGACCAGCCAGGCCTCGGCGTCGCGAATCGTCGCCGCATCCGCGCCGCTCCACTTGAGCCAGGCGTCCTGCAGCAGATCCTCGGCGTCGGCGCGGCTGCCCAGCAGCCGGTAGGCCAGGCCGAACAGCTTCGGCCGTAGCGTTTGAAAGAAATCCGTCTTGTCCCGCACGTCAGTTCCTCACGATGACTCGTCCAGTATGGACGGATCGACCGTGCGCGCTGTGACAGCCGACTTTTTCGGCACCGCTGTCACAACCCTGCGGGCGGCTGCGTCCTGGCTGGGTCATTACCGACAAACCGACTGGAGACCGCCATGACCGTTCGCCTCGACTACTTCAAGCACGCCGACGCACTGCCGCTGCAGGCGCTGACCGCGATCAGCGGCTACCTGCAGGAATCCGACCTGGACCCGCAACTGCTGGCACTGATCGAGTTGCGCGCCTCGCAGCTCAACAGCTGCGCCTACTGCATCGACATGCACAGCAAAGACCTGCTGGCGCTGGAAACGCCGCTGCCGCGCATTCTGCTGCTGTCGGCCTGGCGCGAAGCCAGCGTATACAGCCCGGCCGAACGCGCGGCGCTGGCCTGGACCGAGGCGGTGACCCGATTGCCCGACGGCGAAACCCTGGACCGCTGCTACGGTGAGCTGACCGCGCATTTTTCGCCGCGGGCGATCACTCGGCTGACCTTTGCCATCATCGCCATAAACAGCTGGAACCGCCTGAACGTCGCCTTCGGCCAAGAGCCCGGCCAGTACCGTTCGGGCGACCTCAAGGGCGCGATGAACCGCGCACTGGAGCGTTTTGCCGATCTGCGTCCCACCACCAAAAGGAATATTGCATGAGCGAACAAACCGAGCGCAGCGGGCTGCGACTGATCAACCCGCCGGGGCTGTATGACCCGGCGCCCAACGGTTACTCGCACGTCGCGCTGTTGCCGGCCGGCGCGCGGCTGGCATTCATCGCCGGGCAGGGCGGCGAGACGGCCGACGGCAGCCTGTCGGCCGATTTCCGCCAGCAGGTGCGCCAGGCGCTGCGCAACCTGTGTGTCGCCATCGAGGCGGCGGGCGGCTCGCCGGCGCAGATCGCCAAGCTCGGCGTTCTGATCGTCGAGCACAGCGAGGCTCGGCTGCACGTGTTCGGCGAGGAGCTGGCGCGCGCACTGGGGCCGGGGCCGAAACCGGCCTGCACGCTGATCCCGGTGCCGCGCCTGGCGCTCGACGGCATGCTGTTCGAGATCGAAGCCGTGCTGGTGCTGACCGCCGAATAGGCGTGCCGCCGGTCGGCGCGTCACGGGACTGTCAAGCACGGTGGGTAGACCGGAACAAACCCACCCGCAAGGAGACCCCCGTCATGACCGCACCGGACCACAACCGCCGCCTGCTGCTGCAAGGCATCGGCGCCGGCCTCGCCCTGCCGGCCCTGGGCATCGCGCCCGCCATCATCGCCGCGCCGCGCGCGCGGCCACAGATGCTCGACGGTGTGCAGTCCGGCGAGGTCGAGGGCAACCGTGCGCTGGTCTGGAGCCGCTGCGACCGCCCCGGCCGGCTGATCGTCGAGTGGGATACGCGCAGTCGCTTCGGCAATCCGCGGCGCATGGTTTCGCCGGTCACCGACGCCAGCCTGGACTTCACCGCCCGCGTGGACCTGCGCGGGCTGCCGGCGGATCAGTCGATCTTCTACCGCGCGCGTTTCGAGGATGCCCGTAGCGGCCTGCTCAGCGAGCCCTGGTTCGGCCACCTGCGCAGCGCGCCGAAGCGCCCGCGCGACATTCGCTTCGTCTGGGGCGGCGACACCTGCGGGCAGGGCTATGGCATCAACCCCGACTTCGGCGGCATGCGCATCTACGAAACCATGCGCCAGCGTCGGCCGGACTTCTTCCTGCACAGCGGCGATGTGATCTACGCCGACGGGCCGATCCCCACCGAAGTGACCGCCGAGGACGGCAGCACCTGGCGCAACCTGGTCACCGAAGAGAAGAGCAAGGTCGCCGAGACGCTCGACGAGTTCCGCGGTAACTACCGCTACAACCTGCTGGACGAGAACCTGCGCGCCTTCAATGCCGAGGTGCCGCAGATCTGGCAGTGGGACGACCATGAAGTGACCAACAACTGGTCGCCGAGCAAGGTGCTGGATGACCGTTATCAGCAGGTGCGTGATATCGATACGCTGGTGCGGCGCGCGCGGCAGGCCTATCTGGAATACGCGCCGATGCGCATCGCGCGTGGCGACCGGCTCGGGCGCATTTACCGCAAGGTCAGCTACGGGCCGCTGCTGGAGGTGTTCGTGCTGGACATGCGCAGCTACCGCGGGCCGAACACGCACAACCTGCAGGCCGAGCAGGGCGCGGACACGGCGTTTCTCGGCCGCGAGCAGCTGGACTGGCTCAAGCGCGAGCTGCGGTCCTCGCGCGCAACCTGGAAGGTCATCGCCGCCGACATGCCCATCGGTTTGCACGTACCGGACGGCCCGCGCTGGGAGGCCATCGCCAACGGCAACGATGGCCCGGCGCTGGGCCGCGAACTGGAAATCGCCGAGCTGCTGACCTTCATCCAGCGCGCGCGGGTGCGCAACACCGTGTGGCTGACGGCGGATGTGCACTACTGCGCGGCGCACCACTATCACCCCAATCGCGCCGCGTTCCAGCAGTTCGAGCCGTTCTGGGAGTTCGTCGCAGGTCCCTTGAACGCCGGCAGCTTCGGGCCGAATCCGCTGGATGCCACCTTCGGCCCCGAGGTGGTGTTCCACAAGGCCGCGCCGGTGGCCAACAGCTCGCCGCGCGCGGGCTTCCAGTTCTTCGGCGAGGTGGAGATCGATGCGCAGACAGGTGCGCTCGACGTCAGCCTGCGCGGCCTCGACGGCGCGGTGGTCTACCGCCAGACGCTGGAGCCCTGGCAGCCTGCCTGAGTCAGCCGAGGAGAAAATTGCCGGCGCGCGGTGCGCCTTCCAGCGCCGGCACTTCCGCTTCGTCCTTGAGCTGCACGCCGGAGAGCTGGCGACGGCTGGCTTCGCGCAGCAGATAAAGCAGGCGGTGCGCGGCGAGGTTGTAGCTCAGGCCTTCCGGGCGGATGTTGGAGATGCAGTTGCGCTGCGCGTCGTGACGGCCGACCTGCGGCGCCCAGGTGAAATACAGCCCGAGGCTGTCCGGCGAGCTGAGGCCCGGGCGCTCGCCGAGCAGGATCACCACCATGCGCGCCTTCAGCCGCTGGCCGATTTCGTCGGCAATCGCGACGCGGCCTTGCTCGACCAGGCCGATCGGCCCGAGGGACCACCCTTCGGTGCGGGCCTGTTCGGCGATTTTCAGGGCCATCGGCACGGCATGGCGCTGCACGGCAAGGGCGGAGAGGCCGTCGGCAATCACCAGCGTGAGGTCGCAGCCTTCCTTCGCGTGCGCATCGAGGATGGCGGCGCTGGCTTCGTCGAGTCGGCGGCCGAGGTCCGGGCGCTGCAGATAGGTTTGCCGATCGGTGGCGGCGCTGTGCAGCTGCAGATGGGCGAGGCCGTGCTTGTCCAGTTCGGCGGCCAGCGCTTCGCAGTCCAGCGGCAGGTGCACGGCATCGCGGGCCTGCGCATGGGCGAACTGGAAGTCCAGCTGCGCGCTGGTGGGCAGGCTGACGCCAGCCCGGCCAAGGGCGATGCGTGCCGGGGTCAGCTGACGCAGGTGCTGCCAGGGGTTGTCGATGGTGGGCGAGCGGTCGGGCATGGCTACCTCGGAGCGTGGCGGTCAGGCGCGTGAACAGACGCGTGAGCAGACGCGTGGAAAAGACCTGCGGTCGTTTTCCACCCTACGGGCCGCGATGAGAGTCTCGGCGTAGGGTGGAAAACCGCGCAGCGTTTTTCCACCTGGGGCTGGCCGAAGTCGCAAGAGCAGCTTCACGCCAGCTGCTCCAGCGCCCGGCGAAACGGCTCGGGCAGCTCGCGGCCGAGCTGCAGGCGATTGCCGTCCTGCCGGAGGATCTGCATCTTCGCCAGCCATTCCTCGAACTCCGGCGCGGGCCTGAGGCCGAGCACCTGACGCACGTAGAGGGCGTCGTGGAAGGAGGTGGTCTGGTAGTTGAGCATCACGTCGTCCGAGCCCGGGATGCCCATGATGAAGTTGATGCCCGCCGTGCCGAGCAGGGTCAGCAGCATGTCCATGTCGTCCTGGTCGGCTTCGGCGTGGTTGGTGTAGCAGATGTCGCAACCCATGGGCACGCCGAGCAGCTTGCCGCAGAAGTGGTCCTCCAGCCCGGCGCGGATGATCTGCTTGCCGTTGTAGAGGTATTCCGGGCCGATGAAGCCGACCACGGTGTTCACCAGCAGCGGCTTGTAGCGGCGCGCGACGGCGTAGGCGCGGGCTTCGCAGGTCTGCTGATCGACACCGTGATGGGCGCCCGCCGACAGCGCGCTGCCCTGGCCGGTCTCGAAATACATGAGGTTGTCGCCGAGGGTGCCGCGCTTCTGCGACAGGCCGGCCTCGTAGCCTTCTTGCAGCGTTGCCAGGTTGATGCCGAAGCTGGCGTTGGCCGCCTCGGTGCCGGCGATGGACTGGAACACCAGGTCCAGCGGTGCGCCGCGGTTGATCGCCTCGATGGAGGTGGTGACGTGGGTGAGGATGCAACCCTGGGTCGGGATCTCGTAGCGGCTGATCACCGCGTCGAGCATTTTCAGCAGCTCGCAGATGCCGGCGGTGCTGTCGGTGGCCGGGTTGATGCCGATCACCGCGTCGCCGTTGCCGTAGAGCAGGCCGTCGAGAATGCTCGCGGCGATGCCGGCGCCGTCGTCGGTGGGATGGTTCGGCTGCAGCCGGGTGGACATGCGGCCGGCCAGGCCGACGGTGTTGCGAAAGCGGGTGACGACGCGAACCTTCTGCGCCACCAGGATCAGGTCCTGCACGCGCATGATCTTCGACACCGCGGCGACCATCTCCGGCGTCAGCCCCGGTGCGAGGGCTGTCAGCGACGACTCGTCCGCCTCCTCGCCGAGCAGCCAGTTGCGGAAATCGCCCACGGTCAGGTGGCTGACCGGGGCGAAGGCGGCAGCGTCGTGGCTGTCGATGATCAGCCGGGTGACCTCGTCGCTTTCGTAGGGGATCAGTGCTTCTTCGAGAAAGCGCTTGAGCGGCACCGCAGCCAGGCACATCTGCGCCGCCACACGTTCGGCATCGCTGCCGGCGGCGACCCCGGCGAGCAGGTCGCCGGAGCGCGCCGGGCTGGCCTTGGCCATCACCTCGCGCAGATCGTCGAAGCGCCAGGTGCTGCCGCCCACGCTGTGCGAGTAAGCCATGTCAGCCTCCTTCTTCAGTGCAACGACGCTTCGGCTTTCTCGATCGCCGCGAATTCCTCTTCCGGCGTACCGGCCACCAGGTGATGCCGGCTGTAGAGCGCGAAGTAGGCGATGAAGACGCCGTAGATGATCACCGCGCCGATGACCACGCGCGGGTCGACCAGAAAGCCCGCCACCACCGCGACGCACGCCAGAATCAGCGCCACGCCCGAGGTAAAGATGCCGCCGGGCGTGCGGTATGGGCGATGCAGGTCCGGCCGGCGCAGGCGCAGGGTGATGTGCGAGGCCATCATCAGCACGTAGGAGATGGTCGCGCCGAACACCGCGACGAGAATCAGCAGATCGCCCTGACCGGTCAGCGACAGGGCGAAACCGATGATGCCCGGGATCACCAGTGCCAGCACCGGCACCTTCTTGCTGTTGGTCAGCGACAGGTTGCGCGGCAGGTAGCCGGCCCGCGACAGCGCGAAGATCTGCCGCGAGTACGCGAAGATGATCGAGAAGAAACTGGCGATCAGCCCGGCCAGACCGACCAGGTTGACGAAGCCGCTCATCCACGTCGACGCGCCGTAGGCACTGGTCAGTGCCTCCACCAGCGGGTTGCCGGATTCGACCAGCGTGCTGGAGCCGGCGCCGCCGGGGCCGACCAGCAGGATCAGCCCGGCAAAGGCGGCGAGGATCAGCATGGCCCCGATCAGTCCGCGCGGCATGTCGCGCTGCGGGTTCTTGGTCTCTTCGGCCGCCAGCGGCACGCCTTCCACGGCGAGGAAGAACCAGATCGCGTAGGGAATCGCCGCCCAGATGCCGACGTAGCCGTAGGGCAGGAAATTGCTGGCGCCAGCAGCGGTGGTCGGCGCGATATCGAGCAGCTTGTCGACCGAGAAGTGCGGCACCATTGCCAAAATGAACACTGCGAGCGCCAGCGCGGCGATGGCAGTGATGATGAACATCAGCTTCAGCGCCTCGCCGACGCCGAAGATGTGGATGCCGATGAAGATGATGTAGAAGGCCAGGTACACCATCCAGCCGCCGATGCCGAACAGCGATTCGCAGTAGGCACCTATGAACACGGCGATGGCCGCCGGCGCGATGGCGTATTCGATGAGGATCGCCGTGCCGGTGAGAAAGCCGCCCAGCGGGCCGAACGCGGTACGCGCGAAGCCGTAGCCGCCGCCCGCGGTGGGCACCATCGAGGACAGCTCGGCCAGCGAGAAGCACATGCACAGGTACATCGTCGCCATCAGCAGCGTGGCGACGAACAGGCCGCCCCAGCCGCCCTGGGCGAGGCCGAAGTTCCAGCCGGCGTAGTCACCGGAAATCACGTAGGCGACGCCGAGACCGACCAGCAGCACCCAGCCGGCGGCGCCTTTTTTCAGTTCGCGTTCCTGGAAATAGCTGCTGCCGACGGTTTCGAAATCGACGGTGTGTTGCGGGGGCGTTGAACTGCTGTGTTCGAGAGCCATGATCGTTCCTCGCAGGTGGTTGGCAACTCTCCCTAGCAAGCGTCATGCCCCGCGCCGCAAACCTGGCGGTTGCGGTGTTTTGTCAGCCAAGTCTGGCAGAAACGCACCTTTATCGAGCTTCGCGGCACCACGGCGGCGCTCGCAGGCGTCTTGTTCTAACCGGCGGCGGGCGCGGTGCCCGCCGCCTTCAGCCCATCAGAAGAAACCCAGTGGATTGATGTCGTAGCTCACCAGCAGGTTCTTGGTCTGCTGATAGTGGTCGAGGATCATCTTGTGCGTCTCGCGGCCGACGCCGGACTTCTTGTAGCCGCCGAACGCCGCGTGGGCAGGGTAGAGGTGGTAGCAGTTGGTCCACACCCGGCCGGCCTTAATCCCGCGGCCCATGCGGTAGGCGCGGTTGATGTCGCGCGTCCAGACGCCGGCGCCGAGGCCGAACTCGGTGTCGTTGGCCATCGCCAGGGCCTCGGCTTCATCCTTGAAGGTGGTGACGCCGATCACCGGGCCGAAGATTTCCTCCTGGAACACGCGCATCTTGTTGTTGCCCTTGAGCAGCGTCGGCTGGATGTAATAGCCGGTCGCCAGCGAGCCTTCCAGATGCTCCACGTCGCCGCCGGTGAGCACCTCGGCGCCTTCCTCGCGGGCGATCTTGAGGTACGACATGATCTTGTCGAACTGCTGCTGACTGGCCTGGGCGCCGACCATGGTCTCGGTGTCCAGCGGGTCGCCGCGCTTGATCTGCGCGACCTTCTTCATCACCGCTTCCATGAACGGCGCGTAGATCGATTCCTGCACCAGCGCGCGTGACGGACAGGTGCAGACTTCGCCCTGGTTGAAGAAGCCCAGCACCAGCCCTTCGGCGGCCTTCTCGATGAAGGTCGGCTCGGCCTGCATGATGTCCTCGAAGTAGATGTTCGGGCTCTTGCCGCCCAACTCCACGGTGCTCGGGATGATGCTCTCGGCGGCGCGCTTCATGATGTGCGAGCCGACCGGGGTGGAGCCGGTGAAGGCGATCTTGGCGATGCGCTTGCTCGAAGCCAGCGCCTCGCCGGCCTCGCGGCCGAAGCCCTGCACGATGTTGAGAACGCCCGGCGGCAGCAGGTCGCCGATGCATTCGAGCAGCACGGTGATGCCCAGCGGCGTCTGCTCGGCGGGCTTCAACACCACGCAGTTGCCGGCGGCCAGCGCCGGGGCGAGTTTCCAGGCGGCCATCAGGATCGGGAAGTTCCACGGAATGATCTGCCCGACCACGCCCAACGGTTCATGGAAGTGGTAGGCCGCGGTGTGCTCGTCGATCTCCGCCGCGGTGCCTTCCTGGGCGCGGATGCAGCCAGCGAAGTAGCGGAAATGGTCGGCCGCCAGCGGGATGTCGGCGTTCAGCGTCTCGCGCACGGCCTTGCCGTTGTCCCAGGTTTCGGTGATGGCGAGCTTTTCCAGATTGGCTTCGATGCGGTCGGCGATCTTCAGCAGGATCAGTGCGCGCGCCTGCACGCTGGTCTTGCCCCAGGCGTCGGCGGCGGCATGCGCGGCGTCCAGCGCCCTTTCGATATCGGCGGCGTCGGAGCGCGGGAACTCGGCGATCGGCTGGCCATTGACCGGCGACAGGTTGGTGAAGTACTGACCGCCGACCGGCTCGACGAACTGACCGTTGATGTAGTTGCCGTAGCGGGGTTTGAACGTGACCAGGGCACCCTCGGTGCCGGGATGGGCGTAACGCATGGTGAGTCTCCGGTTCTTGCAAGGGTCGTGAAAACGGCGGTCGTTTCAGCGTAGATCAGCTTCAGGCAGTCTGCGACCGAGCCGACATTCGGGTGCGCCGCCGCCGTCGAGCGGCCGATGCGACGCGGCGCTGTGCTAATCTGCCGCGCAGTTTCCGGCCCCTGCCGGCCGCCCTCGACGGGCGTCGCGCAGGCATTGCAGAGGTCTTCAATGCACATCCATATTCTCGGCATCTGCGGCACCTTCATGGGTTCGCTTGCGGTGCTGGCCAAGGAGCTTGGCCATCGCGTCACCGGCTCCGATGCCAACGTCTATCCGCCGATGAGCACGCAGCTCGAAGCCCAGGGCATCGAGCTGATGCAGGGTTACGAACCGGCGCATCTGCAACCCGCGCCCGATCTGGTGGTGGTGGGTAACGCGCTGTCGCGCGGCAACCCGGCGGTCGAGTACGTGCTGAACAAGGGCATGCCCTATGTCTCCGGCCCGCGGTGGCTGGCCGATCACGTGCTGCAGGGCCGTTGGGTGCTGGCCGCCGCCGGCACCCATGGCAAGACCACCACCAGCAGCATGCTGGCCTGGGTGCTGGAGCATGCCGGCATGAGTCCGGGCTTCCTCATCGGTGGGGTGCCGCAGAACTTCGGCATCTCGGCGCGGCTGGGCGACACGCCGTTCTTCGTGGTCGAGGCGGACGAATACGACAGCGCCTTCTTCGACAAGCGCAGCAAGTTCGTCCACTACCGCCCGCGCACCGCGATCCTGAACAATCTGGAATTCGACCACGCGGACATCTTTCCGGATCTTGCCGCCATCGAACGGCAATTCCACCATCTGGTGCGCACCGTACCGGGCGAGGGGCTGATCATCCATCCCGCGTCGGAAACGGCGCTCAAGCGCGTCATCGGCATGGGCTGCTGGACGCCGGTGCAGACCACCGGCGAGGGCGGCCAGTGGCAGGCCCGACTGCTCCGCGAGGACGGTTCGCGCTTCGAGGTGAGCTTCGACGGCGCCGTGCAGGGCGTGGTGGAGTGGGAGCTGACCGGCCGGCACAACGTCAACAATGCGCTGGCGACGCTGGCGGCGGCACGGCATGTCGGCGTGGTGCCGGAGCTGGCGATTGCCGGGCTTTCCACCTTCAAGAGCGTCAAGCGGCGCATGGAGAAGGTCGCCGAAGTCAGCGGCGTGACCATCTACGACGACTTTGCCCATCACCCGACCGCCATCGCCACCACCCTCGACGGCCTGCGCAAGCAGGTCGGCACGACGCCGATCATCGCCATCATCGAGCCGCGCTCGAACTCGATGAAGCTCGGCGCGCATCGCGAGGGATTGGCCGAATCGGTGGCGCTGGCCGATCAGGCGATCTGGTATGCGCCGGCCAATCTCGGCTGGGATCTGGCCGCGACGGTGGCCGATTCGCCGGTACCGACCACGGTCTGCGACTCGCTGGAGGCGATCATCGCCAAGGTGAAAGCTGACGCCACGCCGGGTACGCAGGTGGTGGTGATGAGCAACGGCGGCTTCGGCGGCTTGCACGGCAAGCTGGCCGCGGCGTTGAGCTGATTGCTCAAGGTGGAAAACGCTTCGCGGTTTTCCACCCTACGAGGATCGTGGGTAGGGTGGAAATCGCCGCAGGCATTTCCACGTGGATCGGAGCAGATTGAATGAACGGACCGGAACGCATCACCCTGGCCATGACCGGCGCCTCCGGCGCGCAATACGGCCTGCGCCTGCTCGACTGCCTGGTGCAGGAAGACCGCGAGGTGCACTTCCTGATCTCCAAGGCCGCGCAGCTGGTGATGGCCACCGAAACCGATGTGGTGCTGCCGGCCAAGCCGCAGGCGATGCAGGCGTTCCTCTCGGAATACACCGGCGCTGCTGCCGGGCAGATTCGCGTGTTCGCCAAGGAAGACTGGATGGCCCCACCGGCTTCCGGCTCGGGCGCGCCGACCGCCATGGTGGTCGTGCCTTGTTCCACCGGCACGCTGTCGGCAATCGCCACCGGCGCCTGCAACAACCTGATCGAGCGCGCCGCCGACGTCACTCTCAAGGAGCGCCGCCAGCTGATTCTGGTGCCGCGTGAGGCGCCGTATTCGAGCATCCATCTGGAGAACATGCTCAAGCTGTCGAACCTGGGCGCGGTGATCCTGCCGGCCTCGCCAGGCTTCTATCATCAGCCGCAGACGATCGACGATCTGGTGGATTTCGTCGTCGCGCGCATCCTCAATCTGCTCAACATCCCGCAGGACATGCTGCCGCGCTGGGGCGAGCACCACATTGTTAGTGATGACTGAGATGCTCGGTCGAGCGCTGCTGTCCTTGCTCACCCTGACGCTGCTCGGCGGCTGTGCGACCGTGCGCACGCTGGACGCCGCCAAGCCCGGCGCGCCGATCATCTATTCCGGCACGCGCCTGGATTGGTTCAGCCTTCATGGAGGCTGTTGCCCGCTGGAGCGCTTCGGCGCCGAGGCGCCACGGTATGCGGCGCTCGACCTGCCCGCCAGCGCGGTGCTGGACACGCTGCTGCTGCCATTCGCGGTGGCGACCGAGCTGGGTGTCGGCCTGGGCGTGCGTGGCGGTCTCTGAGGTGTAACTGATCCAGGTCCAGGCCGGTTGATGGCGCGACAGGCATAATCCGGCCGAACGCCCTTGGCGCAAGGAGAGCAGGAGTGAAAGAGCAGGCCCAGTTCCACATGAGCTACTGGTTGATCGCCATCCTGGCCTTCATCGGTATCCAGTACTTGCTGTCGGCGCAGCAGGAGATCGCCACCATCCCCTACAGCGAATTCGAGCAGCATCTCAAGGATGGTCGCGTCGAGTCGCTGGCGATTACCGAGCGGCGCATCGAGGGCACGCTCAAGCAGCCGCTGCCGGGCGGTCAGCGCCGATTCATCGCCAATCGCGTCGAGCCGCAGCTGGCCGAGCATCTGCAGCAGTTTCCGGTGCGCTACACCGGCAAGGTGGAAAGCACGCTGATCCGCGACCTGCTGTCGTGGATCGTCCCGGCGGCGCTGTTCTTCGGTATCTGGCTGTTCCTGCTGCGGCGCATCGGCAGCGGCATGGGCGGTGGCGGCATGATGCAGATCGGCAAGAGCAAGGCGCGGGTCTACGTCGAGACCGACATGAAGGTGAGCTTCGCCGATGTCGCCGGCGTCGACGAGGCCAAGGACGAACTGAAGGAGATCATCGAGTTCCTGCGCGACCCGCAAACCTACGGCCGTCTCGGCGGACGCATGCCCAAGGGTGTGCTGCTGGTCGGCCCGCCGGGTACCGGCAAGACACTGCTGGCGCGCGCCGTGGCCGGCGAGGCGCGGGTGCCGTTCTTCTCCATCTCCGGTTCGGAGTTCGTCGAGCTGTTCGTCGGCGTCGGTGCTGCGCGTGTGCGCGACCTGTTCGAGCAGGCGCGCGCGCAGGCGCCGGCGATCATCTTCATCGACGAGCTGGACGCCCTCGGCCGCGCCCGTGGTGCCGGGCCGCTGTCCGGCGGGCACGACGAGAAGGAGCAGACGCTCAACCAGCTGCTGGTGGAGATGGACGGCTTCGACACGTCCAGCGGGCTGGTGCTGCTGGCGGCCACCAACCGCCCGGAAATCCTCGATCCGGCGCTGCTGCGCGCCGGCCGTTTCGACCGCCAGGTGCTGGTGGATCGGCCGGACAAGATCGGCCGGGTGCAGATTCTCCATGTGCACCTGAAGAAGTCGAAGCTGGGCGCCGATGTCGATCCGCAGGCCATCGCCGCGCTGACGCCGGGCTTCACTGGCGCCGATCTGGCCAATCTGGTCAACGAAGCGACGCTGCTGGCCACCCGGCGCAATGCCGAGGCGGTGGGCATGGAGGATTTCAACGCCGCCATCGAGCGCATCGTCGCCGGCCTGGAGAAGCGCAACCGCCTGCTCAACCCGCGCGAGCGCGAGATCGTCGCCTACCACGAGATGGGCCACGCGCTGGTGGCGATGGCGCTGCCGGGCGTCGATCCGGTGCACAAGGTGTCGATCATTCCGCGCGGCATGGGCGCGCTGGGCTACACCATCCAGCGGCCGACCGAGGACCGCTTCCTGATGACCCGCGAGGAGCTGGAGAACAAGATGGCCGTGCTGCTCGGCGGGCGCGCCGCCGAGTGGCTGGTGTTCAGTCATCTGTCCACCGGCGCGGCGGACGATCTGGCGCGCGTCGCCGACATCGCCCGCGCGATGGTCACGCGCTACGGCATGTCCAGGCGCCTCGGCCACCTGGCGCTGGAGCGCGAACCCAATTCGTTTCTCGGCAGCGAGGCGCTGCTCGGCTTGAAGCCGCAGCACGATTACGCGGAAAGCACCGCAACGGCGATCGATGAGGAGGTGCAGGAGCTGGTGCAGTCCGCCTTCCAGCGCAGCCTGACGCTGCTCGAGGCGCGACGCGAACTGCTCGAACGCTGTGCCCGCCAGTTGCTGCAGCAGGAAACACTGGATGCCGAGGCGCTGCGCGCGCTGAGCGCCGCGCAGCCGGCGCCGCTCGTCTAGCGGTGGTCGGGCGCTAGCGCTCAGCCGCCTGACGCTGAGCATGTTGCGCCAGCGCCCACTCGACATGCTCGCGCACCAGCTCGGAAGAATCGTCACGCCGCGCCGCGAGTGCTTCCAGTACCGGAATGCTCGACGGTGCGTTGCCCAGGCCCACCGCCAGGTTGCGCAGCCAGCGCTCGTAACCGGCGCGGCGCAGCGGCGAGCCTTCGGTACGGCTGAGAAATTCCTCTTCGCTCCAGCGAAACAGCGCCGCCAGGTCGGCATTGTCCAGGCTGTGGCGCGGTTGGAAATCATGCTGCTCGGTCGGCCGCGCGAAGCGGTTCCATGGACAGACGATCTGGCAGTCGTCGCAGCCGAACACGCGGTTGCCGATCTTGTCGCGCAGCTCGACCGGGATCGGCCCTTTCAGCTCGATGGTCAGGTAGGAGATGCAGCGCCGCGCATCCAGCAACCGCTCGCCAACGAACGCCTCGGTCGGGCAGACGTCCAGGCAGGCGTGGCAGCTGCCGCAGTGATCGCGCGTCACCGGCTCGTCGACCGGCAGGGCGATGTCGACGAACAGCTCGCCGAGGAAGAACCAGCTGCCGGCCTTGCGGTTGAGCAGCAGGGTGTTCTTGCCGATCCAGCCGAGCCCGGCCTGTTGCCCGGCGGCCTTTTCCAGCACCGGCGCGCTGTCGACGAAGGCGCGAAAACCCAGCGGGCCGACCACCTGCTGGATGCGTTCGGCCAGCTGCTGGATGCGTTTGCGGATCAGCTTGTGGTAATCGCGGCCCAGTGCATAGCGCGAGACATAGGCCTTCTCCGGGCTGGCCAGCTGCTGGGTCATGCGGGTGTCGCCGGGCAGGTAATCCATGCGCAGCGAAATCACCCGCAGCGTGCCCGGCACCAGCTCGTCCGGCCGCGAACGCTTGCTGCCGTGCGCGGCCATGTAATCCATCTCGCCCTGATATCCGGCCGCCAGCCAGGCATCCAGGTGCGCTTCATGCTCGCCGAGGTCGACGCCGGTGATGCCGACCTGCTGGAAGCCGAGCTCGCGGCCCCACTCCTTGATGGACTGGGCGAGGGCGGCGGCGTCGAGAGCGGAGCTGGGCATCGGAGAGTACGGCGGCGTGGCGGGCGGGTGCGTATAATTCTGCCAGACATTCCGCCGCGATGATCCCAGCACCGATGACCGATTCCCTGCCCGTCGCCCTATACACCGCCGCCCAGGTGCGCGAACTCGATGCGCGCCTGATCGCTGCCGGCACCCCCGGTTTCGAGCTGATGCAGCGTGCCGCCCATGCCGCCTGGCGCGCCCTGCGCCGACGCTGGCCCGATGCGGGGGCTGTCACCGTGCTGGCCGGGCGTGGCAACAATGCCGGTGACGGCTACCTCGTCGCCGCGCTGGCGCAGCGCGCTGGCTGGCAGGTGCGGGTGCTGGCGGTGGGCGATGTCCAGGCCTTGCAGGGCGACGCCGCGCTGGCTCTGGCCGAGGCGCAGGCGTGCGGCGTGAGTATCGAAGCCTGGCATGCCGAGGCGCCTTTGCACGGCGTATTGGTGGATGCACTGCTGGGAACGGGGATTGCCGGCGCGGTGCGCGAACCCTATGCCGGTGCGATTGCCACGATCAACGCCAGCGGTCTGCCGGTGCTGGCCATCGATCTGTCCAGCGGGCTCTGCGCCGATACTGGGCGGGTGCTCGGGCAGGCGGTGCGTGCCGATCTGAGTGTCACCTTCATCGGTCTCAAACTCGGCTTGTTCACTGCCGAGGGTCCTGATCGCGTTGGCACGCTGGTGTTCGACGATCTGCAGGCCGATCCGGGCATCGTCGCGCAGGTGGCGAGCGAGGCTGTACGCCTCGATCACGGCTCGCTGGCGCGGCTCGCGCCGCGTTCGCCGACCGCGCACAAGGGCAGCTTCGGCCAGGTGCTGGTGATCGGCGGCGATCTGGGCACCGGCGGCGCGGCCTTGCTCAGCGCCGAGGCGGCGTTGCGTGGCGGCGCCGGCATGGTGAGCCTGGCGACCCGGCCAGAGCATGTCACCGCTTCGCTGGTGCGTCGCCCGGAGATCATGTGCAGCGGGGTCGAGTCGACCTATAGCCTGACGACGCTGGTCGAGCGCGCCGATGTCTTGGTGGTCGGCCCCGGGCTTGGCCAGGCGCCGTGGGGGCGCAGTCTGCTGTCGCTGGCAGCGCAGTGCGGGCTGCCGCAGCTGTGGGACGCCGATGCGCTGAACCTGCTGGCGGCCGGTGGCGTCCAACTGCCGACCGGCTGCGTGATCACGCCGCATCCGGGCGAGGCGGCGCGGTTGCTGCAATGTACGGTCGCCGAGGTACAGGGCGATCGTCCGGCGGCAGCGCGCGAGCTGGCCCGGCGTTATGCCTGCGTAGCGCTGCTCAAGGGCGCTGGTACGCTGGTCGCCGCGCCGGACGGACGGCTGGCGCTGTGCGACCGCGGTCATCCGGCGATGGCCAGTGCCGGCCTCGGTGATGTGCTGGCCGGGCTGATCGGCGCGCTGCTGGCGCAGGATCTCACGCCCTTCGACGCGGCCTGCCTGGGCGTCTGGCTACACGCCGCGGCCGGCGAGCGCCTCGGTGAGCAGGGGCGGGGCCTGGCCGCCGCCGATCTGATTCCCGTGATCCGTCAGTTGCTCGAGGAGCAGTCGCCATGCCTGAAGTGACGCTGTACGCCGAAGACGAGGCGGCCATGCTCGCCCTGGGCGCGCGGATCGCACAGGCGACCGGCGGACGCGGAGTGATCTATCTGCACGGCGATCTCGGCGCCGGCAAGACCACGCTGTCGCGCGGGCTGATCCGCGGCTTCGGCCACGAGGGCAAGGTCAAGAGCCCGACTTTCACCCTGGTCGAACCTTACGAGATCGGCGCCGTGCGGGTGTTCCACTTCGATCTGTACCGCCTGGTCGACCCCGAGGAACTGGAGTTTCTCGGCATTCGCGACTATTTCGAGGGGAACGCGCTGTGTCTGGTCGAGTGGCCGGAACGCGGGGCCGGCGTTTTGCCAAAGGCCGACCTTGACATTACCATTACGCCGCATGGGGCCGGCCGTACGCTGCGCCTGTCGCCGCGGGGCGAACGCGGTGACGCCTGGTGCGTCGTCCTGACCGCCGGAAATCAATGAAACGCATGAGGTTGGGTATGCGCATACGCGCGCTGGTTAGCGGTTTGGCGGTCCTGCTGGCTGCCGTGCAGGTTTTCGCCGCCACCGACGTGCAAAGCGTGCGTCTGTGGCGGGCACCGGACAATACGCGGCTGGTGTTCGACCTGTCGGGCCCGGTGAAGCACAACGTCTTCACGCTCGAGGCGCCGCACCGCATCGTCATCGATGTCACCGGCGCCACGCTCAAGGCGCAGCTCGACCAGCTGGCACTGCAGAACACGCCGGTCGCCGCCCTGCGCGCCGGGCAGCACGACGCGAACACGCTGCGCGTGGTGATCGACCTCAAGGCGCCCGTCGCGCCGAAAAGCTTCAGCCTGGCGCCGAATCAGCAGTACGGGCATCGCCTGGTGGTCGACCTGTTCGACCAGGGCGCCGCCGCGCCGGTCGCCCAGGTGCCGACCAACAGTGCGCCCGCCAAACCGGTGCCGCCGGTGTCGCCGACGCTGCCTGCGGTCAAGCTGCCGGTGTCGCCGGGTGGCAAGCGTGACGTGGTCATTGCCATTGATGCCGGTCACGGCGGCGAGGACCCGGGCGCCATCGGTCCGGGCAAGATCTACGAGAAGACCGTGGTGCTGCAGATTGCCAAGGAGCTGCAACGGCAGATCAATGCCGAGAAGGGCTTCCGTGCCGAGCTGGTACGCACCGGCGACTACTTCATTCCGCTGCGTAAGCGCACCGAAATCGCCCGCCAGAAGGGGGCTGACCTGTTCGTGTCGGTGCATGCCGACGCCGCGCCGCGCTCGTCGGCATACGGCGCTTCGGTCTTCGCCCTCTCCGACCGCGGCGCCACCTCCGAGACGGCACGCTGGCTGGCCGACAGCGAGAACCGTTCCGACCTGATCGGCGGTGCCGGCAACGTGAGTCTCGACGACAAGGATCAGATGCTTGCCGGCGTGCTGCTGGATCTGTCGATGACCGCCTCGCTGTCCTCCAGCCTCAACGTCGGGCAGAAGGTGCTGAGCAACATGGGCCGCATCACGCCGCTGCACAAGCGCCGCGTCGAACAGGCCGGTTTCATGGTGCTGAAATCGCCGGACATTCCCTCGATCCTGGTCGAGACCGGCTTCATTTCCAACCCGTCCGAGGCGCGCAAGCTGCAGACAGCCAGCCATCAGCAGTCGCTGGCGCGCTCGATCCACAGCGGCGTGCGGCAGTTCTTCCACGAAAATCCGCCGCCGGGCACTTATGTCGCCTGGCTGCGAGACGCCGGCAAACTCGCCATCGGGCCGCGCGAGCATGTGGTGCGTTCCGGCGAGAGCCTGGCGCTGCTCGCCGAGCGCTATCAGGTCAGCCTGACCTCGCTGCGTAGCGCCAATCAGCTGCGCAACGACACCATCAAGGTCGGCCAGACGCTCAGCATCCCGGCCACCACGCTGGCCTCCCAACCATGAGCGAATTGCGCCGCATCCAGCTGCTGAGTCCGCGGCTGGCGAACCAGATTGCCGCCGGAGAAGTGGTCGAGCGGCCAGCCTCGGTGATCAAGGAGTTGCTGGAGAACAGCCTCGATTCCGGTGCAACGCGCATCGAGGTGGATGTCGAGCAGGGCGGGGTCAAGCTGCTGCGCGTGCGCGACGACGGCTGTGGTATTCCGGCGGACGATCTGCCGTTGGCTCTGGCGCGCCATGCGACCAGCAAGATCCGTGACCTAGAAGACCTCGAGCGGGTGATGAGCCTGGGTTTTCGTGGCGAGGCGCTGGCGTCGATCAGCTCCGTCTCGCGCCTGACGCTGACCTCGCGCACGGTCGAAGCCGCTGAGGCCTGGCAGGTGGAAACCGAAGGCCGCGAGATGGAGGCGCGGGTGCAGCCGGCGGCGCATCCGGTCGGCACCTCGGTGGAAGTGCGCGACCTGTTCTTCAATACGCCGGCGCGGCGCAAGTTCCTGCGTACCGAGAAGACCGAGTTCGACCATCTGCAGGAAGTGATCAAGCGTCTGGCGCTGGCGCGTTTCGACGTCGCCTTTCACTTGCGGCACAACGGCAAGGGCGTGCTGGCGCTGCATCAGGCGAGCGACGATGCGGCGCGGGCGCGGCGAGTGGCGGCCGTCTGCGGACCGGCGTTTCTCGAGCAGGCGCTGCCGATCGAAGTCGAGCGCAATGGGCTGCGTCTGTGGGGCTGGGTCGGCCTACCGACCTTCTCGCGCAGCCAGGCCGACCTGCAGTACTTCTACGTCAACGGGCGCATGGTGCGTGACAAGCTGGTTGCCCACGCGGTGCGCCAGGCCTATCGCGATGTGCTGTTCAACGGTCGGCATCCGACGTTCGTGCTGTTCCTCGACGTCGATCCGGCGGTGGTGGACGTCAATGTGCACCCGACCAAGCACGAGGTGCGCTTTCGCGACAGTCGCATGGTGCATGACTTCCTCTATGGCACGCTGCACCGCGCGCTGGGCGACGTGCGTCCCGAAGACCAGTTGGCGGCGCCGGCGAGCGTGACATCGGTGAGCCCGCTCAGCGGTGTGGCCGCGGGCGAGTTCGCAGGGCAGAACGAAATGAGCCTGTCGACCAGCGTGCCTGAGCGCGCGGCGGGCGAAGCGCCAGCGTGGCGCGGTGCCGGGGTTGGCTATCAGATGCAGCGTCCAGCCTCCGGCGGCCACGTCGCCGAGGCGCAGGGCGCTTATCGGGAATTCTTCGCCCCGTTACCGGAAGCCGGCCCCGCGCCATTGCCTGCCAGTCAGGACGATGTGCCGCCGCTGGGCTATGCGCTGGCGCAGCTCAAGGGCATCTACATCCTTGCGGAGAATGCCCAGGGCATGGTGCTGGTGGACATGCATGCCGCCCATGAACGCATCACCTACGAGCGCCTGAAAACCGCGATGGCCAGCGAAGGCCTGCGTGGCCAGCCGCTGCTGGTGCCCGAATCCATCGCGGTGAGTCAGCGCGAGGCCGATTGCGCCGAGGAACACGCGCAGTGGTTCCAGAAGCTTGGCTTCGAGTTGCAGCGCCTGGGGCCCGAGACCCTGGCGATTCGCCAGACGCCTGCGCTGCTCAAGCAGGCCGAGGCGACTCGGCTGGTGACCGATGTGCTGGCCGATCTGCTCGAATACGGCACCAGCGATCGCATTCAGGCGCATCTGAACGAGCTGCTGGCGACCATGGCCTGCCACGGTGCGGTGCGTGCCAATCGTCGCCTGACGCTGCCGGAGATGAATGCGCTGCTGCGCGACATGGAGCAGACCGAGCGCAGTGGCCAGTGCAACCACGGCCGCCCGACCTGGACGCAACTGGGCATGGACGAGCTGGACCGGCTGTTCCTGCGCGGGCGCTAGCCCAAGGCGCACGCGGCGACGGCGAATCGATCGTGCAGCTTGCAGCTTCTGGCTGGCAGCTTGAAACTATGCCGCCCCTCGCCGCGAGCCCACCGATGTCCCGCCTGCCTCCCGCCATCTTTCTGATGGGTCCCACCGCCTCCGGCAAGACCGATCTTGCACTGGAGCTGGCGCGCGTGCTGCCCTGCGAGCTGATCAGTGTCGACTCGGCGCTGGTCTATCGCGGCATGGATATCGGTACCGCCAAGCCTTCCCGTCAGGTGCTGGCCGCTTATCCGCATCGTCTGGTGGATATTCTCGACCCCGCGCAGAGCTATTCGGCGGCGGAATTCAGCGCCGACGCGTTGGCGGCGATGGCGGAAATCACGGCGGCGGGCCGCATTCCGCTGCTGGTCGGCGGCACCATGCTTTATTTCAAGGCGCTGCGCGATGGCCTTGCCGACATGCCGTCGGCCGATGCGCAGGTGCGCGCCGAATTGGAGGCGCTGGCCGCGCAGGAGGGATTACCGGCGCTGCATCGCATGCTTGCCGAAATCGATCCGCAGTCGGCCGCGCGCATCCATCCCAACGATCCGCAACGGCTGGTGCGTGCGCTGGAGGTCTATCGCGTCAGCGGATTGACCATGAGCGAACATCGCGCCCGACAATGGTCGCAAAAAGCTGCCGCGGGCGCGCCTGGCTCGGGCGTCTTGCCTTATACTGTCGCGCACTTGTCCATCGCTCCGGCACAGCGGTCGGTTCTGCATCAGCGCATCGAACAACGCTTTCTTCACATGGTTGAACAGGGCTTTATCGAAGAGGTCGAAGCCCTGCGTTGTCGTGGCGACTTGCATTCCGGGATGCCGTCGATCCGGGCGGTGGGCTATCGGCAGGTGTGGGACTACCTGGATGGGAACCTGTCTAGGGACGAGATGATTCAGCGCGGCATCATCGCAACCCGGCAACTGGCTAAACGACAGTTCACCTGGCTGCGTGGCTGGGGGGAAGTTGACTGGTTGGACAGTCTGTCCCGCGACAATCTGCCGCGAGCATTGAAATACCTGCAATCGCTCTCCATATTGAGCTGACACTGCAAATTGACCGTCTATTCTCAGACAAGTGGATCGTCGGTTTACCCAGAAATTATTGAATAAAGATCCTCTAAGGAGTGCGGCACATGTCAAAAGGGCATTCGCTACAAGACCCTTACCTCAACACACTGCGTAAGGAACGCGTTCCGGTTTCCATCTATCTGGTCAACGGCATCAAGCTGCAGGGCCAGATCGAATCCTTCGACCAGTTCGTCATTCTTCTCAAGAACACTGTCAGCCAGATGGTCTACAAGCATGCGATCTCGACGGTCGTGCCGGGTCGTCCGGTTCGCCTGCCGACCGCAGGTGACGCCGAGCAATCCGAGTCGGGCAACGACTAAGGTAGGCGTCTTTGTTCTTCGAACGTCCCGGTGGCGGGGAACGGGCCATTCTGGTTCATCTGGAAGGCCAGGACCCCGCGGCGCGCGAGGACCCTCAGGAGTTTCAGGAACTGGCCCGCTCGGCTGGTGCCGAGCAGGTCGGGTTCGTCACGGTGAGCCGACATCAGCCGTCGGCGAAGTTTCTGATCGGCACCGGCAAAGTCGAAGAGCTGCGCGATCTCGTCCATGAGGGCGAGGTTGAACTGGTGATCTTCAATCACACGCTAACTCCCAGTCAGGAGCGCAACCTCGAGCGCGTCCTGGAGTGCCGGGTACTCGATCGCACCGGTTTGATTCTCGATATCTTCGCCCAGCGTGCGCGTACCCACGAAGGCAAGCTGCAGGTCGAGCTGGCGCAGCTCGAGCACATGAGCACGCGTCTGGTGCGCGGCTGGACTCACCTTGAGCGGCAGAAAGGTGGTATCGGCCTGCGCGGTCCGGGCGAGACCCAGCTCGAAACCGACCGGCGTCTGCTGCGGGTGCGTATTCGTCAGATCAAGCAGCGGCTGGAAAAGGTCCGCGGGCAGCGCGAGCAGGCGCGTCGCGGGCGCAAGCGTGCCGACATCCCTTCAGTCTCGCTGGTCGGTTACACCAACGCCGGCAAGTCCACGTTGTTCAACACGCTCACGGAAGCCGACGTCTACGCGGCCAACCAGTTGTTCGCCACGCTCGATCCGACTTTGCGGCGCCTGGAGCTGCCGGATATCGGACCGGTGGTCCTGGCGGATACTGTGGGTTTCATTCGTCACCTGCCGCACAAGCTGGTCGAGTCGTTTCGCGCGACGCTGGAAGAATCCAGCAATGCCGATCTGCTGCTGCACGTGATCGACGCCCATGAGCCCGAGCGCGATCAGCAGATCGAACAGGTCTTGGCCGTGCTGGCGGAGATCGGTGCGGACGAGCTGCCTGTCCTGGAGGTCTACAACAAGGTCGATCTCATGGAAGGCATCGAACCGCAGATTCAGCGCGATGCCGATGGCAAGCCAGGGCGCGTCTGGGTATCGGCGCGTGATGGGTTGGGGCTGGACCTGCTGCGCCAGGCAATCGCCGAACTGCTCGGCAACGATCTGTTCGTCGGCACGCTCCGACTGCCGCAGCGCCTCGGCCGCATGCGTGCTCAGCTGTTCGAGCTTGGCGCCGTGCAGCGCGAGAGCCACGACGAGGAGGGCGGTAGTCTCCTTGAGGTGCGTCTGCCGCGGGTGGAGCTGCATCGGCTGCTCAGTCGCGAAGGGCAGCAGCCGGCCGAGTTTCTGGAGCAACACACTTTGCAATAAAGCCCGGGCGGCGATCTGGCCGCTTGTTACAGGCTTTCGGTAGCATTGGTGGGTGCGCCACAGGGCGCGTCTTTAGCTTTATCTGAATGGAGAGCGCTATGGCTTGGAATGAGCCGGGTGGCAACTCGAACAACCAGGATCCCTGGGGCGGCGGTGGCGGTGGTCGTCGCGGCGGCGATCAGAAGGGACCGCCCGATCTCGACGAGGCCTTCCGCAAGCTGCAGGACAGCCTCAACGGCATGTTCGGTGGCAAGAAGCGCGGCAGTGGTGGCGGAAGCGGCGGTGGCAGTCGTCGCGGCGGCTTCGGCCTGGTCTGGGTTTCGCTCGTGGTCCTGCTGGCGGTATGGCTGTTCAATGCCATCTATATCGTCGACGAACAGGAGCAGGCGGTGGTGCTGCGTTTCGGCAAGTACCATGAAACCGTCGGGCCGGGTCTGAATCTCTACTTCCCGCCAATCGACCGCAAATTCCAGGAAAACGTCACGCGCGAGCGCTCCTACAGCAAACAGGGGCAGATGCTCACCGAGGATGAAAACATCATCGAGGTGCCGTTGACCGTTCAGTACAAGATCAGTGATCTGCAGTCGTTCGTCCTCAACGTCGATCAGCCGGAAATAAGCCTGCAGCACGCCACCGACAGTGCGGTGCGCCATGTGGTCGGTTCGACGGCGATGGATCAGGTACTGACTGAGGGCCGCGAGGCGATGGCTGGTGAGGTGAAGGAGCGTCTGCAGCGTTTCCTCGACAACTACGGCACCGGTATCACCGTGACGCAGGTGAACCTGCAGAGTGCGGCTGCACCGCGCGAAGTCCAAGAGGCCTTCGACGACGTGATTCGTGCCCGCGAAGACGAGCAGCGTGAGAAGAACCAGGCCGAATCCTATGCCAACGGCGTTATTCCCGAAGCGCGCGGCCAGGCCCAGCGCATGCTGGAAGAGGCCAGTGGTTATCGTGATGCGGTGATTTCCCGTGCCGAGGGTGAGGCCGACCGCTTCACCAAGCTGCTGACTGAGTACAGCAAGGCGCCGGAGGTGACCCGCGAGCGCTTGTATCTGGAAACCATGCAGGAAGTCATGAGCAACACCAGCAAGGTCATGGTGACCGGCGAGAGCGGGCAGAACAATCTGCTCTATCTGCCGCTGGACAAGATGATCAACGGCCGTGGCGCCGCCAGCAGCAGCGCCGCGTCGGCCGGAACGGCATCAGGCGCTGCCAGCCAGTCGACGCGGCTACCGCCGGAATTGGATCCGCGTGAAGTTCGTACGAGGGAGAGTCGCTGATGAGCAATAAATCCCTTACGGCGCTGATCGTGGGTGTGGTGCTGGCGCTGGTGCTGTGGAACAGCTTCTATATCGTCTCGCAGACCGAGCGAGCAGTACTGCTGCGTTTCGGTCGTATCGTCGAGCCCGACGTGAAGCCCGGTCTGCACATGAAGATCCCGTACGTGAACAGTGTGCGCAAGTTTGATGCGCGCCTGATGACGCTGGATTCGACGACTTCACGCTTCCTGACCCTGGAGAAGAAAGCGCTGATGGTCGACGCCTACGCCAAGTGGCGGGTTGCCGATGCGGAGCTGTTCTATACCGCAACCTCCGGCATGAAACAGATCGCCGATGAGCGACTGGCGCGTCGCCTGGAGGCGGCACTGCGTGACCAGTTCGGTAAGCGCACCTTGCACGAGGCGGTATCCGGTCAGCGCGACGAGTTGATGGGGCAGGTAACCAACAGCCTCAATCGCGCCGTGCAGAAAGAGCTGGGCATCGAAGTAGTGGACGTGCGGGTCAAAGGTATCGATCTGCCGCGCGAGGTGAACCGCAGCGTGTTCGAGCGCATGAGTTCCGAGCGCGAGCGCGAGGCCCGCGAGCACCGTGCGAAGGGCAAGGAGCTGGCCGAAGGTATTCGCGCCGACGCCGATCGCCAGCGCCGCGTCTTGCTTGCCGAGGCATTCCGCGAGGCGGAAGAGCTGCGTGGTGACGGCGATGCGCGAGCAGCGTCGATCTACGCGGCCGCCTATGGCCAGGACAAGGAGTTCTATTCCTTCTATCGCAGTCTGCAAGCCTACCGCGAAAGCTTCTCCAGCAAGGAAGACGTGCTGGTGCTGGATCCCAAGAGCGACTTCTTCCGCTATCTGGAGCAGTCCCGCTAAGCGCTTCGCGAGGTTCGTCCGGCGGCCGATGCTGGCCGCCGGGTGACCCACCGGGAAAACATTGCTATGATCCGCCAGCCGGGGAAAACCCGGCTTTTTTGCGTCTGCACCCATGGGGCAGGCGATCTCCGGGCATGGGCAACCATGCCGCTCCCCTTGCGGGGCCTGGCGCTGATGTCAGGGTTTGAACAGAACTGCACGCGACCGATGGCCAGCCTCGACGGCAGCCCGGTTCTCGTCTGCTTGACTAGGCTTGCCGTATCGAGAGGTGATTGGCGAAATGGCAACGGTAGACCGCTGGCTGCTGCCAGATGGCATCGAAGAGGTGCTGCCGCCCGAGGCTGCACGTATCGAGACCGCACGGCGTCGCGTACTGGACTTGTTCCAGCGCTGGGGTTACGAGCTGGTCATAACGCCTCATGTTGAATTCCTCGAATCGCTGCTGACCGGCTCCGGTCAGGATCTCGATCTGCGTACCTTCAAGGTCACCGACCCGCTGTCGGGGCGGCAAATGGGCCTACGCGCCGATATCACGCCGCAGGTGGCACGGGTTGATGCGCATACGCTGCGTCGCGAAGGGCCGAGTCGCCTGTGCTACGCGGGCAGTGTGCTGCACGCCAAGCCGCAGGCGCTGGCGACGTCGCGTAGCCCGATCCAGCTGGGTGCCGAGCTGTATGGCGACGGCAGTGCGTCGAGCGACATCGAGGTGATCAGCCTGATGCTGGAAATGCTCGAGCTTGCCGATGTGCCTGATGTGCACATGGACCTCGGGCATGTCGGCATCTACCGCGGCCTTGCTCGCGCGGCTGGGCTGATGGGCGAGACTGAGCAGCGGCTGTTCGATGCGCTGCAGCGTAAGGCGATGGACGAGATCGAGTGCCTGACCGCGGCTCTGGAGCCGACGCTGGCCGGCATGTTGCGCGCGCTGGCGCGGCTGTGCGGCGGTCGTGAGGCGCTGGATGAGGCGCAGGCAGCGCTGGCGGAGGCGCCGGCCGAGGTTCGTCAGGCGCTGCAGACGCTGATCCGGATTGCCGACCAGCTGGCCGCGCGTTATCCGAAAATGCCGCTTTACTTCGATCTGGGCGAGCTGCGCGGATATCACTACCACACCGGTGTCGTCTTCGCGGTGTTCGTTCCTGGCGTTGGTCAGTCGATCGCCCAGGGTGGACGTTATGACGACATCGGCGCCGACTTTGGGCGAGCGCGCCCGGCCACCGGCTTCTCGACTGATCTGAAGACGCTGGTGAGCCTCGGTAATGCCGATCTGTCGACCCCGGTCAGTGGCATCTGGGCGCCGCATAGCGATGATCCCGCGCTATGGCAGGTGATCTGCCGCCTGCGTCGCGACGGTGAGCGTGTGGTGCAGGCCCTTGATGGTCAGGCGGCTGACGCTGCCGCGGAACTGGGCTGTGATCGGCAGCTGCTGGCTAAAGACAATTCCTGGATCGTGGCGCCGCTGGCGTCCTGAGATTTGCCGCGATGCGGCCCAGGCTGGTTTCGATTTCTGCCGGTCAATGCCGGTACGCTTCTCCGAAGAGGACAGAGGGTTATGGGTAAGAATGTCGTGGTCCTGGGCACCCAGTGGGGTGATGAGGGCAAGGGCAAGATCGTCGATCTGCTGACCGACCAGGCGGCCGCAGTGGTGCGCTACCAGGGTGGTCACAACGCCGGTCATACCTTGGTGATCGACGGTGAGAAGACCGTGCTGCACCTGATTCCGTCCGGCATCCTGCGCGACAACGTGCAGTGCCTGATCGGCAACGGCGTGGTGGTTGCTCCCGATGCGCTGCTGCGGGAAATTACCAAGCTTGAGGAAAAGGGCGTACCGGTGCGCGAGCGCCTGCGTATCAGCCCGTCCTGCACCCTGATCCTCCCGTATCACGTCGCGCTGGATCAGGCGCGCGAGGCGTCGCGCTCGGAAGGCAAGATCGGCACCACTGGTCGTGGTATCGGACCGGCCTACGAAGACAAGGTCGCGCGTCGTGGCCTGCGCATCGGTGATCTGTTCAATCCGGAGCGTTTCGCGGTCAAGCTGCGTGAGTTGCTGGAGTACCACAACTTCGTTTTGCAGAATTTCTACAAGGTCGAGCCGGTCGATTTCCAGAAGACGCTGGACGAGGCGCTGGGCTACGCACAAGTCCTCAAACCGCTGATCACCGACGTCACGGCACGGTTGCACGACCTGCGCAAGCAGGGCGCGTGCATCATGTTCGAAGGTGCGCAGGGCTCGCTGCTGGATATCGACCACGGCACCTACCCGTACGTGACCAGTTCCAGCACCACTGCCGGCGGCACCGCGACCGGCTCTGGCTTCGGTCCGCTGTATCTGGACTACATCCTCGGTATCACCAAGGCCTAT
Organism: Stutzerimonas degradans; assembly: GCF_024448505.1. Lineage (GTDB taxonomy): Bacteria > Pseudomonadota > Gammaproteobacteria > Pseudomonadales > Pseudomonadaceae > Stutzerimonas > Stutzerimonas degradans. Next base: position 584,610 of record NZ_JAMOHV010000001.1, read on the forward strand.
ACCACGCGAGTGGGTTCGGGGCCGTTCCCTACCGAGTTGTTCGATGAAGTCGGCGCGCGCCTGGCCGAGCGTGGTCATGAGTTCGGCTCGACCACAGGTCGTGCGCGTCGTTGCGGCTGGTTCGATGCGGTCATTCTGCGACGCGCCATCGAGATCAACAGCATCTCCGGTATCTGCCTGACCAAACTGGACGTGCTCGACGGCCTGGAAACCATTCGTATCTGCGTCGGTTACAAGGATCGCAATGGCCAGGTGTTGGTCGATGCGCCGACCGATGCCGATAGCTACGACGGCCTGCAGCCGGTGTACGAGGAGATGCCGGGCTGGAGCGAGTCGACTGTCGGTGCCAAGAGCCTTGACGAGCTGCCGGCCAATGCGCGCGCCTACATCAAGCGTCTGGAAGAGTTGATCGAGGCGCCGGTTGATATTATCTCCACCGGTCCGGACCGCAACGAAACCATCGTGCTGCGTCATCCGTACGCCTGATCGGATGCGACACTAAAAAGACCGCCTTCGGGCGGTCTTTTGCTGTCTGGCGCCGGCTCAGGCGGGTCTGGCTCAGGTTTGCGGAAAACTATATAGCGCTGAAAACGAAAAAACCGAGCATAAGCTCGGTTTTTTC
>NZ_JAMOHV010000002.1 GCF_024448505.1 Stutzerimonas degradans
GTGTGCGTCAACCGTTATTTGGATATTTCTCTCAGCTCCCAGCGTTGTCGAATCAAACCGGCCTCAAGCCGTTAGAACAAGGTCAGCGTGTAGCTCAGGATCAGCCGATTTTCATCGATATCGCTGCGATAGTTGGATCGAGCGGCTACGTTGCGCAGGCGAACGCCGACATTTTTCAACGGACCACTCTGCACGGTGTAGCCGATGTCCAGATCGCGCTCCTGAGCGTTGCCCTCGAAGCCTCTTCCGGTATCGACGTTATCGCTGGTGATGTAGCGCACCGTCGCCACCAACCCGGGAACGCCAAGCGCAGCGAAGTCATAGTCGTAACGAGCCTGCCAGGATCGCTCGTCCTTCTCAGCGAACTCGTACGTCGGCACCTCGTTACCCAGTGGCGCGATGTTATTGAACACCCGCGGAAACGCATCGTCGCCGAACATCGCCTGATAACCGACCATGAAGGTGTGGCCGCCACGCCTGGCGGAAAGCTGCGAGAACGCCGCCTGGTTGTCGATGCTTCCCAGCAGCCGATCACCGTCTTCCCGCGAATCGTAGAAACCGATGTTCGCACCGAATACCCACTGCCCCACCGGCAAACTGTGCTTGAGACTGTAGAAACGCTGGTTATAGATATCTTCCAGCTGCGCGTACCACACCCCCACCGACGTGCGCTTGTCATTGAAGGTGTAATCGGCACCCGCGTAGTGGAAACGGTCGCTGCTTCTATTGCCGCCCAGCCGTGGCGTACTGCCGAGCTTGGCGAATATCTCGCCATCGCCTGCCTCGTTCAGCAGGCTTCCCGAGCGCAGCTGGCCGGCCTGCAGTGTCAGTCCGGTGATTTCGTTGGAAACGATGCTGGCACCCTGGTAAGTCGGCGGCAGCAAGCGGATATCGCTGAAGGCGAGCACTGGCAGGTTGGGCGTCAGCTCGCCGATCCGCAGCTCGGTCTGCGACAGGCGCACCTTGAGCGCCGCACCGAGTCGACTGTAGTCGTCCTGCGCCTTGCCGTCGCTGCCGGTCGGTAGCAGACCGGTGTTGATCCGGCCGCCGCCGCTGTCGAGCTTGATACCCAGCATGCCGATGGCGTCGAAGCCGAAGCCGACCTGTCCCTGGGTGAAGCCCGAATTGACCTTGAGAATGAAGCCCTGCGCCCACTCTTCGGCCTTCGACTGCGGATTGGGACCGACGATATCGGAGAAATCCCGGCTGAAGTAATAGTTACGCGCCTGCAAGGTGGCGGTGGCGTCTTCAAGGAACCCGCCTTCTGCGGCAAAGGCGCCGGGGATGGTGGTGGCGGTACCGATGGCCAGCGCAAGGCGGGAGATTCGAGTTTTCTGCATGGTGTCGCTCTCTTGTTTTTGTTTTTCGGATGCACGCAGCCGGCCCTCCGACGAAGTCGGAAGAACGACAGATGGGTGGTTGGAACGCTAAAAAGCTACCTGCTCAGATTGAGGTCACCGTGCCGGCTGCTGCTCCTCGGAGCTCGTCGCGAGAGGCAATGCCGGAGCACTTCGGCGTTGTCGCAGCCCAAGCAGAGCGTGGGCGCAAAGGCCGAACACCAAGCCCCAGAACGCCGCCGACAGACCGAGGAACGACATGCCGGACGCCGTGACCAGAAAGGTGATCAGCGCCGCCTCGCGATCGGCCGGGACCGCCATCGCGCCGGACAATGCAGCGCCGATCGCTGCCAGCAGCGCCAAGCCGGCCAGCGCGGCGATCATCGCTGCGGGGAAGGCCGTGAAGAGCGAAACCAGCGTCGCCCCGAAGATTCCCAGCAACAGATAGAACACCCCGCCGGAAACGCCCGCGACATAACGCTTGTGCGGGTTTTCGTGGGACTCGCGGCCGGTGCAGATCGCCGCCGTGATCGCCGCCAGGTTCAAGCCGTGGCAACCGAACGGCGCCAGCAGCAGCGAGCCCAGCGCGCTGCTGCTGATCAGCGGGCTGGCAGGCGTTGCGTAACCGTCATTGCGCAATACCGCCATACCCGGCATGAACTGCCCGGTGAGCGCCACCATCACCAGCGGAAAGACAATATTGAGGATCACCTGCCAGCTGAACTCCGGCGCGATCCACACCGGCGTCGCCAGTCCGATCACCAGCGCCTCGCTGCGCAGCTCGCCCGAAGCGATCGCGATCGTCACACCGACCACCAATACCGCGAGTACTGCGTAGCGCGGCAGCGAGCGCTTGAACAACAGATAGGTGCCGAACATCGCCAGCACCAGCCAGGGCTGGTCCTTGACCGCGACGAACAGGCCGGTGCCGAAGCGGAACAGGATCCCCGCGAGCATGCCTGCGGCGATGGCCGCGGGCAGACGGTCGATGATGCGGTCAAAGGCACCGGACAGGCCGACCAGCAGCACCACTATATTGCTGACGATGTACGCCCCCACCGCCTGGTTGAGCGTGATGTCAGGCAGCATGGTCACCAGCAGCGCCGAGCCGGGCGCCGACCAGGCGATGACGATGGGGACCTTGTAGCGAATGCTGAGTGCAATGCCGAGCACACCGCTGCCGATGGAGATCGTCCAGACCCACGACGACAGCACATCATGCGGCAGGTCGGCCGCCTTGGCCGCCTGGAAGATGATTACCAGCGGACCGGCATAGGAAATCACGGTCGCGATAAAGCCGGCGACCACGGCGGACAGCGAGAAGTCTTTGAGTAGCGCTTTCATATCGCCTCGCAAGACAGGCAGGCGATCCGTGGCATTGCCCGGATCACTCTTGTTATGGGTGAAGCGACCGCTGCGTCCTGCATGTAGCTCCGTCAGCAGCAGGCAGCCTGGCGGCCGGAAAGCTCCCGGCCGCCAGGGCGTGTATCAAGCCTGCTGCAGCGCGCGCGGGCGCTGGCTGCGCTGCTCGGCGTGCGGCGCGGGCGCCTTCTGCAGCTGAAAGTCGAAGTCGATTTCCGCGAAACGTCCCTGCACACCGCGGCTACGCGCAGCCTCGGCATCGTCGACAAAGCGGATGTCGCCGACCAGACCTTCGCGGGTGGCGTACGCGAAATCGTCCCACAGGTACTTGTCGCCCGCCAGGTTGATCTGAGTGGTCAGATGACGATGACCCGGCGCGGAAATGAAGAAGTGAATGTGCGCTGGACGCTGGCCATGGCGACCAAGCATGTCGAGCAGTTCCTGAGTCGGACCGTCGGGCGAGCAGCCATAGCCGGACGGCACGATACTGCGGGCGCGGTAGTAGCCGTTCTCGTCGGTGACAATGCGACGACGCAGGTTGTACTCCGACTGGCTCTTGTCGAAGTAGGAATAGTTGCCCTTGGTGTTGGCATGCCACAGATCGACCACCGCGCCGGCAACCGGCTGACCGTCCGGGCCGGTGACGCGGCCCTGGAGGAACATCGGCGTGGCAACGTCATCTTCGCTGCCGTCGTCCATGCGCGTCACGCCCTGGGCAATCGGCGCACCGGCGACGTACAGCGGGCCTTCGATGGTGCGCGGCGTGCCGCCGGTGAGGCCTTCCTGCTCGTCCTTGGCGTCCTGCAGCAAGTCGAGGTAATGCTCCAGCCCCAGGCCGGCGATCAGCAGGCCGGCCTCGTGACGACCGCCGAGGCGATTGAGGTAATCCACCGCCTTCCAGAACTCGTCCTGGGTGATTTCCAGGTCTTCGACGATCTTCGCGGTGTCGACCAGAATGCGGTTGATCACCGTCTTCATGCGGCTGCTGCCTTCGTCATTGTTGAAGCCGCTGGCTTCCTTGAAGAAGGTCTGCACGTGATCGGAGTGGGAGATTTTTACAGTCATGGCTCAGGCCTCGTTTTGTAATTGTGGTGTCGCGGGTTAACTGACCGGGCAGCGCCTGGTCCGGAGAAATCGATCAGCTGTCGTCCTCACGAATCGAAGACGGGTGACGGCACAGCGCGTTGACCTCGATTTCCATGTAGGGGAACAGCGGCAGTTGCATCAGCGTGTCGTGCAGTTCCTGCACGCTGGCCACGTCGAACACGCTGTAGTTGGCGTACTGCCCGGCGATACGCCATAGGTGGCGCCACTTGCCCGCGCGCATCAGACTCTGCGCCAACTCCTTCTCGTCTGCCTTGAGCTTGGCGGCCTTCGCCGGGCCCATGTCGACCGGCAGCTTCACGATCATCTTCACGTGGAAGAGCATCTCGAGTTCTCCTTTCTTACGTGCGGGCGAAGAACGCCAGGCGCTCTTCGTCGAGGGTCAGGCCCAGGCCCGGCGTGCGCGGCACTTCCAGCTGGAAGTCGCAATAGACCGGCGCCTCGGTGACGATTTCTTCGGTGAGCAGCAGCGGGCCGAACAGCTCGGTGCCCCAGGTCAGCTTGTTCAGCGTGACGAACGCATGTGCCGAGGCCAGGGTGCCGATGGCGCCTTCGAGCATGGTGCCGCCGTACAGCGCGATACCCGCTGCCTCGGCGATCTGCGCGGTGCGCAGCACGGCACGTGGGCCGCCGTTCTTGGCGATTTTCAGGGCGAAGATGCTGGCCGCGCCGTCGGCGGCCAGGCTGAAGGCGTCCTCGACGCTCTCGATCGACTCATCGGCCATGATCGGCGCGGGGCTGCGCTGGTTCAGGCGCACCTGCCCGCCGCGGTTGATCCGCGAGATCGGCTGTTCGATCAGATCGATGCCGTTGTCGCCGAGGATGCGGCAGGCGCGCAGCGCCACCGACTCGTCCCAGGCCTGGTTGACGTCGACGCGCACGCTGGCGCGCTCGCCGAGGGCCTGCTTGATGGCGATGACATGCTTGAGATCGGCGTTCACCTCGCCGGCGCCGATCTTCAGCTTGAAGATGCGGTGGCGACGGATATCGAGCATGCGCTCGGCTTCGGCAATGTCCTTGGCGGTGTCGCCGCTGGCCAGCGTCCAGGCTACTTCCAGGCTGTCGCCCACCCGGCCGCCGAGCAGCTCGCTGACCGGCAGGCCGAGGCGCTTGCCCTGCGCGTCGAGCAGCGCGCTCTCGATGCCGGACTTGGCGAAGGTATTGCCCTTGGCCGCCTTGTCCAGGCGCAGCATGGCGGCGTTGATATTGGCCGCATCCTGACCGACCAGCAGCGGGCCGAGATGGCTGTCGATGTTGGTCTTGATGCTCTCCGGGCTCTCGTTGCCGTAGGCCAGGCCGCCGATGGTGGTGGCCTCGCCGATGCCTTCGATGCCGTCGGCGCAACGCACGCGGATGATCACCAGCGTCTGCTGCTGCATCGTGTGCATCGCCAGCTTGTGCGGGCGGATGGTCGGCAGATCGACGATGACCGTCTGGATGCTTTCGATCAGGGAATGGCTCATATCAGCTTCCGATTTCCAGTTTCAGTGTTCAGGCCTTCGCCGTCGTCAGCAGGGAGGGTGCCGTGGCACCGCTACGCTGGCTGGAGATGGCGAAGACGGTCATGGCCAGCGCGGCAATTGCACCCGGCACCGCGAAGGCCATGAAATTGAGTTGCAGCGGCAGGTTGATGCCCAGCAGCGCACCGCCCAGCAGCGGGCCGACGATGGCGCCGTTGCGGCCGATGCCCGAGGCCCAGCCGAGGCCGGTGGAGCGGATCGACAGGCCGTAGAACTGCGCGGCGGCGGCATAGAGCAGAATTTGCGTGCCGATCACGGTAGCGCCGGCGATGAAGATCAGCGTGTAGAGCACCGGCATCGGCGACTTGAAGCCCAGCAGGCTGATCGACACCACCGATACGGCGAAGAACGCCACCACCACCTTGGCCAGGTTGAAACGATCGCCCAGCCAGCCGCCGAAGATCGCGCCGGCCATGCCGCCGAAGTTCAGCGCCAGCAGGAACGACAGACTGGAACCCAGGCTGTAGCCGGCGTTGGCCATCAGCTTCGGCAGCCAGGAGCCCAGCGCGTAGACCATCAGCAGGCAGCAGAAGAACGCCAGCCAGAGCGACACGGTGCGCACGCCGCGGCCGTGGCGGAACAGCTCCAGCACCGACGCGCTCTTACCCTTCACCTCGACCAGCACCAGCTCATCGCTGGCGCCCAGCTGCTGGTTCGGATCGACCCGGTTGAGCAGATCACGCGCCTGTTCGATGCGGCCCTGGCGCACCAGAAAGCCCACCGACTCTGGCAGCTTCCACAGGATCAGCGGCAGCAGGAGCAGCGGCACGGCGGCGGCGAAGAACATCGCTTCCCAGCCGAAGCGCGGCAGCATGTAGATGCCCAGGCCGGCGGAGAACATGCCGCCCAGCGAATAGCCGCTGAACATGATCGCCACCAGGGTGCTGCGCAGTTTCTTCGGCGCGTATTCGTTCATCAGCGCCACCACGTTGGGCATCAGTCCGCCGCAGCCGAGGCCGGCGAGAAAGCGGAAAATGCCGAATTCGGTGGGCGTGCTGGCGAAGCCGTTGAGCACCGTGGCGCCGCTGAACAGCACGAAGCAGATGGCGATGCCCTTCTTGCGCCCGATACGGTCGGCCAGGGTGCCGAACACCAGCGCGCCGAACATCATGCCGAACAGTGCATAGCTACCCAGTGCGCCGGCTTCCAGCGGGGTCAACCCCCATTCCTTCATGATCACCGGCAGGACCACGCCATAGATGAACAGGTCGTAGCCGTCGAAGATCAGCAGCAGCGCGCACAGGCACATGACCAGCCAGTGGAAGCCGCTGAAGCGGGCGTTATCGATGATCTCGTGAACATCTACTTTTCGCATGACAAGGCTCTCTATTGTTTTTGTTGTGAAAACTGCGTCGCGTGTCGTTCGTTGCGGGGCTCAGCCCAGGTCGCCCCCGCCTACCGGCAGGGTCACGCCGGTGATGTAGGAGGCCTCGTCCGAGGCCAGAAAGAGGATCGCTCCGGCCTGCTCGTCGATGGTTCCGTAGCGCTTCATCAGCGTGGAATCGACGGTCTGATCGACGATCTGCTGGTACCAGAGCTTTTCCTGCTCGCTCTGCTCGGCGCTGTTGCGCGGGATGCGCCGTGGCGGTGCTTCGGTGCCGCCTGGAGCCGTCGCGTTGACGCGAATGCCGCGCTGCGCGTTCTCGAAAGCCAGGCACGCGGTCAGCGCGTTGACGCCGCCCTTGGCCGCGCCGTACGGCACGCGGTTGAGGCTGCGCGTGGCAATCGAGGAGACGTTGACGATGGCGCCGGCGCCCTGCTCCAGCATGTGCGGCAGCGCGGCGTGGCAGCACCACAGCGTCGGGAACAACGAGCGGCGCACTTCGGCCTCGATCTCGTGCTCCTGGTAATGCTCGAAGGGCTTGGCCCAGATGGTGCCGCCGACGTTGTTGACGAGGATGTCGAGACGGCCGAAGCGCTCTTTCGCGGCATCCATCACCCGATGGCAATCGGCGAACTGTTCGAGATCGGCGGTCATGGTCAGCACCTCGATGCCCTTCACGCCGAGTTCGTCGGCCAGCTCGTGGACCAGTTCGGAGCGGTCGACCAGCAGCAGCCGGCCGCCCTCTTCACCCATGCGCTCGGCCACGCGCCGGCCGATGCCCTGGGCGGCGCCGGTGATCACGGCGACCTTGTTGTGAAAACGTGCGTTCATCTATCCAACCTCTTGCATGCGAGGGTTGCAGTGGGTGTCGCTGCGCGGACACCCACCCTACGAGCGGCGGATCAGGCGCTGGCGGCGAACTTCTCGTAATAGAAGTTGGCCGGCTGCAGACCCTGTTCACGAATGAACTGGTTGACCGACTCGACCATCGGCGGCGGGCCGCACAGGTAGATGTCCACTTCGCCTTCGTTGAGGTGCTTGGGCTCGATGTGCTGGGTCACGTAGCCCTTCTGCGGGTACTGACTGTCGCTGCTCGCCACGCAGGCGCTGTAGGTGAAGTTGGGGATGCGCGCGGCAAAGTCGGCGAGCTTGTCCATCTCCACCAGATCGAAGTCGTTGGAGACGCCGTAGATCAGGTGCAGCGGATGCGCGCTGCCCTGCTCGGCGATCTTCTCCAGCATCGCGGTGAACGGCGCCAGACCCGTGCCGCCGGCGAGCAACAGCAGCGGCCGCTTGATCTCGCGCAGGTAAAAGCTGCCCAGCGGACCGGCCAGAGTCAGGCTGTCGCCGGCCTTGGCCATGCCGCTGAGGAAGCTGCTCATCAGCCCGCCCGGCACGTTGCGGATCAGGAAGCTGACTTCACCGCCCTTCTGCAGCGAGCTGAAGGAGTAGGCGCGGGTCTGATCGGTGCCCGGCACCTGCAGGTTGACGTACTGCCCGGGCAGGAAGGCCAGCTGGCTCAGCGACTCGCCCTTGACCGACAGCGCGATGGTGCTCTGCGACAGCTGGCGCACGTTGCTGATGGTCGCCTGGTAGCTGGCCTGCGCGGTCTTGCAGACCTGCGACGACGCCGGCACGCGGATCACGCAGTCGCTCTCGGCGCGCATCTGGCAAGTCAGCACGTAGCCCTGCGCAGCTTCGTCCTCGCTCAAAGCGTCCTCGATGTATTCCTCGCCGAGGTCATAGCTGCCCGCTTCGGCGAAGCACTTGCAGGCCCCGCAGGCGCCGTCGCGGCAGTCCAGCGGGATGTTGATGCCCTGGCGGTAGGCCGCGTCGGCAACGGTTTCGCCGAGATTGGCTTCGATGAAGCGGGTGACCCCGTCTTCGAAATTCAATGCGATCTGGTGAGTCATGGCCTTGCCCTCACAGGTGGTAAACGTCGATCAACTGGCGGATGTAGTCGTTCTTCAGCACGACCTTCTTGTGCTTGATCAGCGGGCTCTCGCCGCGGGTGTCGAGCGTGTAGAAGCTGGTGCCGTAGAAGTGGTCGACGGTCTTGTAGCGGAAGCTCATCGTGTGCCAGTTGAAGCGCAGCTTGCAGAAGCCCTCGCCCTGCTCGATCAGCTCCAGGTTGCTGATGTTGTGCGAGGTGCGGGTGTCCGGAATGGTGGCACTGGAGCGCTCGGTGCGGATGCGGAACACCCGGTCTTCCAGACCGCTGCGGTTGCCGTACCAGATCAGCGAGATTTCCTTCTGCGGATCTTCGGTGAGCTTGTCCTCGTCGTCCCAGGCCGGCATCCAGAAGGTCGCGTCGGCGGCATACAGCTCCAGCCAGCTGTCCCAGTCCTTGTCGTCGAGGTAGCGCGCTTCGCGGTAGAGGAAGTCGCGCGCGGCTTCGTAGGAGATGGTCATTACGCGCCCTCCACGTGGATCAGCTGGTCCTGCTCGGCCTTCACCGCCTTGATCATCTGCTGCTGCCAGTAGTGATGCTGCAGCACGAACAGGCCTTCATCCTCGGTGCGGGCACCGCTCATCAGCGGCTGCAGGTCGATTTCCTTGGCGCCTTCGTCGGCACCGTCGATCCAGTGCTTGGCGCCGCGGGACATGTCGTTCCACTCCATGGCGCGTCCGGCGAAGCCCTGCTGGCAGGCGCGGAATTCCTCGAGGTCGTCCGGGGTCGCCATGCCGGAGACGTTGAAGAAGTCTTCGTACTGGCGGATGCGCCGCGCCCGCGCTTCGGCACTCTCGCCCTTGGGCGCGATGCAGTAGATGGTGACTTCGGTCTTGTCCACCGACAGCGGCTTGGCGATGCGCAGCTGCGAGCCGAACTGATCCATCAGGTACAGGTTCGGGTACAGGCAGAGGTTGCGCGAGTTCTCGATCATCCAGTCGGTCCGCGCCTGGCCGAACTCGGCGACCATCTCGTCGCGGCGCGCGTACAGCGGACGGTCTTCCGGGTTGTCCCAGCGGGTCCAGAGCAGCAGGTGGCCGTTCTCGAAGGAATAGAAACCACCGCCCTTCTTGCCCCAGCCGCCGGCGCTCATGGCGCGGATGTCGTCGCCGGCTTCCTTGAGCTTGCGCTGCTGCTGGGTGGCGGCGTAGTTCCAGTGCACGGCGGTGACGTGATAACCGTCGGCGCCGTTCTCGGCCTGCAGTTTCCAGTTGCCTTCATAGACATAGGTGGAGGAACCGCGCAGGACTTCGATGCCTTCCGGCGACTGGTCGACGACCATGTCGATGATCTTTTTCGACTCGCCGAGGAATTCTTCCAGCGGGGCGACGTCCTCGCGCAAGCTGCCGAACAGGAAGCCGCGGTAGGACTCGAAGCGCGCGACCTTCTTCAGATCATGCGAGCCGTCGCAGTCGAAGCTGTCGGGGTAACCGGCTTCCTTGGGGTCCTTCACCTTGAGCAGCTTGCCCGAGTTGTTGAAGGTCCAGCCATGGAACGGGCAGGTGTACGTCGCCTTGTTGCCACTCTTGAAGCGGCACAGCATGGCGCCGCGATGGCTGCAGGCATTGATGAAGGCGTTGAGCTGGCCGTCCTTGTTGCGTGCGATGAAGATCGGCTGCCGGCCCATCTGAGTGGTGTAGTAGTCGTTCTTCTCGGGGATCTGGCTCTCGTGCGCGAGGTAGATCCAGTTGCCCTCGAAGATGTGCTTCATCTCCAGCTCGAACAACCGCGGGTCGGTGAACATCTCGCGCTTGCAGCGAAAGATGCCCTTCTCTTTGTCTTCATCGAGCAGCGAATCAAGGTAATCGATTCCCAGGGACATGGCCGGGGCCTCCATTGTTATTGTTTCCACGTGATGAAGGCTAAGGCGCTGGCGGCGGCATCAATATCCGTTTTCTGCACGACTTCTATCCGTTTTCTGCACAACGCAAGAGGACAGATTGCCGCACGCACGCGCACGGTAAATCGCCACCCGGACTGGCGGTGAGGATGATCGAGCGCGGGAAGAAAAAGAGGCGCTGCCGTCAGAATGGCAGCGCCTCAAGGGGACTCAGTGATGGCGACGCAGGGTGTCCGAAGGCAGCTCGCCGAAGGTGCTCTTGTAGCTTTCCGAAAAACGGCCCAGGTGCATGAAGCCGTAGTCCATGGCGATCTCGGTGATGTTGCGCACCTTGGCCGAGGGATCGCTCAGCCGCCCGTGGATCTGCTCCAGCTTGCGCTGGCGAATGTAGGACTTGGGCGTGGTGCCGACCTTGCGCTCGAACAGCAGATACAGCGAGCGCAGGCTCATGTTGGCCAGCTCGGCCAGCTGCTCGACGGAGATGTCCTTCTTCAGGTGCTCGTCGATGTAATCGCTGAGCCGACCGAACGACGGGCAGCTGTCGCCGAACGGATCGCGACGTATGTTGTTGGCCAGTGTGCAGAGCAGCTTGCTGGCAATGATCCGGCTGTACTGCTCCTGAATCTGCGGGATGCTCTGTGCGGAGCCGGCCTCACGGCAAACCAGGCCGATCAGGCTGTCGAAGCCGTCGAGCTCGCCGAGCGCATGACGGTTGCTGCTGAAGCGGATGCCCTCGGCCGGTGCGCGCCACTGGTTCTCGCTGCAGGCCTGTTCGAGGAATGAGGCCGGCAGCTTGACGATGAGCTTCTCGCAATCGTCCGAATAGGTCAGGTCGACCGGATCGTCGGGATTGATCAGCAGCAGTTCGCCGGGCGTGAAGTAATGCTCCTGCCCACGGCTGCGCCACAGGCAGTGGCCGCGCTGCAGCAGCTGCAGGTGATAGATGGTTTCCAGCGCCGGCGAGCTGACGTGCACGCTGCCGCCGTAGCTGATCTGGCACAGATCGAGCTTGCCGAAGGTGCAGTGATTGAGGCTCGCCTGCGGGTTACCGGTGCGCGGCAGCCGAATGCAGTGCGCGCCAACGTACTGGTTGACGTACTCCGAAACGGCATGCGGATCGGCATGCGCGAAGATCCTGCTTCTTTCGTTCAGCAGTCGTTCCATCACAGGGCACTCGGTTTGTTCTTATAGTTCGCCTGCGGTGCGGTCTGGCCGTCACCGTTCTCGGATCGCGATCACTGTCAACAGACACAACATTGATCGACGTCAAGAATAGCGAGTGAGGCCAGCATAGGAGATTCGACCAACGGACAACACCCGTTCGTGCGGTTATCGCACGATTTCGGATGGACGTGCCGCGCGCCTCGGGACGAGCGGCGGCGGAGTGCGGGCCTGGCTGCCACCAGGCCCGGCCAGGTCAGAACGCCTGGCTGTAGAACAGCGAGTAGGACTCGACGCCGTCGTTCGGCTGCTTGAGACCGGCGTTGGAGTAATGCATGGCACGCAGGCCGACCTTGCGCTCGCCCGGCAGCTTCAGACCGACGCCGAGGCGGTCCTCGAAGTTGAACGAGGAGCCCAGCTGCTGCTCGCCGACGTCGGTCTTGGAGAAGAACGCGACGCCGATGCCGGCCTCGACGTACGGGGTGTAGCGCCAGCCACTGAACTCATAGGTGAACACCGGGCTGAACGACAGCGAGTGCGCGCCGGAATAGTCGTCGCCACCTTCCCAGTAGGTGTACGCCGCGTCCCAGTAGCCGCTCAGCTGGCCGGTTTCGCTCTGCCACCAGCTCTTGTCCCAAGCCTGCGCCAGGCTGGCGCGGAAGGTCATGTCGCCCTGCCCGGTGACGCCCAGAGCGCCCGAGACTTCAGCGGCGGCCACGGGGCCGGCGGCCAGGCCCAGCGCAAGCGCGCCGCCCAGAATCATGCGATTGATCAAAACGAACTCCTTACTTCAGTTCATGGTGAGTGTTGCGGGGCCATCAGCCCCCGCGGCCGAACGCTCGGCCGTGTCCGTCTTCCAGCCGCCACCCAGGGCGCGATACAGCTGGACTTCGCGGTTCAGCTGCAACAGATGGTCGCTGAGCAGCTGGCGCTGCGACGCGAACAGCTCGCGCTGGGCGTCGAGCACGGTGAGGTAGGTGTCCACGCCCTCGTCGTAACGCTGGCGGGCCAGCTGGTAGTAGGCGCGGTTATTGTCGACCAGATCGCTCTGCGCCTGTACCTGTTCGTCGTAGGTACCGCGCGCGGCGAGGCCGTCGGCGACTTCGCGGAAGGCGGTCTGGATGGCCTTCTCGTACGCCGCGACGTGGATGTCCTTCTGGATCTCGGCGTAGTCGAGGTTGGCCTTCAACCGCCCGGCCGTGAAGATCGGCAGGTTGATCCGAGGGACCAGACTCCAGGCGCCGGAACCGCCGTCGAACAAGCCGTCCAGTTCGCTGCTGACGGTGCCGGCGTTGCCGGTCAGGCTGATGCTCGGGAAGAACGCCGCGCGCGCCGCGCCGATGTTGGCGTTGGCGGCCAGCAGGCGGTGCTCCGCGGCGCGGATGTCGGGGCGACGCAGCAGCAGATCGGCCGGCAGCCCGGCGGGGAAGTCGGCCAGCGTATCCATTTGCAGCTTGCCACCAGCCGGTAGATCGCGCGGAATCGCCGCCCCCAGCAACAGGCGCAGGGCGTTGGCATCCTCGGCGATGAGCCGGGTATACAGCGCCTTTTGCGTACGCGCCTGATCGACCAGGGTGCGCGCCTGGCGCACGTCCAGCTCCGAGGCGGTGCCGGCTTCGGCACTGGCTTCGATCAGCGACAGGCTCTGCCGGTAGCTTTCCAGCGTGGCCTCGGTCAGCTCCAGCAGCGCCTGGTCGGTGCGCCAGGCGAAATAGGCGGTGGCGACGTCGCCGACCAGGGCGATGTGCACGCTGCGCTGGGCTTCTTCGCTGGCCAGGTACTGCTCCAGCGCCGCGCGGCTGAGGCTGCGGATGCGGCCGAAGGCGTCCAGCTCGTAGGATACGCCCAGCCCCACGTCGTAGCGGCTCTGGATACCCGCCTCGCCGGTCGGCGAGAGGTCGTCCGGCAGGCGCTGGCGACTGCCACTGCCGCCCGCATCGACGCCGGGGAACAGCTCGGCACGCTGGATGCGGTGCAACGCGCGGTAGGCCTCGACGTTCAGCGCGGCCTGACGCAGGTCGCGGTTGTTCTGCAGCGCCACGCCGATCAGCTCGCGCAGCGCGGCGTCGCGGAAAAACTCCTGCCAGCGCAGATCGGCCGCGCGCGTGTCGCCCTGCTCCGCCTGATCGTACGCCGCGCCCTGCGGCCAGTCGGCCTCGATCGGCGCCTGCGGTCGCTCGTACTGCGGGATCAGACTGCAGCCGCCCAGTGCCAGGGCAACCGCGAGGGTCAAAGGCTTGAACTTCATGCGGTTTCTCCTTCGGCTTCGGCAACGGCGTGCGGCTTCTTGCGGCCCTCGAAGAGCTTGACCACCACCACGTAGAACAGCGGCACGAAGAACACCGCAAGCACGGTGGCGGTAATCATCCCGCCGACCACCCCGGTCGCCACCGAATGCTGGCTGCCGGCGCCGGCGCCACTGGCCAGGGCCATTGGCAGCACGCCGAAGGTGAACGCCAGCGAGGTCATGACGATGGGGCGCAGGCGCAGACGCGCCGCGTGCACCGCCGCCTGGACCAGCGGCATGCCTTCCTTCTCGTAAAGGTCCTTGGCGAACTCGACGATGAGGATGGCGTTCTTCGCCGACAGGCCGACCGTGGTCATCAGGCCGATCTGGAAATAGACGTCGGCGGTGAGATCCCGGAACAGCGTGGCGAGCACCGAGCCGAGGATGCCCAGCGGCACCACCAGCATCACCGCCGCCGGCACCGACCAGCTCTCGTAGAGCGCCGCCAGGCAGAGGAACACGATCAGCACGGTCAGCGCGTAGAGCATCGGCGCCTGGTCACCGGTCTGGATTTCCTCGTAGGAAAGCCCGGTGTAGCTCAGGCCGATCCCCGGCGGCAGTTGCTGCATGATTTCAGCGATGGCCACCATGGCGTCGCCGGTGCTGTAGCCCGGTGCCGGTTCGCCGAGGATTTCCACCGAGGAGATCCCGCCGTAGCGCTCCAGCTTGGGCGAGCCGAAGGTCCAGTCGCCGGTGGCGAAGGCCGAGAACGGCACCATCTCACCGAGAGCGTTGCGCACGTACCACTTGTCGAAATCCTCCGGCGTGATGCGCGCGGTCTCCTCGCCCTGGATATACACGCGCTTGACCCGGCCGCGGTCGATGAAGTCGTTGACGTACATCGAGCCCCAGGCCGCCGACATGGTCTGGTTGATCGACGCGATGCTGACCTGCAGCGCGCGGGCCTTCTCGTCGTCGATGTTGACCTGGAACTGCGGCTCGTCGTCCTTGCCGTTGGGGCGCACCGCGCGCAGCTTCGGATGCTCGCCGGCCAGTTGCAGGAACTGGTTGCGCGCCTCCATCAATGCCGCATGACCGACGCCAGCGTTGTCCTGCAGATAGAGGTTGAAACCCATCGCGTTACCCATTTCCAGGATCGCCGGCGGCACGAAGGCCATCACGGTGGCGTCCTTGATCGTCGCGAAATGGGCGTTGGCGCGCTCGGCGATGCTGAACACGTCCTGACCCTCCGCGGCGCGCTGGTCCCAGCCCTTGAGCATGACCAGACCGAGGCCGGAGTTCTGCCCACGACCGGCGAAGTTGAAGCCGTTGACGGTCAGCACGTGCTGGATCAGCTCGCCTTCCTCTTCCTTCAGATAGTCCTGCACCTGCTGCAGTACCGCGCCAGTGCGCTCTGCGGAGGAGTTAACCGGCATGCGCACTTCCACCATCATCAGGCCCTGGTCCTCGTTGGGCAGGAAGGCCTTGGGAATCTGGGTGAACAGGTAGCCGGTGCCGGCAGTGATCAGCACGAAGGCCAGCAGGTAGCGCCCGCGGTGCTTGAGCATGCCGCCGACGCCGCGCTCGAAACGGGTGGTGCCGCGCTCGAAGGTGCGGTTGAACCAGCCGAAGAAGCCCTTCTTCTCGTGGTGGGCGTCGCCCTTGGGCTTTTTCAGGATGGTGGCGCACAGCGCCGGGGTGAAGATCAGCGCGACCAGCACCGAGAGACTCATGCACAGCACGATGGTCACGGCGAACTGCTTGTAGATGATCCCCGCCGAACCGCCGAAGAAGGCCATCGGCACGAACACCGCCGACAGCACCAGACCGATGCCAACCAGCGCGCCCTGGATCTGCCCCATCGACTTGCGCGTGGCTTCCAGCGGCGACAGGCCCTCCTCGTGCATCAGGCGCTCGACGTTTTCCACCACCACAATGGCATCGTCCACCAGGAGGCCGATGGCCAGCACCATCGCGTACATGGTCAGCACGTTGATGCTCAGGCCGAAGTACGGCAGCAGCGCGAAGGCGCCGAGCAGCACGACCGGCACCGCGAGAGTCGGAATCAGCGTGGCGCGGAAGTTCTGCAGGAACAGGTACATCACCAGGAACACCAGCACCACCGCCTCGATGATGGTGTGCACCACCGAGCTGATCGAGGCTTCCACCACCGGCGTGGTGTCGTAGGGATAGATCACCTCGATACCTTCGGGCAGGTAGGCTTTCTGCTTCTCCATCGCAGCCTTCACCGCAGCCACGGTTTCCAGCAGGTTGCCGCCGGAGGCCAGGCGCAGCGCGAGGCCCGCCGAGGGTTCGCCGTTGCGCTTGCTGGAAATGGAGAAGTTGTCGGCCCCCAGCTCGACGCGGGCGATGTCCTTAACGCGAATCTGCGAACCATCGGCCTTGACCTTGACCAGGATTTCCTCGAACTCCTCGGGCGTGGTCATGCGCGTCTTGCCCAGCACCGTGGCGTTGAGCTGCACGCCACTGAGCGTCGGCAGACCGCCGAGCTGGCCGGAGGAAACCTGCACGTTCTGTTCGCGGATGGCATTGGCCACATCACCGGGCGTCAGCTGGTAGCTGTTGAGCTTGGCCGGATCGAGCCAGATGCGCATGGCATAGGGCGAGCCGAACAGCAGGAAGTCGCCGACACCGTCGATGCGCGAGATCGGGTCCTGTAGCTGCGAGGCGATCAGGTTGCCGAGGTCGAAGTTGCTCATCTTGCCGGTGGTATCGGCCAGGCCGATGATCAGGAAGAAGTTCTTCTGGTACTTCACCACGCGCAGGCCCTGGCGCTGCACTTCCTCGGGCAGTCGCGGGGTGGCCAGCTGCAGCTTGTTCTGCACCTGCACCTGGGCGATGTCCGGGTTGGTGCCCTGCTCAAAAGTCACGATGATCTTCATGCTGCCGTCGGAGTTGCTCTCCGCGGCCATGTAGCGAAAACCATCGAGGCCGCTGAGTTGCTGTTCGATCACCTGGACCACGGTGTCCTGCACGGTCTGCGCGGAGGCGCCGGGATAGGTCACGGCGATGGCCACGGCCGGGGCGGCGATGTTGGGGTACTGGCTGATCGGCATTTTCACCAGCGACAACGCGCCGGCGAGCATGGCGACGATCGCCAGCACCCAGGCGAAGATCGGCCGGTCAATGAAAAAACGGGACATGTACGGCTTGCTCCTTAGTTGGCGACGGCGTCGGTCTTCGGAGCGAACTCAGCGACCAGTCTGACGTTGCTGGCCGCCACCGGTTTGACGGTGATGCCGCTGCGCACCCGCTGCGTACCTTCGGTGACCACCCGTTCGCCATCGGCGACGCCCTTGCCGATCAGCCAGGCATTGCCGACGGTGCGCAACGTCTCGACTTCGCGCCGCTCGACGCTGTCGTCCGGCTTGACCACCCAGACGCTGGGCACGCCGCGGGCATCGCGGCTGACCGCCTGCTGCGGCACGAGGATGGCGTCCTGCTGGGTGCCTTCCTTGAGCAGCGCATGCACGAACATGCCCGGCAGCAGCTTGCGGTCGGGATTAGGAAACTCGGCGCGCAACGTCACCGAACCGGTGGTCGGGTCGACGCTAACCTCGGAGAACTTCAGGGTGCCGGGCAACGGATAGGCGCTGCCGTCGTCGAGCGTCAGGCTGACCTCGGCCTGGTCACTGCCGGTTTTCTGCAGGCGCCCGGATTCCAGCGCGCGCTTGAGCCCGAGCAGCTTGGTGATCGGCTGGTTGACGTCGACATAGATGGGATCGAGCTGGGTCACGGTGGCCAGATGCTGGGCCTGGCCGTTGGTCACCAGGGCGCCTTCGGTCACGGTGGAGCGGCCGATGCGCCCGGAGATCGGCGCCAGCACCTTGGTGTACTGCACGTCGATGCGCGCCACCTGCACTTCCGCCTGGGCCTGTTTCCAGGCGGCCTGGGCGTCGTCGTACTGCTGGCGGCTGACGGCGTTGGTCTTGAGCAGGCGCTCGTAGCGCTGGGCCAGGTTCTCCGCCGTGGTCAGGTTGGCCTCGGCACGCGCCAGCCGTGCCTCGTAGGTGCGCGGGTCGATCTGGTACAGCTGCTGGCCCTTCTTCACTTCCGTGCCTTCGGTGAACAGCCGCTGCTGCAGGATGCCGGAGACCTGTGGGCGGACCTCGGCGACCCGGTAGGCGCTGGTGCGTCCCGGCAGGTCGGTGGTCAGCGTCAGCGGCTGCGCCTGCACGGTGTAGACCCCGACCTCCGGTACCGGCGCGGCGGCCTGTTCCGCTGTCTTCTCGCCACAGCCGGCCAGCACAAGCAGCACCGCCAGCGGCGCCAGCCGAACGTCACGCAATGTTTTTCTTGGGTGTTTCACCTGTTCTTCTCCTTGAAGCGTCGCAAGACATGTATCGCATAGCGGGCAAGTGTACCATTCTGCGATTCAGCTTAATGAGAAAAACCGTGAACGAATTTGTCCGCGCCCGGTCAGCGATACGCAATGCGGGATGCCGCGCCTAGCCTCGGCGGCGCCACTGCTGGAGAATGCGGACGGTGTTCAGGGCGCAACGATGCAAAGGGAGAAACCGATGACGCAGACAGACCAGGGCAGCGATGCCGCCAAGCAGGCCGGCATTCAGGTCATCGCCCGCGCGGCGGCGGTCATGCGCGCGCTCGGCAGCCACCCACAGGGCCTGAGCCTCGCTGCCATCGCCCAGCTCGTCGATCTGCCGCGCTCGACCGTGCAGCGCATCATCGGCGCGCTGGAAGCGGAGCATCTGGCCGAAACCATCGGCCCGGGCGGCGGTTTCCGTCTCGGGCCGGCGCTCGGCCAGCTGATCAGCCAGACCCAGACCGACATCATTTCGCTGGTCAAACCGCAGATGCTCGCGCTGTCCGAGCAGCTGCAGGAGTCGGTGTGCGTGAGCACGCTGGTCGGCGACAAGTCCTATGTGGTCGATCGCGTGGTCGCCGAACGCGAGTTGCGCGTGGTCTTCCCGATCGGCATCAACGCCCCCGCCTACACCACGGCCAGCGGCAAGGCGCTGCTGGCCGCGCTGCCTGATGAAAGCCTCGCGCAACTGCTACCGGACCCGCTGCCCAAGGTCACCCCGGCCACGCCGGAGCGCGCCGCACTTCTGGCGCAATTGGCGCAGATTCGCGCCGGCACGCTGGCCGAAGAACACGACGAACTCATCGAAGGCATGAGTTCGTTCGCCGTGGTGCTGGATACCTACCTGGGTCGCTACGCCATCGCCGTCGTCGCCCCGTCGGCGCGTGCGGCAACCCGCAGCGCGGCCTTTCAGCAGGCACTGCTGGCCTGCAAGCACACCGTCGAGCGGGCGATCGGCCGCTCGACCGATCAGGCCTGAGTGTCAGCCGAGCGCGGCAGCAGCCAGGCGCGAAACGCCTCCAGCGCCGGCAGTACCGCATTGCGCGGCGGATAGACCAGGCAATAGGTGCGCTGGCTCGGAATAGGCGCGCCGATGGCGAGCAAATGCCCCTGCTGCAGTTCGTCCTCGACCAGCAGGCCCGGCACCAGCCCGACGCCGATGCCGGCGCGCACCGCCTGGATCAGGTGCGAGGTCAGTTCGAAATTCGGCCCGCCGTGCATCCGCTGCGGGTCCAGGCCGTTCTCGGCGAACCACTGCGCCCACAGCGGCGGGTGGCTGGCCACCTGCAGCAGCGTCTGCTCGGCGATGGCATCCGCTGTTGCCGGCACGCCCGCGGCGAAGATCGTCGGACTGGCGACCACCACCATCGATTCCGCCAGCAACGGATGCACCACCAGGCCCGGCTGCTCGGGATTGCCGACGCAGATCGCCGCATCGATGTCTTCGGCGTCGAAATCCACCGGCTGGATACGCGAATGGATGTGCACCTGCACGCCGGGATTGGCGGCGTAGAAGGTATTCAGTCGCGGCAGCAGCCACTTCGAGCCGAAGGTCGGCAGCAGCGCCAGACGCAGCGTGCCGACCCCGGAACCATAGGCCACCGCCTGCAGCGTCGCGTTGCGGATCTGCGCCAGCGCGCCGGCCAGCTCGCGCCGATACAGCCGGCCGACATCGGTCAGCACGATATTGCGCCCCTCGCGGCGGAACAGGCTGACGCCCAGCAGCGCTTCGAGCGCCTGCACCTGGCGGCTCACCGCGCTCTGGGTCAGCGACAGTTCCTGTGCGGCGCGGGTATAGCTTTCATGCCGGGCCGCCGCCTCGAAGGCGAGCAACAGGGACATCGAGGGCGTCAGGCGGCGGTAATTCATTCATGAAACTCATGGATCGACGACGGAAAATACCTTTGTAGCACGGCGCCCCGAGGGCGAGAATTCGGCGATCCGAAAATAGGACGCCGACCTTGCGTCGCGCGCCAGATGAGCGAGAACCGTCGACCATGATTGCCCGCCTCCCCACCAGCGCGCCCGCTGCGCCCTATATCGCCTTCCTCGACGCGCTGCGCGCGGCCGGTTTTCGCGGCGAGATCGCCCAGGACCATGCCAGCCGCACCGTGCTGGCGACCGACAATTCCATCTACCAGCGCTTTCCGCAATCGGCGGTGTTTCCGCTGGATGCGCGGGACGTGGAGACGCTGGCCCGCGTGGTCGCCGAACCGGCGCATCGCAGCGTGCGCCTGTCGCCGCGCGGCGGTGGCACGGGCACCAACGGCCAGTCGCTGACCGACGGCGTGGTCGTCGACCTGTCGCGGCACATGAACCGGATTCTGGAGATCAACGTCGCCGAGCGCTGGGTGCGCGTGCAGAGCGGCGTGGTCAAGGATCAGCTGAATGCCGCGCTCAAGCCGCACGGGCTGTTTTTCGCCCCCGAGCTATCGACCTCTAACCGCGCCACCATCGGCGGCATGATCAACACCGACGCCAGCGGCCAGGGCAGCTGCACCTATGGCAAAACGCGCGACCACGTGCTCGAACTGGACAGCGTGCTGCTCGGCGGCGAACGCCTGCACACCGCCGCACTAGACGATACAGCGCTGGCCGGGCAACTGGCGCGGCAGGATCGCATCGGCGAGGTCTACCGCTGCGCCGAGGGCATCCAGCGCGAGAAAGCCGCGCTGATCGAAGCGCGCTTTCCCAAGCTGAACCGCTGCCTGACGGGTTACGACCTGGCGCACCTGCGCGAGGCGGACGGCCGCTTCAACCTCAACAGCGTGCTGTGCGGCGCCGAGGGCTCGCTGGGTTTCATCGTCGAGGCCAAGCTCAACGTGCTGCCGATCCCCAGGCATTCGGTACTGGTGAACATCCGCTATGCGGGCTTCATGGATGCGCTACGCGACGCGCGCAGCCTGCTCGCGCTCAGACCGCTGTCAATCGAGACGGTGGATTCCAAGGTGCTCATGCTGGCCATGCAGGACATCGTCTGGCACGGCGTCGCCGACTATTTTCCGCAGGATGCGCAACAGCCGACGCTGGGTATCAACCTGGTGGAATTCTCCGGCGATGATCCGGCCGAGCTGGACACACGGGTCGCCGCCTTCGTCGAACACCTGCAGCGCGACACTCAGGTGCGGCGTCTGGGCCATACGTTGGCCGTGGGCCAGGCGGCGGTCGGACGCATCTATGCGATGCGCAAGCGCGCGGTCGGCCTGCTGGGTAATGTGGAAGGCGAAGTGCGCCCGCAGCCCTTCGTGGAGGACACCGCCGTACCGCCGGAGAACCTGGCCGAGTTCATCGCCGAATTCCGCGCCCTGCTCGACGGCCACGGCTTGGCCTACGGCATGTTCGGCCACGTCGATGCTGGCGTGCTGCACGTCCGTCCGGCGCTGGACATGAAAGACCCGGCACAGGCGGCGATGGTGCGGCCAATCTCCGATGCGGTGGCCGAACTCACCCAGCGCCACGGCGGCCTGCTCTGGGGCGAGCACGGCAAGGGCGTGCGCTCGGAATACGCGCCGGCCTTCTTCGGCGAACTCTACCCCTCGCTGCAGGCGCTCAAGAGCGCGTTCGACCCATTCAACCAGCTCAACCCGGGCAAGATCGCCACGCCGCTGGAAAGCCCCGAGGCGCTGCTGAAGAT
Source organism: Stutzerimonas degradans (assembly GCF_024448505.1). Taxonomy (GTDB): domain Bacteria; phylum Pseudomonadota; class Gammaproteobacteria; order Pseudomonadales; family Pseudomonadaceae; genus Stutzerimonas; species Stutzerimonas degradans. The sequence goes on from NZ_JAMOHV010000002.1 coordinate 21,806, forward strand.
CGACGAGGTGCCCTTGCGCGGTGAGCTGGACCGACAGATCGACGAGCGCGTCTGGCAAAGCTACGGCACCGCCATGCACTGCAACGGCAACGGCGCCTGCTACAACTTCGACCCGGACGACGCCATGTGCCCGTCCTGGAAGGCCACCCGCGAGCGCGTGCACTCGCCCAAGGGGCGCGCCTCGTTGCTGCGCGAGTGGCTGCGCCTGCAGCAACAGGCCGGCGTCGACGTGCTCGCCCCGGCAGCACGCGGCCCGCTGAACTTCCTGCGCGCGCTGCCCGAGCGCTGGCGCAACTCGCGCAGTGCCGAGGCGGACTTCTCCCATCAGGTCTACGACGCCATGGCGGGCTGCCTGGCGTGCAAGTCGTGCGCCGGCCAGTGCCCGGTGAAGGTCAACGTGCCGGAGTTTCGTTCGCGCTTCCTGGAGCTGTACCACCAGCGCTACCTGCGCCCGCTGCGCGACTACCTGATTGGCTCGCTGGAGTTCAGCCTGCCGCTGTTCGCCCGCGTCCCCCGCCTGTACAACGCCATCATGGCCGCGCCCTGGGTCGACAGGTTGCTGGCCGAGCGCATCGGCATGGTCGACAGCCCGTTGCTCAGCGATTTCGACTTCGATGAGGCCTGCCGGCGCTGGGACGTCGCAACGGCAACGCCAGCACTTTTGGCCACGCTCGAGCCGGCGCAGCGCCAGCGCAGCCTGATCCTGGTGCAGGACGCCTTCACCCGCTATTTCGAGACGCCGCTGCTGGCCGCTTTCATCGAACTGGCCAGCCGGTTGGGCTTCAAGGTGTTCCTTGCGCCCTACTCGGCCAACGGCAAGCCACTGCACGTGCAGGGTTTTCTCGGCGCCTTCGCCCGCGCCGCCCGACGCAACGCCCGGCGCTTGCAGGAGCTGGCAGCCTTCGACATTCCGCTGGTCGGTCTGGACCCGGCGATGACCCTGGTCTATCGCCAGGAGTACGCCAAGATCCCCGGCCTGCAGTGCCCGGAGGTCCTACTGACCCAGGAGTGGCTGGCGCGCGCGCTGCCCGAGCGCACGGCCACGGCGGACGCGACGCCGCCGGCGAGCTACCGGCTAATGGCGCACTGCACCGAGAAGACCAACGCGGCACCGAGCACGGCGTTGTGGAACCAGGTGTTCGAACGCGCCGGCCTGACCCTGGCGACCCAGGCCACCGGCTGCTGCGGCATGTCCGGCACCTATGGCCACGAGGCGCGCAACCTGGCGACTTCGAAGGCGATCTTCGCGCAATCCTGGGCGCCGGCGCTGGCCGTGGACAGCCAGGCCGAGCCGCTGGCGACCGGCTACTCCTGCCGCAGCCAGACCTCGCGCCTGCACACCCACAAGTTGCGCCATCCGATCCAGGCGCTGCTCGACCATTACCGGGCCGGCGCATCGGCCGGCTGACCTGCCCTCCCGCCGCTGACGGTCCGAAGCGTTACCTGCCGTCTGCGGCTGCACCGCGCCCCTTCAGGGCTCCTGCGGCATGCCGCATAATTAGCCGAAACCTGATGGCAAGACGCCCGACCGATCTTCTCGATCCTGCCGAAAGGCGCCAATCAGGACTGCCACTCAACAACGCCCTGTCGGAGCAAACTCCCAGGATTGCGTTAAAGGATGCATGAAGTGATTTCCCCCTCAACACCCGAAGCTGCGGGACTTTCCGTGTCTCGCCGCTTCTCCGTCGCGCCGATGATGGACTGGACGGATCGTCACTGCCGTTACTTCCTGCGCCAGTTGTCGCGTCACGCCCTGCTCTATACCGAGATGGTCACCACCGGCGCGCTGATTCACGGTGACGCCGCGCGCTACCTGCGATACGACGCGTGCGAGCACCCGCTGGCGCTGCAGCTGGGCGGCAGCGTTCCGGCGGAACTCGCGGCATGCGCGAAGATGGCCGAGGCCGCCGGCTACGACGAGGTCAATCTGAACGTCGGCTGTCCCAGCGATCGCGTGCAGAACAACATGATCGGCGCCTGCCTGATGGGTCATCCGTCGCTAGTGGCAGATTGCGTGAAGGCCATGCGCGACAGCGTCGGCCTTGAGGTGACGGTCAAGCACCGGATCGGTATCAACGGCCGCGACAGCTATGCCGAACTGTGCGATTTCGTCGGTCAGGTGCGCGACGCTGGCTGCCGCAGTTTCACCGTACACGCGCGCATCGCCATCCTCGAAGGGCTTTCGCCGAAGGAGAATCGTGAGGTGCCGCCGCTGCGCTATGACGTGGCCGCACAGCTGAAACGGGACTTTCCCGATCTGGAAATCATCCTCAACGGCGGAATCAAGACGCTCGACGAGTGCGAAGCGCATCTGCACACCTTCGATGGCGTCATGCTTGGGCGCGAGGCGTACCACAACCCCTATCTGCTGGCTCAGGTGGACCAGCGGCTGTTCGGCAGCAGCGCGCCGGTCATCAGCCGCGCGCAGGCGTTGCGTGCCATGCGCCCGTACATCGAACAGCACCTGGCGAGCGGCGGCACGATGCATCATGTGACCCGCCACGTACTCGGGCTGGGCTCGGGCTTTCCCGGTGCGCGGCGCTTTCGCCAGATGCTCTCTGCGGATATCCACAAGGCCACCGACCCGCTCGCGCTGTTCGACCAGGCTGCCGCCCTGCTTGACGGACATTGATCGCCGCCCGAGGGAACGCTGCCTTACCAGCCCCATCAAAGCACGCGTACCCGTGACTATCGGCCCGTTGTAGCGGGCTGGTGCGCTCGGGTAAGGTCATGCTCATTCACTGGACGGAGCCTCCCCTTTCATGACTTCCAAGCTGGAACAACTCAAGCAGTTCACCACTGTCGTCGCCGATACGGGCGACATCGACGCTATCGCCCGTCTGCAACCGGTGGACGCCACCACCAATCCGTCGCTGCTGCTCAAGGCCGCCGCGCTGCCGCGCTACGCCGAACATCTCAAGTCCGCAATGAGCCGCTGCCAGGGCGATGTCGGCCTGGCCTGCGATCTGTTCGCCGTCGCGGTGGGCGAGGAGATTCTCAAGCTGATTCCGGGGCGTATCTCCACTGAAGTGGATGCGCGCCTGTCCTTCGACAGCCAGGCGATGATCCAGCGCGCCGAGCGCCTGATCGGTCTCTACGAGCAGGCGGGAATCGGCCGCGAGCGCGTGCTGATCAAGATCGCCGCGACCTGGGAAGGCATCCGCGCAGCCGAGCAGCTGGAGAAGGCCGGTATCCAGACCAATCTCACCCTGCTGTTCTCCTTCACCCAGGCAGTGGCCTGCGCCGAGGCCGGCGTATTCCTGATCTCGCCGTTCGTCGGTCGCATTTACGATTGGTACAAGAAACACGAAGGCCGCGACTACCAGGGGGCCGAGGACCCCGGCGTGCAATCGGTCAGCCGCATCTACGACTACTACAAGGCACACGGCTACGAGACGGTGGTGATGGGCGCGAGCTTCCGCAACGTCGGCCAGATCGAGGCGCTGGCCGGCTGCGATCGGCTGACCATCAGCCCCGAGCTGCTCGGCCAGCTCAGCGAGGCCGGCGGCACGCTGGAACGGCGCCTAGCGCCGGGACGTGGCAGCGAATCGCGCATCAGCCTGGATGAAGCCAGCTTCCGCTGGGGCTTGAACGAGGATGCGATGGCGACCGAGAAGCTGGCCGAAGGTATCCGCCAGTTCGCCCGCGATCAGGAAAAACTCGAAGCCCTGCTCAAGGCGCTCGCCTGATCAGGAACGCTCCAGCGCGGTGACGAGGTCACGGAAGGCCTCGCGGTTGGATTCGTTGAGGCTCATCAGGATGCGGTGAGCCTCCAGCACCTTGGCCTTCACCACCTCTTCCGACTGGTCCTGCGATGGCAGATCAGCCAGGCATTCCGGGCACGGCAACGGCCGGTCGACGATGTTGAACACCTGATCGAAGCCCATCGACTGCAGCAGACGGGTGATGTCCGGGTGGGTAGTCACCAGGGTCGGCAGCATGCCGACCTTCTGCCGCGACAGGATCGACAGCTTGGCCAGCAAGCCCAGCGTGGTGCTGTCGATGCTGCGGCTTTCCGTCAGGTCGATGACGATGGTGGAGAAATTGAGCGCCGAGAAAATCCGGTCGATGGTGGCGTCCAGCGCCGAACACAGCGTCAGGCGGATTTCACCGATGAACTTGAGGACGAAGGTGCCGTCCATCTCGGCGAACTGGATCTTACCCGTACTCATGCAAGGTTCCTGCTCAACACCAGCAAGGCGATATCGTCAGGCATGTCCGCCAGCTCGGCCAGGCCGAAGACTCGGCGTAGGCCATCCAGCGTGCCACCAGCGCCGCTGATCAATTCCGGCAACGCCGACTCTTTTTCTTTGAGTGTATCGCCCGGCAAAAGGTCCAGAATGCCGTCCGAGAGCAGCGTGAGGCTGAAGGCTTCCGGGAGTTTCAGCTCGAAATCCTGGTAGGTCGCCTCGACGAACAGCCCTACCGGCAGACCGCGCCCCTCCAGGTAATGGGCTGCGCCGCCGGTGTACAGCACCGGCATCGGCAGATGTCCGCCGATGCTGTAGTGCAGCACGTCACGCTCGATGTCGATCACCCCGCCGAGCATGGTCACGTGTTTGCCCAGCTTGCAGTTGATCAGCCCACGGTTGATGTGATCGAGCACTTCGGATGGCTTGAATTCGCGCAGCGTGCCGCTGCGCCGCGACTCGTACAGCAGCCGCGTGGTCATGAACTTCAGCAGCACGGTGACGAACGCCGACGACGCACCGTGCCCCGATACGTCGGCGAGGTAGAAGCCGATCCGCCGGTCATCCACGCGGAAGTAGTCGACGAAATCGCCGGACAGGTACAGCGACGGAATGATCTGGTGGGCGAAGTCGAAACCATCGGCGCTCCAGGGCGTCACCGGCAGCATGTTCATCTGTACCTGACGACCGGCGTCCTGATCTTCCTGCAGCAGGTGCAGGCTGGCCTGCAGATCGCGGTTGGCGGATTCCAGCTGCTCGCGATAGCGGCGGTTTTCCAAACGCAGGCGGGAACGATCCAGTGCCCGACGCACCGAATGCTCGAGCATGGCCAGGTCTTCCAGCGGCTTGATCAGATAGTCGGCGGCGCCCAGGCGCAATGCCTCGACCGCATCGCTCATGACACCGGCACCGGATACTACGATGACCGGCAGATCGGCCTGGCGCTCGCTGATCTGGCGAATCAGCTCGAGGCCGTCCATCTGCGGCATGCGCAGGTCGCAGATCACCAGATCGGGCTGCTCGGCCTCGAACAGCGCCATGCCTTCCTGACCGCTGCTGGCCTGCAGCACGCGGAAACCACTGTCATCCAGATAGGCTGCAAGGCTGGCCCGCACCACATCGTCGTCATCTATGATCAGTAGCGTCGCGCTTGGTTTATGCATGTTCCTACCAGGCGATTTACGCCAGGATGATGAGCCAGAGCGTGGAGCCCGCGCGGTGCGCGGCACGAGGGATGTTTTCAAGGCGCAGACGGTACTCCCATACGAACAGCGTTTCAAGCCAGGCACCCTGGCCCGGCCGCAGGCGTCGGCGCTACGATGATTGCTGGCTATAAGAACTTCGATGAATAGATGAAAAAGGACAAGCACATGAGCCAGAAAGACCGGGACTACAGCGAGAAGCGCGACTTCATCCGCATGCCTGTCGAATGCACCGTGCAGTTGCTGGACGGCGAACGGCAGATTCAGGGCAAGTGCCTCGACCTGTCGAGCACCGGCATGCAGGTCGTGGCGGCGACCAGCCTGAATGCCGGCGACCGGCTGCGCGTGCTGATCGCCTCGCAACATCCGACGCTCAAGGGGTTGGACGCCGAAACCGAAGTGATACGGGTCGCCACGCTGGAAGACGGCCAGCAAAGCCTGGGGCTGGCGATACTGGCGATGACCTGACGGAGAGGTTCGCGTCAGGCCTTGATGCCGGATTCAGGCGATCCGGCGGCGAGGCTCAGAAGTCGTCTTCGACCTGGCCGTCGAGCGTACGGAATTCGCGGTTCTGCAGGTAGGCATTGCGGATGAACACGTACTTGTCGCCGGTGATCATCTTCTCTGCCGACAGCAGGCCAGCACGGGTGTCGACGACATCCACGCCGCGCGTGACGTTGCGTGACGGCACGTGATCCATGTACGGATACGGCTTGAGGAAAGCGTCCGGCACCAGTCCAGCGGTGTCGCGCACGGTGCTCGGCCCCAGCAGCGGCAGCACCACGTATGGTCCATTCCCCAACCCCCAGACACCCAGCGTCTGGCCGAAGTCTTCATCATTCTTCGCCAGCCCCATGCGCGTCGCCACGTCGAAGAAGCCCAGCACGCCGAAGGTGGTATTGAACAGGATGCGGCTGGTGTCGACGCCGGCATCGTGCACCTTGCCCTGCAGCAGATCGTTGGTCAGCACCACCACATCGTCGAGGTTTCTGAAGACATTGCTGATGCCGTCTTCGAGAAAGGTCGGCGTCACCTTCTGGTAGCCCTGAGCGAGCGGTTTGAGGGTGTAGGTGTCGAGCGTGTCATTGAAGCGGAACACCACCCGGTTGACGCCCTCCCACGGGTCTTCCTCGGCAGCCTGCAGCACCGGTACCGCCAGCGCTGCAGCGGCAACCAGAGCGACGTTGAAAAGCCCGAGGCACCGCGTGCCGAACTTGCGCATTGCAACTCTCCTGTTAGTCGGTGGCCGTGCCACCCTGCCGATCCAAGCGGCGAAGTATAGAACCATTCGCCGGCATTTCGGCAGCCTGCGGACGTGCGGAGGCTGCGCCGCCGCGGAGCATGGTGCAGACACAGACAAGCCAACGCGGCTGGTTTAACCTTCGTTCATCAGCACGGCTTGCCGCCGTGACGTTTCGCAACCATGAGAGGGAAGCAACATGCCGGCACATGATCTGCAGTCGCAGCTCGAAGAACTGCGTAGTCAACTGGCGCAGGACACCCCGCTGACCGAGGAGGAGCGCGCCTCGCTCCAGGCCATCGCCCTGGATATCGAAGCCCGCCTGGCCGATGACGGCGAGGCCGAGTACACCGACTCGCTGGTGGACGGCGTCAACCTCGCCGTGGAGCGTTTCGAAGTCAGCCACCCGAGCATGGCCATCACTCTGCGCAATATCATGCAGAGTCTGGCCAACATGGGCATCTGAACGGGACGACCGGGCTTACTGCCGCACCAGCCGGCGGTTGTCCGGCGTGAACGCCTCGGTGCTGCGGTACGGGTTGATGTCCAGCCCACCGCGGCGCACGTAGCGGGCGTAAACCGTCAGCCTGCGCGGCTGCAATAGCCGCTGCAGGTCGAGGAAGATGCGCTCGACGCACTGTTCGTGAAAGTCGGCGTGCTGGCGAAAGCTCACCAGATAGGCCAGCAGACTCTCCGGCAGCAGTGCCGGCCCGCTGTAATCCACCACCACGCTGCCCCAGTCCGGCTGGCCGGTCACCGGGCAGTTGGATTTGAGCAGATGGCTGTGCAGGCACTCCTCCACCTGGCGGCTCGCGTCACGGCGCAGCAGCTCCGGACGCGGCGCATCGTAATGCTCGATGGCAACGTCCAGCTCATCGACGCAGCGCCCCGGCAGCGTCGCCACGCCCTCTGCGGTCACTTCGTCGAGGCCGCGCAGGCGAACCGCGACCAGCTTGCCGGCGGCGGCGGAAAGATCGCGCTGCATGACCTCCAGCAGCGCCTCCTGCGAGGCGAAGATCGACTGGTTGAGCGAGTTCAGATAGAGCTTGAACGACTTCGACTCGATGATATTCGGCGAATCGGCCGGGATGGCGAACTCGCCGATGGCCACCACCGGCTTGCCTGACGGCAGCAGCCAGGACAGCTCGTAGCAGTTCCAGATGTCCACGCCGCGATACGGCAGCGTCGCCGCACTCAGGCCCAGCTCGGCCCATTTCGGCGCGCGCGGGATGGGGAACAGCTGCTCGGGGCTGTAGGTGGCAACGTAGGCGCTGGACTTGCCCAGCGGCGAATGTTCTGCGGGATGCTGCATGGCGGGAACCTGAACGAAAAACGCCGCAAAGTGTAAAGCCTTGCGGCGTTTTTTTCAGCGCGGCGCGGTGCCAGGCGATTACTGGCGCATGCCGCGCCCACTCTTGAGCAGGCGCACGCAGAACAGGTATAGCAGCACCGCCGCCACGGCCATGAAACTGATCGCCACGCCGATGCGAATATCCGACACGCCGAGAATGCCATAGCGGAACGCGTTGACCATGTGCAGGATCGGGTTGGCCAGCGACAGCGTCTGCCAGAACGGCGGCAGCAGGTGGATTGAGTAGAACACCCCGCCGAGGTAGGTCAGCGGCGTCAGCACGAATGTCGGGATAATCGAGATATCGTCGAAATTGCGCGCATATACCGCATTGATAAAACCCCCAAGGGCGAAGATCGTCGCCGTCAGCACGATCACCAGCACCATGACGCCGGCGTGATGGACCTGCAGATCGGTGAAGAACATCGACAGCAGCGTGACGATCACCGCCACCGCCAGGCCACGGGTGATGCCGCCCAGCGCGAAGCCGATGACGATGACCTGCGGCGACACCGGCGAGACCAGCAGTTCCTCAATGGAACGCTGGAACTTGGTGCTGAAGAAACTCGACACCACGTTGCTGTAGGAGTTGGTGATCACCGACATCATGATCAGCCCCGGCACGATGTAGTCCATGTAGCTGAACCCATCCATCTCGCCGATTCGCGCGCCGATCAGGCTGCCGAAGATGACAAAGTACAGCACCATGGTGATCGCTGGTGGTAGCAGCGTCTGCGGCCAGATGCGCGTGTAGCGGCGGATTTCGCGCTGCACGATGGTCTGCAGCGCGACCAGGTTGGGGCGCAACTCGGCACTCATGGGTTCACCTTCTGCAGATTGGTTTCCACCAGCGACACGAACAGTTCCTCCAGCCGGTTGGTCTTGTTGCGCAAGCTCAGCACCTCGATGCCCTGCGCGGCGAGCAGGCGGAACAGCTCGGTCACGCCCTGGCTCTTCTCCACCTGCACCTCCAGCGTGTGGTGATCGACCAGCCGCGACGGATAACTACCCAGCTCCGGCGGTACCAGCTGCGATTCCTTCAGGTCGAGCAGGAAGGTCTCCACGTGCAGCTGCTTGAGCAGTTCGCGCATGCTGGTGTTCTTGACGATGCGGCCGTGGTCGATGATGCCGATGTTGCGGCACAGCTGCTCGGCCTCTTCCAGATAGTGCGTGGTGAGAATGATGGTGATGCCCTCGCGATTCAGTTCGGTGAGGAACGACCACATCGAGCGGCGCAGCTCGATGTCCACGCCGGCCGTCGGCTCGTCGAGGATCAGCAGGCGCGGCTGGTGAATCAGCGCGCGAGCGATCATCAGCCGGCGCTTCATGCCGCCGGAGAGCATCCGCGAGGACACGTCGCGCTTGTCCCACAGCCCCAGCTGATGCAGGTACTTTTCGGCGCGTTCCCTGGCGATCTTCGCAGGAATGCCGTAGTAACCGGCCTGTGTGACGAGAATATCGAAGGCCTTCTCGAACTGGTTGAAGTTGAACTCCTGCGGCACCACGCCCAGGCAGCGCTTGAGCCCGGAAGGATCGCGATCCAGGTCGTGGCCGAACACGTTCACCGTACCGCTGCTCTTGTTCACCAGCGTGGAAAGAATGCCGATGGTGGTGGACTTGCCCGCGCCATTGGGGCCGAGCAAGGCGAAGAAATCGCCTTCGGCAACATCCAGGTCGATGCCCTTGAGGGCTTGGAAGCCGTTGCCATAGGTCTTGGTCAACTGCCGGATGGACAGAGCGTTATTCATATAAGAGGTGCACACAACGCCGAGGGATCATCCTAGATAAGGTCGCCGCGCCGTGATTGCAACCATCCATCGCCCGCCCGAGCCCCGTCTGCCGGTAGAAGGCTTTCGCTGACCGGCCGTTTACGCGAGGATGGGCCGCCTCACCCAGACGGAACCGCTCATGCTGCGCACGCTCGTCCTTTCGCTGGCCCTGTGTCTGGCCGCTTCTGCCCAGGCTGACGGATTCATCACCCGCCTGCTGAACAAGCCGGTACCGGGCGGCGTCGCCGTGATCGCGCTGGGCGACGCCGCCCAGGCGCCGCAGGTCCGTTATCAGGACAAACCAACGCTGGTGCTCCGCGAGGAAGGCCAGCGCTGGATCGCCATCGTCGGCATCCCGCTGTCAGCCCCGCCCGGTGCGCAAGCGCTGGAGGTCGACGGTCAGCCTCGGACCTTCCAGATCTCCGGCCGCGAATACCGCGCGCAGCACATCACGCTGAAGAACAAGCGGCAGGTCAATCCGAACCCGGCCGATCTGGCGCGCATCGAACGCGAACTGGCCGAACAGAATCGCGCCTATGCCCGCTTCAGCCCGAACCAGCCAAGCAACCTGCTGTTCGACCATCCGGTGGATGGCCCGCTGTCTTCGCCGTTCGGCCTGCGCCGCTTCTTCAACGGCGAGGAACGCAATCCGCATTCTGGGCTGGATTTCGCCGCCCGAGCCGGCACCCCGGTGAAGGCTCCGGCAGCCGGCGAGGTGATCCTCACCGGCGATTACTTCTTCAACGGCCGAACGGTATTCGTCGATCACGGCCAGGGCCTGATCAGCATGTTTTGCCACCTCTCGGCGATCGACGTGAAGCTCGGCGACCGCCTGGAGCGCGGCGCCGTGCTCGGCAAGGTCGGCGCCACCGGCCGCGCCACCGGGCCGCACCTGCACTGGAACGTCAGCCTTAACGACACCCGCGTCGATCCCTCGATCTTCATCGGCGCGTTCAAACCCTGACCACAAGGAAAGCCACCATGCGCATCAGAGCCACGCAATCGACCCTGCTCATCATCGACATTCAGGAACGCCTGCTGCCGGCGATCCTCGACAGCGCGCTGATGATCGAAAACACCGCCTGGCTGCAGCAGATCGCGCAGCGTGTCGGCGTGCCGGTGCTGCTCACCGAGCAGTACAGCAAGGGCCTCGGCCCGACCGCCGCGGTGCTGCGCGAGGGCGTGCCGGATGCCGCGATTCTGGAGAAGATGGAATTTTCCAGCGCCGCCGACGGCGAACTGTTCAAAAGGCCCGGCGGCGAGCGCCAGCAGTTCGTGATCTGCGGCTGCGAGACCCACGTCTGCGTCATGCAGACCGTGCTCGACCTGCTGGAGCACGGCAACCAGGTGTTCGTTGTCGAAGAAGCCGTCAGCTCGCGCCGCGCCTCGGACAAAGCGCTGGCGCTGACGCGCATGCGCCAGGCCGGTGCGCAGATCGTTTCGCGCGAGATGGTGGCGTTCGAGTGGATGGAGCGCGCCGGCACCGAACTGTTCAAATCGATCAGCCGCGAATTCATCCGCTGACCCCTTCTGTAGCGCACCGGCGGGCGGGAATTTGCTAAGGTCCCGCCGTTCGGGCGGCCCCGCACGCCGCCCTTCTCTGCTGGAGCGCTCATGAAGGAACAACTGACCATCGCCCTGGACTGGCTCGGCAAGCATCCCGAGCTGCAAACCCTGGCCGCTTGCGCCGCCCTGATCTTCGCCGCCTGGCTGTCCAACTGGATCGTCAAGCGCATTCTGGTGCGCGGCCTCTACCGCCTGCTGCGCCATGCCGGCGACCCGCAGTTGCAGGACTTCGGTGTCATCAAGCGGCTGTCCAACATCGTCCCGGCGCTGGTGCTGTCGATCGGGGTGAATGCCGTACCCGGCCTGCCGGAAGCGGCGGTGACGGTGGTACGCAACGTCTGCGGCGGTTTCATCGTGCTGACTGTCGCACTGGCGCTCGGCGCGGTGCTGGACATCATCAACCTGCTGTACCAGCGCCGCGCGGACGCGCGAATCCACCCGATCAAGGGCTATCTGCAGGTGGTGAAGATCGTCGTCTACGCGATCGCCACCATCCTCATCATCGCCACGCTGATCGACCGCTCGCCACTGATCCTGCTCTCCGGCCTCGGTGCGATGGCCGCGGTGCTGATGCTGATCTTCCAGGACACGCTGCTGTCGCTGGTGGCCAGCGTGCAGATCACCTCAAACGATCTGATTCGTGTCGGTGACTGGGTGGAGATGCCGCAGCTCAATGCCGACGGCGACGTCATCGACATCGCTCTGCATACCGTGAAGGTGCAGAACTGGGACAAGACCATCACCAGCATCCCCACCAAGCGCTTCATCTCCGACTCGTTCAAGAACTGGCGCGGCATGCAGGAAAGCGGTGGCCGGCGCATCAAGCGCAGCCTTTTTCTGGATCAGCAGAGCGTGCACTTCCTCGACGCCGAGGAGCGCAAGCGCCTGTATCGCTTCAGCCTGCTGGAGGACTACCTGGTCAACAAGCGCAAGGAGATCGACGAGTGGAACGCCAAACTTGCCGAGCGCGGCCAGGAACCGGTCAACACGCGCCGCGCCACCAACATCGGCACCTTTCGCGCCTATGTCGAACGCTACCTGCGGGCGCATCCGGGCGTGCACCAGAACATGACGCTGCTGGTGCGCCAGCTGAGTCCGACCGCGGACGGCCTGCCGCTGGAAATCTACTGTTTCACCAACACGGTGGTCTGGGCGCAGTACGAGGCGATCCAGTCGGACATCTTTGATCACCTGCTGGCGATCCTGCCGGAGTTCGGCCTGCGGGTGTTCCAGCATCCGAGTGGAGGCGATATGCGTGATTGGCGCCAGTCGCTGGAATCGCGCGACGCGCCGGCGTTGCAGCAGCCGGACGAACATCCGGCCGAAGTGGAGGGTTAATCGTAGGTTGGCGCTGAGGCACGAAACACTCAACACAGCCTTGAGCACTGCCCATTGCGTCGTCCCTGACGCCAGCGCCGCGAGCTGCCCCGAAACGCCCCGCGCCTCAGCGCCAACCTACGTCCGGAGCGGGTAATCCCCGCTCCTAGCAGCCGTGAATCAGAAGCTCATGTCGACGCGCGCCCAGTAGGTACGCCCCGGCTCGTTGACCCGTGTAGTCGGGTCGAGCCCGTAATCGGCGAAGCCCGCGCTGCCGGCCAGGTTGAGATGCTCGCTGTAGTTCTTGTCCAGCAGGTTGTCGATGCCGGTGCTGAACTTGAAGTTCTTGTTGAACCGATAGGCACCGTTGACCGCCAGCACTCCGAAGCCCGAACTCTCGTCGAAGTCCTTGCCGACCACCGTACCCTGGTTTTCGGCGACCCGGCCCTGCGAAGCCACCACACGCCAGAGACCGCTGGTGCTCCAGTTGTCGCGTTCGTAGGTCAGGCCCAGACGCCCTTCCAGCGGCGGGATCTGCGGCATGGCACGATCATCGCTGCGGTTCTTGCCCCAGGCGTAGGCCAGGCTGGCATCACCCTTCCAGTTGCTGGTGAAACGGTAGCTTGCACCCGCCTCGGCACCGGCGATGGTAGCGTCGATGTTGCTGACATCGGCGCGCATCATTCCCGGCATCACCCCAGGCACATAGCTGAACAGGATGTAGTCCTCGACCACACCGGCGTAGGCGGATACCCAGGCCTCCAGCGGCCCCTTGACGTACTGCAGACCGACATCCAGCTGCGTGGTCTTTTCCGGACGCACCGAGTCGAACGGCTGCACGGTGCCGACCGGCCCCGGATTGGAGACGAACAGCTCCCAGTAGTCAGGGAAGCGCTGCGCGTGGCCAAGCCCGGCATACCAAGTAGCCGGCAGACTGGACAGCTCTTCCTCGTAACGCACGAAGCCGCTGTACAGCGTATCGCGACGGGTTTCGCCAGCGGTGGGGTTAGCCCAGTCACGCTTGACCATCGGCATGCTGGAAGGATCGTGGCTGTTGAAAAATTCGCGCTGATCCTCGGCCTCGTGCAGATCTACCCGTACGCCGCTGACCACTTTTTGAGTGTCGGTGATATCCCAGGTCAGCTCGCCAAACAGCCCATAACTGTGCAGCATCGCATCCGGTACCCACGGCAGAGCGCCGCTACCGGCCGCGAGAACGGTCTGGTTAACTGCCTTGGTCGGATCCATCACCTTACGGTGTTCGCTGCGCTGCGCATCGACACCCGCCTTAAGCTCGACGTCGGTCCACTGCCAGGTGCCGACCAGACGCCCACCGACGGTGCGACGATCGACCCGCGAAAGCGTTGGATTCGGCATCATTCCGCCCGGACTGCGCAGGCTGAAGTTGTCCATGATGTGATCGGCGTAGTTGTAGTAGACCTGCGCCTCCAGCCCGTAGAACGTTTCGCCGATGTTGGTTTTCTTGAAGCGCAGCCCCAGGCTTTCGCGCTGGAACTGGCTGCCGTCCATGCCGCGTCCGGCATAGCGCGCATAGCCGTCGCCGCGCCCGGCAGTCAGTTCAACGAGCGTGTCGGCATCCGGCGTCCAGCCCAGCGCGACATCGGTGTTCCACTTGTCGTAGCGCGACGGCACGGTGTCGCCGTTGCCATCCTCGTAATCGTCGGCCTGCGAGCTGTTGGCCATCAGCCGCGCGTAGCCCTGCTCGCTGCCCGCCGCGGCATCGATATTGCGGTCGAAGCGGCCGTTGGAGCCGGTCAGCAGGCTGGCGTTGATGCGATAGTCCGGTTCGCTGAACTGTTCCGGTTCACGCTCGAACAGGATCGTTGCCGCCGAAGCCCCCGGGCCCCAGAGCACGCTCTGCGGTCCTTTGATGACGGTCAGCTTGTCGAAGGTATCCGGGCTGATGTACGAGCTCGGCGAGTCCATGCGATTCGGGCAGGCACCCAGCATCTCGCCGCCGTTGCTCAGCAGTTTCAGCCGCGAGCCGAACATGCCGCGGAACACCGGATCGCCGTTCACCCCGCCATTACGCACCGCGGAAAAGCCCGGGATGGTCTTGAGGTAATCGCCGGCATCGCTGGCCGGAACCGGCTGACGAGGAATCTTCGGATCGGTGACCACCGTCAGCGGCGACTGCTGAGCGACGCCAGTGATGACCATCGGTGCCAGCTCGACCGAGTCGGCTGCCTCGGTGTGATGCGAGTGATCCATCGGCTCGGCAGCCAGTGCGGCACCGCTGAGCAGGCTCAGTAATGCGGCGTGCGCCAGTTGCCAGCGGCGGCGCGAAGGACGAAGCGAAAAATCAACGGACAGGCGCGAGCGCGCCGCACAGCCAATAGTGTTACTGGACATAGTTCTTTCCACATCTGCATTTTTGAATAGCCGCGTTGGCGGCCTTGAAAATTCAACTTTGCAGATATGGCGGGGCGCGTGGATGGCCGCTGCTGCGGCGCTCGGCAGACGGCAGCGGCGCCTGCGGCAGGGCGTGGAAATAGGCAGGGCGATGCAGTGGCAGCGCCAGGTCGACGGACAGGGTCAGCGGCGGATTGAGCGTGAGCAACTCGCAATAGCCGCACAGCTCCAAGGCCGTCAGCCAGGCCGGACCGTCACTGGCAAGCGCTCGATGGTGCGCGACCGCCTTGACCGGAGCGCCCTCCTCGGCGTGCTCATGCGCGGCGTGGTGATGCTCGCCCATGACCGCCGGTTCCAGCGGTGATACCTGGAGCGCGGAATACAGCGAGCCGACATGAATCATCAGCATGGCGAACAAGCCAAGCCAGATACTCAATGTCGAAAGCCCTTTGCGCGTCACCGACGAATCCCTTGTTCGAACAGGCTGATTTACCACCCACGGCGGGTGCGGCGGGATGATCGCATGTCACCGCACCGAAGTGGTGCGGCATGGCGCCGCACAACCACATAGCAAGCAAACAGACAATAAATTCCAGAAAATGAAATTCTATTGCTGAAATTATATAAAGCCCGTGATTCCTGCCATTTTTCGAAGCCTTGTTGCAATTCTGCAACAGAAAACCATAACGTTCGTCTCATGAACGACTGCGGCGGCAGGTGAACCGATTCCCTGCCCGCGCCAACAACAGGGAAACGCCATGACCATGCTCAAGAATCCGTCGACGAAATATCGCGCCTTTCCGACCCTCGCCATGCCGGACCGCACCTGGCCGTCGAAGACCATCACCCAGGCACCGATCTGGCTGAGTTCCGACCTGCGCGATGGCAACCAGTCGCTGATCGAGCCGATGGACGCGGCGAAGAAGATGCGTTTTTTCAAGACACTGGTCGCGGTAGGCCTCAAGGAAATCGAGGTGGGCTTCCCCTCCGCCTCGCAGACTGATTTCGACTTCGTGCGCGAGCTGATTGACGGCGGGCATATCCCCGACGACGTGACCATCCAGGTGCTGACGCAGGCTCGCGAGGATCTGATTACCCGCACGTTCGAGTCGCTCAAGGGCGCCAAGCAGGCGATCGTTCATTACTACAACGCCACCGCGCCGAGCTTCCGCCGCATCGTCTTCAATCAGGACAAGGCCGGAGTGATCCAGATCGCCGTGAATGCCGGCCGGATCATCAAGCGCCTCGCCGAACAGCACCCCGAGACCGCCTGGCGCTTCGAGTATTCGCCGGAGATCTTCAGCTCCACCGAGCCGGAGTTCGCCGTCGAGGTGTGCAACGCGGTGGTCGAGGTGTTCCAGCCAACTCCGGCGAACAAGCTCATTCTCAACCTGCCGGCCACGGTCGAGGCAGCCACGCCAAACGTCTACGCCGATCAGATCGAACACTTCTGCCGAAACATCGCGCGTCGCGACAGCGTGCTGGTCAGCCTGCACACCCACAACGACCGCGGCACCGGCGTGGCCGCCACCGAGCTGGGTCTGATGGCCGGCGCCGATCGTGTCGAGGGCTGCCTGTTCGGCAACGGCGAGCGCACCGGCAACGTCGACCTCGTCACCGTGGCGCTGAACCTCTACACCCAGGGCGTCAATCCGCAGCTGGACTTCTCCGACATCGATGCCGTGCGCAAGGTGGTCGAGGAATGCAATCAGCTGCCGGTCCACCCGCGCCACCCCTACGTCGGCGATCTGGTGCATACCGCCTTCTCCGGCTCGCACCAGGACGCGATCCGCAAAGGTTTCTCGCAGCAGGACCCGAACGGCATCTGGGAAGTGCCCTACCTGCCGATCGACCCGGCCGACATCGGCCGCAGCTACGAGGCGGTGATCCGCGTCAACAGCCAGTCCGGCAAGGGTGGCATCACCTTCCTGCTCGAGCAGGAATACGGCATCAGCCTGCCGCGGCGCATGCAGATCGAGTTCAGCCAGGTGGTGCAGAAGGAAACCGATCGCCTGGGTCTGGAAATGAGCGCCAAGCAGATCTACGCGCTGCTGGAAGCGGAGTATCTGCAGGCGACTGCGCCGTACGCGCTCAAGGGCCATCGGCTGCAAGAGGAGAACGGCACCAGCGCGCTGGATGTCGAGGTGCTCGCCGATAACCAGTCGCAGCACTGGCGCGGCATCGGCAAGGGCCCGCTGGAAGCGCTGGTCGCCGCGCTGCCGGTCAAGCTGGAGATCATGGATTACCACGAGCACGCCATCGGCGCTGGCAGCAACGCCAAGGCCGCGGCCTACATCGAGGTACGTCTGGATGGCGAGCGCCCGCTGCATGGCATCGGCATCGACGAAAACATCACCACGGCGAGCATCCGCGCGCTGTTCAGTGCCCTGAACCGTGCCTTGCGCGAAGCCGGGACGAAAGCGGCCTGAGGCGAAACCGCACGATCACAAGGGATGCCAAGGCATCCCTTTTTTTATCGCTGCTACAGCGTCCGTCAGCAACCACAGCCACGCGCCGGCGGTCTACCCTGTTCACCAATCCTCGCCCCCTAACCCACCAGGAGCTTCCCATGATCGATGCACAGGGCTATGCCGCCCAAGACCCCAACAGTCCGCTCGCACCTTACCGTTTCCAGCGCCGCTCGCCGGGCGAACACGATGTCGAGATCGAGATCCTGTTCTGCGGCGTGTGCCACTCCGACTTGCACACCGCACGTAACGAGTGGAACAACACCCTCTATCCCTCGGTCCCCGGGCACGAGATCGTCGGCCGCGTCAGCGCCGTCGGCTCGGCGGTGAGCACCTTCAAGGTCGGTGACCTGGCCGGAGTCGGCTGCCTGGTCGACAGCTGCCGCAACTGCCCGTCCTGCGGCGAAGGACTGGAGCAGTACTGCGAAAACGGCTTCGTCGGCACCTACAACGGTCCGGCGTTCGGTGGCGGCGAAAACACTCTGGGCGGCTATTCGGACCGTATCGTGGTGGATGAGAAATACGTGCTGCGCATCCGCCACACCGACAACCTGGCCGCCGTCGCACCGCTGCTGTGCGCCGGCATCACCACCTATTCGCCGCTTCGCCAGTGGAAGGTTGGCCCCGGACAGAAGGTCGGCGTGGTCGGCCTCGGCGGGCTCGGCCACATGGCGGTGAAGATCGCCAACGCCATGGGCGCCCGAGTGGTGCTGTTCACCACCTCGCCGGACAAGAAGGACGACGCCCTGCGCCTGGGTGCCTCGGAAGTGGTGGTGTCGAAGAACAAGGACGAGATGGCCGCACACGTCAACAGCTTCGATTTCATTCTCAACACCGTCGCCGCGCCACATAACCTCGACGCCTTCGTCAACCTGCTCAAACGCGACGCCACCATGACGCTGGTTGGCGCGCCGGCCTCGCCACATCCTTCACCCAGCGTGTTCGGGCTGATCTTCAAGCGTCGGCGCATCGCCGGCTCGCTGATCGGCGGCATCGCCGAGACGCAGGAAATGCTGGATTTCTGCGCCGAGCACGGCATCGTCGCGGATATCGAGATGATCCGCATGCAGGACATCAACCAGGCCTACGAGCGCATGCTCAAGAGCGATGTGAAGTACCGCTTCGTGATCGACATGGCAACGCTCACCGCAGCCTGAACGGACTAACGCCCGCCCCGCTCTCCGAACGAGAGCGGGGGCAGCACGCCGTTCGTCGAAAAAATCACAACCAATTGTTTTTATTGGTCTTTCTCTCAACGCTGAGGGCTAATATGCCGCGCCGCATGGATGCGTTACTCGTTCGGTTGTCGAGAATGCCATGCGTCACTTCAGTCTTCTGCTGCTCCTTGTCTTCTGCGGTGCCGCCGCCCATGCCGACGCGCCGCGCACCTTTCGCGAAGCGAAAAAGCTAGCGTGGCAAATCCACGCCGAGCGCCCGGTGGATTTCTACTGCGGCTGCCGCTACCGCGGTAATCGCATCGACCTTGCCAGCTGCGGCTATGTACCGCGCAAACAGCCACAGCGCGCCGCTCGCGTGGAATGGGAGCATATCGTCCCAGCCTGGGTGATCGGCCATCAGCGACGCTGCTGGCAACGGGGCGGACGCAAGCACTGCACCGCCAACGATCCGGTATTCAGCCGTGCCGAAGCCGATCTGCACAACCTGGTTCCGGTGGTCGGCGAGGTCAACGGCGACCGCAGCAATTTCGGTTTCGGCGTGCTTCCGGCCCGGCCAGGGCAGTACGGCGCATGCCCCATGGTGGTGGATTTCAAGCAGCGCACGGCGATGCCGCCCGAACGCAGCCGCGGCGCTATCGCCCGCACCTACCTGTACATGAGCGAGCGTTACCAGCTACGCCTGTCCCGCCAGGACCGGCGGCTCTACGAGCTGTGGAATCGCCGCTACCCAGTCAGTGAATGGGAGCGCTGGCGCAACCAGCGCGTTGCCTGCGCGCAGGGCAATGCCAACCACCATGTCGGGACCGTCAATCTGCAGCGTTGCACCGGCGACTTCGCCAGTCGCTGAATCAGCCGGACAGCTTGTCGCCGTTCATCGGCAGCGGCATGCTGTGGGCATCGATACAATTGCCAGGACGCCATGCAGAACAACACGCTTTACGTCACCCTCGGCCTGATCGTGCTGCTGGCGCTCATCCTCTCTGGCATCCAGCCTTATGACCGTGCGACCTGGCTGCTGGAAGTCAGTCCGGTGCTGCTCGCCACCCCCGTGCTGCTGGCGACCCATCATCGTTTCCCGCTAACTCGCCTGCTCTACGTCCTGATCGCCTTCCATGCGCTGGTACTGATCCTCGGCGGCGCCTACACCTATGCCCGGGTTCCGCTGGGCTTCTGGGTCCAGGAGCTGTTCGACCTGCAGCGCAACCCCTACGACAAACTCGGCCATTTCATGCAGGGGCTGGTGCCGATGCTGGTGGCGCGCGAAATCCTGCTGCGGCAGCGCTACGTGACGCCTGGGGCGATGCTGAATTTCCTGGCTATCTGCGTGGCGTTGGCGATCAGTGCGTTCTACGAGTTGATCGAGTGGTGGGTAGCGCTGATCGCCGGTGGTGGTGCCACCGACTTCCTCGGTACCCAAGGCGATCCCTGGGACACGCAGTCGGACATGCTGCTGGCCTTACTCGGCGCCAGCGCGGTGCTGCTCGGCATCGATCGTCTGCAGGACCGGCAGATCGCCGTGCTCGAGACGCATAACAAGCCCGAAGGCTGATCGCCATGCCCTACCGCCTCGGCGCCGACGCACTGCTGATCCTGCATCTGGGATTCGTGCTGTTTGCCCTGTTCGGCGGACTGCTGGTGGCGCGCTGGCGCGGCTTGCTGCCGATTCATCTGCTGGCGATGGGCTGGGCGATCTACGTCGAGCTGGCCGACCGCGGTTGCCCCCTTACCTACTGGGAACAGGCGCTACGCCAGCTGGCTGGCGAGACGGGCTACAGCGAAGGATTCATCGAACACTACGTGCTGCCGCTGCTTTATCCAGACTGGCTGACGCTGCCGGTGCAATACGTGTTGGCCGGCGTGGTGCTGATCATCAATGTGCTGGTTTACGCGTGGGTCTGGCAGCGCAGACGCCGGCCGCGCGACGCATCCACCGAGCACGCCCGCTCGTTGCACGCTCCGGTCGAGCAGCCTGCCGCTCAACCGCAAAGAGCGCCTTGCTGGGCGCTCTACCGGATCGATGACAACGGCAACGAAGTGGAAATGCACCGTTTCAGCGATTACCGCGCAGCCGAACAGGCGATGCATGACTACGAACAGCGCGGGCACAAGCAGGCCTACCTGCTGCGCGCGGTGCGCTAGCGCCGCAGCTTGCCTTCCCGGCGCCGCGTCAGAGCTGTAACTCGAAGGCGTCGCCGTCGTGATAGGCCGGGAAGCGCTCACGGAACGCTGCCAGATCGCGCGCACGCAACGTGCAACGCAGAACGCCGTCGCGCTCGCCGGCATCAAGGAGGGTATCGCCCTTGAAATCCAGCACCTGGCTGTCGCCACTGTAGGCGTGTCCCTTGCCATCCTCGCCGATACGGTTGACCGCAGCGACGAAACACAGATTCTCGATCGCGCGCGCCGGCAGCAGACGGCTCCACGCATCACGGCGGGCAGCCGGCCAGTTGGCGGTGTACAGCAGCAGGTCGGTACCGTGCGGGTCGCGACTCCAGACCGGGAAGCG
The DNA here is from genome assembly GCF_024448505.1 of Stutzerimonas degradans. Taxonomy (GTDB): domain Bacteria; phylum Pseudomonadota; class Gammaproteobacteria; order Pseudomonadales; family Pseudomonadaceae; genus Stutzerimonas; species Stutzerimonas degradans. The sequence continues at coordinate 42,966 of NZ_JAMOHV010000002.1, forward strand.
CAGGTCGTAACAGATAAGCGGACGCACCCGCCAGCCGTTCAGCTCGAATACTGCCTGCTGAGCCCCCGGCGTGTAATGCCGATGCTCGCCGGCCATGCGGAACAGGTGGCGCTTGTCGTAATGCAGCATCTGGCCATCAGGACGCGCCCAGAGCAGGCGGTTGCGATGGCTGCCATCGGCGGCCTCGACGATCAGGCTACCGGTCACCACCGCATCGAGCCGTATCGCCTGCTCACGCAGCCATGCGTAACTCGGCCCCTCCTCCGGCTCGGCCAGCGCCGCCGCCTCCATCGAGAAACCGGTGGTGAACATCTCTGGAAGGATGACCAGATCGGCGCCGCGGGCCTGCTCCAGCATGGCGGCGAAGCGCTCACGGTTGGCCGGCGCGTCCTGCCAGACCAACGAGGTCTGGACCAGCGCCAGTTCGAGATCGGACAGGTTGTTCAGATCGCGCATAGTCGTTCCGCCGCCTGACGCAGCGTCTCCTCTCGTTTGGCAAAGCAGAAGCGCACCAGCCGCAGCCCCTGCGGCGGCCGCTGGTAGAACACCGAAATCGGGATGCTGGCCACGCCGTGCTCGCGGGTGAGCCACTGGGCCATCGCCACGTCGTCAAGGTCCGGACGAATGGCCGAATAGTCGATCAGCTGAAAATAGGTACCCGCGGCCCGCTCGAATCGCAGGCGCGAGCCGGCCAGCAGGTCGCAGAACAGATCGCGCTTGGCCTGGTAGAACGCCGGCAATTCGACGATGTGTTCGGGATGCCCGGCCATGAAATCGGCCAGCGCCCACTGCAACGGCGTCACTGCGGTGAAACTGACGTACTGATGCACTTTGCGCAGCTCGTCCGTCAGCGCCGGCGGTGCCACTACATAGCCGGTCTTCCAGCCGGTAACGTGATAGGTCTTGCCGAACGAGCTCACAACAAAGGCACGCTGGTACAGCTCGTCATGGCGCAACACGCTGGCGTGTGCACGACCATCGAACACCAGATGTTCGTAAACCTCATCGCTGAGCAGATAGATGTCACGCCCGCGGATCAGCTCGGCGAGGCGATCCAGCTCGCTGCTTTCGATCAGCGCACCGCTGGGATTGTGCGGGGTATTCAGCACAATCATCCGTGTGCGCGGCGTGAGCGCGTCAGCCAGGCGCTGCCAGTCGATCCGGAAGTCCGGCAGGGTCAGCGGCTGGTGGATGCACACACCGCCGGCCAGCTGCACGGCCGGCTCGTAGCTGTCGTAGCAGGGATCGAACACGATGACTTCGTCACCGGCGCGAACCACTGCCTGGATCGCGCAGAATATCGCCTGGGTGGCACCGGGACTGATGGTGATCTCGCGATCGGCGCAGGCGTTTCGACCGTAAAGCGAACGCACCTTGACCGCCACCTGCTCGCGCAAGGCTGGCAGGCCGGTCATCGGTGCGTACTGGTTGTGCCCGGCCATGACGTGCCGCGCCAGCGCCTCGCGCAGTGCCAGCGGGCCGTCGAAATCCGGGAAGCCCTGCGACAGGTTGAGCGCGCCGGTTTCGGCCGCGAGCTGCGACATGGTGGTGAAGATGGTGGTGCCGACGTTGGGCAGTTTGCTGGTAATCATCGATACAAAACGCCAGGGACCCGGGGCTTGGAGTGAGACCGAGCATGCACGCCGCCGCCCGGCCCGTCCAGCCTCTGCACCGGCGCTCGCCGCTAGCGCTTCTTGTCGCGGCGCTTCTTCTCGGCCTTCTTGTGATGGCTCATCAAGCGGCGTTTCTTGTTGACCTGGCGATCGGTGAGGGTGTTCTTCTTGCCCTCGTACGGGTTCTCACCGCCCTTGTATTCGATGCGGATCGGCGTGCCGACCAGCTTCAGAACACGTCGGTAGGTGTTCTCCAGATAACGCGAGTAGGACTTCGGCACCGCATCGACCTGATTGCCGTGGATCACGATCAGCGGCGGGTTGGCGCCGCCCAGGTGCGCATAGCGCAGCTTGATGCGGCGGCCGGCGACCATCGGCGGCTGGTGCTCGCGCACCGCGTCCTCGAGGATCTGCGTCAGGCGGCTTGTCGGCCAGCGAGTGACCGCGGAGGTGAACGACGCCTGCACCGACTTGTACAGGTGCCCGACCCCGGTGCCATGCTTGGCCGAGATGAAATGGATATCGGCGAAGTCGACGAAGAACAGGCGGCGTTCCAGCTCGGTCTTCACGTAGTCCTTCTCGCCCGGCTCCATGCCATCCCACTTGTTCAGCGCGATGACCAGCGCACGGCCGGTTTCCAGTACGAAGCCGAGCAGGTTGAGATCGTGCTCGACGACGCCCTCGCGGGCATCCATGACGAAGATCACCACGTTGGCGTCCTGGATCGCTTGCAGTGTCTTGACTACGGAGAACTTCTCCACCGCCTCGAAGATCTTGCCGCGCCGGCGCACGCCGGCGGTGTCGATCAGCGTGTACTTCTCGCCATCGCGCTCGAACGGAATGTAGATGCTGTCGCGCGTGGTGCCAGCCTGGTCGTAGACGATGACCCGCTCTTCGCCGAGCATGCGGTTGACCAGCGTCGACTTGCCGACGTTAGGCCGGCCGATGATGGCGATCTTGATGCCATCCTTCTCGCTAGGCCCGGGGATGCGCTTGGCCTCCTGCCCCTCCGCAACCTCCTCGGCTACCTCGCCTTCAACCGCCTCGCCCTCTTCGGCGTTGTCCTTGGGGAAGATGCCCAGCGCCGCGTCCAGCATGTGGCTGATGCCGCGACCGTGCGCCGCCGCGATGGGCAGCGCATCGCCCAGTCCCAGCGGGCTGAACTCCGCCCGCGCGAGATCCGGGTCGACGGTGTCGACCTTGTTCGCGACCAGGAAGCTGCGCTTGTTCCGCTTGCGCAGGTGCTCAGCGATCATCTGGTCGGCGGCAGTCAGCCCCGCACGCGAGTCGACCATGAACAGCACCGCATCAGCCTCTTCGATGGCCTGCAGCGACTGTTCGGCCATTTTCGCGTCGATGCCTTCCTCGTCACCGGAAATGCCCCCGGTGTCGATCACGATGTAGGTGCGCCCCTGCCATTTGGCCTCGCCATACTGGCGATCACGGGTCAGGCCGGCGTACTCGGCGACGATGGCGTCGCGGCTCTTGGTGAGCCGATTGAACAGGGTGGATTTGCCGACGTTCGGACGCCCCACCAGAGCTATTACGGGAACCATGCGGCTCTCCATTGCGATATTTCAGAAAACACGAAGGCCGCTGCAAGGCAGCGGCCATACAATCGAACGCTCCGCGGCGGCGGAGCGTCAGGACGACTCGGGCGTATCAGTCGTCTCGGCGGATGGTCAACGCGACCAGCTTGCCGTCATTGCTGAATACGTACAGCCAATCGCCCTCGACAACCGGGCGCGCGCGCAGTCCGGAGCTGTCGATACGCTCACGGGCCACGAAACGCCCATCCACCTGGCTCAGCAGATGCAGGTAGCCTTCACGGTCGCCCACCACCACGTAACTGGAAAACACCGCCGGAGCCGAAAGCTGGCGGCGTGCCAGTGCATCGTTGCTCCACAACGCCGTGGTGGAACGTTCGTCGACACCTTCCACGGTACCGCTGGCGAGGCTCAAATAGACGCTACCGTAGCCCAATGCAACGCCGGAATAGGTGGAAGCATCGCGTTGCCACTGGATACGGCCGCTATCGACATCCAGCGCCACCGCACGGCCCTGGTAGGTGGCGACATACAGCGTACCGCCGGACAGCAGCAGGCCACCGTCGATATCCACCACACGCTCCAGCTCGGAACGTCCCTGCGGGATCGCCACACGCTGCTCCCACACCGGCAGACCGCGGCGCGTATCCAGCGCGATGACCTTGCCGTTGGACAGACCGGCGATCGCCAGCTGATTGGTCAGTACCGGCGCGCCGGTGCCGCGCAGGGTAAGGACCGCTGGCGAGCCTTCGTAGCTCCAGCGCTGCGCGCCAGTGTCGATTTCCAGTGCGATCAGACGATCGTCCTGGGTCTGCACCAGCACGATGTCGCCGTTCACCGCCGGAGCGGCCAGCACCTCACTGCTGACCCGACTGCGCCAGCGCTCCTCGCCGCTGGCGACGTCCAGCGCGATCACCTCGCCGCGCAGCGTGCCGACCAACACCAGACCATAGCCCGCACCGACCGCACCGGAAACCGGCACTTCGAGGTCGGTCTTCCAGTTGACCTTGCCGGTCAGGCGATCTACGGAAACCACCAGGCCCTCGACGTCGGCAGCATAGATTTGCTCGCCGTACACCGCAGGCACCAGCAGGTTGTAGGTTTCGCCCTGGCCCTCGCCAATCGAGCGGCTCCATTGCTTCTGTAGTTCGACCTCGGCTTCGAACTTGGTCAGCTCCGCAGGCTCCGGCTCTTTCGTGTCATTGCTGCTGCACCCGGCGGCCAGTACGGCGAAGGTCAGCAACGCGGCAGTCTTCCAGCGCATCGGTTACGCCTCCCCTCGGGCCAGATCGTCCAGCTTCAGCTGCAGACCGCCGATTGCGGCATCCTGCGACAGCGCTTGTTTGGCCTTGGTATAGGCGGCATGCGCCTCGTCCACGCGGCCCAGCTGCACCAGCAGATCGCCGCGCAGCTCCTCGCGGCTGGCGGCGAAGGCCTTGTCGGCCTCGCCTTCGAGCATTTTGAGGGCATCTTCTGCCTTGTCCTGCGCCGCCAGCACACGTGCCAGGCGCTGACGCGCCAGCTCGCCAAGCGTTGAGTCGGCAGGCTTGTCGACAATTGCGCGCAATTCGGCAGCGGCTTCGTCCAGACGGCCGCCCTCAACCGCCACCTTGGCGACAAACAGGCTACCGTACTGAGCGTAATGAGTACCGGCAAAGTCCTGCTTCAGCTGATTGCCCAGGCGCGCCACTTCCGCGGCGTCCGCCTTGCCGGACTCCAGCGCAGCCGTCAGCAGCTGCTGGTACAGCCCGGATGCGTTATACGCCTGGTTGAGCTGATGGTTCTGCCAGAACTGCCAGCCGAACACCAGCGCCACGGCGAGAGCGCCACCCGTGAGCAAAGGCTTGCCGTTGCGCTGCCACCAATCCTTGATTTGTGCCAGTTGTTCTTCTTCGGTACCCGAGGTCACGCTGTCACTCCTTCCATTCGCTTAGTCTCAGACCTGCTCGAGGCAGGCAGCCAGACGCTCGGGTAGAGCATCCCAGGCAATGCTTTGTTGTTCGCTGTCATCGCGCAGCGGCTTGCAACCTACCACGCGCCCGGCAAGTTCGTCCTCACCGAGAATCAGCGCGAAATGTGCGCCGCTCTTGTCGGCCTTCTTGAACTGACTCTTGAAGCTGCCAGAGCCGGCATTGACCAGCAGACGCAGGCCCGGTAAGGCGTCGCGCAGACGCTCGGCCAGACCGAGTGCCGCCAGTTCCGCCGCTTCGCCGAATGCGCAGATGAACGCGTGCGGCGGCTGATTCAGCGTTGCGGGGACCAAGTCGAGGGTTTCCAGCAGCAGCACCAGGCGTTCGACGCCCATCGCGAAGCCGACTCCCGGGGTGGGCTTGCCGCCGAACTGGCTGACCAGCCCATCGTATCGGCCGCCGGCACAGACCGTTCCCTGCGCGCCGAGCTTGTCGGTCACCCACTCGAACACCGTGCGGCCGTAATAATCGAGTCCGCGCACCAGCTTCGGGTTGATCTCGTAGGCGATACCGACCGCATCCAGGCGCGCCTTCAGCCCGTCGAAATGCTCGCGTGACTCCTCATCGAGGTAGTCGTGCAGCGTCGGCGCATCGGCCAGTAACGCTTGGGTCTGGGCATTTTTGCTGTCGAGGATGCGCAGCGGGTTGGTAGTCAGGCGGCGCTGGCTGTCTTCGTCGAGCTGATCGAACCGCTGCTGCAGGTAGGCGACCAGCGCGTCGCGATAACGTGCACGCGCTTCGCTGGAGCCAAGACTGTTGAGCTGCAGCGTCACCGCTTCGCTCATGCCGAGCTGTTTCCACAGACGAGCGGTGAGCACGATCAGCTCGGCGTCTACGTCCGGGCCAGGCTGGTTGAACACTTCTACGCCGATCTGGTGAAACTGGCGATAACGCCCTTTCTGCGGTTTCTCGTAGCGAAACATCGGGCCGGTGTACCAGAGCTTCTGCACCTGGCCGCCGCCGGTGAGGCCGTGTTCGAGCACCGCGCGCACGCAGCCGGCAGTACCTTCTGGACGCAGCGTCAGCGATTCGTCATTGCGATCACGAAACGTGTACATCTCCTTGTCGACGACATCGGTTCCTTCACCGATGCCACGGGCGAACAGTTCGGTGTATTCGACGATGGGCAGGCGGATTTCGCTATAGCCGTAGCTGTCGAGCAGCTGCGCAAAAGTGCCCTCCAGGTAGCGCCAGACCGGAGTTTGCGCCGGCAGGATGTCGTTCATGCCACGAATGGCTTGCAGGGACTTGCTCAAAGGAATTCCTTAACAATCAACTACGGGCGATGAGCGCGGCATCCGCTTCGAGCTTCTCGGCCGCCTTGCGGCGGATCAGCTGCTCCAGCTCGTCAACCAGATTCTCGTTGTTCAGCTTCTGCGCCGGCTTGCCGTCGATATACACCAGGTTGCTCGGGCTGCCGCCGGTCAGGCCGATATGCGCTTCCTTGGCTTCGCCCGGGCCGTTGACCACACAGCCGATGACCGCTACGTCCAGCGGCACCAGCAGATCCTCGACGCGCGCCTCCAGCTCGTTCATGGTCTTGACCACGTCGAAGTTCTGCCGCGAGCAGCTGGGGCAGGCAATGAAGTTGATGCCTCGCGAACGCAGGTGCAGTGATTTGAGGATATCGAACCCAACCTTGATCTCTTCCACTGGATCGGCAGCCAGCGAAACACGGATGGTGTCGCCGATGCCCTCGGCGAGCAGCATGCCCAGTCCAACTGCCGATTTCACCGTTCCGGAACGCAGCCCGCCGGCCTCGGTGATTCCCAGATGCAGCGGTTGTTCGATCTGCTTGGCCAGCTGACGGTAGGCCTCGACCGCCATGAACACATCGGAGGCCTTCACGCTGACCTTGAAGTCGGGGAAGTTCAGCCGGTCCAGATGCTCGACATGGCGCAGCGCCGACTCTACCAGCGCCTCGGGCGTCGGCTCACCGTACTTCTTCTGCAGGTCCTTCTCCAGCGAACCGGCGTTGACGCCGATGCGGATCGGAATGCCGCGGTCGCGCGCAGCCTCGACTACCGCGCGCACCCGGTCTTCGCGACCGATGTTGCCCGGGTTGATGCGCAAACAATCGACACCCAGTTCGGCCACACGCAGGGCGATCTGGTAATCGAAATGGATATCCGCGACCAGCGGCAACTGAACCTGCTGTTTGATCCGTCCAAAAGCCTCGGCCGCCTCCATCGACGGCACCGAGACGCGCACGATATCGGCACCGGCATCTGCCAGGCGACGAATCTGTCCGACAGTCGCGTCGACATCGCACGTCTCGGTGTTGGTCATGCTCTGCACGGAGATCGGCGCATCGCCGCCGACCGCAACGTTGCCTACCCAGATCTTGCGAGATGGGCGACGTTTGATGGGAGACTCTGAATGCATGCTTACTGCCCCAGCTTGATACGCGCCGTCTCGCCGCGAACATACGAGGCAAGATCCACGGCCGCGCCGTTGTAACTGATCTGCGCGCCTCGCGCGTAGCCCAGATGGACATCGAGCGGCGCCTTGCCGGTGACGCTGTGCTCGCTGCCAGCCTTGGCCAGGCCGCTATAGAGCACGCGACCGTCGGCATCGGTCACCTTGGTCCAGCAATCGGCACTGAACTGCAGGACCAGACGACCCTCACCAGCGGCGGGAACCACTGCCGGCTCCGACGGAGTCTCGGTGACTGGCGCACTCACCTGGGTTTCCGGCGCGGCGGTGATCTGCGGCTCGGCAACTTCTGATACCGACTGATCGACAACGGTGTTTGCCTCATCAGCCGGAGCCGGCATGCCCTGCGCGTCAGGCTGCGGCGCAGACTCGGTCGTCGACGGTTGTTCGTCTGTTGTGGGTAGCGGAGCGTCCGCGACCTCCTCCTGGTCTTCCGGCCGATCGAGCAGATGAATCTGCGTGGTACCGTCGGCCGTTTCCACTTCGATACTGTCCAGCGCCGTCACCGCAGGCACGGTCTCTGGCCGCTGGATACGCTCTTGCCACCAGTAAAAACTGGCACCCGCCACGACCAGCAGTAGGGCAAAGCCGAAGAAACGCAAGACGCTTCGCGACAGCCGGCCGGGTTCTTCGATGCGCCCCAGGCTGGTGACATTGCTGCCTGTGGCACTGGTGCCAGTATGCTGATCGAACTCCTGCACGAGCTGGTTAGGGTCCAGTTCCAGCAGTTTGGCGTAGGCTCTGACGTATCCACGGGCAAAGGTATGCCCCGGCAACTGGCTGAAATCGCCGGCCTCGATCTGCGCAACCGAGCGGGCCGTCAGATTGAGCTGGTGGGCAACGGACGCCAACGACCAGCCCTTGCTCTCGCGAGCCTGGCGCAGGGTTTCACCCGGATTGGCGCCCATCGGGGCAGCCTCGTGATTCGGCGCTGTCATCGTTGCTCCGAAAGGTATTGCTGATATTCGGCCGTACCGGGGTACAGGCGCTTGAGCTGCAGCGCCAGACTGGCTGCCCTGTCGCGATCCCCGTGGATATCGGCCAGACGGATACCAAGCAGCAGGCTACGGGCGTTCTGCTCGGCAAGTTGGCTGTAGCTGTCGTAGTAGGCCTTGGCGGGGACGTACTGTTTGGCGTCATAGGCCATCAGCGCGAGCTCCAGCAGCGCGCCAGGCTGACGACTGTCCAGGCGCAGCGCACGAGTGAAATACTTCTCGGCCTGCTCCGGCTGGTTCAGCTTCAACGCGGTCATGCCCATGTTCTGGAAGACCCGCGCACGCTCGGGATACAGATTGTCTTCTGAGGCCTGGGTGAATCGTTCGAGCGCTTCAGGGTAACGTTTCTGCTCGAACAGAAAACTGCCGTAGTTGTTCAGAATCCGCGCGTCCCGGCGACTGGCCAACGCTTCGCGGTAATGCTTATCGGCCAGCTCGTTTTCCATTTCCGTCTGGAACACCAACGCCAGCGCCGCGTGCGCATCAGCGCTGCGCGGATCGAGTTCCAGAGCCTTGCGCAGTGGCGTCTTGGCCCGCGACGCGGTGCCCTGCTGTACATAGCCGATACCCAGCTGAATGTAGGCATCGCGTGCCTGCTGGCGCCCTTCTTCGGTTTTCAGCGGATCGACAGTGCCGGTCGAAACACAGCCAGTCAGGCCGGCAAAAAGCAACAGCAGCGCAACGCGCAAGATCATCAGTACCCCCTCAGGATCGGTTCGAAGCAGCGCGCGCGGTATCGGGCTCGGTCTGCAGTTCGCGCACGGCGATGTAGCGCTCGCTACGGCGGGTGCGGTCCAGCACTTGGCCGACGAGCTGTCCGCAAGCGGCATCGATGTCTTCGCCGCGGGTCGTACGCACCGTCACATTGTGCCCGGCTTTGTGCAGGATGTCCTGAAAACGCCGGATGGCATTGTTGCTGGGGCGCTCATATCCGGAATGAGGGAACGGATTGAATGGAATCAGATTGATCTTGCAGGGGATTTTCGCCAGCAGCGCAATCATCTGCTCGGCATGCTCGGGCTGATCGTTCACGCCCTGCAGAAGCGTGTACTCGATGGTCAGCACGCGCTTCTCGCCGAGTCGCGAGATGTAGCGCTGGCAGGATTCCAGCAGCATCTGCAGCGGATACTTCTTGTTGATCGGCACCAACTGGTCACGCAACGCGTCGTTCGGCGCGTGCAACGACAGCGCCAGGGACACATCAATGACCTTGGCCAGCTCATCAATCATCGGCACGACACCGGAAGTCGAGAGCGTAACCTTGCGTTTGGAGATACCGTAACCGAGGTCGTCCATCATGATCTGCATGGCGGCGACCACGTTATCGAAATTCAACAGCGGCTCGCCCATGCCCATCATCACCACGTTGGTGATGGCGCGGTCGACTTTCGCCGGGACGGTGCCGAAGGATTTGTTGGCAATCCACACCTGACCGATCACCTCGGCGGCGGTGAGGTTGCTATTGAAGCCCTGTTTGCCGGTGGAGCAGAAGCTGCAATCCAGCGCACAGCCTGCCTGGGACGATACGCACAGCGTGCCACGCCCAGCCTGGGGGATGTAAACGGTTTCGACGCAGCTACCCGAAGCAACGCGCACGACCCATTTGCGGGTGCCGTCGCTGGAAATGTCTTCGCTGACGATTTCCGGGCCGCGTATCTCCGCACAAGCCTTGAGCTTTTCGCGCAAGGCCTTGCCGATGTTACTCATGGCGTCGAAATCATCGACGCCAAAATGGTGAATCCACTTCATCACCTGACCGGCACGGAAGCGCTTCTCCCCAATCGACTCAAAGAAGCTTTCCAGCTGCGGCTGGGTCAGGCCCAGCAGATTCACCTTACCGGTCGTGGCAATCATAGGATTCACCTTCGCTCAATCAGCGAATGCGTGCGCACACTTCGGTGGCCGCGAAGAAGTAGGCGATCTCGCGTGCAGCGGAGGCTTCCGAGTCGGAACCGTGCACGGCGTTCTCGTCGATGGAGACGGCGAAGTCAGCGCGGATAGTGCCAGCTGCGGCTTCTTTCGGGTTGGTGGCACCCATCAGTTCGCGGTTCTTGGCAATGGCGTTCTCGCCTTCCAGAACCTGAACGATGACCGGACCGGAAGTCATGAAGGCAACCAGATCCTTGAAGAAGCCACGCTCGCTGTGCTCGGCGTAGAAGCCAGCGGCTTCACGCTCGGACAGCTGAACCATCTTGGAAGCGACGACGCGCAGGCCGGCCTTCTCGAAACGGGTGGTGATTTCGCCGATCACGTTCTTGGCGACGGCATCGGGCTTGATGATGGAGAAGGTGCGTTGCAGGGCCATGTAGGACTCCAAAACTGATGGGTTAAAGCGAACGAACAAACCCGCGAATCATACGCGGGTTCGGGTCAAAACATAAGGGTAGTCGGCAGCCAGAAGCTCGAGCGAAGCCGTATCGGCACCAGAGAGAGTAGCCGGTTATTGCGCCTCTTCGATCCAGGCGGCTTGGATGGCTTCCAACACTTTCTCGCCGCCACGCTGTGGATCATCGGAAAAATCCGGCAGCTCCAGCACCCAGCGATGCAGTTCGACGAAGTTCACGTAGCGCGGGTCGACCTCAGGCCGCGCTTCGGCCAGCTCGATGGCGATATCCAGTACATCGGTCCAATGCAGACTCATGAATGCCTCAATGCCCTTCGGAAACCTGGTTGATGGTGTACTTAGGAATTTCCACGACCAGATCGGCCTTGTCGACCACAGCCTGACAGGACAGGCGCGAGGTCGGCTCCAGCCCCCAGGCCTTGTCCAGCATATCGTCCTCGAGCTCATCGGATGGTTCCAGACTGGCGAAACCTTCGCGGATCACTACATGGCAGGTGGTGCAGGCACAGGATTTCTCGCAGGCGTGCTCGATCTCGATGCCGTTGCGCAGCGCGGCATCCAGTACGGTTTCGCCGGCTTGCGCCTCGATCACGGCGCCTTCTGGGCAGTGCTCGGCATTGGGCAGGAAGATGATCTGCGGCATCTGGGTCATTCCTCGATATCGTTGAGCCGTCGTCCGGCCAGCGCGGCCTTGACGGTTGAATCCAGTCGACGCGCAGCGAAGGCATCGGTGATCTGGCTGAGTCGCTTGCTCTGGCGCTCGATCGCAACGCCGTCCGGACTGTCGAGCAGCGCGCGCAGCGCATTCATCTGCTCTTCGATGGCTTCGCGCTCCTCAGCACTCAGCAGTCGCTCGCCATCAGCCGCCAGCGCCGCCTCCACGGCCTCCAGCAGCCGCTGGGCATCCACCAGCTGTTCGCGCAGTGCGCGGGCCTGCTTGTCCTCACCCGCCTTGCGGAAGGAGTCCTCGAGCATGCGCGCAATTTCGCCGTCGGTCAGCCCGTAGGATGGCTTGACCTGGATGCTCGCCTCGACGCCCGAGGTCAGCTCGCGCGCAGAAACACTCAGCAGCCCGTCGGCATCGACCTGAAACGTCACACGGATCTTCGCCGCCCCCGCCACCATCGGCGGAATGCCGCGCAGCTCGAAGCGCGCCAGCGAACGGCAGTCGGCGATCAGTTCGCGCTCACCCTGCAGCACGTGAATCATCATGGCCGACTGGCCATCTTTATAGGTGGTGAAGTCCTGGGCGCGCGCAACCGGAATGGTGGTGTTGCGCGGGATGATCTTTTCCATCAGCCCGCCCATCGTCTCCAGGCCCAGCGACAATGGAATCACATCGAGCAGCAACAGTTCGTTGCCGTCACGATTGTTGCCGGCAAGGGTTTCGGCCTGGATCGCGGCACCGATGGCCACTACTTCGTCCGGATCGATATCGGTCAGCGGCTCGCGACCAAACAACTGCCCAACCAGGCTGCGCACCAGCGGAACCCGCGTCGAACCGCCGACCATGACGACTGCACTGACTTCATCCGCCTCAATGGAGGAATCGCGCACCGCACGCCGACAGGCCTTGAGGCTGCGCGCAACCATCGGCTCGATCAGCGCATCGAACGTCGCCCGATCCAACTGCCCTTGCCAGCCCGCATAGCTGATCGGCGCGCTATCGGCATCGCTCAGATGCTCCTTCGCGGCACAGGCAATCTTCAGCAGCTCGCGCTGCGCACCTGGCTCAAGGTCACCGGAAACGCCGGCCTGATCGAGAATCCACCCGGCCACGGCATGATCGAAATCGTCACCGCCCAAGGCGGTATCACCACCGGTGGCCAGCACTTCGAACACACCCTTGGTCAGGCGAAGAATGGAAATATCGAACGTGCCGCCGCCCAGATCGTAGATCGCGACCACGCCCTCGGCCTGTCGATCGAGGCCATAGGCAACCGCCGCAGCAGTCGGCTCGTTGAGCAGGCGCAAAACATTCAGCCCGGCCAGCCGCGCCGCATCCTTGGTAGCCTGGCGTTGCGCATCGTCGAAGTACGCCGGCACCGTGATCACCGCACCCACCAACTCCCCGCCAAGCGTCGCCTCGGCGCGCTCGCGCAGCGCTCGCAGTATCTCCGCGGAAATCTCCACCGGACTCTTGGGGCCCTGCACCGTCTCAATGAACGGCATCTGTGACTCGCCCCCACTGAAGCGATAGGGGAGCTGCTCACCCAACTGCTTCACGTCGGCAAGACCACGCCCCATGAGGCGCTTGACCGAGCTGATAGTATTGAACGGATCGCTCGCTGCCGCGACCTTGGCGGCATGCCCCACTTCAACGCGGTCGGCGTGGTAGCGCACGACCGAAGGCAATATCACCTGTCCATCGGTATCTGCCAGCGGTGCCGTGACACCGCTGCGCAGAGCAGCTACCAGCGAATTGGTGGTGCCCAGATCTATTCCGACGGCAAGACGCCGCTGGTGAGGCTGAGGGCTTTGTCCGGGCTCGGCAATCTGAAGTAAGGCCATATCTGTCTGATGTCGAGCGCAGCGCCAGGCGCCACGCGAAGGTTAATCGTCGAGGCGCTCTTCGAGTTGGCGCACTTCCTGGGACAGCTTGTCGAGAAACTGCATGCGGCGCACCAGGCGCTCGGCCTCTTCCCGCGCTGCAGCATCGCGCCAGATCTGCGCGAAACGCTCATCCAGCGCGCGCTGGGCATCCTTGAGGCGCACCTTGAAAGTGGCGACCCCCGGGAGGTCGACCTGCTCATGCAATGCCTCTAGTTCTTCACGCCAATGCATCTGCTGCATGAGGAACTCCGGGTCCTGCACAGTGGCTTCCAGGGGCAGGTCGTGCCCCTGCAAGCTCAACAGATAGCGCGCACGACGGGCCGGCGCCTTGAGCGTCTGGTATGCCTCATTGAGGTTGGCCGAGCGCTCCAACGCTTGACGCTGCTCGGACTCGCCGGCGTCAGCAAAACGGTCGGGGTGAACCTGACGCGCCAGATTTCGATAGCGCTCCGACAGGTCGTTCAGATCGAGATCGAACTCCGGTTGCAGATCGAAAAGCGCGTAATGACAGGGATTGCCCACAGCGTCCTCAGATATTGAAGCTCTCGCCGCAGCCGCATTCGCCACGCACGTTGGGGTTATTGAACTTGAAGCCTTCGTTTAGCCCTTCGCGGACGAAATCGAGCTCGGTACCGTCAAGATAAACGAGGCTTTTCGGATCGATGATGACCTTGACGCCATGACTTTCGAACACCGCATCCTCGGCACCGGTTTCATCGACGAACTCCAGCACATAGGCCAACCCGGAGCAGCCGGTGGTCCTGACGCCCAGCCGCACGCCTACGCCCTTTCCACGCCCCTGCAACGAACGATTGACATGCTGGGCCGCGGCTTCGGTCATGGTGATAGCCATCGACAAACCTCCTTAGAGCAGGCCTTTCTTCTCGCGATAGTCGCGCACGGCGGCCTTGATCGCGTCTTCGGCAAGTACCGAGCAGTGAATCTTCACTGGCGGCAGCGCCAGCTCTTCGGCGAGCTGGGTGTTCTTGATGGTTTCTGCCTCTTCCAGCGTCTTGCCCTTCATCCACTCGGTAGCGAGGGAGCTGGAGGCAATGGCCGAACCACAGCCATAGGTCTTGAACTTGGCGTCTTCGATGATGCCCTGCTCGTTGACCTTGATCTGCAGTCGCATCACGTCGCCGCATGCCGGCGCACCGACCATGCCGGTGCCGATGTTCGGATCCTCGGCGTCGAACTTGCCGACGTTACGCGGATTTTCGTAGTGGTCGATGACCTTTTCACTGTAAGCCATGATGCAATCCTCTCTGAATCAAGCGTTGCGGAGCCGACGGCTCAGTGGGCCTGCCACTCGACCTTGGAAATGTCGACACCGTCTTTGAACATGTCCCACAGGGGAGACAGCTCACGCAATTTGGTTACCGCTTCGCTGACCTTCTGCGCTGCGTAATCGACTTCTTCCTCCGTGGTGAAACGCCCGAAGGTGAAGCGAATCGAGCTGTGCGCCAGTTCGTCGTTGCGCCCCAGGGCGCGCAGCACGTAAGAGGGCTCGAGCGAGGCGGAGGTACAGGCTGAACCGGAGGAAACCGCCAGGTCCTTGAGCGCCATGATCAGCGACTCGCCTTCTACATAGTTGAAGCTGAGGTTGAGGTTGTGCGGCACCCGGGCGGTCATGCTGCCATTCACATACAACTCCTCCAGGTGCTCGACCTGCCTAAAGAAACGGTCGCGCAAGGCGCGAATATGCTCGCGCTCCTGAACCATCTCCTCCTTGGCAATCCGGAAGGCTTCGCCCATTCCGACCAACTGGTGGGTCGCCAGCGTACCGGAACGCATGCCGCGCTCATGTCCACCACCATGCATCTGCGCCTCGAGACGCACACGCGGCTTGCGACGCACATAAAGCGCACCCACGCCCTTCGGCCCGTAGGTCTTGTGTGCCGAGAACGACATCAGATCGACCTTCATCGCCTCCAGATCGATCTCGACCTTACCGGTGGACTGCGCGGCATCGACATGGAACAGCACGCCGCGGGCACGGGTCAGCTCGCCGATGGCGGCGATATCGTTAATGGTGCCAATCTCGTTATTCACATGCATCACCGACACCAAGATGGTGTCCTCGCGCAACGCCGCCTCAACCATCGCCGGCGTGATGATGCCGTCCTCGCCCGGCTCGATGTAGGTCACCTCGAAGCCTTCGCGCTCGAGCTGGCGAGTGGTATCCAGAACCGCCTTGTGCTCGATCTTGGTGGTGACGATGTGCCTGCCCTTGCTGGCATAGAAATGCGCCACACCCTTGATCGCAAGGTTGTCGGACTCGGTAGCACCGGAGGTCCAGACGATTTCACGGGGATCGGCATTCACCAGCTCCGCCACCTGGCGACGAGCATTCTCCACCGCCTCTTCGGCGCGCCAGCCGAAGGCATGCGATCGGGAAGCCGGATTACCGAAATTGCCGTCGATAGTCAGGCATTCGATCATCTTCGCGGCAACACGGGGATCAACTGGAGTGGTGGCGGAATAATCCAGGTAAATCGGCAGTTTCATTCGCTTGTCTCCTAATCAGGCGGTCGTCCGGCTCATTCGATGGCGGACGCTTCGATCTTATCCAGCTGCGGTGAGCCACCGCTGGCGCGCCGCATGTCCTGGCGCAGCGCAACCTGCTGCACATCCTGGCGCTTGACCAGATCAGCCAGGCTGATGCTGCTTAGAAATTCATGTATCTGCTGACTCAGATCGCACCATAGGTGGTGAGTCAGACAGGTATCCCCGGAATGACAGCCTCCGAGACCCTGGCAGCGAGTGGCATCAACGGACTCATTAACGGCATCGATTACCTGAGCGACCTGGATACCCGCCATGTCACGAGAGAGCTGATAGCCGCCACCAGGTCCACGCACACTGGTGACCAGGCTGCCACGCCGTAACTTGGCGAACAGCTGTTCAAGATAGGAAAGCGAAATGCCCTGCCGCTCCGAAATATCGGCGAGGGAAACCGGCCCATGCTGCGCATGTAGCGCCAGATCGAGCATGGCGGTCACTGCATAACGGCCTTTAGTGGTCAATCGCATCGGCTTGCACCAAGCATCACGGTTTGGATGCGATTATGCTATTTCCGAGTAATTAGGTCAACTATATGCCCTATTAAATTACTCAGGAATTGGTCGGACGATCCGAGCGCGCGAAAAGTGGACCGAGCAGTCACGCCGGAAAGGCCCGCATGATAGCAGCTGCCCACCGGCGCACGCATCAAGAGCGCGGGACATCCTCTTCGGCAGCCTTGACCTCCGTGAAATCCTCTTCGCGCAACTGCGGCAGGTCCTCAGCACAGTAGTCGCTCCCCAGCGCCTTGAGCGCCCCGCACATGCCTTCCAGGCGGTCTTCCACTGCCTGAACATGATCGAGCAGCTGCCCGATCGCACGCGCAACAGGATCCGGCATGTCGCCGCTGACACCGTACGCATCGAAGCCGATTTTTTCCGCGATTGCCTTGCGCTTTGCTTCTTGCTCGTCATCCGACTTCACGATGATGCGCCCCGGAATGCCGACCGCGGTCGCCCCGGCCGGCACTGCCCGTGTTACCACGGCATTCGAGCCAATCTTGGCGCCGGCGCCCACCGTAAATGGCCCGAGAATCTTGGCGCCAGCACCGACGATCACTCCATCTTCCAATGTCGGATGGCGCTTGCCTTTGTTCCAGCTGGTACCGCCTAGCGTGACGCCGTGATAGAGCGTGACATCGTCGCCGATCTCGGCGGTCTCGCCGATGACGATACCCATGCCGTGGTCAATGAAGAAGCGCCGACCGATACGCGCCCCCGGATGAATCTCGATGCCGGTCAGCCAACGCCCCAGGTTCGAGCTCATACGCGCCAGCAGCTTCCATTCGCGCACCCAAAGCCAGTGCGAAAAGCGGTGGATCCAGATCGCGTGCAGGCCCGGATAGCAGGTAACGACCTCCAGCGAGTTACGCGCAGCCGGGTCGCGATGAAATACGCTCTGGATGTCTTCGCGCATGCGTTCGAACATTTATTCCTGCCTCCGCTCGTGGGGCTCGCCGCGAACAGCCTTCTGTGTCTCGGTGAGAATACCGCGCAGAATATTCATTTCCAGCTTGCTGATGCCACTGCGCCCGTAAAGCCGACGCAGACGCGGCATTAGATGGCGAGGCTTGGCAGGGTCGAGGAAGCCGATCTCGATTAACGTCTGCTCGAGGTGACCGAAATAGTGCTCAAGCTCGTCCGCGGTGACGGGCTGGACATCGAGCATCGCCGTGGTTTCGAGCTTTTCCATCTTGGTGGGCTGCCCCTGCACGGCTAGCCATGCCATGCGCACTTCATAGGTCAGCACCTGCACCGCGGCAGCCAGGTTCAGCGAGCTGAATTCCGGACTGGAGGGAATGTGCACGTGGAAATGGCAGCGCTGCAGCTCCCCGTTGGTGAGCCCGGCATATTCACGACCGAATACCAGAGCCACCTCACCACCCTGCTCAGCCTGCTCAAGACTTGCTGTTGCGCATTCGCGCGGATCAAGCAGCGGCCAGGGGATACGGCGGTCGCGGGCGCTCGTTCCAAGCACCAGCGTACAGCCTACCAGCGCCTCCTCGAGTGTCGCCACGACCTGGGCGCCATCGAGGATGTCAGTAGCACCGGAAGCTCGGGCCACGGCATCCGAGCTGGGAAAATCCTCAGGATCGACCAGCACCAGACGTGACAGGCCCATGTTCTTCATGGCGCGAGCCGCCCCCCCGATGTTGCCGGCATGACTGGTGTTGACCAGCACCACGCGGATATTTTGCAGCGACACTGTGGTTTCTCGGCGCGAAAAAACGGACGCAAAGCTTACCGCAGCACGGCGCCAGCCATCCAGCGAACGCAGTACATCGCCCGCTACATGCGCGGCGGCTTTCCTGATAGAATTTCCGGCTTTCTTTAAACGACCAGGTATCGATCCATGCAGCCCATGCTGAATATCGCGCTGCGCGCCGCCCGCAGCGCCGGCGAACTCATTGTCCGTTCCACCGAGCGCCTGGACGTCATCTCGGTCAGCGAAAAGGACAGCAGGGATTACGTCAGCGAGATCGATCGCGCTGCCGAACAGGTGATCGTCAATGCGCTGCGTAAGGCCTACCCGAACCACGGCATTCTCGCCGAAGAAAGCGGGCTGCTCGAAGGCAGCGGCGACGGCAGCGACTACCTGTGGATCGTCGATCCGCTGGACGGCACTACCAACTTCCTGCGCGGCGTTCCCCACTACGCCGTGAGCATCGCCTGCAAATACCGCGGGCGCTTGGAACATGCCGTGGTGCTCGACCCGGTACGCCAGGAAGAATTCACCGCTAGCCGTGGCCGCGGCGCAGCACTCAATGGTCGCCGCCTGCGTGTCAGTGCGCGCAAAAGCCTGGAGGGCGCGCTGCTCGGAACCGGCTTTCCGTTCCGTGACGGTCAACTGGACAATATCGACAGCTACCTGAACATGTTCCGCAGCCTGGTCGGACAGACCGCCGGCCTGCGCCGCGCAGGTGCTGCAAGCCTGGACCTGGCCTATGTGGCGGCCGGCCGTTACGACGCGTTCTGGGAATTCGGTCTTTCCGAGTGGGACATGGCAGCCGGAGCCCTGCTGATCCAGGAAGCCGGCGGACTGGTCAGCGACTTCGCCGGCGGTCACGAATTCCTGGAAAAGGGCCAGATCGTGGCAGGCAACACCAAGTGCTTCAAGGCGGTGCTGACCGCCATCCAGCCTCACCTGACGCCGTCGCTCAAACGCTGAGACGAATAAAAAACGCCCCGATTGGGGCGTTTTTTATTTCGGGCTAAACCTGAAATTACTGTTGCGACAATACCAACTGGCCATCGCGTACCGGGATGGTGTCGCCCGGCTCTCGATCCATACGGACCTGCCCCACCTCACCCGCCAGATCGTACTTAACGTCGTAGCCAACGATACGATCTTCAACGTCGGTCACGGTGTCGCAGCGCGTCTCCGTCGTCGTATAGGTGTCGCCAGCCTGCATGTTGCCCTGAATCTTGTTGCCTGCATAACCGCCGGCGGCCGCGCCAGCCACGGTGGCGATCTTCTTGCCATTGCCACCACCAATCTGGTTGCCCAGCAGACCACCAGCCACCGCACCGATTACCGTACCGGCGATCTTGTGCTGGTCCTGAACAGGGCGCTGCCGTGTCACCGCAACGTCCTTACAGACCTCGCGGGGTGTCTTGATGGACTCCGTTACAGTCTTGACCGCCAGGACCTTAGCAAACTCCGGCTCACGATCAACCAGACTGTAAGTCGCCAACGCACCACCTGCAGTCGCCACAACCGCACCCAGAATCGCCCCTGTCACCATTGACTTGTTCACTTCTTGCTCTCCTTCTGCAGAGCGCAGCCTGCCTGTGCCGATCAGACAGGCTGGAGCGCAAAAAGTTTCCTCAATGCAGACGCGCTGAGCGCAGGATGCGTGGCGCGATCAGGGTCGCTCATCCACCTCGCTGGCAGCCGGCGGCATGAGGTCGGTGGCAGTCAGCTTCAGCCACACCAGCACCGTTGCCCCAATATAAACAGACGAGTAGGTACCCACCACCACGCCGATCAGCAGGGCCAGCGCGAAGTTGGCGAGCGTATCCCCACCGAAGACCAGCAACGCGATGAGCGCGAGCGCCGTGGAGAAAGAGGTCGCCATCGTCCGCAACAGCGTCTGGGTAACCGAGATATCGATATTCTCGATCAGATCCGCCTTGCGCAGTAAACGGAAATTCTCGCGAATCCGGTCATAAATGATGATCGTATCGTTGAGCGAATAACCGATCATTGCCAGGACCGCCGCCAAAACCGTCAGGTCGAACGGAATCTCGAAAAACGCGAGAATACCCAAAGTCAGAATGGTGTCGTGCGCCAGCGAGGCGATCGCCCCGACCCCGAACTTCCATTGGAAGCGGAATGCGAGATAAACCATGATCCCGCCCAGCGCCAGGAGCATCGCCAGGCCACCCTGATCGCGCAGCTCCTCACCGACCTGGGGGCCGACGAATTCGACACGCTTTACCTCGAAACGGGCCGAAGGATCGATGGTCTTCAACGCCGCACTGATCTTGCTGCCCAGCTGCGGATCATCGCCGGCCAGGCGGATCAGTACATCTGTGGTCGCACCGAAACTCTGAACCACCGCATCGGCATATCCCGCCTGGCCCAGCTCACGCTTGATCACTTCCAAATCGGCCGGCTGCTCGTACTGCAGCTCGATCAACGTGCCGCCGGTAAAATCCAGGCCGAAGTTGAGGCCCTTGCCGATAAGCGCCACCAGGCCGACGACAGTCAGCAGTAGCGTGATGGCGAACGCGATATTGCGGATCGCCATGAAACGAATGGTGTTCTTGATCATGGTCGTGCCCTCAGATCCACAACTTCTTGACGTTACGACCGCCGAAAATCAGGTTGACCATACCCCGGGTAAACATGATGGCGGTGAACAGGGAGGTCAGAATCCCCAGCGACATCGTCACCGCAAAACCCTTGATCGGCCCCGAGCCCAGCGCAAACAGAATCCCGCCGACCAGCAGAGTGGTCAGGTTACTGTCGAGAATCGCCGAGTAGGCGCGGTCGAAGCCTTCATGAATGGCGCGCTGAACCGAGAGGCCATTTTTCAGCTCCTCGCGAATACGCGAGAAGATGAGCACGTTCGCATCCACCGCCATGCCAAGCGTCAGCACGATACCGGCGATACCAGGCAGCGTGAGCGTGGCGCCGATGATCGACATCAGACCGACCAGCAGCACCAGGTTGAACGCCAGTGCGACAGTCGCCAGCACGCCGAAGAACTTGTAGATGAGGATGACGAAAATCGATACGAAGATCAGCGCCCACCACGTCGATTCGATACCCTTGTCGATGTTCTCGGCGCCCAGGCTCGGGCCGATGGTCCGCTCTTCGGCGAAATACATCGGCGCCGCGAGCCCACCGGCGCGCAGCAATAGCGCCAGTTCGGAGGATTCGCCCTGTCCATCCAGTCCGGTAATCCGGAACTGGCTGCCCAGCGGCGACTGGATAGTCGCCAGACTGATGATCTGCTTCTCTTCCTGGAAGCTCTGCAGCATGACTTCCTGCTCCACGCCGTCGACGCTCTGTCGTACATAGCGGGTAACCGGCTTCTGCTCGATAAAAATGACCGCCATGCTGCGCCCGACGTTATTGCGGGTGGCGCGGTTCATCAGATCACCGCCGTGACCATCAAGACGAATATTGACCTGAGGTCGGCCGTTTTCGTCATAGCTGGCCTGAGCGTCAGTCACCTGATCACCGGTAATGATCAGGCTGCGCTCAAGCGCTACCGCCGGGCGGCCTGGCTCACGAAACTCGAAGGACTCGGTGGTCGCGCGCGGAGCGTCGGGCTCGGCGGCGAGACGAAATTCGAGGCTGGCCGTCTTGCCGAGGATGCGCTTGGCTTCGGCGGTATCCTGAACACCGGGCAGCTCGACCACGATTCGATTGGCACCTTGACGCTGGACCAGCGGCTCGGACACGCCCAGTTCGTTGACCCTGTTGCGCACGGTCGTCAGGTTCTGCTTGATCGAATACTCGCGAATTTCCGCCAGCTTGGCTTCGGTCAACGCAACGTTCAGGACTTGCTGCTCGCTACGCTCGGTGCTGGTCAGCTCGAAATCCGTGAAGTTCTTGCGTACCAGCGCCTGAACGCGTCCCAAGGTTTCGCTATCGGCAAAGCCCAACTGGAAGGCGTCGCCACGCGACGGCAGACTGCGATAACGAATCCGCTCCTTGCGCAGCAGTGCCTTGACCTCGCCCTCGTAGACCTGCATGCGAGCGGCAACGGCCTTCTCCATGTCAACTTCGAGGAGGAAATGCACGCCGCCGGACAGATCAAGCCCGAGCTTCATCGGACTGGCGCCCAGATTACGCAGCCATTGCGGAGTCGTCGGGGCCAGGTTCAGAGCGACCACGTAGTCGTCTCCCATGACCCGGCGCACGGCTTCCTTGGCCGGCAGCTGATCCGACAGTCGTTCAAGACGCAGCAAGCCGCCGTTCTCGGCGACTTCGGCAGCTTTCACCGCAATGCCAGCCTGCTTCAACGCACCAACCGCACGGTCGAGCGCGGGCTGGTCAACCTTCAGCGTCGTGCTGGCGCCGGTAAGCTGAATTGCCGGGTCGTCGGGATAGAGATTAGGTGCGGAATAGACCAGGCCAATAGCCAGCACTGCCAGGATCAGCAGATATTTCCACAGGGGATACTTGTTCAGCATGATGCCGCCCACTTAAAGACGCGGGGCGCCTTGCGCGCCCCGTCGTGGTATTGAATGAAGTCAGCTCAGATGGCCTTCAGCGTGCCTTTTGGCAACGTCGCGGCGATTGCCACTTTCTGGAACTTCAGTTCGACATTATCAGACACCTCGACCACCACGAAGTCATCGGCAACCTTGGTGACCTTGCCAGCGATGCCACCGGAAGTGACAACTTCGTCACCCTTCTGCAGACCGCCAATCAGGTTCTTGTGCTCTTTGGCGCGCTTGGCCTGGGGACGCCAGATCATCAGATAGAAGATGACCAGAAAACCGACCAGGAAAACCCATTCGAAACCAGTACCGGCAGGACCAGCAGCAGCCTCCTGGGCATGGGCGACGGGGATCAGAAAGCTCATGTAGCACTCCTGTTGCTTAAGATGGATTCGAGGAAATTTGTCATGCAGCCGGCGGCGTTGGCATACCGCGTCGGGCATAGAAGGCGTCGACAAAGGCCGCCAATGTACCTTGTTGAATAGCGTCGCGTAAACCAGCCATCAGACGCTGATAATGTCGCAAATTGTGGATTGTATTCAGCATGCTACCGAGCATTTCACCGCACTTGTCCAGATGATGCAGATAGGCGCGGGAGAAGTGCTGGCATGTATAGCAATCACAACCGGCGTCCAGTGGCGAGTTGTCGTGCCGGTGGATCGCATTGCGAATCTTGATCACGCCCGTATCGGTAAAAAGATGACCATTGCGCGCGTTGCGGGTCGGCATCACGCAGTCGAACATATCGACACCACGACGAACGCCTTCGACGAGGTCCTCCGGCTTGCCAACCCCCATCAGGTAACGTGGCTTGTCCGTGGGCATGCGCGGCGGCAGGAAATCGAGCACACGAATCATCTCCTCCTTCGGCTCGCCCACCGACAAACCGCCAATCGCCAGACCGTCGAAGCCGATTTCGCAAAGACCGTCCAGAGAACGCATGCGCAGCGATTCATACATGCCACCCTGCACGATCCCAAATAACGCCGCCGGACTATCGCCATGCGCGACTTTCGAACGCTTGGCCCAGCGCAGCGAAAGCTCCATTGACCGCTGCGCCGTCTCCTCGTCGGCCGGATACGGAGTGCACTCGTCAAAGATCATGACGATATCCGATCCCAATTCACGCTGGACCTGCATCGACTCTTCCGGCCCCATGAACACCTTGGCGCCATCGACAGGGGATGCGAAATACACGCCCTCCTCCTTGATCTTGCGCATCGCCCCCAGGCTGAACACCTGAAAGCCACCGGAGTCGGTCAGAATCGGCCCCTGCCATTGCATGAAATCGTGCAGATCACCGTGCTGCCTGATCACTTCAGTGCCAGGACGCAGCCAGAGGTGAAACGTGTTGCCGAGTATGATCTGCGCCCCGATACCTTCGATGTCACGCGGCAGCATGCCCTTGACCGTGCCGTAGGTACCCACCGGCATGAACGCCGGCGTTTCGACCGTTCCGCGGGGAAACGTCAGTCGACCCCGGCGCGCCTTGCCATCGGTGGCAAGCAACTCGAACGACATGTGACAGATGCGACTCATTGGTTTTCCTCGGGTCCGCGCGCAGCCTTGTTGCGCGTTATGAACATGGCATCGCCGTAACTGAAGAAGCGATAGCCCTCCCGCACTGCCTCGGCATAGGCCGCCATCGTTTCGGGATAACCGGCAAAAGCCGCCACGAGCATCAGCAGTGTCGACTCTGGCAAGTGAAAATTGGTTACCAGCGCGTCCACGACATGAAAGGACTTGCCGGGATAGATGAAGATATCGGTGTCGCCACTGAACGGCTGCAGCTCGCCGCTGCGTGCAGCCGTTTCCAGCGAGCGCACGCTGGTGGTCCCAACCGCTATGACTCTGCCACCGCGCGCGCGACAGGCAGCCACCGCATCGACCACCGCCTGACTCACCTCCAACCATTCCTGGTGCATGTGGTGATCTTCGATTCGCTCGACACGCACCGGCTGAAAGGTCCCGGCACCGACGTGCAGGGTGACGAACGCGGTTTGCACGCCCTTTTCCTGCAGCGCCGCCAGCAGCGCCGCATCGAAATGCAGACCGGCCGTAGGTGCGGCAACAGCTCCGGCGTGCTGTGCGTAAACGGTCTGGTAACGCTCCCGATCCGCCTGCTCATCGGCACGATCTATATAAGGAGGCAACGGCATGTGCCCAATCCGTTCAAGCAGCGGCAACACTTCTTCGCTGAAGCGCAGCTCGAACAGCGAATCATGTCGCGCCATCATCACCGCTTCGCCGCCACCGTCGAGAACGATAATGCCGCCGACCTTCGGAGATTTGCTGGCTCGCACATGCGCGAGCACACGATGGCTGTCGAGCACGCGCTCGACAAGAATCTCGAGCTTGCCGCCAGATGCCTTGCGCCCAAACAAACGAGCAGCAATCACCCGAGTATTGTTGAACACCATCAGATCACCGGACTGCACATACTCGAGCAGATCGATAAAGCGGCGATGCGCCAGCTCGCCCGTCTCTCCATCGAGCACCAGCAGGCGACTCGCGCGACGCTCCGCCAGCGGATGGCGCGCGATCAGAGAGTCCGGGAGTTGAAAAGAGAAATCAGAGACTTGCATGGTTTTGGCGGGATATTGGCGGGGCGCAAAGCTTAGCGGAAAGACCACCCAATCGCCACGTCGGCGATTGACCGCTCAATCGCTCATCCCTATACTGCGCCGCCACTGTGCCTCGATGGCGGAATCGGTAGACGCAGCGGATTCAAAATCCGCCGCTGGCGACAGCGTGAGAGTTCGAGTCTCTCTCGGGGCACCATTCATTGCCAACGACCGCGGGTCCTCGGCAGCATCATGTCATTCTGATCAACGGCAAGGCTTCTC
This sequence comes from Stutzerimonas degradans, assembly GCF_024448505.1. GTDB lineage: Bacteria > Pseudomonadota > Gammaproteobacteria > Pseudomonadales > Pseudomonadaceae > Stutzerimonas > Stutzerimonas degradans. The sequence goes on from NZ_JAMOHV010000002.1 coordinate 68,512, forward strand.
GGTAAGCGAACCAGCTGAATCGGAGGCAGAATGACAGCAAAACGATCGTTACGATCTGCATAGCTTCATCCGAACAGTAATACTGATCCGAAGCGTCACAAGTCGGCATTCACTCATGCTATTCACACGCCAAATCCAGGCAAGAGTGAAGGCAACAGCGCCGACTTGGCATCACTCTACAACGCATGAATATGCATCGCCGAAGAGGCACTTTCACATGACTTCGAGGGGTTGGCATTCCCCGACGAGTTATCGTAGAGTGTGCCCACTGTGTTTGCATGGGTCGCTGTTGAATCGTGACCTGGTGCAGTAGATCTTCAGATCCGCTCTCCGCTCGACTCTCTTACTCTTTGCAACCAGTTCCAGCTTTCCTGCGCCATGCAGGGGGCAATTCTACTTTTGAGTTTCAAGGATACAAAGACATGTCGAATCGTCAGAACGGTACCGTCAAGTGGTTTAACGACGAGAAAGGTTTTGGTTTCATCACTCCCGAGAGCGGTCCGGATCTGTTCGTGCACTTCCGCGCGATCGAAGGCAACGGCTTCAAGAGCCTGAAAGAAGGCCAGAAAGTCAGCTTCATCGCCGTGCAAGGTCAAAAGGGCATGCAGGCTGATCAGGTCCAGATCCTGGGCTGAATCACCGCTCCGAAAAGCCCCTGATGGCAACATCAGGGGCTTTTTTATGCACGCAATTCCGTAGAATGCGCGCCTTGTACCAACCATCAGGATTCGAGATGAGCCGACACCTGCTCAGCCCGCAGGGCCAGTTCCCCGCCGCCAGTCTGATACGCCGCCTCGCCGCCATGTTCTACGACAGCCTGCTGTGCATCGCACTGATGATGGTGGTAACCCTGTTCTACCAACAGGTGCTGCTGCGAATGTTCTATGGCAGCCAACAGCTGAAGGCCGTGGCCGACGCTGGCGGCCTGGATATCGACCCGCTGCTTTCGACGCTGCTGATGTTCAGCCTGTTCGCCTTCTTCGCCAAGTTCTGGACTCACAACGGCCAGACACTCGGCATGCAGGTCTGGGGTATTCGCATTCAGAACAAGGACGGCACGGCCATCGACCTGTGGCAGGCGCTGCTGCGCTTCCTGATCGCGATCATGTCCTGGCTGAGCCTGGGACTGGGGCACCTATGGATGCTGTGGGATAAGGACAAACGTACCTGGCAGGACATTTACTCGGAGAGCCAGGCCGTACAATTGCCGAAAAATACCCACAAGAAGTAAGCAGAAGGCGGAAGAGGCTTCGACAGGTGTCACCCTGCCGAAGCGAGCGGTTCCAAGCGGCGGAATCGCTCTGGACATCACCCCCCATGCGCCGCAGCTTGAAACCGTTATCACCCCGTCATCCAGCTCTACGCAACAGCCAGACACCGATCAGCGCACAGATTCCCGCCGGCAGCGCGACCGCCAGCAATGGCGAGAAGCCGAAAACCTGACTCGCCGGCCCGAGCAGATCCTGAATGATGCGGAAGACGAATCCGACCACCACGCCGGTGAAGATGCGCTGACCCAGCGTCACCGAGCGCAACGGGCCGAAGATGAACGAAATTGCGAGCAGCACCAGCGAGACAGTCACGGCGGGCTGCAGCACCTTCGTCCAGAACGCCAGCCAGTAACGCCCGTTGTTGAGCCCCTGATCCGCCAGGTAATGGATGTAACGCCACAAACCGGTGATCGACAGCGACTCCGGCGCCACCACCACAATCCCCAGCAACTGCGGCGTAAGCTGGACATCCCAGCGTTCTTCGCTCGCCTGCGCTACTTCGGTGTGATCGCCGCGAAAATGCGTGGTCGCGATGTTGCTCAGCAACCAGTGATCATTCTGGTAGCTGGCGCGCTTGGCGAAACTGGCCGACAGCAACCGCCGCTCATCGTCGAAGCGGTAGCGCGTCACCCCAACCAGCACGCCTCCCGGCTGCACGGCGTTGACGTGCACAAATTCGTTTTCCTGCCGATGCCAAAGGCCGCGCTTGCTGCTCTGCGCCTCGCCCGCACCCTGCGCCAGCGAACGGCGTGCCTGGGCAATATCCTCGGCCCAAGGCGCCGCGTATTCACCGATCAGCACGCCGACCAGCAGTAGCACGAGAGTCGGCTTCATCACCGCCACGACGATGCGGCCGAGCGAAATACCGGCAGCCCGCATCACGGTCAACTCGCTGCTGCTGGCCAGCGTACCCAGACCGATCAGGCAGCCGATCAGCACCGCCATCGGCAGCATCTCGTAGAGCCGCCGCGGTGATGTCAGCAGCACATATTCCAGCGCATCCGCCAGCCCGTACCCGCCCTCGACATCGCCCAACTCGTCGATGAAGGCGAACAGCAGGGCCAGGCCGACGATGATGCCCAGAACGGTCAGGATCGCCAGAAAGACATGGATCGCGATGTATCGATCAAGCTTAACCATGCGCCACCCCCGGCGCCGCGCGACGCTTCTTCAATCTCAGCATCAACGGCTCCCAGTACAACATCAGCAGGCCTATCGCGAAAAACAGCCCGTGCACCCACCACAAACCGAGCGCCATCGGAATCCGTCCCTTGTCGAGCGCGCCGCGCACAGCGATGAGCAACGCCAGATATGTCATGTAAAGCAGGATCGCTGGCAGCAGCTTGAGGAAACGCCCCTGACGCGGATTGACGCGAGCCAGCGGCACAGCGAGCAGGGTCACGACAAACACCAGCACCGGCATGGACAGGCGCCACTGCAGTTCGGAGCGATGACGCAGGTTGTCGCTGCCAAGCAGCTCCCGCGTCGGCATTGCCTCGCGCTCGCTCAGCTCGACGGCCACCTGCGGCTTGGGCAGCAGCACGCCGTAGGTGTCGTACTGGATGGCGCGGTAGTCGGCCTGGCCGGGATTGCCGTCGTAACGGAAGCCATTCTCCAGGATCAGGTAGCGACTGCCGTCAGGCTGGATCTCCTGTCGTCCACTTTCGGCCACCAGCACGGAAACCCCACGCGCCTTGCCGGAACGGGCCGATGTGTTGGTCTCGGAAATGAATACCCCTGCCAGCTCGCTGCGATCGGCCGAAAGCTCACGTGTATAGGTCACCCGTGAACCATCGCGCAGGTTCTGAAAGCGCCCCGGCACCAGCGTGTCGAACTCGGTCAGCGAATCCTGCTGATTGAGGATGCGGTCCACTTCGGCAATGCCCTGCGGCGCAAGTCCGAGGCTCAGCCAGCCGACCAGCGCAGCCACCAGAGCCGCTGGCGCGAGGCTGTAGAGCAGTAGACGACGCTGACTCATCCCGGTGGCCGAGAGCACCGTCATTTCGCTATCGAGATACAGCCTTCCATACGCCAGCAGTATGCCGAGAAACAGGCCGAGCGGCAGAATCAGCTGCAGGAAGCCTGGCAGACGGTATCCCATGATCAACAGCAGCACGCCCGGGTCGAGCAACCCCTGCGCAGCCTGGGCCAGGTACTTGATGAAGCGCCCACTCATGATGATCACCAGCAGCACGGCGCTGACTGCGCTCACGGTGACCAAAAGCTCGCGGGACAGATAACGAAAGACGATCAAACCGGACACTCCAGGGTTGTCAGGCTCCGACGGCTACGCTCAAACTAGCCGCCAGTTGCCGGTTCGCCGAGCTAGACCGTTGAAATGGCAGCACATCCGCCGTCAACAGCCGGCAGGCGAACCACCGGAAAAATTGGCCTGGCATTATCCTGCAAACCCAACTCTTTGTCTTGGGGACTCCCGTCATGGAATTCGTTGTAAAGACCGCGAAAGCATCCGCGCTGAAAACCGCCACGCTGGTTCTGCCAGTCGGTGAAGGGCGTACCCTCGGCGAAACGGCCCAAGCCGTCGATTTCGCCAGTGGCGGTGTCATCAGCTCGATCCTCAAGCGCGGCGATCTCGACGGCAAGGTCGGACAGACTCTGCTGCTGCACAGCCTGCCGAATCTGAAGGCCGAACGCGTGCTGCTGCTCGGCGTCGGCAAGAACAACGAGCTGGATACCCGCCAGTGGCGCAAGGCGCTCGGTGCCGCAGCCGGCGTACTGAAGAGTCTCGGCGGTTCCGATGCCGCGTTCACCGTGCAGGATGTGCAGGTCAAGGGCCGCGACACCTATGGCAAAGTTCGCCTGCTGGCGGAGCTGCTCGCTGACAGCGCCTATGTGTTTGAACGCTTCAAGAGCAAGAAAGCCGACCCGCGCGCACTGAAGAAAGTCGTCCTGCTCTGCGACAAGTCGCAGCAGGACGACATCGAGCGCGCCGTCCGTCACGCCTCGGCCATCGCCTCAGGCATGGCGTTGACTCGCGACCTCGGCAACCTGCCGCCGAATCTGTGCCACCCGAGCTTCATGGCCGAGCAGGCGCGACAGCTCGGCAAATCCTTCAAGGGCCTGAAGGTGGACGTGCTCGATGAGAAGAAGCTGCGGGACCTGGGCGCCGGTGCGTTCCTCGCCGTAGCCCAAGGCAGCGAGCAGCCGGGCTGCATCGTGGTCATGCAGTACAACGGCGGCGCCAAGGGCGAGCAGCCCTATGCGCTGGTCGGCAAGGGCATCACCTTCGACACCGGCGGCATCAGCCTCAAGCCGGGCCTGGGCATGGACGAGATGAAGTACGACATGTGCGGCGCCGCCAGCGTGCTCGGTACCTTCCGCGCAGTGCTCGAACTGCAGCTGCCGATCAACCTCGTCGGCCTGCTCGCCTGCGCCGAGAACATGCCCAGCGGCAAGGCCACCCGTCCCGGCGATATCGTCACCACCCTGAGCGGTCAGACCGTCGAGATCCTCAACACCGACGCCGAAGGCCGCCTGGTGCTGTGCGATACGCTGACCTATGCCGAGCGCTTCAAGCCGCGCGCGGTGATCGATGTCGCCACCCTCACCGGTGCCTGCATCGTCGCGCTTGGCAGCCATACCTCGGGCCTGCTCGGCAACGATCAGGAACTGGCGCAGCAGCTGCTCGGCGCCGGCGAACAGGCCGGCGACCGCGCCTGGCAGCTGCCGTTGTTCGACGAGTACCAGGAGCAGCTTGACAGCCCCTTCGCCGACATCGCCAACATCGGCGGGCCGAAGGCTGGCACCGTCACCGCGGCCTGCTTCCTGTCGCGCTTCACCAAGCAGTATCCCTGGGCGCATCTGGACATCGCCGGCACCGCCTGGATCAGCGGTGGCAAGGAAAAGGGCGCAACCGGCCGCCCGGTCCCGCTGCTGACCCAGTACCTGCTGGACAGGGCCCTCTGAAATGCCCTGCCGCCCGCGTGCGTCCACCTGCCGGAGCGGCTCGCCGCGCGCCGGCAGTGACGGAACGCGCCGATGACCCGCATCGAGTTCTACGTGCTGCCCGACGACAATCCGCTCGGGCGCCTGCGCGCGGCCTGCCAGCTGGCCGCCAAGGGCTGGCAGCACGGCCTGCCGGTGTTCATCCGCTGTCACGACGCCGCACAATGCCAGCAGCTCGACGAGCTGCTATGGAGTTTTCGCACGGAGCGCTTCATCCCCCACGAGCACTACGCGGACGACCCCCAGGCACCGGTGGTCCTCGGTCTTGAGCAGGCGCCGGCGCAGCCGCAAAGCCTGTTGATCAACCTGGCGACGACGCTGTCGCCGCACGTCGATCAGTTCAGCCGAATCATTGAGATCGTCAATCAGGAACCGGACCTGCTGATGGCCTGCCGGGACAACTTCCGCCTCTACCGACGGCACGGTTACGACCCCAGGCGGGTCGAACTGTAGACCGCTGGAAGCTCAAGCCCGGAATTCGCCATGACGCCCAAATCCCCCGACAAACCCGCTCAGTTGCTCGACGACCTGGAGTCCATCCGCGCCCTGCTCGGCGACCAGGATCCGCCCCTGCTGACCGAACAGCTGGACCCAGCCAGCATTCCCCTGCTCTCGGATGTCGTAGCCCCCCCACCTGCACCTCAGCCTGTCGCCACGCCGCAGCCCGAACGGCGCGAACCGGCGGCACGGGCCGCGTTCCGCTCGCTGGCCGAACGACACCTGGATCACGAGTTGCGCATGGCGGCTAATCTCATTCTGCAGGAGGTGATAGACGATTTCGTCCCGCAGATCGAGGCCGAACTGAAGCGCCGCCTCGAACGTCGCGTGGACGAACTGGTGCACACCCCCAAGAACTAGAGCGCCGCGCTGCAACGATTCCTGCGCTGACGCCTAGCCCGGACGCGATTTGGCTTTATACTCGCCCGTTTTTCCGATCAGCCGTTCTAAGGGTCCCGCCGCATGGACAAGACCTACCAGCCGCACGCCATCGAGACTTCCTGGTACCAGACCTGGGAATCGAACAACTATTTCGCGCCGCAGGGTTCCGGCGAGCCCTACACCATCATGATCCCTCCGCCGAACGTCACCGGCAGCCTGCACATGGGGCATGGTTTCAACAACGCGATCATGGATGCGCTGATCCGCTGGCGCCGCATGCAGGGCCGCAACACCCTGTGGCAGCCGGGCACCGACCACGCGGGCATCGCCACGCAGATGGTGGTCGAGCGCCAGCTGGGCGCGCAGGGCGTCAGCCGCCACGATCTGGGCCGCGCGAAATTCCTGGAAAAGGTCTGGCAGTGGAAGGAAGAGTCCGGCGGCAACATTACCCGGCAGATCCGTCGTCTGGGTTCTTCGGTGGACTGGTCGCGCGAGCGCTTCACCATGGACGAGGGCCTGTCCGAGGCGGTCAAGGAAGCCTTCGTGCGTCTGCACGAAGATGGCCTGATCTACCGCGGCAAGCGCCTGGTCAACTGGGACACCAAGTTGCACACCGCCATTTCCGATCTGGAAGTGGAGAACCACGACGAGAAGGGCCACCTCTGGCACCTGCGCTATCCGCTGGCTGACGGTGCGCGCACCGCCGACGGCAAGGATTACCTGGTAGTCGCCACCACCCGCCCGGAAACCATGCTCGGCGATGCCGCCATCGCCGTGCACCCCGAGGACGAGCGCTACAAGAGCCTGATCGGCCGTCACGTCATGCTGCCGCTGGTCAACCGGCTGATTCCGATTATCGCCGACGACTACGTCGACCTCGAATTCGGCACCGGCTGCGTGAAGATCACTCCGGCCCATGACTTCAATGACTACGAGGTCGGCAAGCGCCATCACCTGCCGCTGATCAATATCTTCGACCAGAACGCCTGCGTACTGGCCCGCGCCCAGGTGTTCGATATCGACGGCACGGTCAACGACAAGGTCGATGGCAGTCTGCCCGACGGCTATGCGCACATGGACCGCTTCGATGCGCGCAAGGCGATCGTCGCCGAGTTCGACGCGATGGGCCTGTTGGAGAAGATCGACGACCACGCATTGAAAGTGCCGCGCGGCGACCGCTCCGGCACCATCATCGAGCCGTGGCTGACCGACCAGTGGTACGTCTCCACCAAGCCGCTGGCCGAAAAGGCCATCGCTGCGGTGGAGAACGGCCAGATCCAGTTCGTACCCAAGCAGTACGAGAACATGTACTTCAGCTGGATGCGCGATATCCAGGACTGGTGCATCAGCCGCCAGCTGTGGTGGGGCCACCGCATCCCGGCCTGGTACGACGAGGCGGGCAACGTCTATGTCGGCCGTGACGAAACCGAAGTGCGCAAGCGCTACGAAATCCGCAACGACGAACCGCTGCGCCAGGACGAAGACGTACTGGACACCTGGTTCAGCTCCGGGCTGTGGACCTTCTCCACGCTCGGCTGGCCGCAGCAGACCGAATTCCTCAAGACCTTCCACCCCACCGACGTGCTGGTCACCGGCTTCGACATCATCTTCTTCTGGGTTGCCCGGATGATCATGCTCTCGACCCACCTGACCGGACAGATTCCGTTCAAGACCGTCTACGTCCACGGTCTGGTGCGCGACGGTCAGGGCCAGAAGATGTCCAAGTCCAAGGGCAACGTGCTCGACCCGCTGGATATCGTTGACGGCATCACCCTCGACGAACTGCTGCAAAAACGCACCAGCGGCATGATGCAGCCCAAGCTGGCCGAGAAGATCGCCAAGCAGACCCGCGCCGAATTCCCCGAAGGTATCGCCAGCTACGGCACCGACGCGCTGCGCTTCACCTTCTGCTCGCTGGCCTCCACCGGCCGCGACATCAAGTTCGACATGGGCCGCGTCGAGGGCTACCGCAACTTCTGCAACAAGCTGTGGAACGCCGCCAACTTCGTCTTCGAGAACACCGAGGGCAAGGACACCGGCGTAAATGGCGAGCCCGTCGAGCTGTCGGCGGTGGACCGCTGGATCATCTCCACCCTGCAGCGCACCGAGGCCGAAGTCACCCGCCAGCTGGAAGCGTTCCGCTTCGACCTGGCCGCCCAGGCGCTGTATGAATTCATCTGGGACGAGTACTGCGCCTGGTACCTGGAGCTGGTCAAACCGCTGCTGTGGGATGAGACCGCCAGTATCGAACGCCAGCGTGGCACCCGCCGCACTCTGGTGCGCGTGCTGGAAACCGCGCTGCGTCTGGCGCATCCGTTCATGCCGTTCATCACCGAGGAAATCTGGCAGCGCGTCGCACCGCTGGCCGGCAAATCGGGCCCGACATTGATGCTGCAGCCGTGGCCGGAGTTCGACCCGTCGCGCTTGGACGAAGATGCCGAAGGCGACATCGAGTGGATCAAGGCCTTCATGCTCGGCATCCGCCAGATTCGCGGCGAAATGAACATCTCAATGGCCAAGCGCATCGACGTGGTGCTGAGCAACGCCTTGCCGCTCGACCTGCGCCGACTGGCCGACAACGAGCCGCTGCTGAAGAAGCTGGCCAAGCTGGAAACCGTGCGCACCCTTGCAGCGGGCGAAGAAGCGCCACTGTCGGCCATCGCCCTGGTTGGCGATCTGCAGGTGCTGGTGCCGATGGCCGGGCTGATCGACAAGGACGCCGAACTGGCGCGGCTGGACAAGGAGATCGCGCGGCTGGACGGCGAGGTCAAGCGCGTCGGCGGCAAGCTGTCCAACGCCGGCTTCGTCGACAAGGCGCCGCCAGAAGTGATCGACAAGGAGCGCGCCAAGCTGGCCGAGGCCGAACAGGCCAAGGCCCGTCTGGTCGAGCAGCGCGAGCGCATCGCCACGCTGTAAAACACAAAGGCCGGCATCGATGCCGGCCTTTTGTTATCGATCATCTTGATTGATCGCAACGCATCGCCGGCGGCGAGCAGCCATCATGTCGCCGCCATATTCGAACAAAAACTGACAGAGCGCATAACGCTTCGCGTCAGCGAATCTCGCCTGTAACGCCAGCTTCGATTCCGATCGGTACATGTCGTCTGCGTGCGTTGTTCAGCTGTAGAAGCCGCAGCCAAGCGTCTGTCGATGCTGTGCCGGTTTGCTCATTCGGCAACCGGTACCTTTACCAGAGGGGAGCTTTTTGCGATGTACGCACTCATGGCTGTGGTATTCGTCATTGGTTATCTCTGCATAGCCTTCGAACATCCACTGAAGATCGACAAGGCCGCCGCCGCCTTGCTCACCGCGGTGCTGACCTGGACGGTGCTGGTACTGGGGGCCGACGAGATTCTGCCGCTGCTGCAGTCCGGTACCCATGATCCGGCGGATTCGTCAGCCATCGTGGTCGAAGCCCTGCGCCATCATCTCGGCGAAATCTCGGAGATCCTGTTCTTTCTGCTCGGCGCAATGACCATCGTCGAGCTGATCGACTCCCATGAAGGCTTCAAGGTCATCACTGACCGCATCCAGACACGCAAACGCGTGCACCTGCTGTGGATCGTCGGGCTGATTACCTTCTTTCTCTCCTCGGTGCTGGACAACCTCACCACCACCATCGTCATGGTCTCGCTGCTGCGCAAATTGATCCGCGGGCGCCCCGAGCGCTGGCTCTACGTCGGTATCGTGGTGATCGCCGCCAACGCCGGAGGCGCCTGGTCGCCGATCGGCGACGTGACCACCACGATGCTGTGGATCGGCACGCAGATCTCCGCAGGCGGCATCATCACCGGCCTGTTCGTACCCAGTCTGGTCTGCCTGCTGGTGCCGTTGCTGATTCTCAGCTTCCGCCTGCGCGGCGAAGCTCCACGCCCTCGGCCCCGGGCACACCTAGCGGAGCATCAGCCTCCGGCCACCACGGTGTTCGAACGCAATCTGGTATTGGGCCTGGGCCTTGGCTCGCTGCTATTCGTTCCGGTCTTCAAGACCATTACCCATCTGCCGCCGTACATGGGCATTCTCTTCGGCCTCGGCCTGCTGTGGATCACCACCGAGTACATCCATCGCGGCAAGAACGATGAACACAAACACCCGCTTTCGGTGGTCGGCGTACTGCGCAAGGTCGACACACCCAGCGTGCTGTTCTTCCTCGGCATCCTGCTGGCGGTTTCCAGCCTCGCCACGGCTGGCCATTTGACCCAGGTGGCCGAAGGACTGCGCCAATCGCTGGGCAACATCTATGCGATCAACTATGCCATCGGCCTGCTGTCGGCAATCGTCGATAACGTGCCGCTGGTGGCCGGTGCCATGAAAATGTACCCGCTGGTCAGCCCCGAGACGCTTGCCGCAGCCGCGCCGGATGAGTCCGGCTGGCTGTCGCAGTTCCTCACCGACGGCACCTTCTGGGAGTTGCTCGCCTACTGCGCAGGCACTGGCGGCAGCAGCCTGATCATTGGCTCTGCGGCGGGTGTCGCGGCGATGGGCATGGAGAAGATCAGCTTTACCTGGTATCTCAAGCGGGTCAGCCTGCTGGCGTTCCTCGGCTACACCGCCGGCGCGGTGACCTACATCGGCATGCTCGCGCTGACCTGACGATCACTCGCGACCAACTCATCCGGGGCATTGCAACCCGCAATGCCCCGGACAGGGGTTCTCCATGACCACCAGCAAGACCAGAACCAGCTTCTACCGCCGACTCTACGTCGCTTGGCTGATCGACAGTGGCGCCGCCACCAGCGTCCCGGCGCTGATGGCGGTCACCGGCATGCCGCGACGCACCGCGCAGGACACCCTCGCCGCGCTTGCCGAGCTGGATATCGACTGCCACTTCGCGCAGGACGACGGCGAACGACACAACGCCGGCCATTACAGCATCCGCGACTGGGGAGCCATCGACCAACGCTGGATCGAGCGCAACCTGCCGCGCATCAAATCCGTTCTCGGCTATCCCTGACCACCCATGAACGGCGATCTGCTGCTGGTTCTGGGCCTGCTGGGCATCTGCGTCGGGCTGTTCATCGTCAACCGTCCGCGCATGGACGTGGTCGCGCTGCTGGCGATGGTCGCCCTGCCGCTGTCCGGCGTGCTGACCATCGACGAGGCGCTGGCCGGCTTCAGCGACCCCAGCGTGCTGCTGATCGCCGCGCTGTTCGTCATCGGCGACGGTCTGGTGCGTACCGGCATCGCCTATCGCCTGGGCGATTGGCTGATGCGCCGCGCCGGTAGCAGCGAGAGCCGGCTGCTGATCCTGCTGATGCTGGCGGTCGCGGGACTCGGCTCGGTGATGAGCTCCACCGGCGTGGTAGCGATCTTCATCCCCGTGACGCTTGGCATCGCCGCGCGCATGCAGCTGTCGCCGCGACGGCTGATGATGCCGCTGGCATTCGCCGGCTTGATCAGCGGCATGCTGACGCTGGTCGCCACGCCGCCGAACATGGTGGTGCACAGCGAACTGCGTCGCGCCGGCCTGGACGGCTTCGCCTTCTTCGACTTCGCGCCCATCGGCCTCGCCATCCTGCTGCTCGGCATCGGCTACATGCTGGTGGCGCGCCGCTGGCTGGGCGGCAATGACCGGCATGAACAACCGCGACCGCGCCTGACGCTGGCCGACCTGGCCCAAGCCTACTGCCTCGGCGAGCGCGAGCGGCGGCTACGCGTCAAACCCGGTTCGATCCTCGGCGACCGCGTGCTGGACGAGCTGGAACTGCGCAAGCAGTACGGCATCAACGTGATCGCCATCGAACGCCAGCATCGTTTTCGCAAGCTGTTGCTGGTGGCTACCGGCAATACCGAGCTGCTTGTCGGCGACGTGCTGCTGGTCGATCTGGCCAGCCCGGCGATCGGCCTGCTCGGTGCCTTCGACGAACTCGGCCTGGAGCCTCTACAGCTGTCGCGTTCCTATTACGCCGATCATTCGCATGAGCTGGGCCTGGCCGAAGTCGCGCTACCGCCCGACTCCAGCCTGCCGGGCAAGACGATCCAGCAGCTGGGCTTTCGCAGTCATCACAAGCTCAACGTGGTCGGCCTGCGGCGCAATCACGAGGCGCTGCGCGGTCTGCTGGTGGACGAGAAACTCAAGCCGGCCGATACCCTGCTGGTCGCCGGCAGCTGGAAGCACATCCACCGTCTGCAGGGGCTGAGTCGCGATTTCCTGGTGCTCAGCCTGCCGGCGGAAGTGGATGACGTGGCGCCCGCCGCCCGCCGCGCGCCACTCGCCCTGTTAAGCCTGGCGGCGATGGTGGCGCTGATGGTCAGCGGCCTGGTGCCGAACGTGCTGGCGGCGTTGATCGGCTGCCTCTTGATGGGACTGTTCCGCTGCATCGACATGGACAGCGCCTACAAGGCCATTCACTGGCAGAGCCTGATTCTGATCGTCGGCATGCTGCCCTTCGCCCAGGCGCTGCAGAAAACCGGTGGCATTGCTCTGGTCACCAGCGGTCTGATCGGCCTGCTGGGCGACGCCGGGCCGTATGCGCTGCTGGCCTGCCTGTTCGTGCTCACCGCCGTGATCGGGCTGTTCATCTCCAACACCGCGACCGCCGTGCTGATGGCGCCGATCGCGCTGTCGGTGGCCGAACAGCTGGGGGCGTCGCCCTATCCCTTCGCCATGACCGTCGCGCTGGCCGCCTCGGCCGCCTTCATGACACCCGTCTCTTCACCGGTGAACACCCTGGTGCTGAATCCCGGGCATTACCGCTTCACCGATTTCGTGCGCATCGGCGTGCCCTTCACGCTGCTGGTGATGCTGGTCTCGCTGCTGCTGGTGCCGTTGCTGTTCCCATTCCAGGGCTGATGGCCGGCAATAAGTGGCATGGTCGCCGGCGCCGTGGGCGGTTACTCTCGGCCTCCCATACCAACAAGAAATCCCCCCATGTCGCACCGCCCTGCCCTGTTCCCGGTTCTGCTCGCCGGCGCCACGCTGCTGCTGGTCGTCCACGGCCTCGGTCGCTTCGTCTACACCCCCCTGCTGCCCTGGTTGGTGGAAGATGGCCTGCTCAGCGTGCAGCAGGGCGCCAGCATCGCCAGCTGGAACTACCTTGGTTATCTGATCGGCGCGCTGCTCGCGTTGCGCTGGCACCGCGTTGCGCAGATTCGCCGCAGCCTGCCCTGGGCACTGGCGCTGCATCTGCTCAGCGCACTGCTGCAAACCCAGGCGCAATCGCCCGATGCGCTCGCCGCGCTGCGTCTGGCCAACGGCATCGCCAACGGCCTGGTGTTCGTGCAGGCGCCATCGTTGATTCTCGAGTGGCTGGCTCGCCATCAGCGCGCGTCGTCCAGCGGCCTCGTCTATCTGGGCGTCTGCGTCGGGCTGATCGTCTCCAGTCTGCTGGTCAGCCTGAGCGATGGACTGCTGCAGGGTGCCGAGCGCTGGTGGCCGGCGGCGCTGCTGTCGCTGCCGCTGGCCTGGTGGGGCTGGCGCCAGCTGGCGAAGCTGGATCTGCCGAACGAAACGCCGGCCGGCGATCCGGCCACGGCACCCAGCGGCCGACTGTTCGACCGGGCCAGCACGCCGCTGTTCCTCTCCTATGCCGGCGCCGGCATGGGCTACATCCTGCCGATGACCTTCCTGCCGATGATCGCGAGATTGCAGGTCGAGCCCGGCGATTTCCTCATCGATGGCAGCTGGTTGGTGGTCGCCCTGTCGACCCTGCCTTCGCCTTGGCTGTGGAACCGCCTGGGCGTGCGCCTTGGCGACGATATCGCACTGCGTCTGAGCTACTTGATGCAACTGCTCGGCGTGCTGGCGGTGCTGCTGTTACCCGGCGCGAGCGGCATCCTGCTCTGCGCGGTGCTGGTCGGTGGCACCTTCCTCGGCACCGTGCTGCTGACCCAGCGCCTGGCGCGTACGCTGCATCCGCATCAGGGGCCGCGCCTGTCCGCGGCGCTGATTGCCCTGTACGGCCTGACCCAGCTCGCCGCGCCCTGGCTGACCAGCCTCTGGATGGGTGTCGGCGGCAGCCTGCACAGCGCCTTCTGGCTCGGCGCCGGCGCGCTGCTCTGGGGCTTGCTATGGATGCTGGCGGTGCCGCGCCGGCGGTGAAACCTGTGGGACAATGCGCGCCCCGTTCGCAGCGATCCGTACGCCCATGTCCGTCCGCAAATCCAAGGCCCCGACCAGCGCCAAGCCCGACCGCCCGCTCCTGCATCCGCGCAACCGCCACAGTGGGCGCTACGACTTCCCTGCGCTGATCGCCGGCTGCCCGGCGCTGGCCGACTTCGTCATCGTCAATCCGTACGGCAAGCAGAGCATCGATTTCGCCGACCCGGCGGCGGTGAAGGTATTCAACCGCGCGCTGCTCAAGCAGTTCTACGGGATCGAGCACTGGGACATCCCAGCCGGCTACCTGTGCCCGCCAGTACCCGGACGCGCCGACTACCTACACGGTCTGGCCGACCTGCTGGCCGCCGACAACGCCGGCAGCATTCCGCGCGGCAGGCAGATCCGTGCGCTGGATATCGGCACCGGGGCCAACTGCATCTATCCGCTGATCGGCCACTGTGAGTACGGCTGGCGCTTCACCGGCTCGGATATCGACAGCGTCGCGCTGAACTCCGCGCAGGCGATCGTCACGGCGAACGGGCTGAGCGACGCCATCGAGCTGCGCCAGCAATCCGATCGCCGGCACATCTTCCACGGCCTGCTACAGGCGGACGAGCGCTTCGATCTCAGCCTGTGCAACCCGCCGTTTCACGCTTCGGCCAGCGAAGCGACGGCCGGCAGCCAGCGCAAATGGCGCAACCTCGGCAAGCTCGACCCCAAGCGCAAGCTGCCCGTGCTGAACTTCGGCGGACAAGCGGCGGAGCTGTGGTGCGAGGGCGGCGAGGCGGCGTTCATCGCCCGCTTGGCCGAGGAAAGCGTGGCAGTCAGCCAACAGATCTGCTGGTTCAGCACGCTGGTCTCCAAAGGCGGCAACGTCGCGCCACTGCAGGCCAGGCTGCGCAGGCTCGGGGCGCGGGAGGTACAGACGCTGGACATGGCCCAGGGCCAGAAGCGCAGCCGCTTCGTGGCATGGACCTTTCTCGACGTGGATCAGCGTGCGCAATGGCGCGCACGGCGCGGGTTACAACAACAGGTCTGATCGGGCGGCGATCAGACCGCTAGATCCCAAAGCTGCTTGTTCTTCAGCGCCAGGGTCTGGATATAGCGCGGTTCACCGTTGATTTCTTCCAGCTCGGTCATGCCGGCCAGTTCGCCCACCACGCGATAGCGCTTGCCGGCTCGCTTGTCCTGCAAGGGATAGAGCTTGGCGATGTGCTGGGCGAGTTCGGTGAGGGTGGTCATGTGTGGGCTCCATAAAACTGCGTGCAGCAGCTTTTTACAGTGCTTTGATTACGGTTCTGCGACAAAGATTGCCGCCTCGCTCGTTGGAGCCCAGCAACGGCGATTTGATTCCGTACACGCAGCGATTTTTTCCGAACGGCGGCGAATCGCTCAGCAAATCCCCATTCCCAGCTGTAGCAGCGCCAGACCGCCGCGCTGCCAGCCGAGCCACGCCAGCAGGAGCAGACCGCCGAGCAGCGCGGCCAGCACGACGGCGAACCCCAGCCGACGCATCACCCACCCGCCTGCGCGGCGCGCAGCCGCGCCACCGGCTGCTCGCGGATCGGCCAGTTCAACGCCGCCGCCATCAGGCTGAGGGCGATCGCGATCTGCCAGACCAGGTCGTAACTGCCGGTACGGTCGTACAGCCAGCCGCCCAGCCAGCCACCGAAGAACGAACCGATCTGATGGAACAGGAAGGCAATCCCGCCGAGCATCGACAGATTGCGCACGCCGAACATCGTCGCCACCGTGCCGTTGGTCAGCGGCACCGTGGACAGCCACAGCAGCCCCATCGCGACACCGAACGCATAGGCGCTCCACACGCTCAGCGGTGCCAGCAGAAACGCGCTGATCACCACCCCACGAATCAGATACAAGGCCGCCAGCAAGCGCGGTTTCGAATAGCAGCTGCCCAGCCAACCGGCGGTGTAGGTGCCGACGATATTGAACAGCCCGACCAGCGCCAGCACCGTGGTGCCGACCTGCGCCGGCAGGTGCTGATCGACCAGATAGGCCGGCAAATGCACGCCAATGAATACCACCTGGAAGCCGCAGACGAAGAATCCCAGCGCCAGCAGGCGAAACCCGGAATGCCCGACCGCCTCACGCAGCGCCTCGCCAAGCGACTGCTGCGCGCCCGCCGGCACCGGCGCCTGGCGGTCGCCGCGCATCATCGCCGCCAGCGGCACGATCAGCGCGATCAGCAGCCCCAGCGCCAGCAGCGCCGAGGACCAGCCCAGCCACTCGATCAGCCCGAGGCTGCCCGGCAGCATGATGAACTGGCCGAACGAACCGGCCGCGGCGGCGATGCCCATCGCCATGCTGCGCTTCTCCATCGGCACGGCACGCCCCACCGCCCCGAGAATCACCGAGAAGGAGGTTCCCGAAAGCCCCAGGCCGATCAGCACACCGGCACTCAGGCTCAGCGCCAGCGGTGTGTCCGCACTGGCCATCAGCACCAGGCCGATCGCATAGAGAATGCCGCCGACCAGCACCGCGCGCGCGACGCCGAAGCGATCGGCCAGCGCGCCGGTGACCGGCTGCGCCAGCCCCCAGATCAGGTTCTGCAACGCGATGGCAAAGGCGAACACCTCACGCCCCCAACCGAACTCCGCGCTCATCGGCGGCAGGAACAGGCCAAAGCCATGCCGCACACCGAGCGACAGCGCGAGGATCAACGAGCTGCCGAGCAGCATCCAGCCGCAGGTACGCCATGCCGAAGTCATCAGTGTTCATTCCTTGGGAAAAGACGGCCAGTTTACTCAGTGCTCCCCCCTGCGCCGCAACTGCTCATCGGACTGTCCCGCTCGGTTAAACTGCAGCTGTTCTGCCCCTCCCTGAATGAGTAGCCCATGCCGATTCGCCACTGCATTGTTCATCTAATCGAGAAAAAGCCCGACGGCAGCCCTGCCGTGCTCCATGCGCGCGACTCCGAGCTAGGCGCCTCGCAGGCGATGGAAAACCTGCTGGCCGACCTCAACGAGAGCTACAACGCCAAGCAGGGCAAGGCCTGGGGCTATTTCCACGAGGAGTCCGGTGCCTACCCGTTCAGCGGCTGGCTGGGCCAGTACCTGGACCAGGCGAGCGACTTCACCGCGTTCAGCCGCCAGGCGGTCGAGCACCTGCAGAAGCTGATGGAAGAATCCAACCTTTCCACCGGCGGCCACGTGCTGTTCGCCCACTACCAGCAAGGCATGACCGACTACCTGGCCATCGCCCTGCTGCATCACAGCGAAGGCGTGACCGTCACCGACGCGCTGGACGTGGCGCCGGCCCGACACCTCGACCTCGGCCAGCTGCACCTCGCCGCGCGCATCAACATTTCCGAGTGGCAGAACAACAAGCAGTCCCGGCAGTACATCTCCTTCATCAAGGGCAAGAACGGCAAGAAGGTTTCAGAATACTTCCGCGACTTCATCGGCTGCCAGGAAGGCGTCGATGCGCCGGGCGAGACCCGCACGCTGCTCAAGGCGTTCAGCGATTTCGTCGAAAGTGAGGACCTGCCCGAAGAGCAGGCCCGCGAGAAAACCAGCGCACTGGTCGACTATGCCAGCACCCAGGCCAAGCTCGGTCAGCCGATGACCCTCGAAGAGCTGTCCGGGGTGATCGACGAGGACCGCCCGAAGGCGTTCTACGACCACATCCGCAACAAGGACTACGGGCTGTCGCCGGAGATTCCGCCGGACAAGCGCACCCTGAACCAGTTTCGCCGCTTCACCGGGCGCGCCGAGGGTCTGTCGATCAGCTTCGAGTCGCACTTGCTGGGCTCGAAGATCGAGTACGACGAGGCGCGCGACATGCTGATCATCCGCCAGTTGCCGACGCAGCTGAAAGACCAGCTCAAACGCCGCAAGGACTGATCACCCGAGGCCCCTCATGTCGCGCTTGCCCGATGCCGTTCTCGATGATTGCCTGTGCAACCCAGCGGCACCGCTGGCCGGCGACCCCGCCCGTCAGTACGGTCTGGACAAGGCGCAGGCACAGGCGCAACTGCTCACGCTCAAGGGCTGGCTGCGCGAACGGCTGACCATGCTCTGGGCCAATCGCCACGCTGCCTTGCTGCTGGTGCTGCAAGGCCCCGACTGCGCCGGCAAGAATGGTGTCATTCGTCGCGTACTGAGCGGGCTCGACCCGCTGGCGCTGGCCGCCAGCAGCTTCCAGGCGCCGAATGCCGAGGAGCGCGCGCACGACTTCCTCTGGCGCTATCGGCGGCGTCTGCCCGCGCCCGGCACGCTCGCCATCTTCGACCGCAGCTATTACGAGGCACTGGTCAGCGAC
Organism: Stutzerimonas degradans; assembly: GCF_024448505.1. GTDB lineage: Bacteria > Pseudomonadota > Gammaproteobacteria > Pseudomonadales > Pseudomonadaceae > Stutzerimonas > Stutzerimonas degradans. Next base: position 86,950 of record NZ_JAMOHV010000002.1, read on the forward strand.
CTGCGCGACGGCCTGTGCGAGACCGCCGATTTGGCGCCGCGGCAGGCCGCGATCCGCGCGCTGGAAGAGGAACTGCCGAGCCTGCACATCCGCCCGCTGAAGTGCTACCTGCAGATTTCCTGCGCCGAGCAGAAGCGCCGCCTGCATCAGCGTCTGGAGCAGCCGAACAAGCGCTGGAAGCTGAGCGCCAGCGATCTCGACGATCACCGCGACTTCGCCCACCGCGAGGCGCGCTGGGCCGAGGTGCTCGCCGCCAGCCATCTGCCGAACGCACCCTGGTACGTGATCCCCGCCGATCATCGCTGGCTGCGCGACCTGCTCGTCGCCAGCCTGCTCGCCCGGGAGCTTGAACAGCTGGCACAGGATTGGCCGCAGCGGCCGGCGCCCTTCAGCGCCGACGATCTGCAAGGCATTGCGTGCGAACCCCGGCGCTGACCGCGCTGGGCTGGCTGCTGGCCAGCCTCGTCGCCCCGGCTGCCGCGCAGGAACAGGCGTCCGGCCTGTCCGCGCAGGCGCTGCGCTTCACCGTAGCCAATGCCGAATTCACCCTGATGCACGAAATGGGGCATCTGCTGATCAGCGAACTCGGCCTGCCCGTGCTCGGCCGCGAGGAAGATGCCGCCGACCAGCTCGGTTTCATGGGGCTGTTTCTGCTGCACGACCGCCAGCATGACGCCACGTTCTACGCCAAGCTGATGGACGTCGCCGACTACTGGCGGCTGGAATGGCGCAACGCCGAGCGCAACGGCGACGGCATCGCGCTCTGGGACAGCCATGCGCTGGATGCGCAGCGCTTCTACAACATCGCCTGCCTGGCCTACGGCAGCGACCCGGACCGGCTCGACTGGGTGCTCGACGTCAGCGGGCTGCCGGCCGAGCGCGCGCTCTACTGCCCCGAGGAATACCAGCAGGTGGCACATGCCGTGCGCTGGCTGCGCGAGCGCCTGCACCCCCCGGCGCCCGGCACGCCGCGGCATAGGATCGCCGTGGTCTACGACGATCCACCAAGCCATCTGGCGGACGCGGCAGCGCTGCAACAAAAAATCCGCGCCAGCGGCGAACTGGAAGCGGTGGCGCGCAAGGCGAGCGAGGCGTTCGACCTGCCGCGCGACCTCACGCTGCGCATGACCACCTGCGGCGCGCCCGACGCCTGGTTCAACCGCATCAGCGGCGAGCTGACGCTGTGCTACGAACGCGTCGCCTATTTCCGCGATCTAGCCGCCCAGCTGCCCGCCGAACGCGCGCCGCAACCCACTCGCTGACGCCCGTCAGCAGGCTTCGATGCGGTAGCCCAGCCGCGGGAAATGTACGTGGACCACGCCCGCGCGCGCATCTTCGCGGCGCAGAATCAGCTCTTCGCTGCCGGCGAACAGCAGCTCGCCCTCCACCGGATCGCTGCCGTAATCCACCGCACGAATCACCACGCGCTGCCCCTGGGCGAAGCCGTTCGGCTCGGCGAACGGCTCATCCGGCAAGGCTGCCGGCGTCGCCTCGCGGGCGATCTGCAACGCCTGCTCGGCCGGCAGTTCGCTGAACGAGCCATGCCCGACGCCCAACACCTTGCCCAGCCAGGCGCGGATATCCGGGTAATCGTCCACCAGCGGCGCGGTCACCGGCGTCGCCCGCAGGAACCACAGGCAGTGCGCCACGGCGAAATCGGCCAGCGACGGCGCGGCACCGAACAGGAACTCGCCCTCGCTGCGCGCCAGCTGCTGCTGCAGGCGCGCCATGTAGGTCGGCCAGTCGTTCTTCGCCTGCGCCAGCGAAACGCGGCTGACACTGCCGTTGCTGAACAGCTGCGCACGATCCTTGCCGAAGGTCTCGACCAACTCCTTGGGCACATTGGCAAAGCGCAACGCCATCGACTCCGGCTGGAACACCAGGCTCACCGCCGTGAGGAACAGCACCGAATCGGCCCATGCGGCGAGCACCGCGACGTTGAATTCCTGGCCCTCGGGAAACAGCTCGGGCGTGGCCTTCTCGGCTTCCAGGCGACGGGCGATCAGCGCCGTATCGCAGTACACGTCGGCCCCGACCTGCAGCACCGGCGTACGCCGGTAGCCACCGGTCAGCGCGGTCAGATCGGGCTTGGGCATCACCGGCGGAATCAGCACCGAGCGCCACGACAGCTGCTTGAAGCCCAGCAGCAGACGCGCCTTCTCGGCAAAGGGCGAGGTGGGATAGTGGTGCAGGATCAGCTCGTGCATGGACAGGCTCCGCCGGAGGAAGGAAAGAGCCTCAGCTTAGACGCTCGGCCGACGCCAGCCTACCGGCCGATTAATGCGTCATTCACGACGCCGGGGTTTCGGCCACCAGCCGCTCCTTGGCGCTCTTGCTCAGCCGCTTGATGGCGATTTCGCGCCGCAGCGCCGCGCTCTTGCCGGCACAGGCCTCGACATACACCAGCGCCATCGCCGGGCTGGAATGGAAGAACCTCGCGCCGCGCCCGCGCTGATGCTCGGCGAAGCGCCGCTGAGCGTCGTCGCTGATGCCGCAGTACAGCGCGCCATTGGCGGCACGCACCAGGTAGACATACCAGGGCTTTGAATCGGCGACGGTCATGGGCGGTGAAGAACCTCGGTGGGGCGGCAGGCGCGCCGTATTATGCCGTAGCCAGCCGCGTGCGCTGGGTGGAGCGACGCTATCGTCGGCCGTTGTCTGGGCAAACAGCCGAAGCCAGGAAGCCGCGCTGCAGGCCCCGGAGGACGCGCGCAGCAACGCCGTTTCCGCCCTCCTGCCGCGACGCCAGAGCGGCCTGTTCGTAGCAGAGAGCCGTTTTTCTGTCCAGATATGGTGGCCGAACGCCTTTGCGTATACTGCGCCGATGTTTTCTCAAACTGCGTTCCGCAAGCGCTGCGCCTACTGGCTGTTGGCGACCGGAGTCCTCCTGATGCTCGGCAGTTGCGCTGACAAGCCCAACGAACTCGAGCGGATACAGGAGGAAGGCGTGCTGCGCGTGATCACCCGCAACAGCCCCGCCACCTATTTCCAGGACCGCAACGGCGAGGCCGGCTTCGAGTACGAGCTGGTCAAGCGCTTCGCCACCGAGCTGGGCGTCGAGCTGGAAATCGAAACCGCCGACAACATCGACGAAATCTTCACCCGCCTCAATCGCCCCGGTGGTCCGGCACTGGCTGCCGCCGGAATGGTCGCCAGCGAAGGTCGCCAAGCGCTGGCGCGCTTCACCCATTCCTATCTGGATGTCACCACCCAGGTGGTCTACCGCAACGGTCAGCGCCGCCCGCGCAAACCCGAGGATCTGGTCGGCAAGCGCATTTTGGTGCTCAAAGGCAGCAGCCAGGCGGAAAAGCTCGCCGCCCTGCAGCGCGAACTGCCGGAGCTGCGCTACGAAGAATCCGCCGCGGTGGAAGTGGTCGACCTGCTGCGCATGGTCGACGAGGGGCAGATCGACCTGACCCTGGTCGAATCCAACGAGCTGTCTATGAACCAGGTGTATTTCACCAACATCCGCACCGGCTTCGACCTCGGCGAGCAGAACAGCCTGTCGTGGATTCTCGCCAAGGGCGAAGACGACAGCCTGCTGCAGGCGGCCAACCAGTTTCTCGACCAGGCGCAGACGAACGGCACGCTGCAGCGCCTGCGCGAACGCTACTACGGGCATGTAGACGTGCTCGGCTACGTCGGCGCCTATGCCTTCGCCACGCACCTGCAGCAGCGTCTGCCACGTTACGAGAAGACCTTCCGCGAAACCGCCAAGGAGCATGGCATCGACTGGCGGCTGCTCGCGGCGATCGGCTATCAGGAGTCGCACTGGCAACCCGATGCGACCTCCAAGACCGGCGTGCGCGGACTGATGATGCTCACGCTCAACACCGCCAATGCGATGGGCGTGACCAACCGCCTGGACCCGAAACAGAGCATCCGCGGCGGCGGCAAATATCTGGTGCAGGTACGCGACAGCCTGCCCGAGAGCATCGAGGAGCCGGATCGCACCTGGTTCGCGCTGGCCGCCTACAACGTCGGCGGCGGTCATCTGGAAGATGCCCGCAAGCTGGCCGAGGCCGAAGGCCTGAACCCGAACAAGTGGCTGGACGTGAAGCGGATGCTGCCACGCCTGGCGCAGAAGCAGTGGTACAGCAAGACGCGCTACGGCTATGCGCGTGGCGGGGAACCCGTGCATTTCGTCGCCAACATCCGCCGCTACTACGACATCCTCACCTGGGTGACCCAGCCGCAGCTCGAAGGGCAGAAGCTGGTACAGGGCAATCTGCACGTGCCCGGCATCTACGCCACCGAAATCGAAGAAAACCTGCCGCCGCTGTGATCCGCCGAGCCGCGCTCAGCCGCGACCGATCGGCGCAAAGACCGCGCGGGTCTGTTCGGCCAGCAGCGCGGGCGCCAGCTCGACTTCCAGCCCGCGCCGACCGGCACTGACATGGATGCTCGGCTGCGCCTGCGCCGAACTGTCGATGAAGGTACGCAGGCGCTTCTTCTGCCCCAGCGGGCTGATGCCGCCGAGCAGATAGCCGGTGGTGCGTTGCGCCACCTGCGGATCGGCCATCTCCACCTTCTTCACGCCGGCGGCTTGTGCCAGTGCCTTGAGGTCGAGCGTGCCGGCCACCGGCACCACCGCCACCAGCAACTCGTTCTTCTCGCTGCAGGCGAGCAGCGTCTTGAATACCCGCGCCGGGTCGAGGCCGAGCTTTTCCGCAGCTTCCAGCCCGTAGGAGGCCGTCTTCGGGTCGTGTTCGTAGCTATGCACGCGATGTTCGACGCGCGCTTTTTTCAGCAGATCGATGGCAGGGGTCATGTTCTGTAATGATGTGGCTGGCTGAATGCCTGTACCTTAGCAGGCAACGCATCCGCGGTGAGCACTCCATGCAGCATCCTCCCCTCGCGCCTGTCGCCGAAATCTACGATCTGGCCGTGGTCGGCGGCGGCATCAACGGTGTCGGCATCGCTGCGGATGCCGCCGGGCGCGGCCTGTCGGTGTACCTCTGCGAGCAGGGCGACCTGGCGCAGCACACCTCCTCGGCCAGCAGCAAACTGGTGCATGGCGGCCTGCGCTATCTGGAACATTACGAACTGCGCCTGGTGCGCGAGGCCCTGGCCGAACGCGAGGTGCTGCTGAACATGGCGCCGCACATCGTCGCGCCGCTGCGCTTCGTCCTGCCGTACCGTCCGCACCTGCGCCCGGCCTGGATGATCCGCACCGGCCTGTTCCTCTATGACCACCTGGGTCGACGCGAACGCCTGGCACCCTCGCGTCGCCTGCGGTTCGGCGCGGACAGCCCGCTCAAGACCGAGATCACCCAGGGCTTCGAGTATTCGGACTGCTGGGTCGACGATGCGCGCCTGGTGGTGCTCAACGCCATGAGCGCCCGCGAGCACGGCGCGCACATCCACACCCGCACCCGCTGCGTCAGCGCGCGGCACAGCAAGGGGCTCTGGCATCTGCATCTGGAACGGGCCGACGGCAGCCGCTACTCGCTGCGCGCCCGCGCACTGGTGAATGCCGCCGGGCCGTGGGTAACCGACTTCCTACGCGAATCGCTGCGCCAGCGCCCGGCGCACGCCATCCGCCTGGTCCAGGGCAGCCACCTGATCGTGCCCAGGCTCTACGACGGCGAACACGCCTACATCCTGCAGAACGACGACCGGCGCATCGTCTTCGTGATTCCCTATCTGGAGCAGTTCAGCCTGATCGGCACCACCGACCGCGAATACCGCGGCGATCCGGCCCAGGTGACGGTCACCGAGGAGGAAATCCAGTACCTGCTGGCGGTGGTCAATCGCCACTTCAAGCAGCAGCTGCAGGCCGAGGACATTCGCCACCGCTACGCCGGCGTGCGCCCGCTGTGCGACGACGAATCCTCCGATCCGTCGGCGATCACCCGCGACTACACCCTGGTGCTGAATGCCGAGGGCCACGAGCCGCCCCTGCTGTCGGTGTTCGGCGGCAAGCTGACCACCTATCGCAAACTCGCCGAAGCAGCCCTGGCCGAACTCGCCCCCTGGTTCGCGCGGATGAAACCGGCCTGGACCCACGACGCGCGCCTGCCCGGCGGCGAAGACATGAGTACCCCGCGCGATCTCGCCGAGGCGCTGTGCACCGGCGCGCCCTGGTTGCCCGAGGCTCTGGCGCGGCGCTGGGCACATAGCTACGGCAGCCGCAGCTGGACGCTGCTGCACGGTTTGCACGGCCTGACCGATCTCGGCGAACACTTCGGCAGCGGGCTGTATGCCCGCGAGGTGGATTATCTGATCGCCGTGGAATGGGCGCTGAGTACCGAGGACATTCTCTGGCGGCGCAGCAAGCTCGGCCTGTTCCTCGATACCCAAGGTCAGGCACGTCTGAACGACTACCTGCAACGGCAGACACCCGAGCGCCTGCCGCTGTTCGCCGCCCCCGACGCCGCTACGCTGCGTCAGGCCTGAGTCGCGGCGATGGCGCGCGGCTGGTAAGCATGGCTGCGGCGCAGCTGCCGTGCGGCGGCCACCATGTTCACCAGCGCCGCTTCGGTCTCCGCCCAGCCGCGGGTCTTCAGCCCGCAGTCGGGGTTGACCCACAAGCGCTCGGCGGGGATGCGCTCGGCGGCCTTCGTCAGCAGCTCGACCATTTCCGCGGTGTTCGGCACCCGCGGCGAGTGAATGTCGTAGACGCCCGGGCCGATCTCGTTGGGATAGTCAAAGGCACGGAACGCCTCCAGCAGCTCCATCTGTGAGCGCGAGGTCTCGATGGTGATGACGTCGGCATCCATCGCCGCGATGGCCTCGATCACGTCGTTGAACTCGCTGTAGCACATGTGCGTATGGATCTGCGTCTCATCGCGCACGCCGCTGGCGCACAGGCGGAAAGCCTCCACCGCCCAGTCGAGGTAGCCCTGCCACTGCGCGCGGCGCAGCGGCAGCCCCTCGCGGAACGCCGCCTCGTCGATCTGCACGATGCGGATGCCGGCGGCCTCCAGGTCGCAAACTTCATCGCGGATCGCCAGCGCCAGCTGCCGCGCCTGCACCTCGCGGCTCACATCCTCGCGCGGGAAGGACCACATCAGCATGGTCACCGGGCCGGTGAGCATGCCCTTCATGACCTTGCCGGTCTGCTGCTGGGCGTAGCGGATCCACTCCACCGTCATCGGTCGCGGACGGCTCAGGTCGCCGTAGATGATCGCCGGCTTCACGCAGCGCGAACCGTAGCTCTGCACCCAGCCGAAACGGGTGAAGGCATAGCCATCGAGCTGCTCGGCGAAGTACTCGACCATGTCGTTGCGCTCGGCCTCGCCGTGCACCAGTACGTCCAGGCCGAGTTGTTCCTGCACCGCCACCGCGTGCCGAATCTCCGCCTGCATGGCGGCGATGTAGTCGGCCTCGCCGAGCGTGCCAAGTCGATGGGCCTGACGCGCCTGGCGAATCGCCGCCGTCTGCGGGAAGGAGCCAATGGTGGTGGTCGGAAACGCCGGCAGCTGCAGATGCGCGCGCTGCTTCGCGATGCGCTCGGCAAACGGCGATGCGCGGCGGCTGTCTGCGGGCGTGATGGCGGCCAGTCGCGCGCGCACCGTCGGGTTGTGGATGCGCGGCGATGTGGCCCGCGCCTGCTGCACCGCACGGCTTTCGGCCAGCGCGGCTTGCACCTCGGCAGCGTTCGGCTGATTGACCGCGCGGGCCAGCAGCGCTACTTCGGCGCATTTCTGCACGGCGAAGGCCAGCCAGCTTTTCAGCTCGTCATCCAGCCGGTCCTCGCGTGCCAGATCTACCGGACTGTGCAGCAGCGAGCAGGATGGCGCCACCCACAGCCGCTCGCCCAGACGTTCGGCGGCGTGGCGCAGCACCGCCAACGCCTTGTCCAGATCGCAGCGCCAGACGTTGCGTCCGTCGACCAGACCGAGCGAGAGCACCTTGTATGCCGGCAGCCGGTCGAGAATCACCGGGTACTGGTCCGGCGCACGCACCAGATCGATGTGCAGACCATCCACCGGCAGCACGGCCGCCAGCCCGAGGTTGTCTTCCAGGCCGCCGAAATAGGTCGCCACCAGCTTCTTCAGCGGCGCACGCTGCAGCACGTTGTAGGCGCGCTCGAAGGCGTTCTTCCAGTCCTGCGGCAGGTCCAGGGCGAGGATCGGCTCGTCTATCTGCACCCATTCCACACCCTGCGCCCCCAGCCGCTCGAGCACCTGACCGTAGACCGGCAGCAGGCGTTCGAGCAGGTCCAGCTTGTCGAACTCCGCGCCCTTGGCCTTGCCCAGCCACAGGTAGCTCAGCGGACCGATCACCACCGGCTTGACCGCATGGCCCAGCGCCAGCGCCTCGTCGACCTCCTCGAACAGCTGCGTCCAGCTCAGCTCAAACTGCTGCTGCGCATCGAACTCCGGCACCAGATAGTGGTAGTTGGTATCGAACCACTTGGTCATCTCCTGCGCCTGGGCATCGCCGCCGCAGCAGCGCTGGCCCACACCGCGCGCCATCGCGAATAACGTGTCCAGTCCGATCGCGCCGCTGGCCGGGCGGAAACGCGGCGGGATCACGCCGAACATCAGCGAATGGCTCAGCACCTGGTCGTACCAGGCGAAATCGCCCACCGGCAGCAGCTGAATGCCGGCATCGGCCTGCAGCTGCCAGTGCCGCGCGCGCAACTGGCGACCGACTTGGCGCAGACCGGCTTCGTCCAGTTCGTGCTTCCAGTACGCCTCCAGAGCTTTTTTCAGTTCGCGGTCGCCGCCGATGCGGGGGAACCCCAGGGAGTGCGCTACGGCCATGACAATCTCCATTCAATTTCAAAATTCAGGTGCAATTGTCGGCCAACGCCTTCAGTGAAACAAACTCACGCTCTTAACATTCATCATAAAGAACACTCATGTAGCCGAGCGGAACCAGCGGTTGGCGCAATCGCCCGCTCGACAGCCCCCTCCCCCTGCGCGAAACTGCGGCTCGATGAGCGCCGCTCATAGCGCTGCCGGCATCAGGGCAGCGGTCTCCTGTCAAACCAAGGACTGTCGACATGTTGGAAATTCGCCACCTGAAGACCCTTCATGCGCTGCGGGAAACCGACAGCCTGGTCGAAGCAGCCGAGCGGCTGCACCTGACCCAGTCGGCGCTCTCCCACCAGTTCAAGGAGCTTGAGGAGCGCCTCGGCGTACAGCTGTTCGTACGCAAGACGCGTCCGGTGCGCTTCACCAGCGCCGGGCTGCGGCTACTGCAACTGGCCGATAGCCTGTTGCCGCAACTGCGCAGCGCCGAGCGCGATCTGGCGCGGCTGGCCGGCGGCACGGCGGGCCGGCTGCACATGGCGATCGAATGCCACAGCTGCTTTCAGTGGCTGATGCCGACCATCGACCAGTTCCGCGACGCCTGGCCGGAGGTCGAACTGGACCTGGCCTCGGGCTTCTCCTTCGCGCCGCTGCCGGCCCTGGCGCGCGGCGATCTGGATCTGGTCGTCACCTCCGACCCGATCGACCTGCCGGGCATCACCTACGTACCGCTGTTCACCTACGAGGCGCTGCTCGCCGTGGCCAACCAGCACCCGCTGGCCGCCCGCCCCTATGTGCGCCCGGAGGATCTGGCCAGCGAAACGCTGATCACCTACCCGGTGGAGCGCGACCGCCTGGACATCTTCACGCGCTTCCTCGAACCGGCCGACGTCGAGCCGGCGCAGGTGCGCACCTCGGAACTGACGGTGATGATGATGCAGCTGGTGGCCTCCGGCCGTGGCGTGTGCTGCGTGCCGAACTGGGCGCTGCATGAATACAGCGCGCGCGGCTATGTCACCGCCAAGCGGCTGGGCGAAAAGGGGCTGTTCGCCACGCTGTTCGCCGGCATTCGCTCGGACATGCTCGACTCGCCGTTCATGCGCGACTTCCTGCTGACCGCCAAGGACACCTCATTCGCCACGCTGGAAGGCGTCAGCGCGGCGGCACGCGGCCGTTAAGCGAACGGGCCGCTAAACCATCTGCAGCGGCTGCGCGCGCCGCGGCGGCGCAAAGGCAGCGTCGATCAGCGCCAGGTCTTCGGCGGTCAGACGCAAATCGTGCGCCGCGGCATTGATGTGCACATGCGCCGGCTCGACGGCCTTCGGAATCACCAGCACACCGGGCTGACGCAGCGCCCAGGCGAGCGCCACCTGGGCGGGCTGCACGCCATGCCGTCGCGCGACTTCGAGCAACGCCGAATGGCGCAGCAACGGGCCGCCCTGACCGAGCGGACAGTAGGCCATCAGCGGCATGGTGTGCGCCTGGCACCAGGGCAGCAGATCGAATTCGATGCCACGCGCCTGCGGGTTGTAGAGCACCTGATTAACTGCGCAGGCCGCGCCGTCCGGCAACTCCTGCAGGTCGGCCACGTCGAGATTGGACACGCCCCAGGCGCGAATCCGCCCGGCGGCCTTCAACTGCTCGAAGGCCTCGACGGTCTCGGCCAGCGGATATTCGCCGCGCCAGTGCAGCAGGTAGAGGTCCAGATAATCGCACCTCAGACGCCGCAGACTGCGTTCGCAGGCCAGCGGGATGCCACGCCGGCTGGCGTTGTGCGGATAGACCTTGCTGACCAGGAAAACCTGCTCGCGCCGGTTGGCGATGGCCTCGCCGACCACCTCCTCGGCCCCGCCCTCGCCGTACATCTCAGCGGTATCGATGAGCGTCATGCCCAGCTCGATGCCCAGGCGCAGCGCCGCCACTTCGCGCGCTCGCTCGGCAGGGCGCTCGCCCATGTGCCAGGTGCCCTGGCCGATCACCGGCACCGTGCGGCCATCGTGCAGACGCAGCGTGCGCATCAGCTGTCCTCCGCGTTCGCCAGCTCGGCAGCAGCCGGATCGGCCCAGGGGTCGTAGGTGCCGAAGCTCCACAGATGGCCCTCCGGATCACGGCAGGTGAAGCCGCGGCCGCCGTAGTCCTCGTCCTTCAGCTCGATGACGATCTGCGCGCCCGCCGCCTTGGCCTGGGTGTAGAGCGCGTCGGCGCTGTTGACCACGACATAGATGCCCTGGGTGGAGACGCCACCGAGCTGGTCGGGCTGGCGCAGCTGCTGACCGTAGGGCGAATCGACCACTGGCCCGAGCATCAGCATGCCGTTGCCGAAGCTCAGCTGCGCATGGATGACGCCAGCCAGCGGGTCCTCGACGACCCGCTGGCGCTCGAAGTCGAACGCCTGGCACAGCCAGTCGAGCGCGCGCGGTACATCGCGATAGCGCAGGCAGGGGATCAGCGTGGCCGTGGTGTTCTTGCTCAGGCGTGACATTCGCGTACCTCCGACGGCGGCAACAGGGATAAGTCTCTGACCCGCAGCGGCCGCGGATGATTCCTGCCGCTAAAGCCGCTCGCTGAGCCCGAGGCGTACACCCAGGCCGACCAGCAGCGAACCCATCACGCGATCGAGCCAGCGGCCGACGGCCTGATGGCTGCGCAGCGCCTGACTCGCGCGCGTCGCCAGCAATACCAGCGTGCATTCGACGATGATCGCCACCAGCACCACCAGCACGCCGAGGATGAACAGCTGCAGCGCCACCGCACCGTGGTCGGGGCGGACGAACTGCGGCAGGAAGGCCATGAAGAAGATCGCCGCCTTGGGGTTGAGCACATCCACCAGCACGCCCTGGCGGAAGGCGCGCCAGGCCGATACCGGCGCACGCGCCTCGATCCGCACGCCGCCGGTCGAGCGCAGCGCCTGGAACCCGATGTAGATCAGATAGGCCGCGCCGACATACTTGACCACCGCGAATGCCGCCGCTGAGGTGGCCAGGATCGCCGACAGTCCCAGCGCTGCCGCAGCCACATGCACCAGCGCGCCGGTGCAGACGCCGAGGGTCGAGACCAGGCCCAGCCGGCGACCGCCGGACAGGGTGCGCGACAGCACGTAGAGCAAATCCGGCCCCGGCGACAGGTTGAGCGCCAGCGCGGCGGAAAAGAACAACAGCCAGAACGACAGATCTACCATCGGCAACCTCGGCGACGCTTGGGCAGGAAACGGGGCGGGATCAAGAGCATCCGGTACGCCGCGAGTCATGGCAAGACGCAACCGGGCCATCCGGCGGCCCTTCTGTAATCCGCGTCAGCGAGGCGCAGACGCCTTTCAGATCTCCTTGCATCCGGGCGCAAATGCATTTCGTCGGAAATCTGTCGATCTAGCATGCGAGCGACTTTTTATTGTCGCAACTCTGAACTAACCTGCCTTCCGTACTGTCACTACGCCACCCCGCGAATGTGCAGGGACATCGGAGACCATTCGGTCACATTCAGCAAAGGATCTGCGAATGAATGACAACGCCTCATCGGCCATCGCGCCGTTATCGCCACGTCTGATACTGCTCTCCCACAGCGAACTGCTCGACGGTGCGCTCCGCCAGCATCTGCTCGAACATCCACGCTGCAGCCTGCAGCGCACCTCGACGTTGCGTGCCGAGCACACCCAGTGCGAGCTGCTGCTGCTCGATCTCGGCAGCTTGAGCCACGAAGACAGCCTGCAACTGCTGCGCAAGGCCGGCGACACGCCCATCGCCCTGATCAACGCCCTGCCCGAACAGGCGCATCGACTGGTCGAACTGCACCCCTGGATTCGCGGCGTGTTCTACCGCTCGACCCTGCGCAGCAACTTCATCAGTGGCATTAGCACCTTGCTCGCCGGCGGCGACTGGCTGCCACGCGCACTGATGGAAAAACTGCTGCTGCGCTACCGCCAGCTGACTCATGCCGACCACTGCATCGATGCGCTGACGCTGCGGGAAAAACAGATTCTCGCGCTTGCCGGCAAAGGCCTGTCGAACGCCGCGATCGGCGAGAAGCTGTACCTGAGCACCCACACCATCAAGAGCCACATCCATAACGCACTGCGCAAACTCGGCGCGAACAACCGCGCGCAGGGCGCGTCGATCGTCCTGGCTCACGTCTGCGAGCCGGAGCTATGAGACGCCTGGCCCTGCTCTGCCTGCTGGCGCTGGGGATCTGCGGCGCCGCAGCCGATGAAGCCGAACTCATGGGCTTCATCACCAACGGCACCATCTCGCGCTCCGGGCAGGAGTTCTACCTCAAGTTCTGCGAACGCCTGAACGACACCAGCCGCCTCGATTTCAACCTGGCCGTCAAGGAACGCCCCTCGGCACGCTGGGGCATCCTCGTCTGGGTCGAATACGAGGACAAGACGCTCTACCGCCGCTTTCTTCAGCCCAACGTCGCGGATATGGAAGACACCGCCTACGAGGCTGCCGATTTCGTACTGCAGGAAATCAACAGACGAAAGATCGAAGCGTTTTTCGAAGACCACACTGATCTAGCCAAGGACGAGTTATGAACAGGCACATTCCCAAGAACCTCGGCGCGCTGGCCGGCGCCCTGCTGCTCAGCGCTGGCGCCAGCGCCACCGAACTGGTGTACACCCCGATCAACCCCTCGTTCGGCGGCAGCCCGCTCAACGGCTCCTGGCTGCTGGGCAACGCCCAGGCGCAGAACGACCACAAGGATCCCGACGCACCGAGCCGTTCGGCGAGCAGCCTGTCGGCGCTGGATCGCTTCACCAGCCAGCTGGAGTCCCGGCTGTTGAGCGACCTGCTGGTGAACGTCGGCAACGGCGAGACGGGTTCGCTGACCACCGATGACTTCATCGTCGACGTTACCGAAAACGACTTGGGCGATCTGGTCATCGTCATCACCGATCGCGCCACTGGCGAAACGTCCGAAGTTGTCGTCGGACAAAACTGAACAGCAAGGAGAGCCAAGGCCATGAGAAGCCTGTTCATCGCCATCGGGATGATGGCTGTACTGCAAGGTTGCGCGGTGCGTGACCCGATGCCCGCGGATCAGAAGGCACCGACCCTGACCCCGCGCACCTCGACCTACCAGGACCTGCTGGCGCTGCCGCGGCCCAAGGGCCAGCTGGTCGCCGCGGTGTACGGTTTCCGCGACCAGACCGGGCAATACAAACCCACCCCCGCCAGCTCCTTCTCCACCGCAGTGACCCAGGGCGCAGCCAGCATGCTGGTGGACGCCATGCAGGCCAGCGGCTGGTTCGTCGTGCTCGAGCGCGAAGGTCTGCAGAACGTGCTGACCGAACGCAAGATCATCCGTGCCTCGCAGGGCAAGCCGGATGTGGCGCCGAACATCCAGTCCGAACTGCCTTCGCTGCTGGCGGCCAACATCCTCATGGAGGGCGCCATCGTTGCCTACGAGACCAACGTGCGCAGCGGCGGCCTCGGCGCGCGCTACCTGGGCGTGGGACTGTCGCAGGAATACCGGGTAGATCAGGTCACGGTGAACCTCAGAGCCATCGACGTGCGCAGCGGCCGGGTACTGTCCAACGTGATGACCACCAAGACGATCTTCTCGATCGGACGCAGCGCCAACGTCTACAAGTTCATCGAGTTCAAGGAACTGCTGGAGGCCGAGGCCGGCTACACCACCAATGAACCAGCGCAACTGTGCGTGCTGTCGGCCATCGAAGCCGCCGTCGCCCATCTGGTCGCGCAGGGCGTGGATCGGCGCCTGTGGCAGACTGCCGAAGGCCATACCGGCGACCATCCGGCGCTGGCGAAATACCTGGGCAAGCCCGAACCGATCTGAGCCTCGCCCGCCCCAAAAAGCCCTCTTCGGAGGGCTTTTTCTTGGATCGGTCGCAGCTCTTGCCGCCAGACCGCACCCATTCGCCGCCACACGGCCTCGGCACAGCCGCAACACCGCATGCACCGGAACGATGCATTTTCAATCATTGGATGGATTTCGCCTGCGCCGATCCGCAACCAAGATGATTCCAGTGCCAATTGACCAGGGACGAAGCGATGCAAACCACGCAAAGGATTGCCCAACAGCTCCTGCTGTCCGTACTGCTGACACTGGCCGCCGCTGCCAGCCATGCCGATCAAGACCTGGCTCCAAACGAACTGGCCTGGCAATCGGACAGCCTCACCTCGACCGCCGCCGCCAACCAGGCCGCGCTGGCTTCAATCCAGCAATCAGGCTCGGCACTGGTCGGCAACATCGCCCAGAGCGGCTCGGAGCTGGAGGCCTACATCCTCCAGGCCGGCTACGCCAATACCGCCGACATCAACCAGATCGGAACCGACAACGCAGCGTTGATCATGCAGTCGGGCGACTTCAACCAGGCCCGTATCGATCAGGACGGTTCCGGCAACGTCGCCGCCATCGCACAGCAGGGCGCCAGCAACAGCGCGCTCATCGAACAGACTGGCTCAGGGTTGAGCAGCAGCGTCAACCAGATGGGTCAGGGTCTGACGGTAGTGGTTCGCCAGTACCGGTGAAGGAAGTACCGCAGTACTTAAAACATCCATGGAGAGACAAATATGTTTAAGTTCACCCCCCTCGTAGCCGCCATGCTGGTTGCCTCTGCCCCGGTCCTGGCCGCCAACAACACCTCCGAGCAGAACCAGATCGGCATCGACAACGTCGCTGAAGTCCTGCAGAGCGGCGGTTCCGGTAACTTCGCCGAGCAGAATCAGGGCGGCTTCGCCAACGACGCGGCAATCGAACAGCTCAGCTCGTTCGGCAGCACCGCCGAGCAGAACCAGTTCGGCAACTTCAACGATGCCGACGCCCAGCAGAGCTTCGCCGTCGACAGCACTTCCACGCAGAATCAGCGTGGCTGGGACAATACCGCCACCGTCACGCAGAACGGCACGCTGCATACCACCATCACGCAGACTCAGAACGGCTCCTACAACAGCGCGGACACCAGCCAGTCCGCAGCCTTTCACAGCGACGCGAGCACCAACCAGCTCGGCGATCTGAACGAAGCCAGCATCACCCAGGTGGCCAGCTCCTTCGACAAGGCAACCATCGACCAGGACGGCGACAACAACGACGCACGCATTACCCAGCTGGTCAGCTCCGGGTCGATCGCGGAAGTCGAACAGGTCGGCGTCGGCAATGACGCGCAGGTCGCCCAGACCGGTCTCAACCAAGAGGCGTACGTCTACTCCAACGGGATCGGCAACAACGTCGACGTGGATCAGGACGGCAACGCGCAGAACGCCTTCGTCCTGCAGTACGGCGTGGCCAACGACTCGCGCATCGAGCAGACCAACGGCTGGATGGGCGGCAACAACACCGCAACCACCGAGCAGTTCGGCACCGGCAACAGCGCCGACGTGTTCCAGGACGGCCGCAACCAGACCGCCAAGACCACCCAGGTCGGCGCGTTCAACAGTGCCGATGTCGATCAGCAGGGCCGCGGCAACGAGCTGTACTTCGGCCAGAACGGCACGGGCAACGAGCTGACCGCGGTTCAGGACGGCACCGACAACCAGATCGTCGGCCTGAGCGTTGGCATCGGCAACAGCGTCGACGTTGCGCAGGATGGTCGTGACAACCTCGCCGGCATCCAGCAGAACGGCGTCGCCAACGAAGCCAGCCTGACCCAGACCGGTGCGGCGCACCTGGCCAGCGTCAACCAGACCGGCTGGGACAACAGCGCGGTGGCCACGCAGAGCGGCTACGGCAACGCGGCCTACATCAATCAGAACGGCTGGAACAACAGCGCCACGGTCACCCAGAACTGAGTGCACCGGCGTTATCCAACTGCCGGCCTTCGGGCCGGCAGTTGCGTTTGTACGGGCCGCCGGCGTGCCCGGCACCACGCGCGCCGATGTTCGCGTCGTCCCACGTTGCACGGCCGGATCGCCCCGCCATCGAGCCAGATGGTCGCGGCCGATTCGCTTCGGCTCCTCGACTCCGGCCCTCAGGTAGAGCCGGTAGGGCCACCCGACCCGCCTCCACTGTCTTCGCGCTGACTCGTCACGGCTCGTCGTTGCAGGCTTGCGCATGGCGCCACAGGAATGGCCGCGGCTCGCAACAAGCGCAACGGCTGCGCCGAACGGCCAACTCGGGCAGAATCCATGCCGTCGGCGTCAAGCCAAGTCCGCCGGATGCGCCACCTACGCGAGCCAGAACCATGAACGAGCAAGACACCCCCGTACCCGGCAAACCCGCCGGTCGCATCCGCCAGAAGAACGAGGAAACCATCCTCGCCGCCGCCGCGGCCGAGTTCGCCCGCTACGGCTTCAAGGGCACCAGCATGAACGCCATCGCCACCCGCGCCGGGCTGCCCAAGGCCAATCTGCACTATTACTTCAGCAGCAAGCTCGGGCTGTACGTCGAGGTGATGCGCCACATTCTCGAACTGTGGGACACCGCGTTCGACGACATGCGCGCCGAGGATGATCCGGCGACCGCCCTGGCCAACTACATCCGCATGAAGATGGAATTCTCCCGGCGCCATCCGCAGGCCTCGAAGATCTTCGCGATGGAGGTCATCAGCGGCTCGGAGTGTCTCGCCGAGCATTTCGGCCAGGACTATCGCGACTGGTTCCGCGGTCGCACGGCCGTGTTCGAGGCGTGGATCGCCGCCGGCAAGATGGACCCGGTGGACCCCATGCACCTGATCTTCCTGATCTGGAGCAGCACGCAACACTACGCCGATTTCTCCGACCAGATTCGCCGCATCGGCGGCAAGCGCATGACGCGCCAGGACTTCGCCGTGGCTACCGACAACCTCATCCGGATCATTCTCAAGGGCTGCGGCCTCACCCCGCCGGCTGCGACGACCGACTGAACAATCACGACCTCGACGACTCTACTTTTCCACGTCCGTCGTTCGTCGAGGAAACCGTATGCCCTTGCATCAACCCCCTTCGCGCCGCCTGCTCTGCGGGCTCGCCTCGCTCCTCGTCTGGTTCAGCGCCACCGCGCTCGCCGATTCACGCCCGGTGCTGGGCTGGGTCGAGAAAGGCCTGATCCTGCCCGAAGGCGTCGCGGTGAAATTCAAGCTCGATACCGGCGCGCTGACCTCCTCGATGCACGCCGAAAACATCGATCGCTTCGAGAAGGACGGCGAAAAGTGGGTGCGCTTCGATCTCGATCTGGAGGACATCAACACCGATAAGCGGGTCGATAGCCGCGTCGAACGCAAGATCGAGCGCGAGCTGACCGTGCGCGGTGCGGCCGGCAAGGAGGATCGCCCGGTGGTCAAGATGAAGGTGTGCCTGGGCAAGCAGGTCTACGAGGAGGAATTCTCGCTCAACGACCGCGACGACATGCTCTATCCGGTACTGCTCGGCCGCCGCACGCTGGAGAAGCTGGGTCCGGTAGATGCCTCACGCACCTTCACCGCCGAGCCGGACTGTTCCGTTTCGAAGACCGACGGCTGATCCTGTCGAAACCGCCATCCGGGAGCCTACCGATGCAGAACTATGCGAAGTTCGGCGCGATGATCGCAACCTCCACACTGGTCATGTTCGGCCTGATGTACCTCAACACCTACCAGCTCGACCACGTGTTCTTCAGCGAAACACGCGCTTATATGGCGCTGGTGATGGGCGCGAGCATGGCGATCGTCATGCTCGCTTTCATGCCCAAGATGTATCCGCGACGAGGGGTGAACCTGGCTATCTACGCGAGCAGCCTGCTGATCTTTGCCGTGTCGCTATGGCTGGTGCGCAGCCAGGCCACGGTGGATCAGGTGTCTTGGATGAAGGCCATGATTCCCCACCACTCCATCGCCATCCTTACCAGCGAACGTGCCGATATCCGTGACCCGCGCGTACGCAAACTGGCGGACAGCATCATCGAGGCGCAGCGCCGCGAGATCGATGAGATGAAGGGGCTGATAGAAGAACTGGAAGCACGACGTTAGCGTTCTGTCTGTTCCTGCCGGGCAAAGAGCAGTGTCTTCAGCCCGGCGTCCGGATCGACGTCGGCGAACTCCGGCGGGTTCTCCAGCCGCCGCACGAAGCGCAGTTGCGGCGCCTCGGCAGCCATCTCCTCAATGAGAAAGTCCGGGCCAATGTCCGGATCGTTGATGCAGGCGAGCACCTCACCGTGCGCGTCGAGCAGTTCCGGCAGGCGCCGCAGTATCTTCCGGTAATCGGTACTCAGGACGAAGCTGCCCTTCTGAAACGACGGCGGGTCGATGATGATCAGGTCATACGGCCCGAGCTTCCTCACCTTGCCCCAGGACTTGAACAGTTCGTGACCCAGGAAGCTCACCCGGGACAGGTCGTGTCCGTTCAGGCGGTGATTTTCGCGGCCGCGGGTCAGCGCCGCGCTGGCCATGTCCAGGTTGACCACGTGCTGCGCACCACCGGCGATTGCCGCGACGGAAAAGCCGCAGGTGTAGGCGAACAGGTTCAGCACGCGCCGCGCGCGCGCGTTCTCCTGCACCCAGCGGCGACCGTAACGCATGTCGAGAAACAGCCCATTGTTCTGCTTGCGGCCCAGATCCAGCTTGTAACGCAGACCGTTTTCGCGGATCAGCCACTCGGCCGGCAGCTCGCCCAGCAACGCCTCGGTGGGGCTGTCCGGCAGGTAGCGGTGCTGCAGCAACAGCGATTGCGCCTGGCTGCGTTGCCATGCCGGCGTTTGCCCCAACGCACGCAGTAGCTGCTTCAGCGCGTCCAGCTGCGCAACCTCCGGCGCGCGGAACAACGCCACCAGCAGCATGCCCTGCAGCCAGTCGACCGTGATGTGTTCGAGGCCCGGCCAGCAACGCCCGCGGCCATGAAACAGCCGGCGCGTTTCCTCCGGCGCCGGGTCGAGACCGTCTAACAGCAGCTTTTGCAGGGTGGCGAGCGCGTCGGCGTGCATGGATTCTCCGCGGTGAAGGCATTGTCGCGCGGCATTCTACCGCCCTCACAACAGCCGGCACGTGCGGTCGCCACACCGCGTTCACCGAGCGCCAGCAGGAATGCGCACATCGGACGGCACATCGGGCGATGGCAATTTGCCGCAAAGATGAGAACGATTAGTATTTGAAATAGCGTTTGAGATTGCCTACCATGCTGCCGCCCTAGCCACCCGAGTGCGATGCAGATGGACGCTGATCGACAATCGAAAGCCGCCGTTCACCTGGCCATGCTGATCAACATGCTGTCGATCGGCAGCCTGATGATGGTCATGCCGCTCGGTCCGGATTTCGTGCGGGCGCTGGGCATGCAGGCCAGCCACGTCGGCTACCTCGCCGGTGGCGCCACGCTTGCCGCGGCGCTGAGCGCGGCGCTGAGCGCCGCCTGGCTCGATCGCCTGGAGCGCAAGCGCGCGCTGATCGGCCTGCTGGCACTGCGTTTCGCCCTGCTGCTGGCTTGCGCGCTGGCCAGCGGGCCGCAGCAGCTGATCGTGCTGTTCGTGCTGTCCGGCCTGGTTGCCGGCCCCATGGGCGCGGTGTTGATGGCCGCGATGCTCGACCTGATTCCGCCCGCCGAACGTGGCCGCAAGCTCGCCTACGTCGCCATGGGCTATTCACTGGCGGCCATCGTGGTCACGCCGCTGGCGCTGGAGCTCGCCGCGCGCGGCGGCTGGCAGACGCCTTTTGTGCTGTTCGGCGGTGCCGGCGTGCTGCTCGCATTGCTCTGCCTGCGACTGTTCCCCACACCGCCGACCCACGCCCGCAGCGCGACGCGTCTGTGGCCGCTGCTGCGCGCCCCGCTGTGCCAGGGCGCGCTGTTGATCGTGGCGCTGCAGATGTTCGGCCACTTCCTGCTGGTGCCGCACTTCTCCAACTACTTCCAGTTCAACCTGGATTTTCCGCGCCAGCACATCGGCCTGCTCTATCTGTGCGGCGGCCTCGCCAGCCTGGCGGCGATGCACCTGGGCGGCGTGCTGATCGACCGTGGCGGTGCCGTAACGGTGGTGCTGCTCAGCAGTGGCTGCCTGGCCGCCATCACCCTGCTCGGTTTCGCGCTGCCACTCGGGCTATCGCTGTACCTGGTGTTCACGCTGTTCATGGCGCTCGGCGCGGTGCGCAGCAGCAGCACGCTGACCATCGCCGCGGCCATTCCGCAGCCCGAGCAGCGCGCCGCCTTCATGGCGCTGCAGAGCACCGTATCGAATATCGCTGCCGGCCTCGGCAGCCTGTTCTCCGCGGCCTACCTCACCGAGGACGCCGTCCGCCGTCTGGTCGGCTTCGACGACCTGGCCTGGCTCTATGCCGGCGCCGGAACCGCCGCCGGCATCGGCGTGCTGGTGCTGCTGCGTGCGATTCACGCACGCTCAGACGCCAGCACCACACAAGAAGGCAGGACCCAACCTGCCGGGGAATCGTGATCAGTCCGCGCTGTACAACAACTACTTGGCAACGGAGCCTGCACATGCAGCTTGTACGAAGAATCAGCCGCCCCCGTCATCTTTCTCTGACCCTGCTCGGCAGCCTGCTGCCGCTGGCAGCGCTGGCTGATACCCCGGTCACCCTGAAGAACGAAGTCATCACCGCCACCCAGACCGCCCACAGCGAACTCAGCGCACCGGCCAGCGTCTCGGTGGTCACCCGCGAGGAGCTGGACAAGCTGCCGGTCTACAACCTGGCCGATGCGGTCAAGTACCTGCCGGGCGTGCACATCAACCCGTCCTCCACCTACGGCCGCAAGGAAATCAAGCTGCGTGGCATGGATTCGGACTACACCCTGCTGCTGGTCAACGGCCGGCGCATCAACTCGCGTGACGTGCTGACCTCCGAGTACGCCAATGACTTCGATCTGTCGTCGATCCCGATGGCCGCCATCGAGCGCATCGAGGTGATCCGTGGGCCGATGTCCTCCCTGTACGGCGCTGATGCTATCGGCGGGGTAGTCAACGTGATTCTTCGCCAGGCAGGCAACCAGACGCGGGGCGGGGTGGCGTACTCCTACGAGACCCCAACCGAAGGCGACGGTGGAGACAGCCACAAAACGAGTGGATACATCAGCGGTGCACTGATCGAAGACAAACTGCTGGGCAATCTGATCGTGGAAGGCACCGATAAAGCTGCCTGGCGATCCGATCAAACTGTCGCACGCGGCGCAGACGCTGCTGAGCACCGGCAGGACGCCAGCGCGTATGGCTCGCTGAGTTGGTTACTTGACGAGCGCCAAACGATCGACCTCGACATAACCCACCGCCAGGATGATCGCGTGGCGAACTGGTATCCAAGCGCGAGATATGGCGTTATCCAGAACGATCAGGAAATGGAGCGCACCAGTTTCGGCCTGAGCCACACCGGTCGCTGGGACAGCTTCAATAGCCGAGTACGCTATTACTACGAAGATGTCGAACTTGCTGATGCCTCGGCGCTTATGACTCGCTTCAACAATGGCATCGTCGGCCAAGCCGAACAGCAGAATCACACCGTCGACGGCCAGCTCAGCGGTGTCGTAGCCAATCAATTAGTAACGGTAGGAGCAGAGCGTCGGCGTACCGAATTCAGCCATAACCAGAACCTGGGAACCGAGACCAACGTCGATCAATACGCGCTCTATCTACAGGATGAATTCTCCCTTGGGCAACTGGATGTGACGCTAGGCGGACGCTGGGACCACCACGAAGTTTTCGGCAGTGAGTTCAGTCCCCGTGCGTACGGCGTCTACAACCTGACCGACAACTGGGTGATCAAGGGGGGCGTCGGTAAATCGTTCAAAGCCCCGGCGATTTACCAATCTGACGAGACCTATAGCATTGCAGCATGCCAAGGCGGTTGCCGAGTCAAGGGCAATGCAGAACTGAAGCCCGAAACAGCTGTTAGCTACGAGATAGGTACGCTTTATCAAAACGAACGGCTGGAGGCAGGCATCACGCTCTTCCAGACTGAAATCGATGACATGATCATCAGTGACCGTTGGCGCGCGGGCTATCGACCGCCGGTGATGACCTACACGAACATCAGTAAGGCTCGTATACGAGGTTACGAGCTGCAGGGTCGCTATGCCTTAAACGATGTACTCGGTCTACGCGGTAACTACACCTACTCCGATGCCGAGGATCGCGAAGCAGAAACTCCGCTCAACAATACCCCGCAGCACTTGGCCAGCCTCGGCCTTGACTGGCAAGCACTGCCGGCGCTCGCGTTGAACCTCGATTATCAGTACGTCGGTAGCCAATGGCTAAGCACTCCTGCCAGCGGCAGTCAGGAAAGTGGCGCCTTCCACACATTGAACTTCGGCGCCCGCTATCAAGCGACAAACCACCTGACACTCAACGGCGGGCTTAACAACCTGACCAACGAAAAACGCGACAACGTCGCCCAGTCGGTCGACAACATCCTCATGGGCCGCACCTTGTTCGTCGGGTTCAACTACGACATCTGACCCATCCCCGGCCCGGCGGCGACGCCGGGCTACCGGAGCCAATAGCGATGCACCATGCGAACTGATTCGACGATGCCGGTATTCCAGAAGGCCACCCTCGTTGCCGGGGCTGGCCTTCTGCTGGTGTTGCTGGCCCTGTCGCTGGCCACCGGTGCCGGCGTGTATGGCGCCGACGCGGTACTCGGCTACCTGCTCGGTGCGCCCGAGTATCTGGCAGACGACAAGCTGGCGATGGTGGTCGATACCCTGCGTCTGCCGCGCACCTTCGCCGCGCTGGTAGTGGGCGCCAGCCTGGCGATCGCCGCCTCGCTGCTGCAGAGCGCGACGCGCAACCCGCTGGCCGAACCCGGCCTGCTCGGCGTGAATGCCGGTGCGGTACTCGGGCTGGTGATCGGCCTGATCTATTTCGGCGTCGAGTCGACCCAGGGCTATCTGCTCTGGTCCGGACTCGGCGCGCTGCTGGGCAATCTCGTCGTGCTCGGCGTCGGCCTGATGCTCGGCCAGGCCAGCCCGCTCAAGCTGATTCTCGCCGGCGTGGCGCTGGGCGCCATCTTCGGCGGGATGGCGAACTACCTGCTGCTGTCCACCCGCGTGGCGCTCGAACAGTTCCGCTTCTGGAACCTCGGTTCGCTGTCCGCCTCGCACCTCGACGCGCTCGCCACCGTCGCCCCGCTCGCCGTGCTCGGGCTGATCCTCGCGGCGCTGCTGTGCCGGCAGCTGACGCTGATGCAAATGGGCGACAGCCAGGCGCGTGCGCTGGGCATCCACACCAGCTGGGTGCGTCTCGGCGTGCTGGCGGCGTCCACCCTGCTCACCGCCTGTGCCATCTCCCTGGCCGGTCCGGTGGGTTTCGTCGGTTTTCTCGCCGCCTATTGCGCGCGACTGCTCGAACCGGTGGCGCTGTTGCGCCAGCTGCTGTTCTCCACGCTGTTCGGCATGCTCTTCCTGCTCGCCGCCGATGTGCTGGCGCGCTGGCTGCTGCAGCCTTACGAACTGCCGGTCGGCACGTTGCTGGCGGCCCTCGGCGCGCCGGCGCTGATCGCCATCGTGCTGCGCGGCGGCTTCCGTTCCCTGCTGACGGTGAGGTAGCCGATGCCGCCCATTGCCAATCCTTCCGGCGTCTGGACGCTGCGCATCGGCGGCCTGAGCCTGCTGCTGCACCGGCGCAACTGGCTGATGTTCGGCCTGCTGTCGCTGCTGCTGGCCGCCCTCGCTGTGCTGGCGATCAGCCTGGGCAGCGGCAATCTCGGTGTGCGCGACGTGCTGGCCACGCTGACCGGCAACGGCAGCAAATTGCAGGAGATCATGGTGTTCAAGCTGCGCCTGCCGCGGGTCGCAGCGGCGATCGTCGCCGGGCTGGCGATGGGCATGGCCGGCTGCCTGATCCAGACCCTGGTGCGCAACCGCCTGGCCACGCCGGACATGATCGGCGTGAACGAGGGCGCCTCCCTCGCCGTGGTCGCCTTCGCCCTCTACCTGACGCTCGGCAACTGGCCCTGGTGGGCTTCGCCGCTCGGTGCCCTGCTCGCCGCCGCCGCGCTGTTCGCCCTGTGCCGGCGTCCAGGCGAACAAGGCTATCTGTTCATCGTCATCGGCATTGCGCTGTCCGAGCTACTCGGCGCCATCGGCGACTTCGCCATGTCGACCCAGCCGCTGGTACACCTGGGCAGCATCTACCTGTGGACGATGGGCCACTTCGCCGGCATCAGCTACCAGACGGTCAATCCCATCGCAGTGCTGCTGGCGCTGCTCTGCCCGCTACTGGCGCTGGTCAACCGGCCGCTGGCGCTGCTGCGCTTCGGTGATGCCACCGCGCAGAACCTCGGCATCCGTGTGCCGGCGATCCAGCTCGGCGTGCTCGCCCTGGCGATTCTGGTGGCGGCCCTGGGCACCGCCATCGGCGGACCGGTGGTGTTCATCGCCATGGCCGCGCCGATCCTCGCCTCGTGGCTGGCGCGCGACAACCTCGCACCGATCTGGCTGTCGGCACTGTGCGGCGCGGTGCTGCTGCTCGGCAGCGATACGCTGGTGCGCGTGCTCGCCCAACCCGAAGAAATCCCCACCGGAATCATGACGCGCCTGCTCGGCGGCATCCTGCTGCTCGGCCTCTTGATCAAGGACAGACGAGGAGCTGACTGATGACTGCCCTGCGTGCAGAAAACCTGCATTTCGCCTATCAGGACAAGGTGGTGCTCGACGACGTGTCCTTCAGCCTGCCGCGCGGCAAGCTGATCGGCATCGTCGGCCCCAACGGCAGCGGCAAATCAACGCTGCTCAAACTGCTCGCGCGCCAATTGCCGCTGCAGCGCGGCACCGTGGAAATCCATGGCAAGCCGCTGACGCGCTATTCGCTCAAGGCATTGGCGCGCGAGCTGGCCTTCCTGCCGCAACGGCCGGTGCTGGCCGAGGGCATCCGCGTCGAGCAGCTGGTGCAGTACGGTCGCCATCCGCATCAGGGCTGGTTCAACCAGTGGAGCGAGGAAGACGCCCAGCAGGTCGCCCGCGCCCGCGAGGCGATGCAGCTCGACGCCATCTGGCAGCGCAGCGCCACCTCGCTCTCCGGCGGCCAGGCGCAACGGGCCTGGCTGGGCATGATCCTGGCGCAGAACACCGACCTGATCCTGCTCGACGAACCCACCAGCGCGCTGGACATTGGCCACCAGGCCGAGGTGATGGAAGCGGTCTACCGCATCGCCGCCGCCGGGCGCACGGTGCTCATCGTCATCCACGACCTCGGCATTGCCGCGCGCTATTGCGACGAGCTGATTGCCCTCGCCGACGGCCGTGTGCAGGCCATCGGCCCGGCACGGCAGGTAATGACCAAGGCACTGGTCGACCGCCTCTACGACACCGATGTCGACATCCTCCACGCTCCCGGCGACGGCGCCCCGGTGATCGTGCCGCGCCGCCGCCAGGCCGCGGCCGCATCCCAGTCGCTGCGCCACGAACACCCCGAAAAGGAAGGCATGCAATGACCCTCAAGACATCCTGGAGCCTCGCCGCCGCGCTGCTCGCCGGTCTGCTCGCCCTGCCGGCCCAGGCCGACGCCCGGCAGATGACCGATGCGCTCGGCAATACCGTTACGGTGCCGGACGCGCCCAAGCGGGTGATCACCCTCAGCGAGATCGACCTGGACACCGCACTGACCCTCGGCGTCACCCCGGTCGGCACCATCAACGGCCGAGGCCAGGCGGCGCCGCCACGCTATCTGGACGGCAAGCTGCCAGCCGGCATCGAGGTGGTCGGCGATATCGACAATCCGAATCTGGAGACGCTGCTGGAGCTGCAACCCGACCTGATCCTCACCGGCCCGGTGAAGCCGGAACAGCTGGCGATCCTCAACGAGATCGCCCCCACAGTGATCACCTTCAACTGGGCACGCCCCTGGCAGGAAAGCATGCAGCGCACCGCGCAGGCGCTGAACCGCGAAGCCGAGGCCAAGGCCGTGCTGGAGCGCTATCGGGCACGAGTCGAAGAAGCGCGCCAGCGCCTGGCGGCCCATCAGGGCGAGACACTGAGCATCGTGCGCTGGAATCCCAAGGGGCCGTCGTACATGTTCAAGGATGCCTTCGCCAGCACCGTCGCCGAAGATGTCGGGCTGCGCCGCCCCGCCCACCAGCAGGACCCCGGCCACACCCATTCGATGGCGCTGAGCCTGGAATCGCTGGAACTGCTGGATGCCGACTGGCTGGTGATTGGCACGCTGGCGACCAGCGGTGAGGCGGTCGAGGCGATGCATCAGGCTGAGCAGACGCCGGCGTTCCGCCAGCTGTCGGCGATTCAGGCGAAGCGCTTCGGCGCGGTGGACGGGTCGTTGTGGACTTCGCTTGGCGGGCCGATGGCGGCACTGCAGGTGATCGAGGATATCGAGGGGTTGTTGGGGAAGGCGGATGCTGAACTGGTGGTGAAGGATTAAGGATCGAGGTGAGGCTGGGCGGTGGCCAGCTCGTTTCGGTTTGCGTTGAAGGTTGGGGCGACTACCGCACGTGCTGATGCCCCTGGTTTCGGCCCCTAGGCCGAGTCACATGACTCGCTTCGCTCGCCCTTCGGGCCAGCTTGCGGCTGTTACTCCGCTACGCTCCGTATCTCGTTACTCGCCGAGAACTGTAGGGTGGAAAACCGCGCAGCGTTTTCCACCTTGTTTGAGGTGGGTTTCGGCGCGTGTCTCGGTGTATGACGCTGCGCTTTCCTCGGCCCGGCCTACAGGTTGCGCCTTGCACGGCGCCTCACTTTTCTTTGCGCGCGCAAAGAAAAGTAAGCAAAAGAAAGCGCGCCCCTGCATCCGGCCCTGCGCTGCGCGCAGGGTTCGTTCGCTCCATCGCTGCTCCAGGGGTCGGCTTACAAGGGCCATCCCTGGCCCTTTAAGCCTTTCGCCGCATCCATGCGGCTCAACCCCTTACGCAGCGATTCCACTCACCCTCCTGAAGGGGAATCAGGTGCGGCCTGACAGGCCGTGCAAGGAAAAGGCAAAGCCAAGCCCGCTTCTCGATCTTCCAGACGATTCGAACCCCGATCCCGTTAGGAGGGTCGTGTAGGGGGACGCGAGGCATGGACGCCGAGCGAGTCACGAAGGACGGGGCCGCCTAGGCAGGGATGTCCCTTCATAAGGGGGCGCCGAGCCCGGCCCCCGGAGCGGCGCCGGAGAGAGGGAAGTTTTGCATAGCAAACCCGGATGTCGGGCGCGCTTTCTCTTTGGTTACTTTCTCTTTCGCGCCGGCCGGCGATCCGGAGCAAAGAGAAAGTGACCGGCCGGGTGGCCGAAACCCGGAGTGCAAGCACACGCGGTAATCGCCCAGGCTTTCCGCCCGACAAGTTACAAAACACGCCCTCAAACCACCTCCAGCAACCGCTTGCGATCAATCTTCCCGCTGGCCGTCTTCGGCAAACACTCCAGCAACACAATCCGCCCCGGCACCATGTAGTGCGGCAGACTGCGCTGCAGCTCGCGACGGATCGCCACCCGGCTCAGCGCCCCGGCCTCGCACAGCTCCACATAGCCGACCAGGCAGACCTCATCGCCCTCGCCATGCAGCCGCACCGCGGCGTCCTGCACACCTGCCAGCCGGCGCAGGCTGGCCTCGATCTCGCCCAGTTCGATGCGAAAACCACGCAGCTTGATCTGGTCGTCACGTCGACCACAGTACTGGTAGACGTCCTCGCCGACGCGTCGCGCCCGGTCGCCGGTGCGATACAGCCGCCGGCCGTGCCAGTCGATAAAAGCTTGCGCGGTGAGGTCGTCGCGCTGCCAGTAGCCGTCGGCCAGCGACGGCCCCTCGATGCACAGCTCGCCCTCACCACCCAGCGCGACGGCTTCGCCGTGCTCGTCCAGCAGCCAGTGACGGTAGCCGTCCAGCGACTGGCGCAGCAGCACGCCGGCCTCCTCGAGCGGCAGTTCGATACGCGCCATCAGCGACCACACCGTCGCCTCGGTCGGTCCGTAGCAGTTCCACAATTCGCCCACGCAGCCGCCCAGACGGGTCGCCAGCGTGGCATCCAGCGCCTCGCCGCCGCACAGCGCCCGCAGCCCGGGCCGTCCTTGCCAGCCGGCCTTGAGCAGCATGCGCCAGAACGCCGGGGTGGCCTGCAGCGTGTTGAGATCGCTGCGCCGCTCGAGCACTTGCAGCAGCTCGACCGGGTCCTTGTGGGTCGGCGCGCAGATCACCTCGACATAGCCGCCGCTCCACAGCGGGCCGAGCATCTCCAGCAGCGAGATATCGAACGCCGGGGTGGTGGTGAACAGCCAGCGCGTCGCCGGGCCGATGCCGAGGCGCGCGGTCGCCGCGGCGAGGAAGTTGGCCAGCGCGACGCGGTTGATCACCACCCCCTTGGGCCGGCCGGTGGAGCCGGAGGTGAACATCATGTACGCCGGCAGGCGCTCGTCCTGCTCGGGCCATTCCAGCTCGCCGGCCAGCCCGGGACGCAGCTGCCAGGTCGGCTGCGCGAATGCCACCGGCTGGTCCTGCAGCACCAGGCTCAGCTGCGCATCGCTGGCGATGCCCTGCAGCCGTTCGAGCGGGAATTCCGGCTCCAGCGGCACGAAGCACAACCCTTCGCGCAGGCAGGCGAGCACGCTGGCAACCAGATCCGGCGAGCGTTGCAGGTGGATGCCAACCCGCTCACCCGCCCGCAGGCCGCACTGGCGCAACTGCATGGCGATGGCCGCGACCCGCGCCTGCAGCTCGGCGTAGCTGAAGCTGTCGCCCAGACAGCCCAGCGCCGGACGCACCGCGTGGCGCTGGAACTGTTCGGTGAAATGCCGCTCAAGCGCATGCATGGCTGTCCTCCGTTTGCTCGGCCAGCGCCAGCAGGTTGTCCTGCAGCAGAGCCAGCAGCTGATCGTTCAGCTCGGCGCGCAGGTTGCCGATCTGCCGCAGGGTCAGCCGGCCGTCGAACACACCGCCGTGCAAGCTGATCAGCTCCGCCGAAGGGTTGTCCGCCGCGCTCGGCCGGCCTGGAGCAATGGGCAGCGCCTGCCAGGCGTCCGTGCCGCTCTGGTAGATGCCGAGGTAGTTGAGCGCCACCGCCGGCAGCGGCAGCTGCGGCCGAAAATCAGGATTGGCGCGCAGCGGCAGGTAGCCGACGCCCTTGTCCGGCACCTGTCGCAGCTGTTCGGCGGCGTGGCGCAGCAACTGCGGCCAGTCCTCCTGATCGCGCAGCGCCAGCGGGAACATGCTGGTGAACCAGCCGACCGTGCGGCTGACATCCAGCGCCGGGTCGATGGCCTCACGGCCGTGGCCTTCGAGCATGATCCACTGTCGCTCGCCCAGCCCGAGCCCGTGCAGCGCGCGGGTCAGTGCGGCCAGCAGCAGCTCGCGCATGTCTACCGCGAAGTGCCGGGTGGCCTCCTGCAATCGCCGCGTCAGTGCCTCGCTCAACTCCAGCTTCTGCTCACATGGTACGCCGCTGCCCGCCCAGCCCGCCGGCGGCGCCTCGGGCATGCCGGCCAGTTCGCCATGCCAGTACGGCAGCTGCGCCTCGGCGCGACGGGCATAAGCGGCCAGTCCCTCGCCCCACTGGCGGTAGCTGCTGGTCTTGGCCGGCAGCACCTCGCCGCGCGCGAGCCGGCGCAGGTCATCGACCAGGATGCGCCAGGACACCGCGTCGATGGCCAGATGATGCACGGCGATGAACAGCCCGCGCGTACCGCCGGCGAGGTTGTCGATCAACGCCCAGGCCAGGTGGCGCCCCTGCGCCGGCTGCAGG
The DNA here is from genome assembly GCF_024448505.1 of Stutzerimonas degradans. Classification (GTDB taxonomy): domain Bacteria; phylum Pseudomonadota; class Gammaproteobacteria; order Pseudomonadales; family Pseudomonadaceae; genus Stutzerimonas; species Stutzerimonas degradans. Next base: position 117,152 of record NZ_JAMOHV010000002.1, read on the forward strand.
TGCGCCTGCAGCTCGGTCAGCGCCTGCTGCAAGCATTCCTCGCCGAGCGTTGCCGCATCGAGCCGCGCCGGCTCGCTCAATTTCACATGTGTCAGATAGCGCTGGCCGCGCGCAGCGACCGCCAGGCGCAGCGCGTCGTGATGACCCAGCAGCTGGCGCATGCAATCCATCAGCTGCGCCACCTCGATGGCGGCCGGCAGACGCAGCACCACGCCCTGATTCCAGTGTTGCGGGCTGGCGAACGGTTGCTCGAAGAACCACTGCTGGATCGGTTGCAGGGCGAAGGCTTCGCCCTCCAGCACGCCCTGCTCGGCACGGATCGCCACCCGTTCGCGCGGCTGGCCGAGCACCCGGCACAGGCGGCGCACGGTGCGCGCCTCGAACACTTCCCTGACCGTGCAGGCATGCCCGGCATCGCGCAGGCGGGTGGTCAGCTGGATGCTCAGGATCGAATCGCCGCCGAGGGCGAAGAAGTCGCTCTCCACCCCCAGCGGCTGCTCGAGCACACCCTGCCAGATCGCCAGCACCGCCGCTTCCAGCTCGTCCGCCGGCGCCACCAGCACGGCGCTGTCGGCCAGTTCGACCGGCGGCAGCCGCCGCGGGTCGAGCTTGCCGTTGGCGGTCAGCGGCATACGCTCGAGCAGGATCAGCCGCACCGGCAGCATGTATTCCGGCAGGCGCCGCGCCACGTCCTGCAGGATGGCGTCGGCGTCTGGCATGGCTTCACCCGCTTTGACCGAGGCGTAGGCCACCAGCGCCTGGCGCTGACCCTGGCGGGCGACGATGACCTTGACCTGTTGCAGCGCCGGGCAGCTGATGGAGAGCTGCGCCTCGATCTCGCCGGGTTCGATGCGATAGCCGCGCAACTTGATCTGCTCGTCGATGCGGCCGAGGTACTGGTAGTCGCCGTTGGCCAGCAGCCGCGCGCGGTCGCCGGTGTGATACAGCCGCACCGTCACGCCGGCGATCTCATGCTCGCGGAACACCGCGGCGGTGCGCTGCGGCTGGTTCAGGTAGCCGCGCGCCAGGCCCAGTCCGGCCAGGCACAGTTCGCCCGGTACGCCGACCGGGCAGAGCCGGCCGTGCGCGTCGAGCACCAGTGCCTGCATGCCGTCGATGGGCCGGCCGATGCTCGGCGTCGTGCCGGGTTCGATGCGCTTGGTCAGCGCGGTGACGGTGGCCTCGGTCGGGCCATACATGTCGATCAGGCGGAACTGCCGGCCCCAGCGCTCGGCCAGCGCCGGCGGGCAGGCCTCGCCGCCGAAGCCGACCGCCTTCATCGCCGGCAGCGGCCGCGCCGGCAGGGTCGCCAGCAGCGCGGTGGCGAAGATCATGTGGGTGGTGCGCATGCGCTCGATCTCATCCAGCAGGCCCTCGCCGGGGTCGGCCCAGAGCAGGCAGGCGCCATGGGTCAGCGGCAGCAGCGCGCACATGTTGCCGGCGTCGAAGGACAGCGACATGCAGTCGAGCATGCGATCGCCGGGGCCGATGGCCAGACGGCGGCCGTGATCCAGCAGCAGGTTGGCCAGCGCGCCGTGCTCGACCATCACGCCCTTGGGCAGGCCGGTGGAACCCGAGGTGTAGATCACCTGCGCCAGCTGCTGCGGCTCGTCGCTGCGCGGCGGCGCCGCAGGCGACTGGGCATCCAGCTGCGCGCACAGCTCGGGGTCGCTCAGATCGACCCAGCGCAGCTCGCCCAGCGCGAACGGCGCGGCGCCGGCACCGAGCAGCAGGTCAAGCCCGGCGTCGCTGACGATATGGGCGATGCGCTCGGCCGGGTAATCCGGGTCCAGCGGCACGTAGGCGCAGCCGGCCTTCCACACCGCGAGCGCGGCGACGGCGAAGGCGTTCTCGCGTCGCGCCAGCACGCCGACCAGCGCCCCCGGCTGGCAGCCCTCGGCCTGCAGCCAGTGCGCCAGGCGGTTGGCCCGCGCATCCAGCTCGGCGTAGCTGATGTGGCCTGCACCTTCATGCAGCGCCACGGCCTGCGGCTGGCGGCGCGTCCAGTCCTCGAACAGCGGCAACGGCGTCAGCCCGTGCGGATAGCCCGCCGGCAGCGCCGCCAACCGCTCGCCGGTGGCGCGCAGCAGTTCGTCATCGAGCAGTGGCAGTTGCCAGATGTCCTGCTCGGGGTCGGCGACCACCGCCTGCAGCAGCCGCAGCAGGCGGCTGGCATAACCTTCGACGGTGCTGCGCTCGAACAGCGCGGTGGCGTACAGCCAATCGACCCGCACCGCATCCATCAGCTCGGTGACCTTCACCGAGATATCGGTCTTGGCCGGCAGCGCCGGCGAGGTTTCCTCCACCGCGGCGCAACCGGGGATCAGGTCGTTGAAATCGACCCGCGCCTGGTACACCAGCATGATCTGGAAGATCGGGTTGATCGCCGTATGCCGCTCCATGCCCAGCGCCTCGCCGAGCGCCTCGAAGCGGTACAGCTGATGGTCGAAGGCCTGCAGATCGTCCTGCCGGCACTGGCGCAGGTAGTCGCTGAACGACTGCTGCTCGGGCAGCTGCGTGCGCAGCACCAGGGTGTTGACGAAGAAGCCCACCAGCGCCTCGATGTCCGGGCGTTCGCGGTAGGCCAACGGGGTGCCGACGACGATGTCGCGCTCGCCGCTGTGGCGTGCCAGCAGCAGGGCGAACAGCGCGTGCAGGCCGATGAACGGCGAAGCGCTGTGGCGCTGGCAGAGCTGCTTGAAGCGCGCCCACAGGCCGTTGTCGATCGTCGAGAACACCAGCGCGCCGCCACTGGTCTGCTGCGCCGGGCGCGGCCGGTCCAGCGGCAGGCTGTGCACCTCGGGGATGCCGGCCAGGCGCTCGATCCAGAACGGCTTGTACTCGGCGTGATAGTCGCGAAACAGCGGCGAGTTGAACCAGTGCGCGTAGTCGATGAAGGTCAGCGGCGGCTCGCCCCAGTCCAGCGGCTGGCGATTCTGATAGGCGAGGAAGGCGGTCTTGAGGTCGGCGAACATGTTCTTCACCGACCAGCCATCGGAAATGATGTGGTGCTGGTTGATCAGCAGCACGTGCTCGCGCGCGCCCAGGCGCAGCAGGTGCACGCGGGTCAGCTCGCCGTTGGCGAGATCGAACGGCCGCTCGATTTCCTCGCGCACCCGTTCGGCCACCCGTGCCTCGCGGGCCGATTCCTCCAGCCCGGTGAAGTCTTCGTGGACCAGGGCGAAGCCGCGATGGGCGACGATCTGCTGCTCGCCCTTGCCCTCGGCGTTGCGCACAAAGTGCGTGCGCAGGCTGGCGTGGCGCTGCACCAGGGCGTCGAAGGCGAACTCCAGCGCGGCCACGTCCAGCTCGCCGCTGAGGCGGAAGAACACCGGCATGTTGTACAGGTGCGAATGCTCCTGGTACTGCTCGATGAACCACAGCCCGCTCTGCGACGAGGACAGCGGGCCGACCTCGGCGTGACGCGGCTCGATGGGCGCGTCGAATGCCTGGCGCGCGCGCAGGCAGCGGACGATGGCGTCGCGATGGGTGCGGATCAGCTGACCCAGCTCGGGCGTCAGCGCCTCCCTGCTCGACTGCGAGACCAGCTGGCCCTGGGTATTGAGTGCCAGGTGTACGCCCTGCCCGGCGAGCTGCCGGAGCAGGCCGATGATGTTGTCGTGCATCTGCTACCTCTCAGGCTGCCAGGGTGGCGCCGCCGTCGACGACGATGTCCTGCAGGGTGATATGGCTGGCCAGGTCCGAGGCGAGGAACAGCACGGTGTTGGCCACCTCCTCGGGTGTGGCGATCTTCTGCAGCGGGATGCCGAGCTTGAACTGCTCGGGCAGGCCGGCGATGGTCCGCGCGCGGCCGCTGTCGTCGGCCCACATGCCGCGCTGCATGGCGGTATCGGTGGAACCCGGCGACACCAGGTTGCAGCGCACGCCGTAGCTCGCCAGCTCCAGCCCGGCGGTGCGGATCAGGCTGGTCAGCGCCGCCTTGGACGCCGCATAGGCCGCCATCTGCATGCGCGGCACCCGCGTCGCGTTGCTGCTCACCGCCACCACCGCGCCATGGCCTTGCGCGCGAAAGCGCGGCAACAGCTCACGCAGCAGGTAGAACGGCCCGGAGACGTTGACCCGCAGCGAGTCGTCCCAGTCGGCCAGGCTCAGCTCTTCGATCGCGCCGAGGCGCAGGATGCCGGCGACGCTGGCGAACACGTCGATGCCCTGCCCCGGCGCCAGCAACTCGGCGCAGGCCTGACGCACCGCGGCGGCATCACCCACATCGAGCACATGGGTGCGATAGCCGTAGTCGCATTCCGGGAACGCCCGATCCAGCCCCACCACCTCACCGCCGAGCCGGGCGAAGCCCTCGGCCACCGCGCGGCCGATGCCCTGGCCGGCGCCGGTGACCCAGATGCGCCGCCCGTGAAAATCCATCTGCTGTGTCATCTGCATGTCCTCACCAGACCCGTTCCACCTGCGCTTGCCCCTGCCGCAGACGGCTGTCGAGGAAGCGGCAGAAATCCGCCAGACAGGGGTTGTCGAACACATCCGAGACCTTCACCGCGGTGCCGAACTCGGCGGCCAGGCGGTTGACGATCTGGATGGTCTGCAACGACTGGCCACCAAGTTCGAAGAAGTTGTCCTGCGCCTGGATGCCGCCGACGCCGAGGATCTGCTGCCAGATGGCGCTGACCCGCTGCTGGGTGGCATCGTCCAGTGCCTGGATGGTCGCGTCCTGTAGGTACTCGGCCTGCAGGCGCTTGCGGTCGAGCTTGTTGCTGCCGGTGCGCGGCAGCGCGCGATAGTGGCGGTAATCGGTGGGCACCATCGCTGCGGGCAATACCTGACCCAGCGCGCGGCGAATCGCCCGCAGGTCGTCACAGGGGCCAGCGACGAAGGCCACCAGCCGGCGCAGTCCGCCGCCCAGCTCCAGGCCGAGCACGCAGGCCTCGTCGACGCCGTTCAGCGCCAGCAGGCGCGCCTCCACCTCGCCGGGCTGGATGCGGTAGCCGCTGATCTTGAATTCGTTGTCCAGCCGGCCTAGGTAGACCAGCTGGCCGTCGACGCGACGCACGCGGTCGCCGGTGCGGTAGACGGTTTCCTCGTGCGCACCGATGCGCAGGCGGGCGAAGGCCGCGGACGCGCTGTTGAGATAGCCGTTGGCCAGCTGAGGGCCGCACAGCACCAGCTCGCCCTCGGCGGCCGGGCGCTCGCCGCGTTCGAGCACCAGCGCCTGCACGGTCGCCAGCGGCAGCCCGATGGGCAGGCGTTCGGCGCTGGCATCGACCGTCTGCAGGTCGCAGCTGCTGGCGACCACCGTGGCCTCGGTCGGCCCGTAGGTGTTGATCAGCCGCAGCTTCGGTCCGGCCACCCGCTGCCAGGCGGCGAGCTGTTCGGGAAATACCGCCTCGCCGCCGATGATCACCGTCTTCAACCCGGCTGGAATCCGCGTCTGGCCGCTGCGCAGCGCCACCACCCACTCGTTCCAGAACGCGGTCGGCAGGTCGACGATGCTGATCGCCTGCGCCTCGATTCCATCGACGAAGGTGTCGATCGACTGCAGCAGCGCATCGGTGCGCAGCACCAGGGTCGCGCCGGCACTCAGGCTGACGAAGACTTCCTCGATGCTCGCATCGAAGTTGAACGGCGCGAACTGCAGCATGCGGTCGTCCGCCGTCACGCCGTAGCGCAGCCGCGCCGCCGCGCTGAAATGATCCAGCGCGCGATGGCTGATCTCCACGCCCTTCGGCGTGCCGGTGGAGCCGGAGGTGAACATCAGATAGGCCGCCGCCTCGCCGCTGCGCGGCGCATGCCGGCGTTCACAGGTGGCGAGCTGGCCGAGCAGCTGGATCGGTCCGGCGTAGCTGGCGCCCAGGCGATGGCGGTAGGCCGCTTCGGTGATCACCAGCGCCAGTTCTGCGCTGGCGCAGATCAGTGTCTGCCGTTCGGCCGGCTGCTCGGCATCCAGCGGCACGTAGACGGCGCCTGCCAACAGCACGCCGAGCTGCGCAAGGATCGCCTCGGGCGAGCGGGCGAGCATCACGCCGATCCGCTCCCCGGGCTGCACGCCCTGCTCCGCCAGCGCCGCGGCGATCTCCTCGGCGCGTGCCAGCAACGCGGCGTAGTTCAGCCGGCGCTCGCCCTGACACAAGGCGATGCGCTCCGGCTCGCGCTCGGCGTGCGCGCGGATCGCCGCCAGCACGCTGGTCACCTCGCCCAGCTGAACCTGTTCCGCGGCCGGCGCGCTGAGGCGCTGGTGAAATCGGTAGTCGGCCATCCATGCATCGAGGACCAGGTCGCGCGGCAGTTCGGGTGCCGCCAGCCAGCGGCGCAGCAACTCGAACAGTTCCTCCTGCAGTGCCCGCAGATGCTCGGCGCTGTAGCACGCCGGGTTGGCGTCGTAGTCCAGCTGCGGAATGCCGTCGGCACCGACCTGCACCTCCAGAGTCAGGTCCTCCACCGGCCCGGCGCTGAGGTTGAGCGTGCGCGCCGCCAGCTCGCCGTAGGCCAGCGGGCGGTCAAACGGCATGATGTTGATCAGCGGGCCGAACAGCCGCTGTTCGCCACCGACGCGGCCAAGGTCGCGGCGCAACGCTTCGTAGCGGTAATGCTGATGCTTGCGGCTGGCGCGGCGCAGCTTGCCGATCGCCTTCGCAGTGGCGATCAGGCTGGCCTCGCCATCGGCCTGCAGGCACAGCGGCGCGATGTTCATCTGCATGCACGGCACGTTGAACGAAGCCGAGCCGATGCGATTCATCACCATCAGCCCGAACACCTGGGCATCGCTGCCGCTGACCTGGCGCAGCTGCGCGCTGAGCGCGGCCAGCAGCAGATCGGCCCAGCCGATGCCGTGGGCGTCGGCGGTGGCGCTCAGCAGCTGCCACAGCGGTGCCGGGAAGCGCGCGCCGTGCCGCACGAAGGTCGCCGAGATCGGCGCGCTGCGCTCGCTGAAGCTGACCGGCGCCGGCAGCCGCGAGAAGGTCTCCAGCCAGTAGCCGCGCGCGGCGGCAGTCTTGTTTTGCGCATCGCGCTCGGCGTCCTCGGCGAGTACATCGGCATAACGGCCGAAGCCGCAGGCTGGTGCCGGTTCGCCGCGCACAGCGGCGCCGTAGAGCTCGGCGATGCGCTGGTACAGCAGGTTGGTGCCGTAGCCGTCGAGGGCGATGTGGTGCACGCAGCTGTAGAGAAAATCCTGCCCCGCCGCCCGCAGCAGGACGAAACGGCAGGCCAGCTCGCGCTCCAGGTCGAACGGCTGGCGGATGTCGGCCATCGCCCAGTCGCGCACCCAGGTTTCGGCGTCGGCGAACGCCGGCACCTCCAGCTGCGCTACCGTCAGCGGCAGCTCGCAGGGGTCGAAGCACACCGTTTCGCCGTCGATCACATATAGCCCGCTGAGTGCCTCGCACTCGCCCACCGCCTGCTGCACGGCGGCGATCAGCAGCGGCGCCTGCACCTTGCCGGCGAAGGCGATGCACTCGGCGGTGTTGAACATGGCGCGGTCTTCGTTGAGCAGGTAGCCGTACCACAGGCCCTGCTGCGCATTGCCCAGCGGCCTCATGCGGCACCTCCGTGCTGCTGGATCTGCGCCCACCAGCCGTTGAGCGTCGGCGTCTTCGCCAGATCGGTGAAGCTCAGCTCCAACCCCTGCTCGCGCCACTCGCTGAGCAGCGACATCACCTGGATCGAATCCAGGCCGTAGTCGAGCAGGTTCTCGTCCGGGTCGAACGGCTCGTCGATCTCATCGAGCATCGCCAGCAGGCGTGCCTGCAGCGCCTCGCGGGTCAGCCTCAGGCCTGCTGCATGCCCCAGCCCGAGCATCTCGCGGCATTCGATCACCCGCCCGCAGCGCGTGGCGATGTAATTCAGCGCCATCTGGTGGTCGGCCTGGCTGAAGTCGGCGATGCCGTCGGCCAGCAGGAACGGCTGGATGTCGCGCATGAAGGCGTCGCAGGCGGTCATCAGGCAGCCGATGTGGCCGTAGATGCCCCCGATGATCAGCTGGTCGCGGCCCAGCTCGCGCAGCAGGTGTTCCAGCGGCGAGCGCTGGAAGGCGCTGTAACGCCATTTGACCAGCACGGTGTCGTCCGCCGCCGGCGCCAGGCCGGCGACGATGCCCTGACGCGCCGGATACTGGGTAATGCCGGGGCCCCACATATCGTTGAGCAGCGCCCGCTCGGCGTTGGCCTGCTGCCCCGGTTGCGCGGTGTAGACCACCGGGATGCCGAGCGCCTTGCAGCGCTCGCGCACGGCGGCCAGGCGCTCGACCAGCGCGGCGACGAAGGGACTGTCCTCGCCCCAGAAGTCGCAGAAGTAGTCCTGCATGTCATGGATCAGCAGCACCGCGCGCGCGGGGTCGACCGGCCACTGGACCTTGTTCACCGCCCATTCGCTGGGCAGGCTGTAGGGCGTGAGCGTGGGAATCGTCATGGAGCGAAGTCCTTATTCAGTAACGGTCAGTTGTTCGGCGAGACGGCGGCGCAGGCGGGTCTTGTCGACCTTGCCCACCGCCGTCATGGGCAGCGCCGCGACCTGCTCGATGCGGTCCGGCAGCTTGTAGTCGGCCAGCCCGAGGCCACGCAGGTACTTGCGCAGGGCGACGGCCTTGAGCGTCGGGTCGCGGCTGACGATGAACGCGCAGCTCTTCTCGCCCATGCCCGGGTCCGGCATGGAAACCAGCGCGGCGTGGGTGACGGCCGGATGCGCCATCAGCAGGTTTTCCACTTCCTCGGCGGCGATCTTTTCGCCGCCGCGGTTGATCTGGTCCTTGATGCGTCCGACCACCACCAGGTAGCCGTCCGCGCGCAGCTGCACGAGATCGCCGGAGCGGTAGAAACCCTCGGCATCGAAGGCCTGGGCGTTGTGTTCCGGGCTCTGGAAATAGCCGCGGATGGTGTAAGGCCCGCGAGTCAGCAGCGCGCCGACCTGCCCCGGCGCGACCGGACGCCCATCGCGGTCGACCACCTTGACCTCGTCGTCCGGGCTCATCGGCCGGCCCTGGGTCAGGTAGACGTGCTCGTCGTCATCGTCCAGACGCGTGTAGTTGACCAGTCCCTCGGCCATGCCGAAGACCTGCTGCAGACGACAGCCGAGCACCACCGGGATGCGCCGCGCCTGCGCTTCCGGCAGTCGGGCGCCGCCGACCTGCAGCAACCGCAGCGAGGCCAGCTCCGCCTCGTGCCCGGGCGCTGCCTGCAGCCACAGCGACAGCGCCGGCGGCACCAGCGCGGCGACATTGACCTGCTGCGCAGCGATCAGCGCAAAACAGCTGGCCGGACCGGGATCGGCCGCGAGCACCACGCGGCCGCCGGCGACGAACACGCCCAGCGCGCCGGGCGAGCTGAGCGGGAAGTTGTGCGCGGCCGGCAGTGCGCAGAGGTAACGGGTATCGCGGTCGAAACCGCACAGTTCGACGCTGCGCCGCACGCTGTAGTAGTAGTCGTCGTGGGTACGGGGGATCAGCTTCGGCGTGCCGGTGCTGCCGCCGGAGAGCTGGAAGAACGCCACCTCGTCGGCGGGCGTCGGCGCAAAGTCGCACCCGGCGGCCACCGGTTGCAGCCAGGCCGCCAGGCCGCGCTGCGCCAGACCGTCGGCATGCAGCAAGGCGGTGTCGATGCCGGCCAGCTGCTGCAGTTCGGCGAGAAACAGGTCGTCGTTCTGGAACAGCGGATGCAAACGGCTGGCGATCAGCAGGCGCGGACGGATCTGCTCGGCATAGGCGCGCAGTTCCAGCCGGCTGTGGCTGAACAGCGCGTTGACTGGCGCAATCCCGGCCTTGAGCAGCGCGAAGAACACGATGTACAGCTCGGCCTGGTTGCCCAGCTGCACCAGCGCCCGGTCGCCCTGACCGAGGCCGTGATTGGCCAGTCGCTGGGCCAGGTTGGTGGACAATGCATCCAGCTCGGCGTAGCTCAGCTCGCGCTCGCCGCAGACCACCGCGATGGCCTCGGGCTGCGTTTCAGCCTGAACCGCGAGCATATGGCTGAGTGGCTTGCCCAGCCAGTAACCGGCCTGGCGGTAGCGCTCGGCGAATGCGTCCGGCCAGCGGGTGAACGGAATCAGGCTCACACGGCCTCCTTGTCGAGACCGAAGGCGGCGAGCATGGTGCCGAGCTTGGTGCCGGTTTCGCGCCATTCCGCCTCCGGGCAGGACGCGCTGACCAGACCGGCGCCGGCGAACAGGCGCACGCGGGTCTGCTGGATGATTCCGCAACGGATCACCACCGCCCATTCGCCGTTACCGGCGGCATCGCACCAGCCGATGATGCCGCCGAACACGCCACGGTCGAATGGCTCCAGCTCGGCGATCACCTGCTTGGCGGCAGCGGTGGGAAAACCGCACAGCGCCGGCGTCGGATGCAGCCGGCAAGCCAGGCGCAGCGCCGACAGCTCGTCCTGCAGCTCGCCGTCGATCCGGGTCGACAGGTGCCAGAGCCTGGCGGTCTTGAGCAGCGTTGGCGCCGGCGGGACGTTCAGCGTGCGGCACAGCGGGCGCAGCTGGCGTTCGAGATCGTCGATGACCAGCCGGTGCTCATGCTGATCCTTGGCCGAATCGAGCAGCGCGCGGGCGGCCTCCGCATCGGTCAGCGGGTCGAGCGACCGCTTGGCCGAGCCCGCCAGCGGATTGGTGCTGAACGCACGCCGGTGCTTGCGCAGCAGCAGCTCCGGACTGGCGCCGATCAGCACGCCCTCACCAGGCAGGTCGACCGCAAAGTGGTAGGCCTCGGGGTTCTGCTGGCGCAGGCCCTGGAAGATCGTCTGCGCGCAGGGCGGCTCGTCGAATTCGAGTTGCAGCAGACGCGACAGCACGGCCTTGTCGATGCGGCCTTCACGCAGCAGATCCAGCGCCTGATTGACCGCATCGCAGAAGCCAGCGCGCCCCGGCTGCTCGATGCAGCTGCGCGCGGCGCCGCAGGGCAACCCGCAGATCGCGGTGGGCGGCGCGCTGGGCGGCAGGAACGCCAGATGCCGCGGCACGAAGAGTCGCGATGGCTGCGCCTTGTCGAAGGGAATCACCCCGACTACCGCGGGATTGCTCAGCCCGGCCCGACGCGCGTCGTCGAATGCCTGCTGCATGCTGCGCTCTAGCGCCTGTCCATCGTCGTCGCAGGGCAGGGTCAGCGAAGCGAAACAGCCGCTCGCCTCGACTCCGCCAGTCGGCGAATAAAACCGGAAACCAGGGTCAAAGATACGGCTCTGGCGGGCGCCAGAGAGTACTGCCTGAGCCCATGCGTTCACCGCGACCTCCTTAGCCATTCTTAATCAGAATTATTATCATTTGCATAGAAGGCGACGAATCTAGCCACGCCGATCAGGTGCGTCAAATTATTTCGAGGGAATTTTTTGAATCGGCATGCATGCCAAAATGCCAGTACAAAGCGCGCGATCGAGCGCGAACTTCGGCAATCAACCGGCATCGAAATGGCGACATTCGATCGCTAAAGGAGTCGAAATGCGCGACAGATGGAGCCCCGACGCTAACCAGTGCAATGCGCTACCAGGGACCGGCGTGCGCCCCTCCGGCCGGCCGTGGCACCTGCGCGCCGGCGCGCTCGCGCTGCTCGCCACGGTCGCCACGGTCGCCGCGCTGCCCGCCTGGGCGACGAACGGCACCTCGCTGGCCGAGCGCGACGCGCACAACAAACGCCTGAGCGAACAGTTGCAGCTGGCACCGAACGGGCAATCGGCCGCGCCGACCGCGCGCTACAACCACATCATCACCTTCGGCCAGTCGCTCGCCTCGGCGGCCGAAGGCTGGCCGGCGCTGTCGACCGAGGCGCGCTACGACAATCTGATGCTCGGCCAGGCGGTGCGCTCGGCGACCTTCAGCGGCGCGTCCTTCGAACCCGTCGGCCAGACAGCCTTCAGCCCGCTGCGCGCGGTGGTGCAGCGCAAGAGCGATGCGCGGATCATTCTCGAACCGGCGCAGGTCGCCCGGCTCGAAGAGCACGCCCAGGAGGAAGGCGAATCGGTGGATATCGGTGCGCTGAACATGGCGCGACGCCTGTATCTGCAAAAACGCGGCAGCGACGCCGATCCGCAGCACCTGTTCCTCGCCAGCAACGCAGCAACCTCCGGACGCTCCATCGCCCAGCTGTCGAAGACCGGCGGCACCCACGAATACCGCCGCGTGCCGCAAGCCATGGACCAGGCGAAGGCGCTCGCCGACGCGGAGAACGCCAGCTATGCCGTCAGCGCGTTCTTCTGGATGCAGGGCGAGTTCGACTATTCACACACCAACGGCGGGGTGAACGACAAAACGCGCTACAAGCAGCTGGCACGCCAGTTGCGCGACGACCTCTATGACGACACCCGCGCCATCACCGGGCAGTCACGAATGCCCGCCTTCATCAGCTATCAGACCGACGCCAAATCCTCGGTGAAGGACGGCTCGCTCGCGGTCGGCATGGCGCAATGGGAACTGGCACAGGAGGAGCCCAACTGGTTTCTCGCCGGCCCGGTGTACCCGTACGTCGACAAGGGCGTGCACCTGTCGGCCAACGGCTATCGCTGGTTCGGCCAGATGCTCGGCAAGGTCTACCACCGGGTCGTCGTCGAGGGGCGCAAATGGCAGCCGCTGGCGCCGCGTCAGGCCACCGTGGCGGGGCGCGAGATTCTGCTGGATTTCCACGTTCCCGAGCCGCCGCTGCAGTTCGCCGAACCCTACCTCGGCCACGTCGCGCGGCCGGTGAAGAACAAGGGCTTCATGGTCTATGACGACAAAGGCGAAGTGCCGCTGACGGCAGTGGAGATCGCCGCCGATACCATCGTTCGCCTGCGCGCCGGGCGCGAACTGGCCGGACAGCCGCGCGTCACCTACGCCAGTTTCCAGGTCGGTGGAGCCGGCCAGTTGCGCGACAGCGATGCCACGCAGGCCGATGCCAGCTACGAATACCTGCCGGAACAGGGCATGCCCGAGGAGGCGAATATCCCCGCGCTGGTCGGTAAGCCCTACCCGTTGCAGAACTGGAGCATCGCCTTCGAGCTACTGGCAAGTCCCGTTCAGGCGCCCTAACGCTACCAGCCGAGGGTTTCTTTGAGGAAAGGAATGGTCAGCTTGCGCTGCGCCTGCAGCGAGGCCTGATCGAGGCGGTCGAGCAGCTCGAACAGCGCGCTCATGCTGCGCGCGCCACGGGTGAGGATGAAGCGGCCGACGTCGTCCGGCAGATTCAACCCGCGGCGCGAGGCACGCAACTGCAACGCACGCAGCTTGTCTTCGTCGGATAGCTGCTGCAGCTGGAACACCAGCGCCAGACTCAGCCGCGATTTGAGGTCAGGCAACTGCACCGCCAGCTCCCGCGGCGAGGCATCGGCGGCCAGCAGCAGGCGTCGGCCGCTGTCGCGCAGCCGATTGAACAGGTGGAACAACGCCTCCTCCCACACCGCATTGCCGGCGATCGCGTCGAGATCGTCGAGACAGACCAGTTCGCACTGCTCGAGGTTGTCGAGCAACGCCGGGCCATACTCGGCGACCTCGGCCAGCGGCAGATAGACCGCCTGCTCGCCACGCTCCTCGACGCGCAGGCAGGCCGCCTGCAGCAGGTGACTGCGACCAACGCCGATACTGCCCCACAGATAGATCAGTTCGTCCGACCAGCCCGCTGCCGGCGAACAGAGGCGCTCGACATAGCCGAGCGCCGCGGCGTTGGCGCCCGGATAGAAGTTGGCGAAGGTGGCATCGTCGCGCAGACGCACGCCGAGGGGCAGCTGGATGGGTTTCATGGCTCGGATGGTGGTTCGGCCGCGACGGCGGCATGCTTTGTGTAAAGGTCCGAGAGTTTATAGAGATCATGCACATGGCGCAGCAGAACCATGATCACCGCCGCCACCGGCAGCGCCAGCAGCACGCCGGTGAAACCGAACAGCTGGCCACCGGCAAGCACCGCGAAGATCACCGCCACCGGGTGCAGCCCGATGCGATCCCCCACCAGCATCGGCGTCAGCAACATGCCCTCGAGCAGCTGGCCGACCGTGAAGACGGCCGCGATGCCCAGCAGCGGATAAGGCTCCAGGCCGAACTGGAACAGCACGGCGATCACCGCTGCGCCGAAGCCGACGACGAAGCCCATGTACGGCACGATGCTCGCCAGGCCGGCAAGCACGCCGATCAGCAAGCCAAGCTCCAGGCCGACCAGCATTAGGCCGCTGGCGTAGATCACCGCCAGCGCCAGCATCACCAGTAGCTGGCCACGCAGGAACGCGCCGATCACTTCGTGGCATTCGCCGATCAGCGTCATCACCACGTCCTCGCGGCGACGCGGCAGCAGGCTGCGCAGCTTGGCCATGATCAGGTCCCAGTCGCGCAGCAGATAGAAGCTCACCACCGGCACCAGCAGCAGGTTGCCGACCCATGCCAGCAACGCCAGGCTCGATGCCGTTGCCTGGCTGAGGATCACCCCGACGAGGTCGGTCGTGCTGCCCAGATGCCCGGACAGCGCCGCCTTCAGCTGGTCGAGTCGCCAGAAATCTTCCTCCAGGCCCAGCTGCTGTTGCAGCCAGGGCAGCGCCTGCTGCTGCAGCCAGTCCAGCGCCAGCGGCGCAAGTTGATAGAGATGCATCAGCTGCTTGCCGAGCATCGGCAGCAGCACCAGCAGGAGCAGCAACAGCAGCAGGCTGAACAGCGTGAACACGGCGATCACCGCCCAGGTGCGCGACAGTTTGCAGCGCTCCAGACGGTCGACCAGCGGATCGCCCAGGTAGGCCAGCAGGATGCCCACCAGGAAAGGCGAGAGAATCGGCGTCAGCAGGTAGACCAACCAGCCGCACAGCAGCAGTCCGGCCAGCCACAGCCAGTGGTTGGAATCTTTCATGTTCATTGCGCGGCGCCTTGCGGTCAGGAGACTTGAATAGAGGGTTGGAGTAGCGCCTACCAGCGGTAGCGCAGCACCGTATCGGGTGCAGGTTGCGCCGCCGGCGGTTGCTCCGGCGCTACCGGCGCCGCACTGGCATCAAGCGGTGCCGGCTCGGCCGGAACCTCTTGCAGATGCGCCAACTCCAGCTGAGCGCGCAACTGCTCGGGGCTGGCGGTCACGCGATAGACCAGACGGTCGCGTTCGACACTCAGCAGCGTGCCGCCGAGCGGCTGCAGCAGTTTGTCCAGCTCGGCGAAGCGGGTGATGTCTGCGCCGAGCACTTCCAGCGTCAGCTCCCTGGCTGCGCCCGGAGCAACGACATAGCGCGGCGCCAGGTATTGGCTCACCGCGAGCATCACTGCGTCGGCGACCGCCGCCTGGCTATCGCCCTTGGCCTGCCCGCTGCCGTGGGCATCGTTCAGCCAGAGATTCCAGTGCGCCTGCCAGCCTTCCTCAGCCTCACGCGCATGCACCGTCAGCAACGCATCGGCGGCGTAGCGTTCGGACGGTTCGCGCAGCGCCTGGGCGTCCGCGGCGGCGAGCGTTTCGGGCGTTGCCACGAGCTGTTCCTGCAGATCGGCCAGCGGCAGACGCAACGGCAGGCCGCGATGCCGAGCCGCGGCCTGCAGCGTGGTCGCGCCATCCTGCGCATCGCCCAGCAGCTGAGTGCCATTGGCCGTCTCGCTCAACCACCATGCCAGCACTACCGGCCGATTGGCACCCCACAAGGCCAGGCCGGCCTCGCGCAGGGTGCGCTCGGTGGTGGCCGGATCGAACTCGACGACAATGCTGTCGCCCTCGTAGCTGTAACGGCTGATCAGCTTCTGCGGGTCCTTGCGCAGTTCGGCCAGCGCCGATTTGCCGGCGCTGCCGGCATCGCCGGTCAGGCGCAGCAACAGCGTATCGAAGGCTCGCTGCAACGCCTCGCCGCGCGCGTCGGCCTGCTGGCTGGGCACCGGCTCGCGCACCTGATAGAGCGTGCGCAGCGGTTCGGCGAACAGCGGCGACGCCGCGAGCGCGAGGCAGACGACGAGGAAACGGGAAACTAGGCGCATGGAGGGTTCTCGCGAGAGCGGCTGATCGCCGGCGGGGAACGGGAGCGCATACCTTAAACAGCCGCCGGATACCCGGCAACCGACACACGCCCGGCCTGTCGGCTGGGTCACCGCCGCGTCCGGTCGTAGCTGCCCACGCCGTGCGCCCCGGGCGGGATGGTCGCTGCGTGGCAAGCCTGATAAAATCGCGCGCTTTCCGCAGACCGACTCCGACGCCCCACCGCGGGCCGGAAATCCTGCGCCAGCCGAAGGCATGCTTCCACTGGCCGTCGCACGGTCGAAACCCGCACTCCTCTCACAGGCCCGGACTCTATGAGCAAGCAACCCTCCATTAGCTACAAGGACGCTGGCGTCGATATCGATGCAGGCGAAGCGCTGGTCGAACGCATCAAGGGCGTGGCCAAGCGCACCGCGCGCCCTGAAGTGATGGGCGGCCTGGGTGGCTTCGGCGCCCTTTGCGAGATTCCGGCCGGCTACAAGCAGCCTGTGCTGGTCTCCGGCACCGATGGCGTCGGCACCAAGCTGCGTCTGGCGCTGAACCTGAACAAGCACGACAGCATCGGCCAGGACCTGGTCGCCATGTGCGTCAATGACCTCGTCGTCTGCGGCGCCGAGCCGCTGTTCTTCCTCGACTACTACGCCACCGGCAAGCTCAACGTCGACGTGGCCGCCACTGTGGTCACCGGCATCGGCGCCGGTTGCGAACTGGCCGGCTGCTCGCTGGTCGGCGGCGAAACCGCCGAAATGCCCGGCATGTACGAGGGCGAGGACTACGACCTGGCCGGCTTCTGCGTCGGCGTGGTGGAGAAGAGCGAGATCATCGACGGCTCCAAGGTCGCCACTGGCGACGCGCTGATCGCCCTGCCCTCGTCCGGTCCGCACTCCAACGGTTACTCGCTGATTCGCAAGATCATCGAAGTCGCCGGCGCCGATATCGAGAACGTGCAGCTCGACGGCAAGCCGCTGGCCGATCTGCTGATGGCGCCGACGCGCATCTACGTCAAGCCGCTGCTGAAACTCATCAAGGACACCGGCGCGGTCAAGGCGATGGCCCACATCACCGGCGGCGGCCTGCTCGACAACATCCCGCGCGTGCTGCCCGAAGGCGCCCAGGCGGTTATCGACGTAGCCAGCTGGAACCGCCCGGCGGTGTTCGACTGGCTGCAGGAAAAAGGCAACGTCGACGAGCACGAGATGCACCGCGTGCTGAACTGCGGCGTCGGCATGGTCATCTGCGTCGCTCAGGACCAGGTCGACGTGGCCCTGGCCAACCTGCGCGCCAGCGGTGAGCAACCGTGGGTGATCGGCCGGATCGCCGAGGCCGCCGAAGGCGCGGCGCAGGTCCAGCTGAACAACCTGAAAGCTCACTGATGCCCTGCAACGTCGTCGTCCTGATCTCCGGGTCCGGCAGCAACCTGCAGGCGCTGATCGACAGCCAGAGCGACAGCAACCCGGCACGCATCGGCGCGGTGATTTCCAACCGTGCCGATGCCTACGGACTGCAACGCGCCCAGGCCGCCGGCATTCCCACTCAGGTGCTGTCGCACCGTGAGTTCGCCGACCGCGAGGCTTTCGATGCAGCACTGATGGCCGCCATCGACGCGTTCCAGCCCGATCTGGTCGTGCTCGCCGGATTCATGCGCATCCTCACGCCCGGCTTCGTCCGCCATTATCAGGGACGTCTGCTGAACATCCACCCGTCGCTGCTGCCCCGGCACAAGGGGCTGGATACGCACAACCGCGCCGTGGCTGCCGGTGATGCCGAACACGGCTGCAGCGTGCACTTCGTCACCGAAGAGCTGGACGGCGGGCCGGTGGCGATCCAGGCGGCGATCCCGATCCGCCCGGATGAAAGCGTCGCGCAACTGACTGACCGCGTGCATGTCGAAGAACATCGCATCTACCCGCTCGCCGTTCGCTGGTTCGCCGAAGGGCGCTTGCGCCTCGGCGAGCAGGGCGCGATGCTGGACGGCGAAAAACTGCCGGTCTCCGGCCATCTGATACGAACCTAGGAGAGATTATGCGTCGCGCCTTGCTGCTCGCTCTCGCCGTGCTGGCCCTGCCGGCCCACGCGCTGGAGCTCAAGCCCTTCTCCGCCAGCTACACCGCCGACTGGACGCAGGTACCGGTCAGCGGCACTGCCGAACGCAGCCTGGCGAAAACGCAGGATGGCCGCTGGCAGCTCGATTTCGAGGCTTCGATGCTGGTTGCCAGCTTCAGCGAGCGCAGCACGTTTCGCGTCGAGGGTGACACCTTCCTGCCGGACAGCTATCGCCTCGAACGCGGCGGCCTGGGCAAGGGCAAGAAGATCAAGCACGACTTCGACTGGCAGGCCAAGCAGGTGGTCGGCAGCGACCGCGGCGATCCGGTCAAGCTGACGCTGCACCGCGGCCTGCTGGACAAGTCGACCTATCAGGTCGCTCTGCAGCAGGAAGTGGCGGAAGGCAAGCAGAGCATGAGTTATCAGGTGGTCGACGGCGACGAGATCGAAACCTACGACTTCCGCGTGCTCGGTGAGGAAAAGGTCGACACCCAGGCCGGCCAGGTCGACGCGATCAAGGTCGAGCGCGTGCGCGATCCGACGCAGAGCAAGCGCGAGACCATCCTCTGGTTCGCCAAGGACTGGAACTATCTGCTGGTGCGCCTGCATCAGGTGGAAAAGGATGGCAAGCAGTACCAGATCATGCTGCAGGAAGGCAGCGTCGACGGCCGCGCCGTCAAAGGCAACTGATCACTCGCGGCGCCGCTCTGCGGTGCCGCTCTCTCCCTGTCGAGTACCCCATGACCGCCGCTCGCGCCCTGTTGCTCGTCCTGCTGCCGCTGTTCGCGGGCTGCCAGTCGCTGTTTCACGCCGAGGCGCCCGCGCCAGCCGGTGATCGTCTGCAGGGCATGCTGACGCGCCAGGGTGATGCCTGGCAGCTGCAGCCGTGCAGCCAACTGCCGGCGCTGCGGTTACGCGACACCAAGGATGGCGAGCTGCTCGAGCTGGCCAGTGCGCTGATGGCGGACGGGCAGACGCAACTGTTCGCCGATGTACGCGGAGCGCTCGATCTGCAGCAAGCCACGCTGACGGTGAATCGACTCTACCGCCTGCAGGGCGAGGGGCCCGGCTGCAACGATACGAATTTCCCACGCCTGATCCTGCGCGCCAGCGGCAACGAGCCCGGCTGGAGCCTGATGATCACCGGCGACGGCTTGCTGCTCGAACGCCCGGGCGAACCCGCGCTTGCCCTGCCCTATCTGGAAGAGCAGCTGCCCGAGGGCCAGCTGGCCTTCACCAGCGAAGCCAACCGGCAAAGGCTGCAGCTGTGGGTCACGCCACAGCGCTGCCAGGACAGCGCCAGCGGCGCCGTCACGCACCTGAGCGCGCAGCTGCGCCTGGATGACGGCAAGGTCCTGCGCGGTTGCGCCTACTACGGCGGCGCCCGCAACGATTGAACCCACCGAGGCGCAGCGCGCCCCGCGACTGACAAGAACCAGAACCATGAACGACGCACTGTCCCTGCTGCAGCCCTACCCCTTCGAGAAACTGCGTGCCCTGCTCACCGGCGTCGTGCCGCCAGCAGACAAGCGACCGATCGCACTGTCGATCGGGGAACCCAAGCATCGCTCGCCGGACTTCGTCGCCCAGGCGCTGAGGGACAACCTCGATCAGTTGGCGGTCTACCCGACCACGCTGGGCATCCCGGCGCTGCGCGAAGCGATTGCCGGCTGGTGCGAGCGGCGCTTCGGCCTGGCCGCGGGCGCGGTCGATCCGGCCCGGCAGGTGCTGCCGGTCAACGGCACGCGGGAGGCGCTGTTCGCCTTCACCCAGGCCGTGGTCAGCCGCGCCGCCGACGGCCTGGTGATCAGTCCCAACCCGTTCTATCAGATCTACGAGGGCGCGGCGCTGTTGGCCGGCGCCACGCCGCACTATCTGCCGTGCCTGGCCGAGAACGGCTTCAATCCTGATTTCGATGCGGTGCCGAGCGACGTCTGGCAGCGCTGCCAGATCCTGTTCCTCTGCTCGCCGGGCAACCCTACCGGGGCACTGGTACCGCTGCAGACGCTGCAGAAACTTATCGCCCTGGCCGACGAGCACGACTTCGTGATCGCCGCCGACGAGTGCTACAGCGAACTCTACTTCGACGAGGCCAACCCGCCGGCCGGCCTGCTGAGCGCTTGCGCCGCGCTCGGTCGCCACGACTACAAGCGCTGCGTGGTGTTCCACAGCCTGTCCAAGCGCTCCAACTTGCCGGGCCTGCGCTCGGGTTTTGTCGCCGGCGATGCCGACATCCTCAAGGCCTTCCTGCTCTACCGCACCTACCACGGCTGCGCCATGCCGGTGCAGACCCAGTTGGCCAGCGTGGCGGCGTGGAACGACGAGATTCACGTGCGCGCCAACCGCGAGCTGTATCGGGCGAAGTTCGACGCCGCGCTGCAGATTCTCGCGCCCGTGCTCGACGTACAGCGTCCCGATGGCGGCTTCTACCTGTGGGCGAAGACGCCGGGCGACGATCAGGCCTTCACCCGCGAGCTGTTCGCCGAAGAGCACGTCACCGTGGTGCCAGGTTCCTACCTGTCGCGCGAGATCGACGGTCTCAACCCCGGCGCCGGTCGGGTGCGCATGGCGCTGGTGGCCCCGCTGACCGAATGCAGCGAGGCCGCACAGCGCATCCGCGACTTCCTCGAACGCCGCTGAACGGCCGCAGGCCCGCTGCAACCGCCCGCTGCGTTCAGTAGACGCCGGGCGGTATGGCGTCCTTGCCGTAGTTGCGCAGCTTCTTCAGATTCTCCGGCTTCATGTGTTCCGGCAGATCGGCCTCGCGCCGCTCCTCGTCCGGCTCAGTCCGCTCGGACCGTTCTGGTTGGTGCTGCCTGTTCTGTTCGCTCATGTCAGACTCCTCGCCTTCAGTGGGCCTACCCTTCCCAGATCGGTTCGCCGTCGGCATCGATCTCGCGCAGCCTGTTCAGCGCGGCCTCGGCGACACTCTGCGCCTCGGATTGCAGATCGAACCGGCGCCCGTCCGCTACTTTGACTATATGCACGTGCTCGTCGCTGTCCCGCCGCTGTACGGCGATGATCGCCTGATAGCCATCCTCCAGCGGGATGGCCGATGACAGCGCCTCGAAATGTTCGAAATGTCTGCGTGCCATGAAGTGCCCCGTCGTTGCGATTGTCACCAATGGACAACAAGACGCTGGTAAAAGATCGCCGACCCGGCTCGAACGCGCCCGCCGTGCCACGCTCTGAATACAACCATAGCCCTGCCGGAGAAGACCGATGACCATGACCGAAGAATATGCCGCGAGCGAACCCAGCCGCGCGGCGGTCGATGCCCTCGACGGGCTGACACTGCTGGAGTTCGGCGCACCCTGGTGCGGTCATTGCCGTGCTGCCCAGCAACCGCTGGCACAGGTTCTGGCCGAGCGTCCGGCGCTGCGTCACCTGAAGATCGAGGACGGCCCCGGCCGTCCGCTCGGACGCTCGTTCCGCGTCAAGCTGTGGCCCACACTGATCCTGCTGCACCAGGGCGTCGAGATAGCACGCGCGGTTCGCCCAACCACCGTCGATGCCATCGAGCAGATCCTCGGCAATGCCGGCCAGGCCTGAGCCGCGCGACATTTCCGGTCACACCCGCGGCGGCGCTCCGAGACCGGCGCGCACCGACATACAACAGCCGGGCATGGCATAATCCGCCACCGGTTTTGCAGGAGTTTGGAGAGGCATCCATGCCCAACGATAACCAGGGAATTTGCCTGTATGGCATCAAGGCCTGCGACACGATGAAGAAGGCGCGCAGCTGGCTCGACGAGCAGCAAGTGGACTATGCCTTCCATGACTACAAGAGTGCCGGCATCGACCGCGCTCACTTGCAGGCCTGGTGCGACGAACATGGCTGGCAGACGGTGCTGAACCGCGCCGGCACGACCTTCCGCAAGCTGGATGACGCGCAGAAAACCGATCTCGACCAGGACAAGGCCATCGAACTGATGCTGGCCCAGCCGTCGATGATCAAACGCCCGGTGCTCGATCTGGGCAGCCGGACCCTGATCGGCTTCAAGCCCGATCTCTATGCCGCCGCATTGGCGAACACGAACTGACAGCGGCCCGTCGGCACGGACCGCCACACGAAAAGGATTCTCTTATGTCTACCACTCTCTTCAGCCTGGCCTTCGGTGTCGGCACCCAGAATCGCCAGGGCGACTGGCTGGAAGTCTTCTACTCGCTGCCGCTGCTGCAGCCGGCCGGCGAGCTGATCGCGGCGATCAGCCCGATCCTCGGCTACACCGGCGGCAACCAGGCCATCGCCATCACCATCAACCAGGCCGCCGAGCTGGCCGATGCGGTCAAGCCGCTGGATGCCAAGCAGCACGCGCTGCTCACGCGCCTGGCCGAGAGCCAGCGCCCACTGGTGGTGACGCTGCTGGCCGAGGATGCTGCGCCGACCTCAACGCCCGAGGCCTACCTCAAACTGCACCTGCTCTCGCATCGCCTGGTCAAGCCGCACGGCCTGAACCTCTCCGGCATCTTCGCGCTGCTGCCCAACGTCGCCTGGACCAGCCAGGGCGCGGTCGATCTCGTCGAACTGGGCGAGCGCCAGCTGGAAGCCCGTCTGAAGGGTGAGCTGCTGGAAGTCTTCTCGGTGGACAAGTTCCCGAAGATGACCGACTACGTGGTCCCGAGCGGTGTGCGCATCGCCGACAGCGCCCGCGTGCGCCTGGGCGCCTATGTCGGTGAAGGCACCACGGTGATGCACGAAGGCTTCATCAACTTCAATGCCGGCACCGCCGGTCCGGGGATGATCGAAGGCCGCGTGTCGGCCGGCGTATTCGTCGGCAAGGGCTCGGACCTCGGCGGCGGTTGCTCGACGATGGGTACCCTGTCCGGCGGCGGCAACATCGTGATTTCCGTGGGCGAAGGCTGTCTGATCGGCGCCAATGCCGGCATCGGTATCCCGCTGGGCGACCGCAACACCGTCGAATCCGGTCTGTACATCACCGCCGGGACCAAGGTCAGCCTGCTCGACGAGAACAGCCAGCTGGTGCAGGTGGTCAAGGCACGCGATCTGGCCGGTCAGCCGGACCTGCTGTTCCGCCGCAACTCGCAGACCGGCGCGGTGGAGTGCAAGACCCACAAGTCGGCGATCGAGCTGAACGAAGCACTGCACGCGCACAACTGAGCGCCGACCAGGGTTACCGGTGCGCTTGTCGCCCGGTAGCCCGCGCACCACGCCGAGGCCAGACATGATTTTGCATTCCCCCTGGCGTGCCGATTTCCCGGCCCTGGCCGTGCTCGAAGCCCAGGGCCAGACCTATCTCGACAGCGCCGCCACCGCACAGAAGCCGCAGGCGCTGATCGACGCGCTGACCGGTTACTACACCTGCGGCGCCGCCAACGTGCACCGCGCCCAGCACCAGCCGGCCGAGCGCGCCACGCGCGCCTTCGAGGACGCGCGGGTCAAGGTCGCCCGGTGGTTAAACGCCGCCGGCCCGACCGAGATCGTCTTTACCCACGGCGCCACCGAGGCGCTGAACCTGCTGGCCTACGGGTTGGAGCATCTGCTGCAGGCGGACGACGAGATCGTCATCAGTGCACTGGAACACCATGCCAATCTACTGCCCTGGCAGCAGCTCGCCCTGCGTCGGGGTGCCCGCCTGGTGGTGCTGCCGCTGGATGCGCAAGGCCTCATCGACCTGCCGGCCGCTGCGGCACTGATCGGCCCGCGCACCCGCCTGCTCGCGGTGAGCCAGTTATCCAACGTGCTGGGCAGCTGGCAGCCGCTGCAGGCTGTGCTGTCGCTGGCCAGGGCGCAGGGCGCGCTGACCATCGTCGACGGCGCGCAGGGCGTGGTGCACGGTCGCCACGACCTGCAGGCGCTCGCCTGCGATTTCTACGTGATGTCCAGCCACAAGCTCTACGGGCCGGACGGCGTCGGCGTGCTCTATGGCCGTGGCGAGTCGTTGCTGCAGCTCAGGCACTGGCAGTTCGGCGGCGAGATGGTGCGCGTCGCCGAATACCACCGCGCCGAGTTCCATGCTGCGCCGCTCGGCTTCGAAGCGGGCACGCCGCCGATCGCCGGGGTGATCGGCCTGGGCGCCAGCCTGGATTACCTCGCCGGGCTGGACGCGACAGCGGTCGAGACGCACGAACAGACGCTGCACCGCGCCCTGCTTGACGGCCTGCGCCAGCGCGAAGGCGTGCGCCTGCTCGGCGCGCCCAGCGTCGCGCTCGCCAGCTTCGTCGTCGACGGCGTGCACCATGCCGATCTGGCGCACCTGCTCACCGAGCAGGGCATCGCCGTGCGCAGCGGCAATCACTGCGCGATGCCGCTGATGAAGGAACTGGGCCTCACCGGCGCGATTCGCGTCTCGCTCGGTCTGTACAACGACGGCGGCGACCTGCAGCGCTTCTTCGAGGCGCTGGATCGCAGCCTGGAGCTGTTGCGATGAGCGCCCTGCCCCCGCGCGCCGAACAGGCGCTCACCGCCTTCGACGCCGCGCCGGGCTGGGAGCAGCGTGCACGCCTGCTGATGCAATGGGGCGAACAGCTGGAACCGCTCGCCGACAGCGAGCGCTGCGAGGCGAATCGGGTCCATGGCTGCGAAAGTCAGGTCTGGCTGGTCGGCGAGCAGCGCGACGGCCGCTGGCATTTCCGCGCCAGCAGCGATGCACGCCTGTTACGCGGCCTGCTGGCGGTGCTGCTGGCCCGCGTCGATGGACTGGATGACGGCGAATTGGCGCGCGTGGACCCGAGCGAGTGGTTCAGCCAGCTCGGGTTAGCGCGTCAGCTGTCACCGTCGCGCAGCAACGGCATGCATGCCGTGCTGCAGCGGATGCGCGAGCTGACGGCCGGCTGAAGCCGCCGTCGGCAAAACTCAGCGCTTGCGCAGGATCACGCTGCCGATCGAGTAGCCGGCACCGAACGAGCTGAGTACACCGAGGCTGCCACTGGGCAGGTCATCCTGGTGCTTGTGGAAAGCGATCACCGAACCGGCCGAACTGGTGTTGGCGTAGGTATCGAGAATCACCGGCGCTTCCTGCTCGGTGGCATCGCGGCCCAGCAGCCGGCGCACGATCAGGTGGTTCATGTTGAGGTTGGCCTGGTGCAGCCAGAAGCGCTTGACCGACTCCACGGCGATACCATTTTCCTGCAGGTGCGCGCCGATCAGCTCGGCGACCATCGGGCAGACTTCCTTGAACACCTTGCGGCCTTCCTGGATGAACAGCTTGTCCGCGTCGTCCTTGTGCTCTTCGGCAGCGCGGTTGAGGAAGCCGAAGTTGTTGCGGATGTTGTTAGAAAACTCGGTCACCAGCTTGGTGCTGACCACATCCCATTGGTGCTCGGAGGTCGCCAGATCGGCGCGCTCGATGATCACCGCGGTGCAGGCGTCGCCGAAGATGAAATGGCTGTCGCGATCACGGAAGTTCATGTGGCCGGTGCAGATTTCCGGGTTGACCATCAGGATCGCCCGCGCCTGACCGAGCTTGACGCTGTTCACTGCGTTCTGGATGCCGAAGGTCGCCGAGGAACAGGCCACGTTCATGTCGAAGCCGAAGCCCTTGATGCCCAGCGCGGCCTGCACTTCGATGGCGATAGCCGGATACGGACGCTGCAGGTTGGAACAGGCGACGATCACGCCATCGATATCGGCGGCCGTCTTGCCGGCCCGCGCCAACGCCTCTTCGGCAGCCTTGACCGACATTTCGCAGAGGATCGACCACTCGTCGTTGCTACGCTCGGGAATGCGCGGAACCATGCGCTCGGGATCGAGAATACCGGCCTTGTCGGTGACGTAACGGCTCTTGATGCCCGAGGCCTTTTCGATGAAGGCAACGCTCGACTCGGGCAGCGCCTGGACCTCACCGGCGGCGATGGCAGCCGCGTGGTCGCTGTTGAAGCGCTGCACGTAGGCGTTGAACGACGCCACCAGTTCTTCGTTGGAGATGCTGCTGGCAGGGGTGTAAAGGCCGGTACCGCTGATGACGACGTCGTACACAGTCGTTCCTCTTGAATGATTGGCTGATCGTTTCTCTAACGTTCGGAGCGCGTCGACCACGGCCGTACGAGTGCTCCCAGCGCCGGGTTAATGCCGGCTATTGTGCATTAAAAGGCAAAAGAATCCGCAACCTGGCAGCGAAACCAGAGGAAAAACCGATAATTTCGCAACGCCTAGGCGTGACCGCTCGGTCGTAAAACAAAGAAGGCGTCTTGCGACGCCCTCTTTGTGTATAGACCAATCGGTCGGATTCACTTGATACCCTGACCGAGCAGCACTCCATTGACCTCCTTGCCGTACAGGTTCACCCCGTCGTTGGCGTGGTACTTGTCGCGGGTCTTCTCGATCGAACCTTCGATCAGCCGCGGATCCTGCGGGCGTTCATGGCTGTTCATGAAGGCAGCGACGTTCCACGCCTGCTCGTCGGTCAGCGAGCCGCCCTTGCCCAGCGGCATGCTCTGCTTGATGAACGCCGCAGCGGTGTTGATGCGGTGCATCCCGGCGCCCCAGTTGAACGAGTCCCGGCCCCAGAGCGGCGGGAACACATAGTTGCCGCCCGCCTTCTGCCCCTCGCCATTGGCGCCGTGGCAAACCGCGCACTGCTCGGCATACACCTGCCTGCCCTGGGCGATGTCGTAACCCGCCTTCGGTTGCGGCACCTCGGGGTAGGCACGGCCGGGCAGTTCCTGGCCGGTCGGTGCGCCCGTCGACAGCCAGTACGAATAGGCCGTCAGCGCGTTGATCACATGGCTGTCGGCCGCCGGCGGCTTGCCGTTCATGCTGAACTGGAAACAGCCCTGGACGCGTTCGGCGTAGCTGTTGACCTTGTCGTTCTTCTTGCGATACGCCGGGTACATCGGATACGCGCCCCACAGCGGCGCGGAGTTGGCCTTGCGTCCCTGGTCGAGGTGGCAGTTGGTGCAGTTCATGCCATTGCCGACGTACTCGGCGGCGTACTTCTGGGTATCGATGAAGATGGCTCGGCCATCCTGCACCAGCTTGCCGAAGGCATTGTCCGGCAGGTCTTTCTCGTGCGGGGGCTGGAAATACGCCTCGCTCGGCGCCTTGCTGGCGCTGGCAACCAGTTGCGACTGGTCATCCATGCGGATTTTTTCGGCAGCCTGCAGCGGCACGGCAACGGCCAGGGCCAGGAGCGCTGGGATAAGAGTGTTCATCGGCAGTCTCCTCATGGCTGGCTCAGGTTGGCGAAATATTCCGAAACCGCCTGGACTTCGGCATCGGTCAGCCCGCGGGCGACATGGCCCATCAGATCGTTCGGATCGTTCTTGCGCGTACCCTGGCGCCAGGCCTGCAACTGGCCGGCAATGTATTGTGCGGGCTGCCCCGCGAGCGCCGGGAAGGCGTCACCCACGCCGATGCCGCTCGGCCCGT
Source organism: Stutzerimonas degradans (assembly GCF_024448505.1). Classification (GTDB taxonomy): domain Bacteria; phylum Pseudomonadota; class Gammaproteobacteria; order Pseudomonadales; family Pseudomonadaceae; genus Stutzerimonas; species Stutzerimonas degradans. The sequence goes on from NZ_JAMOHV010000002.1 coordinate 144,376, forward strand.
GACAGGAAACGCATTCGGGAATGTTGCGCGCCCAGGCACCGCGTAGCGCGAGCTGTGCGCCGAGGTCATCGGCTTTTTCCACCCGCGTCACCAGTGGCACGTCGACGGCCGGCAGCGCAGCGAGTATTTCAGTCACCGCGGCGATTTCCTCATCCGTCAGCGCGGCCGCCAGGGGCTGCATCACGGGAGCGCTGCGCGCGCCGCTGCGGATGTCCTCCAGCTGCTTGCGCATGTAGGCGGCGGAAAGTCCTGCCAGGCGCGGGAAACCACCGGCCGCCATCCCTTCGCCATTGGCGCCATGACATGTCACACATGCCAGTGCAGCCGGATTGGCGCCCCCCTGGCTATAGATCTTCTGCCCATCGGCAGCGTGCACCTGCAACGCAAGTATCAGTGCACCGGCGCCGGCCAGCGCCCTGCTTGGAATTTTCATGCAAACCCTCATCAGCCTTTATTTTTTAATTTCTTCTGCGCCAGCGCCGTCAGGCAGTGCGGCAGTCTGTCGCAGCGACCCGAAGCTATCACACGCATAACCCTCCAGCCAGTAACGGAATAAGCTTAGAACCGTTGCGAATATATCGTTGCGCCCTATACCCCCAGGGGCATGCTCTCAGAGCAGCAGGCTCCGTCTCGGTTATGCTTGCGTCCCCTGACCAGGACTGCCCCATGAAAGACCAACTCGAAGAATTGCTTCGCCTGATCGGCTCTGGCTGCATGAGCGAAGAAGAAATAGCGCGGATCGCCGGCGAGGCCGCGCAGGCCTATGCCGACCCGGCGGCCTTTCTCGCCGCGAACCCGGACATCAACTATGACGACAACTTCCCCATCCCCCTGGGCGAATGGGTGGTCGTCGGTAGCCTGCCCGAAACCGTGCTGTTCCAGGCCGACGATTACCAGCAGCTGTTCGAGCGCATCGTCTCCTCGTTCGGCCCGCAGGTGTCGTTCGTGCTCAAGGCCAAGCAGCTGGCCAAGACCGAGCCGCTGAAGGCGCTTAATCGCATCCAGGTGCAGCTGAGCAGCCTCTACCCGGAGAAAGGCGGCTACGTGCTGGTGGATTTCAGCGAGCCGCTGGACGACGAACTGCAGGCCGTACTGGTCTACAGCTGCGATGTCGAACGGGTGATGCAGCTGGCGGTGGAAGTCGGCATCTATGCCGCGCCGGCGCTCGATGCGCTCAAGGCCGAACTCGAAGCGGAATGATCAGCGCCGGCGCAGCGGCTCGAGCAGCGGCTTGAGACCGTTGTGGTCGATCTCCTGCATCAGCGCCAGCAGGCGACCGATATCGCCGGGCGGAAAGCCAACCCGGGCGAACCAGTTGAGGTAGTGGCCGGGCAGATCGGCGATCACCCGGCCCTTGTACTTGCCGTAAGGCATGGTCTGGGTGACCAGACGCTGCAGGTCTTCGGGTTTCATCTGGGCGCTCGGCTTGGCGGGACGGCCATACTGCCACAGGACTGCGGCGGGCCGTTCGCTGGCCACTGGCCTTTTATCGATTCGGCATAAACGCCCGCCGCAGGTACTCGGCCATAAATATGGCAGCGCGCCATCCTTCCCGGTAACCCCGGAAATAGACCGGTTGATCGCTGCTCGCCGAGGTTTCAGGCAATCGTTCAATCGACATCATAGGCATTGTCTATTTTTCGTTGTCCGCGAGTTGACCTAGGCCTTCAGACGGCTTACCCGTCCACTTGCGGAGAACAATAAATGAACGCACCACTTACGCACGGCGGCCTCCTCGCGCTGGCCATGAGCCTCGCGCTGCCCGTCGTGCAGGCCGCCGAAACCGACAAGGTCCCCACCAGCTACTCGCCGGTGGTCATCACCGAACGCTTCGACGCGATCATGCAACGCATGGCCGGCGACAAGGCCGGGGTCATGCAGCGCCACCGGGAACTGCTCGAACAACGCTACGACCTTGCCGACAAGCCCGCCGATGGCGTGAAGATGACGCGCGGCAAACCGATCCAGAGCGGCGTGCGGGTCAAGCTGGCGGACGGCGCGAGCTGGGAAGAACTGGCCGGGCTGAGCCCCGAGCAGATTCGCGAGCAGCAGCGCTTCCCCCTCGGCTTCATGCCTCTGCCACATCCCAATCATCCCGAAGGCGGCATGGTCTTCCCGCAGTTTCAGATCGACGAGTTGAAGAAGATCGAGAACCGCGACCTGACGCGCTTCGATCTGGATTTCGATCTGCCCGAGCATTTCCTGCCGGAGTTTCCGGCGCCGATCTTCCTCACCACTCGCCCGGACCTCGGCGACGTGTCCCAGGGCAAGCTGGTCAACATCCGCAATTACTTCGAGCTGTTCAACGGCATCCTCAATCCCAAGCAGCTCGAAGGCCTGCGGCTGCTGGTCACGACCTTTCCGCAGCAACAGTTCAACGCCACCGACGACCGTCGCAGCGAACACCCGCACCCCGGCGTGGCCTGCCTGGACTGCCATGCCAACGGCCACACTAACGGCGCGACGCACCTGGCCGGCGACGTGCGGCCGCAGAAATTCCGCCACCGCATCGACACGCCGACCCTGCGCGGCGTCAACATCCAGCAGATCTTCGGCTCGCAGCGCGCGCTGAAGACGGTGGAGGACTTCACCGAATTCGAGCAGCGCGCGGCCTACTTCGACGGGGACATCGTGACGGCCGCGAAGAAGGGCGTGAACGTGCTCGAACGCGGCAGCCAGGTGCATTTCATGGGCGAGTTCCAGGCGCTGCTGGATTTCCCGCCAGCACCCAAGCTGAACGTCGAGGGTCGCCTCGATCCGGCCAAGGCCAGCGAGCAGGAGCTGCGCGGCGAGCAGATCTTTCACGGCAAGGGCGCCTGCGCCGGTTGCCACGTGCCGCCCTACTACACCGACAACCTGATGCACGACCTGCAGACCGAGCGCTTCTACGCGCCGCAGGAATACAACGGCGTGATGGCCGTAGGCGACGGGCCGATCAAGACCTTCCCGCTGCGCGGCATCAAGGAGTCGCCGCCGTACCTGCATGACGGCCGCCTGCTGACCCTCGAAGACAGCGTGGAATTCTTCAACCTGGTCCTGCAGCGCCACCTCAGTCAGCAGGAGAAGGCCGATCTGGTCGCCTTCCTGCGCACGCTCTGAGGCACCGTTTTATCCAGCGCCTCTCGCGGCGCTGGATAAAGCGCGGCTATCCACGGCATAGGCAGACTCCGCTGGCCGGCGCCGTAAGCGCGGCCGACAATGAGCGCCATCGCCCGCCGTGCCCCAGGAGCCGAACATGCAAGCGCCCAAGCCAACCCCCGAACTGGATGACGCCACCCTCGCCTTCGCCGAACAGGTCTTCGACTGCGCGCGCAAGGGCGACAGCGACCGGCTCGGCGAACTGCTCGCCCAGGGACTGCCGGCCAACCTGCGCAACCATGCCGGCGATAGCCTGCTGATGCTCGCCAGCTACCACGGTCATGTCGACACCGTGCGCCTGTTGCTGCAGCACGGCGCCGATCCACAGCTGCGCAATGCACGCGGCCAGACGCCGCTGGCGGGCGCCGCATTCAAGGGTGACCTGCCGATGATCCGTCTGCTGCTGGAACACGGCGCCGACGTCGAGGGCGCCTCGCCCGACGGCCGCACCGCGCTGATGATCGCCGCGATGTTCAACCGTAGCGAGATCGTCGAATTCCTGATTGCCCAGGGGGCCGATCCACATGCCTGCGATGCGGGCGGTGCAACGGCGCTGGCCGCTGCGGCGATGATGGGCGCGACCGACACCCAGGCCCTGCTCGCCCGGCTGACCGGCTGAGCCGCAGGCTCAGAGCGCGGCGACCAGCGGAGCCTCGTGCGATCCCAGCGACGGCGCGACGCTGATGCGATTGCGCCCGTCGTGCTTGGCCGCGTACAGCGCCCGGTCGGCGGCGGCGATCCACTCCAGCGCATCCTGCATGCTCGGCTCGAAGGCCGCGATACCGATGCTCAGGCTGGTCGACAGCTGTGGCGCGCTGTCGAAATCCAGCCGCGCGATGTCCTCGCGCAGCCGTTCCATCACCTCATACGCGAGGGCGCCATTGGCGCCGGGCAACAGCACGCAGAACTCATCCCCGCCATAGCGGCCGGACAGATCGCCGACCCGCAGGTTGCGCGCGATGCAGGCCCCCACCTGTCGCAGCACCACATCGCCCAGCGGATGTCCGTAGCGGTCATTGATGTTCTTGAAATGATCGACGTCGATCAGCGCCAGCGCCGCGTCGCCGCCACGGGTCTGGCGATGGCTGAATTCCAGCCGGAACAACTCGTCCCAGTAGCTGCGATTGAACAGCCCGGTCAGCCCGTCGGTGCGGCTCAGCTCGCGCAGTGCCTGCTTGTGCCGGACCAGTTGCATGGCCAGCCGGTAAAGCACCATGCCGATCACCAGCGGATGGACGATCAGCATGGGAATGCAGGCGTAGATCTGCATCTGGCTGGTACGCGGCGCGAAACCGAAGCCCAGCAGCAGTCCGGCCAGCACCATGCCAGCCATTTGCGCCAGCAAACCGCGCAGGACGAACGCCGCGCCGCCGGTGGCGCAATTGTTCATCGCCATCATCGACAACAGCACCGCGCTGGGCAGCGTGTTGTACTGCATGGCGCCGATGAAGAAGCCGCCCAGCAGCGAATCGATCAGCACCTGACGGCGCTCGGCGCGCAGCGGCGACGGTGATCGACGGCTCAGCCAATAGGCAAGGAACGGCCACAGATAGCAGAAGCCGATCAGCAGCGCCCAGGTCCACACTGGCGTCGCCGGACGCTCGATGAACACCGCGGCGACGCAGAAGAAACCCACGCCCAATCCAATGAAGCGTGGGTAGAACGCACGACGGGATACGGACGAACGGGTGGTCGCTTCCGTGAACGGATGGTCTGGCATTAGGCACCTGGGAGGAACGGCCAAACCTCAATATAGCCCATCGCCATTACACGAAACATCGCCGGACAACGGCGCTGCACGGTCAGTCCAGCGCGTACTGGAAGGTGCTGACCACCCGCAGGCGCTTGCCGATGGTGCGACCGCTTTCCATGTCGCTGCCGTCGTCGTCGATGACCCGGATCACGCCCTGGTTGGCATTGCGCAACTCGCCCAGTCGTGCGCCGGCATCGTCGGCGAAACGCGTCGCCTGTTCGCGCGCGTTGGCGGTGGCCTGCTGCAGCAGAACGGGCTTGAGTTCGTTGAAGCCGCGCAGCTGGTAGCGCGGCCCGGTGGCGCCGCCGCTTTCGCTGTCCAGCTGCACGCCGGCCTGGATCAGCGGATCGAGCGCATTGGCGGCCGCCGCCACCGCATCGACCCGCGCGGTCTTGACCAGCACCTGACCCTGGCCGTTGAAACGCAGCGCCACTTCCTGCGAACCCCATTCGCGCGCCAGCAGATCCTGCACTTGCAGCGGTCGTACCTCGATCTCCGCCTCGTCGAAGCCCTGCTCGCGCAGGAAGGCAACCACCGCCTGGCGATCCCCGGCCAGCCGCTGCTGCAGCTCGGCAAAGTCATCGCCACCGCGACGAAAGCCGAGCGTCCAGACCGCGAAGTCGCTCTTCACGTCCATCTCCGCCAGGCCCTTGACCGTCACCGAGCGATCGGCGACGCGAAAACGCTCGACGCCCTGCCCCACCGACCACCCGGCAAACGCCACCGCCGCGGCGAGCAGCGCCGCCGAAAAGAATCCCACACGCACCATGACGCTTCCTCCTGTTGGCCGCCTCGCCGCACCGGCAAAGCGCAACCGATCAACCTCGTCCCATTCGCTCCAATGCTTCCAGACGAACCGCCAGATGCTGTTCCAGCTCGCTCAGACGCCTCTGCAACGCCGTGCGCTCGTCTTCCGTCAGCGCTTCCTGCAGCCGTTCGCGCAAGCGGACGCGCTCGTGCAGCAGATCGATTTCCCGTGGCGGTACGCCCGCGCTCTTCAGCACCTGGAACGGCAGGCGCAGCCCTTGGGGCGTCTGCAGCCAGGCGCTATCGATCGGCAGCGGCGCGCCGCGGGAAGTGACGCCGCGCTGCCATTCGGCGACCTGCTGCGCGATCCGCCGCTCGATGTCCTGGTCGATGGTGCTCATCCGCGCTGCTCCGTCAAAACCTGTCGCAAGCCTATCGCAGCGCGCGCCGACTGCAACGGCCGGCGGACTGAAAACCGCTGTAACCAATCGACGCTGACGAGTGCCGCGGCGGGATTTATTCTTGCGTCTCCTTTGTCCTGAAAGAGCTGCATGAACATTCCCTGTACCCAGCCGCGTTCGTCGCCCCTGACGAATGCGGCGCCCGTCTCCGGCTTCGGCCACGCAACCACTTCACTCTTCGGCCCGGCAGCAGTTGCCCGGCACGGCGCACGCCAGGTGCGCTATTCCCTCACCACACGAGGCCCCATCGATGGAATGGCTCGCTGATCCCACGGCCTGGCTAGGCCTGTTCACGCTCATCGTCCTGGAAATCGTCCTGGGTATCGACAACCTGGTATTCATCGCGATCCTGGCGGACAAACTGCCGCCGGAGCAGCGCGACCGCGCGCGCGTCATCGGCCTGAGCCTGGCGCTGGTGATGCGCCTGGGCCTGCTGGCGAGCATCGCCTGGCTGGTCACACTCACCGAACCGCTGTTCGAGATATTCGGCAAGAGCTTCTCCGGGCGTGACCTGATCATGCTCGGCGGCGGCCTGTTCCTGCTGTTCAAGGCGACGATGGAGCTGCACGAGCGCCTCGAAGGGCGCATGCAGCAGCACAGCGGCAGCAAGGCCTATGCGCGTTTCTGGCCGGTGGTGGCGCAGATCATCGTGCTCGACGCGGTGTTCTCGCTCGATGCGGTGATCACCGCCGTCGGCATGGTCGAACACCTGCAGGTGATGATGATCGCGGTGGTCATCTCGATGACCCTGATGCTGCTGGCAAGCAAGCCGCTGACTGCGTTCGTCAACGCGCGGCCGACGGTGATCATGCTGTGCCTGGGCTTTTTGATGATGATCGGCTTCAGCCTGACCGCCGAGGGCTTGGGTTACCACATTCCCAAGGGCTACCTGTACGCGGCCATCGGCTTCTCGATCGCCATCGAGTTCTTCAACCAACTGGCCCGCGCACGCCGCAAGCGCAGCCTGCAGGGCACCCGTCCGTTGCGCGAACGCACTGCGCATGCGGTGCTGCGCCTGCTCGGCGGCAAACTGGAAGCCGACGAAGTGGACGACGAGATCACCGACATGCTCGGCCCGGACGGCGCCGGCGCCACGCCGTTCAACCGCCGCGAACGGGTGATGATCAGCGGCGTGCTGCACCTGGCCGAGCAGTCGATCCGCACGGTGATGACCGACCGCATGGAGGTGGATCGCATCAATCTCGACGACGAAACGGCAAAGGTGCAGGCCGGGCTGCTCAACTCGCCGCATTCACGGCTGGTGGTCACCCGCGACGACGCGCCGGACGAGCCGCTGGGCTACGTGCACAAGAAGGAACTGCTGCGTGCCCTGCTCAACGGCCAGACGCCGGACATCGAACCGCTGGTGCGCACGCCGATCAACCTGCCCGATAGCTGCACCGTGCTCAGCGCCCTGGAACAGATGCGCCAGGCCTCGACGCACGTTGCCTTCGTGGTCAACGAATTCGGCGGCTTCGAGGGCCTGGTGACGCTGACCGACATCCTCGAAGCCATCGCCGGTGAACTGCCGGATGCCAGCGAAGTGGAAGGCCCGGACATCGAGCCGGTCGACGGCGGCTATCGCGTCAACGGCGCGGTCAACCTCGCGGTGCTGCGCGAGCGGCTGGGGTTCAGGGCGGCGGTTACCGACGATTACCAGACGCTGGCGGGGCTGGTGATGAGCCTGCTCGATCGGCTGCCGATGATCGGCGACCGGGTGGAACATGCCAACTGGCGGCTGCACGTAACCGAGGTGAAGGAGCGGCGGGTGACTGGGGTGCTGCTCAAGCGCATCGAGGCAGCCGATCAGGTGGGGTGATTGGCGCCTCTGGCTCAGCGAAGGCCCGGCAGCCTGTTGTCGGGCCTTTTTTGTGGTGCATTTGCCCATATCCGACGTGAGATCTTTCAGCCGACGAGATCGCCACGGGGCACAAAGGCCCATACCCGCCACCCCACCGCTCTGTATCATTCCCTCCCAGCGAACCGCTCCCCCAAAACACCGGTCTGCTCATCGGCAACAACAAGAAACGACAAGGACACCCCATGCCCAGTCTCAACCTGCAGATTCTCGTTGCCGCCTGCCTCGGCGTGCTGATCGGCTGGCTCGTTGGCGGCCAGCCCGAGGAAGCCGCCCTGCGCGAAGGCACGCTGTATGCCGCCGGGCTGGTCTCCAGCGTGTTCATCGGCATGCTGAAGATGGTGCTGATCCCGCTGGTGTTCACCTCCATCGCCGTTGGCGTGGCCAGCCTGCAACAGCACCAGCAGGTCCACAGGGTGTGGCTGACCACGCTGATCTATTTCACCAGCACCACGGCGCTGGCGATGCTGCTGGCGCTGACGGCGGCGAACATCTTCAAGCCAGGCGCCGGGTTGTCGCTGGACCTGTTCGCCGATCAGCTGGCGGATTTCCAGGCAAGCCAGCTGACCCTGCCGGAATTCTTCCAGCACTTCTTCGCCGGACTGTTCCAGAACCCGTTCGCCGCCTTCGCCGCGAACAACGTGCTGGCGGTGGTGGTCTTCGCGCTGTTCGTCGGCATCGCGCTGGTCGCCGGTGGCGAGCGCTACCGCAACATCCTCAACGTGCTGCAGGAATTTCTCGAGATGCTGCTGCGCATCGTCGGCTGGATCATGTGGCTGGCGCCGCTGGGCATCCTCGCGCTGCTGATCCGACTGGTCGCCGAGCAGGACGCCGCGCTGCTCTCGGCGGTGGGCGGCTTCGTCATGCTGATCTTCGCCACCACGCTGTTCCACGGCGCGGTGGTGCTGCCGCTGATTCTCTACTTCACCACCGGTCGCTCGCCGCTGTGGTTCTGGCGCGGCGCGCGGGATGCGCTGATCACCGCCTTCGCCACCAGCTCCAGCTCGGCAACGCTGCCGGTGTCGATCCGCTGCGCCGAGGAGAACCTCAAGGTAGAAAAACGCTACGCCGGCTTCGTTCTGCCGCTGGGCGCCACCATGAACATGGACGGCACCGCGCTGTATGAGGCCGCCGCGGCGCTGTTCGTCGCCAATCTGGTGGGCGTCGACCTGACGCTCGGCCAGCAGGCCGTGGTGTGCTTCACCGCGATGGTCGCCTCGATTGGCGCGCCGGGCATTCCCAGCGCCGGCATGGTGACAATGGTGATGGTGCTGCAGGCGGTTGGATTGCCGGCCGAAGCCATCGCCATCCTGCTGCCAATCGATCGCCTGCTGGATACGGTGCGCACCTCGATCAACGTGCAGGGCGACATCACCGGCAGTGTGGTCGTGCAGCATCTGGCAAACGACCGGGCCTGATGACCATGCAGAGCCACAACCCGTTTCACTACATCGCCAAGTACCCCTCCGCCGGCCTGCTGCTGATCCAGCTGCTGGGCATCCTGCTCTATCCGTTCATGGAAGAACTGCCCGAACCGCGCGCGTTCTTCGGCGCGTTCAGCGCCATCGTGCTGATGTCGGCGCTGCGCATGGTGCGCCGCAGCCCGACGCTGCATAGCGTGGCCTTCATACTCGCGGCGGTGATCGTTGCCCTGAACGTCATCGGCGTGTTCGTGACCAGCTCCTCGCTCGACCTCTGTCTGTTCGTGCTGGAAGCCGGCTTCTATTTCTATGCGACCGTCAGCCTGATCGGCTACATGAACGAAGACCAGCGCGCCACCACCGACGAACTGTTCGCCGTGGGCGCCACCTTCACGCTGCTGGCATGGGCCTTCGCCTATGTCTTCATGGCCTGCCAGATGCTCTATCCCGGCAGTTTCACCGGCGCCGCGCAGCCGGATTCGCCACGCAGCTGGATGGAGATGCTGTTCCTCAGCGTCACCCTGCTCTCCGGCGTCGGCCTGGGCGACATCCTGCCCGTGACGCCGCAGGCGCGTGCAGTGGTGATGCTCGAGGAAATCGCCGGGGTGATGTACATCGCCCTGGTGGTGTCGCGCCTGATCGGTCTGACCATCGTGCGACGCTGAACATCGACGGCGCCGCTCGGCAAAGCCGGCGGCGTCGCGTAGTCAACTCGCCTTGAAGCGACTGACGTTGTCCAGCAGCGTCCCGGCCAGGTCGCTCAGGCGGCTGGCGGTGTGATGGTTGCTGCCGACCGCCTCGCCGTTTTCCTCGGCCATGCGTGCGATGGTGCTGACCTGCTGGGCGATCTCCGCGGAAGCGGCGCTCTGCTCGCGCAGCGCATGGGAGATTTCCGCCACGGTGTCGAGCACCTGATTGGCCGCCTCGCGAATGCCGCCCATCGCCTCGCCGGCGCGCTGCGCACGGGCAACGCCTTCGTTGACGCGCACCACGCCCTGCTCCATGCCCTGCACGGCGCCCTCGGTGCCCTGCTGGATGGCGGCGACCATCTGCGAGATTTCCTTGGTCGACTGGGCGGTGCGCTCGGCCAGCTTGCGCACCTCGTCGGCGACCACCGCGAAGCCGCGGCCCTGCTCGCCGGCGCGTGCGGCTTCAATCGCCGCATTCAGCGCCAGCAGGTTGGTCTGCGCGGCGATATCGCCGATCACCCCGACGATTGCCGAGATCTGCCCGGAGCGCTCGCCCAGCTCGGCGACGGTGCGCGCCGAATCGCCCACCGACACCGCGATCTGGCTGATTTCCTCGACCACCGCCGCAACGATCTCGCCGCCCTGGCGCGACAGCTCGCCGGAACGGTGCGCCAGCGCATCGGCATCGCCGGCGTTGCGCGCGATGCTCTCGATCCCCACAGTCATCTGCTCGACCGCCGCCGCCATGCTCGCCGCGGCATCGCTCTGGCACTGCGAGGCGACGTGAATCTGCCCAGATGCCGCGACCAGACTGCGCGCCGAATCGGCGACATGGTCGGAGTTGTCCTTGATGTTGCCGATCAGACGGCGCATGGCATCGGCCATGTCGTTGAAGCTGCCGGCCACGTAGCGCAGCTCGTCACTCGCCGCCAGCTGGATATGCGTGGTGAGGTCGCCGGCGGCGAGCTTCTCGCTGCCTTCGCGCAGGCTGCGGATGCTGGTCATCACCGACAGGTAGGCGCCGACCGACAGGTAGCCGATCACCGCAAGCACTCCGGCCAGCACGGCGAGGTTCAGGTACAGCACCTGGCGGGCATCGGCGATGCGCTGGTGCAGCAGCTGGTCGAGGGTCGGCAGCAGCACGTCGTGCATCTGGCTGTAGCCGATGCCGATGGCCTCGGTAGCCATGTCGAAGAACTGCACCGAGGTGGTGCTGGTGAAATCGCCCTCGAAGACCAGCGCATGCATGACGCGCTCGATGTTCTGCCCGCGCTCGTCCATCGCCGTCACCGCCTCGGTGAGGCGCGTACGCAGTTCCGGGCGCAGCGCGACGACCTTGTCCAGGCTGTCGCGCATGTTGCCGGTGGCGCTCTTGATCTGCTCGCTCAGCACGATCAGCGCGGTGCGCCGCTGATCGTCGACGTTGCCCTGCGCCAGTGCGGCCGCGCCGCTGCCACGCAGCTGGCCGATGCGCTCGATCAGGCTGGGCATGTGATTCAGCGCGGCGGACATCAGGTAGAAGGTTTCCGCCTCGGGATCGAAGGTCAGGCCATAGGCATCGGCCAGCTGCGTCTGGAAGCTCAGCAGCTTGCCGATCAGCGCGGTGTGCGCCTGAAAGTTGCGGCTCTGCGGCCAGCTCAGGCCGTCACGACGAATCTCGCCCCAGGCCTGGCCGATCTCCTGCCACTGGCGCAGTGCGCGTTTATCCTCGGCCAGCGTGCGTTCGAGCAGCGCCCGCGCCGCCTCGATATCCGTCTCGCGCTCGCTGCGGCGCGTCGCCAGCGCACTGTTTCCACCCAGCAGCATCGACGACATGCCGCGGTGCTGCTGCACCAGTTCCACCAGTTTGGCCATCGGTCGCGACAGCGAAGAGGCGACCAGCTCGTTCTCCGAGCGCTCGATGGTGCGGTTGAGCTGGCCGGCCAGGCTCAGCATCAGGCTGGCAAAGACGGCGGTGACCAGCAGCCCGAGCAGGCCGAACTTGATCGGATAGCTGAGCCGGTTCATCAAGGCTTCGGCGGGCAGGAAGAGCGTTTTCATGGGGGCGTGTCCTGAAGGGGTCGCAGGCGCTGCACGAAGCCGCTCGAGCCCTGGGGGCTATGTGAGTCACCGGCAACTGCAGAACATCCAGTTTCAGGCGCCAAAATACGGACGTGACCAGACAGTCTCCCTGACCGGAATCAAGGATGCAGTTCACAGTATGGCAATCCGCCATACCGCCTGTCCGATAGATCAGAAAATGCACTGCCAGCACCGCTGGAATGCGACGATCCAGCGTTTTCGCCCGATTGCGCCGAACTCCTGTGCGCCCCTGCAATCCATTCAGCCTGAGCCGGCGGCAGGCACCGCAATCAGGCTTTACCGCCACGCCAGCCGGTGAATAATGCCGGCCCCCTTCCCATTCCTCGAGGTGACCATGACGGCGCAAGCCACCGCAACGATGCCAGCCCTTTCCGCACGCGCCGTCCTGCTGATCGAACTGGCGCTGGCCATGGGTGGTTTCGCCATCGGCACCGGTGAGTTCGCCATCATGGGCCTGATGCCCGAGGTCGCCCGCGGCCTGGCCATCAGCGAACCACAGGTCGGCCATGTGATCAGCACCTACGCGCTCGGCGTAGTGGTCGGTGCGCCGCTGCTAGCGATCCTCGGTTCGCGACTGTTCCGCCGCCACCTGCTGTTGCTGCTGATGGGCTTCTTCGCCCTGGGGAACTTCGCCAGCGCCCTGGCGCCGGACTATCACACGCTGATGGCCTTCCGCTTCGTCACCGGCCTGCCTCACGGCGCCTACTTCGGTGTGGCGATGCTGGTAGCTGCCTCGATGGTCGCGCCGGACAAGCGCGCCCAGGCCGTGGCTCGGGTGCTGATGGGCCTGACGGTGGCGATCCTGATCGGCAACCCGATCGCCACCTGGCTCGGCCAATGGCTGAGCTGGCGCTATGCCTTCGCCCTGGTCGGCGCCATCGCGTTGCTCACCGTGCTGCTGGTGGCGCTGTTCCTGCCACTCAATCACGACGAGCCGCGCAACAGCCCGCTGCACGAGATCCGCGCGTTCCATCGGCCGCAGGTCTGGCTGGCCCTGGCGATCAGCTCGATCGGTTTCGCCGGCATGTTCTGCGTGTTCAGTTACATGGCGCCGACGCTGCTGGAAGTCACCCGCGTCAATGCCGGCTGGATTCCCTTCGCCCTCGCTGCGTTCGGCCTTGGCGGCATCATCGGCAACGTGGTCGGCGGCTGGCTGTTCGACCGCCTGCGCTTTCAGGCCGTCGCCTGGCTGTTGCTGTGGAGCGCGCTGGTGCTGCTGGTATTCCCGCTCGCGGCGCATTCGACATGGACGATCTTTCCGGCGGTATTCGCGGTGGGAACCATGGTCTCGCTGTCACCGGCCTTGCAGACCCATCTGATGGACGTCGCCGCGGATGCCCAGACGCTTGCCGCGGCGTCCAACCACGCCGCCTTCAACATCGCCAATGCCCTCGGCCCCTGGCTCGGCGGCCTGGCGATCAGCGCCGGTTTCGGCTGGACCTCTACTGGCTACATCGGCGCCGCGACGGCCGTCGGCGGGCTGCTGGTATTCGCCTGGGCGTGGCAACTGCAAGCGAACGCGCCGGACTGCGGCGAACCGCGCTCGCAGTGCTGCAACTAAGCTCGATGCGGCCACTCGGCGACGTTCCCCGGCGCTAGCATCGGGCAGCACCGGCTGACGGGAATACCTCCGCAGCGCTATATACAAAACGATATAGCGCGCTCCAGAATGCCACCTTTCACAGCAGCAGCGGATCGCTCATGAGCCGTTCTTCAGGTGACACGGATTCGAGCAGGTTGCCAGCCGGCTCGGCGGAACAAACAACGGGCGCGGCACACCTTCCTCTGCGCGTGGACGGCCAACTCTGGTTCAACCGTGGCGACAAGGGCTACCTGGGCGGCAAGCGCATCGACCTGCTGGAGCAGATCGATGCCACCGGCTCCATTACCCGCGCCGCCAAGGCGATCAAGCTGAGCTACAAGGCCGCCTGGGATGCGGTGGATGCGATGAACAACCTGTCCGAACGGCCGCTGGTGATACGCGCCGCCGGCGGTGCCCAGGGTGGCGGCACGCAGCTGACCGACTTCGGCCGCGAGATGCTGCACGTCTGGCGGCGCATGCAGGCCGAGTACGAGCGCTTCCTCGCCCAGGTCGCCCAGGGCGTCGAGGGTTTCGACGACATCGACCGATTGCTGAGGGCCATCGCCATGAAGACCAGCGCACGCAACCAGTTTCGCGGCCGCATCACCGCCGTCAGCAAGGGCGCCGTCAACGGCAGCCTGAGCCTGGACATCGGCGCCGGCCAGACCATCACCGCCACGCTGACCAACGACAGCATCGACGAGCTGCAGCTCGAAGTCGGCAAGACCGCCATCGCGCTGATCAAGGCCAGCTTCGTGCTGCTCTCGCCCGATCCGCAGGTGCAGATCAGCGCACGCAACCGCCTGACCGGCACCATCAGCGCGCTGCTGCCCGGCGCGGTGAACAGCGAGATCAAGCTGCTGCTGCCCGGCGAGCGCACCCTCGGCGCGGTGATCACCAATGAAAGCGTCGAGGAGCTGGGCCTGGCGGTCGGCCAGCCATGCACCGCGCTGATCAAGGCCTCCCACGTCATCATCGCCATCGATTGAAAGGAGTCGACATGCGCCCCATGCGCCATCTATGCAGCGCCCTGCTGCTCTGCCTGTCCTTCACCGCCAGCGCCGACGAGGTGCAGGTGGCGGTAGCCGCCAACTTCACCGCGCCGATGCAGAAGATCGCCGAGGCCTTCGCTCGCGACACCGGTCACCGCGCCGTGCTGGCCTTCGGCGCCACCGGCAAGTTCTACGCGCAGATCAACAATGGCGCGCCGTTCGACGTGCTGCTGGCGGCCGACGAGCAGACCCCGCAGCGGCTCGAAGACGAAGGCCAGGGCGTGGCGGGCAGCCGCTTCACCTATGCCATCGGCAGCCTGGTGCTGTGGTCGGCGCGCGAGGGCTATGTCGATCCGCAGGGCCGCGTGCTCGCCGACGGCGACTTCCGTCACCTGGCGCTGGCCAACCCCAAGACCGCACCCTACGGCGCCGCAGCGCTGCAGACGCTGGAGAAGCTGGGCCTGCGCGAGCGCCTGCAACCGCGCTTCGTGCAGGGCGAGAACATTGCCCAGACGCACCAGTTCGTCGCCAGCGGTAACGCCGAGCTGGGCTTCATCGCGCTCTCGCAGGTGGTCGAGGACGGGCGCATCGCCCGCGGTTCGGCCTGGCGAGTGCCCGCCGACCAGCACCAGCCGATCCGCCAGGACGCCCTGCTGCTGCAACGTGGCGAGCACAATCCGGCGGCACGCGCGCTGCTCGATTACCTCCGGAGCGCCAGCGCCGTCGCGCTGATCCGCGCCTACGGCTACGAGGTGCCATAAACCAATGATGCTCGACAGCGTCGACCTCGCGGCGATCTGGCTGACCGTCAAGCTGGCCAGCACCACCACCGTGCTGCTGTTGCTGCTCGGCACCCCGCTGGCGTGGTGGCTGGCGCGCACGCATTCCAGGTGGCGCGGGCCGATTGGCGCGGTGGTGGCGCTGCCGCTGGTGCTGCCGCCGACCGTGCTGGGCTTCTACCTGTTGGTGGCGATGGGGCCGAACGGGCTGCTCGGCCAGCTCACCCAGAGCCTGGGCCTGGGTTTGCTGCCGTTCAGCTTTGCCGGCCTGGTGGTCGGCTCGGTGCTGTATTCGATGCCCTTCGTCGTGCAGCCGTTGCAGAACGCCTTCGAGGCCATCGGCGATGCACCGCTGGAAGCCGCCGCGACGCTGCGCGCCAGCCCGTGGGACAGCTTCTTCAGCGTGGTGCTGCCGCTGGCGCGGCCGGGCTTCGTCACCGCCAGCATCCTCGGCTTCGCCCATACCGTCGGCGAGTTCGGCGTGGTGTTGATGATCGGCGGCAACATTCCCGAGAAGACCCGCGTGGTTTCGGTGCAGATCTACGATCACGTCGAGGCGATGGAGTACGCCCAGGCCCACTGGCTGGCCGGTGGCATGCTGCTGTTCTCCTTTCTCGTGCTGCTGGCGCTGTATGGCAGCCGCCAGCGTCAGGGGTGGCGCGGATGAGCGGCGTCCAGGCAATTCGCGCCCGCCTGCGCGTGGACTACGCCGACTTCCGCCTGGACGTCGACCTGGCGCTGCCCGGGCGCGGCGTCACGGCGCTGTTCGGCCACTCCGGCTCGGGCAAGACCACGCTGCTGCGCTGTGTGGCCGGGCTGGAACGCGGCGCCAGCGGACAATTGGAGATCAACGGCGCATGCTGGCAGGACAGCGCCCGCGGGCTGTTCGTGCCGCCGCACCGGCGCGCCATCGGCTACGTGTTCCAGGACGCCAACCTGTTCACGCACCTCTCGGTGCGGCGCAACCTGGAGTTCGGCATGAAGCGCGTGGCGGCGGAGGAACGTCGCGTGGCCTGGGATCAGGCAGTGGACCTGCTGGGCATCGGCCATCTGCTCGAGCGCATGCCCGCGCGGCTGTCCGGCGGCGAGCGTCAGCGCGTCGGCATGGCCCGCGCGCTGCTCACCAGCCCGCGCCTGCTGCTGATGGACGAACCGCTGGCGGCGCTCGACCTCAAGCGCAAGCACGAAATCCTGCCCTATCTCGAACGCCTGCACGACGAGCTGGACATTCCGGTGCTCTACGTCAGCCACTCACCGGACGAGGTGGCTCGGCTGGCCGATCATCTGGTGCTGCTCGACCAGGGCCGGGCCATTGTCCAGGGCGAGCTGCGCGAGACGCTGGCACGGCTCGACCTGCCGACCGCCTTCAGCGACGACGCCGGCGTGGTGGTCGAAGGTGAGATCGCCGGACACGACCCCGCCTATCACCTGACCCGGCTGGTATTTCCGGGCGGCGAGGTGCTGGTTTCGCAACGCCCGCAGGCCATCGGCCAGCGCCTGCGTTTTCGCGTGCACGCGCGCGACGTCAGCCTGGCGCTGGAGCGTGCCGAAGGCAGCAGCATCAGCAACCTGCTGCCGGCCCGGGTCGAGGCGCTGGCGGTGGCCGACACCCCGGCGCACGTGCTGGTGCGCCTGGATGCCGGCGGCACGCCGTTGCTGGCACGCATCACCCGGCGCTCGGCGGACCAGCTCGGCGTGGTTCCCGGCAAGGCGCTGTGGGCGCAGATCAAAACGGTGGCGCTGCTGGGCTGAGTCCCCTCAGGCCGCCTCGGGCAGTTGGGCGATGACCTTGATCTCGAACTGGAAACCGTAGAGCCAGGTCACCCCGACGGCCGTCAGCGTCGGATGCGGCGCCGCGCCCCAATACTGCGCCACGATCTGCCAGACCCGCTCGAAGATCGCCGGCGGATCGACCATGAACACCGTCACGTCGACCACATCCGCGAAGGTGCAGCCTGCGGCGTCGAGAATCGCGTTCAGGTTGTCGAACGCGCGTCGGACCTGTGCCTCCAGCTCCGGCTCCGGCGAACCGTCCTCGCGACTGCCGACCTGCCCGGAAACGAACAGCAAGCCATTGGCGCGGATCGCCGGGGAATAGCGGTTGCGCTCGTACAGGGCCTGGCGCGCCGGCGGAAAAACAACGTCACGGGCCATGCTTCTCTCCTTTTGTGGGGTCGCTGCCGACCCGTCGATGAATGCATAGCCACTGTAGGGCGGCCGCCTGGCTGGATAAACTCGCCAGCCCCACCAAGACTGTTCGTGAAAACCAAACAATCAGCGGAGCGCAGATGGACCGTTTCGATGCAATGCAGGCTTTCGCTCGCGTGGTGGAAACCGGCAGCTTCACCAAGGCGGCCGAAACGCTGCAGATCGGCAAGACCAGCGTCACCCAGATGATTCAACAGCTGGAGGCGCGGCTGCGGGTCCGCCTGCTCAACCGCACCACACGCAAGGTCAACGTCACCGCCGACGGCGCCGCCTACTACGAGCGCGTGGTGCGTCTGCTGGCCGAGCTGGATGATGTCGAGACCAGCCTGTCCGGCGCAGCCACCGTACCCAGGGGACGCCTGCGTGTGGACGTGCCCAGCCCGCTGGCACGCCTGATCCTGATCCCGGCGCTGCCGGGCTTCCACGCACGTTATCCGGACATCCAGCTGGACATGGGCGTCAGCGACCGGCGGGTCGACCTGATCGACGAAAACGTCGATTGCGTGGTGCGCGGCGGCGAGCTGAGCGATCAATCGCTGATCGCCCGCCACGTCGGCGACCTGCGCCTGGCCGTGTATGCCGCGCCTGGCTATCTGCAGCGCGCCGGCACGCCAACGCACCCCGGCGAACTGGAAAACACCCACCACCGGATCGTCGGTTTTCTCTGGGCGCGCACCGGCAAGCCCACGCCGTATGCCATGCAGCGCCAGGACGAGCGGGTCCAGGTGCAGGGCCGCTACGTGCTCGCAGTGGATGACGGCAACGCCTACCTCGCTGCCGGACTGGCCGGAATGGGCGTGTTCTGGCTGCCCGACTACATGGCCGCCGAGCACCTGGCGAACGGTGAGCTGGTGCGCCTGTTCGAGGACTGGCAACTCGAGCCGATGCCGCTGTACCTGGCCTTTGCGCCGAACCGGCACGTCAGCGCGAAGCTGCGGGTGTTCATCGACTGGATCGTCGCGCTTATGGCGCAACATGCGCCGGTGATCGAGCGGGCACCAGAACGAGGCTAGACCTGCAGCGCCAGCCCCAGCAGCACGGCACATTCCACCAGTTCCAGCAGCGCGCCGGCGGTGTCGCCCGTGGTGCCGCCCAGACGACGACGGATGGCGCGGCGCGCCAGCAGGAAGGTCACCGCGGCGCAGCCCAGCGCGAGCAGCCCGTCGACGCCGAGCGGCAGACAACCCATGACCACCACCGCCAGCACGCCGCGCGCGCGCTCGCGCGGCAGGTTCGTCGCCAGTGCGTGGCCGAGACCGTTCGGCCGCACATAGGCCGTCGAGAGGAACAGCGCCAGCAGCGCCGTGCGCCCGAGCAGCGGCGCCAGCAGCAGCGCCACGAGCTGCTGCGCCTGCAACAGCACCAGCAGCGCGACGAACTTCAGCAACAGCAACAGCACCAGCACCACCACGGCCACCGGGCCGCTGCGCGGATCCTTCATGATTGCCAGGGTGCGTTCGCGGTCGCCGAAACCGCCGAGCCAGGCGTCGGCACTGTCGGCCAGACCGTCGAGGTGCAGCGCGCCGCTCAGCGCGACCCACAGCGTCAGCACGAGGGCGGCCTGCAGCACCGGCGGTGTACCGCCCAGCAGCAGCGCGGCCAGCCACAGCAATGCGCCGAGCAGCAGGCCCACGCTCGGGTAGTGCAGCAGCGAGCGCCCCTGCTGCTGCGCGGTCGGCATGACCGGCAGGCGGATCGGCAGGCTGGTGAGAAATTGCACGGCGATGAGCAACGGCAGCATGGGCATTCCAGGCAGGTTCAGGGGTTGGGCCAGGCGCTGTCCATCGGCCACGGCAGGCTCAGCGGCAGCAGTTCGCCATGCGCCACGCTGACGTCGAGCAGACGCTCGCACGGCAGGCCGCGCGCCCGTGCCAGCAGCAAGCGCATCACACCGGCATGGCCGATCAGCAGCAGCCGTTGCCCCGCATACTCGCGTTGCAATCGCGCCACGGCGGCGAACACACGGCGCCGGAAGTCCACCAGCGGCTCGCCCGCCGGCGGCGTGAACCTGAAGGGATCGGCCCAGAAGCGCCCCAGCGCCTCGGCATCGGTCTGCATCAGCTCGGCGGCGCTGCGGCCTTCCCAGTCGCCGAAATGCAGCTCGCGCAGGTCCGGCTCCAGCCGTAGCGGCAGTGCACGCTGCGCGGCGAGCTGGCCGGCAAACGCGGCGCAGCGTTGCAGCGGCGAGCTGATCAGGGCATCCCACGGGCCCGCGTCATGCAGCGCGGCGTGCATCTGCTGCCAGCCGCGCGCCGTCAGCGCGTCGTCGAGGCTGCCGCGAAAGCCGCCGCCGCGCTCGGTCTCGCCGTGGCGCAGCAGATCGATGCGCAGGCTCACACGGCCCCTTCCGCCACCGCCGCCTCGGCGAAGGTGGCCATCTCGTTGTGCAGCGCGCAGGCCTGCTGCAGCAGCGGCACCGCCAGCGCCGCACCGCTGCCCTCGCCCAGACGCAGGCCGAGGTCCAGCAACGGTTCGGCTTCGAGCGCCTGCAGCACCGCCAGATGGCCCGGCTCGGCGGAGCGATGGGCGAACAGCAGCCACGGCCGGCACGTCGGGTTCAGCCGCACCGCGCAGAGTGCCGCGGCACTGCAGATGAAACCGTCCACCAGCACGGGGATGCCCTGCTGCGCGCAGCCCAGGTAGGCGCCCGCCAGCGCCGCCACTTCGAAGCCGCCGAGCCGGCGCAGCGTTTCCAGCGGTCCGGCGCAGTGATCGGCGTGCAGTCGCAGCGCCGTCTGCACCGCGGCGAGCTTGCGCCGCACGCCGTCGCCATCCAGCCCGGTGCCCGGCCCGACCAGGGTCAGCGGCGAATGCGGCAGCAGCGCTGCGGCCAGCGCGCTGGCACAGGTGGTGTTGCCGATGCCCATCTCGCCGCCGATGAACAGCTGCGCCGCGCCGGCTGCCGCGCGCCGCGCCGTGTCGCGGCCGGCGCCGAGCGCCTGCTGCAGCTGCTGGTCGCTCATCGCCGCCTCGCGGGTGAAGTTGGCGGTGCCCGGCCCCAGACGCAGATGGCTGACACCGGCCAGGTGCAGTGGCTCGACGGTGCCCAGGTCGATCACCTCCAGCGCCGAACCCAGCCGCCGCGCCAGCACCGCCAGTGCCGCGCCGCCACCGACGAAGTTGCGCAGCATCTGCCCGGTCACCGCCTGCGGAAAGGCCGAAACGCCCTCCTCGACCACACCGTGGTCACCGGCGAACACGCTGACATGCACGCGTTCGACCTGCGGCCGCTCACACCCCTGCAGCGCCGCCAGCTGCACCGCCAGCGCCTCCAGCCGGCCGAGCGCACCACGCGGTTTGGTCAGCTGATCCTGTCGCGCCAGCGCGCGCTCGCGCATCACCGCGTCCAGCGGCTGGCATGCTTCCTTCCACCACTCATCCATCACTGCGCTCCTTTGAGAATCATCGGCAAGCCGGCGACCATGAAGGTCACCCGCTCCGCCCGTTCGGCCACGGCCTGGTGCAGCCAGCCGGCTTCGTCCACATAACGCCGGGTCAGCTCGCCCAGTGGCACCACGCCAAGCCCGGTTTCGTTGCTGACCAGGATGACCCGCCCCGGCAGTTCGCCCAGGCATTCGAGGAACGCATCACGCTCCGCGGCGAGGCGCGCCGGGTCCTCCAGCATCAGCAGATTGGTCAGCCACAGGGTCAGGCAGTCGACCAGCAGGCAGCGCTGTGCGCCGGCCTGCTCGCGCAACACCCGGGCCAGCTGCAGCGGCTCCTCGACCAGCGCCCAGTGCGCCGGGCGGCGCTGACGATGGTGGACGATGCGCGCGGCCATCTCGCCGTCCAGCGCCTGGCTGGTGGCGATGTAGGTCACCGCCAGATCGCTGTCGGCAGCCAGCCGCTCGGCCAGACGGCTCTTGCCGGAGCGCGCGCCACCGAGAATCAGTTCGAGCATGTCCGGCCTCCCAGCCCGCAGAGTTCGCGCAGCCGTGCGGTGTCCAGATGCGCCTCGACCAGATCGGCCAGACGCTCGATCTCGCGCTCACGCAGTGCGAGGTAATCTACCGTGTCCACCGTGCCCAGACCGGCCCAGCGCAGCAGCGCGGCGCAGGCGGCCGGGCCCTCGAACAGGCCGTGCAGGTAGGTGCCGAGCACCTGCCCGTCGGCGCTCAGCGCACCATCGTGGCGGCCATCGTCCAGCTCGACCGCGGCGCGCTCGAGCGCCGGCCCCGTGCTGACGCCGGCATGAATCTCGTAGCCGCTGACGGCCTCGCCCTCCAGCGCCAGCCGGCCCTGCACGTTGCGCAGCTGCTTTTCGGCAGCGAGCACGGTGGTGAAGTCGAGCAGGCCCAGCCCGGCGCATTCGCCCGGCGCACCTTCCAGGCCGAGCGGATCGGCGATACGCCTGCCGAGCATCTGCAGCCCGCCGCAGATACCCAGCAGCCGGCCGCCATAACGCAGGTGGCGACGGATCGCCGTCTCCCAGCCGTGGGCACGCAGGAACGCGAGATCGGCGCGCACGCTTTTCGAGCCAGGGAGGATCAGCAGGTCTGCCGGCGGAATCGGCTGGCCGGGACCCACGAATTGCAGATCGACCTGCGGGTGCAGGCGCAGCGGGTCGAAATCGGTGTGGTTGCTGATGCGCGGCAGCACCGGCACCACCACTGTCAGCGTCGTCGCGGCCTTGTCGGTTTGGCGCGTGTCGATGGCATCCTCGGCCTCCAGATGGAAGTCGGTCAGGTACGGCAGCACGCCCAGCACCGGCTTGCCGGTGCGCTGCTCCAGCCAGTCGAGCCCCGGTTGCAGCAGGGCCATATCGCCGCGAAAACGATTGATGACGAAGCCCCGCACCCGCGCCTGCTCGGAAGCCGACAACAGCTCCAGGGTGCCGACCAGATGGGCGAACACCCCGCCGCGGTCGATGTCGGCGATGAGAATCACCGGGCAGTCCACCGCCTCGGCGAAGCCCATGTTGGCGATGTCGCCAGCGCGCAGGTTGATCTCGGCGGGCGAGCCGGCGCCTTCGACCATCACCACGCGATAGGCCGCGGACAAGCGCCGATGCGAGTCGAGTACCGCCTGCATGGCGACGCGCTTGTAGTCGTGATAGGCGGCGGCGTCCATGCTGGCGAACGCGCGGCCGTGGATGATCACCTGGGCGCCGATGTCGCTGTTGGGCTTGAGCAGCACCGGATTCATGTCGCTGTGCGGCGCAAGGTTGGCGGCCTGCGCCTGCACTGCCTGGGCACGGCCGATCTCGCCGCCGTCGGCGGTGACCGCGCTGTTGAGTGCCATGTTCTGCGGCTTGAACGGCGCCACCGCGACGCCCTGGCGGGCCAGCCAGCGGCACAGCGCGGTCACCAGGGTGCTTTTGCCGGCATCGGACGTGGTGCCCTGCACCATCAAGGTGGTCATGGAGAAATCTTCCTCAAGGCGAACTCAAGACGTTGCCAGCCCGCTTCATCGGGCGGCAGGCCGAAGCGCAGGCTCTCCGGCTGGGCGAACAGACGGACCAGAATGCCGCGGCGCGCCAGTTGCTCGTGCAGCCAGGCCGCCCGCGGATCGACGCACCACTGGAACAGCGCGCAGCCGCCCAGCGGCGCCAGCGTGTGCTGGGCCAGCAGCCTGGCAAGTCGCTGGCCATCGGCCTGCAGGCGCTGACGCTGGCGTTGCTGGGCGTCGCCATCGGCGAGCAGCGCGCTGCCAAGCAGGCGCGTCGGGCCGCCGACCGACCAGGGCCCGAGCAGCTCGTCGAGGGCCTCCAGCAGCGCGCGCTCGGCCAGCACGAAGCCCAGCCTCGCGCCGGCCAGGCCGAAGAACTTGCCGACCGAACGCAGCACGATCAGCCCGCTGCGCCCGGCATATCCGGCCAGGCTGTGCTGCGGCGTGCAGTCCATGAACGCCTCGTCGACCACCAGCCAGCCGCCCCGCGCCGCCAGGCTGGCGTGCCAGTGCAGCAGCTGCGCCGCGTCGAACAGCCGGCCGCTGGGGTTGTTCGGATTGATCACCACCAGCACGTCGAGCTGCTCCAGCGCACGCGGCACGCCGGCTTCGCTCAGCTCCATCAGCGCATGGCCTTCGCGCTGCCAGGCGGCGGCGTGTTCGGCGTAACAGGGGGCAACGACACCGACCCGCGCCCGCCGCCGCAGACGCGGCAAGGCCTGGATCGCCGCCTGCGAACCGGCCACCGGCAGCAGGTCGGCGCTGCCGTAGTAGTCCCGCGCCACGGCTGGCAGGTCGTCGTCGGCTTCCGGCAGGCGCGCCCAGGCGCTGACGGGAATGTCCGGCAGGGTCGGCGTGTAGGGCGCCACGCCGGTGGAAAGGTCCAGCCAGTCGGCGGGCGCGATGCCGTACTGGCGCGCCGCCGCGCGCAGGCGTCCGCCGTGCTCAAGCATGCAGCCAGGCTCCAAGCAGCAGCGCCAGCAGCCAGACGCCGACGCCGGCCCAGACCAGATCCAGCGCACGCTCGATATCGCGCGCGCCCGGTGCCCTGCCCTGGCCCAGCACGGGGCGTTCGTGGCGCTCGCCGTGATAGAACGCCGGTCCGCCCAGCTCCACGCCCAGCGCGCCAGCACCGGCAGCCATCACCGGCCCGGCGTTGGGGCTGTCCCATCGCGGCGCCTGGGTGCGCCAACAGTGCAGCGCACGACGGGTCCGGCCGAGCAGCGCATAGGTCAGCGCGGTGAGGCGCGCCGGCAGGTAGTTGAGGCCATCGTCGATCCGCGCCGCCGCCCAGCCGAAGCGCTCGAAGCGCGCGGTGCGATAGCCCCACATGGCATCCAGCGTGTTGCTCAGCCGATAGAGCACCACGCCCGGCGCGCCGGCGACGGCGAACCAGAATAGCGCGGCGAATACCGCATCGCTGCCGTTTTCCAGCACCGACTCGGTGGCCGCGCGGGACACACCGGGCACATCCAGCGCGGTGGTGTCACGGCTGACGATGTGCCCGACGCAGCGCCGCGCCTCCCGCAGGTCGTTGCGCCACAGCGCACGTGCCACCGGCAGCGCATGGGCGCCGAGGCTGCGCAGACCGAGTGCAAGGTAGAGCAGGACAACCTCCACCAGCCAGCCGACGCCCGGCAATCGCGCGAGCAGCCAGGCCAGTGCCGTCAGCGGCAGCACCGCCAGGCACCAGGCGGTCACGCCGTGGCTGCGCCAGCCGCGTCCTTCGGGGCCGTTGAAGCGTCGCTCCAGCGCATCGGCCAGACGGCCGAAGGCCACCAGCGGGTGCGCCCGCTTGGGCTCGCCAAGCAGCGCATCGAGCACGACGCCGGCTAGGCAGCTCAGCGCCAGGCTCATGGCTGCTCGCCCCAGCGGTCCTGATAGAGCAGCTCGGCCAGCGGCCGGCCCTGGGTCCAGCCCTCCAGCTCCAGCATCGGCGCTGGATAGAAGGCGTGCACCGGCCCGAGGCAGAGAATCGCCATCGGCTTGGCGCCGGCCGGCATGCCGAGCAGCTCGGCCAGCGCCTGCGGATCGAACAGCGAGACCCAGCCCAGACCCAGCCCCTCGGCGCGCGCGGCAAGCCAGAGGTTCTGGATCGCGCAGGCCAGCGAGGCGAGGTCCATCTCCGGCAGGGTGCGCCGACCGAACACATGCGTCTCGCGCCCGTCCATCAGCGCCGCGACCAGCAGCTCGGCGCAGTCATGGATGCCCTCGACCTTGAGCCGCAGGAACTCGGCGGAACGCTCGCCCAGCGCCTCGGCGGTGCACTGGCGCTCGGCCTCGACCAGCGCCGCGATGCGTACGCGCAGCTCGGTCGAGGTGATGCGCACGAAGCGCCAGGGTTGCATCAGGCCGACGCTGGGCGCACGGTGCGCGGCCTGCAGCAGCTTGGCCAGCAATTCGGGCGCCACCTCGCCGCCGCTGAAATGGCGCATGTCGCGGCGCTCGGCGATGGCGCGGTAGACGCCGGCGCGTTGTTCGTCGGTGAAGGCGTGTTCGTTCATGGTCGCAACAGGGCCGCGGCCGCCACGGGATCGGACGGCATGTGGAAGTGGATGTAGGAGGCCGTCAGCCGCCCCTGTCGGTAGACGGCTTCGGCGGTCCGCCGGTAGTTCGGGCACTCGCCGCGGGCCAGCGGTTCGAGCGGCGACTCCAGCTCCGAATGATGGAAGGTGTGGCCGCGCAGACGGCCTTCCGGCAGGGCCACTTCCTGCAGCGCCAGGGCGGTCAGGCGCGGGCGCATCCGTGCCTCGCCCGGCAGCAGGCCGAGCATCGGCTCGCGCACGCCGGCGGTGTCGGTCAGTCCGTCGAGCAGGTAGAGCATGCCGCCGCACTCGGCGAGGATCGGCTTGCCGGCCGCGTGGTGCGCGCGGATCGCCTCGGCCATCGGCCGGTTGCGCGAGAGGCCACGCAGGTGCAGTTCCGGATAGCCGCCCGGCAGATAGAGGCTGTCGACGGCCGGCAGGCGGGTGAAGCGCAGCGGCGAGAAGAACAGCAGCACGGCGCCCAGCGCACGCAACAGGTCGAGGTTGGCCTGGTAGAGAAAGGCGAAGGCGGCATCGCGCGCCACGCCGATGCGCACGCCGGCCAGCAGCGGCTCGACGGGCGCGACCTGCGGCGCGGCAAACGTCACCGCTGGCGGCAGTTCGGTATCCGCACTCTGCGCCAGCGCCTCGGCGGCGGCGTCCAGGCGCGCATCCAGATCCGCCAGTTCCTCGGCCTGAACCAGCCCCAGATGGCGGCTCGGCAGCTCCACCTCGGAGCTGCGCGGCAGCGCGCCATACCAGCGCAACGGCGCCGGCAGACTGTCGCGCAGGATTTCGCCGTGCCGCGCACTGCCGACACGGTTGGCCAGCACGCCGGCGAACGGCAGGTCCGCCTGGAAGCTCGCCAGCCCGTGCGCCAGCGCGCCGAAGGTCTGCGCCATCGCCGAGCCGTCGATCACCGCCAGCACCGGCACGCCGAAGCGCCGCGCCAGGTCGGCGGCCGAGGGTGCGCCGTCGAACAGCCCCATCACCCCTTCGATGAGGATCAGGTCGGCCTCGCCCGCGGCCTCCCACAGCAGGCGCCGCGACTGCTCCTCGCCGACCATCCACAGATCGAGCTGATACACCGGCTGGCCGCTGGCGCGCGCGAGGATCATCGGGTCGAGAAAATCCGGCCCGCACTTGAACACCCGCACGCGCCGCCCGGCCTGCGCGTGCAGGCGCGCCAGGGCGGCGGTGACGGTGGTCTTGCCCTGACCGGAGGCCGGCGCGGCGATCAGCAGCGCCGGACAATTTCTGCTATTCATCGCAGCCTCACGGGGCGGGTTGAGTCACGGTGGCTGTAAAGAGCGACATCCACCCTACAGTTCCGAGGCCTGACGTAGGGTGGATGACGCTTCACCCATCCACCGCAAACGCGCTCCGTGAAGGTCTTGAACGCCGGCATCAGAACTCCACGCCCTTCTGCGCCTTCACGCCGGCCTTGAACGCGTGCTTGACCAGGTTCATCTCGGTCACCGTGTCGGCGGCTTCGATCATCCCCGGCAGCGCGCCGCGACCGGTCACCACGACGTGCTGCAGCAGCGGCCGCGCGGCAATGTCGGCGAGCACGCGGTCCAGCTCCAGATAGCCGTACTTCAACGCGATGTTCAGCTCATCGAGCACCACCAGGCCGATGCGTTCGTCGTCGAGCAGCTCGCGGGCCACGGCCCAGGCTTGCTGCGCCTTGGCGATGTCGCGCTGGCGGTCCTGGGTTTCCCAGGTGAAGCCCTCACCCATCACGTGGTAGCGCACCTCGTCGGGAAAGCGGCGGAAGAACGCCTCCTCGCCGGTGCTGGCCGCGCCCTTGATGAACTGCACGATGCCGACCTGCATGCCGTGGCCGAGCGCGCGGGCGACCATGCCGAAGGCCGAGCTGCTCTTGCCCTTGCCGTTACCGCTGTGCACCAGCAGCAGGCCGTATTCGTCCTGCGCCTGGGCGATCTTCTCGTCCACCAGCGCCTTCTTGCGCTGCATGCGCGCGCGGTGCCGCTCGTCACGCGCGTCCATCAGTGCACCTGCCGCAGGCGGTTCAGGCGCAGCGCCGAGACGATGCCGACGTGCAGCACCAGCGCGGTGCCGACGTAGAACGCCAGGTTGCCCAGATGCCGCGGCACGTACTCGGCGATGCGCGGCAGGAAGCCGGCCAGCGTCGGCTCGGGGTAACGTCCGGAGAAGAAGTAAAAACCGCCGCCGGAGAGCAGGTAGGCAACGAAGGCCGCCACCATCAGCGTCGGCACCAGCAGCGCGAGGCTGCGCAGGTCGCCGCGCTGCCAGCCGGCGAACAGCCGCCCGGCCAGCCACAGGCTGCCGTAGGCCGGCACCAGCGCCCAGTAGGCGGGCGACAGGCACCAGTCGCTGATGGTGCCGCTGGCCAGGGAGGCGAAGTCCAGCACGGAGGCTTCGGCGAACAACAGCGCGAACATCGCGCGCGGGCGCAGGTAGAAGCCGGCGA
This sequence comes from Stutzerimonas degradans, assembly GCF_024448505.1. Taxonomy (GTDB): domain Bacteria; phylum Pseudomonadota; class Gammaproteobacteria; order Pseudomonadales; family Pseudomonadaceae; genus Stutzerimonas; species Stutzerimonas degradans. The sequence continues at coordinate 172,454 of NZ_JAMOHV010000002.1, forward strand.
GGAAGAAGATCGACCAGCTGGCGCTGGGCAGGTTCTCGACGCTGGCGAAGTGCTGGCCGCGGGTCATGGCCAGCAGCAGGATCAGCGCGACGCCGATTGCCAGTTGAGCGCGGGTGGAAAGGACGTGCATGCGGTGCTCCTCGGGTGGGGGGTTCAGATCGCCTGGTAGCGGACGGTGAAGTACACCGCGCGGCCGGGCTGTTCGTAGGTCTGGGTGGTTTCGTAGTCGCGGTCGAACAGGTTCGCCAGCTTGAACTGCAGGCGCCAGGCGTCGTCGACGCGGTATTCGCTGCGCAGGTCCACCAGCGCGTAGCCGGGCATGCGCGTGTCGTCGGCGTTGCTGGCCTTGTCGAAGCGCTCGCTGGACGCATACAGCGAGGCGCCCAGGCCGATGGCGCCGAACTGGCGATCGACATCGAGGTTGAACTGGCGCTTGGCGCGGCGCTGCAGCAGGTGACCATGGTTGGCCTTGCTGCGGTCCTGCGGGTCCATGACGGTCAGGTTGGCGGCCACCTCCCAGCCAGCCAGCACCGTGGCGACGCTGGTCTCGATGCCGCGGATGCGCGCCACGTCGACGTTCTCCGGGCGCATGGGACTGGTGCCGGCCCAGACAATCAGGTCCTCGATCTGGTTTTCGTAGGCGTTGACGCTCCACTCGCCCCAGCCGTGGTTGCCGCGGATGCCCAGCTCGTAGCTTTGCGACTCCTCCGGCTTGACGTCCGGGTTGCCGGTGGTAAAGGCGCTGGCCGGGTAGTACAGATCGTTGAAAGTCGGCGCGCGGTAGGCGGTGCCGTAGGCAGCGGTGAGCGTCAGCGCCTCGCTCAGCTCGAAGCTGTAGCCGAGGCTGCCGGTATCGTGGGAGCCGAAGAACTCGTCCTTGTCGCGGCGCAGGCCGGCCTGCACGCCGTGCCGGCCGAAGGCAGCCTGATACTGGACGAAGTAGCCGCGGTTGTAGCGGCTGTCCTCGGCGTAGGCGTCGCTGCTGTCGATGCGGTCCTGCTGGTAGTCCATGCCGAGGCTCAGCACCTGCGCCTCGCCGACATGGAAATCGTTTTGCCAGCTCAGGCTGTCGCGGCGGGTATCGAAGCGCGAGTAGAAAGCGCCATCCTGGAAGTTGTCGCTCAGGTCCTCGCTGTGCCCGGCCTGCAGGGTGACGTCCCAGAAGGTCAGCGGCGAAAAGCGCGCGCGGCCGCTGAGTGCCTGCAGGGAGCCGTCGCTGTAGGCATCGCGGCCGCTGGTGCCGCGCGTCGAGCGGGTGTCGAAGTCGCTGTGGTTCTCACTCTGCAGCCAGCTGCCGTCGAGCTCCAGGCCGTTGGCGAAGCGATAGCCAGCGCGCAGCTGCGCGGACAGCTCGCGGTAGCCGTCGGCGTCCGGCTCGTAGGCGTCGGGTGCGCTGGCGCGCCAGGCACGGGCGTTGATGCCATCGGTGGACTCGCTGGCCACGCCGAGGTTGAACCAGCCGTTGCCCTGACCGCCAGACAGCCCGGCCGAGCCGCTGTAACTCGAACGCGAACCGGCGCCCGCCGAGAAGTACGGTTTGACGCCGGCGTCGCCGCCGCGGCGGGTGAAAATCTGGATCACCCCGCCCATCGCCTCCGAGCCGTACAGGCTGGAGCGCGGCCCGCGGACGATCTCGATGCGCTCGATCTGCTCGACCGGGATGCTCTGCAGCGCAGCGCTGCCGGACGTTGCCGAGCCGACACGGATACCGTCGATCAGCACCAGCACGTGCTTGTCGCTGGTGCCACGAATCGACACCGAGGTGCTCTTGCCGCGTCCACCATTGCTGGTGACGCTGACGCCGGCCAGGCGCTGCAGCAGCTCCGGCACGCTGCCGGCCTGCTGGCGCTCGATCTGCTCGCGGGTGATGACGCTGCTGGCCGCGATAGCCACCGGCGAGGCACCGGTCCGGCTGGCAGTAATCACCTGCTCGCCGAGCAACAGGGCGCCCTCGTGGGCCAGAGCAACGGAAGGCACGCCCAGCAGGACGGCCGCTAGGGAAAGGGAGTTGCGCATTGGATCAGGGTTCTCCGTCGTGCCCACCCGCACGACCAAAAGTCGCTGGAGACAGACGGCAGAACCCGCAGAAGGAGGCACCGGAAGGTACGCACCCGCTCAGCGCCCGCCGCACTGTCAGTGAAATGCGACAGGCCGGTCTCCGGGCTTGCGAGCGGATGCCTGGCATCCCGAAACCGCGCCTTCCCGTGCGTGAGCACAGTGGCCGTTGCGGTTTCTCGACTCGCCTACCGTTGCGGGGGCAGCGCCGGAATCGTCATTGCGACTGGACCGGCTTCCCTGTTTCACCTCCTGACCAAGTCAGGGGGCACCTGAAGCGAAGCGCAGGTTAGTCCAAGGCCGGAAGGGACGCAATCGCGAACATGTCGCAGTCAGCAGCAAACTCTGCTTGCAGATTGCCCGCATCGGCCTGGAACGGCGGACGGCGAACGGCTTCGAATGCCACAATGCCCTCCATTCGCCAGGACCGACGACAGCGCCCCATGACCAGCATCGTGCAGATCTCCGACACCCACTTCGGCACCGAACAGCCCGCGGTGGTCGAGGCCCTCGAACAGCATGTACGCGAGCATCGCGCCGATCTGCTGGTGTTCTCCGGCGACATCACCCAGCGCGCACGCCGCGCCCAGTTCGCCGCGGCGCAGGCCATGGTGCGGCGGCTGGAGGCCGACGGCGTGGGCCGCAGCCTGGTGATCCCGGGTAATCACGACATCCCGCTGTACAACCTCGCGGCGCGCCTGTTCAGTCCCTACGGCAATTACCGTCGCTACTTCGGCGAGCAGTTGGAACCGGTGCTCGAGGACGAGCGGATGCTGGTGATCGGGCTGAACACCACTCATCCACGGCGGCACAAGGACGGTCGCGTCACCCCGCGTCAGGTGGACGCCGTGGCGCGACGGCTGGCCGCCAGCGACCCGGCCAAGCTGCGCATCGTGGTGGCGCATCAGCCGTTCGGCGCGATGGTGGAAAGCGACCTGCGCAACCTGCAGCACGGCGCCGCACCTGCGCTGCAATGCTGGGCCGAACACGGACTGGATCTGGTGATGGGCGGGCACATCCACCTGCCCTACGTGCTACCGCTGTCCCGGCAGTATCCGGACCTGGCCCGGGAAATCTGGATGGTGCAGGCCGGCACCACGCTGTCGACACGCCTGCGCGGCACCTCGCCGAACTCGCTGAACCGGCTGAAGCTGCAGGCGGGAGCCGAGAAAGCGGTCTGCGTCGAACGCTGGGATTTCTCCGACGGGCGCTTCGTACCCGCTTCGCACTTCACCCTGGGCTGGTAAGCCGCGTCACGGATTGCGCGCCAGTCGCTCCTCCTCGAGGACGCGCTTGGCACCGAGATAGGTCTTGGCCCAGTAGCGGTTGCCCAGGCTATCGAGGCGGACCGTGCCGCCAGACGACGGCGCATGAACGAAGCGCCCTTCGCCGACGTAGATAGCGGCATGACTGACGCGGCGCCCGCCATCGGTGGCGAAGAACAGCAGATCGCCGGCCTGCAGCGCGTCACGCCCGACATTGGCCGAGCGCATGCGGCTCATCTCCACGGTGGTTCGCGGCAGCGCCACGCCCGCCGCGCCACGGTAGACGTAGCCGATCAGGCCGCTGCAATCGAAGCCGCTATCGGGTGTGTTGCCGCCGTAGCGATAAGGCGTACCGACCAGCCCGAGTGCGCTGAACAGCACATCCTCGGCCACCGGCGAGGTGCCTTGCACGGATGGCGCGGTGATTTCGGGAGTGGGCGCACGACCGGCGCAGGCAGTCAGCAGCGCGGTCAGGACAAGCAGCGAGAGGCGAGCCGGAAAGGGCATGGCAGAGCGATCCTGGCGGTCGAAGTGTCACTCTGCCGGCACGCGGGGCGTTGCGCAACCCCACGGCAAGGTCGGTCGATCAGTTATGTGCGGTGGTGTGTTCCGCCGGCGCGAGTGCCAATACCCGCTTGGCCTCCATGTAGCTGGCCCGCCAGTACTTGTCGTCCAGGCTGTCGACCCGCACGCCGCCGCTGCGGCTGCTGGAGGAATGGATGAAGCGGTCGTCGCCGATGTAGATGCCGGCGTGGGTGACGCGGCCGCGGCCCCGGTTGTTGAAGAACACCACGTCGCCCGGTTCCAGCTCGCTGCGCTTGACCACCGGCGCGTCGAGGTTGATCAGCTCGCGGGTCGAACGCGGCAGCTCGAGCCCGGCTTCCTTGCGGAACAGGAAACCGACGAAGCCGCTGCAATCGAAGCCGGTTTTCACCGAGTTGCCGCCGTAACGATACGGCGTGCCAACCAGGGTGAAACCGCGTTCGAGGATGCTGTCGGCCAGTTGTGGCAGCTGGTAGGCGGTGTCGTCGGAAAATTCCTGCTCGCCCGGTTCGACGGTGTCGAAGTCGATGGCAGCCTGATCGAAAACCTGGCCGCTCGGGGCAGAAGTGTAGGCGGTGTCCGGCTGGGTCTGCTGACCGGCGCAGGCCGTCAGCAGGGCGATGAGTGCGAGAGGCACGAGGGGTGCGAAGCGTTTGCGCATGGGCACGACCGTGTCGGGGAAATTGAAAGTGCCGGCGACTATGCCTTCAATCGCCTCGATGCGCAAATTCAATTGCCCGAAATGTGACGAATCCGCTGCGGCAAAACGTCTGACCGCCCCTCGCCAAAAAGCCGGCCGTCAGCCGCTGGAAAACGCATCGTTTTCCGCCGTGGCACGCGCCGCGAATGCCTGGCAGCAGCGCTTGCACGTCCGCATCCGCGTTCAGCCCAGAGCGGGCGCCAGCAGAATGGAATACCCCAGCGCCAGCAACGGCCAACCAACTAGCGGCCCCAGCAGCCAGCGCCACAGCCACAAGCGCGGCACGAAACCGACCCCATGCACGAACCCGGCGCTGACGCCCCACATCACCAGCATCAGCTGCGGATGGCTATAACCGCCCTGCCCGTCCAGCATCGCGGCCGGATGAATCAACAGCACCAGCGCCAGCGGCGCGGCCAGCAGCAACGACAGCGTGCGACTGGCCGTCCCGTAGAGCCGTCCGGCGCCCACGTTGGTCACGGCTCGGCATCCAGGTCCTGCGTGGCTTCCAGCCAGAGCGCATTGATGATGCCGAAGCTGCACGCCAGCAACACACCGAGAATCCAGGTGAAGTACCACATCGTCATTTCTCCCAGGCGAAGCGGGCGCGACGGCCCGCTCGCGCGTTTTCAATATAGGCCGTGAGGGTTCGCTTCGATCGTCTTCTGATTGATCCGGCCCCACATGCGGATGTAGCTCCACAGCGTGTAGCAAAGGATCAGCGGCACGAAGATGCAGGCCACGACAAACATGATGCCCAGCGTCTTGCGGCTCGACACGGCGTCCCACATGGTCAGGCTCGATGCCGGATCCAGGCTCGACGGAAAGACGAAGGGAAACAGCGCGAAGCCCCCGGTGCAGATGGCTCCGACGATCATCAGGCTGGTGCCGAGGAAGCTCAGCCCGCCACTGTTGCGGCTCGCACCGAACAGCGCCAGCAGCGCCCCGAGGATGCCGGCCAGCGGCGCGATCAGCGTGATCGGATAGCGACCGTAGTTGCCCAGCCAGCCGGCATTGTCCTGCGCCACCTGCTTGTGCAGCAGCGGATTGAGCGCCGCGCCGGGATCGGTGATCGACACCTGGGTGAAGCCCTGGATGCCCAGCGCCAGCCAAACTCCGGCGGCGACGAAGCCGAGCAGGAACACCAGCGCGCACAGGCGCGTCGCCTGGCGCGAACGCTCGCCCAGCGCGCCATCGGTGCGCAGCATCAGCCAGGCCCCGCCATGCGCGCAAAGCATGCTCAGACTGACGATGCCGCACAGCAGCGCGAAGGGATTGAGTAGCGCGAAGAACGAGCCGTGGTAGCTGGAGCGCATCAGCTCGTCGAGCTGGAACGGCAGGCCGAGGAACAGGTTGCCGAACGCCACACCGAACACCAGCGCCGGCACCGCGCCGCCGACGAACAGCGCCCAGTCCCAGGCACTGCGCCAGCGTGGATCTTCGACCTTGCTGCGGTAGTCGAAGCCCACCGGCCGGCAGAACAGTGCGAACAGCACCAGCAGCATCGCCCAGTACAACCCGGAGAATGCCACCGCATAGACCATCGGCCAGGCGGCGAATAGCGCGCCGCCGGCGGTGATGAACCACACCTGGTTGCCATCCCAGTGCGGCGCGATGGTGTTGATCGCCGCGCGCCGCTCGTGGTCGGTCTTGCCGACGAAGGGCATCAGCGCCATGGCGCCCATATCGAAGCCATCGGTGAGAGCGAAGCCGATCAGCAGCACGCCGATCAGCACCCACCAGACCAGCTTGAGTACTTCGTAATCGAACATGGTGGTTTCCTCAGGCGTGCGACGGGACGTGAGCCGCTGCGGCCGCGCCCTGTTCGAAATGATAACGGCCGGTGTGCAGGCTGCTCGGGCCGAGCCGCGCGAAGCGGATCATCAGGAACATCTCCACCACCAGCAGCAGGCTGTAGAACGCTACCAGCGCGATCAACGAACCCCAGATATCCCCCGCCGCCAGCGTCGAGGTGGACAGGTGGGTCGGCAGCACCTCGGCGATCGACCAGGGCTGACGGCCATGCTCGGCGACGTACCAGCCGGTCTGCGCCGCGATCCACGGCAGCGGCAGGCTGAACAGCGCGAATTTCAGCAGCCACGGCTTGCGCTCGGCGTTGCGCTTGATCGATGCCCAGCTTGCCAGGACGAACAGCAGCAGCATCAGGAAGCCCGAGGCGACCATCACGCGGAACGTCCAGAACAGGCTGAACACATCGGGAATGGTGTCCAGTGCGGCCAGCCTGATCTGCTCGTCGCTGGCATCCACCACGTCGGGCGTGTACTTCTTCAGCAGCAGGCCGTAGCCCAGATCGTCCTTGACCGCGTCGAAGGCGGCCTTGGCCTGCTCCGAGGTGTCGCCGCCGCGCAGCACCTGCAGCCGCGCGTAGGCGAGCATGCCGTTGCGGATGCGCAGTTCATGCTCGGCGATCAGGTCCTTGATGCCCTTGACCTGCTCGTCCACCGAGCGGGTGGCGATCAGCCCCAGCACGTAGGGAATCTTCACCGCGTAGTCGGTGCGCTGCGCCTCCTGGTCCGGCAGGCCGAAGAGGGTGAAGCCCGCCGGCGCCGGATGGGTTTCCCATTCGGCCTCGATGGCCGCGAGCTTGGTCTTCTGCACATCGCCGATCTCGTAGCCGGATTCATCGCCGAGGATGATCACCGAGATCGTCGACGCCAGGCCGAATACCGCGGCGATGGCGAACGAGCGGCGGGCGAAGCCGAGGTCACGCTTCTTCAGCAGATAGAAGGAGGAGATCGCCAGCACAAAGATCGCCCCGGTGACGTAGCCGGCCGACACGGTATGGACGAACTTGACCTGCGCCACCGGATTGAACAGCAGCGCGCCGAAGTCCACCAGTTCCATGCGCATGGTCTCGAAATTGAATTCCGAGCCGACCGGGTTCTGCATCCAGCCGTTGGCGATCAGAATCCACAGCGCCGAGAGGTTCGAGCCCAGCGCCACCAGCCAGGTCACGGCGAGGTGCTGCACCTTGGTGAGCCGATCCCAGCCGAAGAAGAACAGGCCAATGAAGGTCGATTCGAGGAAGAACGCCATCAGCCCTTCTATCGCCAGCGGCGCGCCGAAGATGTCACCGACGTAATGGCTGTAGTAGGCCCAGTTGGTGCCGAACTGAAACTCCATGGTCAGCCCGGTGGTGACGCCCAGGGCGAAGTTGATGCCGAACAGCTTGCCCCAGAACTTGACCATGTCCTGATAGACCTGCTTGCCGGTCATGACATAGACCGATTCCATGATGGCCAGCAGGAACGCCAGCCCCAGGGTCAACGGCACGAAGAGAAAGTGATACATCGCCGTCATGGCGAATTGCAGGCGTGACAGATCTACAACGCTTTCCGAGATCATCTCGGCCCTCCCTCGGGATTGGCATCCCGCGTATCAAGCAAATGCTCGGCGACCCGCGCCGAACCGTTCTCGGGAATGCTGGGAGCATCGAACCAGATGTTTTTTATGCTTATGAGGATCGCGACCTTGACCAGCAGCACCAGCACGATGTCTCGCTTGAGCGATGACTTGAACATGCGTTCCTCCCTGCTTATGCACCGACTGTCTCGATGACGGCGGGCAGCGGCACAGCCGCAAACCCAACGCGAGAGAGTCGGAAGAAGTGTCCCGCTCCGCCGGAGCCCTCACAACTGCGACGGCTTGCCTCAGCCCCCGGGTGTTGCGGCGCCTAGGCGCTTGCCGTCTCGCTTGTTCAGCGTAGCCCTTGGCGCATAACGCGCAGCGCTGCTGGCCGGCTCGGCGGGCGACGATTTCCCTGCGAGCCTCGGTTTCCGCATCGCACGGACGGCCCGCGCGGCAGACTGTCGCGCTCACGGCACCCGCAACCAGCGGCGAAAACCGTTGCCGGCGGTGCTCGAAAGCGGGCTCCAGGCGAAATCCCAGGGCGGCGGCGGCAGCTCTTCCAGCTCGGCCGGAAGAATGCGGGCGCTGCGTTGCACGCGGGGCTTCCAGTCGAACACCCTGTCGGCGCTGCCCTGCCAGCCCAGCACGATGCCCAGCGCGGCGCTGTCATCGGTCCCGGCCCAGCGCGCCGCCGCGGCCAGCATCATCGCCTCGATATCCTCGGCGTCGATCCGCTCGCGGTAACGCGAGGTCAGCAGCCAGCGGCAGGCGCTCAGATGGAAGGTCCAGTCGAGCGCGAGCTGGCACCGATAGGCCCAGGTCATGAAGTCGCGAAAGAGTGTCAGGCCGTCCGGTGGGTCGAGCTTGAGCAGCCGCGGGCAGACATCGAACAGGGCGTGCCAGTACGGCAGCAGCTTGGCGTCCAGGTGCACGAAGTTACGGGCATTGCTGGGATAGTCCGGGAACGGCAGCCAGGGGCTGGCGCGATTCTCGGTGCGGGTGAAGCGTTCCATCACGGTCATGCTGAATGGTCCTGAGCTGAGGTGCCGCCAGCTCGCGCCGGCAGAGGCCCACCCCGTAGCGCACAGAAGGCTGCGGCCGGGCGGTTCAGTGGTCAGTCAGGACGATTCAGGGCGCGCGAGGGTTGAGCGTGGGCCAGTGATGCCGCGGTCCGAGACGCTCGGCGCGCCGCAGCGGAATGCTGAGCGGCGTGCGCCGACCGGGCCAGATCAGTCCGAACAGCGCAACAAGCGCGACGAACAATGAGCTGCACAGCGGGCAATCGAACGGCAGTGTCAGGGCGGCGACGGGATCGCCGCCAAGGTCGCCCGGCGCGAAGTCGCCATCGTCGCTGAGGCAGAACAGCCCCTGCCCCATCGCCAGTTCGAAGCCGACGTGCGAGGCATGCTGCAGGCTGCAGGCGAAGCCGTTGAACAGCAGGCTGACCAGCAGCAGGCAGCCGATCAGCTGGCGGTAATTCTTGACGATGGTCATGTTTCGACTTTAGCACCACCGCCCGCCGGCCCGGCTGCGCCAAACCGTCGCAACCGCCTCAGTGGTTGACGGTGTACGCCAGCATCGCCGAGAGATGACACAGCGGCCGACCGCTTTCGGCCTGCCACTGATTGAAAGCGGCCTGCATCGCGGCTTGGTCGCGCTGGCTGGTGGGTGCCTTGTCGATGATGCCCTGCGCCTTGAGCGCGGCCACCACATCGGTACTCGGCACGAAGGTGTCCTTGCCGGCCATGCGCAACAGACGCGGCGCGGAGACCCCACCGAGCTGGCTGCCGTGCCGCGCCAGGTAGCGCCACAGACCGACGATGTCGCTGCCCGGCCAGTCGGCGAGCAGGTTGCCGAAACTGCCCTTCTCCTTCGCCACGTCGAGGACGAACTGGGCATTGCGCGGCACGCTCTTGAGCTTGCCCAGATGACGAATCAGCTGGGTGTTCTGCATCAACCGCTCGATGTGCTCGCCGCCCATCAGCACCACCTTGTGCGGATCGAAGCCGAAGAACGCCTGCTCGAAAGCGGGCCACTTCGCATCCACCAGGCTGTGCTTGAGCCCGGCGCGGAAGATGCGCAGGGCGATCAGCGACAGATAGCGGTCGTCGGCTACCGCGCGCAACGCCTCGGCACTGCTCGGTTGCGGCAGACGCGCTTCCAGCGCCGCCGCCGAGCCGAAGCGGTTGAGGCAGTATTCGTGCAGCCATTTGTAGTCATGCATGGATGGGCCTTTCGGTTGGGCAAGCGACGGCAAAGGGTGCCGAGGATAGTGAGCGGCTGCAACTGGAGCATCCAGCCGCCGGGCGAACCAGGCGCGCCGAAATTGCCCGCCGACAAAGCATCCGCTGCGCCGTAGGGTGGAAAACTCGCGAAGGGATTTTCCACCGTGAGCGCCCGCCAGACCTCAGTCGCGCAGCCGCCCGGCGGCCTCGCGCAACAGTTGTGCGGTTCCGCTCCAGCCCAGGCAGCCATCGGTGATCGAGACGCCGTAGCGCAGCTCGCCGGAAAGCGGCTGGCAGCCGTCGAACAGATGGCTCTCCAGCATCACCCCACGCAGGCTGGTGTCGCCGGCCAGGCGCTGGCTCAGCACGCTGTCGAGCACCGCCGGCTGGCGCAGCGGGTCCTTGCCGCTGTTGGCATGGCTGCAATCGACCATGATGCGCGGCGCGATGCCCTGCTTTTCCAGTGCGCGGCGAGCGGCGCCGACACTGCCCGCGTCGTAGTTGGGCGCAGCGTGGCCGCCGCGCAGCACCAGATGGGTGTCCGGATTGCCGCGCGTCTGCAGCAACGCCGGATGGCCGAGATCGTCGATGCCGAAGTGCTGATGCGGATGTTCCGCTGAACGCATGGCGTCACAGGCGATGCCCAGGCTGCCTTCGGTGCCGTTCTTGAAGCCCACCGGCAGATCCAGACCACTGACCAGTTCGCGGTGAATCTGCGACTCGCTGGTGCGCGCACCGATGGCGGCCCAGCCCAGCAGATCGTCGAAGTAGCCGGCGGCCAGCGGTTGCAGCAATTCGCTGGCGATCGGCAGGCCGCAGGCCAGGATGTCCAGCATCAACCGACGCGACAGCCGCAGGCCTTCGGCCATGTCGCCGCTACCGTCCAGATGCGGATCGTAGACCAGCCCTTTCCAGCCGACCGTGGTGCGCGGCTTTTCCACGTAGGTGCGCATCACCAGCAGCAACTGGTCGTCGAGCTCGCGCGCCAGCTCGGCCAGGCGTTCGGCGTATTCCAGCGCCGCGGCCGGATCGTGCAACGAGCAGGGGCCGACCACCACCAGTAGGCGCGGGTCATGGCCATCGAGGACGGCGCGGATGGCGTTGCGATCGGTCTGGATACGTGCGGCGAGCGTGTCGCTCAGCGGCAGGCGCTGGCGCAGTAGGGCCGGGCTGGGCAACGGCTGGGCGCTGCGACGGCGAGGGAGTGGGTCGGCCGCGCAGTCGCCAAGGGCGAGTGGGAGGGCGGCGTTCTGGGCAGTGGCGGATGCATTCATGATCGGGCGATTCCTTCTGCCGGCGCGGCAAGGCCGCGACGGCGCTAGTCGTGTGTTCGTTCGAGTGGTGTCAGGCAGGCGTCGAAGCGGCTAAATCGCCAGTCGTAGCGGTAATAACGATCGGTGCGGTAGTAAGTGGTCATGCTGCATTCCTCGTGACGTTGGGCCGTTGGCGGCCGAAAAAACAAAACCCCCGGTCGGGTGGCCGACCGGGGGTTCGAAAACTGTCTGGTGGCGACCCTGCTTGCTAGGGCGCCTGTGGGGTATCAGGCGCGCCCGTGGCTAAACCAGTACCCAAAGTAATAACCGGCAGCGACGACCAGCCGCGCACGCAGCACCGCGACGCGAGCGGCGGCGGTATGAGCGAGGGCAGAACGGTCGAGGCTGAGCGGCATGCTTATCTCCAGAAGTGTCCGAACCATACTCCAGCGTCACGGCAGGTTTCAACCTGCGTGTTCCGGTAGGCGAAACCGCGCGTGATCGGTATCTTCGCCACCTCCGTCACGCCAGGAACGCCCGTCACATGCTCCGTCCCGCCCTGCTCTGCGCCTTCGCCCTGTATGCCGGCTGCGTTTCGGCGCAGGTGGAGGTCATGCCCGTGGAGCATCAGACCCAGGGCAAGGTTCTCGTCGCGCGCGTCACCGAGCAGGTCGCTCCCGGCGACTATCAGGCGCTGCTGCGCGGCATCGCCGCGCATCCCGGCAAGTACGCGCGCAAGCTGCTGATCCTCGACAACATCGGCGGCAGCACGCCCGAGGCGATGCGCATGGGCTACCTGCTGCGCGAAACCGGCTTCGACGCGCTGGTGCCGCCCGAGGCGATCTGCCAGGGCAGTTGCATCTACCTGCTGGCCGCGGGCCGCCAGCGCACCGTGCGTGGCCACGTCGCGCTGCAGCGGCCCTATCTGCCGAGCGGCGAATCGGCGCTGGCGGTCGGCCAGCAGCCGCGCCGCACACCGCAGAACTACCTGCGCGACATGGGCGTCGACCCGCTGCTGGCGCTCGACATACAACTGCTCAACCCCGGGCAGCTGCGCGTGCTCAAACCGCGCGATCTGGCGCGCTATCGCCTCAAGTGATCCGCCCTCTCCAGGCGATCACCGCGCCAGGCTGTCACGGCGCACAGGCCGCGTTCGACCGGTGATCGGAGCCGGCGGCAATCGCCGCATGTCCGTCTAGGCTTTTTCCAGTCCCACGAACGAGCCCGCGCGAACCGGCTCCTCTGAACGATTGCGCCAAGGAGCGTGACATGAAACTTTCCACCTATCTCACCTTCGACGGTCAGGCCCGCGAAGCCTTCACCTTCTACCAGCAGGTGCTGGGCGGCACGCTGGAGATGATGACCTTCGCCCAGGCACCCGAAGCCGAGCACTTTCCCGCCGAGCATCGCGAACGGATCATGCACGTCTGTCTGACGCTCGATGACTACCGGCTGATGGCGTCCGACACCATGCCCGGCATGGACTGCGGCAGCGGCACGTACGAGGGCATCAAGGGCTGCTCGATCAGCCTGCATCCCGACAGCGTGGCCGAGGGCGAGCGCCTGTTCGCTGGGCTGTCTGCCGGCGGCCAGGTCGTCATGCCGATGGAAAAGACCTTCTGGGCCGAACGCTTCGGCATGTTCACCGATCGCTTCGGCGTGTCCTGGATGGTCAACTGCGAACACCCCTGAGGCCGACATGCCGGTGAGACTTGCGTCACCGGCGCAGGCGCATAGACTGCGCGTCGCGATGGCCCCTGTCCGTCGCCGGCCTCCGGCCGCCCCGTGAATCGAGGAGCGCACGCGCTGTGGATCTGGTCTTTCTCGGCACCTCCTCCGGCACGCCCACCCGGGCGCGCAACGTCACCGGCCTGGCCCTGCAGGAGGACGCCGGCAAGGCCTGGTACCTGATCGACTGCGGCGAAGGCACGCAGCACCGCCTGCTGCGCATGCCGCTGTCGCTGCACGACCTGCGCGCGATCTTCATCACCCATGTCCATGGCGACCATTGCTACGGCCTGCCCGGCCTGCTCGCCAGCGCCGGCATGATGGGCCGCCGGCACCCGCTGGAGATCATCGCCCCGGCGGGTATCGCCGACTGGCTGCAGGCGACGCTGCGCATGAGCCACGCCTGGCTGGGCTATGAGCTGGCCTTCCATGCCGTCGAAAGCCTCGGCGAGTGGCGCAGCCTGAACATGCGCGTCGCGGCAACCGCGCTGTCCCATCGCGTGCCCTGCTACGGCTATAGCTTCACCGAGGCGCGCCCGGACCCGCGCTTGAACATCGAGCGGCTGGAGCGCGACGGCGTTCCGCGCGGCCCGCTCTGGGGGCAGCTGGCACGCGGCTTCGACCTCGAACATGAAGGTCGAACGCTGCGCAGTGAGGACTACCTGAGCTTCACCCGCGCGCCGCGGCGCGTCGTCATTGGCGGCGACAACGACCGTCCGCCGCTGCTTGCCGAGGCCTGCCGCGGCGCTCAGGTGCTGGTGCACGAAGCGACGTATAGCCAGACGCTGGTCGAAACCAGCGGCAATACCTTCGGCCACAGCAGCGCCGCTCAGGTAGCGGCCTTCGCGCAGCAGGCCGAGGTGCCGAACCTGGTGCTGACGCACTTCAGCGCGCGCTACCAGCCCGGCTCGCAGCGCGGACATTCCATCGAGGAGATCCGCCAGGAAGCGGCCACGGCGTATCACGGCCAGCTGTTTCTGGCGCGGGACTTCCTGCGGCTGCGCCTGGGCAAGGACGGCGTCCTGCACGAGGTGGAGCCGACCTGACCGGTACCGAATCCGGTGGCTCGTTCATCGGGTTCATGCTCGCCGTCGCACTCTGCGCTCGATGTCGGTCTAGGCTGTGGCGGGGCATCGATAACGCCTTCCCGGAGAACCCGCATGAGCAGCAAGAACCGGATCTGCCTGTGGTACGACGGCGCCGCGCTGGAGGCGGCGACCTTCTATGCCAGGACGTTTCCCGACAGCGCTGTCGGCACCGTCTATCGCGCGCCGGCGGACTATCCGGCGGGCAAACAGGGCGATGTGCTGACAGTCGAGTTCACGGTGATGGGCATTCCCTGCCTGGGCCTGAACGGCGGGCCGGCGTTCCCGCACAGCGAGGCGTTCTCGTTCCAGGTGGCCACCGACGACCAGGCCGAAACGGATCGCCTGTGGAACGCCATCGTCGGCAATGGCGGTCAGGAAAGCGAGTGCGGCTGGTGCAAGGACCGCTGGGGACTGTCGTGGCAGATCACACCGCGCGCGCTGACGGCCGCCATCGCCCATCCGGATGGCGCGGCGGCGCGGCGCGCATTCGAGGCGATGATGACGATGCGGAAGATCGACATCGCAGCCATCGAGGCAGCGCTGGCCGGTTGACCGACACGACCACCGCGCTATTCCTCTCGCCCGTTCCCGTCGCGATCACGTGTGTAGCGATGCGCGAGCGGGAACGTCGGCAGCCAGGCTTCGCGGCGCAGCGTCCAGCTTTCGTAGGTGGGCGTCAGCTGGTCGGGCGCATCCAGTGCGCCAAGGCTTACTTCGATCTCGTCCGCGCTGTGGGCGAACACCGACGAGCCGCAACGCGGGCAGAAGTGCCGCCCGGCGTACTCATGCGTCTCGCCCGTGATGCTCACCGCCGCCTGCGGGAAGATCGCCGCGGCGTAGAACAGCGCGCCGTGGTGCTTGCGGCAATCGAGACAATGGCACAGGCCGACCCGATAGGGCCGCCCGGAGGCCACGATGCGCACGCTGCCGCACAGGCAGCCGCCGGTGAATCGATCCATGCCGCGCTCCTGCAATCGAGTAGGTCAGCCATGAACGCTAGCACTCGCCGGGCGGATTGCGCGCCGAGCCGACCATCGAGCCGTGGTGCTGGCACCGGACGGGTTTCGCCGGTTAAATCGGTTCTCCACCCTTCGCCAGGAGCATCCATGAGCAACGCACGCCAGGCCCAGCACCCCATCGCCTCGTCCTTCACCGCGCGCTGGTCGCCGCGCGCCTTCGACGGCCAGCCACTGAGCGAAGCGCGGATGCGCTCGCTGTTCGAGGCGGCCCGCTGGGCGCCCTCGGCCTACAACTTCCAGCCGTGGCGTTTCTGCTACGCGCTCGCCGGCACGCCGCACTTCGAGGATTTCGTCGCCCTGCTGGTGCCGGCCAATCAGGCCTGGGCGCGGCATGCCGGCGCACTGGTGGCGGTGCTGTCGCAAAGCACCCGTACGGCTGCTGACGGCGCGGAACAGCCCTTCCCCAGCCATGCCTTCGATACCGGCGCGGCCTGGATGAGCCTCGCCATGCAGGCCTACGACATGGGGCTGGCCACCCACGCGATGGGCGGGTTCGATGCCGAACGCGCGCGACGCTATCTCCGGCTACCGGCGAATGTGGCGATCCACGCCTTCGTCGCCATCGGCCAGCGCGGCGACGCCAGCGCCCTGCCCGAGGCGCTGCAGGCCCGCGAGCAGGCCAGCGACCGCAACCCGCAGGCGGGCTGGGTGTTCGAGGGACCGATGGCCTGAGCGCGCAGCGTCGGGATCAGGCGGCGCGCTTGCCCATCTTGCGCAGCGCCCGCAGCCCTTCCAGCACCAACACCGCGATGGCCAGCCAGATCGCGCCGTAAGTCAGCCATTGCTGCGGCGCGATGCTTTCGCCGAGCAACAGCGACACCACCACCAGCAACACCGGCTCGACGTAGCTGAGCAGGCCGAACAGGGCAAGATTCAGGCGCTTGCCGGCGATGATCATCAGCGCCAGCGCCACCGCGCTGAGCGCACCTAGACCGAAGATCAGTACCAGCAGGCGCGGGCTCGCGGCCACCTGGCGCAGCGTCTCGCCATCGGCCAGGGCGAACGCGGCGGCGACCGGCAGGCTGATGACGAGGTCCAGCCACAGACCGCCGAGGTTGGCGGTACCGATCCAGCGGCGCAGGGCGAAGTAGCCGGGATAGCCGAGCGCGACCACTAGCACCGGCCAGGACAACGACGACGCCCGCAGCAGTTCGTTGCCGACGCCAACGGCCGCCAGCAGGCAGGCCAGCCGTTGCAGCCGACTGATCGCCTCGCCGAACAGCAGTCGTCCGGTGAGCACCAGGGCCAGCGGCAGCAGGAAATAGCCGAGCGAAACATCCAGCCCATGACCGTTGATCGGCGCCCACATGAACAGCCACAGCTGCACGCCAACCAGCGCCGAGGACAGCGGCAAGCCCAGCCACAGCCGCGGCTCGGCGGGCAGCCGCGCCAGAATCGCACGCACCTCGCTCAGGCGCCCGAAACCGAGCAGCAGCAACGCCAGACACGGCGCGGTCAGCAGGATGCGCCAGCCATACACCTGCTGGCCATCCAGCGGCTGCAGCAACGTGGTGTAGTAGTAGAGCGTGGCGAACAGTGCCGATGCACCGAGCGAACTGAGCACGCCGGGCAGGCTGTTGTGAGTGTGCATGAGCCTCCCGGCATCTGCGTGGAACGGTCGCCCCGGCGATCAGGGCTCGACCTGGCTCCACTGCTTGTTTAGGCGCTTGTCCGATACCGGCATCCGGGTTCCCAACTGCTGGGCCCACAGCGAGACGCGGTACTCCTCCAGCATCCAGCGGTACTGGCTCAGCTGCGGGTCGCGCTTGCCCTCCTGCTGGTGCTTGTGCAGCCGCGCCTGGTACTGCTCCCAGTAGCCGCCCAGCTCGCCGGACCAGACGCGATCACGCTGCAGCTGCGCGCCGATCTTCTCGAAGCGTTGCTCGATGGCCTTGAGATAGCGCGGGTATTCCTTCAGCCACTCGGCCGGCGTTTCGCGGACGAAGCCCGGATAGACCAGGTTGCCCAGCTGCGCCTTGATGTCGTTGAGCGCCACCGCCTGGGCCAGATCGATCTTGCCCTTGAAGCGCTTCTGCAGGCCGTGCCAGTGCTTGAGGATTTCCAGCGTCAGGCGCGCCAGCCGTTCGGCATGCGCGGTCCAGTCGCCGCGCTTGCGCTCGGCCAGCGACGCCAGTGCGGCGCCGTCACGCGGCAGCGCGACCTCGCCATCGAGAATGCAGCTGTCCAGGCTGGCCAGCAGGACGTCCTCGACCAGTGCATCGACCTTGCCCATGTCACGGTAGAGCAGGCCGAGCTCAGTAAGGCCCGGCAACTTGTTGCGCAGGTACTTGGCGGGTTCCGCCAGCTGTTGCAACAACAGGCGCTGCAGGGCGCGGCGGTGCTGCCACTCGGCCTCGGCCTGGGTCGGGAAGCGCCCTTCCTTGACCACCCCAGCCTCTTCCACCAGCGCCGGGTAGACGGTCATCGACAAGCCCGCCATCTTCGCCTGGGCCTTTTCAGCGACCTGGGCAAAACCCTTGGCCTCGACCGGCTTCTGTTCGGCCTTCTGCTGCGGCGGCGCCAGGGCGGCCTGGCTGGCCTCGGCGAAGCGCGCCGTCAGCTCGGCCAGGTCGCGGCCTTCGCCGAGGAACTTGCCGCGCGCATCGACCACCTCGATGTTCATCTTCAGGTGGTTTTCCAGCCCGGCAGCGGCCTCGGCCCAGGCCTCGTCCGACACGCGGGCGCCGGTCATGCGGGTGAGCTCGCGGCCCAGCGCCTCGGGCAAGGCGCCTTCGCCGAACGCGATCTTGGAAAGCGCCGCGCCGACGAAGTCCGGCACCGGCACGAAGTTCTTGCGGATCGCCTTCGGCAGGCCGCGCACCAGCGCGACCGCCTTGGCCTCGATCAACCCCGGCACCAGCCAGTCGAGCCGTTCGCGCCGCAGTTGCGGCAACAGCGGCGCCGGCACGCGCAGGGTTACGCCGTCGCGCGGGTGGTTGGGTTCGAAGTGGTATTCCAGCGGCAACTGCAGCTCGCCGATGCGCAGGTGGTCCGGGTACTGCGCGGCGGTGACCTCGCTGGCTTCGCGGGCGAGCACGTCCTCCTCGCGCATGACCAGCAGCTGCGGGTTCTTCTGGCTCTCGCGCTTATACCAGTTCTCGAAGCTGGCGGTCTGGTAGATGTCCGCTGGCAGGCGCGCATCGTAGTAGCCGAACAGGGTTTCCTCGTCGGCGAGGATGTCGCGACGCCGCGCCTTGGCCTCCAGCTCGTCCATGCGTTCGAGCAGTTCGCGGTTGGCCGCCAGCGCGCGGGCACGGCTGTTGATCTCGCCGCGCACCAAGCCTTCGCGGATGAACAGCTCGCGCGCCGCGGGCGGGTCGATGGGCCCGTAGTGCACCGGGCGGCGGCCGACCACGATCAGCCCGTAGAGCGTGACCTGCTCGTAGGCCACCACCTGGCCGCGCTTCTTCTCCCAGTGCGGCTCGAAGTGGTTCTTCTTGATCAGGTGGCCGGCCAGCGGCTCGATCCAGTCCGGTTCGATCTTGGCCACCATGCGCGCGAACAGCTTGGTGGTTTCCACCAGTTCGGCGGCCATCACCCACTGCGGCTTCTTGCGGCCGATGCTGCTTCCCGGATGTATCCAGAAGCGCCGCTGGCGCGCGCCGAGATAATCGCCGTCCTCGGTCTTGTGACCGATCTGGCTGAGCAGGCCGGCGAGGATCGCCTGGTGCACGGCGGCGTAGCTCTTGGCCTTCTGCGCGGCCTCGCTGGCTTCGTGCTGCTGGCGGACGATGGCGTTGACCTTGGTGTCCTTGGTGGGCGCGGGTTGGGAGGCGGAATCGGCCGGACGCGTGGAAGAGGCTGCGCCGTCTTCCACCCTACGATGCTTGCCGACGTGGCCGTCCGGGGCATCGGTTTTGCCCTTGGCGTAGGGTGGATGGCCGGAGCCATCCACCGCCTTACCCGCGCCGAGCTTGAGCTCGCGAGCGATCAGCAGCAATTGCCGGTGCGCATCGCGCCACTCGCGCAGACGCAGGTAGTTGAGGAAGTGCTTGCGGCACCAGCTGCGCAGCGCGTTGGCGCCCAGCGCCTGGCGCTGCTCCTCGAAGCCGCGCCAGAGGTTGATCAGCGCGGCGAAGTCCGAATCCGGGTCCTTCCATTGTGCGTGGGCCTGATCCGCCGCCTGCTGGCGGTCGGCCGGGCGCTCGCGCACGTCCTGCACCGAGAGTGCGCTGGCGACGATCAGCACTTCGCCCAGGCTGCCAAGCCGCGCGGCCTCCAGCAGCATGCGGCCAAGGCGCGGATCGATGGGCAGGCGCGCCAGCTGGCGGCCCAACGGCGTCAGCTGGTTCTCGCGGTTGACCGCCGAGAGCTCCTGCAGCAGGTTGAAGCCGTCGCTGATGGCCTTGCCGTCCGGCGGCTCGATGAAGGGGAAATCCTGAATATCGCCGAGGCGCAGGTGCAGCATCTGCAGGATCACCGCGGCGAGGTTGGTGCGCAGGATTTCCGGATCGGTGAACGCCGGGCGGGAGAGAAAATCCTCCTCGCTGTACAGGCGGATGCAGATGCCCGGCTCGACTCGGCCGCAGCGGCCCTTGCGCTGGTTGGCACTGGCCTGCGACACCGCCTCGATGGGCAGGTGCTGAACCTTGGCACGGTAGCTGTAGCGGCTGATGCGCGCGGTGCCCGAGTCGATCACGTAGCGGATGCCCGGCACGGTCAGCGAGGTTTCCGCGACGTTGGTGGCCAGCACGATCTTGCGACCGGCTGCCGGACGGAAGATCTTCTGCTGCTCGGCCGGCGTCAGGCGCGCATACAGCGGCAGCACCTCGGTCAGGCGCAGGTTGGCCTTGCGCAGCATCTCGGCGGCATCACGGATCTCGCGCTCACCGGGGAGGAACACCAGCACGTCGCCCGGGCGCTGGCCGACGCTTTTCTCGTGAGCG
This sequence comes from Stutzerimonas degradans, assembly GCF_024448505.1. Classification (GTDB taxonomy): domain Bacteria; phylum Pseudomonadota; class Gammaproteobacteria; order Pseudomonadales; family Pseudomonadaceae; genus Stutzerimonas; species Stutzerimonas degradans. The sequence continues at coordinate 192,585 of NZ_JAMOHV010000002.1, forward strand.
GCGATCTCGTCCAGCGCCGCGAGGATGCCCTGATCGACGGTCAGATCGTCCTCGACCCGGTTGCCGTCCTCGTCGGTCTCGGCGGCCAGCGGGCGGTACCAGGTCTCCACCGGGTAGGTACGCCCGGACACCTCGATGATCGGCGCATCCGGAAGGCCGGCCCCATTGAAATGCTTGCTGAAGCGCTCCAGATCGATGGTCGCCGAGGTAATGATCACCTTCAGGTCCGGCCGGCGTGGCAGCAGCGTTTTCAGGAAGCCGAGCAGGAAATCGATGTTCAGCGAGCGCTCATGGGCCTCGTCGACGATGATCGTGTCGTACTTTTCCAGGAAGCGGTCGTGCTGGGTCTCGGCCAGCAGGATGCCGTCGGTCATCAGCTTGATCAGCGTGCGCTCGGTGCTCTGATCCTCGAAGCGCACCTGATAGCCCACCAGTTCGCCCAGCGGCGCGCCCAGCTCCTCCGCCACCCGCGTCGCCACGCTGCGCGCGGCCAGCCGGCGCGGCTGGGTATGGCCGATCAGGCCATTCACGCCACGGCCGATCTCCAGGCAGATCTTCGGCAACTGGGTGGTCTTGCCCGAACCGGTTTCACCGGCGATCACCAGCACCTGGTGCTTTTCCAGCGCGGCCTTGATCTCGTCGCGCTTGGCGGCAATCGGCAGGGCGTCGTCGTAACGGATCGCCGGTACGCTCTGCCGACGCGCCTCGACCTTGGCCACCGAGGCCTGGAAGCGCTCCAGCCACTGGGCGAGCTTGCCTTCATCGGGCTTCTTGCGCAGCTCGTGCAGCTGCCGGCGCAGGCGATGGCGGTCGGCGCTGAAGGTCTGGTCGAGGTTGTTGAACAGGGTATTGAAGGCGGGCGTTGCGTCGGTCATGGACAGCCGTGGGGCAATTCGTGAAGGGCGCGATTGTCGCAGATTTCGCACGGTGCCGAACGACGAGCCGACAGCCCTTCAATCGCACCGCGCCGGCGAACCGGCGCGGTGGTCAGACGCTCAGACGATCAGCGCAGCCAGAGACCCCAGCGGGATTTCTCCTGCACCTTCTGCGCACGCAGGGTCGTGGCACCCTGGGCGGCGCTGGCCGCGGCGGCAATCTCGTCATCGATGGCCTTGGTCGACAGCGACAGCCAGCTGGTGGCGAAGGCCAGCGCATCGCCGTGCAGCTCGAGGGCTTCGCTGGAGATGTTGGCGAGGTTGTCGCACTCGTTGTGATAGCACGGGTCGAACGCCTGTCCTGCCGCACCGCCATAGCGCTGCGCCTGGGCCTCGCTCTTCACGTCCTCGGCGCCGGTGAACAGCCCGCCAAAGGCGATGCCATCCTCGAAGAACTGCGCATAGTCGGAACGGAAGTCGATTTCCGTGCCTTCGGAAGGCTGGTTGCGCAGATCGAAGTACGCACGCAGCAGCCGCTCGATGGCTGCCGAGCCGGGCGGGCCCTGCAGGCCGAAGTCCGAACCGTCGCCGTCATAGATGAAGTTGGCGAAGTTCGGCGAGCCGATCATGTCGGCGTTGAGGTAGGCCTTGATGCGCCGCTTTTCCTCGTCCGGCAACTGCGTGACGTAATGGGTCGAACCGACCAGACCGGATTCCTCCGCGCCCCACCAGGCGAAGCGCACCTTGTTCAACGGATGGGCCTTGCTCATCAGCAGCGCCATCTCCAGCAATGCTGCGCTGCCGGAACCGTTGTCGTTGATGCCGGGGCCTTCGGCCACCGAGTCCAGGTGCGCGCCGACCATCACCACGTTGTCCGGATTGCCGCGACGCGTCTCGGCCAGGACGTTGTAGGTTTCGGTCTGCTCGCGGATCACGTCGACCGTCATGCTCAATTGCAAGCCGGCGGTCTGCGCCCAGGCCGCACCGTTGTCGTAGGTGGCGAACAGCACCGGAATGCCGCCAGCGTAATCCGCACCGAGGGTGGCGCCCATCAGGCCCTTGCGGTCCTCGGTATCGCCCTGGTTGAAGATCACCACGCCGGATGCTCCCGCCGCGGCGGCCAACGTGGCCTTCTGGCCGAACGCGCAGGTGCCGCGCTGGATCAAGGCAATGGCGCCAGCGGGGAAGCCGGCGAAGTCTTCTGCCTCGCAACCGCTGGTGGAGGTGTTGCCGGCACCGAGCGCGACGTCCACCGCTACCACCTGGGCGGTGACGGTGCCGGGATCGCTCTGCTCCAGGTAGGTGAAGTCCTCTTCCCAGACGTAGTTCTGCTGCTGCGGCGCCAGCGCATTGAGCACGCCGGGGCCGGTCGGGTAGAAGGCGAGGAAGGGAAAGGCCTGTACTCGCACCCGGTAGCCGGCGCGCTCCAGCTTGCTGCGCACGTAATCCACCGAGGCTTGGTAGCCCGGCAGGCCGGAAGCGCGGTTGCCGTCGTTGAGGCTGGCGATGTCCTGCAGGCTTTGCAGGTGCTTGAGTACGTTGCCGGCCTGCAGACAGCGCGGCAGACCGAGCGGTGTGCCGACCATCAACGGCGAGCGGCAGACCGAGGCATCCGGTTTGCCGGGACTCCAGAAATCATCGAAACGTTGGGTCTCCACCGGTGGTGCGGCGAAAGCCGCGCCGGTAAAGGCCATTGCGAGAGAAGCGACTACCCGTAGTGCGTTGTTGTTCTTGTGCATGGGTGACTCATCCTTGCGACGTGATTGATGGGCAGGCCGCTTAAGGCTTACACCACCACTCCCCGGTATCGGGGACGCGGCCATAGGGAGCTAGACCCGGCGGCTCGCCGCGGCGTTCTTGCGGGGGCGCCAGGCGGTCATGCCGTCGGTCGGGTCAGCGGAACTCCGCGGCAACGCGACGGCGCGGCGTACGGGCGCGCACAGCTCACGCACCGGCCTGGTTGGCTGGAAGTGACGGCGGGGAGGTTTTCGGGAGGGAGTCGCAGGCAAGCCAAACGCAACGGCGGCATTGCGCCGCCGTTGCGTCACGATCAGACGCGGAACTGGCCGACCAGTTTCTGCAGGCGCTCGGCCACACCGCCGAGATCATGCGAGGTCTGCGCGCCTTGCGCGGCGTCGCTGGCCACCGTGTCCACGGCATCGGCGATGTGATGCACGCTGCGGTTGATCTCTTCGGCCACGGCGGTCTGTTCTTCGGCGGCCGCGGCGATCTGGGCGTTCATCGAGTTGATGGTGCCGATCAACGCCGCGATGGCATCCAGCGATTCGCCGGCCTGGTTCGCCTGCTGCTGGGTGCTGTCGCCCTTCTCGCCGGCGCGCAGCATGGCGGTCACGGTGTGGCTGGTGGCGCTTTGCAGGCGGTCGATCATGCCCTGGATCTCGCCGGTGCTCTGCTGCGTGCGGCTGGCCAGTGCGCGCACCTCGTCGGCGACCACGGCGAAGCCACGTCCGGCCTCACCCGCTCGCGCCGCCTCGATGGCAGCGTTGAGCGCCAGCAGGTTGGTCTGCTCGGCGATGGCACGGATCACGTCGAGCACGCCGACGATGCCTTTCACATCCTGCTGCAGCCCTTCCAGCGACTCGCCGCTGCCGCGCAGCTCAACTACCAGCTCGTGAATCTGGCGGATGCTCTGGTCGACCACCTGCTTGGCCGCCTGGCCCTGCTGGTCGGTTTCCTGCGCCGCTTCGGCCGCGCGCTGCGCGCTCATCGCCACCTCATGGGCGGCGGCGGACATCTCGTTGATCGCGGTGGCGACCTGGTCGGTTTCGTGACGCTGGCTGGCCATGGCCTGCTCGGAACGCTGCGCCTGGCTGGCCACCGCGCCGACCATGCCGGTCAGCTCGGTGGTGGTACCGGCGACCTGGCGTACCAGCAGATGAATCTTCTCGACGAAGCGGTTGAAGGCGCCGGCCAGTTCACCGAGTTCGTCCTTGCTGGTAACCGGCAGACGATGGGTGAGGTCGCCCTCGCCCTGCGCCATGTCGTCCAGACGGGCTTTGATCAGCAGCAGCGGCCGCAGCACGGCGTTGCTCATGAACACGGCGAGAATCGCCATCAGTACCAGCAGCGCCGCGGCCGAGCCGAGCATGATGGTCACCAGCACGTCGATGCGCTGCTGGAACTCGGCGCGCGCCTCTTCGACGTCGCGCTCGACGCCGTCGAGGTTGAGCGAGGTACCGAATGCCAGCTTCCACTTCGGCAGGTACTCGGCATAACCGACTTTGGGCACCAGGGTGCTGCTGGCCGCCAGCCCGAAGCTGTAATCAACGTAATGGCTGCCGTTCTGCGCGGCCGCCACCAGTTCACGGATGGCATAGACGCCATTCGGGTCGCGGAAGTCGTAGAAGCTCTGGCCGATCTTGTCGCGGGTGTTGCCCTGCAGAACGCGTACGGACTTGTCGTCGTAGCCCCAGAAATAGCCATCCTTGCCGTAGGACAGGCGCTCGAGGATCGCCACCGCCTGGTCGCGCGCCTGCATGTCGCCGTCTGCCGACGCGTCGTAGATCGGTGCCAGCGCATTGCGCGCGAGCTGCACGTAGTTCTGCAGTTCGGCACGGCGGTCGCTGATCAGGCTCTGTCGGGTGTGCTCCTCCTGCTGCTCGGCAAGGTTACGCAGCTCATACACGGCGATGCCGCTAAGCATGATCGTCAGGAGCAGGATCGGCCCGAGGGCCAGCAGCAGGAGTTTCGCGCGAAGTCGAAGATTCGAAAGCATGGCATCTATCTCTAAAGTACTAGCGACCACCGACCAAAGGTGATGGCACTTAGGTATTGCAAGAGCTTGTCGGCTTAATCCACGGGTTACTTAACCCCAACGATGAAAAAAACCTTTCAGCGTGAAGGGTCTCTCAGAAAACGCCTGTCAGTACCCGTCAGATGTGCCTAGCACCGGGGTTCCAGCGCCGCGGCGAGCATCGACCAAAAAAAAGCCCCGCGCAGCGTGCAGCTGGCGGGGCTTTTGGCGTGCGGCTCGATCAGCTCGCTTCGGCGAGCTTCTTCAATTCCTGGTCACGCAATTCCCGACGCAGGATCTTGCCGACGTTGGTGGTCGGCAGACTGTCGCGGAATTCGACGTAGCGCGGGCGCTTGTAGCCGGTCAGGTTGTCGTGCATGTGCTGCATGACCTGCTCACGGGTCAGGCTCTCGCCCGGCTTGACCACCACGAACAGCTTGATCGCCTCGCCGGATTTCTCGTCCGGCACGCCGATGGCGGCGCACTGCAGTACGCCGGGCAGCGTGGCCAGCACGTCTTCCAGCTCGTTCGGGTAGACGTTGAAACCGGATACCAGAATCATGTCCTTCTTGCGGTCGACGATGCGGATGTAGCCGTCGGCCTGGATCACGCCGATATCGCCGGTCTTGAAGAAGCCTTCGGCATCCATCACCTCGGCGGTGGCTTCCGGCCGTTGCCAGTAGCCCTTCATCACCTGCGGCCCCTTGATGCACAGCTCGCCGATCTCGCCCTGCGGCAGCTCCTGGCCGTCATCGTTGATGACCTTGAAGCGTGTCGAGGGCACCGGGATACCGATGGTGCCGAGCTGGATATGCGTGATCGGGTTGACCGAGGCTACCGGGCTGGTTTCGGTCAGGCCGTAGCCTTCGCAGATCGAGCAGCCGGTAACCTGCTTCCATCGCTCTGCCGTGGCCAGCTGCAGCGCCATGCCACCCGACAGCGTGACCTTGAGCGCGGAGAAGTCCAGCTTGCGGAAGTCCTCGCTGTTGCACAGCGCGACGAACAGCGTGTTGAGGCCGACGAAGCCGCTGAAGCGGTAGCGGGCCAGGTCCTTCATCATCGCCGGCAGGTCGCGCGGGTTGCTGATGAGGATGTTGTGGTTGCCGCTGAGCATCATCGTCATGCAATGAAAGGTGAACGCATAGATGTGATACAGGGGCAGCGGCGCGATGAGCACCTCGCGGCCTTCCTCGAGGTTCGACCCCATCAGCGCCTTGCACTGCAGCATGTTGGCGACGATGTTGCGGTGCGTCAGCATCGCGCCCTTGGCGACACCGGTGGTACCGCCGGTGTACTGCAGCACGGCGACGTCCTGGCCGTTCGGACTGGCGTCACGCACTGTCCGGCCGCGTCCCTGGGCCAGGGCATCGTTCAAGCGCACCGCCGAAGGCAGGCGGTAGGCCGGCACCATCTTCTTGACGTGCTTGACCACGGTGTTGACCAGCAGGCGCTTGAGCGGCGACAGCATGTCGCCGACCTCGGTGATCACCACATGCCTGATCCCGGTCTTGGGCAGCACCGCCTCGGCCAGATGCGCCATGTTGGCCAGGCACACCAGCGCCTTGGCGCCGGCATCGTTGAACTGGTGTTCCATCTCCCGCGCGGTATACAGCGGGTTAGTGTTGACCACGATCAGCCCGGCACGCATGGCGCCGAACACCACGATCGGGTACTGGAGCAGATTGGGCAGCTGCACGGCGATGCGGTCGCCGGGCTGCAGATCGGTGTGGTGTTGAAGATAGGCGGCAAACTCGCCGGAGAGTCGATACAGCTCGCCGTAGGTCAGCGTCTTGCCGAGACTGCTGAAAGCCGGCTTGTCCGCGAAGCGCTCGCAGGACAGTTTCAGCACTGTCTGGATATTCTGGTACTCATCGGGATTGATTTCGCTGGCAACCCCAACAGGATATTTATCCTTCCAGAAGTTTTCGGTCATGACCCTACTCCTAAGCGACAGCCTTCTTCACTGCACACAATGGCAGCTGTTTTGTTGTGTTTTGTAAACTTTTGTGCCGTGGATAGCGGCAAGAAGCCGGCCGAGGTTAGCAGCTTTGAAACTGAGCGAATAGAGCCATTTATGTACAACCAAGGCACAAAGTGACCGAATTTAAAAATTCGGTCACCACCCAGATTGGCCGTGCCAGAGCGCCTGACCGGTGGTTTCAGGCGATATCGCGCAACTCGCGCCGCAGGATCTTACCCACTGGAGTCATCGGCAACGAGTCGCGCAGGACGTAGTGGCGCGGCAGCTTGTAGCCCGTGAAATTCTCGCGGCAGTAGCGCTGCAGTTCCTCGACGGTCAGCCCCGGCTCGCGCGGCACGATGAACAGCTTGACCGCCTCGCCGGATTTCTCGTCGGGCACGCCGATGGCGGCGCAGCTGGCGACCTTCGGGTGCGCCATGACCACTTCCTCGATCTCGTTGGGATAGACGTTGAAGCCGGAGACGATGATCAGGTCCTTCTTGCGATCGACGATCCGCACGAAGCCGTCCTCGTCGATGACGGCAATATCGCCAGTGCGCAGCCAGCCCGCATCATCGAGCACCTCGGCGGTCGCCTCCGGGCGCTGCCAGTAGCCCAGCATCACCTGCGGTCCCTTCACACACAGCTCGCCACGCGCACCGAGCGGCAGCTCGCGGCCGTCGTCGTCGATCACCTTGAGCAGCGTGCCCGGTACCGGCAGTCCTACCGTACCCAGCCGCGAACGGTCGCCGTGCGGGTTGGCGCAAACCACCGGCGAGGTTTCCGTAAGGCCGTAGCCCTCGACCACGGTGCAGCCGGTCAGTTGCTGCCAGCGCTCGGCCACCGCCGAAACCAGTGCCGTGCCGCCGGAATTGGTGCCCTTGAGTGCGGAAAAGTCGATCCGGCGAAAGTCCGGATGGGACATCAGCGCGACAAACAACGTATTCAGGCCGAGGAAGCCGGAGAAACGCCAGCGCTGCAGCTCTTTGACGAAGCCGTTGATGTCGCGCGGGTTGGTGATCAGTACGTTGTGGTTGCCAGTCACCATCATGCACATGCAATTCACGGTGAAGGCGTAGATGTGATAGAGCGGCAACGGCGCGATCATCACCTCCTGCCCCTCGCGAATGACCGGGTGGCCCTTGTCATCCAATTGCTGCATGTTGGCCCGTACCTGCTGCATGTTCGCCACCAGATTGCCGTGACTGAGCATCGCCCCCTTGGCCACGCCGGTCGTGCCGCCGGTGTACTGCAACACCGCAAGGTGCGTCTGGCTCAGCGGCACTGGCCGCAGGCTGTGGCGTGCGCCCTCGCGCAGTACCGTCTTGAACGAGACCGCCTGTGGCAGGCTGTAGGCCGGCACCATCTTCTTCACATGCCGGACCGCGGCGTTGACCAGCGCGCCCTTCAGGCCGGGCAGCAGGTCACCGATCTTCGCCTCGATCAGGTAGTCGATGCGGGTGTCGGCCAGCACGTCCTGCACCTGCCGGCCGAAGGTATTCAGATACACCAGCGCACGCACGCCGGAATCCTGGAACTGATGGCGCATCTCCCGCACGGTGTACAGCGGATTGGTGTTAACCACCACCAGCCCGGCACGCAGCGCGCCGAACACAGCGATCGGATACTGCAGCAGGTTGGGCATCTGCACGGCGATGCGCTCGCCCGGCTGCAGGTCGGTGTGGTTCTGCAGCCAGGCCGCAAAAGCCGCGGAGTGGCGTTCGAGATCGCTGTAGGTCAGGGTGACGCCCATGTTGGTGAAGGCCGGACGATCCGCGTGCGCCTTGCAGGCACGCTCGAACACCTCGACCACGGAGCGGTAGGCGGACATATCGATATCGCTCGGCACGCCGGCGGGACGTTTGTCATTCCAGAATTCAGGTTGCATTGTTATTAGCCTCTTGACCTGAGAGTGTCTGGCCCGTGCGGGTATCCGGGCTGAGCCGAACTTAGCAGCTCATCACCAAGGTGCAAGCGCGCACCAGCCCCCATCACCGCTGTGAATCTTCCATCTCCGACCAAGCGCCCCGGACGTCGGGACAAGCTTCGCGTCAACCACTAGAATGCAGCGCACCTTTTTCAGCCCGACCGGTGCGCGCGCTCTTCCGAGCAGGCACGCCGCTTCCCCCTCTCTGCGACCAAGGACAGATACCGAGCATGAATACCATCAGCAGCACGCCCTACTCCGCACTGGAAGTAGGTCAGACCGCGAGCTTCGAGAAAACCGTCGGCGAACGCGACATCCAGCTGTTTGCGGCCATGTCCGGCGATCGCAATCCGGTGCATCTGGACGCCGAGTTCGCCGCTGGCACGCTGTTTCGCGAGCGCATCGCGCACGGCATGTTCAGCGGTGCGCTGATAAGCGCTGCCGTGGCCTGCACCATGCCGGGGCCGGGCACGATCTATCTCGGCCAGACCATGAAGTTCACCCGCCCGGTGAAGATCGGCGACACCCTCACCGTGCGCCTGGAAATTCTGGAAAAGCTGCCGAAGAACCGCGTGCGCATCGCCACGCAGGTGTTCAACCAGAACGACGAGCAGGTCGTCGATGGCGAGGCCGAAGTGCTGGCCCCGCGCAAGCACGAAACCGTGGAGCTGAAGGAGCTGCCGCCGATCAGCATCGGCTGATCCACCCCTCCTCCCTGCCGCTCCGTGTCGTTGCGCGGACGGCTCGCCTGACCGAGGTTTCCCCAACCTCGGCCACCGCATAAATCAAGAGCAAAAAAAAAGGCGACCTAGGGTCGCCCAAATGCCTTGCGTGCTCTTTTATCGAGCGGGATCAGCTGCGCTTTTTCTTTTGCGCGTCCCGCCAGATGAAATATGCGAATCCACCGAGGAAGGCGACCATCAGGCCGACCGTGACAACCCCTGCGAGCACCACATTATCGACGAACATGAGACCTTCCCTCCGAAGCTGTTTTGCTGTCCGATGGGCGCACGTTAATGCGCTCTTCGGCGCACGAAATTGATCGATGTCAATAGCCGCAGATAGCTGACGAAAAGCGTGCCCGGTGACTGATCTGGATCAAGAAAGAAGGGGTATTTCGAGGCGGAAATCGACGCGCTGGCCGGGTATCGCGGCGGGGAAGCGGGTGCTATCGGGAGAGGATTGGAACGGAGCGCCCAACGGGCCGCGACAGCCGGTCGCGGCCGTGCTCGCCAGGCGTTCGTGCAACGGCGAAATCAGCGTTTCTTCGGCTTCTTCTTGCCGCGGCTCTTCTTGTCCTGCCCCAGCGGCAGCGCCTGTTCGAAGGCCTTGCGCATCTCTGCGAGGCGCTTGTCGTTCTGCTCATGAATGCGCTTGCCGCGCTCGGCGCTGAAATCGATCAGCTTGTCGTCGTCACTGCTCATGCTTGGGTCCGTGGGTGGATCAGGCGAAAGGTCAGGTTGAGGCGCGGCGCCCGGACCTTGCGGGTGCGGGCGATCTGGTGCTGCCAATGATGCTGGGTCGCCCCGCCCATGACCAGTAGCGAGCCATGTTCGAGGGCGATGGAATGCTCGATGCGCTGGCTGCCCTTGCGCCGCAGATCGAAGCGCCGAGTGGCGCCGAGGCTCAGTGACGCCAGCAGCGGCTCGTGCCCCAGCTCCGGTTCATCATCGCTGTGCCAGCCCATCGCGTCCTGGCCGTCGCGATAGTAATTGAGCAACACACCGTTGAATGGCTGTCCCAGCTCGTCTTGCAAGCGTTCGCGTAGCGTCGCGAGCATGGGCGTCCAGGCAAGCGGCTCGTGCTGCAGGCCGGAATAGCGATAGCTCGCCTGCGCATCGCCGTACCAGGCCACCTGTCGAGGAATCGCCACGCGGCGGCCGTAAAGGCTGATCTGCGGCTGTTGCCACGGGGTTTGCTCGATCAATTCGGCCAGCCAGGCATCCGCCAGCGGCGCCGCGAGCCATTGCGGCAGATAGCGCAGATCGGCATCGGGCAGCGACAGCGGGGCGGTCATGCGCGGCGACTGCCCGAGCCGAACAATCTGCGGCACAGCTCAGACTTCGACATCCACCCACCGGCCCTGACGCGGGCGCTCGTCTGCATCATCGCGGGCATCGCCTTCGTTGGGGAGGTCAGGAGCCTGCTCGCCCGGCGTCGATCCGCGCCGCTGCCGCCGACGCTGCTCGTCGCGCAGCATCTGCTCGGTTTCCTGCGGGTGGCGGCGGTCCAGCGCGATGGCACTTTCCCCGGCGGCCGGTTCCACCGGCGCGACGGGCTGGATATCCGGGCGCGGCTTGACCGCGTCCTGCTGCGCACTGACCGGAAAGACGCCTGAGGGAATGGGTGGCAGCATGCGTGAGTCCTGTTGCGCATCGAGGCGGATCGTTGTTTGTCACTGTAGCAGGGCCGCTACACTTGCTGTGCTTGAAGGCCGTCGGTCGTCGTCGCTCTCGACGCGGCGTTCCGTTACCATAACCGGCTTTTTTCACAGCGGAGGCAGCATGGCGCAGCAGTATCTACCGGGGCAACGCTGGATCAGCGACAGCGAGGCCGAACTCGGGCTGGGAACCATCCTGACCCACGACGGGCGAATGCTCACCGTGCTCTATCCCGCCACCGGCGAAACCCGCCAGTACGCCACGCGCAGCGCACCACTGACGCGCGTGCGCTTCGCCCCTGGCGATGAGATCACCCATTTCGAAGGCTGGAAGATGACCGTGCGCGAAGTCGACGATGTCGACGGTCTGCTGGTCTATCACGGCCTCACCGCACAGAACGAAGCCCGCACCCTGCCGGAAACCCAGCTGTCGAACTTCATCCAGTTCCGCCTGGCCAGTGACCGCCTGTTCGCCGGCCAGATCGATCCGCTGGCCTGGTTCAGCCTGCGTTATCACACCCTGCAGCATCAGAGCGCCCAGCTGCAGTCGTCACTGTGGGGCCTGGGCGGCGTGCGTGCGCAGCCCATCGCGCACCAGCTGCACATCGCCAAGGAAGTCGCCGACCGCATCGCCCCGCGCGTGCTGCTGGCCGACGAAGTGGGGCTGGGCAAGACCATCGAGGCCGGCCTGATCATCCATCGCCAGCTGCTCTCCGGTCGCGCCAGCCGCGTGCTGATCCTGGTGCCGGAGAACCTTCAGCACCAGTGGCTGGTGGAGATGCGCCGGCGCTTCAACCTGGAGGTCGCGCTGTTCGACGACGAGCGCTTCATCGAAAGCGACGCCAGCAACCCGTTCGAGGACGCCCAGCTCGCGCTGGTCTCGCTGGAATGGCTGAAGGACGACGAACGCGCCCAGGATGCCGCCTTCGCCGCCGGCTGGGACCTGCTGGTGGTCGACGAGGCGCACCACCTGGTCTGGCATCCGGACGGTGCCAGCGCCGAGTACCAGCTGGTCGAACAGCTGGCCGAAGTGATCCCCGGGGTGCTGCTGCTCACCGCGACCCCCGAACAGCTCGGTCAGGACAGCCACTTCGCGCGTCTGCGCCTGCTCGACCCCAACCGTTTCCATGACCTGGAGGCCTTCCGCGCGGAAAGCAGCAGCTACCAGCCGGTCGCCCAGGCGGTACAGGAACTGCTCGATGACGGTCGCCTGTCGCAGGAAGCTCACGAGACCATTCACACCTTCCTCGGCGCCGAAGGTGAAGCTCTGCTCGCCGCCGCCACCGATGGCGACATCGAGGCCAGCAGCCGGCTGATCCGCGAGCTGCTCGACCGTCACGGCACCGGCCGCCTGCTGTTCCGCAATACCCGCGCCGCCGTGCAGGGCTTCCCGGAGCGCCAGCTGCACCCCTACCCGCTGCCCTGCCCGGCCGAATATATGGAACTGCCGCTGGGTGAACATGCCGAGCTGTACCCGGAGGTGGCCTTCCAGAGCCAGCAGGACGGCGGCGAGGCCGGCACGCGCTGGTGGCAGTTCGACCCGCGCGTCGAATGGCTGATCGACACCCTGAAGATGCTGAAGAAGTACAAGGTACTGGTGATCTGCGCCCACGCCGAAACCGCGCTGGACCTGGAAGACGCGCTGCGCGTGCGCTCCGGCATTCCCGCCACGGTGTTCCACGAGGGCATGAGCATCCTCGAACGCGACCGCGCCGCGGCCTACTTCGCCGACGAGGAGTTCGGCGCGCAGGTGCTGATCTGCTCCGAGATCGGCTCGGAGGGTCGCAACTTCCAGTTCGCCCATCATCTGGTGCTGTTCGACCTGCCGGCGCACCCGGATCTGCTCGAACAGCGCATCGGCCGTCTCGACCGTATCGGCCAGCAGCACGTCATCCAGTTGCACGTTCCCTATCTGGAAACCAGCCCGCAGCAGCGCCTGTTCCAGTGGTATCACGAGGCGCTGAACGCCTTCCTGGCCACCTGCCCGACCGGCAACGCCCTGCAGCACCAGTTCGGCCCGCGCCTGCTGACACAGCTGGAAGAAGGCGACGACGAGGCGTTCCAGCGCCTGATCGACGAGGCCCGCGCCGAGCGCGAGCGCCTCGAAGCCGAACTGCACACCGGTCGCGACCGCCTGCTGGAACTCAACTCCGGCGGCGGCGAACAGGGCAAGGCGCTGGTCGAAGCCATCGAGGAACAGGACGACCAGTTCGCCCTGCCGATCTACATGGAGCAGCTGTTCGACGCCTTCGGCATCGACAGCGAAGACCACTCCGAGAACGCCCTGGTGCTGCGCCCCAGCGAGAAGATGCTGGATGCCAGCTTCCCGCTCGGCGACGACGAGGCGGTCACCATCACCTACGACCGCGAGCAGGCCCTGGCCCGCGAGGACATGCAGTTCCTGACCTGGGAACATCCCATGGTGCAGGGCGGCATGGATCTGGTGCTGTCCGGTTCGATGGGCAATACCGCGGTGGCGCTGATCAAGAACAAGGCGCTCAAACCCGGCACCGTCCTGCTCGAACTGCTGTTCGTCAGCGAAGTGGTGGCGCCGCGCGCGCTGCAGCTGAGCCGCTTCCTGCCGCCGCTGGCGCTGCGCTGCCTGCTCGACGGTAACGGCAACGATCTGGCGACCAAGGTGGCGTTCGATACGCTCAACGATCAGCTGGAAAGCGTGCCGCGCAACAGCGCCAACAAGTTCGTCCAGGCCCAGCGCGACGTGCTCGCCGCGCAGATCGCCGCCGCCGAAGCCAAGGTCGCGCCGCGCCACACCGAACGCGTCGCCGAGGCGCAGCGCAAGCTCAAGGCCGGACTGGACGAAGAACTTGCCCGCCTGGTCGCGTTGCAGGCGGTCAACCCGAGCGTGCGCGACAGCGAGATCGAAGCGCTGCGCCAGCAGCGCGAAGAAGGCCTGGCCGCGCTGGAAAAAGCCGCGCTGCGCCTGGAGGCGATCCGGGTCCTGGTGGCCGGCTGAGCTGAGGGCGGCGGGTTAGCCTGCCGCCCGCCGAAGGCTCCGGGCGTTCAGCCCTGCTCGCTGCGCGCGATGCGCCAGTAGGCATCGAAGCGCGTCACCAGCGCTTTCGGCTTCTCGGCAAACAGGCGATGCCCCAGGCGCCGCGCCAGTTGCTGCAGCTGCGCACGCCGACGCTCGATGCAACGCCGCAGTTGCTCGTGGGTTTGCGCCTCGCCGAACAGCTCGGGTTCGTGCTGCATCAGCTGCTGCATCACCGCCAGATCGTGATCGTCGCCCAGCGCGTCGGCGACCCGCTTGAGCTGTTCGCACCGCCGCTCCATCGCCTCCGGCCAGCACGGCGACAGCAACTGGCAGTGATACCAGTGATCCTTCACGCGCTTGCGCCACTCGTGCAGCAGTTCGTCGCTGCCGGCTTTCTCGGCACGCGCCAGGTCTCGCACGGCATCGGCATAGGTCCGCTTCAGCCCGTCGGCCAGCAGGGCGAAGCCCTTGCCCGCGAGTTGCCATTGTCTGGCGTCCGCGGTCAGCGCGCGCAGCTCGCCCAGCACCTGCGCGACCTCCTCGTCGACGCCGGCGTGTACCTCGCCATCCGGTGCGGCACGCTGCTGCAACCGCACGCGCACCTGGCGCAGCGCCTCGCTGCCGAACAGACGCCGGTTGCGCCGCGCCAGCGCGTCCCAGCTTTCCAGCATGGCCGTGGCATCGCGTGATTCGGCCAGCCGCCGGCCCATGTCGCGCAGGCGCCGGTTGTCGGTCCCGAAACGCCGGCCCAGCGGCTCACGCACCAGTCGCAACAATGCGCGCAGCTCCTTGAAGCGCTTGCGTGACTGGTGAATGCCCTCGGCGCGCTCCGCCGGTGCGGCGCCGAGCGCCTGGATCGCCCGGTCGATGCGATCCAGCGCTGCCTTGCGCACTTCCTTGGCGGCATTGCGTGACGGGCGTATCCGGTAGGCCATGACGATCCCCCTGTGCGGCAGCCATCCGACCGAGCGGACGCCGCTCGGACTCGGATCAACCGTAGCGCTTGCGCGCCTCGATGGCCAGGCCGCTGCCGATGCTGCCGAAGCGGTTGCCCTGCGCGTGGCGGGCGCCCGGCAGCAACTCGGCGACACACTGCCGCAGCGCCGGCACAGCACTCGACCCGCCGGTGAAGAACACCGTGTCGACCGCGTCATGGCGCACGCCGGCGTCCGCCAGCAAGCGCTCCAGTCCGCCAGCGACGCGTTCGAGCAACGGCGCGATGGCGCGCTCGAAGCCGTCACGGGTCAGCTCCGCACACAGCGCCGGCTCGATGCGCTGAAAGTCGATGGCGTGGGATGCCTGCTCGGTCAGCGCGATCTTGCCGTGCTCCACCTGCATCGCCAGCCAGTGCCCGGCGCGCTGCTCGATCAGGCGGAACAGCCGGTCGATGCCGGTGGGGTCGACGATGTCGTAGCGCATGCTTTGCAGCGCCCGTTGCGAGGCCGGCGCATAGACCGCGTTGATGGTGTGCCAGGTGGCCAGGTTGAGGTGGGTACTGGTGGGCATCGGCGCGTCGCTCTTCATCCGGCTGCCATAGCCGAACAGCGGCATCACCCCGTGCAGGCTGAGCTGCTTGTCGAAATCGGTACCGCCGATATGCACGCCGCCAGTGGCGAGGATGTCCGCCTGGCGGTCATCGACCGCGCGCCGCTCGGGCGACAGCCGCACCAGCGAGAAGTCCGAGGTGCCGCCGCCGATGTCGACGATCAGCACGCGCTCCTCGCGCTCGATGCGCGACTCGTAATCGAACGCCGCGGCGATTGGCTCGTACTGAAAGGAGACGTCGCGAAAGCCGATCTTGTGCGCTGCCGCCGCGAGCATCTGCGCCGCTTCGCGATCGGCCTGCGGATCGTCATCGACGAAGAACACCGGGCGCCCCAGTACCACTTCCTCGAACGGCCGCCCGGCCACCGCTTCGGCACGCTGCTTGAGGGTGCCGAGAAACAACCCGAGGATGTCCTTGAACGGCATGGCGCTGCCGAGCACGGTGGTCTCGCTCTTCAGCAGCTTGGAACCCAGCAGGCTCTTGAGCGAGCGCATCAGCCGGCCTTCGTAGCCTTCGAGGTATTCGTTCAGCGCCTGGCGGCCGTAGACCGGCCGGCGCTCCTCGGTGTTGAAGAACACCACCGAAGGCAGCGTCGGCTGCTCGCCTTCCAGCGCGATCAGCGAATCGACACCCGGCCGCCACCAGCCGACCGTGGAATTGGAGGTGCCGAAGTCGATGCCACAGGCGCGGGCGGGCGAAGCGTTCTGCATGGTGCGTACCGGACTGCCAAAAAACGGCCGCGCAGTGTACTGGAGCCGGCGCGCCGATGCAGTCCGGCTGTCGCATCCGTATGCCAGTGCTAGGCCGGCACCGCCTCGCCGGCCGCGCCATCTTCGGCCATGCCCGCCGTCATTCGCCGCGCATCCGCGCAGAACGTCCGCGACGCCTGGAACAGGAACAGCATGGTCAGCAGCAGCGAGGCAGGGATCAGGTACATCGCCCCGTGCAGCCCCTCGGCGCGGAACGTCTCGCTCATTTGCGCTGCACCTGCCGCCAGCATCGCCGCTTCGGCGAAATGATCCGAGAGCAGGCCCACCACCACCGTGCCCATGCCGCCACCGAGCAGATACAGCCCGGCGAAGAACAGCGCCATCGCCGTCGCCCGCAGTCGCGGTTCGACCACATCCTGGATGGCGGTGTAGACGCAGGTATAGAAGTTGTAGGAAAACAGCCAGCCGACGCTGAACACCGCGACGAACACGCCGACCTCGATGCGCCCGGCCAGCAGCGCGTAGCCGGTGGCGAGCGTGGCGACCAGCATGCTCAGCGCCGCGAAGATCAGCCGGCCGCGGGCGAAACGCTGGTGGATGCGGTCGGCGATCCAGCCGCCGAGGGTCAGACCGATCAAGCCGGTGAACCCGACGATCACCCCGGTGGCGACCGACGCCTCCACCAGCGGTACGGCGTGATAACGCATCAGCAGCGGCACCATGAAGGCGTTGCAGGCATAGGTGGCGAAGTTGAAGGCCAGCCCGGCCAGCACCAGCCACCAGAACGTGCGAATCGCCAGCACCTTGCGCATCGGCTGCTGCACCGGCGCCTGCGAGACTTGCACCGCCTCCGCGGCGCCGCGCTGCGGCTCGCGGATCAGGAAGATGAACAGCGCCAGCACCAGCCCCGGCACCGCGGCGATGAAGAACGGCGCGCGCCAGCTGTCGAACGCCTCGACCATCGAGCCGATGGTGAAGAACGCCAGGAGCAGCCCCAGCGGCAGGCCGAGCATGAAAATCCCCATCGCCCGCGCACGCTTGTGCGCCGGAAACAGGTCGCCGATCAGTGAGTTGGCGGCGGGCGCATAGCTGGCTTCGCCGATGCCGATGCCCATGCGCACCAGCAGAAAGCTCCAGAAGTTCCAGGCCAGACCATTCACCGCCGTCAGCCCGCTCCAGACGGTCAGCCCCCAGCCCATGATCTTGCGCCGCGAACCGAGGTCGGCCATGCGCCCCAGCGGCAGACCGGCGATGGCGTAGACGATGGTGAAGGCGGTGCCGATCAGGCCGAGCTGGAAGTCGTTGAGGCTCCATTCCAGGCGGATCGGCTCGGCGATGATCGCCGGAATGGTGCGATCGAAGAAATTGAACAGGTTCGCCAGGAACAGCAGGAACAGCACGCGCCAGGCGTTCGAAGCTTGGGTGGAAGGCTGCATGACGTCGGTCTCGATTGTTCTTGTTGTAACCGGCCAGACCAGCCGGGACTCGAACCTGACTCTAGAACCTGCCTCCCCCGTCGTCTGCAAACATCACCTGCGCTTATGCCGCGCGATGGCTCAGCGCGCCTGCCATTCGGCCAGCCAGGCCAGGCTCGCCGCGGTGCCCGCCTCGCCCGGCTTGTACTCGGCGCCGAGCCAGCCCGTGTAGCCGCTCGCCTGCAGGGCCTGCAGCGCGGCGCTGAAGTCGACTCCGCCACTGCCCGGCGCGCCGCGCCCGGGACAGTCGGCGAACTGCACGTGACCGATGCGCCCGCGCAGTTGTTCGACGCATCCGGCGAGGTCCAACCCCTGCCGCGCCATGTGATAGAAGTCCAGCTGCGCCTGGCAGTTGGGATGATTGACGCGCTCCAGCAAGACGGCGAGATCAGCGGCGCTGTTGATCAGGAAGCCCGGCATGTCCAGCGGATTGATCGCCTCGCACAGCACGCGGATGCCGAGCATGTCGAAGGCATCGGCGGCCATCCACAGATTGTGTTCGAGCGTCTCCAGCGCTTCCTCGCGCGCCACGCCGTCGGCCAGCCGTCCCGGCAGCACGTTGACGCAGGCCGGACGGACCATCAGCGCGTAGGTCAGGGCCTCCTGCAAAGCCGCCTCGAACTCGGCCTGACGCTCCGGCACCGCCGCCAGACCGGCGCCGCCCTGCATCAGATCGCCGGCCGGCAGATTGATCAGCACCAGCGGCAGGCCGGCACGGTCGAGCAGCCCCTTGAGCAACACGGCCGGCAGCTCATAGGGGAACTGGATTTCCACGCCGTCGAAACCGGCGACACGCGCGGCCAGCACCCGCTCGGCCAGTGGCAGTTCGCCGAACAGCAGCGACAGGTTGGCGGCGATTTTCATGACTCGTCCTCACGGTACAGCTGCACCAGCGTCGCCGGGTCGCGCTGCAGGTTGCCCTGACTGCCGTGCAGACGCATCAGCTGCGCGGCCAGGCCACTCATCGGCGTCGCCGAGCCCTGCTCGCGGGACAGTTTCACCGCGGTATCCAGGTCCTTGAGCAGCGTGCGCACGTGCCATTTCACCGGTTCGAACTCGCTCGCCGCCATCTGCGGCGCGAGGATCTGCAGCGGCCGCGAGTCGGCGAAACCACCGGCCAGCGCCGGCGCCAGCAGGCTGGCATCGACCCCGGCACGCTCGGCCAGCGCCACCACCTCGGCGATCACCAGCGCATTGCAGGCGACGATCATCTGATTGCAGACCTTGCTGACCTGACCCGCACCGACCTCACCCATGTGCGTCAGGCGCTGACCGAGATGCATCAGCACTGGCCGCACGCGCTCGACATCCTCGACCCGGCCGCCGGCCATGATCGCCAGCGTGCCGTTCTCCGCCCCCGCGGTGCCGCCGGAGACCGGGGCATCGACCCAGCGCATGCCGCTGCGGAATTCCAGCTCGGCGGCCATGTCGCGCGTCGCGCTGGGTTCCAGGCTGGAATGATCGACCAGCAGCTTGCCCGGCTTGCCGCCTTCGGCGAGCCCGCCCTTGCCGAACACCACCTCGCGCACGGCGGCGGTATCGGCCAGGCACAGCAGCACGATATCGGCAGCGCAGAGTTCGGCCGGCGTCGCCACCGCCGTGGCGCCGAGCGCAACCAGCGGCGCGCATTTGTCGGGCGAGCGGTTCCAGACCAGCAGACGGTAACCGGCCGCCAGCAGGCGGCGACACATCGGCAGGCCCATCAGGCCGATACCGGCAAACGCAAGGGTGGGCAATGTGGACACAGGACAGCTCCTCGGAGAACGGCGAAGGTGCCGATTCTAGGCGCGAAAACCGATCATGGCTAAGCGCGACCGTCCGCACCTATAATCGCCGCGCTTTTTCCGCCATTGAACCGGAGAACCCTCAATGCTCAAGCGCTTCCTGGCAGCCGTCGCCGGCCTTGCCCTGTCCCTGTCCGTCACCGCCCTCCACGCCGCCGAAACCCTGCGGGTCTCTGCGATCCCCGACGAAGCCCCGACCGAACTGATCCGCAAGTTCAAGCCACTGGGCGAGTACCTGGAGAAGGAACTCGGCATGCCGGTGAAATTCACCCCGGTATCCGACTACGCCGCCGTGGTCGAGGCGCTGGCCTCCGACCGTCTGGACATGGCCTGGCTGGGCGGCTTCACCTTCGTGCAGACGCGCCTGAAGACCGGCAATGCCATACCGCTGGTGCAGCGCGAGCAGGACGAGCAGTTCACCAGCAAGTTCATCACCGCCGATCCCGCGGTCAAATCGTTGCAGGATCTCAAGGGCAAAACCTTCGCCTTCGGCTCGGTGTCCTCGACCTCGGGCAGCCTGATGCCGCGCTATTTCATGCTCAAGGACGGCATCGAGCCGGAGCAGTTCTTCTCCCGCATCGCCTATTCCGGTGCGCATGACGCCACCGCCGCCTGGGTCGAAGCCGGCAAGGCCGACGCCGGCGTGCTCAACGCCTCGGTATGGGACAAGCTGGTCGCCGCCGGCAAGGTGAACACCGACAAGGTGCGCGTCTTCGCCACCACGCCGACCTACTACGACTACAACTGGACCGTGCGCGGCACCCTCGAGCCGGCCCTGGCCGAGAAGATCAAGGCAGCCTTCCTCGCGCTCGACCCGGCCAACCCGGAACACAAGGCGATCCTCGACCTGCAGGCGGCCAGCCGCTTCATCGCGACCAAGCCGGAAAACTACGAAGGCATCGAGCAAGCCGCGCGCGCTGCCGGCCTGCTGAAGTGATCCTCAGCCTGAGCGGCGTGGGCCATACCCACGCCGACGGTCAGGCTGCGCTGTGCGACATCGAATTGCGGGTCGCCCAGGGCGAACGCGTGGCCATCATCGGACCGTCCGGTGCCGGCAAAACCACCCTGCTGCGCCTGCTGGCGACCGCGCTGAAACCGCAGTGCGGCCAGCTGGAACTGCTCGGCCAGCAGCCGTGGGCGCTTTCCGTCGCGCAGCGCCAGCGGCTGCGCGCGCGCATCGGGCTGATCCACCAGGCACCGCCGCTGCCGCCGCGGCAACGGGTGGTCACTGCGGTGCTCGCCGGTCGTCTCGGCCAGTGGTCGCTCGGCCGCAGCCTGCTCAGCCTGATCTATCCGCTGGACGCCGCTGGCGCCGCGGCCGAGCTGGGTCGGCTGGATCTGGCCGACAAACTCTACATGCGCTGTGACCAGCTTTCCGGCGGCCAGCTGCAGCGCGTCGGCATCGCCCGCGTGCTCTATCAGGCGCCGGAGCTGATCCTCGCCGACGAGCCGGTTTCGGCGATGGACCCGGTGCTCGCCAACTACACCCTCGGCGTACTCAACCGCGAGGCGCAGCAGCGCAACGCCACGCTGCTGGCCAGCCTGCACGCCGTCGAGCTGGCGCTGCAGCATTTCCCGCGGATCGTCGGCGTGCGCGCCGGGCGCATCCTGTTCGACAAGCCAGCCACCGCGGTCACGTCCGAAGAGCTGGCGGCGCTGTATGCCAACGAGCAGCTGAGCCATTCGCCAATTCCGGCCGCAGCCTTCGCGCCGCCCCTGCATATCCCGCGATGCTGAACCCCACCGTCACCCGCGACCCGGCGGCGCCGGCGCGCCTGCTGCTCACGCTGGTGGCGCTGACGCTGCTGTGGCCGGGGCTTTCGCTCAGCGAGCTGGACCTCGGCGTGCTATTCGATGGCAGCAACGCCGAGACGATGGGCGTATTCCTCGCCGGCTTCTGGCCCCCGGCGCATGACCAGCCGTTCCTTGCCCTGCTGGCGCAGGCCACGCTGGAGACCCTCGCCATCGCCACCGCCGGCATGGCGCTGGCGCTGCTGATCGCCCTGCCCGGTGCGCTGCTCGCCACGCGCGCGCTGTCGCTTTCGGCGCTCAGCCGAGGCGGCCGACCGGCATGGTGGGCACAGGCGCTGCGCTGGCCGGCGCGCGGCCTGCTGATCGTGCTGCGCAGCATCCCGGAAATCGTCTGGGCGCTGCTGTTCGTCCGCGCCGTCGGCCTCGGCCCAACCGCCGGTGTGCTGGCCATCGCCATCACCTACGCCGGCATGCTCGGCAAGGTCTATGCGGAAATCTTCGAGTCGGTCGATCCGCAACCGGCGCGGGCACTGCTCGCCGCCGGCAGTTCTCGCCTGCAGGCGTTCTGCTACGGCGTGCTGCCGCAGGCGACCGGCGAGATGCTGTCGTACTCGGTCTATCGCTGGGAATGCGCGGTACGCGCCTCGGTGGTGATGGGCTTCGTCGGCGCCGGCGGGCTGGGTCAGCAGATGGACCTGTCGATGCGCATGTTCGCTGGTGGTGAGGTCGCCAGCATGCTGCTGACTTTCCTCGCGCTGGTACTGCTGGCCGACCTGCTCAGCCGGCTGCTGCGCTGGAGGTTCGCGTGAAGCTCCTGGCCCGCCTGCTGATTCCGCTGGCGCTGCTCGCCACCGTGGTCGCCGCCTTCGCCTATCTGCAGCTGGACACCGCCACGCTGTTCGGGCGTGAAGGGCTCGGACAGATGGCCGCGTATGCGGCGGGCTTTCTCGATCCCGACCTGTCACCGGCACATCTGCGCGCCATCGGCCGCGGCGCGCTGGAAACCCTGGCGATGTCGGCCATCGGTACCTTGCTCGCCGCCTTGCTGGGCCTGCTGCTGGCGTTACCCGCCGCCGGGCGCTTCGGCCGAGCCGCCCAGGCGGCCGCGCGTCTGCTGCTCAACGCGCTGCGGGCGATTCCAGAGTTGGTCTGGGCGGCGCTGATGGTGCTTGCTGCCGGGCTCGGGCCGAACGCCGGCACACTCGCCCTGGCCCTGCACACCGCCGGGGTACTCGGCCGGCTGTTCGCCGAGGCGCTGGAAAACACCCCACCGGCGCCAGCCGATGCGCTGCGCCTGAACGGCGGCGGACGCGTCGTCGCCTTCTGCTACGGCACCTTACCCAGCCTGTGGCCGCAGCTGGTGGCCTACACGCTGTATCGCTGGGAAAACAATATCCGCATGGCCAGCGTGCTCGGCTTCGTCGGTGCCGGCGGCCTGGGGCAGATGCTGCACATGAGTCTCAGCCTGTTCCAGGAAGCCCAGGCCTCGACGGTGATCATCGCCATGCTGCTGATGGTGCTGGCGGTCGACGCCCTCAGCGGTTGGGCGCGGCAGCGCTGGGTGCGCGGATAATCAGCGCGTCACCCACAGGCGCACCGTCTCAGTGCACGGCCGGCCGAGCGCCGCGCTCCTGTGCCAGCACCCAGGGCGCAACGACCACTGCCCATAGCTGCGGATCGCGCTCCAGCCAGTCCTGCGCCTGCGGCGCATCCATTCTCAGCAGCTGACCGCCTTCCAGCCAGGCCGCAACCTTGGCGCGATCGTCCTGCGCCACGGCGAGCGCTACCTCGACCAGATCGAAATCGTTCGCGACCCGCAGGAGCGCGCCACGGGCGAAGAACGGCTGCAGTTCTTCCCAGGTAATCGGGGCCGTTTCGCCCAAAAGCTTGGCATAGAGAGTGCTTACATCGTCGGTCATGGGAGCTACCGGAGTGAGGGGGCGGCCATCATAACGCGGCGCCGTGTCAGTCAAAACGCCCGGCTCTGCCGGCTGTGCAAAGAGAGGAGACACTTCTACACTGTGCCGGTACAGTTGCCGCACCGTTCCGGGACGATCGGCCCGTAACGCCTCTGCGACATGCAGGATCCAAACAATAATGATGCAAGTGGAGCGCATATGAAGAGCAACCAGCGTCTGTCCAAACTCGTTCTCGCCCTCGTTTTGAGCGGCACCGCCAGTTACACGCTTGCGGCCGATACCATCC
Source organism: Stutzerimonas degradans (assembly GCF_024448505.1). Classification (GTDB taxonomy): domain Bacteria; phylum Pseudomonadota; class Gammaproteobacteria; order Pseudomonadales; family Pseudomonadaceae; genus Stutzerimonas; species Stutzerimonas degradans. The sequence goes on from NZ_JAMOHV010000002.1 coordinate 215,948, forward strand.
GGATCGCTATGGCCGGCCCGGTGACCGGATCGGTCGCGCAATACGGGGACATGCAGTTCATCGGGGCCGAGATGGCCATCGAGCAGATCAACAAGGCCGGCGGGGTGAACGGCCAGCAACTCGAGGGCGTACGCTACGACGACGCCTGCGATCCGAAGCAGGCTGTGGCGGTCGCCAACAAGATCGTCAACGACGGCGTGCGGTTCGTGGTTGGCCATCTGTGCTCCAGCTCCACCCAGCCGGCGTCCGATATCTATGAGGACGAAGGCATCCTGATGATTACCGCGGCATCCACCAGCCCGGACATCACCTCGCGCGGCTATCAGCTGATCTTCCGCACCATCGGCCTGGACAGCCTGCAAGGCCCGACCGCCGGCAACTTCATCGCCGATCACGTCAAGCCGAAGAACGTCGCGGTCATCCACGACAAGCAGCAGTACGGCGAAGGCATCGCCACCGCCGTCAAGCAGACGCTGGAAAGCAAAAACATCAAGGTCGGCCTGTTCGAAGGCATCAACGCCGGCGACAAGGACTTCTCTTCGCTGATTGCCAAGCTCAAGCGCGAAGGCGTGGACTTCGTCTACTACGGCGGCTACCACCCGGAACTCGGTCTGCTGCTGCGCCAGGCGAAGGAAAAAGGCCTGAACGTGCGCTTCATGGGCCCGGAAGGCGTGGGTAACTCGGAAATCTCCGCCATCGCCGGCCCGGCTTCCGAAGGCATGTACGTGACCCTGCCGAAATCCTTCAACGAAGATCCGAAAAACCAGCAGCTCGTCGAAGCCTTCAAGGCCAAGAAGCAGGACCCGAGCGGTCCGTTCGTGTTCCCGGCCTACGCCGCAGTGCAGGTGATCGCCGAAGGCATCGAGAAGGCCGGCAGTACCGACACCGACAAGGTGGCCGAGGCGCTGCGCAGCAACACCTTCGACACCCCGACCGGCGCGCTGGAATTCGACGAGAAAGGCGACCTGAAGAACTTCAACTTCGTCGTCTACGAATGGCACCAGGACGGCACCAAGACCGAAGCCAAGTAATTTCCATCAGCCTCGCAAAGCCCACTTGCCGTGGGCTTTGTCTTAGCGGGCGGCCCTGCCACAAGCATCGGGCCGCCTTGCCATACCTGTAATCCGACGAGCGGCCTGAACCGCAGGCCCGCCTCGAACCGGCACCGCGCGTGATCCGCGCGTCGTCGTACCGTAGTAGCGCCGCGCGGGTGTGCGGCGTGTTCGATGTGGGCAGCGCAGCCAACCGGAATGAAATTGCAGGGACTTCGGGAGAGCAGTGATGCCTGAGCTTTACCATTACCTACAACAGCTGATCAACGGCCTCACCGTTGGCAGCACCTATGCCTTGATCGCCATCGGCTACACGATGGTGTACGGCATCATCGGCATGATCAACTTCGCTCACGGCGAGGTGTACATGATCGGCTCGTATGTTGCCTTCATCGCCATCATCGGCCTGTCCATGCTGGGTCTGGATGCCTTGCCGCTCCTCATGATCGGCGCCTTCCTCGCCAGCATGATCGTTACCAGCGCCTACGGTTACAGCATCGAACGGGTCGCCTATCGCCCGCTGCGTGGCAGTAACCGGCTGATTCCGCTGATCTCGGCGATCGGCATGTCGATCTTCCTGCAAAACGTCGTGCTGCTGGCCCAGGACTCCAAGGACAAGGCCATCCCCAATCTGATGCCGGGCAACTTCGTGCTCGGTGAAAGCACCATGAACGGCGTGACGATCTCCTACATGCAGGTGGCGATCTTCATCGTGACTTTCATCACCATGTACGGCCTGACGCTGTTCATCTCGCGCTCGCGGCTGGGACGCGCCTGCCGCGCCTGCGCGGAAGACATCAAGATGGCCAATCTGCTGGGCATCAACACCAACAACATCATCGCCCTGACGTTCGTCATCGGCGCGGCGCTGGCGGCCATCGCGGCGGTGCTGATCAGCATGCAGTACGGCGTGATCAACCCGCACATCGGCTTCCTCGCCGGCATCAAGGCGTTCACCGCCGCGGTGCTCGGCGGCATCGGCAGCATACCGGGCGCGATGCTCGGCGGTCTGGTGCTCGGCGTGGCCGAGGCCTTCGGTGCCGATCTGTTCGGCGACCAGTACAAGGATGTCGTGGCATTCAGCCTGCTGGTGCTCGTCCTGCTGTTCCGCCCCACCGGCATCCTCGGTCGCCCGGAGGTGGAAAAGGTATGACGCGCAATCTTCGTACAGCGTTTTTCAGCGCCCTGCTGGTAATCGCCGTCGCGGTGCCGGTACTTGGCGTGAAGCTCACCACGGTAGGTATCAAGGTAGAGGTGCATGGGGCGGACGCGCTGACGTTCTGGATCATCGCCGCGTGCGCCGTAGCGATGTTCTTCTGGCAGCTGGTGCGTACGCGCCTGCCCGCCGGCTGGGCGGCCAGCAGGAGTCTGCCGAGCATTCCGGCCGGCACCGGCAACTTCCTCACCCTGCCCTCCACGCAACGCTACATCATCATCGGCCTGGTGCTGGTGGCGCTGGTGTGGCCGTTCTACGGCTCACGCGGCGCGGTGGACATTGCCACGCTGATCCTGATCTACGTGATGCTCGGCCTCGGCCTGAACATCGTCGTCGGTCTGGCCGGGCTGCTCGACTTGGGCTACGTGGGCTTCTACGCCGTGGGCGCCTATACCTACGCGCTGCTCTCGCACTACTACGGCGTCGGTTTCTGGACGGCGCTGCCCATCGCCGGGGCGATGGCTGCGCTGTTCGGCTTTCTGCTGGGCTTCCCGGTGCTGCGCCTGCGTGGCGACTACCTGGCCATCGTGACGCTCGGCTTCGGCGAGATCATCCGCCTGCTGCTGCGCAACATGACCGACCTGACCGGCGGCCCCAACGGCATCAGCGGCATCGACAAGCCGTCGCTGTTCGGTCTGTCGTTCGAGCGCCGCGCCGCCGAGGGCATGCAGACCTTCCACGAGTACTTCGGGGTGGCCTACAACTCGGTGAACAAGGTGATCTTCCTCTACCTGATCGCCCTGTTGCTGGTATTGCTGACACTGTTCGTCATCAACCGCCTGCTGCGCATGCCGATCGGCCGCGCCTGGGAAGCGCTGCGCGAGGACGAAATCGCCTGCCGTGCTCTGGGCATGAATCCCACGGTGATCAAGCTGTCGGCGTTCACCCTCGGCGCCACGTTCGCCGGCTTTGCCGGGAGCTTCTTTGCCGCGCGCCAGGGGTTGGTGTCGCCGGAATCCTTCACCTTCATCGAGTCGGCGATCATTCTCGCCATCGTCGTGCTGGGCGGTATGGGCTCTCAGCTGGGCGTGATTCTCGCGGCCGTCGTGATGATCCTGCTGCCCGAGCTGATGCGCGAATTCAGCGAGTACCGCATGCTGATGTTCGGCGCACTCATGGTCCTGATGATGATCTGGCGTCCGCAGGGCCTGCTGCCCATGCAACGCCCCCACCTGGAGCTGAAGCAATGAGCCGCCCGATTCTAGAAGTACGCGGCCTGAGCATGCGCTTCGGCGGCCTGCTGGCCGTCAACAATGTGGCCCTGAGCGTAAAGGAAAGACAGGTGGTCTCGATGATCGGCCCCAACGGCGCCGGCAAGACCACCGTATTCAACTGCCTGACCGGCTTCTACCAGCCGACCGCCGGGGAGATTCTCCTCGACGGCACGCCGATTCAGGGCATGCCAGGCCACAAGATCGCCCGCCAGGGCGTGGTGCGCACCTTCCAGAACGTCCGCCTGTTCAAGGACATGACGGCCGTGGAAAACCTGCTGGTGGCGCAGCACCGTCACCTGAACACCAACTTCCTCGCCGGTCTGCTGAAGACGCCGGCGTTCCGTCAGAGCGAGCGGGAGGCCATGAACTTCGCCGCGCACTGGCTGGAGCAGGTGAATCTGACCGATATCGCCAACCGTCCGGCCGGCACCCTCGCCTACGGCCAGCAGCGCCGCTTGGAGATTGCCCGCTGCATGATGACGCGCCCGCGCATCCTCATGCTCGACGAGCCGGCGGCCGGCCTGAACCCGAAGGAAACCGAGGATCTCAAGGCACTGATTGCCCTGCTGCGCGAGGAGCACGGCGTAACCGTTCTGCTGATCGAGCACGACATGAAGCTGGTGATGAGCATTTCCGACCACATCTACGTCATCAACCAGGGCACCCCCCTGGCCGACGGTACGCCGGAGCAGATCCGCAACAATCCGGACGTGATCAAAGCCTATCTGGGGGAGGCGTGAGCATGCTGTCTTTCGATAACGTCTCCACCTGTTACGGCAAGATCCAGGCGCTGCATGACGTCAGCCTCAACGTCGAGCGGGGCGAAATCGTCACGCTGATCGGCGCCAACGGTGCAGGTAAGTCGACCCTGCTGATGACGCTCTGCGGCTCGCCCCAGGCCGCGAGCGGCAGCATCCGTTACGAGGGCGAGGAACTGGTCGGCCAGCAAAGCTGCGACATCATGCGCAAGAGCATCGCCGTGGTGCCGGAAGGACGCAGGGTGTTTGCGCGCCTGACCGTCGAGGAGAATCTGGCGATGGGCGGATTCTTCGGCAGCAAGGCCGACAACCAGCAGCAGTTGGACAAGGTGTTGCACCTGTTCCCGCGCCTGCAGGAGCGCCTTGCGCAGCGTGCCGGCACCATGTCCGGCGGCGAGCAGCAGATGCTGGCCATTGGTCGGGCGCTGATGAGCAAACCGAAGCTGCTGCTGCTGGACGAACCGTCGCTGGGCCTGGCGCCGATCATCATCCAGCAGATCTTCGACATCATCGAACAGCTGCGTGAGGATGGCGTGACGATTTTCCTCGTCGAGCAGAACGCCAACCAGGCGCTCAGGCTGGCCGATCGGGGCTATGTGTTGGAAAACGGGCGCATCGTCATGCAGGGCAGCGGCGAGCAGCTGCTGAACGACCCGAAGGTACGCGACGCCTATCTCGGCGCGTGAAGCGTCAATGAGAGCATCGCAGTCCGGGCGAGCGTCTCGGCTGCGGCGCCTCGTCCATCAGGCCTTGGGCAGGGTCACGCCGCGCTGCCCCTGATACTTGCCGCCGCGGTCGCGGTAAGACACCTCACAAGGCTCGTCGGACTGCAGGAACAGCATCTGCGCCACGCCCTCGTTGGCATAGATCTTCGCCGGCAGCGTGGTGGTGTTGGAGAACTCCAGCGTCACATGGCCTTCCCACTCCGGTTCCAGCGGCGTGACGTTGACGATGATGCCGCAACGCGCGTAGGTGCTCTTGCCCAGGCAGATCGTCAACACATCGCGCGGGATGCGGAAATACTCGACGGTACGCGCCAGCGCGAAGGAGTTCGGTGGAATGATGCACACCGGCCCCTTCACATCCACGAAGCTCTTCTCGTCGAAATTCTTCGGATCCACGGTGGCCGAATGGATGTTGGTGAACACCTTGAATTCATCGGCGCAGCGCACGTCGTAACCGTAGCTGGAGACGCCGTAGGAGATCAGTCGCTCACTGCCTTCGGTGCGCACCTGGCGCTCGACGAAGGGCTCGATCATGCCGTGCTCCTGGGCCATGCGGCGAATCCACTTGTCCGATTTGATGCTCATGGCTGGCGTCCTGAATAGGTTAATGGTCCTGCGAAGAGGCGCATCTTACCGAGCCTGGCACGGGTGTTCAAAGCCTGGCTACTGGCACGCCGCAACGGCCGTCACAGCCAGCTGCAGCCGCCCGGCGAAGAAATCCAAAATAAAGCTCGCTTTGCTCCAGAAAAACGGTATTGTTACTGGGCTGCTGCTGCATGTGTCACCGTGAATCGCTACATGTTTAGATTTCGATCCAAATATCGATACGACTCCTATCTCCTTGCACACAGTGATGTTCGGGCCTTTTAGCCCGCACTTTATTCTTCAAAACTTGGTTCAAGGAGACATCAAATGTCCAATCGCCAAACCGGTACCGTTAAGTGGTTCAACGATGAGAAAGGCTTCGGCTTCATCACTCCGCAATCCGGTGACGACCTCTTCGTACACTTCCGCGCCATCCAGGGCGACGGCTTCAAGAGCCTGAAGGAAGGTCAGCAGGTTTCCTTCGTCGCTACCCGCGGCCAGAAGGGCATGCAAGCCGAGGAAGTTCAGGTTATCTAACCTGTCCCTCGTGTTGAAAAAACCTCGCCTCGGCGAGGTTTTTTTGTGCCTGTGATTTGACTTCGCGCCGGACGGAGGTGGCTGCAGGCGCCCCCGTTCAAGCACAACGATCCCGCATACCACTTCGTACGGCCGGCCGTAGCTGCCCATCCAATCAAGGAAGGCAGCGACGCTGCCCGGCAGATCAGTCGTCGGAAACCATAATCTTCGGCATCGACTGGGCGATGATCTGCCCGCTCTGTGCGATGCGCGCGCCGACGGTGCGGGCGATCTCCTGATAGATCATGGCGATCTGGCTTTCCGGGTCGGCGATTACAGTCGGCGTGCCCGCATCGGCCTGGCTGCGGATAGCCATCGACAGCGGCAGCGACGCCAGCAGATCGACGTTGTACTGCGCCGCCAGTTTCTCGCCGCCACCCTCGCCGAACAGATGCTCGGCATGGCCGCAGTTCGAGCAGATGTGCACAGCCATGTTCTCCACCACGCCTAGCACGGGGATATTCACCTTGCGGAACATCTCCACGCCCTTCTTCGCATCCAGCAACGCCAGATCCTGCGGCGTGGTGACGATCACTGCGCCAGTCACCGGCACCTTCTGCGCCAGCGTCAGCTGGATATCGCCCGTGCCCGGCGGCATGTCGATCACCAGATAATCCAGGTTGTCCCAGGCGGTCTGGGTGATCAACTGCAACAATGCACCGGACACCATCGGTCCTCGCCAGACCATCGGGGTCTTGTCGTCGGCCAGAAACGCCATCGACATCACCTGCACCCCGTGGGCCTGCAACGGCACGAAGGCCTTGCCATCACGAATCTGCGGACGCGTGCCCTCGGCGATGCCGAACATGATGCCCTGGCTAGGCCCATAGATGTCGGCGTCCAGCATACCGACGCGCGCACCTTCGCGCGCCAACGCCAGCGCCAGATTAGCGGCGGTGGTGGATTTGCCGACGCCACCCTTGCCCGAGGAAACGGCAATGATGTTCTTCACGTTGGCTAATGCCGGCACTTGCTCCTGCGACTTGTGCGCGCGAATCACGCAATCGACCTGCACGTCGGCACGGGCGACACCATCCAACCCCTCGATCGCCATTGCCAGCATCTGCGCCCAGCCGCTGCGAAACAGCCCCGCGGCGTAGCCCAGTTCGAGCTGAACGCTGACGCGCTCACCCTGAACGTCGATCGAACGCACGCAACCGGCACTCACCGGATCTTGGTTCAAGTGGGGATCGGTGTACTGGCGCAGTACGTTTTCCACAGCTTCACGGGTGACGGACATGGCTACTCCCAAGAAAGACCGAGCAAATCAGGCAGGCATATTACCGCGCAGTCAGCCGCCAGCCCACCGCAGCCGAAACGCAGCAGTTGCAGAACGCCGCGCGCCGGCTGCGCGGATGAAAAAAAACCGACACCCCTTTATAGTTGCAGCCTTTCTTTCGCAATTCCGAACGCAGACCTCATGTCCGAAGCCCGCCAGATTCTCGTTACCAGCGCCCTGCCCTATGCCAACGGTTCGATCCACCTCGGCCATATGCTCGAGTACATCCAGACCGACATGTGGGTGCGCTTCCAGAAGCTGCGCGGCAACCAGTGCATCTACGTCTGCGCCGACGATGCCCATGGCTCGGCGATCATGCTGCGCGCGGAGAAGGAGGGCATTACCCCGGAACAGCTGATCGCTAATGTGCAGGCCGAGCACAGCGCCGATTTCGCCGACTTTCTAGTCGATTTCGACAACTTCCACTCGACCCACGCCGAAGAAAACCGCGAGCTGGCCGAGCTGATCTACACCCGCCTGCGCGATGCCGGGCACATCGCCACCCGCTCGGTGACCCAATACTTCGATCCCGAGAAGGGCATGTTCCTCGCCGACCGCTTCATCAAGGGCACCTGCCCCAAGTGCGGCGCCGAAGACCAGTACGGCGACAACTGCGAGAAATGCGGCGCCACCTACGAGCCCACCGAACTGAAGGACCCGCGCTCGGCGATCTCCGGCGCCACCCCGGTGCTCAAGGACTCCAAACACTTCTTCTTCAAGCTGCCGGACTTCGAGGCAATGCTGAAGGAATGGACGCGCAGCGGCACGCTGCAGGAATCGGTGGCCAACAAGATCGCTGAATGGCTGGACGGCGGGCTGCAGGAGTGGGACATCTCCCGCGACGCGCCCTATTTCGGTTTCGAGATCCCCGGCGAGCCGGGCAAGTACTTCTACGTCTGGCTGGACGCGCCGATCGGCTACATGGCGAGCTTCAAGAACCTCTGCAAGCGCCGCCCGGAACTCTCCTTCGATACCTTCTGGAGCAAGGAGTCGAGCGCCGAGCTGTACCACTTCATCGGCAAGGACATCATCAACTTCCACACCCTGTTCTGGCCGGCCATGCTCGAAGGCGCCGGCTACCGCAAGCCGACCGCGGTCAACGTGCACGGCTACCTGACGGTGAACGGGCAGAAGATGTCCAAGTCGCGCGGCACTTTCATCAAGGCACGCACCTATCTCGAACACCTCAACCCGGAATATTTGCGCTACTACTACGCGTCCAAGCTCGGCCGCGGCGTCGACGACCTCGACCTGAACCTTGAGGACTTCGTGCAGAAGGTCAACTCGGACCTGGTCGGCAAAGTGGTCAACATCGCCAGCCGCTGCGCCGGCTTCATCCACAAGGGCAACGACGGCGTGATGGTCGACGCCAACCCCGAGCCGGAACTCTGGGCCGCCTTCCAGGCCGCCGCGCCGAGCATCGCCGAGGCCTACGAGGCGCGTGACTTCGCCCGCGCCATGCGCGAGATCATGCACCTGGCCGACCGCGCCAACGCCTGGATCGCTGACAAGGCCCCGTGGGCGCTGAACAAGGTCGAGGGCAAGCAGGCCGAGGTGCAGGAAATCTGCGCATTGGGCGTCAACCTGTTCCGCCAGCTGGTGATCTTCCTCAAGCCCGTGCTGCCGAACCTGGCTGCCGCCGCCGAACAGTTCCTCAACGTAGCGCCGCTGAACTGGAACGACCACGCAACGCTTCTGGCCAACCACAAGCTCAACGCCTTCACTCCGCTGATGACCCGCATCGAGCCAGCGAAGATCGAGGCCATGATCGAAGCCTCCAAGGAAGACCTCGCCGCGAGCGAGCCCGCCGCTCCCGCAGGCAACGGCGAATTGGTCAAGGAGCCGCTGGCGCCGGAAATCAACTTCGATGCCTTCGCCGCGGTCGACCTGCGTATCGCGCTGATCGAGAAGGCCGAGTTCGTCGAGGGTGCCGACAAGCTGCTGCGCCTGACGCTGGATATCGGCGACACCAAGCGCAACGTCTTTTCCGGCATCAAGAGCGCCTACCCGGACCCCAGCAAGCTCGAAGGCCGCCTGACCCTGTACGTCGCTAATCTGGCGCCGCGCAAGATGAAGTTCGGCATGTCCGAGGGCATGGTGCTGGCCGCCGGCCCCGGCGGCAGCGAAATCTACCTGCTCAGCCCGGATAACGGCGCCAAGCCGGGTCAGCGCGTCATGTAACCCGGCGTCGCGTGCCGGCGCCAACCACCGGCACACGACGCCCGACTTCAACGGAAACGCCATGAGCGAGCCTGTCGAACCTTCCCGCTGCCCGCTCTGCGGCCAGCCCAACCAGTGCGCCGATTGCGATCCCGACGCGCAACAGCCGTGCTGGTGCATGTCGGCCACCATCGCCCAGGACGCCCTCGAACGCGTCCCCGCGGCACTCAGGAACCGAGCCTGCCTCTGCCCGCGCTGCGCCCGCGGCGAAGCCCCAGTCAACACCTGATGCGCCTGGACCGCTACCTCGCCGGACGCGCGCAACTCAGCCGCCAGGACGTCCGCCGCGTGCTCGTCGAAGGTCGCGCCCGGGTGAATGGCGAGGTGATCCGAACGCCGGACCGGGAGGTGCGTCTGTTCGACCGCATCGAACTCGACGACGCACTGCTGCAGCCCGGCAAGGCCGCCCGCTACCTGATGCTGCACAAGCCAAGCGGCTGCGTCAGCGCCACCTGCGACCCGACGCACCGTACCGTGCTCGACCTGATCGAGGAGCCGGACAAGGCCGACCTGCACATCGCCGGCCGCCTGGACTTCAACACCACCGGACTGATGCTGCTGACCAACGACGGCCAGTGGTCGCGCCGCCTGACCCAACCGAGCAGCCTGCAGGGCAAGGTCTACCTGGTCGACACCGAGGACGAAATCGACTCCTGCTGCATCGAGGCCTTCGCCAGGGGCCTGTACTTCCGCTTCGAGAACCTCACCACCCAGCCGGCCCAGCTGGAACTGCTCGGCCCACGCCGCGCCCGTTTGACCCTGCACGAAGGCCGCTACCATCAGGTCAAGCGCATGTTCGGCCACTTCCGCAACCGGGTCACCGCTCTGCACCGCGAACGCATGGGCCTCGTGCAGCTGGACCCAACCCTCGCGCCCGGACGCTATCGCCCGCTGACCACCGAGGAAATAGCCCAGATCTAGCCCGGCACCGTCCGCTCACCAGAAAAAACCACCAACGCCCTTCATTTCACCCAGAGCTTCTGGTAAAAAGGCACCCCTCAGCGGGCGTCGTATAATGGCATTACCTGAGCTTCCCAAGCTCATGACGAGGGTTCGATTCCCTTCGCCCGCTCCAGATTCTACGGGGCCTCTACGGAGGCCCCTTTTTATTTGGTGACAGTTATGGCGACAGTTACCGGCTTTCCGAGACGCCAGAAACTGTCACGAACTGCCCGCTCCCCAGCCATTTCAGGCGTCTAAGGTCTATGCAAATCATGCAGCATGAGGCGTAGACCAACCATGTGCGGCCGCATAACTCAGTACCGCTACCCCATCGAGTACACCGAGCCACTCGGGCTGACAGTGATCAGCGGATTGGATCCAGCACCGATCGGGCGGTACAACGTGCCTCCGCAGTCGAAGGTTCAGCTACTGCATCAGGATGAGGATGGTTTGCGCATGGAGGGTGTGCGCTGGGGATACGCCCCATTCTGGGCGCAAGGGAAAAGGCCGCCGGCGATCAACGCCAGGGTAGAGACTGCCGCGACGAGCAAGTTCTTTCGCGACATCTGGAGAACCGGCCGCGCCATCGTGCCGGCGGACGGCTGGTATGAATGGAAGAAGGACGTGGCCGACCCGAAGGTCAAGCAGCCTTACTACATCACGCTGCGCACGGGCGAGCCGATGTATCTAGCAGCGCTCGGCCAGTTCCCGCGTGGCGGCCAGGTCGAGCCCCGCGAAGGCGACGGCTTCGTGATCATCACCGCATCAAGCGGAGCGGGCATGCTGGACATTCATGACCGCCGCCCGCTGGTGCTCTCGCCCGAGTGCGCTGCCCATTGGCTGGACCCGGACCTTTCGCCAAACGAGGCCGAGGACCTAGCGACTGAGCATGGCCTCTGCATCGAGGAGTTCGACTGGCACCCCGTCAGCCGGGCCGTTGGCAACGTAAGGAATGACGGGCCGCAACTGATCGAGCGCATCAGCGATCCAGCCATCTAACCCCTGGTCCTCCCCAATCTACGCGTTCGCTTAAACGCCCCTTATACTGTATATAGATACAGCAAAGAGGCGCAGCCATGTACTTCAAGATCCTCCCCCTTCGCGATCATGGGAAGCCGAGAGACAAGCAGCAGTTGAAGAGCATATCGCCGGCGCAGGGAGACCTTCGCATCGAGCATCAGCCGTGCAACGAACTTGGCAGGCCGGCGCGGGTTGCCTTCCTGTGTTGCCCCCAGCCGAACGATACCCCACTGGGGAAACTGCTCGACGTCGAGCTTCACAGCATGGCGCCAAACGGATTCATCGTGACAGGCGTAGAGCTGATTGATGGAGTGGCATACGGCCAATCCTGGCTTTGTCGAGAAAGCTAGTGCCTGGCTCAGTGACCAGGAAGAGGTACCCAGGCGCCACGCTGCCTTCGTAACTCGACCAAAGCGTCATAGCGCGGTACAACATGCGTCAGACCAGACAGAGCGCACTATTTGCTAAGGGGCGACCGGTGAAAGCGATGAACCAACCCACCGCCTTTCTGTTCCTACAAGATTATTTCAGCCCCTTGGTATTTCAGGCGTCGATGGATTCTCCATCTACCATCGCAGTAACCCTCATCGATCCGACGTCTGGCGATAAAATCGCTCTGCCGGGTATCTCATGCACTACCTCGCTCACCTACGAAGGCATTTTTGTCTTGATTCAAACTATCGAATCTAGGCTGGCCAAATCGATGCCGGGCTTTCTCGCCAGGCTGAATTTAGCTCGACGCCAGAGATAATCCGTTCAGGCCACCGCGTATGCCCTTTCATTCTGCGGCTGCCGCTCTCACTCCGTCATAAACCCGCTCACAGGTGAGCCCGGCACCTCGGGAACGGTCAGCCTGTTCTGCCATTGCGCGGCCTGCTGACTCCATTTCGACAAGCACGTCGGCGAACACTGCGGCGGCGTTTGCCCTTGCCTGGCGCTCGCCGGCAGTTCCGGCATTGCAGGTAGCGAGTTGAGTGGCAAGTCGGCCAGCCTCCCGGCGCAGCCCTGCAGCAACAACACCAGCATCAGCGGCAGCGCGCCGCAGGTTTTCCAGTTCTTCATGGCCCTTCTGCCCCTCGGTATCGGCTACTGCCTGTTGTTGACGCTCCACGACACGCACAACTTGCACCGCCTGGTACTGGTCCTGCGCGATGCCCTCTCCCAGCCGCCAGCCGTTCACCTTCCAGCCCGCCACGAAGCACAGCGCAGCCAGCAAGCCGTAAACGGTTGAGCGCTCAACCCATGCGCCGATCATGCGAACACCTCCTGTCCCGCTCGCCACAGCGCAAGGCGCTGTGGTTGGCCGTGCGTGCCGCCGTTGATGCGGCGGGTGATTGCCTCGAACCGGCCGGCGTCGGCGAGTTCGTTGAGGCCGTTGCTGGCCCAGTACCACGCGGCGGACAACGCGGCCCATTCGGGCTGCTCGAGCAGCTCGGGTTTCGTCAGCAGATCCACGCCGATCGCATCGCCGCAGGCGCGGTAGTTGTCGCGGCCGGTGAGCTGGATCAGCCCGCGCCCGCGATACCGCCAGCCGTCACCACTCACTGTCGGCCCGTTGCCCAGCCGATCGGCATAGACGTGGTTGGCGATGGCCTCGGGCCGACGCGCCAGCCGCTGCGCCAGTGCGTTCGGCTGACCATCGGCATCGCGGAACCGCGCAGGCCAGGTCGCGGCGAGCCCGACGGCGCTGTAGTTGAGGCTTTCCACCAGCCGACGCAGCTGGCCTGACTCATGCCCGGCCTGAGCGAGAAACGCAGCACGCCGTACCGGGCTGTCGATGCGGTAACGGCTCATGGCCCGGTTGAGCGCGGAAACAAAAACGCCCGCGACAGGGCGGGCGTTGGGGAGGATGCGCAGCAGCTGCTGCTCAGTCAGTGATCGCATGTTTTCTCCAGGCAAAAAAAAGCCCGCTCAAAGCGGGCCTAAAAATGGCTTTGTTCGTAGTGCTGACTTACATCCGACTCAATACTCCTGTGCGATCGTTAAGCATAAATGCCGTGCCAGCCGCATCGCGCAATATGATCTCGTTGCCCGCACGCCCATCCATATCCGTGACCGAGTCAATGGAATAGTTTCCGCCCGCTATCGGGTAGTCGCGCGAATATCCTTGGGCGTGGGAGATGATGCGAATAAGCCCCTGCATCACCAGGATAATCTCATCCCCCGCTTTACCATCGGTATCAGCGGTGCGGCCGTAAATTGCCCACGATGAACTCGTGGTAGCTGGATACTCTTTAAGCCGCGGCGACTTAACCCCACCGCTGATTACATAGACTGTACCGGCCGTGCGGCCTACTACCTCAAGGCCCGCTTTAGAATCGAGTTGGGAGGTGCTAAAGATCGCGCTATAGCCTTGGAAATTGAAATCCCTCATCTGATAGGTACGAGGGTCCATCAATTTCACTCCACCCCCCATATTGATAACGAGGTCAGGCCCAGCACCACCTAGGTTAGCTATACCGAAAAGCGCCCATGTCCCGGTATGATTGAAATCTATATCTCTGTAGTTTTGGGTCGCATCATGGATAAACTTAATGCCGCGATAGGTATTTATTACAACCTCTTCACCGGCCTTATTATTTAGCTCAAGAATCCCCACGATAGACCAAGATATGTTTCCGACAGCATAGGTCCGAAGGGTTTGGGTGGAATGCGAAATCACCGCCAGATCATTACCGGCACGAACCACCAGTTCGAGCCCCGGCTTTCCATCGGTATCCCTTGCATCTACAAAAGACCAAGCCAAGTTTCCAATTTGGTAATTTCTCTGATCCCCGCCAGCTTCTACAACCCGGATAGATGCACCCTCTTGATATACCGTCTGCTTCTTCCCGGTTCCTTTAAGATCCCAAGAGCCCAGATACGTTGCGGCCGAACATACCTGCGAGGCGAACAGGGGAATGCATGCAAGCATGATTAAATTCCATTTCTTCATTACCGACTCCTTTTTTAAATGAGCAAAAATCTTAATCCGCACAACCACTGAAAAATATGATGGGCGTCAGATTTATAACCAGCAACTTTTAATCACCGACGAACGGCGGATTAATCCCAGGTAAGAGTTCGGGGGCTAACCAGTTGCTATTTCGCGAACAAAAACCGCACGAGACTGACTTTGATTGTTCACGAGCATGCACATTCCTTGAGCGCAGTCATGGAGCGACCGGCAAGTCATGGCACTATGCCACCCCTCTCGGAAACAAGCGCGAGCTGGGTGCTGGGTAAAAAAAAGCCCGCACTTGGCGGGCCTCGGGAAAACCACGGCTACACACGAGAGGGCGTGCAGGTAGTGGCGATATGATGCCACCATTTGTGAAATGTGTCACACTTTAGACCATTGCCGACAGGGAGTCAGGATGCGCTACCAGGGAACCGACCGCCGCCAGTGCACCGCGCTGCGCAATCACATCGACGCACTCCTGGCTGACGGCGCTTCGCTGATCGGTCGAGATCCCGTCAGGCTCGTCTACAAAAAACAGACGCTGACCGTTCAGCACGGCATGCTGCTCAGCGAACCGACACCGTCCGAACTTATCGATGCGCTCAACCTGTTGACCGAAGGCGAGGACAGCGCGCGCGCGGCGGCCATTGAAACCTGCCTGCGCTACCTCGACAGCGCGCTAGCTCCCTACCCGCCGTTTCGCTACCGGACCCACGAGCTGAACGAAAATGCTGCCGTTTCTGGTTCGATTTTTTTGGATCGCGAATGGCAGTGATGCTGCTCTCCATCGCTGGCATCAGCCAATCGGGAGACGGAACGGCGCAGGCGGTTGAACGCGGTACGCACACGGAGATCAGGAGTTCACGTTAATCACATGAGCTCCAACAGGGAACGGGTTCGCCGATCTGTTCCAGCGGATCGTGTACCCAACGTACTGAACGCCGATATCCGTTGCCGTCGATTTGGTGAACGTCACACCGTTGACCGTGATCGACGTAAACGGCAGCTGGTCGCGGTTTGAATAGCTTCCGCGAACCGTCAGGTAGACGAACTGGTTCTGGCCGTGCCAGTACAGGTCGAGGATTTCGCCAGTGGCCCCAGGCGTAGCAGCGGCACCTGGGACGATATTGAAACTGGCCGGATCAAGCCCGCCAATGTTCGACGCACCTCCCGCACCTGTAGAAGCGAAGCCGTAGTTGTTTTCAGCTGTGGCGGATACCAGCTTACCTTGCGCCGCTCGCGGAAACCCCGCCACAACACCGGGCATCATGCTGCCACCGTTTGGCCGATCACGTCCCATACGTCCGTGGCGACCTTCTTGAGCGTCACGGTCATGCGGGCGGTCATGCTGAGCGTCCCGCCCGATGGGGCGTTGAGGGTGACGCCGCTGGCTGCGGCCAGCGTGACGTTGCCGAGTGCGCGGAT
The DNA here is from genome assembly GCF_024448505.1 of Stutzerimonas degradans. GTDB lineage: Bacteria > Pseudomonadota > Gammaproteobacteria > Pseudomonadales > Pseudomonadaceae > Stutzerimonas > Stutzerimonas degradans. Next base: position 231,901 of record NZ_JAMOHV010000002.1, read on the forward strand.
GGTGATTTCTGTCCCGATCTCGAATGCGACAGAAGCGTTGGACGGAACGGTTAGGGTGATGGCGCTCGTCGTACCGGGGCGCACGTAGTTCCAGGCGTCGGTCAGGGTCAGCGTGCGGCTGGTGGCCGTGGTGATGAGGGAAGACTTGTCCTGCTTGGTAGCTGGGTTGAAGTTGCCGGTGTGCCAGATTTCTTGCCAAGGGGTCCACGCAGCCCCATTCTTCCAGCGGGTGAAAGTTGCCACGCTGGACCCGCTCGGTTTACTAGCCCGCTGCCAAACATAACTATCAGAGTAGCTGACAACCTCCAGCATATAGCCAGCGCCGCCTGTTTCTGGCCGGTTCAGGGCGGTACCTAAAAGTCGATAGAAGCCTGTCGTCAACGCGGTGTCTGCGTCTGAGACATCTACGCCAGAAGTTGTTCCCACCCCAAACAACGCCATCGCCGCCCTCACGAACGCCGTGGTCGCAATCGATGTGTCGGTGTCGGTCGCGGCGGGTGTCGGCGCCGTCGGGTTGCCGGTAAACGCCGGGCTGTTAAGGTCGGCTTTCAGCCCCAACTGCGCCTGAATCTTCCCCAACGCCGACAACACGCTATCCGCCGCCGTCACTGCCGTGGACACGGCGAGGCTCAGCCCGGTCAGCACCGTGTTGCGCACGCGGTGTTCGCTGAAATACAGGTTCGTCGAACCCTCTGCCAGGGCGTCAGTAGTGCCGGGCGATGGGTTGATCTCAGCGTAGACGGAGCCGGTCCAGCGGTACTGGCGCGTCGGGTTCGCGGCCGTACCCTGGTTGATGGCGATGTAGATTTTCCCGCCCTCGCCCGTGGTTGGGAACTCTGCGGTCGTTAAGAAGTCCAGCACCTCATCGACGTAGCTAGGCAGCTGGCTGGCCGGGATACGGGCGAACTGGTCCAGAGTGGCCACGCCGCCAGACACGCCGCGCTCGGTCGTGCCGATCTTCCCGTCGAGAGCCGTTTGCAGGCCGGTGACGGTGCTGATTGCCTGCGTGCCGGTATGGGTGGAACGGTCGCGCAGCTGGGCATCCGTGGCATTCGCCGTTGCACCGGCAGCGATACCGTCCAACTTGGTCTTCATCGCACTGGCCGACCACCAGGCAGCGACGGCCTGGAACACACGCTGCGCGGTCCATGCGCGACGAGTCGTTGCGGTGCCCTGCTCTGCCTCTGCCTGGGTGACGGTCGTCGCCGTCCACTCGCGAGCGTCGGTGAGCCGCGGGTCGGTGTCATGCACGACGCCGGCCAGCGTGTCGCCAGTCGGCAGCTGTTTGCGTTGCCCGTTTACGAGCACGAGAGGTCGGCGGGCTGTCATCAGAGGGTTACCGGGTCGCTGTCATCGGTGACCAGCTCGGTGGCGGACTTCGCCGTGCCGACGTACTGGCTGATCTTGTTGGCATTGAGGGCGTCGGTTTCATCGAGCGGGGTGGCGGTTACGCCGCCGGCCGTGTCGAGGTAGTAGCGCGCGCCTGGGGTGAGGCCGGTCAGGGCGGAGTTGACGCCATCCATCGGGTAGACGGTCGCGGTCGCCGCGCTGGCGAACGCCTCGGTCACGAAGCCGTCGGCGCGCCGGCCGTTGCTGTTGTCGGCCAAGCGCACGGAGAAGGTGCCGGCGTTGTCGTGGAAGTTGACGAACTTGCCAGCGCCGATCGCCTCGGAAGCGACTGCGGACACGGTGTCGGCACCGATACCCAGCGGCATCAGCGACTGGTCGAGTTTGCCGTCCGGGCCGGTGGCGACGATTTTGCCGGCGTCGGCCACGCCTGCCGAGGCGACCAGCCCCTCGACGAGTTTGCGGGCGCCATTGAGCAGCGTCATGTAGCGAGAGGCCATGTTCAGTTCTCCAGATCGATGGGGTCTTGCAGGTTGAGGGTTATGCGGGTGGCGGAAGTGGCGGCGCCGAGCAGCACGCAGTAGCCATCTGCGGGTGCCGTTTGGGTAAGGCTGCCGTTGGCGCCGAGGTAGATGCGCCCCGGCTGCCAGCTCCAGCTGTTGTCATCCAGCACGCCGGAGCGCTGCACGTTGACGGGGCCGCCAGCCGGCGCGGCGGTGAGCGAGAGGCCTAGCAGCAGATCGATGTGGGCGGCGTCGCGGTAGTCGAGCGCACGGACAAGGCCGTCCAGCTCGTACACCGCACGCAGCGCGCTGAGGGTTTCGCCGGCAATGCGTTGCAGGGCGCTGCCACCGGTTGGTCCGGGTGGGCCGGGCGGCCCTTGCTCGCCGACCGTGACGACGCTCGTATCTTCATCCGGCTCCAGCGCCACGGCGTACTCGACGCCGGCCTCGATGACCAGCACCTCCGGGTCGCCGCAGATTGCTACGGTGCTCATACGGTCACCTCGCGGCTGACGGTGACGGCCCCCTGCAGGTAGCGCTGAACGGTGCCGTCCGGGAATTGCACCTCGAGGTCATACACGCCATCGGTCCATGTCAGCGCGGCGGTTTGCGCGGCGCTGAGGGTGCGGGTGATCGTGCCCAGGCCGGTGATGGCGAGCGCGCCGTTCTCGGTGGTCAGCTCCAGCAGCACGGCGCCGCCGAGTTGGGCGCGGATCTGCATGCGTGCAGTGGCGCCGGTGAGGTCCACGGGAGGCTTGTAGATCAGCTGCCCGCCGCTGGGCGAGAGGCAGAAGGCGGACAGTGCGTTGATTTCCAGCGTGGCGGCATCCACGACCGTGACGCGGTGCGGTGACTCACGGGTCGAGCGATTAACACCCTGCATGCCGTTGACGCCCTCCACCCAAGCCAGCCAGCTGCCCGGCAAGCCGTGATCGACGGTGAGCCGAAGGGGTGACCCGCTGATGCCAGTGATCGGACGGTATTCGTAGCGCGGCTGCATCAGCCGCAGGGTGTCGCGCAGGGTCGAGCCCTGAACGATGTGCAGATCAATGATGGCGGGGCGCATGGCTACACCTCCTCTAGCCAGATGCCGTAGGTCTGGCCGGCCACCATTGATGAGAGGCCTTCGACCGTGACAATGGTGTAGCTCGATGCGATCAGATCGAGAGCAATCCAGTCCATCCCGGCAGGCATGAGGCCGTCTATGCGAATACGCACAGTCGCGCTGATCTGTGCATCGATCTGGAAGGTAATCGTGGTATTGGTGGCGCCCTGCTCCGTCGTCAGCATGAGGATTCCTCGATCCACGCCGCCGAGAGAGATGGTCGCGGGAGTCAGTGCCCCGTAGGCCCCGTCTTGGAATCCGGCGCCAGCCCCGCTCGCCGCAGCTGTCAATTGATATGGCGCCACGCCAGATCCCTCCAGAGCCTCCACGCGCGCGAACAGATCAGCCAAAAGGCCAGCCGTGACTGCGCAGTAGATGACGCTGTCAGTCGGCCAGTCCTGATCGGTCGTGCCTTCCAGCCCGCGGGCCAGCGTTGCGGTACCGCCTGCTACCGTCGCGCCAACGATCTCCCAGCGGGTCGGCGTGAACTTCGAGTCGGCCAGCGTTAGTCGGAAGTCGCCGTCTGGCAGATTCAGCGCGAGCGATGTTGCGCCAGACGCCAGCGTTACCGACTGGCTCCAGTTGTTGATGAATTGCATGGGTGTTCCTCAGACGTAGCAGACGGGTACCGTGTCGCGCGCAAATGCTCCTGTGACCGGGCAAAGGCTCGCGTAGGCAAGGCGGTCGTAGGTGCCGGGGTCGCCGGATTTATCGATCTGGAGCGGCGGAACTGTGATCGCTCCTGACGGGCCGGCGATCGGTGTCGCGTAGTGGAAGCTGGAAGCACCGTCGTCGACTTGCCCCGGCCGGAACCAGCTCACCGATCCGTATAGCTGCGCGCTGTAGCGGTACGGGCAAGGCTGCAAGTAACGCCAGGGTACGCCAGGCTCTGACCACCATTGCTGAAGTCTTCGGCCTACGCGCGGCGCAACCTCACTGTAGAAGCCGTAGGTGTAAAGGCCACCCATGAAAACCGTTTCCGGCGTGCCGCTGGATGATGTTGCGAACGAGGCGCCTGGCGTGCACGTAATCTGCACCGAGTAATCGCGAGTGGCTGTTGCGTCGACGTAGATCAGTGTCTCGGATGATGTCTCGGTGATTTGCAACTGGTCGCTGGCGAGCACTGCGCCGCCGAGGCGGTAGGTCATGCTGAGCGTGCTTGTCCAGGACTGCTCCAGTTCAAAGGTGCCGTTGAACTGCTGGCCTTCTGGAATTGAAGTAGGCCCGGTATAGATCAGTGGCACGGACGACCAGGTGGTTATGGCGCGGTGCTCTAGGGTCAACTCCTGAACGGCCCCGGCCGCGCTGTAAAGCATGCCGACCACCCACCCAGAGAATCCGCTTTCCTCGCCTGACGTGACTACGTTGTGTGTCGCCAGAGTCGCCGCGATATCGCCGCCAGGTACCTGCGACACGGTGTGCGATCCGTCTGGCTCGCGATTTAGGTAGTAGTTGTCCACGGAAAGAGTCGTCGGCTGATCAACGTACGTGCCAAGCGTTTGCGTTCTGGTTTTGCGCACCACAACCGACGGGATGCAGCTGGAACCCGCCCCGCTCAGCGTGATCTCCACCCAGCCAACGGGGCGCCAGCGCCAGAACAGCTCGAACGGCTGCGAGTACTCGACGGACACCTCGAACATGGCGCCATTGCCTGTGGGGCTGGTGTGGTAACGGCGCAGGCGGGTGCCGGTGGTACCGGTTAGCTGCGGCGTCGACTGCCCCATGTTCGGTACGGTCACGTTGTAGGTGTACGCCTCCGGCTCGCCACCCAGCACACCAAAGCGCGCGAGGGTGACAGTGCAGACTCCGCCGCTGACATGTGCAGATGACAGGTCCGTCGTGACCAGCCAGCGCGCACCGGCTGGGTCGATGTATATCCACCCTGGCAACTCTGCGCCGTAAAGCTGGTTGCCGGACAAGATGGCCTGCGTCCACCATTCCAGCCCTGCGGCGGCGTCGTCAGCGGCCTGCTCCGGCGTGCGAGTGATGCCGGGCGCGTTCGGGTGGGCAATAAGCGCAGTGCTTCCGCGCTGCCAATGCTCTCCGCTCGGCTGCGGATAGGGCATGGTCGCTGCGTTCGGCAGGGTCAACAGACCTTCCCTGACAAGTCCGTGGTACGGGTTCCCCCGCAACGCTGTCGGCCTGCCAAGGTTCAGCGATAGCGAATCCGTCATGGCTGGGCAAACTCCATCACTACCGGTTCACCATTGGCATCGTGCATGGTGATTTTTTTCAACGGCTCAACATCCAGGCTGATCAGGCCGTCGCTACTGGTAAGGGTGATTCCCGCGTGATACTCGCGTGCCAGGGTTGCGCCAGCGCCTGAAGCGCCCTCGATCAACGGGCTGGCAATGCCGGCCGTAGTTGCCGCGCGCGGCTTGTAGGGCGCGCTGCTGCGCTGCGCCGGAATCGAGCCGACCGGGTCAAGGCGTTTCAGTGGGCGCGACTGGCGCGGCGGGCGCACGAGGCTGTTGATGTCCTCGACAACCGCCTCACCGCGCCGCTCTGCCTCGATCTGCCGACCGATGGCGCGGCGCTCTGCCTCAATCTGACTGCCGATGTTGCGACGGGACTGCTCGTTGGCGCGGCCAATGGCTCGGCGCTCATCTCCTAAGGCCATGTCTTACATCTCCAGCAGGTCATTCGGGACGCCGACGCGAAACAGCGTGGCAGCGGTCAGCGGCAGCTCATCCCGCACGGTGTCGGGAATCTCCGGCGCTTCCAGATCGAACCGCCGCGGGTACTGTTCACCCAGACCGCCGCCCGACCAGTTGCCGGAGAAACCCAGTTTCGTCTCGTCGTATGGCGGGTCTTCCAGCCGTCCGCCGATCTGGGTCGGCAATGCAATGCTTGCGCCCTCGCCCGGGTCTATCGGGGTAGCGCCGAGCCGCGCCGGCATGATCAGCGGGTCGCTCGTGCCGCCGCCGCGCATGATCGCGATGCTGATCGCAGTCATGGCCGAGCCTGACGCCAGATCGAACGTATCGACCACCCGCCGGCACTTGCCCCTGGCGCGAACGCCGGAGCAGTCCAGTTCGAGGGTGTGGATCAGGTCGATACCCAGCGCCATGCTGGCTGGCACCTGCCAGCTGAGTACGGTTTCACGGCTGGCGGCGAGCAGTTCCGTCACGCCCTGGTTGGCGACCACATCGAATACTGCGGCGCGGCGCGCCTCGTCGAACTCGTCCTGATAGGCAGTTGCAACGCCGGCCATATCGCCATCAGTCCACTCCACCGCCGCCGTGCTTTCAATCTGCAGTGTGGCGCCCTGACGCTGTACGACCTGCGTCGCCGCAACCTCGCCGGCTGGCAATGCGAGCGTCAGCGTGTAGGTCTCGGTGACCGTCTGCACCCAGCGCCGGCCACCGGTGATGCCGGTACCGATGACCAGATCGTCGAAGTTGTTGATCCACGGCGAGCCGGTGCCGCAGGGATCTGGCGCACTCAGCGGCGCGGTGACGTAGCTCTCGCTGACGATTGCGAACCCGGCGCCCGTGACTGCGCTTTGCACCATGTCGATGGTGGGCAGATCGTGCGCATCCAGACGCCAATCGCAGAACGAACCGGCCGGCACGAGCCAGGTGTAGTGCTGGTTGCGCTGCCATAGGCGGTCATAGCGGTAGCTGAGTTCGATCTCGATGCGATTGGTGGTGCTGGACAGATCAGACTGCTGCAGCTGCAAGGTCTGATAGGCCACGGTGCCCTCGCCGAATACGAAATGCGGAGCGCCGGCGTACCAGCTGGTGACGCGCAGCTCGCCGGTTGGCGCGCAGTCCAGACTGACCGGCCGGGTGCTCAGGCGTTCAAGCGCATAGTCCCAGTGGCTGCGCCCCTCAATCGGCTCGAACACGTCCGCTGACCAGTAGCCGCCGACCAACGCATCGATGGCCGCAACGGTCATGCCCTCGACGCGCTGCTGCAGCTGGTCTGAGCATTCACAGCTCAGCAGGCGGGTGACCGGGTTCCAGTCGGCGCGGCTGACCTGGCCGGTGAAGCGCCGCGCTTCGGTCGTGTTGCCCGCGCTCGTGGTGATGTAGTCGATGGTGACGCTGCGGCCCTTCCAGTCCGGTGGCACAACGGGCGCGCCCGGCGCGACGAACAGGTCGAAGCCGGCAATGCCCGCGGCGGCCTCCTCCCGGTCGATCGTTACTGCGCCGGTGAGCTGGGCCGTGAGGTTCTCGCCGCCCACCAGCACCCGCAGCGCCCAGACGAACGATTGGCCACGCACCACATATACCGGCTCAGCCGCACCGCCCGGCAGGCTATTGAGCGGCCCGGAGTTGAGGGGCGATCCGTTGAGCATCAGGTTTCTTCCCAGGTGATGGACCAGCTGTGGCTGGCGGTGCCTGAATCCTGCGTTTCGGATGGGCGGCGCGCCTTGACGCTGTAGACCGGCATCCAGCAGACCCGGTAAAGCGTCGCTCCGGCCACGGCCGCGAGGGTCGCAACGCCGTCGAGCAAATTGCAGGCGGTGTTGACCCAGGCGCCGCCGACCAGCGCTTGCCCCCACGGCGCAACATCCGGCCGGGGCGTGCCACGCACGGTATGCACGAGGCCGGCTCCGGCGATGCTTTGCACTTTCGTTGATCTGAGTTCCAGCGGCTGGCTGTAGTCCAGCCCGTGAAGCCCTGGCGGCATCCAGCCGGCTCCACTGATGGAGCCAGACATGCGCTCCCAATGAGTCATGGACACCAGCGCGCCGTCACTCATGCGCAGGGAGGTTTCGCCGCCGATGGGCTCCTCGCTCAAAACCGGGGCGCCAGAATGCAGCTCGAGCGGAATGCCTCCGAGCATGATCGGGGTTGTCATGGGTTAACTCCGGGCATCAAAAAGCCCGCGCGTGGCGGGCTATGCAGGCTTTGAAAGCGAGGCTCGGCTTACGGCTTTGGATCAGTCGAAGGGCCAGCCAGTATTTTATCGAGGGCCTCCCTTATGTCGTGAGGGAGTGCGTAGTGATCATCGTCGTACGCTATCGAATCATCACGCTCCACTATTCGCCGCAACAGTTCAGTCGGCACCAACTTGTAGTCTGTAGGGTTTCCCATATTTGCTCCGTCATCTGTGAGTCCGGCCGAGCTTCCTGGCTGCCATTCGCAACTGATCAAGCTGGCCGGCATCAGTGAACACCTGGAACGTGTCGCCGCCAAGATTGAAGTCGACCGAACCGAGGTTGCGCGGTGCAGTGTCCAGGCTGGCTACCGTTCCGACAAAGCCGCCATCGGCGAAACGCGGGATCGGAATGCCGCGGTTGAGCATGTCGAGCGCATGCTTGCCCAGCTTGCGAACCGCAGCAGCCCGGATGACATACTCGCCATTGGAGAGCAGCGCCGGGATGCTGTCGCTGGTTCCGGTACCGGGGCCGCGGATCAGGCCGCCAGTGGCAAAGCCGGACGGTTCAGGACCTGGGTCTTGCAGGGTGTAGGGCTGCGTAAAGTCGTTGGCAGCCACTCTGACAGGGATGACCAGTTGCTGCCCTAGCTGCTCCGCAAGCTGCTGAATCTGGCTCTTCACGCCGTTGAGGCTTTCCTCATCCATCTTGAAACTGATCGGCGCATCCTTGAGCTTGTCGGCTTGCTTCTTCAGAGCGTCCATCTCGTCGCGAATGGACTTGATCTTCGCCTCCGCGTTGCTCTGCTCGATGTCGTTGGCGGCCAGTTCGATATCCTGCAGCTCTCCGATGAAGCCGGCAAAGCCGTAGGTGTTCTCGCCGGCCGCGGCCAGATCCTGCAGCATCTTGAGCGCTGCCTGCGCCTGCGCCTTGGCGCCCTCCACATCACCGGCCTGTAGAGCCTGTCGAGCGCCTACCTTCAGGGACTGCGCAGCACCGTAAGACGCATCACCTTGCCCGTTCAGGCCGGACAGCGCCTCGCGGTAGCGCGCCTCAATCTTCAGGCGTTCATCGCGTACTTTCTTGAGCTCGGAAAGCGCCGTCTTTTCAGCAGAAACCAGGCGCTTTGCACCATCCTCAGCTTGTTTGACCAGTTCGTCGCGCGTGGCCTTGAGCGCGGTGACGTACTCGCGCTGACTTGCGATTTCCCCCTGGCGGGTCGCCTCGGCGGCTGACGCCGCCAAGTCTGCCGCCACCTGAAGCTCAGCATTCATGCCGGCTTGCTCGGCGACGATAGCGGTACGCAGCGCAACCAGCGCATCCTTCTTGGCCTGCAGCTCCTCTGGTGAGAACAGCAGCCCGTCGATTGTGGTGCTCAGGCCAGTACCCTGAAGGCTGCGGTCGAGATCGGCGATCTGTTGGTCTATCTGATCCAGTTCAGTGACCATTCCCGCCGAATTCGCAGCAACAAAGGCAATGCGCTTGCCGAGGCCAACGAATTCGGATGCGCCCTCAACTGCCGTTCCGGCCAGCTTCGCAAGCGCAGAGGCCAACGCTACCAGGTTGTCGACTACCACCGGGTCGCTCAGGGTATCAGCGAGGGACTTGATAGCGTCCACCAGCGGCTGCGTGTCAGCCTGACCGATCGCCCTGTTCCAGCTATCGGTCAGTTCCGTCATGGCGCCGCCAACGGTTTGCGGCAGCGACTCGGCCTCCCGACGTAGCGTGTCCAGCTGGCCGACCAACGCATCGGTCACGACATCAGCGGTCAGCTCGCCCTGCGCGGCCATCTCCTTCAGCGCGCCAATCGGCACACCGAGCGAGTCGGCCAGCGCTTGCATCAGGCGCGGCGCTTGTTCGGCCACGCTGTTGAACTCGTCGCCACGCAGCGCACCAGAGCCCAGCGCCTGAGCGAACTGGATGACTCCGTTCTCCGCTTCCTGAGCCGAAGCACCGGACACGCGGAACGAGGTGGCAACCGCTTCGGTTACTTGCAGGATTTCTTCCTGACTGCGCCCCGCTTCTTTCAGCGGGCGACTGACGCGGCCATACAGGGTCGCGAGCGACTCCAGCGGCGTCTGCGTAGCCTGTGCAATACGGCGAAGCTCGGTCTGCGCCGTGTTGAACTCTTCCTGCGACTCGGTTGCCAGGCGCAGGCGTGCATTCATCAGGCTGTATCCATCCGCCGCATTGGCGATGCCGCGAATCGCGCCAGCCAGCGCCGAGACGGAGAACACGCCAACCAGAGCCTTGCCTGCGGCGGCCAGCTTGCTGTTCATGGTTTCGATCTGGCCGTTGACCTCATCGAATGCACGCTTGGTGTTGTTCTTGCCATCGATGACCAGCTGAGTCTTTACGGTAGCCATCAGGCGAAGTCCTTGAGTAAGCGTTTGAAGTCTTCAGGCTTGGCGTTAGCCGCCCGCGCGGCGATGAGCGCGACCCGGTTCGCAGCGCGGTCCTCTTTGTCGATAGCCGCGAGGAATACTTCGATCTGCTGCAGGTTGTAGTCCTGCACGGCAGCTAGATCATGGCCGGCGCCAATCAGTCGCTGGACGACGGAGCCCCACTCAGCGCCCTTACCATTGCCGGCAGGGCTTCGCCGAAAAAACTGGAATTGACCCGCACTACCTCGACGAGCAGTTGCACGCAAACGGTCGCTGGGAGAAACCACAACTGCCAGCGCTTGAGGCTGGTGGTCACCAGCAGAACCTTGCGCAACTCGCGGCTGTGCGTGGCGGCATAGCGATTGATCTGCTGCACGCTGGCCTGACTGAACAGCTCGACCAGGGCGCCGGCCGACTTGCCGTAGCGCTCGAAGTGGCGCAGCTTCACCGGCAGGATCTGCACGTCACGCCCCATCACCTCGACGGTGACCGGCTCTGGAAACAGGATTTTCAGGTCGCTCATGCCAAACTCCGGGCAATAAAAAACCCGCCGTGGCGGGTTGTAATGAAACGCCTGCCGCTCAATGCATGAGCAACGGGATCAGGCCTAGGATCGATACCGCGCCCCAGATGATAATGGCCACGATGATGGCCGCCGGGATCGCTGCGAATGCGAGTTTGACTAGCAGCGTCACCAGCGAGCCAAATTGAATCTGCACATCGGTCACCACGACAGGTGCCGCCGTCGATACGTTGCGCGCTCGGATGCGGTTGCGCTCATCCTCTGCGCGACGCTCGCGCCCCTCCTCAACCGAGAGCATCGCGCCGCGCCAAGCGCCCGCCAGTTTGCTTGAGGGCTTCTCTTCGGCGGCATCAACAGTCAAATGGCTCACCTTGGCGTAATAGACGCCGCAGCTCGGGCATTGATCTGGGCTTGATTGAATCTCTGACATCGTTGGCTCGTAGCCACACTTTGGACACTGCATTGGGTTCCCTCCCGGATCAGTTTTTATAGCCGGACTGGTAGGTCGACCGGACGCATCCACCAGCATCGTAATTGACGCTTGTCACATCGACGTATTTGTCGTTCCAGTAGGTGGTGGTTCCTGCGCCGCGGGCGCTGCCGTCGCGATTGGCAGGGCCGTACATGCCCTCGACGTCCTTGCGTGACATGCCCGGCACGACTTCGCCACGGACCTTCGCGGTGCGTAGGTCGCGTTCAGACAGGCCGGTATCGCAGCCACGCTGCGGTGCGCTGCCACCGACAACCACTGGCCCCTTGCTCGGCGCCTGCTCGGGGGGTTGCGCGGTATGGGCCGGCGCGGGCGGGGTCGCCATCTGCACCGGTGCGCTCGAACCACTCGGTGCGGCGTTATGGGCGCGGACGACATCTTCAAGGCCGCTGTTGCGCGGGCAATTGGCGTTCTTCGTAAACGTGACCTTCCCGGCCTCGTCGACGCATTTGAAAATGGTGGCGGCGCCGGCCTGCGAGGAAAGCAAAAGCGCCGCCAAGATGAAGCCGAAATTTCGCATCAGGTTCCCTCCTTTTCGGACATGAGAACCATATCACGCAGCCAGCACCCAAGCCCACCACGCGGCTGGGCTTGGGCCTTGGCGCTTAATCCACGTCCTTGATGACCATGTACTGGCTGATGCCGGTGCCGATCTTGGTCGGGTCCTTCTCGACCTTAGCGGTGAATTCCATGCCCTGGAACTCGTCGCCGATGAAACTCAGCGTGGCCGGCGAGTGGTTGACGCGGAACACCTCGATCACCACAGGCTTGCCAGAGCGAGCTTCGTTGAGGCCAACGAACACCTGACGAAAGCGTTTGCCGGATTTGACCAGCGCCTGGATGGTGGCGTGCTTGGCGTAGCTGTAGTTGACCTTGATCGGCGTGGCGACGGAAATCGCACCGGTTTCGGTAATGATGGGGAACCCGGCAGGGTCCAGGGTGTAGTCGGTATCCAGAACGTATGTGGTCAGGCCATCGGAGCTGGTTACCTCTACGTTCGTGGCGCCCGGGTTGGCGAGCAGGATCAGCGCGCCGGGGTGCGCAGTATGCGGTTCACCCGTCACGGTGCCGGCCGCCACGTCAGTGGCGTTGCCGTAGAGGGCGCGCGCCATGTTGGCCGTTTTGAAGTGGCGGGCGTTGTAGGTGACGTTGAGCGCACTGATGCGCTGTACCGACGCATCGAGGCCGCCGCCGGGTGTGGTGTAGTCCTGTTCCTCGATTTCCTGCGGGGTGGCCTCGTAGCTGAGGGAGTTGCAGTTGCCGACGAAAATCAGCCCCTGAGGGTCGTCCAGATCCTCGAGGTACTGTTTGCCTACCCCGAGAAACGCACCGCGCAAATCAGCCATGACTCACCTCCTCATGAATACCGCCGACGAGGCCGCGCTTTTCGAGCCAGGCCTTCTCATTGGCAGTGACGTTGATCGTTGCGCCGGCCTTGTGCTGCTCGCCGCGGTGGGTGTGCGCTTTGTTCAGGACGACCTGAACCTCGGCAGCCTGCGGGGCAGGCACCGGTGGTTTGCTGCTCATGGAGTCAGTCTCCGTTGATGATGGTATGCAGGTGGACCGGGATCAGGACGGACGCGACCTGGGTGCCGTTGCCCGGCGGGAATTCCTCGGGGGGGCCAAGCTCGGTGCTGACCACGCCTGGAGGCGCCCAGCGCAGGAACTGGCCGTGCTCAGGGAGTAGGCATTGCAGCAGATCGAGCTGGAGGTCCTCGATGGCGCTGTCGTAGTCGTCGAGGCCGGCATCGACCGCGCCCACCACGCTGAAGCCGGGTGCTGCCCGAATGGCGCCAGGCCCGGCGACAGGCTGTAAGCCCGCCGCTTTTTGCACGCAGATCAGCGGAAACCCGACGCCTGCGGCCTCGAGCACCTCACTGAACCAGCCGGTGCGGACGTTGGTGCCTGCGTTGGTCCGGTAGCCATTGGCGACCGTGATCGTTTGCAGGCGCGCTACGAGGGCGAGGCGAGCTTGGGTGAGGATGTTCATCGGGACTCCATGCAGGCTGCGGTTATCCAGTGGCCGTCATCCGAGACGATTTCCTCGACGACGTAACGGCAGCGCTGGAACGTGAACACGCCGCCGCGCGCGCCGCAATCCAGCGCGGACTTACGCCAGGTGACGGCCAGCGGGATGGCGATGAACATGCCATCGGCGCCGACACGCTCCAGGTTGCGTTCGATGATCACCGTGATGCCGGCCGCCACGGGGATGCCCGTGGCGTCGGCGTAGTCGGCGGTGCCGTCATTGAGGCTGGCGATGATGGCGGCGTCCATGTCATCGACGAGGGCGCCAAACATGATTAGGCGCCCTCGCCGTCAGCTTCCTGCGGCTTACCGCCGCCGCGGGCCTCGACCAGCTTGCCCTTGGCGAGCAGCCGCGCGGCCAGTTCAGGGGTGGCCGGGCTAAAGGGCTCACCCTGCAGAATCAAGCGGCTGCCCTCCTGCAGGCAACCGTTGGCAACGATGTATTCAGGTTTCTTGGCCATGACGTTACACCACGTCTGCAAAGATGAAGGCATCGGGTTCCAGTAGGCCTGCCAGCGGGGCGCTTTGCAGCTTCAGCCAGCGAGCCGAGGGCTCCTGAGTGACCCAGGATTTCGGGAAGCGAGCGGCCTCGACCATGCCACTCTCGATCGCTTCCAAGTCCTGGATGGCGCCGTAGAGCATGGCGTTGCGGGTGTTGGACGCGCCGAGGATGAGGCCGCCAGCTGCGATCATCGGCTGCTCGTCGCCGGCGTCATCCAGGTACCACTCATCGTAGGCATAGAGGTCGATGCCCGGGTCGTTGAGGTAACCGAGGTAGGTGACGCCGTCCGGCAGTTCCTGCGGGACGATCAGGCCCAGGTCGACGCGGCGGGTGTTGAGTTGCTTCATCACCATGTCGTTGCTCTGGAAGGCGTCGGTGGCCTCGCCGCTGAGTACGGCGACGTTGGCGGTGCGGCCGCTGTCCTTGGCGATTTTGCGTTTCCAGGCGCGCAGGTTGGCGAGCGGGTCGGAGGCGGCGGCGGTCCAGACGTCGGTGGTGAGGGTGATCTTGTGGTCGGCAGCCATCAGGAAATCGATGGTGTCGTCCACGCCCTCGCCCAGAACGCGGATTTGCCCGGTGCTCAGGGCCTGAGCGCACATCCATTCCTCGCGGCGGGCGATCTGGTCGTCGAGGTCGGCCAGGTCCTTACCGAGCTGGCGGCCGGCGCGCTCGAGCGGGGTGGTGGTGGCGTAGGGGTTGTCACCGGCCGCGCGCTTAAGGATCAGCTCAGCGGTGGTTTCGAGCTTCGGCTGGATGTACGGCGGCGCGTAGGTGTTGCTGGCGTAGCCGTCGCGCAGGACGGTGCTGCCGGGCAGGCGCGGGTGCACGAACGGCGCCATTTTGCGCTGGCCTTTGATGATGTCGATGTCGACGTTTTTGGTGGCGAAGGTGCGCGGCACGCCGGCGTTGAAGAAGGTCTGCTGCAGGAAGCGGCGGGCCGGCTTCATCTGCTCGACCGCTTCGAGCATGGTGCGAGTGTCGAAAATATCCATCAGGGTCAGCTCCTATCAGCGGACGAACAGGGAAAGGGGGCGCAGCGCGGCTTTCACGCTGGCGAGGGTGTGGCCGGTGCCGAGGGTCAGCTGACTGCCGAGCACTTCGCCGGTCAGGCGGACGATGCCGGGAGCGGCGCCAGCGGTGGTGTCGATGTCGGCATCGAGGATGGCGGCCGGGGTCTGGGAGCCGTCGGTGGCGGCCGACAGGGACAGGATGTATTCACCGCTGGCGGTGACCTGGCCGAGCACGGCGCCGGCGCTCAGCACTTGGGTGGCGCCGATGGTTACGCCATCCAGCACGATGGGGAAATCGCCCGCGCTGAGGCTGTCGGGGGTGTAGGTGGAAACGGTGGGGTTAGGCATGGTGGGCTCCTATCAGCGGCGGGTGGCGCCAGCGACGATGGCGCTGACGGCGGTTTTGCGTTCGACGGTGGCCTGATCGCTGCCGGGCGGCGTGGCGGTAGTCGTGCCGGCGGCGTCGGCCTTGATGCCGGCGAGGTTGATGCCGCGATCAGTGGCGGCTTTGAACAGGGTCAGGGCGGCGGCCTCGACGCTGCTGCCGTTTTCGATGGCGGTAGTGATTTCCTGCTCGAACCCCTTGGCGGCCAGGGCGTTGATGCCATTGATGCGCGCGCGCTCAGCCTGGGTCGCGGTAGCGCTGGCTTCGGCCTTGATGGCTTCGACGTCGACCTGTTCGGCGGCGGCGATCTGGAGGGTTTGCGGGTCGGTGCCGGCGGCGATGGCTGCCTGCAGCTCGGCCGTGGTGCGGACGATGGTCATGCTGGGTTTCCTCTGGTTGGCGGCCGGGCTGGCCAGTTCGGTAATCAGTGATTCGAGGGAGCCGAGGCGATGGGCTAGGCCGGACTCGACGGCGGCGGCGCCGACCTTGAGGCCGCCGTGGTCGCCCATGCCTGGCACGTCGGCGACATTGACGCCGAGGTTGCGCGCGACCTTGGCGACGAACACGTCGGAGAGTGCGTCGATGGTTTTGGCGATCTCGGCGCGGCCGGCGTCGGTGCCGATATCAGGCCGCTTGTTGGGGGCGTTGCTGCTGGTGATGGTGTAGCGCTTCTCGCCGGCAGCAGCCTCACGGGTGACGACCTCGACCACCACGCCGATGCTGCCGACCAATGCGGTGTCGTCGATGACCACTTCGTCAGCGGCGCTGGCGAGCCAGTAGGCGCCGCTGGCCATGCTGCCGCCGCCGTAGGCCTTGATCGGCTTTTTGCTGCGGGCGGCGTAGATCATCTCCGACAGTTCGTTGATGCCGTTGGCCTCACCGCCTGGGCTGTCGATGTTGAGGACGATGCCGCGCACCTTGGGGTCGTCGAGCGCGGACTGAAGGTCAGTGGCCAGCTCCTGGGTGCTGGTCGCCCCGCTGATGCGGGTGAACAGGTTGGCGTAACGCATGATCGGCCCGGTGATGGGGATAACCGCCACGCCATCACGCAAGGTGACGGTGCGGGTGTTGTCCAGCGGTTTGCCGAGGCGCGCCTCCAGCGCTTCGGGGTCGCCCTGGCGATCAGCGATGGCCATCAGGTTGTCGAGGGCGTCGGGCAGCATCAGCCAGGGCCGCGATGCGGCCAGCTCGAAGGCGCGGTGCATATGCAATCCTCCGAGGTCAGACGCCTGCCGGCTGAGCCACAGCGCGTACAAGCGCCATGATTCCAGTCTGGATATCGGTTTTGCCGATAGCGGCCCAGCGCAGCGGCTCAGCAGCCTGGAACCGACGAAACTCGTGACACTCATCAGATGCCCCGGTGTGTTCGGTGTACGGCGCGCCGAGGTACTCGCGGCCCTCCATCGAACGGCGAGCGGCCAGTTGTTTGGTTTCCAAGTCAGTACCCAGGCGGCCAGCTAGTTCGGCCTGCAACTGCAGCAGTTCCGCACCTTTGGCCTTGATCCTGTTCATCAGATCAACCTCTTCCTGGCGCAGATCGCGGTAGCCGCTGATCTTGCGGTGTTGGTTTTCCATGCTGTTATTCCTCGTCGGGTTGCTGCGGCGCCGCTGCGGGCTCCGGGGTGGCGCCCTTGGGTGGGCTGTAGAGGCCTGCGGCGCGGCGCTGATCGACCTCGCGCAGACGCTGGCGATAGACCTGCTGCCAGGGCTCGCCAGTCATGGCGGCGGTCTCCAGGGTTTCGTTGCTGACGCCGATTTCGATGCGTTTGCCGGCAGCGTTGGCCTCTTTCAGTTCGTCGATGGCGCCTCGCGCCGGACCGATCCAGATTGCCTGGCAGTAGGCTTTTCGGCGGGCCGGGTCGGCGTAGCCGGGCAAGTTGATCAGGCCGCGGGCTACGGCTTCGTCGATGATCAGTTCGCGGCTGGGCTGGCAGAAGTCGCAGGCGAGCCACCAGCGGCGCAGGCTGTAGAAGCGCCAGGCTTGCAGCATGGCAGCGCGAGCGGCGCTGTAGCTGCTGTTGTAGTGCAGCAGCAGTTCGTCTGCGGGCAGCTCCAGGGCGGCGCCGATTTCCTTGACCACGGCCATGAAGAACGGATCGAACTGAGCGTTGGGCCGCGCCGGGTTGGCGATCACCGGTTCCTCGCCGCGCCCCAAGTCGACCACGGCGCCCTCTCCCAGCTGCAGGTCGCCAGGCTCGGAGGCTACGTCGGTGTATTCATCGCCCAGTGCGGACAACGGAAGGTTTCCGGCGTCGAACTCGCTGTTCTTCTTGATGAATACGGTGAACATGGCGGAGATGACGGCGGCCATCAGTTCGGCGCTGCTGTAGCGCTCCAGCTTCTGCAGCGGCTCGAGGACCGGCGACAGGTAGGGCGCGCCGCGTTTCTGCCCGGGGCGTTCCTTGTCTGCCATGACGTGCAGCACGCGGCGGCGGCCAGTGGTTGCGCCGAATACGGGCAGGCGCTGCCAGCTGAGCGGTGTGCGGCGATTGAGTTCGTTGGCGTAGCCGGTGCAGACGTGGTACGCGACAGGCGCGCCGAGGGTGTCAAACTCGACGCCATCGACCAGCCATTCGCTGTCCAGCATGCTGCCGGGGTTGCTGACGCGGTCGGTTTCAATCAGTTGCAGGCGGGTGCTGTAGAGGCACCCTTCCCGCTCGGCGTCCGGGGTGGCGATGAACACGTCGCCACCCACCATAGCCGAGACAAGCACCAGCGCCTGGAGCTGGTAGTGGTTGAGACTGGCCTCTGCGTCACACTCGCGCGGGTCGTCGGCGTACAGCGACCAGAGGCGGTCGAGCTGGGCATTTAGGCGCTCGGCAGCTTTTTCGTCGATACCTAGCGCTTCGTGGTCGACCTGGGCGCGGCAGACGAGCCCGGTACCGACCACGTTGGTGCGCAGGCGCATGATGGCGGCGCGCGCTACCAGGTGGTTGCGCATGGCATCCCGCGAGCGAGCGACCAGCATGCTGCGTTCGCCGCTGTTGAGGTCGCGGCGCGGGCTGCCCAGGCCGGGTACCCAGCTGGCCATGCTCCGTAGTACGCGAGAGGCGCCTCGCCAGCGGGTTTCCGCGCCTCCGCCTCCGCCTTGCGCTGTTGGGCGCGGTGTTTCGGCGGTGGCTCTGGCCAGGCGGAGGGCCTCACGCATGAGCAGCTCTTCGGGTGATTTGCGGAACAGGCCCATGATCAAATCTTCAGGTAGCTGATGCGGTTGCGGGCGCCGTATTTGGCGGCGGTTGTTTCGGCGGCGGCGGCCTTGGCGTATTGCGTTTCGAGCATGCGCAGGCTGGCCAGATCGGCCCGGCGCAGCTCGCGGCCGTCCTTGCGGATGCTTTGGCCCTTTTCGAGGATGTCCTTGATCGCCGCCCTGACGTCGGCCAGGCGCTGTTGTGCTTCGGTCATGGGGTGCCTCAGTAGGTGGCGCGGCTGCGGGTGCCGCGGCTACGCGTGGCGCGCTTGGGTAGCGGGGCGACGGGTTGTTCTGCCGGGGCGAATAGGGTTGGCTGCAGGAGCTGCTGCTCGAGCTGGTCCCATTCACTGTCCTTGAGCAGGTGCGTTTTCAGGCTGCGGGCGGCATGGAGGGCGTACACCTCGCAGTCGAGGGCCTCGTTGCGGCGGCCTGCCTTTTTCTGCCAAACCATCTTGCTGGGGTTGCGCGGGTGCGGTGCCAGCACTTCGTTGGTCACCTGTTCGTAGTAGTCGGCGCGAATCTCCTGATACCAATGCATGCGGCCAGGGCCTCGGCCCCGGAGGCGCAGACGCTGGTCAATCAGGTTCTTAGCTTTGTGGGTGCCGACTATGTGGACGCGTAGGCCGTACTTGGCAGCCTTGGTGTTGTCCTGGCTGGTGTCGGCGGACTGCGCTGGTTTGGTGAAAATCTCGCGGTCGCGGTTGTCGATAGACGCACCCTTGATGGCCATGACGCTGAAGCGCTGGCGGTTGCGCACGTAGGTGTAGACGGCGTGGTTGGTGTTGCCGTCAGAGCTATCGATGCTCGCCGCGCTGATGGCCAGCAGGTTGCCGCTGGTTGTCGGGATCGGCCGGGAGAGCAGTTTGTCCAGCTCAGTCCAGACCGGATCGTTGACGTCGACTGGGTTGCCGTCCAGTTCGCCCCAGTACAACCGCCAGGATTCCTCGCCGCGGCCCCAGCCGGTGATGACGACAGCTAGGCGGTTACCTTGCACGTCGATGCCGGCGGTAATCAGCAGTACACCCTGCGGGGAGGTCAGCTCGGGGTAGTCCTCGGCGCGTTCGGCCAGCTCTGCGGTTTTCGGCGCATCACTCTTGTATTCGTATGACTCGCCAACCGAGCTGTTGACGAAGGCGATCATGGGGCCAATGTTTCCCAGGCTGGCAGCATGCTCGGCCTGCAGTTTCTTCTCCATCAGCACCTGGAAGCGCGAGCCCCAGAAGGTGGCGTACAGCTCGTTGAGCTGATAGCCGGCGATGCCTCGGAACTCGGCGGTGGCCTGCCAGCGGCCGCGCTTGAGGTTGAGGTTCTTCTGGTTGTCGTTCCAGATCGATGCGCAGTGCGGGCAGACGTAGTAGCTCGTCTCCGGCCGGCGGGTGCCGTAGACCGGGTGGCTGTACGTTGCGTCCTCATCACAGTGCAGGTTGTCGAACGACAGCGCGTGTTCCTGGCCACACTGATGGCACGGCACGAGGCCGATGCGCTTGTCGGAGATCTCCATCTCCGCATCGATGGCGGACAGCCCTTTGATGGTCGGCGTGCCGCCGATGATGATTTTCGGGCGGCGGAATGTTTTCAGACGCTCCTTTGCCAGCTTGATGCTGTCACCCTGGCCGCGCAGGTTGAGGTTGCAGTCGTCAGGCTCCTCCACAGCAACCCGTGGGACGGGGGTGGACTTCACGCTGGCCGGACTGTTGGAACCGACCATCTTGAGAAAGCCGCCGGGAAATTTCTTGAAGTCCTGCCGCTGCTGCAGCTTGCGGCTGCGCAGGTCTACCTTCTTAGCCAGCCGTGGCGTGGCTTCGATCATCGGTTCGAGCTTTTCCGCTACGTATTGCTTGACCGCCTCGGCCTTGGGGAACAGGACCAGGATCGGCGACGGGTCAATGTCGATCCATTTGCCTAGGGCATTGCCGAGCACGCCGGAGGTCCAGGCCACCTGGGCGGATTTGCGGCAGACGATCTCGGTGACGGCGGGGTCGTCGAGCGCTTCCAGCGGACCACCCGGCCAGGTCAGGTGCGGGGTGACGGCGAAGCTGTACTTGCCTGGACGCGCCGCTTCCACTGGCGACAGCCAGCGGTATTTGTCGGCCCATTCGATAATGGTCAGGCGAGGCGGCGGCGCCCAGCGGCGCGCGATCTGCTGAAGCGCTTTAGTCGCAGTCTTCCTCAGCTGCCAGCGAATCGCCGGGTTGGTCATGATCCCCGTCAGACGGGGCATCGTCGTCAGGGTCATAGTCGGCCATCTTCCGGAGGATCGCCTCGATCGGTTCGCGGATCAGCTGGTCGTCGACCTCCACGCCGTACCGTGCGGATAGTTCGCTGGCCAGGTTGTCCGGCAGCGTGTTGAGCAGCTCGACCTTGGCGGCAGTGATCATTGCCTCGAAGCGGTCGATCAGGTCGGCGGCGACCACCACTTCTTCCAGGTCCTTGGCTAGGGCCAGTTCTTCTCGGTCACCCTTGATGCGGTCCAGGCGGTCGCGAACGCTCTCCTTCTCGCCGCGCTGCTGGGCTATCTGGACCAGCCACTCGATAACGGCCTGGGTGTCGTACTCGTTTTCATTGCCGCGGCCGAGCCCAACCTCGAGGACCGGCATGCCGCTGTTCTGCCAACGGCTGATGGTGCGTTCGTCGCGACCGACGATCTCGCACAGCTGGCCCTTGGTGACTCTCATGGTCAACCCCTTGGAAAGACGGACACCCCTGGGCAAATCCCAGCTAGAAAGAAAACGCGGCGCGAATTACCCGTGTAGGGCCGGGCCGTCAGGAAGGACCCGTTCAATCACTTCGCCGTCGCCACCGCCTGCTCGAACGCCTTGGCGAACTCCTCATCGAAGCGCGCCTTCACGATGTTGTCGGCGATCTTGAAGAACGGCACGCGAACCCTGTAGCGCGGCGCCGCATCAGTGAAGATGAAGACGGGGCGAACACCAATCTCCCGTCCGATCTTCCTGCGTTCCCACACGCCCGCCTCGCCATCGACCTCACCGACGAAGTAGCGCCAGGCGTTGCCCTTCTTGCGGCTGCGCTTACTGTTGGCGGCGTTATGTTGTGAGCCGGAGGTGGACTCCGCCGCGCCCAAGCCGGACAGAATCTTCATAGCCAGCTGGCCTTTGATGTTCCCGTGCTGATCGAGGAAAGCCTTGTTAGGCATCGCGTACTGATCGGGGCGCATCAGCCCTCTGCGGATCAGCGCCTTCTCGAAGCGTTTGCGCGCACGGGTGCCGCCGTATACCTGCGCCTGCAGGTACTTGTCAGCCGGGATACTGGCGCCGAACGCATCCTTCAGCCACACCTTGGCTTGAAGACGCGTCTTCGTCGCAGGCTTGATGAACACACTGTTGAGCGTGGTTCTGGTCGGACGATCGAAGCGCTTCTCCATAACGGAGACCTCGCCCTTCTGCACACGCTTGGCCAGATTGGTCAGCGTCAACGCAGTGGCGAACGGCACCTGCTTGGCGAACTTATCGAGCTGGTCCTGGGCGACCCGCAGGTCTGGCGCCTTGATCGTTATCATCCGTCACCGCCTCACCACCCGCCGCTCCCGGAACACCGGGCCATGCCGACGCTCGGCCCCATCCCATCGCGGCGACTCAGACTTCAGCACCGCCGCCAGGTTGCCGCGTGACCGCCAGATCGCGCACGCGAACACCGCCAGCAGCACCACCAGCGGCCAGCTCTGCGGCTGCATGTGCAACGAGCCCTGCAGGATGCTGATCATCGTCTGCCCGGCGCAGCCCATCACCAGCACCGCCACCAGCGAGACGCCACGCCGGAAGCGCGCGCCGCTGCGGCGATACGTGAACAGCCGCAGGAAGATCACCAGGCACAACCAGAACGTCACCTGCGTCAGCACCAGACTATCCATCGGCTTGCCCTCGCTGAGCCGGCAGCGCGCCGCGCTTGATTGCATTGAGCGACAGCGTCACCACCAGCACCGAACAGATAAACGCAGCCGGCCCAGGGAACGCGAACGGATGGACGCCGAACACCTCAAGATCGCCAACGGCCGGCGACAGCAGATAGCCCATCACGAACGAAGTCAGGAAGAACAACCCGCGCTGCCACAATGGCAACTCGCGCGTAGTCGTGAAGTACAGCAGCGCGCCGAACAGCGCCCCCACTGCCGCCTCCGTGTTCACGCCGGCCAGCAGCCCGGCCACGCCAACGCCGACCGCGCCGGCAACCACCACGCCGCTCGGCTCGCTCATCACAACCTCCCACCGGCCAGCGGCCAAAAGAAAAAGGCCCACCGTTACGGGTGAGCCTTGGAATGGATGCCCCCTCTCGGGGGCTGGCCTGCCGGGGAACAGACCGCGACACAGCACGTCGCCTGGTGGGTATCGCTGCGGGCGCAGCTCTACAACCATGCGCACTTTCTACAGCCGACATGCAAAGGCGTAAACCCTTGAATTAAGCCCCTCTCGAATCCTCCGCGAATGCTCCCTCAATCCTCCGCCAATCCTCGAAACACACCAGACGAACGGTAATCACGCAGCCCCCTTCGCCGCCGCCTTCACCGCCCGCGCAGCCGCCTTGCGCTCACCCTCGCGGCGCCGCTCAGCCGCCCGCGCCGCCCGTGCGGCATCACGCGCCACCCGCGCCCGCTTCACCGCCGCCGCGTGTGCATCCGTGCCTCGCTCTGCCGCCTGCAACCGCGCCAGCGCCACCGGCCACTCCGCCATCAGCTCCGCGTGCAGCTCATCCACCTGCGTCCGATACGTCCGCATCGAGATACCCAGGCGCGCGCACTGCGCCGCGACCGCAACCGCCTGCGGCCCCTGGCAGTAGCGCACGTGCGCCAACCGCTGCAGCACCCGCCCACGTGAGCCAAGCCCCAGCGGTGCATCCTTCGCCAGCCCGTCCAGCGCCATCGTCACCGCCTGGCTCGCCCGGCTGATCGCCACCGCGCACTCCACCAGCGACAGGCAACGATGCCCGCCCACGCCGCCCGGCGCATCGTCACCCAGCCGGCCCAGCGGCGAGGCAATGGCCACATCCAGAGCAGGGTCCACAACCTCACGGCCCCACGCCTGCAACAGCACCTCCATCGCCTCGATCATGCCCCACCCCCGACCCGACACAAAAACACCGAACCCAACACAAACCCGACACACTTAAAACCCTTACAAATCAACACCTTCAAAGCATCTGTGTTGAGTGTGTTGGGTTTGTTGGGTTTTTCAGTCCTCGCGTAGAAAAAAAACGAACCGCCGCCGTTACCGCCAACCAATCCCGAACGTGACGCACGCATGCGCGCACGCGCGTAAAACCCGACACACCCGACACACACCGCCACAAGCCCCGCCGTTACTGGCCTGCCGCTGTGTTGGGTTGCAAAACCAAACCCGACACAACGCAACACACCCGACACACAATCGCGCCCAGTCATGCCGCCACCTCCTTCACGTGCTCCCAGCCATCCACGCCCCAGCCCGCCAACCGCGCCTTATCGCGCCACGCCCTCACCTGCTGGCCAAGCGCAGCGGCTTTCAGAGATAGGGGCGGGAAAGAGTCCTCCTCCTCGCCTTGCTCCATATCGGGAAGGAAGAACGCACCGAAGCGTCGATTGTTGCCGTCCGTCCACGGGATAGGCCGCGGCGTCTTGCCCACCTCCGAACTGATGAACAAGCTGAACTTCGTCTGGCTCATCGCGTGCTCGCGGTTGCGCTGGCACCACTCCAGAAACAGCGCGTAGAGGTCCGTCGACAGGCACGCCCCCCAAAGGCCGCGCCCCAACTCGCCCACGCGCCACTGATGCAGAAACGTCTGCCACCCCGCACGGGACAGCGCCACCAGCCGCTGCCGCGCATCCGTCTTCGGCGGCCGCGTGCGCTCATTGAAGTCGCCCAGGTCCACATCCAGCAGCCAGCCATACAGCGCCGCCACCCCACCGTTCGCCAGCTCCGCGCCGATCGCCCGCTGCCGTTCCTCCGGCAACGTCTCCAACGGCCACATCACCAGAAACCGGCGGTCCGACTCACTGATCGGCCACGGCATGATCTCGTTCGAGAGGAACACCGCATTCATGTGGTTCGCCTCCTCCCAACCGTTGATGAACTTCGACTCCATCCGCACCGTCTTGCCGGTGATCAGATGCTTGATCTTGCCCACCTGGTTGTAACGCTGGTCCCGGCTCACCACCTCCTCGAACACCGCCCACAGCTTCCGGCTCTGCCACGCATTGAAGTTGCTCTCCAGCTGCGTCTGCCCCACCGTCGCCGCATACGGCCCATACAGCGCACCCAGCGTATCGGCGAACAGCAAGCTCTTGCCCGAGCCCTCCATCACCGAATGCATCAGCACCGCCGTATCCAGCTTCGCGCCCGGATGCTGCAGCGGAAAGGCCAGCCACTTCACCAGCCAATCCAGCGGCGCCTGCTCGTGGTTGCACAGAAAAGAGATCAGCCACCGCAGGTTCTCGCACGCCGCGTCGTTGCGCACCGGCTCCAGCGGCAGCCCCTCGAACGTGTTGATGTACACCGCCGGGTCCTTCGTCATCGTCGGGTCGAACACGATGTGATCGACGTCCACCGTCCGGCGCTCCGCGCTGTTCAACCACAACGCATACGCATCGCCCAGCGCCATCTTCACCGCGCCCTCGGGGATTCGCCGCTTCTTCTCGCGGTCCCACACATCCTTCGTCCCATCGATGTACACATACCGCTGGATAGGCGTCATCCCCAGCGCACCGGCTTTCTTGCCAGCCATCCGCCGCGCCTGCTCGATCTCGCGCACCTCATCCGCGCCGATCAGCTTCTTGCCCGCATCCTCCGCCCAGCCCTTCGCCAGCGGCTTCGTCACCAGCGCCTCGAACGCGGTCTTCTTCATCACCGCTTTCTTATCCTGGTCCCAGACGTGCGTCGTGCCTTCCACCAGCGCAAACCGCCGCAACACCTGCGCCGCCGTAAACCCCGCCCCCGCCCCCCCGTTGTCGGAGGAGCCGGCCGGCGCAGCGGCTTCGTCTGCGGATGGGGTCGGGGAAGGCTTCCCAGCAGCAACAGCAGCAGCCAACTGCTCCGCCACCGCCTCCAGCCCCCACGCCACATGCACATCGTTCCAGTCCTGCCCCGCATCGGCCTCGGCCGGCAGCGCAGGGAATGCCGCGATGCCGCCAACCTCCCCGGCCGCCGCTTCCGCCTTCTTGCGACCCGGGTTGCCCGGCTTCGTCGGGTCGTCATCACCGGCCAGCACCACAAGCGCATCCGGGCATTGCGCCGCCAGGTCACGCGCGACCGCCGGCATGTTGCCGGCGTCCAGCGCCATCGCCACCGGCCAGCCCATCGCCATGTGCACGCTCGCCGCCGTCGCATAGCCCTCGGCCTCGCCGATCACCGCCGCGCCATCCAGCTCGCCCAGCACATGCCGGCAACCCGCCTTGCGCCCGTACTTCGGGAACAGCTTCGTGCCCTGCTCGTTGATCGCCTGCAGGCTCCACAGCTTGCCCGCCGCATCGCGCAGCGGCACCGCCACGGTGCCCGCCTTGAACATCAGGAACGACAGCGAATCCGGCCGGGGCTTGGGCATCGCCGCGAAGAATGCACGCGCCTCGCTCCCCACCCACACATCGCAACGCTGGCGTTCGTCATCGATCGCCAGCACAACCGTGTAATGGAAGAAGCCCAAACCAAAAGCCCCCACCTGCTTGCGATCCAGGTAGGGGCTTTCGCCTTGCGGCTTGCAATGCTTCGTCCAGATCAGCTCGCAGGCAGCAGCCACCGCCTCGCGCATCACCTGCGCCCGCGCCTCGTCCGCCTCGATCTCTGCCTGCCGCGCCGCGCGCCGGGCTTCGGCCTCCGCATTCAGCCGGCGCTTCTCCTCGGCAGTCATCGGCTCGCGCCGCGGGCGCCAACCGTTGTCCTTCGCCAGCTTGATCACCGTGCCCATGCCCGTGCCCGCCTTGCGGAACGAACGCCACACCGTCTTCGCATCCGCCGTGCTGTAACTGTCAGCACCGGCGCTCCAGGTATCCCAAGCATCGAAACCGTTGCTGCCGAACTCCGCCTTGATGCCCATACCCACCTGCAACCAGGTATCACGGTCATCAGCGGGGATGAACTGCAGCAGCTCGGGCAGATCGGCGAGGGTCAGGGGTACGCGCTCAACCACGCCGCACCCCCGCATTCCGCTTGTCCTCGAACGCCTGGCACTCAGTGCACAGCCGGCAACCCTTCACCGCGTCGCGCCGTTCCTGCGGAATCTCCACCCCGCACTCCTCGCACTCGCTCAGGCTCACGCCCTCATAACGCACGCGGGCGGCAATCGCCGCCTCCCGTTCGTCCAGCTCGCGCTGTTGCGCCATCTCGAATGCACGCTCATCCATGACAGCTCTCCTCCATCGCCTGCTCGGCGCCGGCGACGATCCCGAGAATCTCGCTGATCATCCGGTTCGCGTGGTAGCGCAGCGTCTCCACCTCATGCGGCTCCCAGCGGTTATCCGCTGCGCCGTCATGCAGGCTGCCGACAAACTCTCCCTCGGCCTGCAACAGCGCGCCCAGCGCCTTCAGCGCATCGCGCGTCGCTGGTACCGGCTGCGGCACGAAAGCCACCGCCCCGGCCGGGCGCACCAATGCCGCCAGCAGGCGCGGATCGCGCGTCGTTGCGACGATCTCCTCAATGAACTCAGGGTGAATCGGGCGATGGCCCTCAGGGTTGACGCGCTTGCTCAGCTCGTCCGGGTCCATGCCGATGGTCAGCGCCACCGCATTCTGGCCCCCTGTTGCGTCGCGCGTGGCGCGGTACAGCGCCTGGCGGGTATTAAGCACCGGGCCTTTGCCCGGTAGTAGATCTCTGCGGCTCATGGCTTTAATGCCCCGGTAACGCTGTAGCCAGCCGCAGGGCGGTTGCCCTACAGTTGGCTCACAGCTCGCGACCTTCCCGATACGTGCTGTGTCCTCGGGTCGCGGGTTGAGGGAGTCAGGGGTGGTACCCGTCTCCCGGACCGCTGGGTCAAGGCTCTTACTTTGGTGAGTGGGCGCCTTGATTCCAGCCTCTACATCCACCTGCCGCCGCAGCGTCAGGTTTATTGCTCTTGGCCCTTGGCCCTATGCCGGCTCCGGTCTGCTGGTGAGGCTCCCGGAGCCGGCCCCCGCCGCCTGAATCCTTGTGCTGTGTCCCGGCGGGGTGTGCCTTGGTGAGTGGTCAGGCCGCTGATTTGCGAGGGGCTGCGGAATTGCGCAGATAAGCCCAATCGATATCGGGGCGGGTTTCTTCGCACGGCACCGCACCATCGGTTTCACGGTCGAGCGCGATGGCTAACGCCGCATTGGCTCGGCGATTGCCGTAAGCCACCTGTTTCAGCTGCCCCGGCGTCGTATCGCACCGGGTGGCGAATGCCAGCAGCGCGTTCTTGTTCAGCGGCTTAATGAATTCGAGAAGATTCATGCGTTCCTCCATTGCAGGACACATTAGCAATCGCTAATGAACTCTGCAATAGCAAACCGTAATTTACAGTTTGCTAACGCAAGATGAACATAAGGAGATGGATATCTATCAGTCCCGCATAGCCACGCTCCGCGCCCTTATCGGCGATTCATCGCTGAAGGACTTTTCGGATCGCCACGATCTCGACGCCTCCTACCTGTCGCAGATCCTCAACGGCCACCGGAATATGGGAGAGCGCGCCGCCGCCAATCTCGAAAAGAAACTGGCCTTGCTCCCCGGCACCCTGACCTCGCCCGGCTCAGGCGATACGCCCGACGCCGCAAGCGCCGTGTTCTCGACAACAGCTCAGCTAGAAATGGCGACCAGCACGGCTGTTGCCGATGCGCTGGGCAGGTACAACCAGCAAAGGATGCTGCCGGTGATTGGAGAAGTTCAGGCGGGCGAGTTCTGCGAGGCAGTCGATAACTTTCCTCCAGGCCACGCTGACGAATGGGTAGAAGCCGGCGGACCGGCTGGGCCGCGGGCCTTCGTTCTAGTCGTCAGTGGCTTCAGCATGTACCCCTTGCTGGCTCCCGGCGAGAAGGTAGTCTTCGACCCGGACATGCAATGGTCACCAGGGAACATCGTGCTGGCTAAGCGGCTCAGCGACCAGTCCGTGACCATCAAGAGGTTGTGCCGGGACGGCAACGAGTACCTCCTGCACGCCACCAACCCCGACTGGCCCGATAAGTACATCAAGCTCAACGAAGAGTGGATGGTCTGCGCGCGGGCGAGGCGTAAGATCGTTGAGCTCTGACCACCAGCGAGGGACCGCATGCGAATCTACCGCGACACCGATCAGCCGGACCGTAGCGGCCTGACCTGGCACCAGACCTGGCAAGCCGAGGACCGTGGCCTCATTCGGTCATGGGAAATTGGTCGCCGCGACGCCTTACGCGATCCAGAGCTTGCCGCCCGCTGCAAAGCAGGCGAACTACCGCCCCTCGGCTGGAAAGGCGGGGGCCTGAAGACGCTCAAGAAACTCACCCGATGGGGCTCGCTTCACTATCTTGCTGAATGGCAGGCGCTACGCGGCGAACCGCTAAGCATCGACCTTGCCGAAGAGCCCACGATCATATGCAGCCGCACGGGCATGATCGTCACCTTCACAGGTGACACGGACAAGCTCGCCGGCGCTGGAACTGACCATGACGACGAAGGAGCAACAGATGGATCTGCACCAGGAATTTCAGAACAGTCGCTTTTTCCATCAGGCTCGAATTGATCGGCGCTCCGCCGACGAGCTTGTTGGAATGGCTGCCGGCCTGATTGCCGATGGCACCGTCAACCAGCAGGAAGCCGAGTTTCTAAAGGGCTGGATCGAGAGCAACTTCATTCACTTCGATGACCCTGTCGTCAACATCATCTACCGGCGCCTCGCCAATATGCTTAGCGACGGCATCCTCCAGCCCGAGGAAAGTATCGAACTGGTAGAAATGCTGCACAAGTTCACCGGCCCTACCCTCGCGACCGACAAGCCTTTTACAGCCCCAAGCACTCTCCCCTTTTGCGATCCAGCGCCAGCGCTGGTCATCCCTGATCGCTGTTACCTCTTCACCGGCACGATGGCGTACGGCCCACGCAAATCTTGCGAGGCTGCCGTGACCGACCGAGGCGGCATCACAAGTGGCACTGTCACCAACAGGGTGCACTACGTTGTCGTCGGCAGCATCGGCAACAATCAGTGGCTCCACAGCTCTTACGGAACGAAGATCATGAAGGCTGTGGAAATGCGCGATGCTGGCATACCAATATCGATCATCAGTGAAAACCACTGGCAGGAAAGCCTGTTCGGATAGCAAATTTAGCATTCGCTATTGCGGATTAAATTAGCAGGCGCTAATGTTGTCGTGTACCCACTCACCACGGGATCGCGACAATGGACACAGCACAGCACAGCAGCACCCGCTGCCCGGTCTTTCTGCACCCGGCAGCGGCATCTAACCCCTTCACCGTGCGCCGCATCGAACGTGAAACCGGCCTGACCGCTCACGTCACCCTGCGCACGGCTCAACTCAAGCGCCACATCCGCCCCACCTTCGAGAGCTTCGGCCCGTTCGGAGGCGACTGCGCATGAGCACCTTCACCCTCACCAGAGGCAGCGAAGCCGCCCTTGGAATGCTCGCCAGCCAGGCAGGCACCGAAACCCTGCTGCTGACCCAGCCGGCCCGCGAGCTGCGCGCAGAGCTGAGCATCGAGTCATTCACCAGCGCCACCGGCGATCAGCTGCTGGCCGTGCTGTTCATGCGCGAGCAGCGCCACAGCATGACCCTCCAGCGCAACGACGGCGCGAACGTCCAGCACCTGGCCGACTGGGTCGAGGCCGTCGCCAACGGCACGCTGGATACTGCGCAGGCGATTCCCCAGCGCCAACCCGTGCTGCTGCCCTGCTGCCGGTGCGAAGGCGCGGCAATCGCTTATAGCTACCTGGCCCCGGCGCCGGCCCAGCATGACCTTCACGGCGTGAAATGCCGCCACCGGGACTGCCAATCGCTGGAAAGGGCTGCCACCGCGGCAGCAGCCGCCGACGCCTGGAACGCCATTCAACGCGAAGAACTGGCCGAGGCAGCAGAGCCAGCCCCAGCGCAGGATGAACTGATGCCAGACGAAGTTCACCAGATGGCGTTTGAAGAAGGTCAACCGGCAGAGAATGGCGATGGGTACTGCTTCACGGCAGAGGAATTTGACCTGTTCGTCGAGCGTCGTTTGAGTCGTGCTACACGCCCCGCGCGGACCGGGCAGCAGCCGGTGGCGTGGGGTGCATTCCACTTCGGAGGAAGCCGAAGTGGAAAGCTCTATTCGCACTGCGAGACTGAGCAGCAGATCGACAGCTACATAGCTGACGTACATCGCAGTAATGATTCGATCACGCTGCGCAAGGCGCCGCTCTACGACGCCCCCATCGCGCAGACCGCCCCAGATGGATGGCAATTGGTGCCGATGGAGCCGACGCAGGCCATGCGCGAAGCGTTCCACGCGGCGACCGAGCGCTACGAAGACGGCTATGGCGAGAGCCCGGATAGCCAGTGGCACGCCATGCTCCGCGCCGCCCGGGCCACCAGCCCCACCGCCTGAGGCCCGCCACCATGAACCGCACTCTCGACCAAGCCGCCGCCGTGCTCGGCATCGGTCCGCGCAAGCTGCGCACCCGCATGCGCGAGCTGGGCCTGCTCAACCACGCCGGCGAGCTGATCAGCAGCGAGCGCGGCCAGGGTCGGCTGTTCGTCGATACCCGCAGCCGCTGGAACCCGGCCATCAACAGCTACACCCACTACGGCGTCGTCATGGCTACCGAAGCGGGCGTGGCGTGGCTGGCCGGGCAGCTCGGCATCACCATCACCAGGAAGGACGCCGCATGAGCACCTCCGCGACTCAACACGCGATCGGCGCCCTCAAGCTCGCCGGCCTGCATCTGGATCACCCCAGCGTGATCCCAGGCCGCGTGCTGCGCGCCGCCTGCACCGAGGCTATCGACCGCCTGCAGCTCAACCAGCCCCACGCGCACGACCTCGGCCGGCTGTACTGCAGCCTGTTCGACGCCCTGCCGCGCGGTTACCTGCCGCACGTCACCCTCACCACCGACCCTGCCGCGCCGTTCGCCTGCGTCATCACCAACGCCACTGGCGATCTGGTCGACCGGCAGGCCGGCAAGACCATAGCGGGCATCACCGAAATCATCCGCCTGCGCCACGGCGCACCCAGCGCGTCACGCGCCGTCGAGGGGCGCGGGGACCACGGAGGGGCCAGCGAGTGACCAGTACCTATCAGCAATTGCTGCGTCGCTACGACCGGCCCTGCCTGCCGCTGGACGAGGTGCGCGCCGAGTACCTGCCGCACATCAACAGCATGGAGTACCTGCTGGACGAGATCCGCACCGGCGCGATCAAGCTGCGCTACACGCGCCTGCACGGCACCCGCAAGGCGCCGCCCGTGGTGTACCTGCAGGACCTCGCCAACTGGCTCGATGCGCAAAACCCCACCCATTCCGCCGCCTCAACCAAGGCGGCATAACCCGCCCACCACGGGCAACCAAAGAGGCACAGCACGCCATGAAACCCACCGATACCAGCGAATTCATCAACTCCCTCAACGCCGGCGTATTCGCCCAGCAAGTGGGGCGCGCCCTGTCCGACGTCGCCGCCGGCGTGGTCGAGCACAGCAAGCTGGGGCAGGTCACGCTCACGTTCAAGCTCAAGCAGATCGGCCAGAGCAATCAGGTCGCCGTCTCGCACACGCTGGACTACGTGCAGCCCACCAAGCGCGGCAAGAAGCGCGAGGACACCACCCTCGACACGCCGCTCTACGTCACCGCCAACGGGCTGGAGCTGTTCCAGACCAACCCCACCGACCAGCTTTTCAAGCCCGAGCAGGCGCCTGTAGTCGCCCGCGAAGTCTGAGCCGTTTCACCAAGCCCACTCACCAAAAGGAAGACACAGCATGTCGCTGAGCAAAGAAGCCATCCAACACATCGAGTCCCAGGCCGTGATCGCCGCAGCCAAGCCGATCACCATCGAGGACGGCGCCACCGTGACGGTACTGCCAGAGGGCATTCGCCTGCAGTCGCTGGAATCATTCCAGCCGATGCGCGACCGCTTCCGCGGCACTATGGCTACCCACTCCCTGCAGGACTTCATCAAGTACACCGAAAGCCATGACGTGGTGGATGACAACGCACCGGTCAAGGCGCTCGGCTTCATCGACCAGGACGCCATGCGCGCCACCGTCATCTTCAACCTGGGCGAACCCGGCGCTGCGGGCCACGGGGATGACGCGGCCGTGCTCACCCTGAAGCCCACCGCTGCCTATTCCGCTCTGCTCGGGGTGCTCGGCAAGCCGCTCAGCCAGAAGGACCTCGCCGAATGGCTGGAGGACTGGCTACCCAACCTGCAGGCGCAGGACGGCGAGACGGCTCTGCAGATGATCCAGGCCATCAACGCAGTGCGCCGCATGACCATCAAAGCCACCAGCCAACGCGACAGCAGCGTCGGCGACTTCTCCTCCAGCCGTTCGGCAATGGACGAGATCGAGGCCAAGAGCCAGGACACCCTGCCCTCCGCCTTCATCTTCACCACCGTGCCGTTCGAAGGGCTGGACGTGGCAGACATCAAGCTGCGCCTGTCCGTAATCACCGGCCGCGACGAACCGCAACTCAAGCTCCGGTGGGTCGGGGAGGAAGCCCAGCGCGAAGCCTTTGCCCGGGAATTCAAGGACGTGCTCGAACAGGAAGTTGGCGGCCTGGTTCCGCTCACCATCGGCACCTTCACCCTCGGCAAGTAACCACCACCACCGCCGG
The DNA here is from genome assembly GCF_024448505.1 of Stutzerimonas degradans. Lineage (GTDB taxonomy): Bacteria > Pseudomonadota > Gammaproteobacteria > Pseudomonadales > Pseudomonadaceae > Stutzerimonas > Stutzerimonas degradans. The sequence continues at coordinate 264,912 of NZ_JAMOHV010000002.1, forward strand.
CCTCACCACCCGGCGGTCACCACGGGGACACAGCACATGAACATCACCACCATGCAGATACTTGCCCTGCTCGGCTGCATCGCCGGCGCGGCACTCGTGTTCGGCATCGGCTTCTATGAAGGGCTGCGCGCCGGCAAGCGCGAAGCGTTCGATACCGGCTACCAACGCGGCCTGCAGGCGCACCGCCACGAGCTGCACCGCCTGCACGAGCAGCGCGACAAGGCCCAGCACGAGCACACCATCACCCGCCTCGACGCCGCCCAGGCAATCGAACAGCTGACCTCAGAGCTGGACACCTGCAAGGCCAAGATCACCACGCTGCAGAACCGCGCCTTGACCGAGGCAGACGCCGACCACCTGATCGCGATGGCCGACAAGCTCAGCCTGGCGGCCAACACCTTCGCCGGACTGCGCTCGAACGACCAGGCAGAAACCTGCCGCCGCCTCTCCAACACCGCCCGCGCGATGTTCGACCGCTACTGGCAAACCCTGCCGGTGCTGGAAGTGGAGGTGATGGAATGAGCTGGATTCTCACCCGCACTGGCCAACGCTTCGACCTGCTCGCGCCCAGGGCTAGCCAGATCAGCACCCTCGACATCGCCCACGCGCTCTCGCAGTTGTGCCGCTTCAACGGCCACACCAGCCGGCATTACTCGGTCGCGCAGCACAGCCTGCTGGTGGCCAGCATCGTGCCGGCCGAGCACCAGCTCGCCGCCCTGCTGCATGACGCCACCGAGGCGTACGTCGGCGACATGACCCGCCCGCTCAAGGCACTGCTACCGGACTTCAGCAGCATCGAGCACGGCATCTGGCTCGCCATCTGCGAGCGCTTCCAACTCGACCCAGAGCTACCCGCATGCATCCACGAGGCGGACATGGTCGCCCTGGCGACCGAACGCCGCGACCTCATGCCCGAGCACGGTGAGAACTGGCCGTGCCTGACCGGCGTGACGCCGGCACCCTGGCTGCTGCCCGAATGGACCAGTACCCATGCCTGCGTCCAGTACCACAGCAAGCTGCTCGAACTGCTGTCCACCACCCACCGCGCCCGCGCTCGTTCCACTTGGGAACGCGTCGACGCCGAACACACCGGCGCCGCCGCGCCGCAGTGTCTGTGAGGGGATGGCCATGCAAACATCCAACCCCCTGCGCCGCCCGTTCACCCGCAGCAAGGTGCCCGGCATCCTGGTCATGCGCGCCATGAACGGCGTATGCGACATCTGCCGCCGCCACCGTTCTCAGGGCGACCACACCGCCTGCTCTCGCGCGCGCCAGGCCCGCTACCGGCATCTGTGGGAGGCGCAGGCATGAACAACCTCTATCGCCTTCACCCTCAGGCCGGCATGAACTTCGACGGTCTGGTCATCGACAACTTCGCCGGCGGCGGCGGCGCCTCCACCGGTATCGAACTCGGCCTCGGCCGGCCGGTGGATATCGCCGTCAACCACGACCCCGAAGCCGTGGCCATGCACGACATCAACCATCCACACACCCGCCACTTCTGCGAATCGGTGTGGGAGGTCGACCCGCGTGTGATCGTAGACGGTCGCCCCGTCGACCTCTGCTGGTTCAGCCCGGACTGCAAGCACTTCAGCAAGGCCAAGGGCGGCGCGCCAGTGAAGAAGGAGATTCGCGGCCTCGCCTGGGTCGCCATCCGCTACGCCGCCACGGTCAAGCCGAAGGTCATCATGCTGGAGAACGTCGAGGAGTTCGTCACCTGGGGACCGATTACCAGCGACGGACGCCCCTGCCCGAAGAATAAGGGCCGCACCTTCGCCAGCTTCACCAACGCCCTGCGTCGGCTCGGTTACGCCGTGGATTGGCGCGAGCTGCGTGCCTGCGACTACGGCGCCCCCACCATCCGCAAGCGCTTGTTCCTCATCGCCCGGCGCGATGGCCTGCCCATCGCCTGGCCAGAGCCAACCCACGGCGACCCAGCGAGCGAAGCTGTCAAGGCCAAGCGCTTGAAGCCCTGGCGCACCGCCGCGGAGATCATCGACTGGTCACTGCCGTGCCCTTCGATCTTCACCCGCAAGAAGCCACTCGCCGAGGCGACCATGCGGCGCATCGCGCGGGGCATTCAGCGTTATGTGCTGGACGCAGCCAACCCGTTTCTGGTGAAGGTCAACCACGGGTACGACTATTTCAGAGGCCAGCCGTTGGACGAGCCCCTGCAGACCATCACCAGCAAACTCGGTACCGGGCTAGTCACACCCACGCTCGCACCGTTTATCACGGAGCACGCCAACGGTAGCAGCCAGCGCAACATGCCAGCCGACGCGCCGCTGCGTACCATCTGCGCGCAGGTAAAGGGCGGGCATTTCGCTCTGGTGGCGCCGACGCTCGTGCAGGTCGGCTACGGCGAGCGCAAGGGCCAGGCACCTCGCGGGCCGGGCCTGGACAAGCCGCTAGGCACCTGCGTCGCCGGCGGGAACAAACACGCCCTGGTCGCCGCCTTCCTCGCCAAACACTACGGCGGCAACTACACCGGCCCGGGCAGCAGCCTGGAAAGCCCCTTGCCCACCGCGACGACCGTTGACCACAACGCGCTGGTGACCAGCCACCTGGTGAAACTGCGCAACAACTGCATCGGCCAGGACACGCGCGAGCCGGTCCACACGCTCACCACCGGCGGGCACATGGGCGAAGTACGGGCGTTCCTGCTCAAGTACTACGGCACCGGCGACGGCCAGCCCCTGCAGGACCCGCTGCACACCGTCACCACCAAAGACCGGCACGCCCTCGTGATGATCAAGGGCGAGCCCTACCAGATCGTCGACATCGGCATGCGCATGCTCGAACCGCACGAGCTGTTCGCCGCCCAAGGCTTCCCCGCCGACTACATCCACGACCGCACCGCCGGCGGCAAGAAGCTCAGCAAAGCCGCCCAGGTCCGCATGTGCGGCAACAGCGTCTGCCCACCGGTAGCCGCCGCGCTCGTCCGCGCCAACCTCAGCGCGCAGCAGCTCGGGGAGGAGGCGGCATGAGCCAGCTTGATCTATTTGCACCGGCGCTCGGAATTGCTACGCCCAATCGAGCGCCTTATCAGTCATTCGATGCCAGGCGGGCGCGCAACATCATCCTCGATCAGCTGCGGCGCGCCGGTGGCGGGTGGGTGCGCCGCATGGCACTGAGGCGCGCAACCGGCATGCGGCCGAGCGAGGTGGGCGGCGTACTGAATGAGCTGGCACGCACTGGCCAGATTGAATTCACGGAGTCGATGGACATCATTCACCCCTTGCACGGCTTCATGGGGCACACGCGCGGCTACCGCATGCTGATGGAGGTCGCAGCATGACCTACTCCATCTTCTTCAGCACCGAAATGCCCAACGACACCGCCCAGGTCAGCGGCCGTCTGCCGCGTAAGCCGCAGCGCTGGACGATTGAGTGGCTGGTAAAGACGCCGGACGGCAAAACCCACGTCGACAACTCGCGCACCATCCAGCGCGCGACCTATGCCGAAGTGAACGCGATCATGGGCGCCATCATCGACGACATCAAAGCGGAGATCGGCGAGCTCGCCACGTTCATCAGCTACCGCCTGACCTGCCACGGCGGCACCAAGAAGCATCGCAAGGGAGGGAAGCGCCGTGGTCGCGCTTGAAGGTTTCCTGCGCGAGGAGCAGGTATTGGAGGTCACAACCCTGTCCCACGCCACGCTCTGGCGCGAGATCAAGGCCGGCCGCTTCCCGAAACAGGTCCGGCTTTCGCCGGGCCGCGTAGGCTGGCGCGCATCAGACCTGCGCCTTTGGCTGGAGGATCCTGAGGCCTGGCGACCCACTCCCCCCAATGGCATCGCCGCGTGAACTCCATAAACGAGATAGACATAGTCGGAACTGATGGATAGCGTTATGCCATTCCATCCGGGAATGGGTACCTATGAACGCAATAAGCGCATCTCTCAATCAAGCAAAACGAGAACTTATTACGGCGCAAAGAGCCATCGAAAGAATGCGGGAGGCGGCGTCAATCGAGGATCTTGAAGACGATTGGAGAGTCTATCTTGCCGCGATTGAGAAGTGCTGGATCAAGGTGGAACGTGCGTGTCAGCACGCGCGCTCAAGCTTTCAGCCATGGCAGGGCAAGTACGCGAACGAACGAAAGAAGAATGCCCTTCTAAGATACCTAAAACACGCCCGTAATTCCGATCAGCACTCAATTCAGGAGTGCTTGGGCAAAAAAGAAGCATCGTCGAGCATGTACGTAGAGGGCGGACCAGGTGTCACTTACATCGAGCATCTTGAAATAAGGGGCGGCCAGCTGGTTGAGTACCGCGGAAACAAGCCGCTGATAATTGAAAATCTTCCTAACCGGGTAGAGCTACTGCCAGTTAAGGACAGTAACAAATGGTACAACCCTCCGAAGGAGTTCAACGACATAAAGCTGCTTTGGCCATCACCGCTGGACGTTGCAGTGCTAGGCCTCGAGTTCTATGAAAATTTCGTGCATGCCGCGGAGGAGAAATTCTTTCCGGCGGGCAAGCATTAGGCTTTAACACCCGCCTCCTCTACAAGCCAGGTAGCCCACTCCTCGAGGCCCTGGCTTTTTTCTTTCAGGTAGTCGTAGCGGTCGTAGTGCTTCGATGAAACATCGCTGAACGCATGCCCTTGGATGCGATCGCGCAGTTCCTTGCTGATCCCCGCCACACCCATCAGCGTTTTGCAGGTGCGCCGCAGGTCGCGCAATGTGAACGGCGTCTTGAACGTATCCGGATGCCGCCCGCAGAGCTTCGTCACCGCCCGCGACACGGACTGGACGTTGATCGAATTGTTCTTGTACCGGCCCATGAACGGAAATGCCTCATCGCCGGAGATCGGTTTCAGCCGCTCCAGGCATGCGCGGCTCAGGTCGTTGTACGGCACCACGTGAATCTCCCGCTCGCCTTCTACGCCCTTCTTGCTGCGGATCATGTAGTAGTCGGCGCGGTACATCGTGCGATCAGACGCCACCACCTGCTCCGGCCGCTGCCCACCGCTGGCGATCAGGAACTTGATCAGCTCCGCCGTGACCAAGCTCAGCTCCTCCGGCAGCAGGTTCCACAGCGCGGCCAGCTCTTCCTTGCTCAACACCCGCTGCCCTGGGCGCTCCCAATCGCCCTGCACGGGGATGCTCGCCACCGGGTTGTAGGTCAGCCCGAAGCGCACCTTCGACTTGAGGTAGTCCCGTGGGTTGTATTCCTGATTGAGCCCGTGCTGGAACGCAGCGTGCAGCTGCGAGCGCACACGGTTGCAGTAGGTGGTCACCTTCGCCTTGATCATCGCGGAGATAATGTCGCGGATATCCCCCGGCTCAATGGAGCTGGCCAGCTTCTTCACCAGGTGCGGGAACGGATCGGAGACGTAGTGCTTGAGCGACCATTCCACATTGCCGGCCGAGGCGGCGCCTTCGGCTTTCAGCTTGGCCACATACGAATCGAGCAGGTTCTGCAGCGTGCCTTCCGCTTCACTCTGAGGCGACGCCCCCTTGCACTTGTCCCGCGCCACAGTGAGTGACATTGCCGGCCACACGCCGAGCTTGCGCTGCTTCTTCTTGCCTGCCACGTGCCACTGGTAATAGAACTCCTTCGTGCCGTTGGCGCGCACCTTCAGCAGCAGCACACCTTCCCCGCGCGCACCGCGCCCGTCCGACATCACATAGTCGCGACCTTCTGGCTTGAGCGAACGGATCTGCTTTTCGGTTAGCATGCGTGACAGTTTCCGGTGACAGTTGTCCCGAACTAACACGAAATTCGGCGGGACAAAATGAGACTGAGCCGGAAGCCCCAGCCCATACAGGACGGGGATTGTAGCGCCTTTACGATACCTCGCGTTATACCCTGATATTTGGCCCGTTATAGATTCCCAAGCTCATGACGAGGGTTCGATTCCCTTCGCCCGCTCCACTGCATCATTCTGCGGACTTCCGCAGAAGTCCAAGAGAGTCTGCAAGTCGTTGCCGCACAAGGACTTTTCCTCTCTTTGACGTTCTGCCGTGGTCCACTGCGATCCGCCTACAGCCGGGACTTTTAAGTCCACAAACAAGTCCATTTTTGCGGGCACAGCTGATTCCGGATTGTTGATGGAGGGGCGAGGTCGACGTGACCAGCATCTGGTTCCTGACTCATGTTCAGGAGCAAGAGCATGGCACTCTCAGACCTGGCCGTTCGACAGGCCAAGGCAACAGGCAAGGCATACACCCTCCCTGACTTGGATGGCCTCTCCCTGGCCGTCACGGCTGCAGGGGGCAGGACTTGGCACTTCCGCTACTACTGGGCGGGCAAGCAGAAGCGGATGTCGCTCGGCACCTACCCGGAGGTGACGCTTCGCGAGGCCCGCAGCCTGCGCGACGAAGCGCGCGCCCTGCTGGCCAAAGGCACCAATCCTCGCGTTCACCGCAAGCAGAAGCGCACCGCTGTCCGGCTCGCCGACGAAAACACCTTCGAGGCGGTGTATCGCAAGTGGCTCAAGCATCGCGGGCTCAGCCTCAAGGAAGGCCGGCAGACGACCCTCTCGATACTTCCGCGCATCTTCGACAAGGATGTGCTGCCCGCCTTGGGCAAGCGGTCGGTCTATGAGATCAAGCGTCCCGACCTCTTGGAGGTGATCGCCAAGATCGAGAAGCGCAAGGCGCTCTCCGTCGCCGAGAAAGTCAGGACGTGGTTCAACCAACTGTTCCGCTACGCGCTGGTGATCGTGCCGGGCCTGGAACAGAACCCCGCCTCCGATCTCGATGTGGTGGCGCTGCCACTGCCACCCGTCAATCACAACCCGTTCCTGCGCATGGCCGAGCTGCCGAAGCTGTTGCAGCGGCTACGCAGCTATCGCGGCAGGCGGCAGACCCAGCTCGGGCTGCGGCTATTGCTGCTGACCGGCGTGCGAACCGGAGAGCTGCGACAGGCGACGCCGGATCAATTCGATCTGGACCGTGGGCTGTGGATCATCCCGCCCGACGTCGTGAAGCAACTCCAGTTGGATATGCGCAAGAAGCGGCAGCAGGCGAAGGACATCCCGCCCTACATCGTGCCGCTGTCGCTTCAGGCCATGGAGATCGTCCGGCACCTGCTGGATGAGTTCAAGCCGGCCCAGCGCCACCTGTTCCGGCACGACAGCGACTTGAAGAAGCGCATCAGCGAGAACACCCTCAATGGTGCCCTCAAGCGCATGGGCTATCAGGAACGCCTGACTGGGCACGGCATCCGCGGCACGATGTCCACTGCGCTCAACGAGATCGGCTACCCGAAGGTCTGGGTGGATGCACAGCTCTCGCATGTCGATCCCAACAAGGTCAGCGCGACCTACAACCATGCCGAGTACGTGGAGCAGCGTCGCCGCATGATGCAGGACTGGGCCGATCGGCTCGACCTCTTCGAGCAGAACCAGGTCGAGGCGGCCAGCATGCCACTCACCGTGCATCTGGAAGGCGTGCCCGCATTCCCGAGTGAGCAAACCGCAAATGCACCCTCCACGCCGGTTAGCGCTTCGCCAATCCTGCTGGTGACGAAGCCGGGTGACGCCATGCCGTTGGTTTCTGCCGCCGCACATCGGCTGCCGGCGGTTCCGCCCCCTCGATCAGCCGCGCCGCTGGTGCCTTCGGACATTCAGCGCGAGAGGATGGAACTGTTCGATGTCTTCGAAGCGCCGCACAACCTTCCCGTCGCGGCGTTTGCCAAGATGGCGGGCAAGTCCCGCAGGTGGATCAGCTACGAGATCAAGGCGGGCAACTTGCTGGCGTTGAACGTAGGCAACCGCGGCCAGCGCGTGCCGGACTGGCACCTCGACCCACTCAAGCACGAGCTGATCCAGTCCGTCCTGAAGCTGACCAGGGGTGCGGACCCCTGGCAGATCTACCATGCACTGCTGCAACCGCGCTCGATGCTGCGGGGGCGTTCGGCACTGGAGGGCGTGACGGCCGGCAATCTCGACAAGCTCGTCATGGCAGTGAGCACAGCCGTGAAGGAGAGCGAATGGACCCCGCCGCGAGTCGGGGTCGCCTAGCAGCAGGAATGCGGGATCGTGGCGAAACCGCGATCCCCGCGCGCCCGTCAGGACACCAAGCGCGCGCGGCGGGCGAATCTTGCCTGGGTGTCCGACAAGGAAGCCTCGCGACGGAGCAGGTAAGCCATCACGATCGTTGGTGCGCCGGCCAGCGGCCGCATGGCGATGCCTCGGCGTAGGTAGCTCGCCAGTCTCGCGGCGGGCGCAATGGTGATCCCGTACCCGGCGGCAACCAGCGTCATCACCACATCGAATGTCTCCACCGTTTGCTCCCGCTCCTGCAGCGCGTTCTCGAACACGCGCTGCACGGTCATGCGCCATGGTTCATCGGCCGTGGACTGCGAGCAGATCAACGGCTGCTTGAGCACTTCCTGGCACGGCACTTCACGGTAGGCCAGCAGGTGGGAGCGCTTGGCCACGGCGACCGCCAGCGTGTCATGCCACAGCGGCTCGCATACCCAGCCAGGCCACTGCCGGGCAACCGCAGACAAGGCGAAGTCGAAGCCGTCGCCCGGCAGCTCCGCGCCTCGACCGGGATCTGTCCAGCCGGCCAGGACGGCATGAGTCTCCGGCTCTTCGGCACGCTGCAGGGCGAGCACGTCGGCGAGCTGGGGAGGCACCCATTCGCCGAGGACGGCCATGCGAATTTCGGCGGTGATGTCACTCGATTCCACGTCCAGCTCCCCCCAGGCGGTGAACTCGTGGCAACTGATCTCGAATCCGTTGAATGAGTTAAGTTTAACGTGGTTTAAATCGTGACCGTGTTCGACGCTCTTGGCAATGCCAAAGCGTTCGATCCAAAGGGGCCGCCCCACCGGCACCACTACCTACGAAGCGGAACCAGCCATCGCGTTTGGGGCTGCCGTGCGGGAAGAAAGAACCAACCAGGGTATCGCTCAGGAAACGCTGGCCCACATGGCCGGCATCGAACGGTCGCACATGGGCAAGATCGAGCGCGGCGAGCATGTCCCCACGCTCCCGCTCATCCTCAAGATCGCCCGTGCGCTGAAATGCAGTTCCGCCCACTTGATGGCTCTGACCGAAGCCAAGCTGGCAGAGTCGGCCCCATCCGCGGATTGAAGCCGGCCCGCACAGCGGTCGCATGCCTACGCCTGATCGTCGTCCTTGCCCCCAAGGGCTGAATCATCGCGCTTTGCGGCCTCGTTGAGGAGCCGCAGGTATGGGTTGTCTGGCGGCGTCTCCTGGAACAGCGCATCCGGGCTGACGAGCAGGTAGCCGTGCAGCCGGCGCGACTTGCGCGGCCCCGTGACTTCGCAGGTCCAGATGTTCAGCCCGCTCGGCTGCTTGCGGTGCTGTCCCAGCTTCTCGAAGCGCTTCTGTACCCACTGCCACCCCTCCAGCTTCTCCTGCTTGGCCAGCGCGGCGACTTGAAGGTACTCCTGCGCGTAGCGCTGGAACACGCCGGGGCTGACGAGGTAGGTCGTACCGGCGACGGTATGCACCAGGGCCTTGGCGTCGTTGATGATGAGCTTGCGCGTCTGGATGCTCTGGCGCAGCCAGGCCATGAAGTGCGCCCCGGAGGGCTCCGCGCGATCCTGGGAAGGCGCGAGGCTCATTCCTGGCGTGGGCACGGTCGAAGGGGCCGGCTCGGCCTCGGCAACAGGGCAAGTCGGGGTCTCCGATGCTGTGGGTGGAGCGGTGTCGCCCAGCAGATCGAGCAGCGCGGCCACGCCGGTGTCTGTGGCTATGGATGCGATCGGCGTCGTGCTCGCGGGTGCAGCTTCGGTGCCTTCCACGCGCGGCCCATCGGCCACCGCCGGCGCTAGCGGCGGCGGCTCCGCCTGTTCCTCTTCGACCTGCACACGGCCTGCGAACGGCGCCAGCCGGTCGGCGGCATCCCAGATCATGGCCGGCGAGAGTTTCAGGAAGGTGAAGGCGTGCGACCAGCCGGCGTCGCTGGTGACGGTAGCCTTCCAGATCGCCTTGCCACCCGGCGTCGGTTGCACGATGCCGTGATCCTGCAGCACGTTGAACACCGCCGTATTGCTCGCCGGAATGCCGTCGATGCCTTGCGATAGCAGATGTGCGCGCAGCTTGTCGGAGACGGTCTTGCTCACCAGCCACAAGGCGTCCTGGGTCAGCCAACCGTCCGCCGGGCCGGCCTGGTTCAGCTTGAACGCTTCCTTGAGCAGGTAGCGCAAGCCGTCGAGCAATTTGCGTTGCAGAGCATGCTTGGGCGCCACCAGCGCCTTGCTGGGATCGCCGCCGAGTTCCTGGGCGACCGATGCCTGGTCGGCCTGCACGACCAGCTCGCCGAGCGTGCCGGCGTGCTCGTACTGGCCGGCCAGCACGTACAGCAGCGCGGCCCAGAGGTCGGGATAGCCGCTGAGCCAGTCGAAGATGTCCCGATCGAGAAGGCGCGCGTAGAGCAGCCCGGTGGCGGCGCTGTGCAGGCGGTACTCGCGCTCCTTTCGGTAACGGAAGCGGTAGGGCTTTCGCAGCGGGCCGTGCCAGGGATGCCAGACGCTGCCGTCGGCATGCTCGACGTGCAGATCGACCGCAATCTTGCCGATGTCGTGCAGCAGGGCCGCGTAGGCCGTGCCTGCAGTCCAGGCTTCGGCCTGGGCCGCCTGTGCCTCCGGCGTGACGCCCGCAGGCAGCAGGTATGACTGCCGCAGTTTCAGCGCATAGGCGACGATCTCCAGGCCGTGGTCCAGCATGCCGCCCGGATAGGCGTGGTGGTGGTTCTCGGAGGCCGGGAACTGCTGGACCAATTCGGCGTAGCGCTCCAGTGGGGCGAGGTAGAGCGTGGCGAACTGCCGGCGCGAGAGCGATGTGCGCTGCCAGATGTGTTCCAGCAGTTTCTGCCGACGCGGCGTGGTCAGCAGCGATGCGGCCGACTCCGGCCGCATCGCCCCTTTCGGAGTTTCGATGGCGGATGTGGGCGGTGTGCCGGCGGCGGGTGGCACCCTTTTGCGCTGGAACAGCGAGAGCATGGCGAACCCCGGATGACGGGCTGCTCGGGGCGCCTTTTGGCCTTTTCAGGATAGGGCCTTTCCCCTTGGCGCCCTTCCTTTGCCCCTTCCCAGCCCTTTGGCCTTTGTCGGAAGCCTTTGGGTATAGGGCCGCTGCTTCGTGGATGCCACGATGAATGCGGCATGGGGCAATCCCGGCAAGTGGGGCGCTGCGGGATGTTCGTCAGCTCTGGCCCAAGCCGGTGTCGAGGGCGGCGGATTGCGCTGCGAAGTCGTCGGGACGGCGCTTGCGGAAGGTTTCGAGATTGGCGAGCTTCCAGCGCAGTGCCGGCAGTTGCGCGGCGTGCTGGCACTGCACCAGCGACCAGTCCGGTTCTGCGCGCGCCAGCCCGCTCAGAAACTGCTTGTGCGCGGTGTTCAGTCGCTGTGGCAGCTCGCGCCGCATCCTGGCGCGAGCGTCGAGCAGCGTCTCCAGGGAGCAGTCCACTTCGGTCATGCCGACAAAGGCCCGCTCGTACTCGCCGGCGATGTCCTTGTCGTTGCCGAACAGCACTTCGTGGGGCGGCCGGTTGTGGCCCGCCAGATAGATCACGAAGCACTCGACCATGCCGTCGCTGATGTCGCCCGATTCGTAGAGCTGCCACACGTCGAACAGGTCGCGGGGGTGCTGTCGATCCAGCGCGGCCACCAGCTTGCTGGCGTACAGCTCGTCCGGTGCCAGAACCGGCAGCTCGAACTCGACGCCGAACAGATCGCTGGTCTTGGCGCTCAGCGGCCGCCGCTCGACGGGCAGCACGCTGCCGCGGAACACGACGTTGACCTCGATCTTCACCTGGCTGGCGTCGTTCTCGACGATCAGCTTGGTGTCTCCCAGGTCCTTGGCGCGAACCAGGCGTGTCTGCACGCCCAGTGGCGCAACGCGCGCGGCGATGGCGGCCAGCTCCTGGTTGATGGCTTGCAGCGCTTCGTCGCGCGGCGTCTGCCACGGGAGGTACACCACGTCGATGTCCACCGACAGGCGCGGCATGTCCCGCACGAAGAGGTTGATGGCCGTGCCGCCCTTCATGGCGAAGATGTCGTTGGCGAACACGTCGGGCGCGACGGCCAGCAGCAGGCGAACGGTGTCCGCGTAGGTCTTATCCATGAGGTCTCAGGCTCAGCAAGGTGCCGTCATCGAGCCGGCTCATCCAGCGCGTGTTGCTGCCGGTGCGAACCGGGTACTGCTCCAGCAGGGCATCGACGTCCACGAGGCTGGTCTCGCGCGCCCAGGTCAGGAACAGGCGCACGGCCTTCACGCTGGCGCAGCAGGACAGCAGTTGCCCGAGCAAGTCCTTGCGGGGGGAACGCAGTCCATCGAAGAGGTTGCGGGCCTCTTCGAGGCTCTGCTTGACGCCGGCTTCGTACAGCAGCTCCAGCACGGCACGCTCGGGGGCTGCCACCCGCAGATCCTCGGGCAGGCCAGGCGGCGTGGTCAGGGTCTTGCCGGCCAGCGCCGTGTCCGGCCAGTCGAACAGGCGGGCGTGGACGTAGCGGGCCGGAAAGCGCGAAGTGAACCAGGCCGGCAACGCGAAGCGACCGTCGCCCCACAGCACCAGCGCCTCCCGGCTGCCCAGGTTGTGCCGCACCCCCTGCAGGGCCAGGGCGCTCTTGCCGCCGACGTGCAGGCCGGGCACGCGCTGTTGCAGGAACTTCAGCGCACCGTAGACCCCGAACTCATCGTTCGGGAAGGCATAGACGCCATGGGCCAGGCGCACGAGCCACCCGCCGTCGGCATAGTGGGCGGCGAGCTGGGGCGACACCCCGAACTGGCTCAGGGTGGCAAGGTCGAACGGCGCCCCACGGGGGAGTCCCGCCTGCAGTCGCTTGATTACCTGGTGCCGAGAATTTCCATTCATGCTATAAAAATAACACAGAATCCAATCGACCCTAGAGCCATTGCAAGAACGTGCAGGGAAAGTAGCATAAGGTTTGATTTATCGCTCAGAATCTAATCGACCTGCGGCCCGAGCCAACCCGGCTCCGCCGGCCGCAACCCGCCCTCCTGATCGCGGTCTATGCTGGAGGGCAGGCCACGACCGGCCGCTCCGCGAGGTGAGGCACCACTGAAGCCGAGGCATATGAGCATGAGCACCAACACGCACAACGGGCGCTGGAGCCACCGGCTGGGCCGGGGGGCTGGCCGTGCCTGGCGTGGATACCTCCGCCGCGAGCAGCGTGTCGCCGGCTGGCTGGTGACGCGCGGGGTACCCGCGGGCGCGGCGACGGCGGTGCTCTGGATCGTCAAGCTGGCCGTACTTGGCATGCTGCTATACACCGTATCCTGGCTCGTCCTGCTGCTGGCCTTTGCGGTGGTCGCCGCATGGCTCGCGCGGAACGCCGACGAGGACGACGAGAAGCAGCCGGAACTTAGAGACGGACACTCGGGCGTCGGCCTGTACGACAAAGATGACTGGCGGATCGACATGGGCGATCCCGACGAGCCGTAGCTGCCGCATCAACGCGAGAGAGTGCTCCTTACTTCGCAGCACCTTTCGATACAGCCGTCATCGCAAGGCGAGAGCCACTACCCCCAGCCGACTTCGCATCGGACGTGCCAGTGATAAGACCGCCCAGGAAGTTTCCGGCGCGAACGCCTGCCCATCCGAGTGCCATGACCCAGAACGTCGGCAACACGATGAACATCGTTGCCATGACGAAGTTCAGCAGCATGTCACCGAACGCATTGTTCAGGCCGATCAATGGGTCGAAGTTGGCGTGCGGCCTGTCCGCGCCAAACCCCCAGCCGTAGAGCGCATCCAGGATCGTGCTGTCGATCCAGCGCGCGAGCTGGAACCAGAAGTCCACGAAGAACAGCGCGAACTGGACGCAGCTCACCGTCACCACCGTCTTCAGGTCGTAGGTGCCGATCAGCAGCACCAGTGGGATGCAGATGACGAGCGCCATCTTGAGCATGGTCAGCACCATCGGCAGCGCCTGGCGCACCACGTCCATTGCCGGAAAAAAGCCCAGCGAGCCGACGGTCAACCCCAGGTCGCTCGCGCCGCGCGTGACGACGTTCGGCAGCGTCTTGTCGATCTGGCCGCCGTAGTCGGTGTAGACGGCGCCCTGGTTCATCTTCTGCTGCCTCGGTGAGACCACGGCGCGGATCACCGAGTCATTGACCTCGCTCTGCGACAGGAATCCCACCCAGCGCCCGATGCGGGTCAGCAGGTCCGGGTCGACCTGTGCCAGCAGCCGGCTGCGCAGTCCCTGGCCGCCATCGGCCCACCACTGCCGGCAGGATGGATAGCCGCCGCCGCTGCCCACCTGTGCCAGCCCCGCATCGCGGGTCGCGTCGTAGGGCCAGGCCGTGCGTGGGGTCTTGGCGCGATAGGTGTCATAGAAGCCGGGCGTGTCGAGGAAGTAACTCGATCCGATCCAGGTGACGTCGTTCATCTGCTCGTCGGAGAGCGTCGGCCGGTTCATGAACAGCTTGGCGCGCGACGGCCCGTAGCAGTCGTGCGTGAAGTCGGCGACCTCCTGTGCCAGCACCGGATCGTCGATGCGCGTGGCATCCACATCCATGCGAATCTGACGCAGGTCCGTGCCGCAGGGAATCGCCGCCACCGCGGAGCCCGTCACGGCTTTCGACAGCGCGTGCATGAAGAACCACCACACCGGCACCAGCGCGCTCTGGTCGTTGAGCGCCGTGTAGACGTTGGACCAGCCCGTGTCGTTGGGCAGCGGGACACTGACCTGGCATTGCGCGGAGCGCGTGGTGTCGAACCTGATCGTGGCGAGATCCACCGGGATGAACGGGATGCCGGCGAACATGATGACCACGATCGCCACCCACACCCGGTTCTCGATGCGCATCGACGACAGCACGCCCTTGTTGCCTTCGTCCGCACCTTCGCTGCGGGCCTTGAGCCACTCCTGGATCACGATGGCCACGAACGGCAGCGCGAACACGCCGCTGGCCACGAGGATGCTCCAGATGCCGTTGTTGACCACCCAAGCCACCAGGGTCAGGTAATACTCCAAGTAGTCCGTGGTGTAGAGCGTCATGCCTGCCTCCCGGTCTCAGCCGTGCCGCAGCAGCTGGCTGGCTTCCAGCGCGACCACGGCGATGACGGCCGCGATCTCCGTGCGCAGCAGGCGCTGATGCGTCTCGCGGGACGGCTCCCGCCGCAACAGGCGCCGACGCATCCACCACCAGCCGTAAGCCGTCGCTCCGTAGAGGCACAGACGCCACACGAAGAAGTGGCCGGCGTGCGCCTGCAGCCAGTGCTGCCAGCCCTCGACGCCGCCGACCACGTGGATGCCGGCGATGTTCACCGCCACCGCGGCGGCGACCACCAGCAAGGTCCACAGCAGCGCCACGCCGACGCGGCGGTTGAACAGCCATGGCAGCCGCAGCCAGGCGAGCCGGCTCATGGCGTACCGCTCCGCGGCTTCTGGACTTCCCGCAGACGGTCGCGCGTGGTGTCGCCCTCGAAGACGCCGCGCGAGCCGGCAGCGCGGGTACTGTGGCGCTGGATGATCGCCATCGCCGAGTTGCCGGCCAGCGTGCGGCGCAGCTCCAGCTCGGTCTTGAGGTTGCTGATCTCCTGCTCCAGCGCGCTGTTCTCCTGGTCCACCGCCTGCACGGCGAGCTCGTTGGCGGCGACGTTCGGCTCCTTCTTGCCGGTCAGCAACGTGCGTTGCAGCAGCAAGGCCTTCTCCAGCACGCTGGACAGCGCAGCCTCGGACGCGAGGCGCCGGCCCAGCACGTCCTGGTCGGGCTCGTCACGCAGGGCCTCGATCACGCCGCGGGTGATCGGCAGCGAGCTGCTGCCGGCCGCGTCGAGATTGGCCAGTGTCGTCGGCCGGGCGCCCGTCACCAGTTCCTGCAACACCTGCAGCTTGGTCTCGTACTCTTCCTGGATCACTGGCGTGAGCCCGACGCCAGGCGTGGTCTGGGTCTTCGTGCAGTTTTCGCAGGTGCGTTGCTCGCGTTCGCCCAGCACGCGGTTCGCAAAGGCCGCGGCCGCGCCAGGCGACGACCAGGTCTGGCAGGTCAGGCGGTTGCCGCAGGCGCTGCGCGCGATCGACGAGGTATCGGTGGCGCTGCGCCCGTTGAGCAGGTTGTAGCCCGCGCGCGTCACGTCGCCGACCACCTTGATCGAACTCTGGCCGGAGCCGCCCGCGTTGCCGCCGCCGACCCAGGGCACGCCGTTGTTCCCTTTGTTGGACTCGGCCTGCTCGATGGCGGAGACGGCATCGGTGCTGCTGACCGCATCCCGCAGCGCCATCCCTTCGGCGAGCTGGTCCCAGCCGGCCTGGCCGCCGGCCATGTCCGCCATACGATTGGCGATGGCGCGGCAGGTCATCTTCGAGCGGTCGAAATCCAGGCGCGCCTGCAGGATGCCGTTGGTGAGCAGGTTGTACAGGCCCGGGTCGGCGCGCTGGATGATCAGGGCCGGCAGCGAGGCCACGGCGCTGGTGGCGTTCTGGATCACGTTGCTCATGATCGTTTGGAAGCCGTTGGTGATGCCGTTGAGCTGGTTCTGCAGCGTCGTGGTGATGCTCATGTCGCCGCAGATCAGGTTGCTGTTCCAGCCGACGCCGACGCCGATGCTCTGCATGTTGCCGGCACCACCCATCGACACGGCCCGGCCGCCGCCGATGCTGTAGAGCACGTCGTCGCCGATCACGCTGCCGCTGACGTTCACGCCATTGGGATCGATGCGCGTCTGCCCCCAGGCGACGCCGACGACCAGCGTGATGGCCGCCACGAGCAGCGTGGCCCCCAGGGGCGATTTCGCGCGGCGGAGGAAGTCAGAGAGGGAGGCGTTCATCGTGGGTTCCTCACATGAAATCGACGCTGCCGAGGAAGACCTGGCCACGGCGCCGGCAGCAGGAGTACGGCCGCCACAAGGCCCAGGCGTAGTCGCCCTGCTGGGCCTGCACGCGGGTGCGGCTGTGCGGGAAGACCACGCAACTGTTCGAGAGCGTGGGCGTCAGCTCCTGCCACTTGCCCGTCGAGGCGTCGGTCTCCATCAGCGCGCCGGCCGGCCAGTAGCCGTCGCGGGCGTTGGCCAGCAGGGGCTGATACACGTGAATCTGGTTGCGGCGCGTCACGATGTCGCCCGCGCGCTGCGCGACCACGGCGCCGCTCTTGTGGTCGTCGGTCTGGTGCAGGAAGCCACCGCGGGGATACACGTTGCCCCAGAGGTTCAGGCCGGTGCGCGTACCGATTTCGCGCCGGCCGGGGATGAGCGCTTCGGGGTAGAACGCTTCCGGGATGTTGTAGCGCCAGGCGATCGTGTCGAGCGTGCTCAATAGATACGGCATGAAGGCCGTGCCAGCGCCTTCGCAGGTGTAGCCGGAGGCGCTGGCGAACTGGCTGAACACCATCCCGGCCGGATGGCCGATGACATCGGCGTTCTTGAACTTGGCGAGGTTGTTCTCGTTGTCGTGATTGGTCGTGCCGTCACCGCCAGCCTTAGCACTTGGGTTGGGCATGCTCATCGCCCTGACTTCCAGCCACGGGTTTTCGCCAGTGTTCGAGTAGCTCGACACCACCGCATCGGGGACGTAGTGGCGCACCTTGACGGAAGTGCGAACCGAGCAGCCGAAGGGCGTGCAGTACAGCCAGTAGCAGATACCGACCACGCGGTATTCGAGGCAGTCGGGGGACAGCGCCGAC
Organism: Stutzerimonas degradans; assembly: GCF_024448505.1. GTDB lineage: Bacteria > Pseudomonadota > Gammaproteobacteria > Pseudomonadales > Pseudomonadaceae > Stutzerimonas > Stutzerimonas degradans. The sequence continues at coordinate 282,493 of NZ_JAMOHV010000002.1, forward strand.
GAGACGATGGTGGCGGTGTCCAGGGCGAACGTCGACGTGGCCGTGCTCAGCAGCAGCGAGGCGACGGTGGCGCGCAGGCGCCGGGATGCCAGCAGGAGGCTCATGGCTGCGTGCTCCGGTAGGCGTTGATGCGCGCGACGGCGCGGGGCACGTCGGGCTCGCCGTAGACCACGTAGCGTCGATCGACCACCACGGCGGGAATCTTGGCGATGCCCAGTCCCCAGGCATCCGCGACACCTTGGTAGGCGTGGCCGATGCGGCGTTGAAGGGCCTCGCCGCCGTCATGCAACCGCTGCCGCACCAGGGCTGCAGCCTGTTGCGGGTCGGCCGGTAGGTGCGCGGCGAGTTCGACCTCGATGCGCGTGGCCTGGTCCAGCTCGATGATCCGCACGCCGGCTGGAGCCTGCACCGGATGACGGCTGTCGGTGACGACGAGCACGTCGGCTGCTGCAGTCTGGGTAAACATGAACAGCACTGCCCACAGTCCGGGCGCAATGCTGATGGTCGGCAGCCGGGGCGAAGCCTTGAAGACGGGGGCCGGCATATCGGGCGTCCTTGGAGTCGATCAAAGTCACAGTCGACTTCAAGTGCCGATCTAGCGCGACAAAGAAACCGCATCCGGCCCCTGCCGGTTTCATACCCTATGCCGTTGTGAGCGTTGTGATTGCCTCCTGTCGGAGGCGGAGATCAGGTGCGGGACGCTGAGGTGCCCGCGAACCCAAGAAACGCATGCTGTAAGCGAATCGGCATCGACGGCTTGGAGCGTGCATGTAGGCTCTGCCAAGTCCCGTCACTGATGTCGCTCGGGGCGAGGCGATCTACCGAGCGCGAAACTCTTCTCAAGTAAGCGTTGACGCCATCCGCGGATTCCGAAGGAGCGCCGGCAAGAACGTACCCCACCATGAAGCCGATAGCATGGTTCTCGCCGTACTTCTCCTGGATGAATCGATCCATGCCCTCGACGACGTACTCTCGACACAAGTGAGTGTCCGACCCGGCGATTCGTTTGCATTCGATGATCGCGTGCGGATCATGCTCCTGCGTGCGCAAGAAAATTTCGACGAACGCCAGCGGGATGTCGGTACGTCCGTCTGGCAGCATCACGTTGCTTTTGGATCGCGATTCCGTGCCAGGCAGCACCATGATCTGCTTCCACGGGGAGTTCTTCAGCGCAATGCGCATCCCGTCCCGCAGGCGCTCGGTCATGATTACCTCTCCAGCGTTGGCATTCACGTCCTCGGCTGCGCATGCTCGCTGCCAACCTGCGGCCAGTGTCAGCAGAATGACCGCCACAACCTCGGGCTCAAGTTCAATGAACTCTCTGCCCAGTGCAGGAGGTGCCTCATAGGGGATCCTCAAACTTTGCCCCCTGAAAAGCTCTCCGCGACCACTGCATCGGCATCTTCCAGTGCCGCTATGCCCATCCAGTAGCGCCGCGCTGCTGGCTTGATGATCACGACTTCGTTGCGTCCGTGTACTCGCAATTCCCGCTCTGCACTGAGCGCGGTCGCAATCTTGACTTTCAGGCGCCTGCCGATACGTGCCAGTACTTCACCCAATTCGCCTTGTGGTGCCACGACGCTCACGCTCGCATTACCCGGCCCTTCTTCCAAGACAAAGCGCACGACGCGCAAGGCCGAACTGCTTGGCAAGTCGAGCACTTCGGCGCGCATGTGCCGCTTATTGCGAACGGAAAGCCAATCCTCGATAACGGACAGGAACGTCTTGGCATACGCCGTGACCTCAGTACGACTGTCCGATGGCTCCACGGATGATTCGCGGCCGGTTTCCCATTGCCACCCGGCGCGAAGGAGGCCGTCTCGAATGACAGTTCGGTCGGCATCGTTCAGTTCGTACAGATCGAAGACAGCTTCGTCCAGTTCAGCCCATCCCCTCTCGTCGGTGCCGTTGGCGCGCAGATTCTTCTCAATCTGCAGCAGGCGCTGGCCAGCCTCAGATTTCACTGCGCTCGTGAAATTAGGCACCGGTAGGAAGCTGAGGTCGCGAGCCAGCAGCTTCCTCTTGTAGATTCCAAACTCTGCAGCGGTCAGATAGAAGAACCATGTCGCAAAAGCAGAACTCAACACGGTGGCAAGCAAATGTGCCGTCCGCGTGTGCCCTCTCGGAAGAGACACTGCGAAGTATGAGTTCGTGAAGACGAGATCCCGCTCGGAGACGGCCGCCAAGACGCGTGGACTCCCCAGAAGCATTTCCTTCACGATGAGAAGCGGGGCTTGATATATCTCCCGCGATCGTGGCCATTGTGCCTTCGATTGGCTGAAAGTCGGCAAATCATCGGGAATGTTGAAGTGCTGCATGTCTTTGACTTGCAGTACATCCAATCCTTTTAGCGGGCGAGCATCGCGCGTCTGATTCTCTGGGGCCCCGCGAATCAATCCAACCTGGAAGGTAGTGTCGAGTAATGAGAGTTGCTCGCCCAGATTTCTGTGGGCCGAAGTCAAGTCATCCAGCAATAGGAGGTCACGGCGCCGGCCAACGGCTGCTGCCTTGAGCTTCAACGGCTGTTCTTGGATTTCGTCGAGTGTCAAAGTGATGACGTCACTCGGCGCCACCTCGAACGAATGAGTCCTTGCACCGCTGGGCGTCCACGGGATCTGAACGACCGTGACCTGATCCGTTCGCTGCTTCGGTCGATGACGGGCAAAGAGAACCACTGCGGGCATGGCCGCTGTCGCGAAGAGCCAACTGCACAAATTGGACAGATTTACCAAGGTGATCGGAGCCACGGCTCGCATCACATGCTGAGCTGCTGCCATGCCGGTGCCGCTGCGGCTGAAGAACGGCATCGCGCTAAGAATGATGCCGAAACGGGTCTTCTCATGTGAGAACTCCGCCGCTCGCAACACGAAATCCAAGCCTTCACCGCGCGGTTGCGCAGGTACGCCCGCAACCCTGGTCTTGCGCCGCGCTTCGGTTCCTGTCTGCCCCCTAAAGCTCCAAGGGGGATTGCCCACGATAAGGTCGAACTGCTTCAGCCCTGTCGGCGTCGCCAGCACGGCCTTGCCATCTCCATCACGTTCGACAGTACGAGCGTCACCGACGAGCAATGTCCTGCCGATCAATGGCTGGAACTTCAGGGACTGCGGTGGTTGCGGGTCAGGGTCCAGCTCAAGCGCAGCCAGGTACAGGCTGAACGCAGCGACGCGAATCGCGGCTTCGCTAATGTCTACGCCATACACCTGCCCGTAGAGCGTCGAGCGGATCAGCTCCCTCGTGGGCGGCTGACCTTGCGAGCGAAGATGAACCAAGCGCCGCAGCGCTTCGACCAGGAAGACACCGGAGCCGCACGTCAAATCCAGCACCGACTCCCGTCCAGATAGACCATCCATGACCTCATCGAGGACCAGCGAGACGACGGACAGTCGCGTGTAGTGCACGCCGTTTCGCAACGCTTCTGTGCGCTTTCCTCCAGTCTGCGGCTCAGCATGTGCAAACTGCTCGTAGATCGAGCTGATGAGCTCGACCGGAATCACGTCGAACTGGTACGGGAAGAAGCTGAGTTGCCCGCTTTCAGGATCGACAGCCTCCAGGAACTCCGCAACCCGCGTCAAATGGTGAGCTGCTGGTGTCGTTTTCACCGACGAGGGCGGAAACATATCGCCGTTGAAGGTCTGGGCCAGCCATGCGAACAGCTTGCTGGTCGCTGGCCGGTCGTGCAGGATCGCCGGCAACGCCGTGCGGCCGCATACCCGCTTCAACCGCGCCGCACTGACGATCTCGCGGTCAATCAGGTACTGGGTGAAGATCACGCGCCCAATCAAGGCCTGCGCCGCATCGCGCGCGAGATTGCCTGCGACCAAATCGCGTTCGAGACATCCAAGGTCAGACAGGAGCTTCTGATCGACGCTGGTCTTGCGATCGATGGCCGGCACCTGGGCCCAGAATTGGCCCGTCTCGATCGCCAGTCGGCCGGCCAACTCGTCCAGTTCATGAAGCGAACCTTCGATGTTCTCGAAACGCCGAATCAAATGTCTCTGGGCATCGCCTTCTTTCGCGGGTGTGCCGAAACCGTTGTACAGGTCGATACGCTGCGGCGAGATCACCCACAGCAACGGCGCGAACCCCTCGTTCCAGACCTCTCGTCGCCACTGGCTGACCAGATCGTCTGCAGGCGCGCTTTGCTCAAACTTGAAGTAGACGGTCAACGACGACGCGCTGCGCCACAATGCGTCCGGAACAAAAACGCGGCCGTGGCGCGAGGACTGCGCCTCGGCCCCCAACCGAAGACCGGGCGCGGGTTGCCCGTCCGGCAGGTAGCCGGTTGCGGCGAGCACCTGTTCCAGCGTGGCAGTGTTCACGCCCTACTCCGGATAGCTTCGGGTGGAAACGGCAACGCTGCCTGGCTCGGCGTCGGGACGATCGGCAGCATGTGCTGCTGAAGCCGCATGATCAACGGATCGAGCGGGATGACGAGAGTCGGTTGCGTCGGCGCCGGTCCAATCCCCTCGGGGCCGATATCGCACAGGGTCGCCGAAGTGGCCGTCACGAACGCCACGGACCCATTCAGCGCCAATGCGCTACTCGTGCCCAGCAACCGAAAGAGCGCGTCAACGCCGACGCTGACGGTGGCGATGTGCACTCCCAACGAGCTGACCAACTCATTGGTAACGGCCAAGCCTAGGAGATCCGCGAAGGTGAATCGGGCAGCCTTCCCGGTCTTGGACGCCAAGTAGGGCACGGTCTTGCGCCAATGCCGCACCGTTTCGACGGACACGCCGGTTAGCGTGCGCATCTGGTCCTGAGTGTACTGGATGGCGGTGACGGCAGACATTCGCGTTGCTGGCAACTAGAAAATATGCAGATTCTGCCATGCAAAGGTGTGCTTCTCAACAGGTAAAGGCCGGTTCAGCCGCCTATCCCACAAGCCTTCCAAGCTTCCGAAAGTCGCGACCATCAGAGCGCATCGCGAACGTGTGGATAGGGGCAAGACGCAAGGCGCCCCCGGAAGGGGCGCCTGCGGACTACAACAAGCCGGCTTCGGCGAACGAGTACGGGCTGCCCTTGCCGACGATGAAGTGATCCAGCACCCGGACATCGACGGTGGCCAGGGCGCTCTTCAGCCGCTCGGTGATCACACGATCAGCGGCCGAGGGCTCGGTGTTCCCCGAGGGATGCTGATGCGCCAGGATCAGCGCCGAAGCGTTGAGCGCCAGCGCACGCTGGACCACCACCCTCGGATACACCGAAGTCTGGTCGACCGTGCCCTTGAACAGCGGCTCGTAGGCGAGCACCTGGTGCTGGTTGTCGAGAAACACGACGGCGAAGATTTCGTTCGGCTCCGCGACCAGTTTCAGGCGCAGGTAGTCGCGCACGGCGGCGGGACTGCCCAGCGCCGGACCGGCCTTGAACACGCGGTTCTCCAGCAGGGTGATGGCCTGCTGGATGATCCAGTCTTCGTGCTGGGCGGCGATCAGGGTGAGCGACTCCGGGCGGGAGTCGGCGATGGCAAGAGACATGGCGAACCTCCAATGGATGAGATCGGAGGGCGCCTGCCCCAGGAGGGCAAACCCTCCGGGGGACGATGGGGATGGAACAGGTGACGAGCGGGCATCCACCACCGCGGATGCGGTGGCTGTTCGCGTCAAGGGATGCGATGCGAACGGGTTTCGATCAACGCGGACGAGCCGCGCCGCAGCCTTGAAGATCGATGGCTACCTGGGCATGTCACCGGCGACGCCGGCGGGCATGTCTGGGGAATGGGCGGGTTCGGCCGCGGTCGTGCTGCCGGCGGCGAGCAGGTCGATGGCCGACAGCAAGGCATCGCCTTCGACGGGACCGTGCAGCAGGAGGGTCTTGCCGGACTCGCGGTCGCGCAGTTGCAGGGCCGGCGTGGCCGCGATGCCCTGCTGTGCTGCTTCCGCCGCCTGGGCACGGATGACGGCATCGGGGCGCTCGCTGTCGAGACAACCCTGCATGGCCGGCGTGAGGTCGGGATAGCGCAGGCCCTCCGGCAGGCCCTGGCCGTCGCCACGGGTGTTTGCGTAGAGCCAGGCCACTGCCTGCCAAAGCGCGGCGTGTCCGCCCGTCTCGCCCGCGCACTCGGCCAGGCGTGCCCCGGCAGTCGCGGCCGGCTCGTGCATGGACAGCGGCAGGTGGTGCCACTGCCAGTTCACCTCGGGATGGGCGTCGATCCAGCGCTTGAGTTCGGGGAAGTAGGCCCGGCAGTACGGACACTCCAGGTCGGCGTAGCCGACCACCGTGAAGCGCGCATCGGCACGGCCATACAGCCAGGGCGGGCCAGCCGGTTTCGGCCCCTCGGACCCGGCGGCGGCCAGGGGCATGGACTCGGTTGCCGGATGCGGCGCGCGCAGCAGCATCCACGAGGCAACCGCAATCGTCACCACGATCAGCAGACCGATCCAGGGATGACGGCGGGCGAATGAGGGCAGGCGCATCGTGTCGCTCCCGTCAGGCCAACGTATCCAGCGCCAGCGGTTCGATGCCCCGCGCACGGTCGATCTTCTCGGCCACGCGGAAGGCGGCGTCCAGCTCGCTGATGCCGTGCTGCTGCATCAACTGGAAGCGTTCGGCCTTCTCTTCGGGCTCGGTCATCGCCATCGCCAGGTAGAGGCTGGGCGGCACGGCGCGGAACAGCACTTCCATCGACTTGGACAGGATGACGCCCTCGCTGAACTTGCCGGCCTCCTTGCGGGCCGAGAGCATCAGCGCCTTCTGCGAAGCGTTGAGTTCGCGGAAGCGCGCGATCTTCTCGACTTCATCGGGCGGCATCGACAGGCAGATCCACCACTCGATCATGTTGAGCATGGGCTCGGCCGCTTTCGGCAGGTCGTCCAGGTTCTGCGTGGCGAGCCAGAACCAGGCGCCGAGCTTGCGCCACATCTTGGTGATCTTGACCACGTAGGGCGCGAGCAGCGGGTTCTTCGTGATGATGTGGCCTTCGTCCGTCACGTTGATGATCGGGCGGCCCAGGAACTGGTCGCGCTCGGCGATGTTGTTGACGGTGTTGATGAGCGAGATGTAGGCAATCGAGAGTTGGGCGTTGTAGCCCTCGCGCGCGAAGGTGGCGAGATCCACGATGGTGATGTCCGCCTCGGGCCACGGCGTGCCGGACCGGTCGAACATCTCGCCGTCCACGCCTTGGCAGAACATGTCCATGGCGTCGGCCATCTCCAGCAGCCGTGCGCGCCGCATCTCAGGCAGCGTGGCGTCGCGGGCGCGCTCGCGCAGCGCCTCGCGCACGTCGCGGGTCAGTACCGTGCGCTTCTCCGCTACGCAGCGCTGGGCCGCATCGAGGATGCACTGGCGGATCAGGCTGCGGTCGGCGCGCGTCATGCGCGCTTCTTCCTTGTCCTCGCCGCCGGTGATCATCAGCCGTGCAGTGATCTCCAGTTCGCCGAGCACGTCACGCTGCTCATCGCCTTCCACGGCCATGCCGGCATCGGGCTGATCTTCGTCGAGCGCATCGGCGTCCAGCGTCTGTACCTGGCTCGGCGTATCGACCAGGCGCCAGGCGTCGGCGAACGGCGCCAGACTGACGCCCGCGCCGGGCGCGAGCTTCACCCGATGCACGGTGAGGCCCAGCCGTGCCGCGAAGTCGCCGAACAGGCCGAAGCTGTTGCCCGCCTCGACGATGAACAGGCGCGGCCGATAGATCGCCGTCACCTGGTTCAGGATGTTGTTGAGCGTCGCGCTCTTGCCCGAACCCGTGGGGCCGAACAGGAACAGATGCGCGTTCATCTGCCGGTCGAGGCGGTTCAACGGATCGAAGGTGATCGGACCGCCGCCGCGGTTGAAGAACGTGATGCCCGGATGCCCGGTGCCCTGGCTGCGGCCCCAGACCGGCGCCAGGTTCGCCGCATGTTGCGCGAACATGAGCTGGGTGTACCACTGGCGCTTGTCGGCAGCCGGATCGAACACGCACGGCAGCCAGCGCAGATAGCTGTTCAGCGGCGCCACCTCGTCTTCCTCGCGCACCGGCTGCAGGCCCGCGTTGAGCATCACGTTGACGAGTTGCAGGCCGCGCGCGTCGAGCTGGGCCAGGTCGCGGCCGCGCAGGTAGAACGCCAGTGCGCCGCGGTAGAGCTTGTGCGCGCTACCGATCAGGCCGCGCGCCTGCTGCACGTCCTGCCGGGTCTGCTCCGAGGCCAGGGTCTCGCCAACGGCCTTCCTGGCGAGGTGGTTCAGGTGCGCCTCCAGCACGTCCTGGGGCGTGGCGACCAGCGTCAGGCACATCACCGTGTCCTCGGGCATCTGGTCGAGCAGCGCGTTCATGGCGTCGCCGCCTTTGCGCGTCTCGCCCGTCAGATGGCCCGTCACGGGTGGCGTGCGCAGGCGATCCATCACGATCACCCGATGCGGCATGCTGTCGAAGAACCAAAGGCCGTTGGGCACGTCCGAGCGTGGCTTGCCGAAGAACAGGCGCTGCGCGAAGTCGGTGCCGCTGGCGAGTTCGATCTCGCCCTCTTCCCGCTCTTCCGGGTAGCGGGTCAGCGCATAGAAGCGCTCGCGGTCTTCGGCGCTCGGGCCGAGCAGGGTCGGATGCGGGTTGAACCAGCGCAGCAGCCAGGCGTGGATGTCCGTCGCGCCGAGACGCCGGGCTTTCACGCCGGCATTCGCCAGCACGCCGACCAGGCGGTCGCAGGTCGTGGTCAGCGCCTGCTCGGGCGACTGGCCGCGCCGTGGGGTCGGGGCCGCGGACGTGCGGCGATAGACCACCATGCGCACGCGCCGGACCAGGCCGCGCCACGGCAGGCGCGTCACCGTGGTGTCCTCGAACAAGCCGCCCGGCTTGGCGATGGCCTGCAGGTGATGGGCGAAGAAGCGCAGGTAGAAGTCGCTGAACGCGCTGCCCTGCGCACGCGGCTGCAGATAGTTCGCCAGGGAGCGCAGATAGTTGTTCCAGTCGGCCTCGTCCTGGGCGTAGAGCTGCACCACCCAGGGGTTGTCGTCCAGCTCGTCGAAGGAGTCCTGCAGGGCGTTCTCCAGCGCATCGCGCGCCTGCCATAGCCAGGCCATCTCGCGGCCCTCGGTGCCGACCGGCGCCAGCTCGAAGAAGGCCGCCACCGACTGGCCGTCTTCCAGCAACATGCACTTGCTGCCGGGCAGGTACTCGACCCAGGGCAGCAAGTCCGCGAACGACGGCGCGACGCCATAGAGCGCATCGTGGTCGGCCTGGGTGGCCGGCCTGCGCCGGCCCCGGCCGAGCGCGCTGCCCGGCTCGGCGACACCCTGTGCCGCCAGCGCCGTTACGTGCCGTGCCCAGGCATCATCGGCCGCATCCACGGCGTCAGCAGGCGAAGCGTCGGGCTTGCGTGACCACGGCAGCGACCAGGCCATCAGTAGTCCTCCACGCGCTCGCCCGGCATCGCGTACTGCACGCGCTGGTAGAGCGGGAACACCGTGCTGTAGCCGGGCACCGGCACCGGGTCGGTGCCCGCCAGGTGCGGGAACACGTACATCACCAGGTCGGGGTTCGGCAGGCGGTGGAACTGGCGGTGAATCTCGTTCTGCGCGGTACGGGTGTAGCGCTCTTGCACGGCGGGTGTGGCCTGCACGTCGGCTTCGGTCAGCGGCCGGCGCAGGCCCTGGCGTGCGTCGAGCAGTTGCCGTGCGGCGGGGCCCCCGCCTTCGCCGCCGCCGGTCTCCCGATGCCAGATGTCGAGCATGGTGTTGTGGCCGTGGGGCAGGAGCTTCTCCTTGCTGGTCGCGCAGCCGCCGAGCAAGACGGCCGCCAGCAGCACGACGGCCGCGTCAATCCAGGTCCGAGGCATGGGCTTCTCCGATGCGGTGGTTCACCCGACGCCCCTGGGCGTCGCGGTCGATGTTGAGCGGCTGCTCCAGATGCACGGCGACCCTGGCGCCGGGCTGCACGTAAACGGCCGCGAAGGCCTGGCCATACAACTTGTTGACCCAGTCGGCCATGTCCCGCACGCCACCGGCCAGGATCCGGCCCATCGCTTCGTTGCCGCCGATGCCGACCGTGCCGAGCGAGCCATTGCCGTTGGCGACCACGGCGACGCTGCCGTTGTCGGATTTGATGAGCGAGGCCGCGCCCGCGCCGGCCGCGGTGATCAGCGCCTGGCTGCCGAGGTACTGCTGCGCGTTGCTGCGCCGCTCGCCGCTGACGCAGGGAATGCCGTAGGGATCGCTGATCCAGCCCAGGCCGGGCGTGGCACTCGTCGTGCTGTTGGCACTGGCTTGCCCGCCGCGCTGGTCCCGGTTACCGTCCTCGGGCACGGTGCGGATGGTGCCGTCGTGGAACACGAAAGTGACCGAACGGATTTGCCCGCGCACGCACGAAAGCGTCCAGTCCCCAGAGGCCGTGCCGCTGACCACGGCGCCGGCCACGTCGGGGATGTCGATGCCGTTGGCCGTGAGGTTGTCCGGACCGATCAGCACCTTGAACGGGTACGGGTCGTTTACGGTTCCGTCGATCGGCACGCGCCCGATCAGCGCCGTCATGGCAATCGACCCCATGAGCGTCGAGTTCGACGGCACGGTGTAGACAGCCTGCGCGGATGCGCCCACCGCGCTGCTGCCGACGTCGGCGACGGATTCCACTGCGGCCGACAGGCTTTTCTGGGCCGGCACGAAGCTCTGGGGAAAGCTCGGCTCCTTGCTGCCGTTTGTGGCGTCGACCTTGGCATCGTCGGGCTCGACCCACTGCGTGCCACTGGTGCCGCGGTCGAGGCGCTGCCCGTCGCCCTCTTCCAGCCCCAGGCCGACGGGCAGGTCGGACGGGCCACCCTTGCCGGCAAGGCCGTCCAGTTGCCGCTGCAAGTCCTGCAGTAGCCCCTGGGTCTGCTGCCTGTCGCTGGCCACCTGGGTGCGCTCTTGCTCCAGGCGGTTGCGCTCGCCTTCCAGCGCGCTCTGGATGCGCTGGTCGATCGCGCTTTCCCGCGCCCGCAGACGCTCGTTCTCGGCCTTGTGCTGCCTGTTGTCGCCGAGCGCGCTCTGCAGCTCGGTGCGCAGCTGCTTGACCTGGGCCACCAGCGTGGCGACGGTATCGCGCGGCGTGTCGCCGGCGATGCCCAGGGCCTTCATCTCCTCGGGCGTGAGCGTACCGGCCGCGCCCTTGGGGGCGGGCTGGCCGCCCGGGGCGCCGGAGAACAGTTTGATTCCGACGAACACCAGTAGCAGCGCCATCGGGATCAGCAGCCACTTGAGCAGCGGATTACTCTTCATCGCGCGCTCCTGCCGTCGAGCCGGCCGCGGCGGCCGGCGGCCGGCGGCAGGTTCACGGTGGCGTCGATCGGGCTCAGCGCCGGCAGCAGCGATTCGGCCAGGCCGTGGCCGCGCGTGACCAGGTAGAGCACCGTGGTGTCGGACGGGGTGCCGGCCGGCCCCAGGTTCGGATGCTGGAAGGTCGCCGCCACGAAGTTCCCCTGCAGCGCGCGCGGGTCGAGGTCGAGCCAGCGCGCGGCGGTGTTGGTGAGTCGCACGGCCGTCACCCACTGGTCTTCCAGGCGCCACGCGGCCAGCGCCCGCGCGTGCACCGGCAGCGTCGGCAGCAGGGTGTCCAGCGCGAGGTCGCGGCGCAGGTTCACGCGCCCGATGCCGGACACCGGCTCGACGGTGCGCAGCGGCGCGTACAGGTTCTGTGCGGCATGGCGCGTCAGCACGACCGGTAGCGGCGTTTCGCGCCGGGGAACGGATTCGTCCGCGGGTGCATCGGCCTGCTCGTCCGCGCCGCCTGTCGTACCGCCGCCGTAGCGCTTGGCGGGGGCTTCCGCTGCCACGATGCGCACCGGCTCCAGCGGCGCCTGGCCGTCCTGCGCCGGCTCGGCGGCGATGTCGAGCAGGATCAGCGCGCCGGATTCCACGTCCTGCAGTTGCAGCCGCGTCGGCGGAATCGGCTCGCTCGCCCGCAGGTAGATCGCGCCGCCCGTACTCTGCACGCGCAGGTGGTCCCCAACGCCGGTCGGCACGCCGACGCGCACATTGCGCTCGATGAAGACCACGCGCTCTTGGCCGACCACCAGCGGCACCGGCAGGGGCAGGCGCTCCCAGCGCAGGATTTCCACAGCCTGGCTGGCCGGCACGACACCGAGGATCAGCAGGAAGGCGGCCAGGGCCGACAAGGCAACGGGCTTCATGGGGAGTCTCCCTGCAGATGGCCGGAGGTGTTGGCGGGCGCGCCGGCCTGGGTCAGCGTCGGCGGCGGTTCGATGCGCTGGGGTGCGCCGGCGTAGCAGTCCAGCACCAGGCCGAAGGGGTTGCGCTCGGGGTCAATGTCCAGCCGGACGACCTTGATGGGGTAGCGCACCAGGGCGCGCTTGACCTGCTCGGAGCCGTAGTATTCGTCCGCGCTCACGTCGAGCGTGACGATCCAATCGCGGTCGGAGACCACCTTGACGCGCGTGGCCGGATCGTCGCCGTAGCCGCGGCCGGGAATCTCGTAGATGCCGCGCACGCGCCGACGCAGCTCGCCACTGGCGCGCCGGTATTCGTAGTCCTGCTGCAGGAAGGCCCGGCAGCTCGGTGTCAGGTAGGCCGACAGCGCGCGCAGGTTGCGTGGATAGTCTTCTTCGCCGTTCGTGGGCCAGCGCTGCACCTGCTGCCAGATGTAGAACGAGAAGGCATACACGCTCTCGGGCGGCACGTCCCACCACTTGCGCGTGCTGCCCGAGCGCAGGTCCGGCGGCACATGGATGGTCAGACTCTTCGGCGCACTCCACCAACCGAAGCCGAGCAGCAGCGCCACCGCGAACAGCGCGCCGGCGCCCAAGCGCAGCGTCTTCACGTGCGCCTGCAGATGCGCAACCTCGTTCTTGAAACGACTCATGGCGCACCTCGATCGGCATTGCGCCGGGTCGTCCAGTAGCCCGAGCGGGTGACGAGGCGCTGGCCGCCCAGGAGCGCTGCCAGCGCCGGATTCCGCAAGGCCAGCCGCCACTGGAGCTGCCGGTACAGCCAGGTGTCGGGCCGACCGCGCTTCTGCGCGCGCAGGAAGCCGCCGCCGACGAAAACGCCCAGCGCGATGCCGGCGACGATCAGCGTGGGCACCATGGCGATGCTGTGCGTGAGCCAGGCCAGCGGCAGGCCGAGCGCGAACCCGGCTGCGGCAGACAGGCCGGCGCAGATCCACAACTCATCGGCGGTCAGCCCGCGCACGACCACCGGCTGGCGGTTCAGCCGGTGCGGCAGGAAGGTCACCAGCGTGTCGCGCGGGGTCTCCGAAGGATCGGCCATCGCTTGCCGCCCTTACAGCACGCCGGTGGCTTTGGTGAGCAGCCAGATGCCGACCACCAGCAGGATCGCGCCCACGGCGACCGTCAGGCCGAACTGGCCCCAGGTGGCGCGGCCGGTGTGGATCTCCGAGTAGCGTGTGTAGGCGTGATAGCAGACACCGATGAACATCGAGGCGACCACGAGCAGCGCGATCAGCAGCACGATGTCGTAGCCGTAGTTCTGCAAGGTCTGCAGGATGCCGCTGCCTTGGCCGCGCGATGGGTCTTCCATGGTCGGCAGGCCCTGCGCGAAGGCCGACAGCGGTAGGCCCGCGAGCGCCAGCGGCAGCAGCGGTGCGGCGATGCGGGACGGGATGCGATGGGATGTCGTTGGAGTGTTCATGGCGCATGGCCCTTCGTGACGGTCAGGAGAGGAGGAAGAACGTCAGCACCAGGTACATCGCCACGAAGCGCACGACGACGGCGAGGAACTGACGTTCAGTGATGCGGTGCTCGGCCCAGCCGACGTAGGCGGTGCGCATGGCCCACACGCCCCACAGCAGCAACACGGCGAACACGAAGCCCAGCACCACGGCAGCGACGGCCGAAGGCGCAAAGCCGCCGTTGGCCTGGAAGGCGGCGACCTGATCGGCAGAGGGCGTCATGGCGACGGCTCCTCGTCGTCGGCGCGGTCACGGCGAACGTAATCGCCGGCCAGCGGGACGGGATCGCGCGGCTGGGCGCGCTGGGGCACGAGGTAGTCCTGCACGCCGGTACGCACGCGCGTCAGGTCGGCACGCAGCCGGGCGTAGTCGAAGTGGTAGCGGGCGCGCGCCTGCGGTGTGGTACTGGCGGCGTGCTCGGCCAGGCGGTCGATCAGGTCGAGTTGGCGGGCGAGCGCGGCCAGTTGCTCGTGTTCAGCGGCAGCATCGCCGGCCGATGCGGGCGATGCGCCGGCCAGCGCGATGATCAGCGCCAAGGCCAAGGCCGGCACACGGCGGCAAGGGGGCAGCGGGTTGCCAAGGGGTATCATCACGCCGTTCCGCAGTCGTCTGGATGGTGGGATGCTGCGGTGGTCGGCTGGAATCTGCCGCAAACAATCGGAACGGGCTGCGAACCGGATTCACGTGATCTACTTCGTAGAGTACCAAGCTAGCGCTTGCCGTGTCCGGCGTGCCCTGCGCCGGAGCAGCCAATCCACGACCGGGGCGAGCGCCGTTGGCAGCACCTGCACTTCTTCCAGTTTCGCGTCTCATCGATGCCCACCGCCGTGGGTGGGGTGCACGCGGTGAACTTCAGCGCGGCGCGGCGGCCGTGTGTGGACGAGACTAACGCCCGTCGCGGCCAGCGCTCTACGTGACGTTGTTCCATAATACCGATGCGCGGCGCTTGCTGTTCGCCACGCCGGGCCGGGATGCCCAGACCTTTGCGACGTTCGCAGCCGATCTGCGTGCGTATGGTGGCGAGCCCGACGCGATCACCGACATTGGTATCGACTGCCCAGGGCCTTCCAGGCGGGCGCGGCCAAGCAGCATCCGCAGGCGCGCCTCGCCTTCGATCCATTTCATGTGGTGGCGCTGGCCAGTCGGGCGCTCGACCAGGTTCGGCGTGCGGAAGTGAAGCTCGCGCCGGAGCTAAAAGGCAGTCGTTGGGCGTTGCTCAAGCGCGCGGCGCACTGGTATCGCAAACAGATCGACAGCATGCATTGGCTGCAGCGCAGCGGCCTGAAGACAGCGCGTGCCTTGCGCCTGAAAGAGGCATTGCGCCAACGCTATCAAGCACGCCCCGCACCGGATGACGCCGCTAGCCTGCTCGACCGCTGGATCTCGTAGGCACGTCGCTGCCGGCAGCGGACGAATGGCTTCGCCTTCGCTCCTGATGCCCCTCTCGTGAACTCAAGTCCGACAGGCTACTAGGCAGCGGTGCTAAGGATCCTCTGAAGTAGCCATGCATTTCTGGCTGACTTCAGCCTCCGCTGATTTTAAAAGCGGCAAATCAATCAGCCGCCGCGAGCAACTCGCGGTAGCCATTCCCCTCACTACAGGTGCACCTCTCCTGCGTTCGTCAGTAAATGCGGGCGTGCCATCCACCGATTCGACAGCGCGAATAGTGTCACCAGTTGCGCCGTGTTATTCGCCAGACCCCTCCTGCCGTCTCGATGGCATACACAACTTAAACTTTTCTGCAGCGCTCTTGGTGGGCGCCACAGCTCCGGCGTAGAGGCTGAGCAGCAGGCTCACCTCGTTGCGGGCCATCGCGTCCTAGACAGTGGAGGCGCCGCGATCAGTCGATGAGAGGTGTGCGTCGAGCGCCGACTTGACCTTGCCCATGTACGCCTCGGCGCTGCCTCGCTTGCGGAGAGCGCCAGGATCTTCTCCGATGGCCAGTCGAACTTGCCGAGGTTGGTGACCAGGAAGAAGGCATGCACCAACAGGTCATCGGGGCGTTCCTGCACCACCAGCACCACGCGCCGTGGCGTCGGCCAGGAACCAGCCTGGTACTCAAGGTCGTGGCACCACTCCCGAGGCTGCTCGGGTTGACGGCCCGGTGGCCGCTTCAGGTGCGGTGCCGCCAGCTTCTGCAGGCCGATGTGGCTGCGCAGCAGGCCACCCACCATGTCGCCCGTTTCGGCCAGCGAAGCCACCAGCGGTGAGTAAATCCGTGCGCTGTAAAGCCCATGAAACGCCGAGCCACCCTAGTGGCCGTGGACATCGATCGGCACGCCGTCGATGTCCAGCGTCAGCTGCTCGGGGCGTTGGCCATGCTTCAGCGAGGTCAGACGCCAGACCACCAACAGCAGCAGGTCTTCATGCACAGCATCGATGTTGTCATTTCGCCCCATGCAGGTCAGCAGCCGCGACAGCGTGGCTTGAGACAGCCGACCCTGAGCTAGGGGCTTCATGCCACGCGCACCGCTGCAGGCCAACTGCCAGAGCGGGTCACGGCGCAGCGTGCCGGTATCGCTGAGATCGATCCAGCCCATCGCGCGCTGCAGCACCAGAGTGCGAAGCTGGCTGGCCAGCGAATGACGGATGCGCAGCGGGTTGCGGAGGTCGATCAGATTGTCCTCCAGCGCCTCGATCACGCCGCTGTTCGAGGGTTTCACGCAACAACAGAGCACCGCTGTCGCTGGTGGTGCGCTGGCCGCTCAGCTCGACACGAACAGCGCCGTTTCAGGAGGGCGTCCAGGCGGAAGGCTTTCACCCATAGCGGATGGCTCTCTTGGTTCATGTTCTTGGCGGAACACACTGAATTTCCGAGAGAATACCATCCGCTATCTTCGTTTTCAGGTCGGCCTCATGAATAAGCCGGGTTAATTCATGAGGTGCGCTTACTGGTCCCCCACCTGAGTCGGCTCTTTATACCCCCAAAAAAAACTGATGCGCCCACGTCCACACTATCGGAACTGTCGTGCAGCTATAATCCGCGCCACCAAACAGACGGTGCAGGTGCAAGGCACCCTCGCGCCTTAATAGGCGGCCATAAATAGCACGACAACGCCCGCCAACGCCAAGCCGCCGTGCCCGATGATCGCCCACCAAGGCTTGGCGTTACGGAACAGCACCCCAAAAAACAACGCCCCTCCCAGAAAGGCTGCTACCAGCAGGCCCAGCGCCCAGAAAGCGGCCTGCGGAATCGAAGCATCGGGCCCGCCGCTAAACAACGCATAGACCAGCGTCACGAGTCCCGCGAAGGCGAGCCCACCGTGCGCCAACCTCAACCACGAAGGGTAACGCACCTTTATAGCCGTCAGCAGGGCTAAAAGTAACCCGCCCGAAGCAGCCGCTACCATCCACCAGAATATCCACTTCACAAGCTCCATCAGTTGCTCCTCAATTTGGTGTCTTTATAGAATGACGGCCGCCACTCGCCGCCCCCAATAATGTGGCATTGCTAGAATATAGCAACGACGAAAACCAGCGGTCTTCCAGTAAGCTCATTCCATCGATAGCACATTGACTTACTTGCTCGCTCAAAGACGGTCAAGAAGTATCGCTAACGAATACGCAAGTGCAACTTTCAGTCCGCCTCCTTGCTAATATTATGATCTTAAGCCAGCATCAAGACTTATCGCCACCAACCTGACCTGCAATGCACATCTCAGTAGCCACTCATGCCTACCAGGCTAGTTAACCAGATAGCTATTGAACCCGAAGATTGAGCCAACAAAGATAGCGGCTCAAATTGATCAGTTCGAACTTCAGAGGCTTACGATAAGCGTTTTAATCAGAATGAATAATTATAGGCCAGGACGAAATTATCTTGCGCTATGGACGATTTCACGGGCGATGAGGTGTTGTAAGCCGACCGGTTGGTCATACTTTCCTTGAAGGCGTGCGAGTAGGCAGCATCGAATCTGCCTGATTTGGATAACTGATAACTAAATCCTAAAGAGGCATGATCCTGTAGCACTGCTGGAATCAGCGCCAGCAGCCCTTCGTCATTGAATGGCTGCGTGGCATGACGGTATCCTGCTCGCAGGGTTAAACGCGGGGTTGCCGCATACGACGTGCCAATCGCCATGATCGTTTGATCCTTGGCATCCTGCGGCAGCTTTAAGTCAACATCGCCCATCCCACTGGCGAACCCCAATTTAATGTCCTTCAAAGCATCCTTCCAGAAAACGCGAGAAACATCAAAAGCGATCAACCATTTATCCGTGACCTGATGGCTGATACCCACATCAAGCTTGGCTGGCGTATTGAAGTCCAAAACCCGAACCTCGCCTTCGATAGGCACATTACCGGCAATACCGTCCACCGCTGTAACAGTCCCCTTCCCTTTCAAGTCGTTCATGTGACTTTTGAACATGTAGGAGACACCCACATTCGTTGTGGGGGCCACCTTGTACAATAACCCTAATCTGCCCGAATACCCCCACCCATCAACGCCACTCGAAATCTCTTTGTTTTTGCTAACGCTCAAATGGACACCCCGTGGGTCGGGCAAGGTTCCAATCACCCCCATTAAGGAGCCGGACGCTCGCCCATCCCCCGCTAGACTACCTAGCTGGTTCATTCCAAGTAAATAATCAAGATTCAAGCCAGTCCACTTGGCATCAAGTGAACCGCCAATGGTCAGGCGATCGTTAACTTTAAAGCTCGCAGCAAAAGGTATATCAAGGATAAACAAACGGCTCGCATTTTCAAGACCGGTATCCGCCCCGGCAGCATAACCCTTTCCACCAACATCACCGCGCGACAAAAAACTGTCATCCCCATATTCCACCCCTACACCGGCTTGTGCAAACACGCCCGCACCGAAGGTCCAGTTGGAAACCTTGTGGATATAAGCAAACTGGGGGGCAACATAGGGTCCTCTGTTGTTCGAATGGTCACTCGACGACACATGCTCCCCGGTCTCCAGGTTAGTGGCGCCAATGTCTGTAGTGATAAGATCGAATCCGAGCAACAGTTCGCCGGCAGAATCAGATAAATCCATGGTCGCTGGGTTGACCATCATCGACGCGGGCCCGACATAATGCGCAACAGCCGTTCCACCCATGCTCCTAGAAATTGCTCCAAAGCCCTCCAAGAACAAACCATCCGTCGCTATCGCATGGCTTGATGCGATACCCAAGATCACACCACTAATTACCTTATTGGGTAAATTTTTTATTTTCATATGCTTCACCGTTTATTAACGTTTTTATATGGGGAAAACAACATCGAACAACACATTCTCTACGCTACGTTGGAAAAGTTCCGCACGGGCCGCGCATTTCTACCAGCACGCGTCAACCAATCCGGAGTACCGGCTTAAGCGTCACGCCTTTTTCCGAATCTTCGGCGGCTCGATTGATTTCATCAAAAGGATAAAACTTAATCAGCTTGTCAAACGGAAACTTCCCCTGACGATAAAGCTCCACCAGCCTGGGAATGAAAATATCCGAGATCGACTGACCCTCAACGATTCCACGAAGCTTACGATTGAATAGCAGGAAGTTAATGTCAACGGGAACTGTGGCCCCCATAGGTGGCGCACCTACAATACCGATCTCACCGCCTATAGCAGAGCTGTGGATCGCCTGCGTAAGCACGGCGGGCAAACCGCTAGTCTCCAATACATACGGAACACCGTCAGCGAATATCTCTTTGATCGCCACAATGGGATCGTTAGCGGCCGGGTTAATAATGTGCGTCGCCCCAAGTTCACTGGCTAGTTCCAGCCGGTTTTCCTTAACGTCGACAGCGATGATGGTGGTACAACCTGCTACAACGGCAGCCATCACGGCCGAAAGACCAACTGCCCCAGCACCAAAAATTGCGATAGCAGAACCCGCTGGCGGATTAAGCGCATTCAGAACAGACCCTGCGCCAGTTTGAATGCCACAACCAAGAGGCCCAAGCAACTCAAGCGGTACGTCTTTTGTAACCTTCACAGTGTTGCGTTCATAAGATAGCGCATATGTCGCAAAGGAGGACTGCCCAAAAAAGCTTGCTCCCACCTCTGCCCCTTGGTGATCGTGGATGGTGCACTCCCCGGTTACCGAGCGCCCCATAAAGTTAGGGCCAAATGAGTTTGCACAACTAGTAGGGTCTCCGGAAAGACAAGCATCACAGCTCCCGCAGGTATAAAATGTCAAAACAACATGATCGCCCGGCTTAACCTTTTTGACCGCGGACCCAACACGCTCAACCACACCAGCCCCTTCATGCCCAAATACCATCGGTAGTGGAACCGGATAATGCTGATCGCGACAAACCAGATCCGTATGACACAGCCCGGTTGCAACCAATCTAACGAGAACCTGATCTTCAGCTGGCTCATTAAGAGCTACATGCTCAAGTAAGAACGGGCCATTTTTTTGGCGAACTATTGCCGCTTTGATTTCCATTTCCATCTCCTTCTTTATTCCAGACTAAAGCTATAAACCGATATTTACCAACTTTTGGACAACAACCTATTTATCTCACCGCCATCAATTTTTTGCCGAAAGACGATTCCAATCATAAATTTACCGATTAGCTCGAATACCCGTAAGCTCGACTATGCATCGAACCACAGTTAAACTTGTAAACTTCTGCTACTGCTAGCAAGGAGGTCTATTATAAAAACGGTCCGCAAACACTAATTCCCGCGCAACACCAAGTCGAACGAGCTCGGTCTCGGCAGCGTCCACCATAGGGGGCGGCCCGCAAAGGTATCCTTCATAAGGCTGCCCCGTGAGGTACTCCTTAAAATACTCGGTTACCATGCCACGTTTCCCTTTCCATGACGACGTAGAAGACTCTTCGGACAAAACTGGAATAAGCTCGAAGCGCCCACCCCAATCGAGTTGCAGCGCTTCTATTTCGTCGAGGCAATATAGGTCACGTTGTTGACGAGCTCCAAAGAACAACAACACATCACGCTCTCGCTGGGCCTGGGTCATGCTCTGCAAAACACATTTAATTGGAGCAAGCCCCGTTCCGCCGGCTACGCAGACCATCGTCGCATTGCTCTCATGGAGCCCGAACTGTCCATAAGGCGCTCGCAGGGTTAGTGTCGCTCCCGTACGATCGCCACCAAATAGCCAACCACTGAAAACTCCACCTGGGACAAGGCGAACATGGAAGCTCAGGGAGCCGTCAGGTTGGGGCGGAGCGGAAAAAGAATAACTCCTTACAGCAGAGCATTCTGCACATTCTACATCTGCATACTGGCCGGGGTAGAAGGCTATCTGCTTATCGGGCACTACTTCCATCTCGATTATATCGTGCGCCAGCCGTTTCTGCTTACTAATCAAGGCACTCGTTTCTATTGGAACTAACGCCTGCCCGAGCACTGTGTCTAGCTCTATCTCGAGATCTTCTTTTGGTATGCATTGACAACCCAAACGATAGCCGGACTGATACAGATCGCCACTCAGACCCATAGCAGAAGATGTCAACTCATTCACCCTGCCAGATATCAGTTTATATTTACATGTCCCACAAGATCCGACTTTGCAATCATGCGGAAAGGCAATTCCTTGATGCAGAGCGCTTTCCAGAATGGTTTGCCCGCGTGGCACCTTAAACTGAAACCCCTGCCCTCTAACTGAAACGGTAGATTCCCGAGGCGGCAAAAATAAACCAGAGATTTTCTTAAAAAAACTCATTCATAAACCCATCGCTCAGTTAGACGCCTGTTAATTAGAAAAAACGGAAACTTTGTCCCATTTGGAACGTTTTTTTCAAAAAGAGACCGTAGAGTTCGTTCGCTCTTCGCTTATCTACGGTCTCAGTCGAAACGGTTTAGACTGCCTGTATTATCAAATGCTAGCCACCCGACCCAGTTCACTTTCACACCACAGTGGCCATCCCGCTTTTTTATTTGCAGCCATAGCCAGTTCGCGCTCACCTGGAGTTGCGTACCGCTGGTCCCAGTCTCTCAACTTTGGTTTTGCAATGAGAGCGAACCAAAGAGGCGGAATAAGCCCTAGAAGGAAACACACAAAGAGCGAAGGCATCTGCGGGGCTTCTTTTTCCGGACGCAACTCATAGAACCGTGTATAGCCGTCAATATGATGATTGATATGGTTAGTAATTTCGCAACCCAGCGGGCGCACAATTGTTCCCATATGATTCCACGCGTGGTGCAGGAGGATAGGCTGATCTAGATCGCGTACTAAACCATAGTGCTGAAAGTAATTAAAACCCTCGACTATCCCTTTCGCAATAATCATCGAAGCAATCGTAACCAACCCTAATGCTGGCCCGCCCAGATAAGCAACCAGGCCAGGCAGAGCGAGCAGGAGTGCGACATATTGATATGTTTTGTTTGACAAATTCCACGGTGACTGTCCTTTTCTACGTAAAGTTTCAGCCTCAATCTTTATCGCATCTTTGACGGAACCAACTGTCGCACTGATCACGAAACTGTAAATTGTCTGACCACGGTACGGAGTATCGCTATCGAGAGGCGTATCTAAGTAAAGGTGATGCGTGTTGACATGGGCAATGTCTCGGTTCGGATCACCATAAAACGTAGCCAATAGCTGCGCCATCTTCCGAGGCAACCAGTGGCGACGATGCATCAACTCATGCGAAACCGGAAGAGTTGGCACACCACTAAGCCAAGCCAAAGAAAGAATGCACCCTGCCACTTGTAACGGCTCACTAAGTTCGATACGCCCGTTTTCAACTCCAAAGACAAGGAGCCCATATAGACCGATCATTAACGGTAACTGCAAATACTGGGTAAGGTCTGCGAAAAAGGGACTGACCTTTCTGGACGAAAAATCCTTCGGTAAAATGACATCAAGCACCATCAGTGCAGGGAATGTTGCCGCCCCAAGCCAAACCCAATAGCCACCATAGTAAAATCCGATCAGCCCGCAAGCAGTAACAACAGGAATCAGGTAATAACGAAGCGTGTCCATATATCCTCCTACTTTATTATTGTCGACTCAGAATGGGTAATTAGCTGGCTTCTCAACCATACTAATCCATTGAGATTGAGTAAATTCTTCAATACTTGCAGGTCCGCCAAACCGGCCTCCGCTACCCGAGGCACCCATTCCTCCGAAGGGAACATGCGGCTCACAGTTAATTGGCTGGTCATTAATATGGACCATACCGGTATTTAGACGCTTTGCGATGTCTAGACCAGTCGCCAACGCCCTAGTATGGATAGATGCGGCCAACCCATACTCCGAACAGTTTGCTAATTCAATCGCCTCTTCAATACTGTCAAATACAGTGATCGGAGCCACCGGGCCGAAAATTTCAGATTTGAAAACCTCCATCTCCGGCTTCACATCCATGATTACGGTAGCTTGGTAGTAGCGATCTTGATATGTACCTCCCGCCAAAACCTTAGCACCGGCGCTTTGTGCAGATTCGACGAGCGCGTGGACGCGAACTACCTGTTTATCATTGATAAGTGGGCCGAGATGCACTCGATCCGAGTTTGGATCCCCCACCACTAAGTTCTTCGCACGTAGCGCCAGTTTCTCTGCATATTGCTGAGCAACGTCCCTATGTACTAAATGACGTCCGGCGGCCATGCACACTTGGCCCTGATGCAAGAACGTACCCCAAGCAGCGCAGCTGACAGCCCCATCTAAATCGGCGTCAGGCAACACGATGTGGACATTGTTACCACCCAGTTCAAGCGCAACCTTTTTCAGCATTCTCCCGCATTTCTCTCCGATCAACCGGCCCACCTGTGTGGACCCGGTAAAAGAAATCATGTTAATTCCGGAGTTCGCAACCATTGACTCTCCTACGTCCGCTCCACCAGGAAGAACGTGAAGAACACCGTCCGGCATGCCAGCGTCGGAAAAGATCTCGGCAATGAGCGCCCCCCCGGTGACAGCAGTCTGAAGGTCGGGCTTTAAGATCACCGCATTACCCAACGCTAAGGCTGGTGCTACCGAACGCATTGCTAAAAACAACGGGAAATTCCAAGGTGCAATTACACCGACCACGCCAACTGGAACGCGCTGACAAAGATTCATGCGCCCTGGAACTGCCGATGGAAACAACGTACCGTTAGGCAAAGAAGCTAAACCCGCAGCTTGATGCATTTGCTCATACGCAATTCCGGCCTCCCATAAGCCCTTCGGACGAATTGCGCCGCATTCCCGCACGTTCCAATCGGCGAACTCATGTTCGCGCTCCTTTAGTTTTTCGGCAGCCTTGCGGACAATGGCGGCTCTTTCACTAAATGATATTGCGGCCCATTCCTTTTGCGCTCTCTTAGCTGCGTTCACAGCAGCATCGACATCTTCGCCGTTAGCAACGCCCGTAATGCCAAGAATATCTCCATTGGACGGGTCGACAACATTGGCAACACCTCCCCGCGCCTCCACCCAATTAGAACTAAACACCTTCCCGTACCAGATAGGCTGCTCTTTTGTTTCCCGCATAATTATGCCTCCTTAACTTCAAAATTATAAATTAGATACATGTGCCATTGGGCTCAAACAGGATTTTCAAGGACTGACCATTTAGGGCCATTTCGAACGCATCCTCTGCCGCCGATAGTGGCAATCGATGCGATACGAGCGAAGACAAATCAACACGCCCTGTAACCAGTAAGCTAGTTGAACGCTCCCATGTTTCATACAGACGCCTGCCATGCAGGCCACGTACAATAAGGCCTTTGAAAAGCCACTCCTCTAAGTTGAGCAAAATATCATGTGACGGGACGCCCATCAGTCGCAACTCACCACCATGGGTGATGGATTGAATAAGCTCCTTTAACGCCGCTGCTTGCCCAGAATAGTCAATTGCAACATCTACTCCCCTCTCACCGAGCAGCGAACGCACAGTCTTATAAACGCTCTCTTCAGTTGCATTAATGCATTCATCCGCCCCCATTTTGGCTGCTGCAGTGAGGCGCAGAGGATGAATGTCAGTTGCAATGACCTTGCTTGCTCCCAGTGCTTTGGCGGCTGCAATGTTCATAAGTCCGATCGGACCGCAACCAGAAACAAGAACATTCAATCCCGAAACCCCAGAACCCTCCAGACTTGCATGCACCGCAAGCCCGAACGGCTCCATCATTGCCGCCTGGAGCGGAGGAATTCCGCACGGCACCGGCCAACACACGCTTTCCGGAACCACAACGAAAGACGCGAAGCCTCCATCAAAGTCGACCCCCGGATACCGCGTCTTAGGACAAACATGCGCCCAACCGCGTCGACACGTGTAGCACGTTCCACAAGGGAGATGACTCTCCAGACTGACGCGCATCCCAGGCCTTAGACCTTTAACGTCAGATCCGACCTGTTCAATCACCCCGCTAACTTCATGACCCAAGATAGTGGGGAGTTTCATTCTTTTGGCGAACTCGCCCCATTTATAGATCAACAAGTCAGTACCACAGATACCGGCCGCTTCAACTTTCACCAGCACGTCAGTACTGTGGGCCTCTTTAGGGGCGGCCACATCATCGACAGATAGCCCTCCTGGCCCTGCTTTAGTTTTCCTTATCGCGAGCATTGAATCACCTATGTAGACGTCAAATGTTATAGGTAGCAAGGACGGCGATATCAAATCACTTAATGCATCACATGCAGCCAAGTTCTCGGCAACAAACGCATAGCTTCCGAGATCGACACGACTAGTTAGTAATGTCGCTGCAGCTGTGACTGCGGTAGATGACTAAGGCTCGAGCGAATGCGCGACAGGCTGGATATATCGTTGCAGACCTGGGCATATAGTCGGTTGAGGTTAGCGATGAGATTGAAGATTGATGCAGCCGCACCGTTGGACTGGCATCTATGACCCCTATCACGAGAGATGAAGCCGATAACTGCGACGAAAATGGTGCGCAAAGTCGCACGCACGCCAATGACCTTGGCCTCACCAAAATTGGTGGTCGGGCTAGCCTGCTTGGGCTCGCCCTCAGAAAGCACTAGGCCAGCGTCACAGACTCCAGGCGTAACGGCTACGGCTGGCCCGCTTTGAGGATATACATGGCGAAAGCAACCAATCTGAACAGAGTTGAGAAAATACAACATTGAAGGGTCACCACTATTTTTATTTTAAGTCTCGTATAGCTAGCAACCGCCATGCCATTGCTTATACCGATCCCCTTATTTCATCTAAATTATTGATTTTCTTTGTAAAAAAGAAAGGGGGGGGGGTATGAGAGAAAATCTACAGCACGCTGGCTGTATTTGAGCAAATCATCAATCGCGCATAACCACCTGTCGATTTGATCAAGGCAGCGATAAAAAAGGTTCATCGCGCTTTCCCGGGGAAGGCAGCCTTGACTTTCAGGAAGAAGTAGTCCGAGCCCCGGAAACCATAGGCCATGCGCTTGATCACCTTGATTCGGTTGTTCACGCCCTCCAGCAGGCTGGTATGCATGGGAAAACGGGCGCTGGCGAGGATGCCGCGGATATAGCGCCTGAGGTTTTTGGCGAAGCGCTAAGCCCCTGTCACGGGCATGCCGTAGCCAGGCCCGCCAGCGTTGCCAGCCTTCCCATACGCTCGGGGCGTAGCAGACTTCCTTCAGGGCACTTCGAAAAACCTCGGCCCCCCTGCGATTGGTAAAATTGCGTTGTCCTGATTTCGTTCTCTGACACCAGCCATGAAGAAGCGCACTGCCATCAAGACGGACCTGTTCGCTGACGAACATCATCGGAAGAAGATCGACACGCTTGGAGATCCGCTGGCCGAGATCGAGTCGTACATCGATTTTGCGGCACTTGCGGCGGAAGTCGATCGGGTAGCGCCGCGTCCGGTGAGTCCGCAAGGCGGTCGCCCGCCGTATCCGACGGAGACGATGGTGCGGATTCTGGTGCTCAAGCGGCTGTACAACCTGTCGGATGAACAGATGGAGTACCAGTTGCTTGACCGGATGAGCTACAAGCGATTCTGCGGGTTGGCCAGCGCGGTCAATATTCCGGATCGAACGACCGTGTGGACGTTCGAGAACCGCATCGGCGACGCCGGCGCGAAGGTCCTGTTCGACGGTGTCACGGCCCAACTGCTCCGGCACGGATTCATCGCCCGCGGCGGCCAAATCGTCGATGCCACGCTGGTGCCTGCTCCCAAGCAACGTAACAGCCGTGAGGAGAACAAGCTGGTCAGGGAAGGCGCGATGCCGGCTGACTGGAAGCCGGCCAAACGGCGCCAGAAGGATACGGATGCCACCTGGACACAGAAGCACGGCAAGAACCACTTCGGTTACAAGCTCTCGATCAACGTGGACAAGAAGTACAAGATCATCCGCAAATTCGAGACTGATACGGCCAGCGTCCATGACAGCAAGCACTTCGATGCGCTCATCGACCGGAGCAACACGAGCCGCGATGTCTATGCGGACCGAGGCTACACCAGCGCAGACCGGGAGGGCTGGCTCAAGGATCACGGCTATCGTAATCAGATCCAGAGGAAGGGGTACCGCAACAAGCCCCTTTCCGAGTGTCAGCAACGGCGCAACCACCGCATCGCCAAGACGCGTGCCCGAGTGGAGCACGTGTTCGCGAGCATCGAGCAGATGGGCGGCAAGTTGATCCGTACCATCGGACAGGGGCGCGCGAACTTTGCGATGACGATGATGGCGGCCTGCTACAACTTGAAGCGGCTGGTGTACTTCCAGAAGGCGGGAATCAAGGCCTTCTGACGCCCGGAGTGGGCCGAATCGCCGCTGCAGAGGGCGATTCGGAAGAAAAACGGGGCGACACCGCCCAGGAAAGCGGTGATTCGCCGCAGAAATCGAACCGAATTCGATCATGGCCATCATTTGGCGGTCGGATTCACTGAAAACCTCGCGTTATTCGAGGTGCCCTTCAGTGCGTCCTTGAGCAGATAGACCGTAGCCAACGGCTGGTTGGCGGCGAGCAACTCCTGCAACTGCACGGCTTGGCCGTCCTTGAGGTTCGCAGCGTTGCGTAGCAGCAGCCAGCGGCTGCGCTTGACCACCTTGCGCGCTGGTTTGTCATCGCGCAGGAGGTTGGCCTGGTCGACGAGGATACGGTCGATCACCTCACGACCGTAGCGCGCCACCACATGGAACAGGTCGTACACCACTTCGGCTTGAGGGCAGTGCCGCTTCACTTCCAGGTCGAAAGCGGTGTTCATGTCCATGGCGACCGCCTCGATGTGCTGGCAATGCTCACCGGGCCACTCGAAGAATGGGCGAATCGCCTGGCGACTGGTGCCGTGGCCGACCCACAGCACGCGTGTTCGCTCCGCATCCATGATCACCGTGGCGTAGCGATGGCGCTTGTCCAGGGCGAACTCGCCCATCCCCAGGCGCCGGACGTCGCCCGGCTCGATGGCGCCTGCCTCCGCTTCCAGACGGCGTTTGTCGAGGGCCTTGAGGGTGTGCCAATGCACGCCGGTGAATTTGCTGACGTGGCTCATGGGCAGTATCCGCAACAAGCCCTCGAGCCAGGCTTGCAAACGTCGAGTCAGGCGGGAAGCCGGCTCCAGCCAATGGATCCGTTCGGTCACCCGCCCACAACAACGCAGGCAGTCGACGCGACGCACGGGCAATTGAATAATTGAATTGGAGCAGCACCCGCTGATCCAGCAGGTCGCGGTCACGCACGTGGCGTAGACGCCGTTCGTGAATCAACGGACAGGGCTCTAGACAGCGCCCACGCCGGGGCACTCGCGTGGCCTGGGGTTCGAGCTCGATCAGCAGGGTATTTTCAGCTACGGGGCGAGAGGCGACAACGTCGTAGCCTGGCCAGAAAGCGGCAAGATCAATAGGATGCACGGCGACAGCAAGGTGTGGGGGTTGGGATGTTGAGCGACTGCCAATTTACCCACTCCCCTGCCTGTCAACTCGCTCTTTCCCCAGAATCCGCGAAGGACCTTAGAAAGGCCCAAACCTGGCGCAAGGCAGCTATCGGCCCGTTGCTTTCACAGATAAGCTTCTTAAGTCGATAGGCCATTGCCGGGCGGGTCAATCCCAGCAACCGCGCCGCCTGTGAGATATTCTGCCCACAACGGTCCATGGCCGTGCGCATTAAACCCGCCTCGAGATCCTCGAGACTGACGCCCTGGTCGATAATTTGCCTAAACCAACTGTCACCGGACTCCTCCTCCAACCGGCCCTCGCTTGATAGCCTGTCGCCTTCGGTAGCCATCGCCAACCCGGGGAACAGCGACTCGACATTGATGCTTTCGTTGCTCTCGGTGAGAATCACCCCGCGCTCAAGGGCGTTCTCCAGCTCGCGGATATTGCCTGGCCATTGGTAGTGGAGGCAGGCCTCCATCGCTCGATCAGACAGGCCAAGAGTCTTCTTGCCGTATTCCTTATGGTGCCTTCTAAGAAAATGCTCGACCAGCAGCGGGATATCTTCCACGCGCTCGCGCAACGGCGGGATATGCACGGGAAAAACATTCAACCGAAAGAACAGGTCTGCGCGAAAGCGCCCCATCTTGACCGCCTCTTCCAGGTTCTCGTTTGTTGCGGTGATTAACCTCACGTCGACCTTTCGCGTGCGGTCGCCGCCGACCCGCTCTAGCTCTCCTTCCTGCAATACCCGTAGCAGGGTGGCCTGAGCCCTCGGCGTCAATTCGATCACCTCATCAAGAAAGATGGTGCCGCCGTTGGCCCGTTCAAAACGTCCAGCGCGTGCATTGACCGCGCCCGTATAGGCGCCCTTATCGACACCAAACAGTTCCGACTCGATCAGATCCGGCGGAATTGCCGCACAGTTCACCGCGACGAAGGGTTGCTCTGCGCGCTCACTGCGCAAATGCACGCTGCGCGCGATTACCTCCTTGCCCACCCCAGTCTCACCCAGTAGCAGAACCGAAACCTTGCCGCGTGCAGCCTTGTCGATGGTCTCACAGATGCGCTTGTAGGCTGGCGAATGGCCAATGCCGTAATACTGCCCATCGTACTGCTTCAGGCGGTTGCGCAGGTTGGCAACCTGGGTCTGCAGCTCGTAGCGCTCGTCTACGATCGGGTCGCTTTTGAAGTAGGCTTCGAAACTGCTGACATCGCCCCACTCTTCTGCGGTCTTGCCTACGATAAGGCATTTATCGTCACCGCACCCGCGACAGCTAGTTTCCTGGAAAATGATTCTGCGGCCCATGAATGCCGAACCATAGCCGCTAGCATAGCCTAGCACCGTCCAGCAGACGGGCTCATTCATCAGGCCCAGCTCAGTTCGGCAGATATCCACTTCAAAGGAATCAATCCACTCGGCCTCCACGTTGAAACGTCCGTCCCGGATGGCGATATCCATCGTCAGCAAGCGTACTTTGACCATCCCCTTGAGCGCGTACAATTGAGGCCCAGCCAGGAACACCTCCTCCTCGCGCATGGCCGGCCGCAGCTTGCGTGCCAGCTCGGCATCCATCAGGCCGGACTGATAGCCCAACCGCAGGAAGAAACCCTTGGCCCGCTCGATGCCGATCAAGCTGATAATTTCGCGGCGGAAGCTGGCCAGCGTAGATAGCTGCATTAGCAGCATGCGCTGCTCTCCCAGCCAGATCTTGCCTTCGGCGGCAACGAAACGGATCTGGCTGCTAAGGTCTTGCATATCCTCATGCTGCATCTTGGGTTTGTATATAAGCGACATTGTTTTTCTCTTGTTTTTATCGGGATGATCCGCCCCGCAGCACATCAGTGGCTCACTGCGGTCATGACTACCTTGCAACGTCAAGGCCTGTGCTTGCCGGCTTGCCGGCTCAGCATTCCATTTGCCACTTTAGCATTTGCTTAGGTGGTCCTGAAAAATTAACCAATTGATTAACTGAAATCCACCTCAACGCCGATCCCTTTATCCGCCAATTCGTCGCCGTATGCCCCGACAGCACGAACTGAATGTTTTCTGGTGTTCTCGCTTCTTAAAAAGAACGTTTTCGTTCTGCTTGGCATTATTTTTGCTTGGCAAAGTGGTCACTGATTGCAAAAAGGATGGCGCAACGTGGCAATGGGGGTAACCCGTATACGCATCACGTCGAGATGCATTTTCATCGACCTGGCGCCTTTCTACATCACACCAAGCAGCCCACATTAAAATAAGAGAACCGTGAGCTATGGATTTTTGCTTATTGAACGAGAAAAGTCAGATCTTCGTCCACGCCGAGCCCTATGCAGTCTCCGATTATGTTAACCAGTATGTCGGTACGCACTCTATTCGCCTGCCCAAGGGCGGGCGCCCGGCAGGCAGGCTGCACCACAGAATCTTCGGATGCCTCGACCTGTGTCGAATCAGCTACGGCGGTAGCGTGAGGGTAATCTCGCCTGGATTAGAGACCTGTTATCATCTGCAAATAATACTCAAAGGCCATTGCCTGTGGCGTGGCCATGGCCAGGAGCACTATTTTTCGCCGGGCGAACTATTGCTGCTCAATCCGGATGACCAAGCCGACCTGACCTATTCAGAAGATTGCGAGAAATTTATCGTTAAATTGCCCTCAGTGGTCCTTGATCGGGCATGCAGTGACAACAATTGGCACAAGCCGAGGGAGGGTATCCGTTTCGCCGCGCGACACAATCTCCAGCAACTCGATGGCTTTATCAATCTACTCGGGTTAGTTTGTGACGAAGCGGAACATACAAAGTCGATGCCTCGGGTCCAAGAGCACTATGCGGGGATCATCGCTTCCAAGCTGCTCGAAATGCTGGGCAGCAATGTCAGCCGTGAAATTTTCAGCAAAGGTAACCCGTCTTTCGAGCGAGTCGTTCAATTCATTGAGGAGAATCTCAAACGGAATATCAGCCTTGAGCGGTTAGCGGAGCTGGCGATGATGAGTCCACGCTCGCTCTACAATTTGTTCGAGAAGCATGCCGGCACCACGCCGAAGAACTACATACGCAACCGCAAGCTCGAAAGCATCCGCGCCTGCTTGAGCGATCCCAGTGCAAATGTGCGTAGTATAACTGAGATAGCCCTAGACTACGGCTTCTTACATTTGGGACGTTTCGCTGAAAACTATAGGAACGCGTTCGGCGAGTTGCCTTCCGACACCCTGCGTCAATGCAAAAAGGAAGTGGCTTGATTACGAACGTAGCCGAAGAAGGGATGGGTTGAATCGCCCCGGCTTTCTTAGACACTCTCCAAGCTCTGAAATAGCGTTTCTCAAACTCCACTGGCGATAGCTGCATAGCGCTGCTGTGCCGGCGTTTGCCCGCGCTCTTTGTGGCCGCCTGCCAGTCCAGGTCGGGTTTTTCGACCCGAAATGCCTTTGCGCATCTCCACTTTCAGCGTCTGACCTTGCTGGCCAGTTCGCCGCCGATGCCGAAGTGGCCTTTGGGCATCTCGGTTATGATCACTCGTACGCTGGTCAGCGGCGCATCCAGGGAGCGCGAGATGGCCTCGCTGACTTCCCGAATGAGGGTTTCCTTCTGCTCGTCGCTGCGGCCTTCAAGGATGTGGATCTGGGCAATAGGCATGGTGTGCCTCCTGAAGAAGAGGCCGCCCGGGCAGGGCGGCCGGATGGCTCAGACGAAGCGCGCGGAGACGCTGCCAAGCCCCTGGTAGCGCACGGTGATGTTGTCGCCCGGCGCTACTGCGACGGCGGCGGTGATGCCGCCGGTCATGATGAAGGTGCCGGCCGGTATGTGCTCGCCGCGCTCGGCCAGCAGGTTGGCGAGCATCGCCACGCTGGACAGCGGATGGCCGAGCACCGCGGCACCGGCACCGAGTTCCACCACCTCGCCGTTCTTCTCCATCACCACGCCAAGAGTGCGCAGGTCGACATCCTCCAGGCTGGCCATGCGACCGCCGGTGATATAGCGGGTCGAGGAGGCGTTGTCGGCCACCACGCTGATCAGGTCGAACTTGAAGTTCTCGTAGCGTGAGTCGATCACCTCGACGGTGGGGATCACGTAGTCGACCGCGGCGATCACGTCGCCGATATGGCAACCAGGCCCCACCAGCGGTGCCTTGGTGACCACCGCGATTTCCGCCTCGATCTTGGGGTGGATCAGCTTGGAACACTCCACCGTGCCGCCGTCGGGCACGCTGAAGTAGTCGGCGAGAAAGCCGTAGATCGGCGTCTCCACGCCCATCTGTGCCATCTTCGCCCATGAGGTCAGGCCCATCTTCAGGCCGACGATCTTGTTGTCGCGCTCCTCCTTGCGCCGGCGGATTTCCCACTGGATGTCGTAGGCATCGGCGAAGGTCATCTCGGGATAGTCGTTGGTGACCTTGTGGATGTCATGGGCCTGCAGTTCGGCGTTCTCGATGTGCTCGGCCAGGGCCAGCACCTGCTCGGGGCTGAGGGTACGGTTCATGCGCTCACCTTCTGGTTCTGGCGGGCCCGGGACATATCCAGGGCGAGGTCCTCGATCATGTCTTCCTGGCCACCGACGGTGCCGCGGCGCCCCAGCTCGACCAGAATGTCGCGGGCCGGTATGCCGTACTTCTTCTCGGCGCGCTGGGCAAACAGCAGGAACGAGCTGTACACCCCGGCATAGCCCAGGGTCAGCGCATCGCGGTCGACGCGGATCGGCTGATCCATCATCGGCACCACCAGGTCCTCGGCGACGTCCATGATCTTGTAGAGGTCGATGCCGGTTTCCACGCCCATGCGCTTGCACACCGCGACGAAGACTTCCAGCGGGGTGTTGCCGGCACCGGCGCCGAGACCGGCGACCGAGCCGTCGATGCGTGAGGCACCGGCTTCGATGGCGGCCAGCGAATTGGCGATGGCCATGCCCATGTTGTGGTGGCCGTGGAAGCCGATCTCGGTGGCCGGGTTCAGCTCGGCGCGCAGCAGGCCGATCTTCTCGCTGACTTCATCGGGCAGCATGTAGCCGGCGGAGTCGGTGCAATAGATGCAGTTGGCGCCGTAGCTTTCCATCAGCCGCGCCTGCTCCAGCACTTTTTCCGCGCTGATCATGTGCGCCATCATCAGGAAGCCTACGGTATCGGCGCCCAGCTTGCGTGACATGCCGATGTGCTGCTCGGAGACATCGGCCTCGGTGCAATGCGTGGCCACTCGAATGGTGGAGACGCCACAGTCGAGCGCCATCTTCAGGTGGTCGACCGTGCCGATGCCTGGCAGCAGCAGGGCGGATACCTTGGCCTGCTTGAGGCGCGGGATCACCGCACGCAGGTATTCCTCGTCGCTGTGCGCGGGGAAACCGTAGTTGATCGAGCGACCGCCGAGGCCGTCGCCGTGGGTGATCTCGATCAGTGGCATGCCGGCAGCGTCGAGGCCGGTGGCGACCGCGATCATCTGCTCGAGGCTGATCTGGTGGCGCTTGGCGTGCATGCCGTCGCGCAGGCTCATGTCGTGCAGGGTGACGTTCTTGCCTTGCAGATTCATGGTGCGACTCCTTTAGGCCAGTGCCGCTTCACGACGTGGCAGTTGAATGGTGCCGGCGGCGATTTCCTCGGCGAACATCTCGCCGGTGCGCAGGGCGGCGGCGGTCATGATGTCGAGGTTGCCGGCGTACTTGGGCAGGTAGTCGCCCAGGCCCTCGACCTCCATGAAGATCGAGACGCGGTTGCCGTCGAATACCGGGCCATTCTTCAGCCGGTAGCCGGGCACGTACTTCTGCACCTCGGCGATCATCGCGTGGACCGATGCGGTGATCGCACCCTGGTCCGGTTCGGTTTCGGTCAGGCAGTGGATGGTGTCGCGCATCATCAGCGGCGGCTCGGCCGGGTTGACGACGATGATCGCCTTACCTTCCTTGGCCCCGCCGACCTGCTCGATGGCACCGGCGGTGGTGCGGGTGAACTCGTCGATGTTCTTGCGGGTGCCCGGGCCGATGGAGCGCGAGGACACGGTGGCGACGATCTCGCCATAGGCCACCGGCTGCACGCGCGATACCGCGGCGACCATCGGGATGGTGGCCTGGCCACCGCAGGTGACCATGTTGACGTTCATTTCCAGCGTGCCGACGTGCTGCTTGAGGTTCACCGGCGGCACGCAGTACGGGCCGATGGCGGCCGGGGTCAGGTCGACCATCAGCACGCCCAGCTCGTTGAGCTTGCGGCTGTTCTCGGCATGTACATAGGCGGAAGTGGCATCGAAGGCGATGCGGATATCGTCGTCGAGCACGTGCGGCAGCAGGCCGTCGACGCCTTCGGCGGTGGTCTTCAGGCCGAACTCGCGGGCGCGCTTGAGGCCGTCGGACTCGGGGTCGATGCCGACCATCCAGACCGGCTCGATCCACTCGGAACGCAGCATCTTCATCACCAGATCCGTGCCGATATTGCCCGGGCCGATAATCGCCGCTTTGAGTTTCTTGTTCATCAGGCTGTCCTCGATCAGATGAAGCGCACGGAGGCGCTGCCGATGCCGCCGATCTCGACGCGCATGAAATCACCGGCCTTGACCGGTTCCAGCGGAACCAGCGAGCCGGACAGGATCACTTCGCCGGCCTTCAGGCCGATGCCGAAGTGGCCGAGGGTGTTGGCCAACCAGGCGACGCAATTGACCGGCGAGCCGAGCGCAGCCGCTCCAGCGCCGGTGGAGAGCAGCTGGCCGTTCTTCTCGACCAGCATGCCGCAGGTGACCAGATCGACCTGGCGCGGTGAGACGGCCTGGTCGCCGAGCACGAACAGCCCGCAGGAGGCGTTGTCCGCCACGGTGTCCTGGATCTTGATCTTCCAGTCCTGGATGCGCGAATCGACCACTTCGAAGCAGGGGATCACGCATTCGGTGGCAGCCAGCACGTCGGCGTTGGTCACGCCCGGCCCCATCAGGTCCTTCTTGAGGATGAAGGCGATCTCGCCCTCGGCGCGCGGCTGGATCAGCTTCTCGCTGATCGGCATGGCTTCGCCGCTGTTGTAGACCATGGCATCGGTGAGGTAGCCGAAGTCCGGCTGGTGCACGCCGAGCATGTTCTGCACGGCCTTGCTGGTGACGCCGATCTTCTTGCCGATCACCCGCTCGCCGGCGGCCAGGCGCCGTTCCAGCATGCGCAGGGAAATGTGGTAGGCGTCCTCGACGCTGATGTCGAAGCCGCGGCTGGTCAGCGGCGTGACGGTCTCGCGCTGGACCATCGCCTGGTAGAGCTCGTCGCCGAGTTCGTTGATCAATGTCTTGTCCATATCGGTCTCTCTCAGGAATGGAGGGCGTCGGCCTCGGCGAGGAAATTCTCGACCAAGCGGGCGAAACGCTCGGCGTGTTCGATCTGGGTCCAGTGGCCGCACTGGCCGAACACGTGTAGCTGGGCGTTGGGAATCCACTGCGCGAGGGTCAGCGAAGCCTGCAGCGGGATGATCCGATCCTCGCGGCCGTGGATGACCAGGGTTTCGTTGGGCAGGGCGCGGATATCGGTCTCGTTGCTGGCCAGATCGTCGACTCCGTTCTGCCGTGGCGGCGGGAACATCGCGGCGAACGACTCCTGAAAGCCGGGGCGGATGCTGGCCTGGTAGCGCAGCTCGGCCAGCTCGTCGTTGACCAGGGTGCGGTCGTGGGCGAACAGATCGAGCAGCCTGCGCATGTTGGCCAGCGACGGCGTGTAGCCCCAGGCTGTTTCCAGTCCTGCGGTGATGGGGAAAGACACACCGACGCTGCCCATCAGCACCAGCCGGCGCACACGCTCGGGGTGACGGATGGCCAGTGCCAGTGCCAGCCCGCCGCCGAACGAGTTGCCGACGATGTCGGCCTGCTGGATGCCGAGGGCGTCGAGCACGCCGATGGCATGCTCGACCCAGCGCGCCTGGCTGTACTTGCCATCGGCCGGACGTTCGCTGTAGCCGAAGCCGAGCATGTCCGGGGCGATCACCCGGCGCGTCTGCGCCAGCTGCGGAATGATCCCGCGCCAGTTGGCCCAGGCGGTGACGCCGGGGCCGGAGCCGTGGATCAGCAGAGCCGGGAAGCCTTCGCCCTGATCATGCAGGTTGGTGCGGTAGCCGGCGGCGAGGATTTCGCGACCGATTTCAGGGCTTTGCTGCGGTGCGTTCATGACCAGGTCCTCAAAGTTTCACACAGATGTTTTTCAGCTCGGTGTAGAACTCCAGCGAGTGCACACCCCCTTCGCGCCCGATGCCCGACTGCTTGCTGCCGCCGAAGGCGGTGCGCAGGTCGCGCAGGAACCAGCTGTTGACCCAGACGATGCCGGCCTCAATCTGCCCGGCGACGCGGTGGGCGCGCGAAGCGTTCTCGGTCCAGATCGCCGAGGCCAGGCCGTAAGGCAGGCTGTTGGCCAGTTCAATGGCTTCCTCCTCGCTGTCGAACGGGCGGATATGGCAGCAGGGGCCGAAGATTTCCTCGGTGACCACCGCCGAATCGTCGGCCAGGCCGGTCCAGATAGTCGGCTGCACCCAGGCGCCGCCGGCCAGGTGCGCCGGCATCTCCGGCACGCCGCCGCCGGTGACAACGGTGGCGCCGTCGTCGACTGCCTGCTGGTAGTAACTGAGGACTTTTTCACGGTGCTTGTGGCTGATCAGCGGGCCGAAATTGGCCTCTGGATCGTTCGGTTCGCCGATCTTCAACGCTTCGGCGCCGGCCTTCAGGCGGGCGACGAACGCGTCGAAGATCGGCCGCTCGACATACACCCGCTCGGTGCCCAGGCAGACCTGGCCGCAGTTGGCGAAGGCCGAGCGCAGGGTGCCCTCGATGGCCTTGTCCAGGTCACAGTCGGCGAAGACGATGCCGGCGTTCTTGCCGCCCAGCTCCAGCGACACCTGGCGCACGCCCTTGGCCGCGGCGCGCATGATGGTTTCGCCGGTGCCGGTCTCGCCGGTGAAGGTGTAGGCGTCGACGTCCGGGTGCTCGGTGAGGAAGGCCCCGGCCGAATCGCCGCCGAAACCGTGCACCACGTTGTACACGCCGGCCGGCACACCGGCGGCCTGCATCACCTCGCCGAGCAGGGTGGCGGTCAGCGGGGTTTCCTCGGATGGTTTGACCACCACGCAGTTGCCGCAGGCCAGGGCCGGGCCGACTTTCCAGGTCATCAGCAGCAGCGGCAGGTTCCACGGGCTGATCACCCCGATCACCCCCTTGGGCCGGCGCACGCCGTAGTTGAGTGCACCGGCGCCGTCCGGGGTGGCCATCTCGAAGGCTTCATTGGCAACATTCTTGAGCAGGTCGGCGAACACCTTGAAATTGGCCGCGCCGCGCGGAATGTCGATGTGGCTGGCCAGGGATTTGGGCTTGCCGGTGTCGAGGCATTCGGCCTCGAGAAACTCGTCGAAGCGCGCCGTGATGCCATCGGCCACGCGATGCAGAATCTCAGCGCGCTCGGCCACCGTCATCTTCCCCCAGGGTCCCTTCAGCGCGGCACGGGCAGCTTTGACCGCAGCGTCGACCTCGGCGCGGCCGGCCTCGTGGACGCGGCCAATCACCTGGCCGTTGGCCGGGCTGACATTGTCGAACAGCTTGCCGCTGGCCGAACCGACGAAGGCACCGCCAATGAAATGCTTGATTTCTTTCATCTGCGCAATCTCTGCAATAAGTCGAACCGGACCATCAGGTCAGCACGGTCATGAATCGTTCGTTGAGAATGCGGTCGTGGTAAAAGATCGCCTTGCCCAGCTGGTCGGTGGTCCAGGTCACCGGTTTGTGGTCCGGGTAGTTGTAATCTCCCCCGCAGAACACTTCGTTGCGGTTACCGGACGGGTCGAAGAAGTAGATGGTCTTGCCGTGAGTGAGGCCGTGGCGGGTTGGGCCGATGTCGATAGAGGTATCGGTCATGGAGATCAGGTCGGCGGCGCGAAGCAAGTCTTCCCAGGTATCGAGGTGGAAGGACACATGATGGAGGCGGCCTTTTTCCGGATGGTGAATGAAGGCCACGTCGTGGGCCTTGGTCGACAGACTGAGGAACTGGGCGACGCGCGTGCCATTTTCGTCCAGCACCTGTTCGGCCAGATAGAAGCCGAGCACCTTGGTGAACAGGTCATAGGTCGCCGGCAATTCGTCGCCATACATGAGGGCGTGGTCGAAACGCACAGCCGCCATACCTTTCAGATCGCGCGGCCATGCCTCGGGATTGACCTCATTCACACCCCACTTTCCAGTATATTCCTTGTCTGCATACAACTCGAAGTGATGCCCGGAAGGTGCCTGGAAGCGCACGCGCCGGCCACAACTGTTCAGTTCACCTGCGGGTAGCTGCTCAACGGCACAGCCATATGCCATCAGATCCCGCTCCAGTTGCCGGAGAGCATCCTCATCCACAACCTTGAAACCCATAAAATCCATGCCCGGCTCGTCAGCCTCGCGTAGCACCAGGGAAAACTTATCCACTTCGGTCCAAGCCTTCAGATAGACACGGCCCTGGTCGTCACGGTCCATCTCGATCAGGCCCAGCAACTCGACGTAGTGTTCCAGGGCCTTGCTCATGTCCAGTACACGCAGCTGCACATGGCCCGGTCGCATTACACCTTTGTTCATGACGTCACCTCTTCATAGTTCTTGTTGTCAGGTTTGTTTCCGCCAACGTGGCGAAAGTACTCGATGGTCAAGTCGGTTTGCGGAAACACTTGACAGGCCAGGGCCAGGCCTTCGGCGGCGGCCTTGGCCGGCACGTGACCGCGGCTCATGCGTCCGCTCCGGTAGGCTCCGCTGAGCACCCGCACTCTACAAAGGCCGCAACCGCCGCCGCGACAGCCCACCGGAATGCAGCGTTTGCCCTGGGCTTCCATGGCGCGCAGTACCGACTGGCCCTCCGCACAGCGGAATGACTGGCCGCTTAGCACTTCGAACACCTCGTAGCCGGCACTGTTCATATTCATCCCAGATACACTAAACATGACGGAAGTATCCCCCAACAGCTCTGGGTGATGCCGCCATAACCCCGAAAATGAGCCTCAGGGGTCTTATGTACGTTGCTTCTTCGCATGTCGATTTCTCTTCTTAACCAGACATAAGGGTCAGCCGAGGTCTCCCCCTGCCACCGGAAGAGTTATACCGGTGATGTAGGAGGCGGCGTCAGAAGCAAGGAACAGAATTGCCTCGACCTGCTCGTCAATGCTTCCGTAGCGTTTCATAAGGCTGCTGTCGAGGGACTGGTCGACGATCTGCTGGTACCAGACCTTCTCCTGCTCACTCGGCTCGGCGCTATTGCGCGGAATCCGCCGTGGCGGCGCCTCGGTGCCACCCGGTGCGGTGGCGTTGACGCGGATGCCGCGCTCGGCGGTTTCAAAGGCCAGACAGGCGGTAAGGGCGTTAACGCCACCCTTCGCCGCGCCGTAAGGCACGCGATGGATCCCGCGCGTGGCAACGGAGGAAACATTTACGATGGCGCCACTGCCCTGCTCGATCATGGGCGCCAGCGCGGCGTGGCAGCACCATAGGGTAGGAAACAGTGAACGCCGCACTTCGGCCTCGATCTCGCGTTCCTGGTAATGCTCGAATGGCTTAGCCCAAATGGTGCCGCCAACGTTGTTGATCAGAATATCCAGACGACCGAAGCGCTCGAGCGCCGCCGCCATCACCCGTTGGCACTCGGCGAACTGCTCAAGGTCGGCGGTCAGGGTCAGCACCTCAGCGACTCCGACCAGTTCGTCGGCCAGCTCATGTATTAGCTCGGAACGGTCGACCAGCAGCAGCCGACCGCCTTCGGCCGCCATCCGTTCGGCCACGCGGCGACCGATGCCCTGGGCGGCGCCGGTGATAACGGCAACCTTGCCCTGGAAACGTTTGTTCATGAACCACCTCGGTTGTGTAGCCCGGATGCAATTTGGGAAAGTTCGCAGAGAACCTGGGCCCTACTGCCCGAATAAAACAGGCCCGCTCACCTAGTAAGCGGACCAAAGGAGCCTCTAGGCGCTGGCGGCGAACTTCTCATAATAGAAATTGGCCGGCTGGATGCCCTGTGCCCGGATGTACTGACTGACCGCCTCGACCATCGGTGGCGGACCGCAAAGGTAGATATCTACCTCACCGCCGTTGAGGTGTTTGGGCTCGATGTACTGGGTCACATAGCCCTTTTGCGGATAGGCGCTGTCTGGGCTGGCGACGCAGGCGCTGTAGCTGAAGTTGGGAATGCGCGCGGCGAATGCCTCTAGCTTGTCCATTTCAACCAGGTCGTGGTCATGGGTGACGCCGTAGATCAGATGGAGCGGGTGCTCGCCGCCCTGCTCGGCGATCTTCTCCAGCATCGCGGTGAACGGCGCTAGGCCGGTACCGCCCGCCAGCAACAGCAGCGGCCGCTTGATCTCGCGCAGATAGAACGCGCCCAGCGGTCCAGCCAGACTGACGCTATCGCCGACCTTGGCGAGGCTGGTCAGGAAGCTGCTCATCAGCCCGCCCGGCACGTTGCGGATCAGGAAGCTGACTTCGCCATCCTTCTGCAACGAGCTGAAGGAATAGGCGCGGGTCTGGTCGCTGCCGGGCACCTGCAGATTGACGTACTGCCCTGGCAGGAAGGCCAGCTGGTTCAGCGATTCGCCCTTGATCGACAGAACAATGGTGCTCTCGGAGAGCTGCCGCACATTGCTGATCGCTGCCTGATAGCTGGCCTGCTGGGTCTTGCAGATGTCCGAGGCGGCCGGAACGCGAATCACGCAGTCGCTTTCGGCGCGCATCTGGCAGGTCAGCACGTAGCCCTGCTCGGCTTCGGCTTCGCTAAGTGCATCCTCGATATACTCCTCGCCGAGGCTGTAGCGGCCGCTCTCGGCGAAGCATTTGCAGGCGCCGCATGCACCGTCTCGGCAGTCCAGGGGTAAATTGATGCCTTGGCGGTAGGCTGCATCAGCAACAGTCTCGCCAGCATTAGCATCGATGAAACGAGTGACGCCGTCTTCGAAGTTCAGTGCAACCTTGTGTGTCATGGCGGCACCTCAGACGTGGTATACATCGATAACTTGGCGGATGTAGTCGTTCTTCAGCACGACCTTCTTGGCCTTAATCAGCGGGGTCTCGCCACATGTGTCGAGGGTGCAGAAGTTGGTGCCAAAGAAGTGGTCCACCGTCTTGTACCGATAACTCATGGTGTGCCAGTTGTAGCGCAGCTTACAGAAGCCGCCGGACTGCTCGAGCAGCTCCAGATTGCTGATGTTGTGGCTGGTTCGGGTGTCCGGAATGGTGGCACTGGAGCGCTCGGTCTTGATGCGGAACACCCGATCCTCTAGGCCACCGCGATTGCCGTACCAAATCAGCGAGATCTGGCTCTGCGGGTCTTCGGTCAATTGGTCGCGGTCGTCCCAGGCCGGCATCCAGAAAGTGGCGTCCGGCGCGTACATTTCCAGCCAGCTTTCCCACTGCTTGTCGTCGAGGTAGCGTGCTTCGCGGTAAAGGAAATCGCGCACGGCTTCGTAGGAGATAGTCATTTACACGCCCTCCGCATGGATCAGCCGATCCTGTTCTGCCTTGACGGCCTTGATCATCTGCTGTTGCCAGTACTTGTGCTGCATGACGAACAGGCCTTCGTCTTCCGAGCGGACACCGCTCAGCTTCGGATGCAGATCGATCTCCTTCGCGCCCTCGTCCGGCCCCTCGATCCAGTGTTTGGCGCCACGGGACATGTCGTTCATCCCCCCGCCGGCGAAGCCCTCCTGGCAGGCGCGGAATTCCTCCAGGTCGTCCGGGGTGGCCATGCCGCTGACATTGAAGAAGTCCTCGTACTGACGGACACGGCGGGCACGCGCCTCGGCGCTTTCGCCTTTGGGCGCGATGCAGTAGATGGTGATTTCGGTTCTATCCACCGACAGCGGACGGGTGATACGCAACTGCGAGCCGAACTGGTCCATCAGGTAGAGGTTCGGGTAGAGGCAGAGGTTGCGGGAGACGCCGATCATCCAGTCGGCACGGGCTTCACCAAACTCGCTGGCTAAGCGATCTCGCTCGGCGAACAGCGGGCGGTTTTTCGGGTCACCCCAGCGTGCCCAGACCATCTGGTGGCCGTTTTCAAAGGAGTAGAAACCGCCGCCATCCCCGCCCCAGCTACTGGCGCTCATGGCGCGAATATCATCGCCCGCTTCTCTTAGCTTGCGCTGCTGCTGGGTGGCGGCGTAGTTCCAGTGAACAGTACTGACGTGGTAGCCGTCGGCACCGTTCTCGACCTGCACTTTCCAGTTGCCTTCGTAAACATAGGTACTGGAACCGCGCAGCACTTCCAGACCTTCGGGCGACTGGTCGACGACCATGTCGATGACCTTCCTCGACTCGCCGAGGAACTCTTCCAACGGGGCGACGTCCTCGCGCAGGCTGCCGAATAGAAATCCGCGGTAGGAAGCAAAGCGCGCAACTTTCTTCAGGTCGTGCGAGCCGTCACAGTCGAAGCTGTCCGGATAGCCGGCGCCCTTGGGGTCTTTGACCTTGAGCAGCTTGCCCGAATTGCTGAAGGTCCAGCCGTGGAACGAGCAGGTGTGGGTGGCCTTGTTTCCACTCCTAAAGCGACAGAGCGTGGCGCCGCGGTGACTGCAGGCATTGATGAAGGCATTGAGCTCACCATCTTTGTTGCGTGTGATGAATATCGGCTGCCGGCCCATCTGCGTGGTGTAATAGTCGTTCTTCTCGGGAATCTGGCTCTCGTGGGCGAGATAAATCCAGTTACCCTCAAAGATGTGTTTCATCTCTAAATCGAACAGCCGAGGGTCGGTGAACATCTCGCGCTTGCAGCGGTAGATGCCCTCATCCTCATCTTCTTCAACGAGACTATTTATATAGTCGAGCCCCAGGTGCATTGTCATGGTCATGCCTCCATTATTATTGTTTCTGTTGCATAAAGCCTAAGGGGTAGGCCTTTCTAGAGATATCCATTTTTTGCACTCCTGTATCCGCCTCTTGCAAGACTGGACTTATCCCTATCAAACCGGACACTGCAGCCCGTTAAGGAACTGCTGACCAAAATTAACGTGTCGCACCTACAGATACTTCTTGAACGTCGCCGCCGCAATGCACACCGCCACGCCGAGCAGTGCCGCGCTGGGCAGCAGGATCAGCAGCGGGTTTACGCTGACCGGCAGTGCCAGGTAAGTCACCCACGGCAGCACGGCCAGCGGGGTCAGGCTGGCCCGGGCGCGGTGATAGATGAACCCCGACTCGCGTCCCGCGCCGAAGCGGCGCACATCCCGGCGCACCAGGCCGTCCACCAGCCCGACGAAGGCGGCCATCAGGAACAGTGGCAGGGTCAGGCACAGCACCAGCAGCCGCACGAGGAAGACCAGCGTCGTGTAGGCCGCCGCGATCAGGTAGCTCTCCACGTTCACGTAGACCAGGGCGATGTAGTAGCGGAGATCCTTGCTCGGGCGATGGCTGCCGGCGCTGGCCTGCGCCGAGGCATCGCGTATCCGGTCCAGCAGACCGCTTTTCACGAACAGCCAGTCGTAGCCCTGCTCGACCAGCCGGTGCGCGGTGCGCCCCGGCTCCTGCACCAGCGCGCTGCGCGTGAAATGCGTGGAAAGCTGATCCAGCTCGTAGTGCAGCATGCCCTGCGCGTGGCGCCAGCCCTGCTCGGGCCAGAACAAGTGCATGCCGACGCATTCGATCAGGATGCACAGCAGCAGCGCGCCGCACAGCACGCCGAAGAAGCGGAACGGCAGCGTGACCAGGCCGGCAATCAGCCCCTGCTGTCGTTGCTGCTGGCGCTGGGCCGCGAGGGCCGGATCGCTCATGCTTCGGCCTCTTCAGCGGCGGCCATCTGCTTGAAGCCGTCCAGCAGGTCGTCGGGCAGCGCCTCGTCCTGCAAGCCGGGGATGCCCTGGTTCTCCCACCAGTCTCCCGCCTCGACGTAGTGCTGGCGCATGTAGCCGGCCAGCTCCTGCAGGTCCTTCGGCATGGCTTCGTCGGGGTCGGGTGCCGGCAGCGGCATGCGGACTTTCCAGAGGTTGCCGCCCTCGGTCAGCGCGAAGCACTGCCCCTTGGGCAGCGCCACCACATGCGCCGGCTCGATCAACGGCACGCTGTTGCTGCTGATGCGGTCCTGGGTGTTGGACGTGAACGCGGTGTTGCCGCGCGGGTCGGAGCTGTCGGTGGCGCCGCTCATCAGTGCCGTGGCGTACACCTCGACCTTGGGCAGTTGTCGCGTCAGCAGCTCGGCGGTGGCGGTCTCGCGCACGCGCAGCATGAACAGATTGTTGAAGTTGCCGATCACCTGGCCAGCCTTGGCCCTGTTGCCGATGCGGGCCTCGATGTCGCTCAGGGTCTGCGTGTAGGCCGTCACCTGCACGCCGGCACCGCCGCCCTTGTTGACCATCGGGATGAACTCGTCGCCCATGAGTTCATTGAATTCGTCGG
Source organism: Stutzerimonas degradans (assembly GCF_024448505.1). Lineage (GTDB taxonomy): Bacteria > Pseudomonadota > Gammaproteobacteria > Pseudomonadales > Pseudomonadaceae > Stutzerimonas > Stutzerimonas degradans. Next base: position 327,125 of record NZ_JAMOHV010000002.1, read on the forward strand.
CGTGGACGTTGATCGGAATCCTGGCGCCCGCCGCGGCGCCGGGCAGCCCGTCGTCGATGCCGAACTTGTAGATGTGGCCGGCGACCGAGACGAGGTCGGAGAACATGGAGTTGCCCACCGCCGCGGCCACCTCCGCATCGGACAGCGCATCCAGCCCCACATAGACCACCGCGCGTTTGCGGATGACCTGCATCCAGTCGAAGATCGGCCGCGGGTCGGACAGGTCGGAATAGTTCGGCGCGAGCAGTTGCGCGATCTTGCCGGTGGTCAGCTTCTCCAGCAGCGGCAGCAGCGAAGCGACGATCTTGTCGAAGTACGTCCGGTCGTAACGCACGGCGCTGCGCAGGCCGTCGAGCACGGGGTCGTAGACGCGCACCTGGGACAGGTACTGTTCGAGGGCCACCACGCGCTTCTCGCGCCCGATCATGTTGCGCGGGATGTTCTTGTCGTTGAGCCTGCCTTCGAGCTGGACGATGACCTCCCAGGCCTTCGGCTCGTTTTTGGCGAAATAGTGCTGGGCGTACTCGATGAACAGCGCGTCGATGTTGATGACGTGGCGCTGGATCAGCAGGTAGTCCGGCCGCTGCCCCAGCTCGACCAGGGCGCGGGCGATGATGTTGACGAAGCGCCAGGCGAATTCGCGGAACGCGGCGCTGTTGCCTTCGCCTGAGAGCTGCCCGGCGATGCGCGTGGCCACCTCGGAGATCCGCCCGAACCGGCCCACGGCATTGTAGCGCGCCGAGATGTCCGGCCAGCCCAGGTGGAACACGTAGAACTCGCCTTCGCGCCCGGCGCGCCTGGCCTCGACGTACATGCGCTTCAACAGGTCCGCATCGCCCTTGGGGTCGAAGACGATCACCACCTCGTGCTCGCCGCGGACCTTGCGGCGGATGTCCTGGGTGATGAACAGCTCGGCCAGCCGCGTCTTGCCCACGCGCGTGGTGCCCAGCACCAGGGTGTGGCCGACGCGCTCGCCCAGCGGCAGGGTGACGTCGACCTCGTGCGGCTCGATGCCATGCAGGCGCGGCAGTCCGCCGACCGGCGGCAGCGGCCGCGCGGGATTGAGCGGGCTGTCCCAGGCCAGCGCGCGCGCCAGCTTCGGGAGCGGAAACGGCGTGAACTCCAGCCGCTCCTCCAGCCGTCGCGCCACACGGTAGATCGGCGTCGGCTCGACGTAGCGGCGGAACTCCGGCCGGTAGGTCTGCATCAGCCGGTGTGTGTGCCGCTGCTCCCACTTGAAACCCCGGCCGACGAACAGCCGTTGCTGGCTCACCGGCACGTCGCGGCTGGTCATCACGTAGCGCGGCAGGCGGCGGATGTTGCGGCGATAGCGCAGGATCGCCCAGGCATCGCGCAGGCGAATCGCGCCAAAGCTCAGGAAGGCCAGCCCCGAGCCCAGGCCGAGCAGCGGGTTCAGCGCGAGCGACCACGGTGCCACCAGGCACAGAATCGCGGCGCCGGTGCACACCGCCACGGTATAAAGCTCCACCGCTGGCCGCAGCAGAACCTCGACCGCGTGCGGCTGGGCCATTTGCGCAGCTACTGCTCGACGCCGGTGGACGTGATGAGCACCGGGTAGTGGCGCAGGCCCAGGCGCTGGGCCAGGTCGTCGCCGGAGGCCGGCGCGAGGGTCAGGCCGGGCGCCAGGTGGCGCAGCTCGACCAGCGCCGCCATCGACTCCACGTTGACCACCAGGCCCACGGCGCCCAGCTCTCGCAGCGCGGCGTGGCGCTGCCGCAGCCAGGCGCGCGAGCGTGCGTCGTCGCCGACCAGGAACAGCGGCGTCAGGCCCGGCGCGCGGATCACGCGGTGCGGCACGTCACCCGGCGACAGGTTCGCCGAGCGCACTGGCAGCATCGCGGCCTCGGCCTCGGCCGAGTTGCCCACGCGCGGGCGTGGCAGCGGGGCTGGCCGCGCGGTGTCGTCCGGCTGCGGATTCAAGGGCTGGTAGTACGGCAAGGCGGACGCGCCGCCACGGTCTTCGACGACGATCAGCGGCGCGGAGACGGTCTGGGCGAAGACGGCGGTCGTGGACAGCAGCCCGATGGCGGCGATGAAAACGATGTGGTTCATGGCGTGGTGGCCTGGAGGGTGGCAACGGGAACGCCGGGGTCGAGCACGCGGGTCAGGTGCCGACGCACACTGCGCCGGTAGCGCGCCGCGGGTGCCCCGCCGGCGGGCCGGTGGTAGCGGCCGATGGCAAGCAGCCAGTCCTCGCCCGGCGTGTGCTGTTCGCGCAGGATTTCCGCAGCGATGGCGAGGTTGCGGTACGGGTCCAGCAGCTCGCAGGGCTGCGCATAGCGCTGCGTGTGGTAGCCGAGATTGACCTGGCCGAGGCCGGCGTCGATGCGATTGGCCGGCGTGCGGGCGAGCGCCCGGCGCAGCCCCGCGCAGGCCGCGGCGCGGGTGGCGTAGCGCTGTGGCGTGCCGGCGACGTTGAGTGTCCACGGCCAGGGGATCAGGCGCCCGCGCAGCATGGCGCCGCTCTCCTGCAAGGCCACCGCGTACAGCACCGCCGCCGGCACGTCGGCACGATGCGCCGCCAGTCGATAGGCCGGCGGCGGCACTTCCCGCGCCGGCGTTGCGAAGGCCGCGGCGCCGATGGCGAGCAGCAGCACGGCGCTGGCGCAGCCGATGGCGACGCGGGATGGCCGACGCTCCCCGCCCGGAGCACCTATTGCCGCTGCCATTGGCCGTTCACCTCGCGCACCACCGCCGGCAGATCGCCGGGCAGGCCGAGCGACAGCCAGCGCCCCGCATCGTGGTTGAGCGTGATGGTGCGGGCGCGCACCCTGGCCGGGTCGATGCCCGCCCGGCTGGCCCACTGCCGGATGCGCGCGTCGTCCTGGCGGCTGCCGACCATGTAGAGGTCGAAGGCCGTGCCGGCCGCCTGCAATTGCTGCACGCGCTGCGCGCACGGTGCGCAGTCGGACTTGACGAAGACCGCCAGGCGCCCGGAGCCGCTGTTGCCGGCACCCTGCGCCTTGGCGCCGGGCAGGCTCACGCGCGGCTGGCCGGGAAACAGGCGCTGCCACGCCGCGTCGTAGGCCCGCTGGTAGGCCAGCGTCTTGCCGACGCGCCGGGCCTCGGCCTGCACCTGCAACTCGGCGTAGCGGCGGCGTTCCTCGTCCGTGCGCGCTTCGATCCCCAGGGCCGTGAGCGGGTCGAGCTGGGGCGAATAGACCCCGAGCGGCCCCTGCATCAGTTGCCGGTAACGCGCCCATTCCTCGGGCTGCAATCCCCAATCGCGCGCCAGGCGCTCGTCGAGCGCGGCATCCGCGCCCGGCTGCACCTGAGTGGGCACCACGCGGGAGTTCGTCACCGAGGCCGGCTGGGCGGATGCGCCGAAAGCGGCGAACAGGACGACGGCAGCGAGCCACGGCCGCAGGTTCATGGCGACCTCCTACGGCACCGCGACGCGCTGCGTCTGGCCGTTCACCTGGAACACGCCCGCCTGCGCCTCGATGGATTGCAGTTGCCAGCCGCCCTCGGCATCGCCCGCGCGCAGCAGCCGGGCGCCCGCGAGCAAGGCCGCGGCGGTGGAGGTGATCGACAGAAAGCGCTCGCCTCCCCGCAGCTCCACGCCGAGCACCCGGAACGGCGGCTCCGGCACCTCGGGCTTCGTCGCAACCGGAGCGCGCGGGCGAGCGACGGATGCGACCTGCCGGGCCTTCTCCAGGCGGGTCTCGATTCCGTTCACGCGCGCCTGCAGCGTCTGCAGGTCGACGGCCAGGGCCCTCGTCTCCGCCGCCTCTTCGAGGCGCGTCATTCTTTCGTCCAGCGCCTGCCGCGCGGTGGCGAATTCTGCCTGGCTGATCGGCGCCGGCCGGCGCTCGTGCGCCTCGGTCTGTCGTTCGAGATCGGCCACGCGCAGGCCCAGCGCCCTGACCTGCGCATCCTGTGCGCTGCCCTGGGTCTGTTCGGCGAGCCGCGACAGGCCGACGCTGTCGATGAGTGCCACGGCACTGATGAGCAGCAGCCAGAAGGCCGCGGCGATCTTGAGCCAGCGCGTGTGGGAATCGCGCTCGGATGACGCTTGGGGAAAGGTCATGGCTGCCGCTCCTCGGGCCGGTCTGCGTCCGGCACGGGCGTGGCGGTGCCGGGCGGGTTGGCGGAAACGAAGGTGGGAGCACCGTGCCGGCTGAAGCAGACCTGGCGGGTCACGTCATCGACCGACAGCTCCCATGCGGGACCGGCAAGGGTCAGCAAGGCATCGCGCAGCATCAGCGGACCCAGGCGCAGGTGTGCGGCAGGCAGCGGCAGCGCGTAGAGCGATGCGGCCTCGGCCGCATCGCAGAGCCGGTAGCCGGAGCGCAGCAACACATGGCGCATGGCATCGCCCACGCTGGCATCGAGCATGGGCGGAATCGAGACCTCCACCGCCTGCTGCAAGAGATCACGCTGCGCAGGTTCCGGCACCAGCTCGACCAGGGTGTAGCGGCCGTAGCGGGCCACCGGAACGAAACCCGGCTCCGGCGCGACGGCGGTTGGCGATGCGGCCGGCACCGCTGGCGCAGACGGCGCGGCGGTCGTGGCGCAGCCGGCGGCCAACAGGCTGCCGGCCAGCAAGCCAGCGACGAGGGCCAGGCGGTGAACAGCGCGGATGGATGGTTGCATGGAGGGCGCTTCCCTGGAACACGGAGCGCTCACCATCGCCGCCGCTTGGCCTGCGGGCAGCAAACAAAACGCACTGGCGCCCGCCCGAATACATGGCGGGGCGGCGCCATGGACTGCCATACGCCCAAGAAAAACAGCCCCGAAGGGCCGTGGAAAGAAGCCGGCGACCCCGAGGGGCCACCGGCATGGGCACATGGATCAGACCGTCACAAGCTGCCGGGCCAGTGCCACCTCCACCGAGTCGCCGTCCTGGTTCAAGACATCGAGTCCGGACTCGGGCACGTCGCCCGACGTGCTCTGCGACACCATGATCTTCCGGGCCATCAACCCCAGGCAGGTCATCTGCGAGGAGTTGGCGTAGCCAAGGTAGATCACGCGCACCGGCTGCTTCTGGCCGATGCGCCATGAGCGCCGGGCGGCCTGCTGCAGCGAATACACGTTGTAGCCGGACTGGAGGAACACGATGGTCGGGAACTCCAGCAGGTCCAGGCCGGTTTTCACCAGCTCGGGATTGGTGATGAGCACGTCGATGCCGCGGTCCAACTGCTCGGCGATCCAGTCCTCACGGCGGGAGGCGTCCACGCTCGCGCGCAGTACCGCCACCTTGAAGCCTTCCTGCTCCAGCAGCACCTTCAAACGCGACGTGGTGTCGCGCGTGCCGGTGTAGACCGAATAGACCAGGGTCTTGCGCCCTTCTGCCTTCTCCTGCTTGCAGATCTCGATCAGCTCGCGTTCCTTGGGCATCACCTCCAGCTCGTTGAACTGAGCCGGAGCGAACGCCAAGGTGTTGCGCGTGCGCGGATGCACCACCGTTTCCGACCGGAAGCAGCAGTCCGGCCAGGCCAGCAGCACGTTGAGGACCACACCGAGCAGCGTCGTGTCGCGCTTCGCCAGGGCCTGCTTCAGCTCCTGGGTCAGCCGACCCGCCAGATCGCGGTAGGCCGCGGCTTGCGCCGTGTCCATCGCGACTTCGCGGAACTCCTCGTCGTAGGGCGGCAACACGTTGCCACCGATGTCCTTCAACTTGAGGAAGACCGTGAACGGCAGGACGCAACGCAGCACACCCTTAGGACCGAAGCCCGGCGCCTTGACCGTGCGCACCGATACCTTGGTGCCCTTGGCCGTCTTGTGCGCCGTGCCCGTGCTCTCGGAATAGATGTCCTTGAGCACGCCGTGATCGCGCATGAACGCCATCGCGGCCGACGTCATGCTGCCGCTCTTGGTCGGGCGGTAGCCGTCTTCGATCATCCGCCCCGGCAGGGCTCGGAACAGCAGGTGGAACAGGTCGTCGCCGTAGCCGCCCATCAGCGTGCCGGTGAGCAGCAGCGTCTTGCGCGCCTTGGCCGCCAACACCCCCATGGCCTGGCCCTGTGCGGAGCCGCCGTTCTTGTACTCGTGCGCCTCGTCGGCGATGAGCAGGTCGAACGTGCCTTGGGGAAGCTGCCTCTTGATGAACTCGGACGGCTGGTAGCCGCCCTCGCCGAAGCCGAACTCCATGTTGGCCATCGCGCGTTCCATGCGATGGGCTTGCCGGTCCGAGAAGACCAGCTCGCCGTTGCCATCCATCAGGTTGATGAACTCGTGGATGTTGTCCCCGAGCATCGACGCGAGGAAGGCGTCACCGAACTTCTGCATCAGCTTCTGCGCGGTGACTTCGCCTATGGTAGGAATGCGCTTCAGTGCCTTGAGCACGGTCGAGGACTGGTCGCTGGCGGACAGGCCTCTGGGACGGATCAACGACCACAGCGGTGCACGGCAGTGGCTGCACTTGCGGCGGAACTCCTCGGCTTCCAGCTCGACCGGGTTGATCGGCTCGCCGTCGAGGTCGGTGATGACATGCCCGCAATCCGGGCAGGCCCCCACGTCGCCGTGAGGCGTGCGCCGTCGAACGAAGACAGGTTTCCAGTGGAACCCCATCCGCATCCGCACGCGGCCCAGGACGAAGAACTCCTGGCCCTGCGCCGGCAAGCCCAACTGCTCGCGAAGTTTCAGCAGCTTGACCAGCGTGTCCGGGCCGTTGAGCACCCAGACCTTGGCACCGGCCACCGTCTCCTGAATCTCGCGCCGCCACTTGTAGACCAGGTGGGGTGGCGAGAGCACCAGGGTACGGCGGTAGCCTTCGGCGTTGAGCACGGCGGCGGTGGCAATACCCACCGTCGTCTTGCCGCAGCCCATCTCGCCATTGACGATCGCGGCGCGTTCGCCGCGATCGACCAACAGCTCGGTGACGGCATGGACCACATCGGCTTGCGCCGGGAACAGCTTGCGCTTGAGCGCGGCGAGGATCAGTTGCCGATGCACCCGCACCTGGCCGGTGTAGACCGGAGGATTGGCGCGGTTGAGCGAATCGAGCAGCTCGTCGCCGAACTCGGACACGAAGTCCTGCAGGCTGAGCGTGAGAGGTGAAGCGGCCGCTTCGAGCAGGTCGCCCTGCACAGCGGTTTCGGGAACGGTTTCGAGATCGAGGGACATGGTGATGCTCCAAAGAGATGGGGCATGCACCTCCCCTACGGGGCGGTGACATGCCCCTGGGTGGGAAGAAAGAAGCGGCGTGAGGCCGCTGGATGCGGATCAGTATTCGCTGGGCAGCAGCAGTGTGATGACGCTGCGATCCCATTCGGTGATGATCCAGAGCCTCAGGTCGCGCGTGACCTGGTAGGACGAGAACAGACGATCCTCGCCGGACTTCAGCGCGGCGTCGTTCTGCCGCCGATCGCTGTCGCTCAGATCGCCCCATTCGCCATGCAGATGGCGGTGCAGGTACGGCGTGGGGTTGAGCCGGCCCTGTCGGACCAGCTCGTCGACGCCGGCGGTCATGACCACCTGCCCGGGCGAAAAGCGTGCTTGTGACGCGAGGTTGAGGATTGCGAGTGCCATGGTGGTTTCTCCTTCTGGAAGAAGGGGCCACGGCACCCCATCGGGGCAACGTGACCCCGGTGGGTGGATGAAAGCGACGGCGAACCGTCAGGGAACAGCGATCAGCGGATGGTCAGCACTTCGCCCCACGTGGGCGAGCCCAGCGTCAAGTCCCATGCACGAATGACCGGCACGAACTTGTCGGTGAGGATGCGCGTCTCGGCCACGGAGCCGTCGTCGCGTTCGGTGTATTCCGTCTGGAGGGTCTTCTCCTTGTGGGTATCACCTTTGACGACGAGCACGCGCCCGCTCTTGGACTTCACTACGCCGGAAATCGCGCCTGCGGCCAGGGCCAAGGCGAGATGCCAGTGCGACAAGGCTCGCGCGGGCGGACGCAGCGATTGCTGCGCGGCGCCCAGGTGCGTATCGAGCGCCGGCCAGAGTCCTTGCAGCCGGCCGACTTCATCGGCGAACTGCTCGGGCTCCATCGTCACGCGATAGAAGTGCTCCGGCTCGGCCGGGCTGGCAGGGACGGTGTACGGCAGGAACGGCCATTCGAGCGGCAGTTCCTCGGCTTCGGCGTCACCTTGTCCGATCTGCAGCAGCAGACCGCGCACGGCCTTGGCCGACTCCGACGCCTGGTCGCGCTGGCGAACCCGGCGACCGAAGATCACCACCTGCTTGAACTGCGTTTCCACCGCACGGTAGATGCGCAGGTCGGCGAAGTGGCGCGTCAGCCATCCGACCAGCTCGGGGTCGAGCACGTAGGACGGCACGATGAAGATCAGCACGCCGCCGTACTGCAGCAGCGGCAGCGCGCGCTGATAGAACAGCTTTTCCAGCCTCGCACGGCCCTGGCCCTGATAGCCGATGTTGCCGTTCACGTCCTTGCTCAGGTCGCCATACGGCGGGTTCAGCCACAGCAGCCCGAAGGACTGGCGCGAGATCAGCGTATCCATCAGGTCACCGTGGATGCAGCGATCGACCAGTTGCCGTGCGTGGCGGGCACGCTCGGCGTCGTACTCGACGGCGAAGGCCTGGACCTGCTCGCGCCCGAGGGCGTGGGCGGCTTCGGCGATCGCCACGCCTTCGCCGGCGCAGGGATCAAGGAGGGACATGGCGCCGGGAGACGGCGCCAGCGCGGACAAGGCCCGCTCCAGCGTCGGCTCGTCGGTGGGGAAGTAGCCGTTACGAATGAAATTGCGCGCCAGGCGCGGAAACATGAGTGCCATGGATTTCTCCTGGTGATGGATGAGGGAAGGCGGGCACGCGCGGCGCGCATGCCCGTGGGGATGGCTCACGCCACACGCCGAAGCGGTGCGTTCGCGGCCAGTTCGTACTGCGTGGCGCCGAGGGTGCCGTTGCGGATCAGCTCGCCCAGCGCCTTCGTCAGCGCCGGGACATCGAGGGCCAGCCGATGGCCTTCCAGCGGCCCGAGGGCCAAGGGAAGACCGGTCAGCATCCGCCGTGTCTGCAACAGCTCCAGCACGGTGTCGCGCCAGTGGTCGAGCAGTGGCAGCGGGCAGGTGTCCTGTACCAGCGTCCACAGCCGGTCGAGCCGGTGAGCGGAATCCCTGGGCAGAAGCGCCAGCGCGCTGGCGTTGGCCTTGTCTGGCTTCACGCAGCGACGGTCGAACAGCCACACATTCGTCAGCGAACCGAACAGCGTTCGCCGATAGGCACGGGTGATGCGCTTTTCCAGGTTCTCGACGTTGCCGACGAAGACCGGGATGGATGCGCCCTGCTCGGTGATGACGTGGAACTGATCCAGTCCCTGCTCATCCCGGCCGAGGGTCAGGCGGGCGAGGAACTCCTGAACGGCGGTGTCGCGCGCCCAGATCGAGAGAAAGACGAGATTGCCTTGCTCGTCACCGACGCAACCGTCGGCCATGAGATCGGGGCATTCGTCGATGCGGTACAGCGGTTTCGCGGAAGAAGGTGCAGGCATGGTGATGTCCTCTTGGAAATGAAGGAGCAACCACAGCCCGCGGGGCCATGCTCGCCCCGGTTGGGTGGAAGGAAGATGCGTGCCGCTAGACAGCGCGCCCCGCGTGGAAGCGGTGAACCCGCTCGCGCCACGCGGGGCTTTGCACCGGCGCCATGTCGAGATAGCGCAGCGGACACGAGTAGTAGTACGGATGCACGGACTCATCGAGGGACTTGTAGCCCCACTCGAGGCCCGCGCTTTCCAACAGATGGCAGCCGATGTAGGCGACGGACTCACCGGCCGCGAGGCCCATGACGCCCGTCTGCTTGGCGGTGACGCGAACCACGGTCCACAGAACGTCGCCGTCCAGCGTGTGGTCGATGACTTCGCAGCAAGCGCGTTCGGACGCCTGCGGAGCGATCAGCTCGCGGATCAACTGATCGCGCGTCTGACGAACGAAGGTCCAGCCCATGAGGGTCTCCTTGAAGAAATGGCCGGAGCCCTCCCCGTCGGGGGAGAACCCCGGCGGGTGGCGGAATGCCGCGCAAGGCGGCGGATGGATCAGGCAGCTTGGAGGTGCCAGTCCTGGGATAACGGAGCGAACTCGTAGCCCAGCTTGTCGAGACGGTCGCGCTGCTGACGCAGCACACGACGATCCACGGTCGCATCGAGCTTCACGGTCTCGCCCAGGGGCCACAAGGCACCGAACAGCGCCGCGTCGTCTGCCTCGGCCGAGGCCGCAGCGGACACGGGAGCCGGTTCGCTGCCGAACGGCGTGGTATCGACCAGGGGATCGCGCGGACTGCGCGGCTTCGCCTTCGGCTTGGCCGGGGGCGTTGCCGGCACGGGCGCCTGCGCCTCCTCGTCGATCGGATCGACTTCCTGCGGACTCAGCCGGCGGGCTTCGTCGCGGCTCAGGGCGTCGATGTTGGACAGTGTCATCCCGCCCAGATGGGCGCGGATCTCGATGACCATGCGGCCGTTGGCGTTGTACGTGGAGGGACGAATCTCGACGATGACGAAATCACCGTCGTACTTGCCCTCGCGGTACTGATCGAGTTCGGCGTTCTTCACGACGAACTCGCCGATCGAGGTCGCCAGGCGGCCGACGTTGAAGTCGCCGTTCCTGCCGTGGATGGTCTTGATGGCCAGTTGGCCGGGGATGGTGATCATGAAGGTCTCCTGGGACGAAGAGAAGACAAGGCCCCGGGGATGGGGCCTTGCGGATCAGAACGACTCGGCAACGGCCAATGCGGGGGCATCGGCTGCGTCGTCGGCAGCATCGGCGACGGGCTCGGAAGGCTCCGGTGCCGAGGCTTGCTGCGCAGCGGGCGCGTCGGACGTCACAGGGACTTCCGGCTCCCGCTCGTCGGTCTCGGTCGGCTTTGGTTCGGCCTTGTAGACGAGCTTGCCGTCGACCTTGATCCAACTGACGAACAGCAGGCGGGCCTTGAGGCTCACACCCTGCTCGCCGGCACGCTTGCCCTTGGAGTAGGTGAAGGTGTCGGTCCACAGGTCGCCCAGGCGAAAGCCGATCATCACCTTCTTCTCGGCGTCGACCGCCTGAATGCAGCGGCGCACCAGGTGCTGCGCTTCCGAACCCGATACGCGCGTGTCGAAGCGCACATACGAGACGTCATCGCTGGGACCGTTCAGGGCTGCGATGTCGCAGGCCAGGAACGCATCGCCTTTCTTGGGCTTCACTTCGCGGATGCGATTGAGATACCCGAGGCCGGTGATGTGCAGATCGAAGTAGGACTTTTCGGTGGAAGTGGTCATGGTGAATCTCCTGGGAACAATGAGGCGGAGACACACCCGACCCAAGGCGGGGAAGGTGTGGAACCCCCGCGTGGGTTGATGGAACAGCTTGGTGGCATCGCCATCGAGAACCGATGGCCGTTCGCGCATGGATGCCGGTGCGAACTGGAGTGATCAACGCGGCCGGAACCGCATCGCAGCCTTGAAGATCGTGGCTGCCTGGGCATGTCGCTGACGGACGTCAGCGGAACATGGCCGGAAGCGTGGCGCCAGGACGGCGCGCAGGCGAGCGGCAATCGGCACTCGCGGCTGTCCGCATTGCCGGGAAGAATGAGGCCCCCGGAGCGGGGGCCAGGGATGGGCGGTCAGTTGCCGCTGGGGGTGGAAGGAACCGCCTGCAGCGACAGGTGTGTCGCGGTGGCGGACACGTCGAGGTCGTCCTCGCTGCGCAGGATGCGCGCAAACACGCCCTCCTGCGGATCGAAGACCTCGCCGAAGTCGTCGCCACCGACCTCGGCACGCGCCAGTTCCCACCAGTCGTCGAAGGCATCGACATCCGGGTTGCAGCCGGCGGCATAGGCGATGGTCTTCTGGCGACCATCGGGTCGGCGCTCGCCGCGCTCGGCCAGGAAGTACACGCCGTGATCCTTGACCAGGATGACGCGGCATTGATTCGCCACCGCTTCGGCGAGCACGGGCCGCAGCTCCGTGCCTTTGAATCGAACAGTCATGGGTGTGATCTCCAGGGAAGGAAGAGAGGCTTCCCGCCGCGAGGGCGGGAAGCTGCTGGGAGGTCAGTGCCGGACAGCCTTGCGACCCGACTGACACTGCACGCGAATGCGTCTCCAGCTCCCGTCGTCGATCAGCCGTTCCAGCGTCTCGCCGAGGGTGTCGAAGAACACCTCATCGACCCGTTCGACCAGCTCGCCGTCGCGGCGCAGCTCCACCGCGTAGAGGTCGAGGCCACGCTCATACAGCACGGTGACGCGACCCTGGAACTTCATCGTGGCGACGGTGAAGCCGATGGCCGGCGGCGTGCGGATGATGTCGGCGGGCAGCGGATCGACCCAGGTGATGTCCCGCGCACCGGCATCCACCAGCATGTGGGTGATGCGCCGGAAGCCGTCGGGAGCAGGCAACTGCTCCAGTTGGTCGATCAGTTCCTGCAGCTCGGGGCAGCGCGGCTCGGGGATCGGCAGCTTCGCCGGTGCGGAACCGAGCACGAACCGCTTCACCGTGTAGGGCTGGCCGTCGGCGGTGAACTCGGTCTGCTCCTCGGGCGTGTCCGCCCGCTGACCGTCGAAGCGGCGTCTGACATAGGGTTCGACCTGCACCTTGGCGCCCTCGTCGGGCACTTCGGTCACGAGCGTGCGATCGAGTACCGCGAACTCGGCCCGTCCCGTCTTGACGACGATGGCCTCGTCGGTGGTGGCGATGACCTTGCCCTCGAATGGCTTCGGGTCGATGTGAAAGCCCAGCGTCGAAACCTTGGGCTGGCCGTCGAAGATGTTGAACTTGAACGAACGGACGTTGGAAGGCACATGACCGACGACGAGCGCCGGCATCTGTGCGCGGATGGCTTGCGTATCCATGGGGAGACTCCTTGTGGCAACCAAGGGACTCCCGCCTGCAAGGGAGGTCGGTCCCTTGAGGGTGAGGTGGATGGACGCGGGTGCGCCCGGAGAACGAAGCAACCAGCACGGCGAACCGCGCCGCAGTCTCGAAGGTCTCGACTGCCTGGGCATACTGCCGGCAACGCCAGCGAACATGCGGCCAGCGTGCGGCACATGGCGGCGACCGTCCGTTGGGAATCGGCAATGCGCCGGCACCGCGTTCCGCGCAAAAGAAGAGCCCCGACGTGGGGGCTCGAATGGGTTGCGGGTTACTCGTCGTCGTAGAGCGTCAGCCCGTCCAGCACGGGCGCGTCGGCATCGAACACCAACATGCGAACGTCGGCGAGCGCAGCCAGGTGCAACACTTCCACGAGGGACTCCGGCACGCCCTTGGCCCGGTGCTCCTGCCGCAGCTCTTCGGCGGTGATGCCCTCGACATGCTGCAGGTTCGCATCCGTCCAGGGCGTGGCGATCAGCTTCACGCCGACCGCCGGGCTGTAGGGAATGCGGAAGGCCATGAACAAAAAACCGCTCGGCGTGGCGATGTCCGCCAGTTCGGCGAGGAAGCGGCCGGCCTCCTCGGTGATATGCACCGAACTGATTTCCCAAGCACGGCTGTAGAACCCGGTCTCGAAGCGCAGGCGGCGTACCACCTCGCGCGCGGCTTCCTCGGAGTAGGTATCGCCGACGTGCAGCGGCTGGCCGGCTTCTTCGGCCATGACGGCGTAGACGAGGTTTCGGGCGATGCCGTGGCTGGGGCACTGCGCGTCCAGCTCGGGCGGCACGTTCTGGCCCTCGGTGATCAGCGCGAAGTCGTCGCAGAAGACGCAGGCATGGCGCTCGACCTGGCTGTCCGGCAGGTGCGACTGCGAGACGTGCAGCGGCAGATAGCTCAGCGGGCAGTCGTCGTCGTAGGAAATCGCCAGCAGCCGCTGCACGGACAGGCCACCGTAGCCGCGGACGAAGGGGTTTTTGGAATGAGACATGGGATTGCTCCAGCAGAGGATGGCCGAGGCAATCCCCTGCCGGGGATTGAACCCCAGCGAGTGGATGAAGTGGCAGCCGGTCAGCCGGCCGCGGCGTCGGGCCGCCCTGGTGGCGGGCGGTGCAGGTCAGTGGAAGATGGTGATTCGGGACATGGCCGCTCCTGCGAAAGGAAGGAGGGACATGGCCCCGAACGGGGACGCATGTCCCTCGTGGGGTGGGATGAAAGGACGGTGGGTTGCCAGGCGCGGTTCACCAGCCGTTGTAGTGCAGCGTGAGATCAGCGATGACCTGGCGCCGTTCCAGATCGAGGCCGCCGAAGTCGGACAGCCCCTCGAAGCCGCAACGCTTGAGCATCGCGCCGCCCTCGCGGGAGTTGTAGAAGCTCACCATCGCGGACAGGAACATGCGTTGACCGCTGCTCAGCACGCCCAGGGCGTCGTTGAGCATCAGCATGTTGGGCCGCAGGTCCCACTTGGTGGTGGCACGCTGCAGACCTTCGCGTGTGCCGTCGCCGAACCACTCGTGGCCGGCGATTTCGGCGCCGCGCTTCCATGCTTGGAAGAACGCTTCGGGCGCTTGGGAAAAATGCAGATCCTCCAGAGCGATCAGGTCGAGTACGTCTTGGGGCAAGGACTGGTTCATGAGGAATCTCCTGGCGAGAGGGTTTCAAGGCTTAAGCCGCTGTTGCCAGTGGCCTGTCTCCAGGGCATGGCGGGCGGCCTGGTACGAACGGAAGTACTGGACGGACTCACGCGAGACCGGACCTTCTGCATCGGTGGTGCCGATGTAGTGGCCGGCGGCGCTGTGGCAGACCTGCAGGGGCAGGCGCTTGCCGATGTGGACCAGGGCCAGATGGCCGATGGAATCGGCACAGGCCTGTGCGGGGCTGGGAAGCACCGCTGGGGGCGGACGGGGCATGGCAATCTCCTGGCGAAGGTCGGAGGCCACATCCCGAACGGGAGCGGAAACCTCCCGGTGGATGGAACAAAGCAGGCATCGGCGCCGCGAGGGCGTGCGTCCGCGGTGGTCGATGCGAAGCGGACTGGGCGGGTCGCACGGAGGAGCTCCGCGGCAGCCGGATGACCCTGGCTGCTGGCATGGTGCTGACGAGTCAGCGACGCATGATGGGAGGATCGGCGCGAGGAGGGTCGCTGTGGTCCAAGAAACAGAAATCCGTCATCACCGCAATGCCGCCGAATCCGGCTAGTGCCCTATGCACCAGGACCCGGTTGGGTACGACTGGTGCTGCGACGAAGCGATGGCGTATTGCGTATTGCGTATGAAGGCTGCGCCAGATGCTCCAGTGCTTGAATGCACCGAAAAGTCACTGCCTGACGGGATGAGATGGCTACACTGCGAGCGTTGCACCATTACGGCGATGGGGGCACATGGAGCGGAATGGACACAACGAGAGACTTCGACTTAGTGGAGCCGCTGATCGGCGAGACATGGGTGGTGGATGGGAAGGTGGCGGCCTCACCACCTGGCGAGATCGATGCGCTGTATATCCGGCCGATGCTGCACCAATGGGGATCGGTGCCATCGGGCTCGAAGGTGCTGCATTCACTGGTGCTCGACAACAATGTGCTGACCGACATGGTCGAAGGCCGTCGTTCGGCCAACACCGACTATCTGGAGAACCTTCTGCGCTCGAAGCCGTTGGAGCTGAACCCGGTGATGGCCATGCTCGAACAGCGGCAGAAGTTTGGAGGCGCCAGCCAGGCACTGCATGATTTTGCCGAGTTGCTGGGGCAGCGCTTTGGTGCCTGGGCGGCCAAGCAAAATGCCGGATACTTCGACAGGTTGCTGGAGGACGGCAAGCCTGAGCTTGCGCAGAACATAGCCCTGCTGTCGGGCTACCTGCCAGCCATTCTGTACATCTACCACCAGCCTGGCAGTGCGGAATCCAAGCTGGAGTGGTTGAGTGGCCTGATCCAGGCGGTGGATCTGCCATTCCTGCAATTGCCCTTCTATCTTGCTGCGTTGTTGTTTCTCGTGAAGGAACAACCTGCGCTGTTCCGCAACAAGGTCATCCGCAAGGTGAAGAGTGACACCAAGTTGATGGCCAGCCTTGAGGAGCAGAAGAAGGCGGTGCTGAATCTTGCGCACGATGTGATGCTGCCTGCGGTAGCGATTTTTCCTGCCGGTGTCGAGGGCACGATCGTGTTTCCATACATCGCCACCCGCGACTACTTGTTGCAGGATTTCCTGGGGGAAATCCGTTGCCGTGCCGTCGTGGCGATCCCAGGTGGTCGAGCCAATGGCGCTTGGGAGTTGAATCCAACCGGTCATATCCATGCGCGACTAGGCGAAGTCGTCGCCCGCTGTCTACCCAAACGCGCGGGGCCTGGAACTGTGGCGGAGCAGTCGGTGCGTCGCGCGAACCTGCGAGCGTTCTCGGACAGCTATCTGGCGAAATGCCTGCTGCTGAAGAAGCAGCCCGGCACGCTTGAGTGAAAGCTGGCAGGTCGGCAGATCTCCATGAGTCGTTGAGGTCATGGTGTTTCCTGTTCGGGTTTCGGGAAGGCTGGAAAAAGGCGCCGAAGACCTGCAGGTCTTCGGCTATCGAACAAGAAACCACCCGTGGGCTGGCACAGCGCCTGGCCGTCGTCGGAGCCGTCCGCTGTCGCAGCATTCACACCCGACCCGTGTCGTGGTTGGGGCCGAAATCCTTTGGCACGCATACGCGCACAAAGGGAGCCCGTTGTTCCGCCGGCGGGCACCGGCACGGAATACCCTCGGCCCAAGGGGCCTCCTCACGGCTCGCGCGGCGGCAAGGCGTCAGGAAGCCCCTCGTGACCGAGGCAAGGCACACCGATCAAGGGAATGGCGGCGGGCGCGATTCGTGGGAGCAATGACCTTCTCGCCCCGTCGCCCGATGGCGGGCAGACGGGGCGCGCACACCGTTGCAGAAGGAGACGCGCGCTTTGGAGTCCCGCGCGGTGCGGGACGTTTGCCTCGCCGCCAGTGAAGTGGCCGGCGCGGCAGGGGGAAAGCGAGGATCAGGACGCCTTGGAGGCAGCGCGCCGCTTGCGCGGTGCGCTGCGCCGGCCCGTCGGGGACTCGATCGGCAACGTACCCTTGCAGTCCGGGTAGCGCGAGCAGGACCAGAACGCGCCGCTCTTGCCCGTGCGCTGCTGCATCGGTGCGCCGCACTGCGGGCAGGCCGGCGCCGGCGGCAGCTTGAGCGAGAGCGTTGCGCCGCGGTACTGCTGCACGAGCTGGCCGACCCACACGGACTGCTTCTCGATGAAGGTGTCCAGCGCCATTTGGCCGGCCTCGATCATGTCGAGCGCCTGCTCCCACACCGCCGTGGTGCCGGGGTCGGCGATGGCCGAGGGCACCGCGTCGATGAGCGTGAATGCCGCGTCGGAAGCGCGGACGGCGCGGCCTTTCTTGACCAGGTAGCCGCGACCGATCAGACCGTTGATGATGTTGGCGCGTGTCGCCTCGGTGCCGATGCCGGTGGTATCTCGCAGCTTCTGTTTCAGGCGCGGGTCGGTCACGAACTTGGCGACGGTCTTCATGGCCTTGATCAGCTCGCCCTGCGTGTAGGGTTTGGGCGGCAGCGTCTTCAGCGCCTTGAGATCCACCTTTCCGACCGGGCAGGACAGGCCCGCATGCAGGGCGGGCAGCACCTGGCTGCGCTGCGCATCCTCGCCATCGGCATCGTCCGGCCCCGGCGTCGCCAGCACCTCACGCCAGCCGGTGACGGCGATCTGCTTGCCCACGGCCGCCAGCGACTGACTGCCGCACGAGAACTGCGCTACCGTCCGGTCGAACTCATGGTGCGGGAGGAACTGCGCGAGGTAATGGGCGCGGATCAGCCGGTAGACGGCCAGTTCCTTCTCGTTCATGGCCGACAGGTTGGCGGGCTCCAGCGTCGGGATGATGCCGTGGTGAGCCGACACCTTGCCGTCGTTCCATGCACCCGAGCGCTGTTGGCGATCCAGGCGGTCGATCAGCGGCCGCAGGCTGGGGTCGGTCTTGACCAGGCTGTCGAGTACGGTCGGCACCTCGGCCAGCATGCTCTCGGGTAGGTAGCCCGAATCCGAGCGCGGATACGTTGTCGCCTTGTGTGTCTCGTACAGCGCCTGGGCAATGTCCAGCGTCTCCTGCACGTCGAGGCCCAACTGCTTGGAGCACACCTCCTGCAGCGTGCCCAGGTCGAACGGCAGCGGCGGTGCCTCGCGCACGCGCTCGGTGTCCACCGACACGACCTGCGCATCGCGTGCCGCGCGAATGCGATCCGCAGCCTGCTGCGCCACCGGCTGCTGAAGGCAGCGACCCGCTGCATCCGTGCTGCCTTCGGGCGGTATCCAGCTCGCGGTGAAGGATTGGCCGGCATGGGATAGCAGCACATCCACGGCCCAATACGGCATGGAGACGAATCGCGCGATCTCGCGATCACGATCCACGACCAACTTCAGCGTCGGCGTCTGCACGCGCCCCACCGACAGCACGCCCGTATAGCCGGCCTGGCGCCCCAGCAGGGTGAACAAGCGGCTCAGGTTCATCCCGATCAGCCAGTCGGCACGCGAACGGGCGAGTGCGGAGAAATACAGCGGCAGCGTCTCGGCGGACGGTTTGAGCGCGCCCAGCGCCTTGCGGATCGACGAATCGTTGAGCGCCGACAGCCACAGGCGCTGAATCGGCCCGCGGTAGTCGCATAGGTCGATGATCTCGCGGGCGATCATCTCGCCCTCGCGGTCGGCGTCGGTCGCAATCACCAGCTCACCCGCCTTGGCGACGAGCTGCTGCACGACCTTGAATTGCGCTGCGGTCGCCGCCTTGGGCTCGACACGCCAACGCTCAGGAAGAATGGGCAGTTGCTCGATGGCCCAGCGCTTGTATTGCTCGCCGTAGCCTTCGGGCGGAACCGCCTCCACCAGATGACCGATGCACCAGGTCACGACGACACCCGCGCCGCTGTAGCAGCCGTTGCCGCGTTGAACGGCGCCCAGCACACGGGCGATGTCCTTGCCCTGGGACGGCTTCTCGCACAGGAACACGCGCATGAAGCCTCCTTGGAAATGTGCGGTTCATCGGATGGGCGTCAGCTTGGCGGCGCCAGGAGATGCCGACAGCAAGGAAGCCGATTGATGCAGACACCGCTTTGTGATCGGCAGGCGGGCCGTTGCCGCAGCGGTGCGCATGGACCGCAGGAGCTGGCGCAGCAAGAGCGTCGTTTGGGGAGGGTGGCTGGAACTCCGTGGACGACCTTGGAGCTATCCCCCGGGGATAGCTCGCTGGTGCATCGCGGGCGTATGACGGTTGCTACAGCCGCCCTCGGGGGAGCGGCGATGGGTGAACTACTGTCCTCCGGCCGGCTTAGCGCTCAGCGCCACCGACTCGATGCGGTACGGCAGGATGCCCACGCGCCGGGCCTCGACCTTGAAGGTCACCCGTTCGTTCTCGTCGGCGTCCTCCCATTCGTCGCGCACGGTGCGGCCCTCGACCAGCACCCGCATACCTTTCTGGTACAGCGTCTTCCAGTGCTCGGCGTCGCGGTGCCACAGCTCCACGGGCGCCCAAAAGCCGCCGCGATCTTCGTACTCGCCGTCCTTCTTCGGGATCGGGTTGTCGAAATAGACATTCAGGCGAAGCAGCCGACGCGGCTCGTCGTTGCCGTTCGGGAATTCGCGGTAGTCCGGCGCAGAACCGATGTTGCCCTCGCCGACGAAGTGCGTGCTCATGGTGACTCCTTGGTGGTGGGTGGTATGGCCGCGGTATGCCCGTGGACACGCCGCAGGTAAGCCGCTTCGGCCTGTGAGGCCTTGCTGGCGCATTCCAGGGCTTGGCGAGCAATGCTGTGGGTCAGGCTGATCTGCATGTTCAGCACGATGCGCTGCAGTTCCATCGCGTACAGCTCGTCGATCAGCGAGGCCGGCGTCGCGGGGTTGGCCAGCAGGGCCTCCCACAACGCCACGCCCATGGAGGAACGGTCGAGGTTGCGCCAGCGCAGGAAGATCGTCCCTGCGCCAGTGGCCTGCTGGGCCAGTTGCACGTCGAGCAGACTGAAGGGGTAGGCGCGCGCCTGGGGCAGCACGCGCCGCTGCGCCAGGCCAATCACGTCGTCACGCAGCGCTGCGCACTGGCTGGCCCAGGTCTCCAGACTCCCCTTACCCTTAAAAGGCTGTAAAAGGCCTTTTAGGTAGCCTGCGTGTTCCAGCCGCTGGAAGTCCGCCTGTTCCAGCGCCACGAAGCGCGTGGAGTGGCTGATGGAGGGCGATGCCGTCATGCGTCAGCACCCTCATTACCCGTCGCTGGGTTGGCTGCGCCATCCGTGTGAGCCGGCGCATCGGGCTCGATGGCGGGCGCAGCAGGCGGCGTGCCGGGCTTGGTCGTCCGCCGCGCGAGCGGTGGCGCGAAGCGCGAGCGGCGCATGCCTTCCAGCACGTCCTGCGGCAGCTCGCCGAACTTCTCCAACGCCGCTCGCGCCGCGGCGTTCTTCGCCGCGAAGTCGTCGCGCGTCGTGCCCGAGTAGCGGTACTGCTGGGCCAGCGAGAACAGGCTGCGCAGCGCGTGCGCGCCATCATTGAGCCAGCGCTCCAAAGTGCTGCGGTCGATCAGCGCCGTGTGGTGCGCCAGGATGAGTTTGCGCGCCAGGTCGTCGTAGTCGGCCAGCAGGTACACCGCCATGAAGCCGAGCTGTGCATTC
This sequence comes from Stutzerimonas degradans, assembly GCF_024448505.1. Classification (GTDB taxonomy): domain Bacteria; phylum Pseudomonadota; class Gammaproteobacteria; order Pseudomonadales; family Pseudomonadaceae; genus Stutzerimonas; species Stutzerimonas degradans. Next base: position 347,544 of record NZ_JAMOHV010000002.1, read on the forward strand.
ACGAACAGCGGCAGCTTCACCGGTTGCACATTCATGTTCTCGCCCAGCGACAGCGCCGGTGGCACGTCGGCCAGGGCCTGATCCACCTGTTCGCGCAGGGTCTGCAGGCGGGTCTTGGTGTCGGCGAGCTTGTCCTCGATCCGCAACATCCACCAGTCCGAGTACGGGTCGTCCTGCTCGGCGCCGCGCTTCATCTTGTTCATCGCACTGATGAAGCCGTTGAGTCCGATGATGCCGGCGCGTCCTTCCGTCGGCGCGCGGCCGTGCCAGATGCGCGAAGCGTGGTGCGTGTGCAGCATCAGCGACATCGCGCTGCGCAGCGATCCGAGATTCAGTTGCAGAGGTTCTGTGCGTTCGTTGGCCATGAGAGCGACTCGCGGTGAAGGGGCGAGTCGCCAGCATCGGCATCGGCCGGAAGGCTGTCAGTCAACAAACCGCAGCCCATGCGCGCCCGGTTTGTTCCGCACGGAAGGCTGTGTGTGCCGGCTATCCCCTGGGGATAGCTCGGCGGAGTTGTTTGCGGCACGCGCGGAGGTGAGACCGCGTTGCGGGGCTATGCCTCGCGAGGTCTGTACCAGGCGGCCCGTTGCCCCTCCACCTCACGGTAGCGAAGCTCGAACAGGCGGCACTCGTGCACCACCTGCCGCCAACTGCTGCAGCCGTACTTGGCTGGAAGCTGCTCGGGATGCCGGTCCGCGATCCAGCGGCCAGCGGCAGCGATGGGTGTCCAGTCCTCCATGGCCAACTGCGCGGCGGCCTCGCGCAGCGCGCGAACGATGCCGGTGGCCGGCCAGTCCACCGTGCCGTCCGGCGCGATGCCATTGACCACCAGGTCGTGGAACACATCCGACTGGACGAACTCCGCTGCCAGGCGCCGCGCCTGATCCATGTGCTCGGCCCAGCCGCGCAGCTGCTCGAAGTGTTGATCGATGCGCGTGTAGGCGGAACCGAGTTCGTCCTGTGCAGCGCGGCACCCGTCCACGGTCCATAGATCGTGCTGGTCGATGAAGTGGTGCACCAGGGTGTTGCGCAGCGATACCAGGTCTTTGAGGTCGGCCTGGGTCTTGGCGTAGTCCTGCGCAGACAGGTTCAGTTGCACGCGCGTGCGAAAGGAAATCACGTCGCCGGGAAGATCGTCGTCGCGTTCCTTGCCACCATTTCCATCGGTGATGACATACGAACCAAACAGTTGTCCGACCAACGTGCCCAGGGTCTTGGTCGCGGCATCTTCGATCCGCGCTGCGCGAATGGCCTCCTGCGAATGCGCCGGGCCTGAAATCTCGTGGTGCGCCACGATGGCTTTCATGAGGCGCTCGTATTGTTGAAGGCGCAACAGGCATCTGCCCAGCAAGCGCTGAACGTCTCGCTGTAGTGGTTGCAGTGCGTTTGTGGCGGGGGAAGTCGTCATGTCCATCGTCGGCCGGGCTCGTGCGTGGCTGTCGTCGTCTGATTCACAGGCGACAGTTTCGCCGGTGGTTCGGCGGGCGACAATCGAGCGTGGCGGAAAGGTGTCTGTTCCAACTATCCCCTGGGGATAGTCAACATCAGCGATCACGCAAGGCTTCTCGGAGCTGTGCCAGGTAGGCACGTGCCACCTCGGGGTCAGCCGCACGGGATGCCGGCGGTGACGATGGCGCAGGTGGCGGGGGCGCTGGCGGTGCCGATGCACTTTCTCCGGCCCAGGCCTTGAACTCCCCGCGGATCGCCTTCTGGATGATGCCAAACAGGTAGCCGGCCGGGTTGCGTACCGCGCTGTTGTGGCAGCGTGCCGCCCACTCGTCGAGAACGGCCTGCCGCTGCGCCTCGTCCACCTGCTGCAGCGCCACCAGCGCGCCGGCCTGCTGCTCGTCCTTCAAGCGCAGGAAACGCTCGGGCAGCCGCAGGTTCTGCAAGGCCCTCGCGCGCGGTACTGTACGTACTTCATTTATACGATCATTACGTACTGTACGGTCCTCCTTCGGAATCCGAAGAGAGCCGTCCGGCGCAGGTTTCGGCCCTGCTTCGGATTCCGAAGACAGGCGCGCGCCATTCCGAAGCAGGGCTTCCTGGCCTTCTTCGGATTCGTGGTCCGCCCCCTCCTGTGGATAACCTTGCGTCGTCCAGCCATGCCGTGCCATGCGCTGCGCGAGCACCTGCAGGCGGGTCGGCAGCGTGCGCCCGCTGAGCAGCGGGTCTTCGGCGATCTCTCGCAGCGTGTTCATGCCCACGATCTGCACTGCCTTCGCCGCGTGCGTGAGCGCCTGGCTCACCAGGCCCAGGTAGTCGGGGTCGAGCTGCATCGCCTCGAAGGGTGACAGCGGTTCGTCGTGTAACACGTAGAGGTTGCCTTGGATGCGGCCGGTCTTGGGATCGCGCCGCCGCCGCACCAGGCTGAGCCAGCGCGTCAGCCGCAGCAGCGTCAAGGCGCGCGCCACGGTCTCGTGCGAGGCTTGCGTCGCACAGGGCATGGACGCCAGATAGGGGCGGAGCTGGTCGTAGGTGGGAAAGGCGGTCACGCCGTCGTCGTTGAGCTGCAGGCGGAACACCTGCCAGGCATTGCGCTCCAGCGGCGTCAGGCGCCGGTCGAGGAACAGCGCGCGCGGCACGCTCTCGTGTCGGTTGCCGCTGTAGAGAAAACCGTCCTGGCTCGGCGCCGTGCCCTGCGCCGGTTCCTTCGGCTCAAGGTGCCGCAGCGCCTCGTCGAACAACGCCGACAGCGCAACCGGGCCATCACGCCGTGGAGCGTCGCCCGTCGTCATGGCCTACACCAGCCCCTGGTCGACCCAGTTCCGTATCGCCGACCAGATCACCGACATGGGCAGGGTCATGGCCTCGGCCAGGTCCATGGTCAGCGCCAGCATCGCCATGTCGTCGTTCAGTGCGATGTGCCGCTCCGTGATGCCGGCCTTCCAGCGTTCCCACAAGGCCACGTCCTGCGCCTCGTCGAGCACCGGATGCCGGCCCTTGCGCTTGGGCAGTCCGAGGATGTCGCGACGCAGCGCCACTTCCTGATGCGTGAGGCCGTAGAACTTGCTGACCATCTCCGTGCTCGCCCCCAGGCGCAGCATGCGGTCCACCGTGGCGATCTCCCGCTCCACGTCGTGCACCTGGCTCAGCAGCCGCTTCAACACTTCCCGGTTCACCGACACCGAGCACCACGACACCGTGGCATTCACCAGCATGCTCACGAGTTCGGGGTGCTTCAGCGCATCCAGCTCCTCCTCGCCGAAGCCCATCGCCTTGCAGCGGCGCAACTGGCCGTTGCGCAGGTCATGCAGCGCCTGGGCGATGACGGCCTGGTTGAGCGGGTGCGGTGCCGACATGGGAGCCTCCTGCGCGCTCAGGACTCGTGGCCCGGGTCACCGGCTTCCAGATCCAGCAGCCGGCGCGCCAGGCGCAGCAGACGGAACAGCTTTACCAGCCCGGCATCGCTCAGGCGCGTGGCCAAGCCGCCGTGACCATGCAGCAGCGGCCCAAGGTCATCGGCCAGCCGCGCGCGATCCAGCCCGGTCGCGGATGCCGGTGCGACGCTCAGCGCGTGCAGCAGGGTCAGCACCGCCCGAGCAAAAGCCGGCAGCACGTTCGCCTGGCCCACGGCCGGCGTCACGCAGACGAAGCCGATGCCGCCATCGCTGGCTTCGATGTGGTCGGCCACCGCCGCTTCCTCGGCGATCTCGCGAGCGAACTGCGCGATGTGCACGCGCAGGCGATCCGGCACGTCCAGGCCCGGCTCGATGTACCAGACATCCGAGATGGGAAAGAGCCCGCCAACCTGCACCGGGATCGCGCGCAGCACATCTGCCTTGAAGTCGGGTAGCTTGTCGCCGAGCTGATCCGCGACCATCCGCTGGATGGACTGCAGGCGCTCGGTGGTCGGGGCCGGCGTCACGATGTGCCCCTGCAGGCGCTCGTCGCGCTGCCCGTCCCGGTCGTTTGGTGCAGCGGCAGGTGGTGCCGAGGGTGTCTCTGCCGGTGGCGCGGCGGGCGAGGTGCCCCGTGGCGTCGGCGCCGCGGGCGGCAGTTGCGGCGTGATGGCTGGCGCCGCAGGTGCGACAGGCGTTGCCGGGTTCGGCGCGGCCGGCTCGCTGGTCAATGCTCGCTGACGGCTTTCGCTGTCATCGACCTCCAATGCCAGCGTGTCGTAGTCCGCTTCCAGCAGCTCGGCCATCTGGCCGACCAGCTCGTCCTGCACCCGCTGCGGTGAGAAGTTGTCGGGCTGCGTGTCGAACTGCGCCAGCACGTCCTGGAACAGCGTAGCGAAGTCCATCGACAGGTTGCGCCTCAGGGCACGCCGCTCCCAGGTGCGTTCGCAGGCCTTGCGCAGCACCGCGAGCCGTTCCACCTGATGCCGGCCGAGCCCGCCGTACAGCAGCGTGGGGATCGCCGGGAGCAGGTAGTGCACGGCGTCCTGCATGCGGCTGATGTGCGACTGCGGCAGCGGGAAGCCATCGGCCGTAAGCCGCCGCGCCAGCTCGCTCTGCGACAGCGGCTGGCCGCTGTCCCGCCCCATTTCCTGCTCGTAGAACTCGCGCGCCTTCTCCACGCCCAAGGCCCGCTCGATGAAGCTGAGCCCGCCGCGCAACTCGTTCTCGGCCAGGTGCCCGGTCAGCATCACCACTTCGCCGCGCTGCGGCCACGGGCGGAACAGGCAGGGGATGCGGAAGAACCGTTCGTCTTTCGTCTCGCTCCACAGCTCGCGCAGGATCGCCAGGCGCGTGTTGCCGCCGTTGCGGATGATGTAGTGCGGTTCGCCGGGCCGGCGCGTGATCGCGGGCGGCGCATCGAGCCCGCGTTCGCGGATCGAGGCCTTGATGTCCTCGTAGGCCGGGTTGCGCGTCACGCGCGGGTCGTGGTCGTAGGGGCGCAACTGGTCCAGCGTCACCACCATCGGCGTGTCGGCGATGGGGTCGCTCAGGGCCGCGACCGAAGGGCCGTTGCGCTCGAAGCCCGAGGCCAGCAGATTGGCGGCCATGTCCTGCGGCGTCAGGTCAGCCACGGCCGTTCTCCTGAGATGCTGCAACACCCTGGGCCGCCTGTCGGTCGGCGCGGCGAAGCTGCGCACGGGCGTTGCGCTCGGCGCGGTGGTCGCTCGCCGTCGAGCTGGTGTAGATCGGCGCGCAGCCTTGCTTCGTGAACAGCAGGTGCCCGCCGCGGGTGCGCACCACCCTCCAACCTTCTCCCAGGGCGAACTCGATCAGCCCTCGCAGCCGCTTGTGGCCGCGGGCCAGGTCATGTGCGCTGGCCATGGCCGGCCCCTCCCGCGTCGCCTCGGCCGGTGACGAGCGCAAAGCGCTCCTGCCACGCCGAGAACAGCTCGCCGGCCAGCGCGCGCATGGTCTCCAATGCGGCAGGTGCCGTGCGGCCCGCCGGCTGGCGGTATTCCACCCGATGCACCGGCAGGCCGCGCGTCGCGGCGCGCGGATAGGCTTCAATCGCCGGCACGTCGGTGTCCAGCACGCGCACGCCAGGCTGCTCTTGGAATACCTGACGCAGCGCCTGCTGGATCAGCCGCGCATTTGACGACACCGGATGCACGCGGTTGATGAGCAGGTGCAGCGGCGGCGGCTCGATGCCGAGGTGGCGGTACGGCGCGATGTCCTCGATGAGTTGCAGCGTGCCGCGCCGCAGCTCGCGCGCCGCGAGGATTTCCGGCGTCACCGGCGAAAGCGCCAAGTTCGAGGCCAGCACCGCCATCTCCAGCAGCACGCTGCGCGCGCCCTGGGTGTCGATCAGCAGCAGGTCGTAGTGCGGCGCCAGCGTGGGCAGCAGGTGGCGCAGCCGCAATCTGCCATCGGGCGCGTGCAGCAGCAGCGTGTTCAGCTCGCCGCGGTCGTCGTTCGAGAGCACCAGGTCAAGCCGCTCGATCGCGGTGCGCGACACCAGTTGCTCGGCGCGCTGCTCGTTGTAGGCCAGCATCTCGTAGATGCCGGCCGGCGCGCGCTCGGCCAGCGTGAAGTAGCTCGACAGCGTGGGCTGCACGTCCAGGTCCAGCAGCAGCACGCGCAGCCCGGCGTCGGCTGCGAAGCCGCCCAGGTTGGCCGCCGTCGTGGTCTTGCCGACGCCGCCCTTGGTCGAAATGATGGACACCACCTGCATGGGCTTCTCCCGGTTGAATGGCATGTACCGAGGAAAAGCGTCAGGCGCGCTCATTGAGGCGATCGGCGATCCATTGCTCGACCTCCGCCGAGTCCCAGCCCACGGCGCGCACGCCCAAGCGCAGCGCCTTGGGGAACTTGCCTTCTTTCATCAGGCTGTAGATGTGCGCGCGCTTGAAGCCGGTTTTGGCCTCGACTTCGGCGCGACGCAGGATGCGGTGCTCGGCCGACACTGCCGGCGCGGTGGTCTGCGAAGACATGAGAGACACTCCTTGACGCTCACTGGCGCTGTTCGGAAAGTGCCTCGTATTCAATACACCGCGGTCGCCGAAATCACTGCAATTGCAGAAGCAGCGACTGCAATTGCAGTGCGCCGCATCGGCATCATGCTGGCCGCGTCGTCAGCGCGACGCCTCCAGGTGGCGCCGCGCCTGCGCGAGCTTGCTCCACAGCGTCCGCTCGCTGAGACCCGGCCGCCCCTCATGGTGTGCGATCAGCGCGCTGACCACGGCATCCATGCTGCGGAACGACGAATAGGCCGCGCCTGACGGCGAATTGCCCAGCAGCAGCGTCAGCAGTCCGCCGATGATGTTGAGGTAAGTCGTCTCGCTGCGCAGGCCAGGCTCGCGCGCCTGTTCGTCGTTGGCCGCGCGCGTGGCATGTTCCTTCGCCAGTGCTTCGTGCGCAGTGCGCAGCGTTTCATGCACCAGGGCAAGTTCGGCAAGTTGCGACTTCGCTGCTTCGCGATCGGCCAGCAGAATGTTGAGCGTGTCCACGCTCACCGCCGGATGCACCGCGCGTTCGATGCCGTCAAACAAAAACCCCGGCCGATCGCCGGGGTAGAACTGCGACATCCACGCTTTCAAGTCCACGTGGCGCACGGTCAACTCGGGGTCGTCGAGCGCCGGCCGCTGCGAGTCCAGCACGATGCCGGCCTTGCCACCGGGCAATTCGCCATGCGTCAGCGCGTCGAAGATGCGCTCGGCATACAGGCGCAGCAGCGGCCAGCGCGGGAATTCGCCGGGCTCCGGCATGGCACGCTGCTCCAGCGCTTCCAGAATACGCTGCTCGAAGCGCAGGAGACCGCACCAGCGGACGGCCGCCTCGATCGGTCGGTAGTACGTCTTTGCGCCAAAGGCGTGGCTGCTCGATTTCGGCATATCGCGCTCTTCCCATCGTCGGATCGACACATGGCAAGCGCGCGCGGCCCACATGGGCGCAGCGATTGCCCAAAGAACCCGATGAAGCGCGAGCCGGTCGGCATCGTGGTGGACGTTGGGTGCGGCGATGTCGCCGAGCGTTACGCAGGGGGCAAACCTCCTTGCGGTGCCCGCTACACCTCAACCATAATGCACCTGCGAAAAATCTTGTTACCGGCGCAACGGTCTGAAAAGCCGCGCATCCAAGTTCGATCAGGAAGGGATGCCGCGCTTTACCGGAAAACCAGGGCAAAGTTTTCGTAGGAATACGGGCGGGGTAAAGCGCCAATGCGACTTCCGGCTGAGCCGGTTTGCATCCAGCAAGGGCTCATGCGTTCTGCGTCACTGCAGTGACCTCGACAGCTTGAAGGTGCCTTGCTTGATGCCGGGTGGATAGGCCCGATTCGCCATCCATTCCCGTGACGCAAAAGGTCGGCCGCCGATGCAATGCGGGTCAAGGTCCAGACCGAAAGGGAATCGTACCGTCCAAAATCCCCGCGTCACATCGGGCGTTGATCGGTGCCTTGCGGGCGTCCGACACGCTCCACGCGGTCGATGAACTGCCGCAGCGGCTCCATGATTTCGCCTTCGGGTCGCAGTAGATAGGTCGTCAGCGAAGCGGTCTCGTCGGCCAGCGGCCGCACGACGACATCGGCCTGATGGCAACCCGCCAGATGCGCCGCGCTCGAAAAGCCCACGCCGTAGCCGGCGGCCACGAGGGCCAGCATCAGGGAATGGGTCTTGACGTACTCGGCTACCGTCGGCTGCGCATCCACCGTGCGGAGCAGCCGTTCGCGCTGCCGGCTGCAACCTTCGCAGACCTGGGGATCGCACAGCACCAGCGGATAGCTCGCCACTTCCTCCAGCGGCACTTCCTTGAAAGCCAGCAGCGGATGCCTGGCGGGCAAAGCCACCACCAGCGGGTCTCGCCACACCGGCATGGCGACGATGCCGGCGTCCATTTCACCAGCCAATGCAAAACCTGCGTCATACAAGTCGTTGCGCAGTCCAGTCACCAACTGCGCCAGTGGCGTTTCAAGTATCCGAATGCCGACCTGTGGTGCCTCCTCGCGGCAAAGCGCAAGCAACGCCGACAAGCGGGCCTGCCCCATGTCACCAGATAGTGCGATGCGCAGCGTGTTCCGCTGGTTCGCTGCGGCGCGTGCCTTGGTCTGCGCTTGCTCGAAGGCCAGCAGTACGCGCCGGGCTTCTTCGAGGAAGACCTGTCCCGCCGGTGTGAGACGAACACTGCGTGGCAAGCGGTTGAGCAGCGGCACCCCTAAATCCGCCTCCATCTGGCGGATCGTGCGCGACAGTGGAGACTGTTCGATGTGCAGCCGTCGAGCAGCCCGGCCGAAGTGCAGTTCCTCGGCTACGGCGATGAAGCAGCGAAGATGGCGTAAGTTCATGCTTTCTCCCTACCGATGTGATCAGTCCATATCATCGTAGGGAGCCGAATAGTGCGGAGGATTCACCTCTGTATCGAGATGAGAGCCATCCTGGGGGGTGATGCTCGGATGCTTTTCGCCCATGTCAGCGCCTACGGCGAAGCTCTCGTTCGAGATCGCCCAGCTGCGACGCCTGAAGTTCGGCAAGAAGAGCGAGCAGCTCGATGCCGAACAACGCGCGCTGTTCGACGAGGCTCTGGACGCCGACCTTGCCGCGGCTGAGGCGCAGCTCCAGGAACTGCTGGGCAAGAAGAAGCCGCCGGCTACGCCTGGCGCGATGCCTAAGCGCACCGCCTTGCCGGCGGACCTGCCGCGCGTGGACCGCCACCACGAGCCCGAGAACACCCGCTGCGCGTGCGGCTGTGCGCTCAAGCGCATCAGCGAGAGGCTGGACTACACGCCGGGCGTGTTCACGATAGAGTGCCACATCCGCGGCAAGTGGACCTGCGCACAGGTGCCGAACGCTGACCCAGGCGCCAGTCCCGGCGAAGATCATCGCCAAGGGCATCCCCCCCTCCGGGCTGCTCACGTAGGTGCTGGTCGCAAAGGACTCCGACCATCTGCGGCTTACATGGTCGTCCCTAGGTAAGCAGGAATCAGCTGCGTGAGTGAATCGGGAGGTTTGCGCAGCTGATGGGTGGTCAGCAGCGTCTGCGCCGGCGTCTTCACCGGCACGAAGCGCATGTGCGGGCGGGTTGCCCATCGGCCGAACCGTTCTTGCGTCCCTTGCCGGCCATGCGGTAGGGCGTGACGAAGTGGCCTGCGATCAGCCGCGCATCCAGCCCATAGCCGCACAGCTTGCGTGCCCAGTGATGCGCACCGCCGCAGGCCTCCAGGGCCACCAGGCAGCCGGGAGGCAACTGCGCGCATCGGGCCGCAAACTTGTCAGCGGCCAGCGCCTTGGCAACCACCACGCGCGCATCCACCGCATGCACCTAGATAACCCGCTTAGCCAGATCCACCCCGACTCGGGCAATCTCGTTCATGGACTTCCCCTTTCACATGGCTGCAGATTGATGACTTGGGGAGCACCATCGCGGCGGCAGCCAACATTTGTTGCCTCGCTGCTTACGATTGAGTCACATCAATCGGCCAGCAGATCGCTGGATGTTGACTCTTGACTTTCTGTATGTTAGGCCCAACATCTTGCAAAGTCTTGCAAGAATTTCCTCGAGCGAGGCCGCGTGACGACGGAACTTGTGGGGGTGGTATGACAGCGCGCCAGCAGGCGATCTTCACACTCGACGAGGTGGCCGCCTACTTGAAAGTCGGCAAGCGGACGCTTTACCGGCTCGCCTCGCACGGGGAGATTCCGGCCTTCAAGGTCGGCGGGACGTGGCGGTTTCGTCAAAGTGAAATCGATCGATGGATCAATGATCAGATCCAAGCAGGCAGAAAGAAGGAGGTGATACGCACAGATGAGCAGCCAAAGTCAGCGGAACACTCCGTGTCGTCTGGGCGCGCTGTCCGTCGCCGCAGGCAAACGGAGTGAGCGAGAGTCTTCAATTTTTCTTCTGGAGGTGTGACATGGACATTGATTTCAAGAAGTTGGCTCCCTGGAACTGGTTCAAGAAGGAGCAGGAAGAACAACAGAGCACTGCCTCGCTGCCGGTGCAGCGCAATGACCTGCCGGTGGCGGGTGGGCCGGTCAGCCCCATCCTGCAATTGCATCGCGAGATCGATCGCCTGTTCGACGACGCATTTCGAGGCTTCGGTTTCCCGACGCTGGCCATGCCACGCTGGCCGTCGGAGTGGCCGGGCCTGCTGAAACCGGCGCTGGACATCCAGGAGACCGACAAGCAGTACAAGATCGCCCTGGAAGTGCCCGGCGTCGAGGAAAAAGACATCCAGATCACGCTCGACAACGACGTGCTGCTGGTGCGCGGTGAAAAGCGTCAGGAGCAGGAAACGAAAGACGGCGGTTTCCACCGGGTGGAGCGCTCCTACGGCAGCTTTCAGCGCGCTCTGAACCTGCCGGCCGATGCCAACCAGGACACGATCAAGGCCGCTTTCAAGAACGGCGTGCTCACGATCACGATGGAAAAGCGCGAGGCCAGTACGCCCAAGCAGGGGCGCTCGATCCCGATCAACGGTTGACGCCGATCGGCTCGTCCTCCGAAAAAACCAGATGAAGGTCGAGGCGCCGTGATCGGTGGCGCCTCGTCAAATCAATCTTTACAGGAGCATCAGCATGGCCAGAAAACAATGCCAAGTCTGCGGCCAGCCCGCCACGGTGCGGGTGGAAGCCAATCTCAATGGTCGCCACAGCACCATGCTGTTGTGTGACGATCACTATCGCCAACTGGTGCGCCAGCAAAAGCGCACCGTCTCACCGCTGGAAGCCTTGTTCGGCTCGCGCAGCGGGCTGTTCGAAGACTTCCTTGGCAGCGACTTCTTCCGCATCGGTGACGACGCACCGTCCATGGCGGCCGATACCGACGAGGTCGTCGATGCCTCGTTCGGCGAACCCGCCCCGGCCGGTACGGGCACCGCGCGCCGTCGCGGCAGTGGGCTCGCCAGCCGTATCAGCGAACAGTCCGAGGCCCTATTGCAGGAGGCCGCCCGACACGCTGCAGAGTTCGGGCGCGCCGAAGTCGATACCGAACACCTGCTGCTGGCGCTATCCGACAGCGACGTGGTCAAGACCATCCTGGGGCAGTTCAAGATCAAGGTCGATGACCTCAAGCGACAGATCGAATCCGAAGCCAAGCGCGGCGACAAGCCGTTCGAGGGCGAGATCGGCGTGTCGCCCCGGGTCAAGGACGCGCTCAGCCGTGCTTTCGTGGCCTCCAACGAACTCGGCCACTCTTATGTCGGGCCGGAGCATTTCCTGATCGGGCTCGCCGAGGAAGGCGAAGGCTTGGCGGCCAACCTGCTGCGCCGTTACGGCCTCACGCCGCAAGCGCTGCGCCAGCAGGTAAGCAAGGTGGTCGGCAAAGGGGCCGAGGATGGCCGCGCCGAGACGCCGACCAACACGCCCGAGCTGGATAAATACTCGCGCGACCTCACCAAGATGGCGCGCGAGGGCAAACTCGATCCAGTCATCGGCCGTGCGCAGGAGATCGAGACCACCATCGAGGTGCTGGCCCGGCGCAAGAAAAACAACCCGGTGTTGATCGGTGAGCCCGGCGTCGGCAAGACCGCCATTGTCGAAGGGCTGGCGCAGCGGATGGTCGCCGGCGAAGTGCCCGAGACGCTGCGTGACAAGCGTCTGGTCGAACTCAACATCAACGCCATGGTGGCAGGCGCCAAGTACCGCGGCGAGTTCGAGGAGCGCGTGCAGAAGGTGCTCAAGGAAGTGACCGAGCACCAGGGCGAGCTGATTCTCTTCATCGACGAAGTGCACACCATCGTCGGTGCAGGCCAGGGTGGCGGCGAAGGCGGGATGGACGTGGCCAACGTGTTCAAGCCGATGATGGCGCGCGGCGAACTGAACCTGATCGGCGCCACCACGCTCAACGAGTATCAGAAGTACATCGAGAAGGACGCCGCGCTGGAGCGTCGCTTCCAGCCGGTGATGGTGCCCGAGCCGACGGTAGCGCAGACCATGATGATCCTGCGCGGCCTGCGCGACACCTTCGAGGCGCACCACAAGGTCAGCATCACCGAGGATGCGATCATCGCCGCCGCCGAGTTGTCGGACCGCTACATCACCGCGCGCTTTTTGCCTGACAAGGCCATCGACCTGCTCGACCAGGCGGCCGCACGCGTGAAGCTGTCGGCCACGGCCCGCCCGGTGGCGGTGCAAGAGCTGGAGTCCGAACTGCACCAGCTGCGGCGTGAGCAAGACTATGTGGCCTCGCGCAAGCAGTACGACAAGGCCGCCGAGCTGGGCAAGCGCATCGAGGCCAAGGAGGCAGAGCTCAAGAAGCTCGTCGAGGAATGGGAACGCGAGCGCGCCTCGGGCAGCGCCGAAGTCAAGGCCGAGCATGTCGCGCAGATCGTCTCGCGCCTGACCGGCATTCCGGTCAACGAGCTGACGGTGGAAGAACGCGAGAAGCTGCTGCATCTGGAGCAGCGGCTGCACGAGCGCCTGGTGGGTCAGGACGAAGCGGTGCGCGCGGTGGCCGATGCCGTGCGGTTGTCGCGCGCGGGCCTGCGCGAAGGCGGCAAGCCGGTGGCGACTTTTCTGTTCCTCGGGCCGACCGGCGTGGGCAAGACCGAGCTCGCCAAGGCGCTGGCCGAGTCCATCTATGGCGATGAAGGTGCGCTGCTGCGCATCGACATGTCCGAGTACGGGGAACGCCATACCGTGGCACGCCTGGTGGGTGCGCCTCCGGGTTATGTGGGCTATGACGAGGGTGGCCAGCTCACCGAGAAGGTGCGTCGCAAGCCCTACAGCGTGTTGCTGCTGGACGAGATCGAGAAGGCTCACCCCGACGTCTACAACATCCTGCTGCAGGTGTTCGACGACGGGCGGCTCACCGACGGCAAGGGCCGGGTGGTGGATTTCACCAATACCATCATCATCGCCACCTCGAACTTGGGCTCGGACATCATCCAGCGTCGGCTGAAGGCCCGTAGCGCCGCCGGCGAGGAATACGAGAAGACCAAGTCCGAGGTGATGGACGTGCTGCGCGGACACTTCCGCCCCGAGTTCATCAACCGCATCGACGAGATCATCGTCTTCCATGCGCTGGGCAAGGAGGAGATCCGCCATATCGTCGGTCTGCAGCTCGATCGTGTGGCCCGCAACGCCGCCAGCCAGGGCGTGACGCTGACCTTCGATCAGACCTTGATCGACCACTTCGCGGAGGAAGGCTACAAGCCCGAGTTCGGCGCGCGTGAGCTCAAGCGGCTGATCCGCAGCGAGCTGGAAACCGCGCTGGCACGCGAGATGCTGGGTGGCGGTATCGGCAAGGGCGATCACGCCAGCGCCCGCTGGGATGACAAGGCCGAACGGGTGGTCTTCGAGCGCCAGGAGCCACCCGCGAAGCCGGCTGAGCCTGAAAAGCCCGATGCCGCGAACGTGGCCGAGACGCCGCCTAGCGACGCGAGCAAGCCTGCGCGCAAGAAGAAGTCAGCGGACGGCGAATCTTGAGCGATGGGAGGCTGTCGTGTCCGACCCCAACGGGCTGACATGGGCAGCCACCCTCGTGTCGCTGGCGGTCGCTATCCCCACAGCGGGGCACGCGGTCATCTACAAGCGTGACCCTCGATCGGCCACGCTGTGGGTGCTGCTGATCGCGCTGTTGCCGCTGGGCGGTTCGCTGCTGTATGGGCTGTTCGGCATCAACCGTTACCAGCGGCGGGCGCGGCGGCTGTTTCCGGGGGCAGATCCTGCTGTTCGGCAGGACCTCGCGCCTACGATGCCCCAGGCCGTATCGGCGCCGTTTGCCGGCCTGGCGCACCTGGTGGGACGTGCCACCGGCCAGTCGCTGACCAGCGGCAACCGCATCGAGCCGCTCGTCGATGGCGAGCAGGCCTACCCGGCCATGCTCGCTGCCATCGAGTCGGCGCGGCACAGCGTCGCGCTGGCTTCGTACATCTACGACAGCCAAGGCATCGGGGCGCAGTTCGTCGATGCGCTGCGCCGGGCTCATGAGCGCGGCGTGCAAGTGCGGGTGCTGATCGACGACGTCTATGCCTGCTGGAGGCCCCGCAGCGCCTACCGCGCCTTGCAACGCGCCGGCGTTCCGGCGGCGACGTTCAACCCGACGTTGATTCCCGCGCGCCTGCATGCCGCGCATCTGCGCAATCACCGCAAGCTGCTGGTGATCGATGGCGAGACGGGTTTCACCGGCGGCATGAACATCTTCAGCCCGTATTGGCGGCCCGATGCGCCGGAGCAGGCCTGTCACGATTTGCACTTTCGTCTGCGCGGGCCGGTGGTTGCGCATCTGATGCGGTGCTTCACCGACGATTGGTGCGATACCACGGGCGAGCGGCTCAACGAGGGTTTCTGGGGCGAACCGCCCGCAACGGCTGATGAGCAAGGAACCTCTTGGGCGCGCGGCATCGAGGCCGGTCCCGATGAGGCCCTGGACCGGCTGCGCTGGACCTTCATGGGCGCTTTGAGCGCGGCGAAGCATTCGGTGCGCATCTGGACACCTTACTTCGTGCCCGATCAGCCGATGATCGCGGCGCTGAGCACGGCCGCGTTGCGCGGCGTGCGCGTCGAGGTGCTGACGCCCGCAAACGGCGACCATCCCACGGTGCAATGGGCCGCGCGCGCCCACTACTGGCAGGTGCTGGAGCACGGTGTACGCATCTTCGAACGGCCTGGCCCGTTCGACCACAGCAAGCTGATGCTGATAGACGGCCAGTGGTGCTGCCTGGGTTCGGCCAATTGGGATGCGCGCAGCCTGCGCCTCAACTTCGAGTTCAATGTGGAGGTGTACGACACCGCGCTGTCTACGCGGCTGGAATCCCTTTTTGATGCCGCCCGTGATGCATCGAACGAGATATCGGCGAAGGCGTTGCGCGCCCGCCCGCTGGCCATCCGCTTGCGCGACGGGGTGGCCCGTCTGTTCACCCCCATTCTCTAGCGGCACGACTTGCGAGGAACATTGCCCATGGAAAAGAAAGATCAATGGAACATTGGCTACTGGATCGTCGCCGGCCTGTTGCTGCTGACGCTGCAGAACTACTGGCAGGCGGCCAAGACCGTCGAGCC
Organism: Stutzerimonas degradans; assembly: GCF_024448505.1. GTDB lineage: Bacteria > Pseudomonadota > Gammaproteobacteria > Pseudomonadales > Pseudomonadaceae > Stutzerimonas > Stutzerimonas degradans. The sequence continues at coordinate 362,881 of NZ_JAMOHV010000002.1, forward strand.
CGTGCCCTACAGCGAATTCGAGAAGGCGCTGGCCGAGGGGCGCGTCGCCGAAGTGCTGGTGTCGGACCGCACGGTCACCGGGCGCCTGAAATCGCCGGACAGCCGGGGCAAGACCACCATCGTGGCCACTCGCGTCGAACCCGACCTGGCCGAGCGGCTGTCCAAGTACGACGTGCCTTACGCGCGGGTGGTGGAAAGCACCTGGCTGCGTGATGTGCTCTCCTGGATTCTGCCGGCGGTGGCCTTCTTCGGCGTCTGGTTCTTCCTGTTCCGCCGCTTCGCCGAGAAGCAGGGCATGGGTGGCTTCCTGAGCATCGGCAAGAGCCGTGCCAAGGTATTCATGGAGAAGAACACCGGCGTGACCTTTGCCGATGTCGCGGGTGTGGATGAAGCCAAGGCGGAGTTGGTTGAGATCGTCGATTTCCTCAAGAATCCGCAGGAGTATGGACGGCTCGGGGCGCGCATTCCCAAGGGCGTGTTGCTGGTCGGCCCACCGGGCACCGGCAAGACATTGCTGGCCAAGGCTGTTGCCGGCGAGGCTGCGGTGCCCTTCTTCTCCATCTCCGGATCAGAGTTTGTCGAGATGTTCGTCGGCGTGGGTGCGGCCCGTGTGCGCGACCTGTTCGAGCAGGCCCGCGGGCAGGCGCCGGCCATCATCTTCATCGACGAGCTGGATGCGCTGGGCCGCGCGCGCGGCGTCGGCGGCCCCATCGGCGGCCACGACGAGCGCGAGCAGACCCTCAACCAGTTGCTCACGGAGATGGACGGCTTCGACAGCTCGGTCGGGCTGATCATCCTCGCCGCCACCAACCGCCCCGAAATCCTCGACCAGGCGCTGCTGCGCGCCGGTCGCTTCGACCGTCAGGTGCTGGTGGACCGGCCCGACAAGAAGGGACGGCTGGACATCCTGAAAGTCCACGTCAAGAAGGTGACGCTGGCTCAGGATATCGATCTCGAACAGGTGGCGGCGCTGACCACCGGCTTTTCCGGCGCTGATCTGGCCAATCTCGTGAACGAAGCAGCGCTGAACGCGACGCGGCGCAAGGCGCAGGCTGTGGAACTGCAAGACTTCACCGCCGCCATCGAGCGCATCGTGGCCGGCCTGGAAAGGAAGAACCGTGTGCTCAATCCGAAGGAGCGGGAAACCGTGGCCTATCACGAGATGGGGCATGCGCTGGTGGCGCTGGCGCTGCCCGGCACCGATCCGGTACACAAGATTTCAATCGTTCCGCGTGGCATCGGTGCACTCGGCTACACCCTGCAGCGGCCCACCGAAGACCGATTTCTGATGACACGTGCCGACCTGGAGCACAAGATCGCCGTGCTCCTGGGAGGGCGCGCGGCTGAGAAGCTCGTGTTTGGCGAGCTGTCCACAGGGGCTTCAGACGATCTCGCGCGGGCCACCGACATCGCCCGCGACATGATTACGCGCTTCGGCATGGATGAGGGCTTGGGGTACGTTGCTTTTGAGGCACAGAGGCCGCGTTTTCTTGATGCGCCTGAACTGGTACAGGGTGGCTGCCGGGTAGCCGAATCGACTCAGACACGCATCGACCAAGCCATCCGTGACATCGTGATGGGTGTGTTTGATCGTGCATACCGAATTCTCGAAATCAACCGAGAAGTGCTGGAGCGGTGCGCGCGCGAACTGCTCGCACGGGAAACGCTGGATGAATACAGCATCCGGCAACTGACGCAGGGGCTACAGCTCGAATCCCCATGTCACAGCAGCCCAACTGCCGGAGCCATGACTTCCTCTGTGTCCCAAGGACCCACCTCATGAGTGACAGCATGCATATCGTCTGCCCACACTGCCAATCCATCAATCGCGTGCCAGCCAACAAGTTGGCAGAGAAGCCCAATTGCGGACCGTGCAAGATGATGGCGCCGCAGTTCGAGCAGGCAGCCACCCTGCTTATCAGTTGTGCGATCCTTGAAGAAAGTGCGTAGCCGCGATGCATAGCGACCCCAACCACACAATCTTTGACGAAATACGCTCCGAGTTGCAGAAACGTTGGAACCTCTGTTTCACCCATAAGGAGCGTCACCTTTGAACGAGACGCCTCAAATCTCAGCCCGACACTGTGACCAGATTAACCAGAATGCCCATTCTGGCAGTTGGCATCTCGATCTTGGCTCGCAACTCCTCACTTGCTCCGATGAAGCCTGCCGCGTGCTCGGCCTGGATGTTGGTGCGCCAATAGCCTTCGAGCGATTCCTGCAGTGCATTCACCCTGAAGACCGCCCCCTCTTCGATAGGGCATGGGATGCTGCCATGTGCGGAAAGTCCCTTGATCTGTGGTATCGCATCGTCAGCGGAGGGCAGGTTCGCTGGATACACCTGCGGGCAACATTCAAGGGCGACGCCTCTGGTCGGCCCAGAGCGGCAGACGGGACGGTAGAGGACATCACCGATCTCAAGAGGATCGAGCAGGCGCTGAGCGCTATGCGCCTACAGCGAGAAGAGTTGGCCAGCCACGTTCCCGGTATGCTTTACCAATACCGTCTTCGTCCGGACGGCAGCTCGCACTTCCCTTATGCCAGCGCGAGGATACAGGAAATATACGGGGTTGCACCGGAGGATGTTGTTGAAGATGCCGCTCCTGCGTTCGCTGCGCTCCATCCTGAAGACCGCGACCGTGTGCATGAAACCATACAGGCGTCGGGGCAGTTACTCGCGCTTTGGCATGACGAGTACCGAGTGCAGTTTCCTGACGGTCGGGTGATCTGGGTCGAAGGCGAGGCGTCGCCTGAAGCCATGCCTGATGGGAGCATCCTCTGGCACGGCTATATCCATGATGTCACCTCACGCAGAAGATCCGCGGAAGAGCTTCGCCTTGCGGCTAAAGTTTTTGAGCACGCAGGAGAGGGCATCCTCGTTACGGACGCTCAAGGCCATATTGTCAACGTCAATCGGGCGTTTTCCGTGATCACTGGTTATGCGCGGGAGGAAGTAATGGGTCAGACACCTCGTCTGCTCGAGTCCGATCGCTATGACGATGAGTTCTATCAGACCGTTTGGCAGGCTCTGCGTGAGCACGACTATTGGCAACGGAGAGCTCTGGTGCCGACGCAAGAACGGCAGTCAGTTTGCCGCGCTGCTGACGATCAGTGCAGTCCCGGATATGCAGGGCAATATCGAGCATTACGCAGCCATGTTTTCCGACATCACAGCGCTGAAGGAAAACCAGCAACAGCTTGAACGCGTTGCTCATTACGACCTGCTCACCGGCTTGCCCAATCGACTATTGCTTGGAGACCGCCTTAAGCAGGCCATTGCTCAGACACGTCGGCGTGGTATGCACCTGGTGGTTGTCCTCATCGATCTGGATGGATTCAAGAAGGTCAACGACCAGCACGGCCACGCAGTCGGCGACAAATTGCTGTCCGTCCTGTCCAGGCGTATGACGCAAGTGTTGCGCGAAGGCGATACTTTGGCCCGTCTCGGTGGTGATGAGTTTGTCGCTGTTCTGGTCGACCTGCCGGATATTTCCCTCAGCGTACCGATTCTTGATCGCCTGATCGAGGTAGCTGCGCAGCCCGTACCGATTGGTGACGCATTGTGCGAAGTGAGCGCGAGTATCGGTGTGAGCTACTACCCGCAAGCCGAAGATATCGACGCCGACCAGCTACTGCGGCAGGCTGACCAGGCCATGTATTTTGCCAAGCAAGCTGGCAAGAATCGATATCACGTTTTCGATACGGAGAAGGATCGTACGCTGCGCCTCCGGCACGAAGGATTGGACAGCATAGAGAATGCACTTGCCAATGGGCAGTTCCTGCTTTATTTCCAACCTAAGGTCAACATGCGCACCGGTGAGGTGCTGGGCGCCGAAGCCTTGATCCGCTGGCAACATCCGGCGCGTGGCTTGTTATCTCCTGCCTCCTTCCTACCCCTCATAGAGAATCATCCGCTCGGGATTGCTGTGGGGAAATGGACCATCGAGGCTGCGCTGACCCAGATCGAAATTTGGCGCAAGGCCGGCCTAAATGTCCCGATCAGCGTGAATATCGATGCCGAGCACTTGCTGCAACCGGATTTCATCATGCATCTACGGGGTATGTTGTCACGACATCCCGGCGCCCAACCGCAAGACCTTGAACTGGAAATCCTCGAAACCAGCGCCGTGGAGGACTTCGTTCAAGTGTCTCAGTCGATGGCGCTGTGCGAAAGGATGGGATTGCGTTTTGCCCTCGACGATTTCGGCAGCGGCTATTCATCGCTGACCTATCTGAAGCGCCTGCCCGCGTACCTGCTCAAGATCGACCAAGGTTTCATACGCGACATGCTCGAGGACCCGGACGATATCGCCATCCTGGATGCGCTACTGGCACTGGCAAGGTCGTTTGGCAGGAACTGCATCGCGGAGGGAGTCGAATCCATCAAGCATGGAGAAATTCTGCTGCGTCTGGGATGCGAGTGGGGCCAGGGTTATGCCATCGGGCATCCGATGCCGGTGCATGAATTCGAGCAATGGCTACACACCTGGCAGGTACCCTTATCCTGGAAGGGATTCAAACCTGACAGTCGCGCCGCGCTGCCCGTGCCGTTCACATACGCCGACCACCGGGTCTGGATTTCCCAGATGATCGACTATCTGTCAGGCAAGACCCAAGTGCCTCCTCAATCCGAAACACTCCAATACTGGCGGGATCAAAGTGGTCGCCCGACGTTCTTCGGCAAAGATCCCAATGATCAGGTCGATGTCCTGCATCAGAGCATCCAGCAGTTAGCTCACACCCTGAGTGAAATGAAAAATGCCGGCCGTGTCGAGGCATTGAGGGCTGGCATCGACAAGTTGCAACATTTGCAGGCGGATCTGCTGGGATTGCTGCCGCCGGACCAGAAGCCGGATTGATACCATGCATGGGACGAAGGGTTGACGTGCAGGAGGCTGATCCACCCATCGGCGGCGCCACGGGCGCGCAGGACATTATGCGCTGGGTGGCTTCGCAACTGCCTCGGCAATCCAGGTGCAATCGAGTCGTCTTCTCGGAACTCCCCGTTCCATTAACGTTTCATTGAAAGAGAGAGCGCAACGCTTATGCATAAAGAATCTGGCCACACGGCCCTTGACGAGATGCGCTCCCAGTGGCGGTTGATGACGGTTTACGAGCGCTTCGAGCAGGTCATCGCACTCGTTCTGTCGGCGGTGATTGCCGTCATCATCGTGGTGTCGCTGTTCCAGCTTATCTCCATCGTCTTCACGCTGCTGGTCCTCGATGCCTTCAATCCCCTGGATCACAAGGTATTCCAGAGTGTGTTCGGCATGATCATGACGCTCTTGATCGCGATGGAGTTCAAGCATTCCATCGTGCGCGTGGCGCTGCGTCGGGACAGCATCATCCAGGTCAAGACCGTGATCCTCATCGCGCTGGCGCGCAAGTTCGTGATCCTTGACCCCGAGGTGAGCCCCGCAAAGATCGCCGCGCTGGCAGGCGCCACGCTGGCTCTGGGTGCAACCTACTGGCTGCTGCGCAAGCGCGACGACCGTGCCGCCGAGACCTCTGAGCATGCCCCGTCATCATCCCAGTGACCCGCGCGCGGCGTTGTTGCAACACCGCTGGCTCAACCGCCTGCAGACCGGGCTGTTGGTCCTGACTCTGATCGGGATTGCAGCCACCGCAGGAAGCCTGCTGTTCGGGGAAAGCGGCCTGTGGCTCGCGCTGTTTGCAGTTGCAGGCACGTTGTTGCTGGAACCGGCAGCCGCATCCGCCTTGACCCTGCGCCTGTACCGCGCGCGGGCCCTGCACCCGCACGAAGCCCCCGAGATTTGGGCCCTGTTGAGCGAGCTGTCCGCCCGTGCCGGTTTGCCCGCCACGCCGGTGCCGCACTACGTGCCCAGTGCCGTCGTCAACGCCTTCGCCACCGGCTCGAAGCAGCATGCATCGATCGCCCTCACCGATGGCCTGCTGCGCAACCTGAATTCGCGCGAACTGGCGGGTGTGCTCGCGCACGAGGTCGCGCACATCGCTAATGAAGATATGCGTGTCATGGGGCTGGCGGATTCCGTCAGTCGTCTCACGAGCCTGCTGGCTATGGTCGGACAGATCGCTATTGTGTTCAGCTTGCCCGCACTGCTGGCCGGCGCGGTGACGGTTAATTGGCCTGGACTGCTTCTGCTGGCCGCCTCGCCCCAGCTGGCCCTGCTCGCACAGCTCGGCTTGTCTCGCGTGCGTGAGTTCGATGCTGACCGCCTCGCGGCGGAACTGACCGGCGACCCGCACGGGCTGGCGTCCGCGCTGGCGAAGATCGAGCGGGTCAGTCGCTCCTGGCGTGCCTGGCTGTGGCCGGGATGGGGCAATCCCGAGCCTTCCTGGTTGCGCACCCATCCGGCAACGCAAGATCGCATATCACGCCTGCTGACGTTGGCGCCTGAACCAGCAACAGCCTTGCCGTTTCACGCGCCCCATTTCTTGCCGGAATCCACTGTGACGCCGCGCCCGCCGCGCTGGCGCCCGAGCGGGCTATGGCGCTGATTGCCTATCACCAGGAGACTTCTCATGGCCTACCCTGACCCGTACCCACGCCCCGCACCGGATCCCTTCATCCGGCGCTGGCTCGTCATCACTGCGTGCGTTGCAGCACTCATGCTGTTCTGGCAGTTCCTGCCCGCCATCGAAGCCTGGTTCAGCCCGCGCCAAGCCGCTGAGCGCACCGTCACGCCGCGTGGCGATCTGGCCGCTGACGAACAGGCCACCATCGAACTGTTCGAAAAATCACGCGCCTCGGTGGTCTACATCACCACCGCGCAGCTGGTGCGCGACGTCTGGACGCGCAATGTCTTCTCCGTGCCTCGTGGCACGGGATCGGGCTTCATCTGGGACGACGCCGGCCACGTCGTCACCAACTTCCACGTTATCCAGGGCGCGTCCGAAGCCACCGTCAAGCTTGCCGACGGCCGCGACTACCAGGCCGCGCTGGTGGGGGCGAGCCCAGCGCACGACATCGCCGTACTCAAGATCGGCGTCGGCTTCAAACGCCCGCCTGCCGTGCCGGTCGGCACCAGCGCCGACCTCAAGGTGGGACAGAAGGTGTTTGCTATCGGCAACCCCTTTGGCCTGGACTGGACGCTCACCACCGGCATCGTCTCCGCGCTCGACCGCTCGTTACCGGGAGAAGCGGGCGGCCCGGCCATTGATCACCTGGTTCAGACCGACGCCGCCATTAATCCCGGCAACTCGGGCGGCCCCCTGCTCGATTCGGCCGGGCGGCTTATCGGCATCAACACGGCGATCTACAGCCCCTCCGGCGCCTCGGCCGGGATCGGTTTTGCCGTGCCGGTGGACACCGTCATGCGGGTAGTGCCGCAACTCATCAAGTCCGGCAAATACATCCGCCCGGCGCTTGGCATCGAGGTGGACGAACAGCTCAATCAGCGCCTGCTTGCGCTGACGGGAAGCAAGGGCGTGTTCGTGCTGCGTGTCACCCCTGGTTCGGCAGCGCACAAAGCCGGACTCGCGGGTGTCGAAGTCACGCCGCAAGGCATCGTGCCCGGCGACCGCATCATCGGTGTTGATGGCAAGGCGACGGACGATGTGGCCGAGCTGCTCGCGCGGCTCGACGACAGGAAGGTCGGCGATGTCGTGGTCCTGTCAGTGGAACGGGCCGGCAAATCGCGCGAGGTGCGTGTGGAGCTGCAACCCGGGAATTGATTGAACTGAACCTGTGGATCAGGCGGTAGTGCAGCGTCGCGGCGATTGAGGCTCTCAGGTCTCTTCGGCCAGGTAGCGTTCCGCCTCAACCTCCGAAGTGTCGGATGCGATCTGTCTATCCGAATAGGCAAGCATGCAACGCCGGAACCTCTTGCCAATCATCGAAGGAGAAAGCGAGGCGCAATCCGCATGAGGTGGACACATGCCAGGAACGGAGCGAACAGGAGGCCGAATTGGAACTCAGATTACTGCGCTATTTCGTTGCGGTCGCGGAAGAACTGCATTTCGCGCGAGCGGCCGAGCGCCTTGGCGTAGAACAATCGCCTGTGTCGCGCGCAATGCGCAATCTCGAAGCCACGCTCGGCGTGCAGTTGTTCGACCGCAGCGCGCACCAGACGCGACTGACCTGGGCCGGTCAAGTGTTCCTCGGTGAGTGCCGGCGTGTGCTGGCCACCGTGGAGCAGGCGGTGAGTGCCGCAAAGGCGGCGGCGCAGGGCTATCAGGGTTATCTGCGCATCGCCATCTGCGACAGCTTGGCGCAGCCCCACATTGCCACCTTGCTGGCGCGCAGCCGCGAGGAAGAGCCCGAACTGGAGATTCGCGTCTTCGAGCTGCCTTTCGCGCAGCAGCTCAAGGGCCTGCACAACGATCTGCTGGACATCGGCTTTGCGCTGTCGGACGCGGTGAGCGAAGGCCTTGTCGCCGAGCCCGTGTGGACCGATCCTCTGTCGGTGATTGTGCCCGTGCGCCACCCCTTGTTGGCGCACGCGGAAGTGCCATTGGATGAAGCCTTGAAGTTTCCGTTGGTACTGTGCCATCCGGACGCGGGATCGGGCTGCCACCACCAGATCCAGGCGGTGCTTCAAGGTGCGTCCAAGCCGCTCAAGCTGGTAGATCAGGTGACGAGCCTAGGCGTGATGCTGACTCTGGTCGGTGCCGGTTATGGCCTAGGTTTCGCCATTGCCTCGCAGGTGCAGACCCTGAACCGCCCCGACATAACCGTTCGCCCCTTGGCCGGCACGCCGCCCATGCTGTCCACCTACCTGCTGCGCCGCAGCGCCGAACCCTCTGAGCCCATGAAGCGGTTTCTGCAGCGCGCCCGCGAGGAGTTCCTGCCAAAGGGAGATGAACCGGCCTCGTGACGTTGAGTGCTCGGGTACATTGGCAATCGCTGGCTGTCCATGGCTCGCACTGGACCTGCTCGGAGCGTGCGTTGACCAAGGGTGGTTTTTCAGTCCATAATTATGTCCATCTCGGTTCGCCGAGTGCGGAAAACTCGTTATCAATCAACGAGTTAGGGACACGATGATGTTCCCTTCGCCCGCTCCAGACACCACACGCTAAAGCCCTGTTTTTACAGGGCTTTTTCGTTTCTGGCTTTTGGTGGTGTCGAAGAAGTGTCGAAAAGGACCAGCCGCTAGGCCGAGATCAGACGGACGAAAGCGCCTGGATAACGTGCTTCGGATCGTTATGAATAGCGCGCAGCAGCGCCTTGGCCGGACCGGTAGGTTCGCGTCGGCCTTGTTCCCAATTGCGCAGCGTGCCGAGCTGAACATCGATCATCGCCGCAAACTTGGCCTGAGTCAGCCCGGTTGCCTTGCGGATTTCCTTCACCTGCAGAGCATCCACGGTGAACTCCCGCGAAGGCTGTCGCTCGCCTCGCCGGATCTCGTCCATCTGCTGGACGCTTTCCAGAAGGTCTTCAAAGAATTTGCTCATGGTGATTACCTCCACCGTTCGATGATTTGCTTGAGCACCTTGCGCTCGTCTGCCGTCAGGTCGTCCTTCTCGTTCTTCGGATAGATCAGCAGCAATGCGATCTGCGAAGCCGCCGTGAAGTGGTAGTAGATGACCCTGGACCCGCCTCGCTTGCCGTGACCGCTAGACGCAACGCGGACCTTGCGAATGCCGCCAGTACCTTCAATCACATCGCCCATGTCCGGCCGGTCAGCCAGTTGGCGCTGAAACTCCGCGTAGCTGTCATCGCTAAGCAGATCCCGCAGGCGCTTGGTGAAGATCGGTGTCTCGATAAAGATCATAAGCGAATAGTACGCCAGTGGCGCACCCCCTTCAATTGATTCGATTACTGGCTGGCGAGCGGTAACGTGATGCCGGCCAACGGTCCTAACCTGATCGCATCGTTCAAATGCTCAGGCGCGAGGTGGGCATATCTCATCGTCATGTTCAGCGAGGCATGGCCCAGGATCTCTTTTAGCGTCACGATATGGCCACCGCCCATGATGAAGTGAGCCGCGAAGGTGTGGCGCAGGATGTGGCTTGCCTGTCCGCGTGGTGGCTTGATCGAGGTCGAGAGCAGGACCAGCCGAAACGCGCCAATGCAGTTGGTGAACGGCCCGTAGGTTTGCCAGTGCATCTTGATCGCCGCCACCAGCTCGGGCGTTACCGGAACCATCCGCACCCGTTTCGACTTGGTATTGGCGAACACCAGGGCGTTGCCTCTGATCCGCTCCGGTCGCAGCGCTTGAGCCTCACCCCACCTCGCCCCGGTCGCCAAGCAGATCCGCGCCACCATCGCCGGATGTGGAGACGTGGTCCGCGCCTGGAGTGCATCGAGCAGCTCGGAGATCTGCGGCTTGGTCAGGTAGGCCAAGGGGCGCTCCTGCAACCGAACCGGACGAATACGGGTGAACGGACAGGGATAGTCGATCACATCGAGTTTATGCAGCTCGTTGTAAACCGCTTTCAGATAGCCGAGGCGATTGTTCGCCGTCTTGCCGGTGACGCCTGCTGACATCCAACGCGCGCGTGTGGCGGCGATCTTTGCGCCATCAACCATACGAGCTACCGGATCACCCATCGCCTTTGCACACGCCCGCAGGATCGCCACACGTCGAACGCCATCGGAGAGCGAGACGCCGTGAAGATCGAACCACAGCTCGACCAGCTCTGACAGCCTGCGCTTGTCCTTTGGCCGCGGTGCCCAATCGTTGGATTCGCTGCACTTGGCTCGACAGGTCGCCTCGAAGCGCATTGCCTCGGCCTTGGTCTTCAGCGTCTTGCGGAAGCGCTTGCCTTTGACCGGCTCAACGTCGACCCGCCAGCGACCGTCAGGGAGCTGCTGGATCGCCATCAGACCGCTCTGCCCCATCGAACGTGGCGCTCTTGAAGCAACGTCTTGATGTGCTTGTACAGATCGCGCTCGCTCATGTCCTTGGCGGCGTAGTGGTCACGAATGACCGGCCAGCATTCCCATTCCTTCAGTCGATCAAATGCGGTTTTAGCGCCCACTCGCTCCCGTGCCAGCAGGCTTACGAAGTTTCCCAGGAATAGCTCGACGTTCTTGCCGGAGAAGCCTCGCGAGGTCTTGTAGTAGCGCTTGTACTCGGTTTCATCGACCAGGGAGTCGACCGGCACATCGACACGAATATCGTCGCGAATCAGCGTCCAGATCGGCTCGTACTGCCCCGGACGATGCAGCAACTTGAACTGGCACAGCCCGTAGCGCCACAGGCCGTCGAGGTGGCCCGAAAACGCTGCGTATGAATCCGTCTCGATGGCCTCGCCGGTCTTTGCGCTGATCGACCCGCTGGCGAACTGCTGGATGACCGAATGGTGATAACGCAGCTCGATCCGCCACACGTCCGCTTCCGGATCGTAGTTATCAGGATCGGCGGGATCGAACGAGTCCCGACGACGCCAGACGCTTTCCCAAAAGTCGAGCTTATCGGTCGCGCGGGCCTGTTCGGTCTTGTTGTAGATACACAACTGGACGCCACCAGCCGAGCCGAACATGGACGTTTCCCCGCGCCCGTAGACGCTGGACTTGGTCGCCCAGTTGATTTCGTTGATGCCCGAGATATCCCGATGCGTCCGCGCGCGGCAGTGCAGTCGCGCCACCAGATCCACCGGAGGCTTCCAGCCTTGGAGATCCAACGCCAGATGGACAGCGCACTGGTTGCGTTCGCGGTGCGTCATAACGGCTGCAGCGTAGTAGTCCATCCGCTCTTGCAGGCGCTCAGGCGACAGCGCGTCGATCGCGTGCGGCGACACCTCGATTTTCAGGTGTGGGCCGATCTGTTCCAGCTTGGCGTTGAAGTTTTTGATGAGCAGCACGAAGCCGAGATCGGCGTTCTGCAACTTGTACTGGTAGCCCGAGTCCCGCCCTACCCGTCCGGCATGCCAGAACTCGCCAGCGAACTCGACCATGACGCCCGGTTTCTCGAACAGCGCCATGATTTCCGGGCGGATTAGCCCGCGATACAGCTGGCGGACCGTATCGACGCCGCAACGCAGCAAGCGAACGCCCGACAGGTCGGTCAGCTTGGCCGAATGGCTATCGAAGAACAGTCGCCCGGTCGGGGTTTCCTGAAAGTTTTGGTCAACACGAATCTGATCTTTAACGCTCATTTTCTAATGCTCCAAATTGCAACGAATCGACACTGTTCAGTTGGGTTTATCTGACGTGTTACAGGAACGTCAGCGCGCGCGTTTGCACGCCGGCTCGTGCCTCGCCGCGCGTGCAAAGAGCGCAAGCGCCCGCGCGCTGACGGTCACCACAGGAATTGCCCCTTCTGGTACGGCACGACGGTCAAGCTCGGACTGTTGACGGGCTGCGCGGCCATCGGCTGAGAGGCCTGCATCGCTGGAGGCGGGGCGTTCTGGACTTGCTGGGTTCGCTCGCGAGCGGAGCGGTCGGGAAGGGTCGGATCGAAGAAGCCGTTCTCCACCACGCGTTTGCAGAAGGCGAAGTCGGTTTCCACTCGCGTGCTCTGCTGCGTGTAGCACTGGCACACCGTAGGCGTTCCGTTCACCACGGCGTGCGCCATTCGGCCGAACTCGCGGGCATAGGTGGCGGGGTCGGTGCTGGACATGCAGTAGAGCCGTGGGAACGACACGGGCTGGGTCAGCTCGTCGTAGATCGGCGCCGACGCCGGCACCTGCGGCACGCGGGGAACACGGCGGCCGATGTAGCTGGCGGTGCTTTCTGGCGCTTCAGATTTGCCGTCACCGACCGGCTTGATGAACGCACCAACCGTATCGCGCACCTGATCGACCATGCTCCCGGCCGGCGCGCTGCTGGTCGTTTCGAGCGCGGCTTTCTCAGTGTTGTAGCGCTCATAGGCGCGGTAGACGAGGATGCCGGCGCCGACGATCACGCACATCGCCAGGATGAACTTGGTCGGCACCTTGGTCTGGAAGTGGTGCTTTGCATTGGTGCTGGTGTAGGCGCCGAAGTAGCGCTTATCCAGGCGCAGCGATTTCTTGTCGGCGTCCTTGAAGCTCGTTTTCAGCTCGACTTTCTCTACGACGACTTCCGACTCGAAGCGCAGCAGCTGAGCGGACTTGAACACGCGCCAGTAGTGAATGTGCGCATTGCACAGCCGGCGAAGGTGCACATCGAGGTAGCGCGGGTCCTGGGTGACGAGGTGCACTTCGTGACCCTGGTGGCGCATGGTCTCGAAGCGGGTGATGTGCTCCGGTGGCCGCGCGCGTGGATCGCGTGCGCCGAACCAGCCCTGCGCTTCGTCCACGACGATGATCGAATCGTTCGGCAGCTCGAACCACTTTTCCGGGTCCTCGAACGCAAACCACTGCGCTTGCAGTTGATCGGGCTTCAGGCCGTTGATGTTGTGGAAGTAGACGACGCGGCCCTCGGCGTGAGCCTTCTGATCGACTTCGCGGATCGTGTTTAGGGTCTTGCCGTGGCCGGGCTTGCCGGTGCGGATAACGAGCATGACGGCGCCTCCTTAGGCTTCGATGGAGGTGCCGCCCGGCTTGTGCCAGACCTGTGCACGTTTGCGGTCGGTGGCTTTGTCGATCCCGGCCAGGAGGAAGCGCGTCGAGATCGCGGCGAAGTACAGGTTCACCACCACATCGAACTTCGCCAGCCCGAGAATCCCCTGAATCACCGGTCCTACGTTGCCCATCTGGGCAAACAGGTAGTCCTGCGCCTGACCGATGATCAGGTTGAAGCCCATGTAGGTGACGAAGCCGAAACCGATCATCTTGAGGACCATCTTCACCAGCGGCCCGAGCACGATCACCAGCATCTGCACGACGAATAGAAACTGCATCATTGACCTCCTACAGCGCGGCCCACGTAGAGGGCGGCAAGAACGGTAGCCACGGCCACGAACAGGCCGCTCAGGTCACTGGCGGCGCGGCACAGGGGTTCGTAGCTGAGCTGGAAGGTCCGCCCGCCTGCGGTGGTCAGGCTGAAGCTTTCGGCGGTCGGACAGGTGGACGGGAGAAAGCGGGTGCCCTGGTTGATGAAGGACGGCACGTCGATCACGCCAGCCCCCTCATTGAGCTGGAACTGATCGCCGGAAACCGCCGCTTCGATGGCGGGCTTGTGCTTCGGAAAGTCGGCCATTTCCTCGGCGTGGCAGAGCTGTTCTTTCTGCTGGCGCAGTACCTCGCAATCGATCGCGTCGCCACTGCATAAGAACGCTGCATCGCAGGATCCGGCAGACGCCGCACGCTCCGGCCCTTCTTCGTCTTCGCCTTCTTCGCCGCCATCCGAGGTGCAGCCGGAGCCGGTGCACTCCTTACTTTCATCGCCGGGAGTGCCATCGGCATTGGTGCCAGAGCTTGAGGTTTCTTCGGCGGTGGTCGAGGTACAGGGCTTGGTGCCGACGCAGACGGTCTTGTCGGTGGTGGTGCTGGTTTCGGTCTTGCTGGAACCATCCGGGTTGGTGGTCTTGGTGGTTTGCTCGGTCTTCGAGGTGTCTTCAAAGCGCGGCGCCGGCTTGCCGGTGGTGCAGTGCAAATAGTCACCGGCATTGTCGCAGTTGAGCTGGCCCGGCTCTTTCAGCGTCTCGGTACTGGTGCAGTTGCGCGACTGCGTGCCGTCGGCGTTGGTGATCCAGTCACCACACTGATTGTCGCTGGTGAACTGCGGCGTGGCGTCCGCTGGCGGCTTGGCCGGTGGCTGATCGAAGACGCTGCCGGGTGGCGGGTTGTTCGTGGTGCATTGCGAGCCGACACCCTGGTAAACAACCTGGCAGTAAACGGAGTTCAGGTCCTTGCCGGTGGTGGTTTCCAGGAAGCGGTTGCAGCCTTTGACGGTTGCGGTGCGGTTGTACAGGCAACCGCTTTCGCAGACGGAGGACGGAGGCAGCGAAGGGGGAACGGACGGATCGAGGGAGCCGGCGTTGTACTCGTGGACGAACTCACTGGTTGCGGTGGCGCACTGGTCGGGTTCGGGGGCGACGCATTCGCCAGTTGCGGAGTTGTATTCATAGTCAGCAGGGCAAGAATCTCCATAGCGCGCCAACATAGTGGAAAGGAGATTGGGAGAACCATTACGCAATAGTTTACAAGTGGCAGAGGTATCGGAATTAAACACAAGTTTATCGACGGTAACCGTATAACTAGTAGTTGAGGAGTAATGATCAACGGCACCGTGACAGGCTGCTACAGCCGAAGAATAGTTAATAGCGCCCTGAACACCGTTTCGCCAATAAAAGTCAACTGCAAACGCAGGGGGCGCTAGCAACGAAACCAGCACAATGAATACGCTGACGATTCGCTTCATTACTAGATCCTCCCGAAGAACACGAGATAGAACGCCAGGGTGGTGAGGATCAGGACGTACAGTTCGTAGCTCATTGGCGTTTCCCTGGAAGAGAAAACCCCGCCGGAGCGGGGTTTGTTTGCTTCGGCACATGCAGTGCGCTAACCCCGATTACAGGGCGCGGCGCATGTACTTGAACGCCATCGCGGCGATGATCACGGCGAAGACGGCCCAACCGATGGTGCCGACGTCGGTGCCGGCGGTATCCAGCGCGCCGGTGGCTTCCGGTGGAACAGCGGCGTAGACGGAGCCGGCAGCAGCCGAGAGAGCCACAGCAGCGCCGAGGCCGATTTTCTTGATGAAGTGCTTGTTCAGTTGCATGGGTGATACCTCACTGTTTCAGGGCTTTTTTCAGGACCAGGAAGCCGAACACGGTAGCGAACAGAACGATCGCTTCGCCTTGCAGCTCGGAGACTTGGTCCCAGGTCAGTGCAGAGCCGTAGAGGCTTTGCATTTCCTCGACCGTGAGGGCGACCAGCGAGCCAGAGCAGATGGGTGAGCCATCGGCGCCTTGCAGCCAGTCACCGTCACAGGCGAGGAAATTCATTCGCCGGCCTGCTCGAGGTCGGCGGATTCGGAAGGTTCGCAGTCAGGGCAGACGGCGAAATGGGGCGGCAGGCTGAGGTCGGGCAGCAGGTCGCTTTGCGGCGCGGGCAGCGCCATGAGCTTGCCCATGTCGTTTCCGCAGCAGTCGCAGTACACCCGGTCATCGATCAGCATGGCCGCCCCTCCCGGTTAGTTGGCCTTGGCCGGGTCGCCGGCTTTGGCCTGGGGTTGAGCTGGGGTGCGCGGGGTTTCGGCAGCGGCGCGGCTCTGGACGGCTTCGAGCTGGAGCGCCAGATTCTTGCCCTTGTTCTGCCCACCACGGGCAATCTCGAAGTGGATACGCACCAGTTGCAGCGGCTCGAACTGCGCGCCGGCTGCGAAGATCTCGTCGGCTACTTCGTCCGCTGCTGCCATGCCGATAATCGACAGGCCGTGTTCGGTCTTGCCGTCCGGCTCATCGCCGTAGAAAACCTTGATGTACTTCTGGCCCGCTTCACCGTCGAAGCGTTGAGTGCCGAGAAATGCAACTTCCATAGTCGAACGTGCCATTTGTGTTTCCTCTCTCTAATTGCGCTTTATTGCGCTGCTTTGCTTTCTGCAGGCCGAGCGATCCCGAGCGAGTGAAAAGGCAATTTCACTGCGACCGGCTTGTTACTTGGCTTGCGGGTTAATCCGTGGCTCTAGTTATACGCGCTTGAAACGGTCTTTTTTCATACTCAAGGAATTATCAAGTTGCATGGTTTATTGGCATGAATAGCGACGAATCGACACTTACCCACCACGCTCAAAACAAAATTAATTAATAAACCTCACTCTCTAAACACCAAGGGCTTCGCCCTTGTCATCCCACTCTCACCGCCGAGGGCTCGGGAGCGCGGGAGGGAAAAGCGCTCCCGCACTCACGAGCGGAGGCTGTTTCGGTTCGTGCGGGGTCAAGGGTGCGCTCCGCCCGTGCTTCCGTTCGCCGGATCGGTGAAGCGTGATCCGACGAGCCGGGAGCGCGGCCCTGGACCTGCTCGGCTTCGGTCAGGGTTTCGCCTAGAACGGAAATTGCTCGCTCGGCGCCGAGGTTGAATCTTGGTAGGCAACGCTCCACCACTTCGCGGGGCGTTCGGGTGGCGTGTGCTTCTCGCAGATAAAGGCCGGCTCCACTGTCCACTCCGAGAGCAGAGGCTTCCAGGTTCCACCGACGCAGCCCATTTGCAGCGTGCGAATCGGCCGCGCATACGCGGGGCGGCATTGGACGCATGGTGTGGACCGGGAGAGAGCGGGTTTCGCCATTTCGCGTCTGGACCAACAGACAGAGCAGTCGCAGTCCTGGACGTGCGGAAGGCGTTGATAGCTGGCCGGCTTCTGCATAGGTCATCCCCTCCCCTGGCTTTCCGTAGACGGTGCGGATCATGCGGTCCACTCCTGTTCCAACAGCCAGTGACGGAGCATTGCGCTGTTGACCATGCGCCGCTTGCCGAGCTTTACGGTCGGTATCACACCCCGCGACGCCCAGGCACGGGCCATACCAGGGCTGATGCCGTTACGGTCAGCCCAGCATTCGACGGTTTCTACGTCCTGCTGTGGGCCGATCAGCATTGAAGGTTCCAGCTCTTCCAGTTCCATGGATTACTCCAGCCAATCAATTGGACCACGGTGGTCCGTCGAGAAAAATGAAACCACGGTGGTCCCATTGCTGTCAAGACCACGGTGGTCCATCATCCGCCAATGAGCAGAGAAGACCCCCAATTCAAGTTACGTATGCCGCCAGAGCTACGAACTCAGGCCGAACAAGCAGCTAAAGCAGCTGGTCGGTCTTTGAACGCAGAGCTAGTTGCCCGCATAGAAGCAAGCTTCATATCCGATGCAGAAACGGAGAGACTGCTGCCCGCCAAGCGGGCACGTGAGTTGTCGCTAATGGCACGAGCAGAAATTCCGAACGAAATACGTAGGCGAGCAATTTCAGCTATTGGACGAGCTATAAGGCTTGGACATAGCGAAGCGATAGCAAGCCTTGAAGATCTAAATTTAGAATTTGGAATTCCAGACAACGAACTTGACGATCTCACCTCGAAGGTTATCGAGGAGCTTGAGAAAAGTGGCTATAAAGCCAAATGGGATGACATCGCAACGCTTTGGATTGAGTTCTAAAAAGACTCAACCAAAGACTAAGCAAAGTTGCATGGAGGCAACATGAAATCGGATTGGGACGACGCCCCCGAATACCTACGCAACAGAAAGAAGCCAAGCCCTTGGCGGTTCCTTGCGTTCCTAGGTCTCGGCTCGGCTGTGATCTCGGCGCTAGCGCTTACATTCGGCAAACCGATCGCGCTGGACGTAAACCAGATCAAGCAGGGCATCCATATCGACGGCAAGCCTTGGTTTAACCAAGAACCAGAGCAGCCCATGCAGCCGGTTAGCCAGCCTTCTGTTGCAAGCTATGAAGCCCCAGCAGCAGAACCGACACCAGTTCCCCAGCAGCGACCGCTGACCCAGGAAGAAATCGACTGGTTCGCAGAGCGCACAGCGGAAGCAGTGCAGTCCCGGCAAACATCGTTTAACGATGATAACTACACGCCCAAACAGCCGGCCAGCATCTACACCCCGCCCGCAGCCCATCGGATTGCCGCAGCGACGCCCAGCACTAGCGCACCCAGGTCGCGGTCGGTGAGCCGAGAACATACGTCGAAATGGATCAAGGGTTGGAACGGCGGAATCGACTATCTAGCCGAATGGGTATCCGTCAATAACTACATCGACGGAACCAGCGTATGCGCCAACCACCGCCGAGGCTCAATCGACTACCGCGAATGCCGCAAAGCCGCTAAACAGCACTTCCACGAGCAATGCCGTGCATGGCGCGCACGTTTCGATAGCGACCGCAAAGATCATAGCGACCGGATGAAGACGCGCTATTGCGGAGCAGCTAGTAGCTTTAACCCGATGGGTTGACTTTAATATGAAAATTTCGGATTTTGTTGTTTTTTTAAAAGCAGAGGCATTTGTACTAAGTGCAATCCCTGCTGCCGCTATTGCTGTTACATTTATTTTTGAAATGGGCTATCTGAGTTTTTATGGCGCACCCTTAGCCGCAATCGAAGTTGATGCTTACAAGGTTATTATTTCTTGCGTATGCTTGATCGTGCTGTTTTACTCAATCATTGAGATTTTTTCAATTTTATTGGGATTAGCAGGAAAATTCAATAAAATTGTAGGAGCTTTTTTTGTTTCGCTAATCCCCGGCGTCCTGATTAGTTTGTTTGCTGTTCTTTCCAAGATTTATTTTCTTTTCTGGATTGCCGCCGGCGTCGTGGTTTTGTTCTATATTTTTGTGATTATCGAATTGCGCCGTGAACGCTCGACTGATGAGAATCTCCCAAAAAGTGAAGAGCATGTTTTGGCTGGCAAAATAAAGGAGTTTCTTTTCTTCGCTTTTATCGTTGCAGGGCTTAGCTTTAGCGTTGGGTACAATATTGCAATGGAGAAAATTAAGTATTTCGTGGCCGATGAAAATAGAGTTTTGGTCGAGATTTATGGTGACAAAGTTATTTTGGCTTATTTTAAAATTCAAAACAAAGAACGCGCCCTTACCGGGGAAATAGAGCTAGCAAGCCTATCTGACTCCCAGTTAAAAGGTAGGAGCCAGCGATTGGGTCCGCTGTTACCTGCCAAAACAACAACCCCTTAAAATGGGTGTCGATAAAGTGTCGAAAACACTGTGCCGAATTGCGTCGAAACGAGCAGACGGCTCAGCCCGGAAACCACATAACGACACGCATTGCGCCGAATCGACACACTAAGCAAAAGGGTTCGATTCCCTTCGCCTCCGACACCACACAAAAAAGCCCTGTTCTACAGGGCTTTTTTCTTTCGTCGATCCCTTTCTCCTCACTGCCTCACCCGACCAAGAATTCCAGCACGCGCTGGGTGAAGGCTTCGCCAGCCTCGACGTTCGAGAGGTGGGCGGCTTCGAAGACTGCCAGTTCCGCGCCGGCAACTTGTGCTTGGATGAACTGGCCATGGTCCACGGTCGTCACCGGATCCTTGGCGCCGCAGACCACCAGGGTGGGCACTGTGATGCCGGCTAGTTGCTCACGGAAATTGGCGTCGCGCACGGCGGCGCAGTTGGCGGCGTAGCCGTCCGGCGAGGTGCTGGCGATCATGTCGGTGATGCGGCGTGCAACGTCAGGCTGCTGTTCGGCGAAGCCAGGAGTGAACCAGCGCGCGATGGAGGCGTCGCGCATGTCGCGCATGGCTTGCTGCTGTCCGTTTAGTACCGTCTTGATGCGGTCGTTCCAGACCTGTTCGGTGCCGATCTTCGCAGCGGTGTTGCACAGCACCAGGCGCTGCAGCCGCGGGCCGGCATGGAGCGCCAGCCACTGGCCGATAAGGCCGCCCATCGACAGCCCGCAGAAAGAAAAACGCTCGATTCCCAGCCCATCGAGCAAGCCCAGCACGTCGCGACCCAGCTGTTCGATGCTGTAGGGGACAGGGCTGATGCTCGACTCACCATGGCCACGGGTGTCGTATCGCAGCACGCGAAAATGTCTGGCGAAGGCCGGAATCTGCTCATCCCACATGCCCAGGCTGGTGCCCAGCGAATTGGAGAGCACCAGCACCGGCAAGCCTTCGGCGCCATCGAAACGGTAGTTCAGGCTGGCATCGGCCAATTTCATGATCGGCATGGTCATTTACTCTTTTCAAACGTGATGTTCGGCCGACGTATCGTTCAACGATGCGGCCGGCCGGGATAAAGATGCGTCGAATCCGAGACTCGGCTGGGGCGCGCCCACTCAGCCGTGAGCGCTCACGCCAGAGCAGACTCTAGCGTGCCTGCGCTCAGACCCGCTCCACCGCCAGCGCCAGACCCTGGCCGACGCCGACGCACATGGTCGCCAGGCCGAGTTTGCCGCCGGACTTCTCCAGCTGGTGCACCGCGGTCAGCACCAGGCGCGCGCCGCTCATGCCCAGCGGGTGGCCGAGGGCGATGGCGCCGCCGTTGGGGTTGACCCGCGCATCGTCGTCGGCCAGGCCGAGCTCGCGAGTCACCGCCAGGCCTTGGGCGGCGAAGGCTTCGTTGAGTTCGATCACGTCGAACTCGTTCACCGCCTTGCCCAGGCGCTCGCAGAGCTTCTTCACCGCCGGCACCGGGCCGATGCCCATCACCCGCGGCGCGACGCCGGCACTGGCCATGCCGAGCACCCGGGCGCGCGGCTTGAGGCCGTACTTGTGCACCGCCTCGGCGCTGGCGAGGATCATCGCCGCCGCGCCGTCGTTAACGCCCGAGGCGTTGCCGGCGGTGACGGTCTTGCCCTCACCGTTGACCGGCTTGAGCCTGGCCAGGGCCTCGGCAGTGGTGTCGGCGCGCGGATGCTCGTCGGTGTCCACCACGCTCTCGCCCTTGCGGGTCTTGATCACCACCGGGACGATCTCCTCGGCGAAGAAGCCGGCCTGCTGGGCCGCCGCGGTGCGCTGCTGGCTGCGCAGGGCGAAGGCGTCCTGGTCGGCCCGGTTGACGTGCCAGTCATCGGCGACGTTGTCGGCGGTCTGCGGCATGGCATCGACGCCGTACTGCGCCTTCATCAGCGGGTTGATGAAGCGCCAGCCGATGGTGGTGTCCTCGATCTTCTGGCCGCGGCCGAACGCCGTGTCGGCCTTGCCCATCACGTAGGGCGCGCGGGACATGGACTCCACGCCGCCGGCGATGGCCAGTTCCAGCTCGCCGCTGGCGATGGCGCGGAAGGCGGTGCCCACCGCGTCCATGCCCGAGGCGCACAGGCGGTTCAGTGTCACGCCCGGCACGCTTTCCGGCAGCCCGGCGAGCAGCGCTGCCATGCGCGCGACGTTGCGGTTGTCCTCGCCGGCCTGGTTGGCGCAGCCCATGAACACCTCGTCGATCGCCGCCGGGTCGAGCTCGGGGTTGCGTTCGAGCAGGGCCTTGAGCGGGATCGCCGCCAGGTCGTCGGCGCGCACCGCCGCCAGCGCACCACCGAAGCGGCCGATAGGCGTGCGCACGGCATCGCAGATGAAGACGTCGCGACTCATTCGTCACCTCCCGCCTGGCCGTGGGCGGCGGCGGTGCGCGCTTCCAGGGCGCGCAGTGCAGCCAGTTCCTCGGCGCGCGGCGCCTCGGTGGTGGCGACCACATCGGCGAAGCGAATCGCCCAGCCGGTGTTCTCGATCACCTGCTCGCGGGTCACGCCCGGGTGCAGCGCGGTGACGACGAACTCGTGGGTACCGGCTTCGGGCTCCATGATGCACAGGTCGGTGATGATCGCCACCGGGCCCTTGCCCGGCAGGCCGAGCTGCTTGCGGTGCTCGCCGCCCTCGCCGAAGCCGACCGAGGTGATGAAGGCCAGCTTGTCGACGAAGGTGCGGTGCGACTGCTTGAGGATGATCAGCACTTGCTTGGCGCTGCCGGCGATCTCCGGCGCGCCGCCGGCGCCCGGCAGGCGCACCTTGGGCTGGTGGTAGTCGCCGATCACCGTGGTGTTGATGTTGCCGTACTTGTCCACCTGCGCCGCACCGAGGAAGCCGACGTCAATGCGCCCGCCCTGCAGCCAGTAGCGGAAGATCTCGCCGGTGGGGACCACGGTGTCGGCGGTCTCGGCCAGTTCGCCGTCGCCGATCGATAGTGGCAGGACGCTCGGCTTGGCGCCAATCGGGCCGGATTCGTAGATCAGCACGACTTCCGGCGCATGGGTCAGCCGCGCCAGGTTGGCGGCCTTGGACGGCAGGCCGATGCCGACGAAGCAGACGCTGCCATTGCCCAGGCGGCGGGCGGCGGCGACGGTCATCATTTCATTGGTGCTGTAATCGTGAACGCTCATCAGATGGCCTCCCCTGCGAGCTTTTGCTTGAACTCGGCGAAATCGGCCGTGCCGCGGATATACGTGTCGATCCAGGCACCGAACGCCGAGCGATCACGGGCGATCGGGTCCCAGGCTTGGTAGAAGCGGTTGTCGCGCTCGTAGTAGCCGTGGGCGTAGGATGGATGCGCGCCGCCCGGCACCAGACAGACGGCAGTCAGCGCCCAGGTCGGCAGCACACAGGCGTTCATCGGCGCGTTGAGGTCGTCGACGATTTCCTCGACGGTGACGATGCAGCGTTTGGCGGCCAGGGCGGCCTCCTTCTGCACGCCGAGGATGCCCTGGATCAGCACGTTGCCCTTGCGGTCGGCCTTCTGCGCGTGGATCACGGTGACGTCCGGGCGCACGCTCGGCACGGCGGCCAGCACTTCGCCGGTGAACGGACAGGTGACCGACTTGATCAGCGGGTTGACCTTCGGCAGGTCGGAGCCGGCGTAGGCGCGCAACACTGCGAACGGCAGGCCCGAGGCGCCGGCGACGTAGGCGTTGGCGAGGTCCGCGTGGCTGTGTTCCTCGATCTCCAGCGGCTGCGGCCACTGCTTCTCCACCGCGTCGCGCAGGCGGTGCAGCGAGCCGACGCCGGGGTTGCCGCCCCAGGAGAAGATCAGCTTCTTGGCGCAGCCGGCGCCGATCAGCAGGTCGTAGACCAGGTCCGGCGTCATGCGCACCAGGGTCAGCTCCTGCTTGTTCTGGCGGACGATCTCGTGGGCGGCCGCAGTGGGAATCAGGTGGGTGAAGCCTTCCAGGGCAACCGTGTCGCCATCCTGGATGAAGCGCTCGACGGCTTCGCGGAGCGAGAGGAGTTCAGCCATGAGTCGGATCTCGTGTGGTTTTCATTACGCCGGATGCGTTGGAGAAAACGGTAACGGTCCAACTCACGCCTAACAATCCGATAATCGACATACTGTTCGATTATCGAACCGATTAGCACCTTCACACCAAAGCACACGACGCCGCGCACCGGCCGCGGGGCCTGATCGGTGCTGCATCAATGAAACAGCCGCGTGCTCAGTTCACGACTGGCTTCGAGCAACACCGGCAGGAAACGCGTCTCCAGTTCCTGACGCGAGACACGTCCGGCATGGGTGCCGACGTTCAGCGCGGCAAGCACCTGGCCGGCGGAATCCTTGAGCGGAACCGCCAGCGAGCGCAGGCCCACTTCTAGCTCCTGGTCAACGATGACCCAGCCCTGATGGCGGATTTCCGCGATGTTCGCCCGCAGTGCCTCGGGCGTGTGCAGGGTGCGGCTGGTCTTGACCTGCAGGTCGGCGCGTTCGAGATACTCGTCGAGCGCCGTGTCGTCCAGCGCCGCCAGCAGGATGCGGCCCATCGAAGTGCAGTACGCCGGCAGTCGGCTGCCCACCGACAGGTCTACCGAAATCAGCCGCTGTGGCGTGGCCGAGCGCGCGACGTAGAGCACCTCGTCACCTTCCAGCGTGGCCATTGAGCAGGCTTCGTGCAGCTGCTCGCTGAGCCGGTCGAGGATCGGTTGCGCGCTCAGCGCCAGCGGCGTGGAAGACAGGTAGGCATGCCCCAACGTCAGTACCTTGGGTAGCAGCGAATAGGTGCGCCCGTCGGTGGTGACGTAGCCGAGCTTCATCAGCGTGTGCAGACAGCGACGCACGGCGGCACGGGGGATTTCGGTGCGGTGGCTGATCTGCGCGATGGTCAGGTGGCGCTTGCGTTCCTGAAAGGCGTGAATCACCGCCAGACCACGGGCCAGCGACGTCATGAAGTTGGGGTCGCCGGTCAGCGCTTCGATACGCTTGGCCGGCGAGGCGACGATGGGTGGCGCCATCGCGGCGGGATGGAAGCGCGTGTCGTCGGTCATGGCGAGGCTCCGGGAGGCGGCTGGCAGTCGGGCGATTATCGACAGCTTGCTCGATAATCGCCACTCCACTCGCCCTGAGTCGCGCGAAGTTCAGACCCGCAACGCGGTCCGCTCCAGCATGGCTTCAGTGTTCGCGTCGGCCGTCGCGCTGATGTTCACGCCAGCGGCCCTGCGGCTGCGCTTTGTACAAGCCCGCACGATGCGTCGGTTTACCCTGCGGCCGGGGCTCCGGCGCGCGGCTGTAGGATCTGGTCGGGTGCCGTCTGTCGCCGTCGAAACGCCGGTCGTGCCGGTCGTAGCGATAGTCACCGCGGTCATGGCGGCCGTCGTAACGACGGTCGTAGTCGCGCGCGTGACGGTCGTAGTAGCGAACCGACGGTGCGTAGCGGCGAGAGTCGTGGCGGTCGTAGTAGTAGTAACGCGTCGGATAGCTCGAGTGACGATGTTCCTGGTAACCGCCGTAGTAATACGGCCGGTGATAGTCATGATCGCCGTGACCGTAAACCGTACAGCCACCGAGCAGGCTCAACACGAGAAGCAACAGGGGGAGTCGGGGCATGATTGCCTCCTGAGAAACAAGGCCGGCGTAGCGACCCTGTCAGAGCGGAACGTGGCGGGCGATGCGCCCGCCATCCAGATCAGCAGTTGCCCTTCTTCGCCTGCCCTGGCGGACAATGCGGCGGGCCGCCATGCCCCACATCGCCGATATCGATACCGATACCCGGTAGACGCAGGCTGCAGCCGGACATCAACAGGGCCGCCAGTGCAACAGCAAGCACGCGCGCGATCATTTAGCAGCTCCCCTTCATGCGATGGCCTGGCGGGCAGAAGCCACCACCGCCGTGACCATGACCACCGATATCCAGATGCACCGCGTCGGCATCGCCGATACGCGCATGCACACCCGGCGCGCTGAAACTGCAACCCGTCAGCCCCAGCGCTGCACTGAGCAATACCACTGTCCAGATTCTCATCGAGATACTCCTTGGATTCTCCGCAGGCCTATCGCCTCCTGTGCCCAAGCGTCCGAAGACGCAACTGGACGATGAATAGGACCATGCGCTTTTCGTCCCGTTCCGCTCGGGTATTAATTCTTTTTCCGATGGCCGATTTCGCGGGCGGCACGAACCGAACCGGCAGAGCCGCGTCCCACTTAGAGAAGCCGCGCGTCATCCGCGGCCCCGACGGAGCCAAAGACATGACCGTGAATCGAGGAGTGATCTGGCTTGCCCGCAGCGGCTACGCTGCGCGGGGAGCCGTCTATGCCATCGTCGCCCTCTTTGCCGTGCTCGCCGCGCTGGGCGCCGGGCAGACCGTGGATACGAAGGGCGCGATTCAGCGACTGCTCGCCCAGCCGTTCGGCGCCGCGCTGCTCTGGCTGGTGGTCATCGGGCTTATGGCCCACGTTGCCTGGCGGCTCACCCAGGCTATCGGCGATACCGATCGCCACGGCAGCGATGCCAAGGGCTTGCTGATCCGCGCCGGTCTGCTCGGCAGCGCGACGGTCAATCTGCTGCTGGCCCTATTCACTCTCAGCCTGGTCAGCGGCCTGGATTCGGTCGGCGCGAGCGGAGGCAGCGGCAGCAGCGATTCGCTGCAGCGATTGCTCGGCCTGCAGCACTCGAATCTGCTGATCTGGATCGTGGCGCTGGTGCCTTTGGGGGTTGGCGTCGCGCATCTGGTCAAAGCCTGGCGCGCGCATTTCGAGCGCTACTTCCAGTGCGATGCGCAGACCATGCGCATGGTGCGCCCGGTTTCGCGCACCGGCCTGGCGGCGCGCGGCTGCGCCTTTCTGATCATTGCCGGCCTGCTTTTCATGGGCGGCGGCCGCTACGAACCCACTGATCCGCCCGGACTCAAGGAGGCGCTGGAAGCCCTGCAGTCATTGCCGGCGGGCGGCTGGCTGTTGCTGGCGATCGGCGTGGGGCTGTTCGCCTTCGCGCTGTACAGCTTCGCCGAAGCGTTATGGCGTCGCATCGATCTCAGCGAGGTGGTCGACTGACGCGGCTGGCCGGCCTCAGCGCCTGGGCTTCTTGCGCGCCACGATGTGCGAAAACACCGCGTGCAGATCGCCCGAGGCGCTGTCTTCTTCGAGGTTGAGCTTGCTGTCGATGTGATCCATGTGATGCAGCATCAGGCGCACCGCCAGATCGGTATCGCGGGCGGCGATGGCATCGATCAGCTCGTTGTGCTCGTCGTAGGAGCAGTGCGAGCGGCTTCCGCTTTCGTACTGCGCGATGATCAGCGAAGTCTGCGAGATCAGGCTGCGCTGGAAGCTGATCAGCGGGGCGTTCTTCGCCGCCTCGGCCAGCTTGAGGTGAAACTCACCGGACAGCCGGATGCCGGCGCCGCGGTCGCCGCGGGCAAAGCAGTCGCGTTCGTCGCTCACCATCTGTCGCAACTCGGCCAGCTGGGCGTCGCTGGCGTGCTGTACCGCGAGCTCGGTGATCGCACGCTCGACCAGCCGGCGGGCGAAGAAGATCTGCCGCGCCTCGTCGACACTCGGGCTGGCCACCACCGCGCCGCGATTGGGTCGCAGCAGCACCACACCCTCATGGGCCAGGCGCGACAGTGCACGGCGAATGATGGTACGGCTGACGCCGAAGATTTCCCCCAGCGCTTCTTCGCTGAGCTTGGTACCGGGGGCCAGCCGCTGTTCGAGGATGGCGTCGAATATGTGCGCGTAGACGATATCGTCCTGGGTTCCGGTCCGGCCCTTGCCCGCGCGGGTTGGTTTCTTCAGCGGCTGCAGTTGTTCGTTCATCGAGAGTTCGCATCCTGGTGTCGGCAGCGCAACTTTACTGTGTTCCGCGAGCCGCTGGCAGTTCGCCGAAGCAGATTGGCGAAAATGACGCACCCCACGATTGTGCACAATCCATCGCGTGAAATGCTCTAGAACGTGCATCGCGGTTCTTTGGCCACTCGCTTGGCGAGGGGTCGAAACCGCCGCACGGTCCGGGTATCAGTATCGTACCGTCGCGCTTCGCCCGAATATTCCACCTTTGGTTAGATGCGATCAACGACATCCGGCGCGGATTTTATAACCAATCCGCGTTTGCTTTTTTTGTATACAACATCATAATCGCGACACGCCTTTCTGACCTCTCAGTCAACTTGAGACAGATCGAGCGCACCCATCACCCGCCCTCGGGAGCACTCAGGCTCTGGGTGATCGACAACAAGAACGATGAGGAACACCCAGTGGAAAACATCACGCAGGAACAGCGGGCCACCCCGGCGCAGCACCGGGCCCCCGGCCGACTCGATCGCTTCTTCAGGCTCAGCGAACACCGCACCAGCGTGCGTACCGAGCTGCTCGCAGGCCTGACCACGTTCGTCACCATGGCCTACATCATCTTCGTCAACCCGAACATCATGGCCGAAGCCGGCGTGGACCACGGCGCCGCCTTCGTCGCCACCTGCATCGGTGCGGCGCTGGGCTGCTTCCTCATGGGGCTGTATGCCAACTGGCCGGTCGGACTGGCGCCGGGCATGGGCCTCAACGCGTTCTTCACCTACACAGTGGTCGGCGAGATGGGCTACAGCTGGCAGATCGCGCTGGGTGCAGTGTTCATCTCCGGCGTGCTGTTCGTCTTCATGAGCCTGTCGAAGATCCGCGAATGGCTACTCAACAGCATCCCGATGAGCCTGCGCTTCGCCATGGGCGCCGGCGTCGGCCTGTTCCTCGGGTTGATCGGTCTGAAGACTGCCGGCATCGTGGTGGACAGCCCCGCCACGCTGCTGACACTGGGTTCGTTCGGCGAGCCTTCGGCGCTGCTGGCGGGCATCTGCTTCCTGCTGATCGCCGTACTCAGCCATCGCAACGTGTTCGGCGCGATCCTGATCGCCATGCTGGCCGTCACCGCCATCGGTTGGGGCCTCGGTCTGGTGGAATATCGCGGCCTGGTGTCGATGCCGCCGAGCCTGGCGCCGACCTGGCTGGCGATGGATATCCTCGGTGCGCTGGACGTGGCGATGATCAGCGTGATTCTCGCCTTCCTCTTCGTGAACATGTTCGACACCGCCGGCACGCTCATGGGCGTCGCGCATCGCGCCAACCTGGTGGATGACGAGGGCCGCATCAAGGACCTGTCGCGCGCGCTGAAGGCCGACAGCACCTCCAGCGTGGTCGGCGCGTTCGTCGGCTGCCCGCCAGTGACCAGCTACGTGGAAAGTGCCTCGGGCGTCGCCGCCGGCGGCCGCACCGGACTTACCGCGATCACGGTCGGGGTACTGTTTCTCGCCGCCATGTTCCTCGCCCCGCTGGCCGGCATGATTCCGGCCTACGCCACCGCCGGTGCACTGATCTATGTGGCCATGCTGATGATGAGTGGCATGGCGCACATCGACTGGAAAGATCACACCGACACCATCCCGGCCATCGTGACCGTGGTGATGATGCCGCTGACCTTTTCCATCGCCAACGGCATCGCGCTGGGTTTTCTCACCTACGCCACGCTGAAGCTGTTGACCGGCCAGCGCGATAAGGTGTCGATCAGCCTGTACGTGCTGTGCGTGATCTTCATCGCCAAATTCGCGTTCCTCTGAGCGGGGTACGCACCATCGCCCCGTCGCATCGCGGCGGGGCTTTTGCATTTGTCAGGAGGAAGTGATGAGTCTGGAAACCTGGTTGTTGTATGCGAGTACGGCGCTGGTGGTGATTCTGATCCCCGGTCCGCTGTCGCTGCTGATGATCAGCAACAGCCTGAACTATGGCGTGCGCCGTTCGTGGCCGGCGTTTCTCGGCGGGGTCACGGCCTCGATCCTCCTGCTCAGCGCCTCGGCACTGGGGCTCGGCGCGATCCTGCTGGCGTCGGAGCGACTGTTCAGCACGCTGAAGCTGATCGGTGCGCTGTACCTGTTCTATCTCGCCTGGCAGAGCTGGCAGGAGGCACGCCAGGCCCCCGCCGCGCGATCAATCGAAACCCCGGCACTGGCACCACGCTTCGGCCGGCTGTTCGGGCGGGCGTTCATGCTGGGCGGCAGCAACCCCAAGGACATACTGTTCTTCGCCGCCTTCCTGCCGCAGTTCCTCAGCGCCGGACAGCCGCTGCTGCCGCAGTTGCTGGTGATGATCGCGACCTGGGCGGTGCTCGATCTGTGCTGCAAGCTGGCCTATGGGCTGGGCGCGCAAGGCGCGGCGCGGTACCTGCGCACCGGACGCGGGCATGTGTGGTTCAACCGCACCAGCGCGGCGCTGTTTGGGGGGGCGGGGGCGGCGTCTCTGATGAGTCGGTGACCTGGCTGGCCGCGTAGCGGCGGCTCAGGCCGCGACGCATAGCAACGCCTCAAGTTCTCTCGGCTGGCCAGAGGGGTCGCAGGGTGGAAAACCATGCAGCGTTTTCCACCTTGGTGGGTTTCGGCGCGTGTCTCGGTGTGTATGACGTCGCGCTTTCCTCGGCTCGGGCTACAGGTTGCGCCTCGCACGGCGCCTCACTTTTCTTTGCACGCGCAAAGAAAAGTAAGCAAAAGAAAGCGCGCCCCTTCATCCGGGTCCGGGAGCTGTGCTCCCAGACTTCCCTCCTTCCGCCAGCACTCCGGGGACCGGCGTACAAGGGCCATCCCTGGCCCTTTACGCCTCTCGCGGCATCCATGCCGCTCGCTCCCCGTGCTGGCTCCACTCGGCCTGCTGCAAGGGGAAAGAGGTGTCGCCTGCCGGGCTGTGCAGGGAAAAGCGAAGCCGGCTTTCGATCCTTCAGGCGACCCGGACTCCCTTCCCCTTCAGGAGGCCGAACGCAGGCGTTACGCAGGGGGACGCGAGGCATGGACGCCGAGCGAGGAACGAAGGACGGGGCCGCCCAGGCGGGATGCCCCTTCGTGACGTGCCCCTGGAGCAATGCCGGAGTGAGGGAAGTCTGGTCGCGCAGCGGCCAGACCCGGATGTAGGAGTCGCGTTCTCTTTGGTTACTTTCTCTTGGCGAGACAAGAGAAAGTGACGCGCCGTGCAAGGCGCAACCTGTAGTCCGAGCCGAGGAAAGCGCCACGCCAGACACAAGCGTGCGTGCCGCCCCTGGAGCCAAACGCTGCGCGGCTTTCCACCCTATGGTTTTTCTCGGCGACATAACTCCCCCATAAAAAACCCGCCACAAGGGCGGGTAAAAAGGGACTCAGGGAGAGTCATTGCACGGCAAACGGAATCAGCTACCCCGATAGGTGGAATAGCTATACGGCGAAATCAGCAGCGGCACGTGATAGTGATCCTGCCCGGCATCGATGCCGAACCGGAGCACCACTTCATCGAGAAACGCCGGCGCGCCCAGCGTCACACCGCGGCGCCGGTAGTAATCGCCCGCCTGGAAATGCAGCTGGTAGACGCCCGAGCGATAGTCGTCCCCTTCCAGCAAGGGGCTGTCGCAGCGGCCGTCAGCATTGGTTTCGCGGGTGGCGACCAGCTCCAGGCCCTGCCCCTCGACGCGAAACAGCGTCACCTTGATGCCGCTGCCCGGACAACCGTGCGCCGCATCCAGTACGTGTGTGGTCAAACGTCCCACGAGCACCTCCGCTTGTTTGAAAGTGGGTTGAGGATAGCCAAGTCGGCGTAAAATATTCAAGACAATATTCGTATACTTTGTATACATAAAAGACACGCCACGCTTTCCACCCTCCGCCCTATCACCCATCGCATCGGCAGCGCTTAAGCCAGCGGCATATAGCAGACTGCCATAAGGCGGCAGGCGGCACGCTCGGTGATTTTTTATGGTTTACATTGGGTAATCGGTTTTGTATACAATCAGACCATCCGGTCGCACTGCTGCGACCCGCCATACAGGACCCATCGCCGTGAGCGCCGACTACCCCCGCGACCTAATCGGTTACGCCAGCAACCCGCCCCACCCCCAATGGCCAGGCGAGGCCCGCATCGCCCTGTCCTTCGTACTCAATTACGAGGAAGGCGGCGAACGCTGCGTGCTGCATGGCGACAAGGAATCCGAGGCCTTTCTCTCCGAGATGGTCGCCGCGCAGCCGTTGCAGGGCGTGCGCCACATGAGCATGGAATCGCTCTATGAATACGGCAGCCGCGCCGGCGTCTGGCGTTTGCTCCGGCTGTTCAAGCGCCACGACATTCCGCTGACCATCTTCGCCGTCGCGATGGCCGCCCAGCGTCATCCAGAGGTGATCAAGGCGATGGTCGCCGACGGTCACGAGATCTGCAGCCACGGCTACCGCTGGATCGACTACCAGTACATGGACGAGGCCGAGGAGCGCGAGCACATGCTCGAGGCGATCCGCATCCTCACCGAACTGACCGGAGAACGCCCGCTGGGCTGGTACACCGGCCGCACCAGCCCCAACACCCGGCGCCTGGTACGCGAGGAAGGCGGCTTCCTCTATGACTCCGACACCTACGACGACGACCTGCCCTACTGGGACCCCGATTCGGCGCCGGTCAAACCGCATCTGGTGATTCCCTACACGCTGGACACCAACGACATGCGCTTCACCCAGGTGCAGGGCTTCAACAGCGGCGACGACTTCTTCAATTACCTAAAGGATGCCTTCGACGTGCTCTATGCCGAAGGCTGCGAAGGCGCGCCGAAGATGCTGACCATCGGCATGCACTGCCGCCTGCTCGGGCGCCCGGCGCGCATGGCCGCGCTGGCCCGCTTCATCGACTACGTGAAGGGCCATGAGAAGGTCTGGTTCGCCCGCCGCGTCGATATCGCCCGCCACTGGCACGCCACTCACCCCATGACTGCGGAGCGCAACGCATGAGCGCGTTCAAGACCATCAAGCCTTCGACTCTCGACCGCGACGCCTTCGTCGCCACCTTTGCCGATGTCTACGAGCACTCACCGTGGGTCGCCGAAACCGTCTTCGACGCCGGCGTCGACGCCACGCTGGACGACGTCGAGGTCATGCACCGCCGCCTGTCGCAGGTGATGCTCGCCGCCGACCACGCCACCCAACTGGCGCTGGTCAACGCTCACCCGGACCTCGCCGGCAAGGCCGCGATTCGCGGCGAGCTGACCGCCGCCAGCACCAGCGAGCAGGCCGGCGCCGGCATCCACGAATGCACCGCCGAGGAGTTCGCCCGCTTCACCGAACTCAACGATGCCTACAAGGCCCGCTTCGGCTTCCCGTTCATCATGGCGGTCAAGGGCAGCGACCGGCACCAGATCCTCGCTGCGTTCGAGGAGCGTATCCACAACAGCCCCGAGCAGGAATTCGCCCGGGCGCTGGCGGAAATCAACAAGATCGCCCGGTTCCGGCTGGAGGCGATGTAACAGGCAACACCGCAACACAGGCAACAAAGGCAGAAACCGCTCAATTCCAATCAGGGCAGATGACATGAAAGCTTACGCCGCACCCTTCGAAAAATACGTCAACCTGGCCGACGCCCGTCTGGGCACCCGTGCCATTTCCGTCACCGATGACTGGTTCGCCGATGTCAACCGGATGTTCCAGTCCGGTCCGGCCGTATGGAAGGAGGGCGTGTTCGATGACAACGGCAAGTGGATGGACGGCTGGGAGTCGCGCCGCAAGCGCTTCGAGGGCTATGACCACGCGGTGATCCGCCTTGGTGTGCCGGGCTGGATCAAGGGTGTGGACATCGACACCAGCTTCTTCCGCGGCAACGTGCCGCCGTCGGCCTCGCTGGAAGCCTGCTTCGTCGCCGAGGGTGACCCGCGCGAAGACACGGTCTGGACGGAGATCCTTCCGGCGGTGGACCTCAAGGGCGACAGCCACCACTACCACGAGATCGCCTGCGAGCAGCCGGTCAGCCACCTGCGTTTCAATATCTACCCGGACGGCGGTGTGGCGCGTCTGCGCGTGCACGGCATCCCCTATCGCGACTGGAGCAGCATCGGCGACAACGAGCAGGTCGACCTGGCTGCCGCGCTCAACGGCGGCCGCGCGCTGGCCTGCTCCGACGAGCACTTCGGCCGCATGAGCAACATCCTCAACCCGAACCGCGGCGAGAACATGGGTGACGGCTGGGAAACCGCCCGCCGCCGCACGCCGGGCAATGACTGGGTGATCGTCGCCCTCGGCCATCCGGGCGAGATCGAGCGCATCGTCGTCGACACCCTGCACTTCAAGGGCAACTACCCGGACAGCTGCACCATCCAGGCGGCCTACGTGAAGGGCGGCACCGACAGCCAGATCGAGACCCAGAGCCTGTTCTGGCGCGAACTGCTGCCGAGCCAGAAGCTCTCCATGCACGCCGAGCACGAGTTCGTCGAGCAGATCGCCAAGCTCGGCCCGGTGACCCACGTGCGCCTGAACATCTTCCCGGACGGCGGCGTCAGCCGGCTGCGCCTGTTCGGCAAGGTGGCGCGCTGAGTCACGGGCAGGGCGGCGCACGTCGCCCTGCCTCCCACCCCATTAATAACGAGATTGCCATGCGTACGCTGACCATCGAACCGCTGACCAAGGAAGCCTTCGCCCCCTTCGGCGACGTCATCGAGACCGAGGGCAGCGACTATTTCATGATCAACAACGGCTCCACCCGCCGCTATCACAAGCTGGCAACGGTGGAGACCGCACAGCCGGACGACCGCGCCATCATCAGCATCTTCGCCGCCGAAGCGCTCGAGATGCCGCTGGTCATCCGCATGCTGGAACGTCATCCGCTGGGCAGTCAGGCCTTCGTGCCACTGCACGGCAACCCCTTTCTGGTCGTGGTCGCGCCACTTGGCGATGCACCTGTACCGGGCCACGTCCGCGCATTCGCCAGCAATGGCAGGCAGGGCGTCAATTACCACCGCGGCGTCTGGCACCACCCGGTGCTGACGATCGAAAAGCGGGATGAATTCCTGGTGGTCGATCGCAGCGGTTCTGGCAACAACTGCGACGAGTACTTCTTCACGGAGGACCAGCAACTCCTCCTCGACCCCCAACCCTAATAAGAAAGCCCGGCCCTCTCTGCGAAGGTCGGGAAGAGGTACGTAAAAATGGATGCTCATCTGACCGAATGGCTAAACTTGGGAATCCGCTGGATTCACATGATCGTCGGCATCGCCTGGATCGGTGCTTCGTTCTATTTCGTCTGGCTGGAGAACAACCTCAACCGCAGCAACCCGCGCGAAGGGCTATCGGGTGACCTCTGGGCCATCCACGGCGGCGGTATCTACCATCTGGAGAAATACAAGCTGGCTCCCCCGCAGATGCCGGAGAACCTGCACTGGTTCAAGTGGGAGGCCTACACCACCTGGCTGTCGGGCGTCGCCCTGCTGCTGGTGGTCTACTACCTCAACCCGAGCCTGTACCTGATCGCACCGGGCGTCGAGCTGTCCCCCGCCGCTGCGGTGGCCATCGGCTTCGGTTCGCTGATCGTCGGCTGGTTCATCTATGACCTGCTCTGCGATTCGCCGTTGGGCAAGACCCCGGCACTGCTCGGCCTGGTGCTGTTCGTGCTGGTGATCACCGCCTGCTGGGGCTACACGCAGATCTTCAGCGGCCGCGCGGCCTACATCCACACCGGCGCGCTGCTCGGCACCATCATGGTCGGCAACGTGTTCCGCATCATCATGCCGGCGCAGCGCGCATTGGTCGCCGCCATCGAGCAGAACCGCACGCCCGACCCGGTGCTGCCGGCCAAGGGCCTGCTGCGCTCGCGGCACAACAACTACTTCACCCTGCCGGTGCTGTTCATCATGATCAGCAACCACTTCCCGAGCACCTACGGCAGTCAGTACAACTGGCTGATCCTCGCCGGTCTGGCAGCACTCTCGGTCCTGGTGCGGCACTTCTTCAACACCCGCCACGACAGCAACCGTTTCGCCTGGGCACTGCCGGCAGCAGCCGTCGGCATGGTCTGCCTGGCCTTCGTCACCACGCCGAATCGCCAGCCGACCGCGCCGAACCTCGCTGCCACCCCGGCCGAACGCGCCAGCGCAGCGGCCGCCGCCCATGCGCAGGGCTCGATGTTCGAGGAGGTCAACGAGGTGATCCACGAGCGCTGCACCGTCTGCCATTCGGCCAATCCGAGCAGTCCGATGTTCAGTGCGGCGCCGGCTGGCGTGATGTTCGATACCCCTGAGCAGATCCGTCAGCAGGCCGCGCGCATCCATGCGCAGAGCGTCGCCAGCCAGATCATGCCGCTGGGCAACATCACTCAGATGACCCAGGACGAGCGAGACCTGCTTGCCAGCTGGATCGCCCAGGGCGCCAGCATCGAGTGACACCCCCGGGCCGTACCTCTTCGGGTACGGCCCGATCATTCCTATAAAAGCCAACGCTGCACGACGAAATACCCGGCCCCTTCTCGAGGGCGCTATCGCGAAAGCCAACAACAAGAATCGCCCGAGGTGTTTTGATGAACGACCAGAATCCGCCCGCCGAGCGGCGGTTGCCGCCCCTGCAACTGCTGCTGGTGAGCCTGCAGCACGTGCTGCTGATGTACGGCGGCGCCGTTGCCGTGCCGCTGATCATCGGCCAGGCGGCCGGCCTGTCGCGCGAGGAGATCGCCCTGCTGATCAATGCCGATCTGCTGGTGGCGGGCATCGCCACGCTGGTGCAGTCGCTGGGGATCGGCCCGGCCGGCATCCGCATGCCGGTGATGATGGGCGCCAGCTTCGCCGCGGTGAGCAGCATGGTGGTGATGGCCGGCATGCCCGGCGTCGGTCTCACCGGCATCTTCGGCGCGACCATCGCGGCCGGCCTGTTCGGCCTGCTGATCGCCCCCTTCGTCTGCAAGATCGTGCGCTTCTTCCCGCCGCTGGTAACCGGCACGGTGATCACCTCGATCGGCCTCTCGCTGTTCCCGGTGGCGGTCAACTGGGCCGGCGGCGGCAGCGGCGCGACGCAGTTCGGCGCGCTGCACTACTTGGGCGTGGCGACTGCGGTGCTGGTCACGATCCTGCTGATCAACCAGTTCATGCGCGGCTTCTGGGTCAATGTCTCGGTGCTGATCGGCATGGCGCTGGGCTACGTGCTGGCCGGCATGCTGGGGATGGTCGATCTGTCCGGCCTGGCGCAGACGCCGGGGCTGCAGGTGGTGACGCCGAACCACTTCGGCGCGCCGACCTTCTCGCTCGCGCCGATCCTGTCGATGTGCCTGGTGGTGGTGATCATCTTCGTCGAGTCGGCGGGCATGTTCCTCGCGCTCGGGAAGATCACCGGCGAAACCGTCGATCCGCAACGCCTGCGCCGCGGGCTGCTGTGCGACGCCGGCGCAACCTTCTTCGCCGGCTTCATGAACACCTTCACCCACTCCTCGTTCGCGCAGAACATCGGCCTGGTGCAGATGACCGGCGTGCGCAGCCGCTATGTCACCGCGCTGGCCGGAGTCATCCTGATCAGCCTCAGCCTGCTGCCCAAGGCGGCGTTTCTGGTTGCCTCGATTCCGGCCGCCGTGCTCGGCGGCGCCGGCATCGCCATGTTCGGCATGGTTGCCGCCACCGGTATCAAGATTCTCCAGGAAGCCGACATCGCCGACCGGCGCAACCAGCTGCTGGTGGCCGTGAGCATCGGCCTGGGCATGGTGCCGGTGATCCGTCCGGAGTTCTTCGCCCATCTGCCGCAGTGGATGGAGCCGATCACCCATAGCGGCATCGCCGTGGCGACCATCAGCGCGGTGACGCTCAACCTGCTGTTCAACGTGCTCGGCGGCACCGAGCGCAGCCTGCTCACCGGCGCGAGCCACTGAGTACCCCGCCCGTCGATCACGAGGCCCGCCATTGGCGGGCTTCGTGCTTTTCGCGAAAACGAATTGCGATCGATCATCCACGGATTCGCCGGCTTGGCTAAAATGCGCGCCCCGCCATCGCCGCCGGACACCTTCCCCCGATGATTGAAGCCAGCTGGATCGCCTTCGCCTTCACCCTGGGCCTGATCGCCCGCGCCATCGGCCTGCCGCCGCTGATCGGCTACCTGGGCGCCGGCTTCGCCCTGGCGGCAGTGGGCGATCACGTCGGCGTCGGCCGCCAGGATGGCGTGATCCTGCAGCATCTGGCGCACCTCGGCGTGCTCCTGCTGCTGTTCACCGTCGGCCTCAAGCTCAAGTTGAGCAACCTGGTGCGCCGCGAGGTGATCGGCGGCAGCCTGCTGCACTTCGCCATTTCCAGCGTGCTGGTGTTGCCGGCCATCGTGCTGGTGTTCGACGCCAGCTGGCGCGACAGCCTGTTGCTGGCCATCGCGCTGTCATTCTCCAGCACCGTGCTGGCGGCCAAGGTGCTGGAAGGCAAGCGCGAACTGAAGGCCTTCCACGGCCGGGTGGCGATCGGCGTGCTGATCATCCAGGACCTCATCGCGCTGGTGGTCATGAGCCTGGCGGCCGGCCAGGTGCCGTCGCCGTGGGCGCTGCTGGTGTTCCTGCTGCCGCTGCTGCGCCCGGTGCTGTTCCGCCTGCTCGACCACAGCGGCCATGAGGAGCTGATGGTCCTGCTCGGCCTGATGCTGGCACTGGTGGTCGGCGGCATGGGATTCGAGGCGGTCGGGCTGAGTTCGGAACTCGGTGCGCTGGCCTTCGGTGCCATGCTCGCCAAGCACAAGCGCGCCACCGAACTTTCCAACTCGCTGTGGGCGATCAAGGAAGTGTTCCTGGTCGGCTTCTTCCTGCAGATCGGCATCGGCGGCCTGCCGGATACCAACGCGATGATCTTCGCCACGGTCGTGGCACTGCTGCTGCCGCTCAAGGGCATGCTGTTCTTCTTCCTGTTCCTCAGCTTCCGCCTGCGCGCACGCAGTGCGTTCCTCAGCGCCTCGAGCCTGACCAACTACAGCGAATTCGGCCTGATTGTCGCCAGCGTGGTGCTGCCGCAATGGCTGACGCCGCTGGCGATCAGCGTGGCGCTGTCGTTCGTGGTCTCCGCACAGCTCAACCGCTTCGCCCACCCGGCCTACGAACGCTTGGCCAAATGGCTGATCCCGCTGGAACGCAATACCCGCCATCCCGACGAGCAGCCGGTGTCGCTGGGCGATGCGCAAATTCTGGTGATGGGCATGGGCCGGACCGGGCGCGCCGCCTACGATCACCTGCTGCGCAAAGGGTTTCGCCTGGCCAGCCTGGACTCTGACCCGGTGATGGTCGAGCGCAACGTCGCCGAAGGGCGCAACGTGTTCTTCGCCGACGCCGAGGACCAGATGTTCTGGCAGAACCTGCAGATGAACGACGTGAAGGCCGTGGTGCTGGCGATGAACGATGCCGAGGCGAAGATCATCTCCACCACCAAGCTGCGCTCGATCGGCTTCAAGGGGCTGATCGTCTCCCACGCGCTGTACGAAGACATCGCCGAGCGCATCCAGGCGGCCGGCGCCGATCACACCTACCTGACCATGACCGAAGCCGGCACCGGCCTCGCCGAGAACGTCGCGCGGGAACTGCTGCCCGAAGAGGTGCGGCCCGCCGCCGAACGATTGGTCGGATGAACGGCAGAAATAATTGTGCACAATCCGTGCATCTTGTTGTTTAAAACACTGTGCACAGGTTGTTATAGTCTGCCCATCCCGCGTTCCTTCTCGCCGTGCGGCGCGCGGGTGTCGGAGGCGCCGTGAAGCCTCTCAAGCCGAACAACAACAAATAAGGCAGGCTTAACCATGACCGCAATCCGCAGCGCTGCCGCTCGCCATCGCCGTACCGGCCGAGCAGCCCATGCCCACCCGCCCGATTTAGTCCACGCATCCTCGTCTTCCGACGATGCGTTCGCGGCGCCATCGCTTTGCGCCCTTGCACCGCCCGGCGCATCACCGACAATACGCGCCGCTCACTGCCCGGCTTCACGCACGAAGATTTCCACAGGGACCACCACCATGCATTTCAAGACCGCCCCGCTCTGCCTCGCCCTCGCCGGCAGCCTTCTCGCCGCCCCCGCGATGGCCGGTGATGCGCTGCTCTGGCAGGACAACAGCCTGACCTATCTGTACGGCAAGGATTACAAGATCGACCCGGACACCCAACAGACCGTCACCTTCGAGCACGCCAGCGGCTGGACCTGGGGTGACATGTTCCTGTTCGTCGACAACATCTGGTACAACGGCCCCAACGGCAACGACGGCCACACCTACTACGGCGAGTTCAGCCCGCGCCTGTCGCTGGGCAAGATCAGCGGCCAGGACCTGTCGTTCGGCCCGATCAAGGACGTGCTGATCGCCGCCACCTACGAGCGCGGCGAAAGCCAGGCCGACGGCACACCGAACCAGAACTACCTGCTCGGCCCGGCGGTGGACCTCAACGTACCCGGCTTCGACCGCCTGGCCCTGAACCTCTACTACCGCAAGCCCGACGGCAGCACCGGCAAACCCTCCGGCCAGTGGCAGCTGACTCCGACCTGGGCGATGACCTTCCCGGTGGGCAAGTCGGACATCCTCTTCGACGGTTTCATCGACTGGGTGATCAACGACGCCGGTTCCGAACGGCGCGGCGACTTCATCTCGCGGAACCTGCACATCGTGCCGCAGATCAAGTACGACCTGGGCAAAGCACTGGACTACACCCCCGGACGGCTCTATGTCGGTATCGAGTACGATTACTGGTCGGACAAGTACGGCATCGAGGACGGCGGCTACGTCAGCCGCAACTTCGTCGGCAAGACCGATCAGAGCACCTTCAGCGCCATCGTCAAGGCGCATTTCTAAGGTCTGCTACGGGCCTGATACGGCAAAGAAAAAGGCGACCTGCGGGTCGCCTTTTTCTTGGTTCGGCCAGTGTTGTCGTAGCCCGCGATTACCGAGCGCACTCGGTAATCAGCGTGCGGCAAAGCAGTCTCGCCGCGCCGGCAATCCCGGCCCTACCAGCCCAAGCAACCCCTTTACAGCCGGAAACTTCCCATCTGCCGCCCGAGGTCCTTGGCCAGTTGCGACAGCGCCTGGCAGTCGCTGCGGCAGGCCTGCACATCGCGCGCCGTGGCCTGGGCCAGGTCAGCGATACCCTGCACGTTACGGGTGATCTCCTCGGTGACGCTGCTCTGCTCCTCGGTTGCCGCGGCAACCTGGGTGTTCATGTCGCTGATGGCCTCGACCTGCTCGGTGATCGCGCCCAGCGACTGACCGGTGCGCTGGCTGGCCTGCACGCCGGTGCCGGTGGCCGCCTGCCCGGCGTGCATCGAGGCAACGGCATTGTCGGCACCGCTCTTGAGCCGCTGGATCATCTGCTGGATCTCGTCGGTCGAGCCCTGCGTGCGGCTGGCCAGCGTGCGCACCTCGTCGGCGACCACGGCGAAACCACGGCCCATCTCGCCCGCCCGTGCCGCCTCGATGGCCGCGTTCAGCGCCAGCAGGTTGGTCTGCTCGGAAATGCCCCGGATGACCGCCAGCACCTGATCGATCGACGCCACCTGCTGCGCCAGTTCGGTCACCGAGCCGGCCGCCTCGCCGATCTCGCCGGACATCTTCTCGATATGCGCGATCGACTCACCGACCACCCGACGCGCCTGCACGGCCTCGTCACGCGCGCCTTGCGAAGCCTGCGCCGCGCTGCTGGCATTACGCGCGATCTCCTGCACGGTCAGCCCCATTTCGTGCACGGCGGTGGCCACCATGTCGGTCATCTCGTGCTGGCGGCCGGCGCGCGCGGCAGTGTTGTCGACCACCTGCGCGACCTGGCCGACGGCGTTACGCAGCCGCTCGCTGGTGGTAAGCACATCGCCGATCAGTTCACGCAGGCTGCCGAGGAAGCGGTTGAAGCCGCGCGCCAGGTCGCCCAACTCATCGGCGCGGCTTTCATCGAGACGCCGCGTCAGGTCACCACCACCGCCGCCAATCTCCACCAGCGCCGCAGTTACCTGGCGGATCGGTCGCACCAGCCCGCGCGCCAGCAGCACGATCACGCCGAGGAACGCCAGGCCGACGGCCGCGCCGATCAGGCTGGTGATCCACAGCGTGCGCCGTGCTTCGCCGAAGATCTCGGCTTCGGGCACCTCGCTGACCAGCCACCAGCCGAGCGCTTCCAGCGGCTGCGCCATCGCCAGGAATGCCTCGCCGTCGCGCGCGAAGCGCACGATCTTGCCGCCGCCGCTGCGCAGTTCGCCGGCCGCCGTATCGCCGGTCAGCTCGGCCAGCGCCACGCGGTCGTTGTTCTCGTTGCGCGGATGCACCTTGACCCGGCCGTCGGCACCGACCAGATACACCTCGCCACGCTCGCCGAAGCGGAAATTGGCCACCAGCTCGGACATGCTGCTCAGGCTGTAGCCCAATCCGGCGACGCCGAGGGTGCGGCCATTGGCGCTGATGCGCTGGTTGATGAACAGCGTCGGCTGGCGGGTAGTCTTGTCGATGTCGATCTCGAAGCGTTTATCCACGCCGCTGTCGATCAGGCTGTAGAACCAGGCGTCGCCGGCCGCTGCGCGCGACAACGTGCGGCTCAGGCCGGTCTCGGAATAGTAGTTGCCGCTGTCGAGCACCGCGATCGAGGTCGTCAGTGCGTTCTGCTGCGTCTTCACGCCCTGCAGGTAGCGGCCGATGGCCTGCGCCTCGCTCGCGTCCTCGCCCGCCGTGAGCCAGTCATGCACCAGCGTATTGCCGGCAATCCCGGCTGTTGCGGTAACCGGCCCGCTGAGCGTGCGCTCGATGTCGTTGCGGATGGCGGTGATGTTGGCTGGCAGAGCTTCGCCGATCAGGTAGCGCTCGGCGAGCCGGTCGACGGCCGAGGCATACACCAGGATCACGATCAACAGGCTGGCCAACAGGGCCGCGCCCATGCTGACAGTCAGCTGCCATTGGATACTGCGTTGCATGAAGCGCATGGCGTGACTCCGTCTTTTTATTGGTATTAATGATTATTCTGTGGACAATCTTGTATACCGATAGCACGGCTCGGTAAGTCGCTATCGGCCTGCGCAAGCGGTTACTTGAGACCGCTCGTCCATTACCGAACCCCCATGCGATCAAGGACTGAAGAGGCGTATTCGTTGCGCGCGGAACACCTCCAATGGGATAGCGCGCTCGTCACGACGCTACCTGCGGAAGCGTTGCCCGATGAATGGAACCTCTCAGCGATATTAATGTATACAATCTTAATAAACTTTGTCTGGAGAATTTCGATGCCCATGCCTGCCTGGTGGCTACTCGCCCTTCCCCTGATCGCGGGTGCGCTGTTGCCGCTGCAGGCCGGGATGAATGGCGAGGTGGCACGCCAGCTCTCCAGCGTGATGAACGCCGCGCTGGTGTCGTTCGCGGTCGGCACGCTGGCGCTGCTGTGCATCGTGCTGTTCCAGCGCGATCCGCCCACGCTGCAGGGGTTGCGCGGAATCACTTGGTGGCACTGGAGCAGCGGCCTGCTCGGTGTCTTTCTCATCGCCACGGCGGCGTACGCCGCGCCACGCGTGGGCGCCTCGCTGTTCATGGCGTTGCTCCTGGCCGGGCAATTGCTGATGGCGCTGCTGCTCGACCAGTTCGGCTGGGCCGGCTATCGCCAGGCGCCGATCAGCCTGAGCAAGGTGGGCGGCATGCTGCTGGTGTTCACCGGCGTCTGGCTGATCCGGCGCGGATGACCGGACGACTCCGTATCAAGCACCTGCGTGCCGCGCAGGTATGCCGGTGCGCAACGCAGCGCATTGCCGGTCGCGCGAGGGTTCGTATCGCAGTGATCGATGAGCGAAAAAAGCTGTACACCTGACTGAGCGCACTCGGGTGCCGAATCGTCCCTGCAGTTCGCCCTTGTTGGAACCGCCTCGCTGCAGCAGAATTTCCGCACTTTTGCCCAGCGCTCGTCATTGAGCAGTCCCGGGTCGGTATCGACCGGCCCCGCCGCGGAAATCGAACAATCCATGTCCAGTATCCGAGAGCGCAACAAAGAACTGATCCTGCGTGCCGCCAGCGAGGAGTTCGCCGAGAAGGGCTTCGCCGCCACCAAGACCAGCGACATCGCCGCGCGCGCCGGGCTGCCCAAGCCCAACGTCTACTACTACTTCAAGTCGAAGGAAAACCTCTACCGGGAGGTGCTGGAGAGCATCGTCGAGCCGTTGCTGGAGGCCTCGGCGCCGTTCAACCAGCCGGGCCACCCGGCGGATGTGCTGCGCGCCTACATCCGCACCAAGATCCGCATCTCGCGCGACCACGCCTGCGCCTCGAAGGTGTTCGCCAGCGAGATCATGCATGGCGCGCCGCACCTGTCGCCGGAGCGCACCGCCCAGCTCAATGCGCAGGCGGCGCACAACATCGCCTGCATCCAGCGCTGGATCGATCAGGGCCTGATGACCCGGATCGACCCTCATCACCTGCTGTTCAGCATCTGGGCGGCGACGCAGACCTATGCCGATTTCGACTGGCAGATCAGCACCGTCACCGGCAAGGCGCAGCTCGACGACGCCGACTATGACGCCGCCGCCGAAACCATCATCCGCCTGGTCCTAAAAGGCTGCGAAATCACCGAGCCAGCCGCGCCGTCTGCGTGAACGTCGGAGTCAGAACGCCAGGCGCACGCCCACGGTCAGGTTGCGGCCCGGTAGCAGCACCTCGTCCTTGATGAAGGAGGTGTGCTGACGCGCCTTCTCGTCGAGCAGGTTGTTGGCTTTCAGATAGAGCAGGTAGTCGGTCTGCTCCAGCGAGCCGCTGTAACCCAGGCTGGCGCCGAGCATGTTGTAGCCGCCGGTTTCGCTTTCGTAGTCGGCCAGTTCGTCCTGACGCTGCACGCGGTAGAACTCCAGCTGGCCGTTGAGCACCGGGGTGAAGCTCTGCTCGACCCGCACGCCCAGGCGGTCGGCCGGAATGCGCGGCAGGTCGCCGCCGCCATCACGCAATTTGCCGCGCACATGGTCGCCGAACAGGGTGAAGGCGGTGGCGTCGGTGGCCTGGAAACGTACCTCGCCTTCCGCGCCGGTCAGCACCGCATCCTGCTGGCGGTATTCGATTTCGCGGTAGCCGCCGCCGATGTCGTGGCCAGTGTCGGCGGCATAGATGAAATCATCCACCTGATTGCGGAACAGGCTGAAGCTGAACGTGGTGCGCCCGGCGAACTTGCGCAAGGTCAGCTCGGCGTTGTGCGAGGTTTCTTCTTCCAGATCGAGATTGCCCAGCTCGACGGTACGCGTGGCGGCATGCGGACCGTTGGCGTACAGCTCCTCGGCGCTGGGCAGACGCTGCGAGCGCGACAGCGAGAAGCCCAGCGAGTACTGCGGGGCGAACGTCCACACCGCGCCGGCGGACAGCGAGGTGCCGCTGTGATCGGTATCCGGGCGGCCGTCGGCGTCGATGTCCTGCCATTCGTGCCGCAAGCCAAGCTCGTAGCTCCAGGCCCCGGCGGTGTACTCCTCGAGCAGGAACAGGCCGTGGTTGCGCGTCAGCGTCTGCGGTATGTAGGCCTCTTCGCCGAGCGCCTCGAAGTCACGTCGCAGGGTCTGCGCACCGAGTACACCGCGCCAGCCGAACAGCGGCTGGTGCGTGAGTTCCAGACGCGCATCGGTGGCGTCGTTGGTGAAACGGGTGCCGACTTCACCGCCTTCAATCTCCTCGTGCTGGTAGTTGCTGTGGCCGACGCGC
Source organism: Stutzerimonas degradans (assembly GCF_024448505.1). GTDB lineage: Bacteria > Pseudomonadota > Gammaproteobacteria > Pseudomonadales > Pseudomonadaceae > Stutzerimonas > Stutzerimonas degradans. Next base: position 407,666 of record NZ_JAMOHV010000002.1, read on the forward strand.
AGGCGTGCCAGTGCGAAGCCCGGTAGCGGGTCGCTGAGTTCGCCGCGCAGGTCCCAGCGCTTCTGCCGCATGTCGACGTACGGCACCGCGCCTTCGTGATCATGGTCGTGCTCGTCGTCATGATCGTCATGGCCGCCGCAGTGCCAATCGCTGCCGTGGGTGTGGCAGTCGGCATGTTCGTGAGCCAGCAGCCCGTAGCGGTTGTTCTGTTCGCCGTAGGCCGCGCCCAGGTAGCCGCGCTCGCCGATGTAGCTGGCGCCCAGGGTGAAGCTGTCGGTGTCGTTGTAGGAGCCGGCCTGCTTGTTCGGCGAACCCGGGATCTCGTACGCGTCGGCCTGGCGCTTGGTGCCTTCGGCGCGCACGGCGAAGTTGCCGCTGCCGGCAGTGATGCCGAACACACCGGCACCTTCGTTCGCCACACTGTTGGCACGTAGCTCGAGCTCGCCTTCGTAGCCCTTCTCCGGGATGTAGGTGGGGATCTTCCGGTCTATCACGTTGACCACGCCGCCATACAGCAACGCCGCCGGCCCTTTGAGCACCTCGATGCGCTCGGCCAGCAGCGGCTCGCTGGTCACCGCATGGTCGGGGCTCATCGTCGATGCATCGAGCAGCTCCACACCATCGCTCAGTACCTTGACCCGCGCGCCATCCAGCCCGCGAATCACCGGCCGGCCCACACCGGCGCCGAAACTGCTGGAACGCACCCCGGGCAGGCTTTCCAGCGTTTCACCGAGGGTCGCCTCGCGGCGCAGCACCAGTTCGTCACCCTCCATGACCGCAGCCGGCGTGGTCATCTCGTGGCTCTGTCTATCCAGCCCGCTGGCGCTCACCACCACCGGTTGCAGTTCGAGCGGATCGGCACCCCAGACGGACGCCGGCAGCGCAAGACCGATGGCCCAGGCCAGGGGGTGAAGCTTCGATTTCATGTGACTCTCCAGACTGTGACGGTTGCTCGCAGAACCGCGCCAAGGCAGCGCGCCAGCTCTTCCAGGAGGCAGGCGCGGTGGCGCGGGGTGGAGAATCTAGCATGTTATATCGTAACAATTAAGAATCTTTTTCCCTCTGCGCGTACAACCCGGCGCGGGTATCGACGGTCCGAAGAGAAACAGCTACGGCCCATGCGCTTCATCGACCACCCGAGGAGACACCGACATGAGCGTTCAAATCGACACCACCAGCGGCACTTGCACCGCCGTGATCGCCGGCCACACGCACCGCTGCGCCGTCGCCGATACCCGCGTCAGCACCGATCCGCAGGCGCGCATGTCGGTCCTGCACATAGACGGCGCGAGCATCCATGTGCCCGAAGAACAGGCCGAACACCTGATCGCCGCGGGCGCCAAGGACGACCGCGCCAACCTGATCGTCGACGACTGACCCAGCAGTCGGGGCTTGGGGCCGCATCAGCAGGACGGCTATCCTTGGCACTCCCCTGCAACCGGTGCCGTCCATGTCCCTTCTCCGCCGTGCGTTCGTTCCCACCGCCGCGCTGCTGCTCAGCGCCTGTGCGCAGCAAGCACCCAGCACGTTGACGCTGGAGAACCATCCGAGCCATTGCCAGCCGCTGCGGTTGAGCGCCGGCCAGGAGTTCAACCTGCGCCTGCCGAGCAACCCCACCACCGGCTTTCGCTGGACGCTGCGCGCTGACGGCGCGCCGCAGCTGAAACTGCTCGGTCCCGAGGTGTACACGGTGCCCGAGGAAGCAGGCCTGGTGGGCAGCGCCGGCGTATCGACCTGGCGCTTCCGCGCCGTGGCGCCCGGAGAAGCCCTGCTTGCCCTCGATTACGCCCGCCCGTGGGAAATCGGTGTCGCTCCGGCCCAATCGCTGAACTGCCGCATCCGCGTCGATCAGTAGCCTGCCAAGCCAAACCACTCACAACCGCCCCCGCTTCCGCCCGGCAGAAACCCGGAAAATCACCTATACCAAACACAGGGATCGTCAGCTGTTGGGGGAAAGGGAAATGGACGGCTTCAGAGCGTACCCACTGTGCTGCGCGCTGGCCCTGCTGGCCGGTTGCGGCAACCTGCTACCCAGCGAGCGAGCGGAAGTCAGTTCGACTTTCCGCGATTATCTGGACGCCGAAACCAGCTTCGAGCGCGCCATTCCCGGTCGCACCACGCGCAGCGAGCTGTTCACCCTCGGCTTCGATCCGCAGCAAGGTGGCAATGGCCGGATCCTCTCGTTCCTCGACGTGCGCATGCTGTTCGTGCAACCGAACATTCCCATCGATTACCTGCCGGACAGCCTGGTCCGCTGCCTGGAGGCCAAGGAACGCTGCAACGGCTACGCCTTCGAGTTCACCCAGACCGACAGCCAGCGCGTCGGCAGCTTCTGGGCGGACGTGCTGAACTTCCGCAAGAATCGCCAGGTGCAGGGCTGGAACCTGCGCGCCGTGTTCGTCCTGGTGGACGACGTGCTAGTGCACAAGGTCAGCAACGGCGAGCCGCAGATTCGTCGTTATCAGGTCCAGCGCAACCCGTTGGGGCCGCTGCAGGGTGCCGGCGAGTTTCTTTCCGATCAGCTGAAATGAGCGAACGGGCGCTGCACTTGGGCTAAAATGCGCGCCTTTTTTGCTTAGCCCGGAATGCAGCCGTGACGCAACTCCCCGACCGCATCTACGCCACCCCTCAGGCGCGGGTCGCCGATTTCGTGTTCAACGAGGACGTGGTGCGCGTCTTCCCGGACATGATCAAGCGCTCGGTACCTGGCTATCCGGCGATCGTCGAGAACATCGGCGTGATCGCCGCGCAGTTCGCCCAGCCAAACACCTGTCTGTACGACCTGGGCTGTTCGCTGGGCGCGGTGACCCAGGCGTTGCGCCGCCATGTGAAGGCCGACAACTGCCGGGTGCTGGCCGTGGACAACTCCGCGGCCATGGTCGAGCGCTGCCGCGAGTACCTGCATGCACAGGATTCCATGTTCCAGGAGCTGCTGTCGGTCGAGGTGATCGAGCGCGACATCCTCGCGCTGGAATTTCAGCCGAGTTCGCTGGTTGCGCTGAATTTCACCCTGCAGTTCATCGCCCCCGAGCAACGTCCCGCGCTACTCGGCGCCATTCGCCGGGCACTGGTGCCGGGCGGTGCGCTGATCCTCTCGGAGAAGCTGCGTTTCGCCGATGAAGGCGAACAGCAGCTGCTCACCGACCTGCATATTGCCTTCAAACGCGCCAACGGCTACAGCGAGCTGGAAATCGCGCAGAAGCGAAGTGCCATCGAGAACGTGATGAAGCCGGACAGCCTGGAAGTCCATCGCCAGCGCCTGTTGGATGCCGGTTTCTCCAAGGTTGTGCCCTGGTTCCAGTGCCTGAACTTCGCCTCGCTGATCGCCCTGCCATGAATCTCGACCTGACTCCCCTCGCCTGGCGCCTGGCCGGCACTCCGCTGGCCGCCTGGGCCAATGGCGTGCAGCAGCAACTGAACGCCAAGCTGGAAATCGGCCACGGTGACTTGCCACGCTGGCGACGCGCCGTCGACGCGCTGCCCGCGCTGACGCCTGCGGCAATCGAACTGCGTGACGGCTTTCGTCTGGAGGCCGGTTGCGACGACGCGACCCGCCAGGCGACCCGCGAAGCCCTGATGGGACTCTCGCCCTGGCGCAAGGGACCGTTCGAGGTGTTCGGCGTGCATGTGGATACCGAGTGGCGCTCGGACTGGAAGTGGCAGCGGGTCGCACCGCATCTGGATCTGGTCGGCAAGCGCATCCTCGACGTCGGCTGCGGCAACGGCTACTACATGTGGCGCATGCTCGGCGCCGGCGCCGACAGCGTGGTGGGCGTCGATCCCAACTGGCTGTTCTTCTGCCAATTCCATGCGATGAAGCGTTACCTGCCGGAGCTGCCGGTGTGGCACCTGCCCTTCGCGCTGGAAGAGTTACCCGCGAAGCTCGAAGGCTTCGAGACCGTATTCTCCATGGGTGTGCTCTACCACCGCCGCTCGCCCATCGACCACCTGCTCGACCTGAAAGACTGTCTGATCCGGGGCGGCGAACTGGTGCTGGAGACACTGGTGGTCGACGGCGACGAAAACACCGCGCTGGTGCCCGAGGACCGTTACGCGCAGATGCGCAACGTCTGGTTCCTGCCTTCGGTGTCCGCACTGGAACGCTGGCTGCGCCGGGCTGGCTTCGTCGACGTGCGCTGCGTGGATGTCAGCGTGACCCGCGTCGAAGAACAGCGCAGCACCGAATGGATGCGCTACCAGTCGCTTCCCGACTTTCTCGATCCGCAGGACCATAGCAGGACCGTGGAGGGCCTGCCGGCGCCCATGCGCGCCGTGTTACTGGCGCGCAAGCCGTAGGCGAAAAACGCGCGAAGCTCTTTTTCCGCCGCTGCGCACCGGCTCAACCCCGCGCGGCGGCCGCGAGTATCAACTGCTTCATTTCCGCTACCGCCTGCTTGAACCCGACGAACAGCGCATGCGCAACAATGGCGTGGCCGATGTTCAGCTCGTTGATTCCGCGGATCGCGGCGATCGCCTCGGTGTTGTGGTAATGCAGCCCGTGCCCGGCATTGACGATCAGTCCGTGACTGAGCCCGGCCTCGACCCCCTCACGGATGCGTGCCAGCTCGCAGGCACGCTCGGCTGCACTGTGCGCGTCGGCATAGCGGCCGGTGTGCAACTCGATGGCTGGCGCCCCGATGCGCGCCGCCGCATCGATCTGTCTCGGGTCGGCATCGATGAACAGCGAAACCTCCGCGCCGCAAGCATGCAGGCGCTCGACCGCAGCGCGGATGCGCGCTTCCTGGCCGGCTACATCCAACCCACCTTCGGTGGTCAGTTCCTGACGGGTTTCCGGCACCAGACAGACATGCTCCGGGCGCAGGTGCTCGGCAAAGGTGAGCATGGCCTCGGTGACGCCCATCTCGAAGTTCATCCGCGTCTGCAGAACGTCCTTCATCAGCAACACGTCACGTTCCTGGATATGCCGACGGTCCTCGCGCAGATGCACGGTGATGCCGTCTGCCCCGGCTTCTTCGGCATCCAGCGCCGCCTTGACCGGGTCCGGGTAACGCGTGCCACGCGCTTGGCGCAGCGTAGCAATATGATCGACGTTGACGCCGAGCAGAATTCGATTGGCTTCAGCCACGCGGGGCCTCCTTCAGATTCATGAACAGTTCGCGGCTGACCAACGGTCGACCGCCCAGATGCGGTGCCAGCGCCTGGCGCATCAGTCGCTTGGCGGCCGCGAGCGCACCGGACACCTGCCAATCGGCCTCGGCCATCGCCAGCAACTCGGCTCCGCTGAACAACCCTGGCTGGAACGACTCGACCGGTTCGAGCCCGGCGTCGGGCAGCAGCCGGTAGAGACGCTGCGGCTCGATCGGCCGGCCAGCGATATCGGTCTCGAGGGCGAAACCATAGCCCAGCTCGCCGAGCAGACGCCATTCGAACGCTCGCAGCAACGGTTCCAGCGGCCGGTGCGCCGCCAGCGCCGGCAGCGTGGCCACGTAATGCTGGAACAGGGCCGGATGGGCATCTTCGACTGGCAGCAAGCGGATCAGCAATTCGTTGAGGTACAGCCCGCCGAACAGCGCCTGGCCATCGAGCCAGTGCGCCGGCCCGGCCCCTTCGAGGCGAGCGATGGTCTTGAGGTCGGATTTGCCGCGCAGTTCCACCTCCAGCGAGACGAACGGGCGAATCAGGCTGCCGGCCTTGCCACGGGCCGCGCGCATGACCGCGCGCAGCCTTCCCTGGGGCGTGAGCAGATCGACCAGCGCGCTGCTTTCCTTGTAGGGACGGCTGTGCAGAACGAAGGCAGGTTGGGGAGAGGTGAAATCCATCGGTCGGTGACGCTCGAGTCGAGCCGGCAGCGGGCGCGCCTGCCGCTGGCGGAGGCTGGTCGCTACGGCGTCAGTTATAACCCAGCGAATGCAGCGCGCGCTCGTCGTCGGACCAGCCGCCTTTCACCTTGACCCACAGGTTGAGCATGACCTTGGAGTCGAACAGCACCTCCATGTCCTTGCGCGCTTCCTGGCCGATGCGTTTGATGCGCTCGCCCTTGTCGCCGATGATGATCTTCTTCTGTCCGTCGCGCTCCACCAGAATGAGCGCATGGATGTGCAGTACGGGACCTTCCTGCTTGAAGTCCTCGATCTCCACGGTGATCTGGTACGGCACCTCGGCGCCGAGCTGACGCATGATCTTCTCGCGCACCAGTTCAGCGGCAAGGAAGCGGCTGCTGCGATCGGTGATCTGATCTTCCGGGAAAAAGTGCTCGCTCTCCGGTAGACGCTCGGCTACGAGTTGCTCCAGCGTTTCAAGGTTCTGTCCGTGCTGTGCGGAAATCGGCACGATCTCGGCGTTCGGCAGCTGCTCGGCGAGCCAGCGCAGGTGCGGCAGCAGCTCGGCCTTGTCCTCGATACGGTCGGTCTTGTTCACTGCGACGATCAGCGGCCCGGTGACGTACTGTACCCGCTCGAGCACAGCCTGATCCTCGTCGGTCCAGCGCGTGCGGTCGACAACGAAGATGACCACGTCGACATCCTTCAGCGCCGAGGCGGCAGTACGGTTCATGTAGCGATTGAGCGCCGTCTCACCGTTCTTGTGCAGACCGGGGGTATCAACGTAGACCGCCTGCACGGCACCCTCCGTCTTGATCCCGAGCATGTTGTGGCGGGTGGTCTGCGGCTTGCGCGAAGTGATCGCCAATTTCTGCCCGAGGATGTGGTTCAGCAGCGTCGACTTGCCGACGTTCGGCCGCCCGACAATGGCTACATAACCACAACGACTGACATCTTCCGATTGCAGCTGCTGGTCAGTCATTTCCGTTCTCCACGCCGAGGGCGATCAGTGCGGCTGCCGCGGCAACCTGTTCAGCGATGCGGCGACTGGCGCCCTGTCCGCGCGTCTTGTCCACCAGCAGCGCCACCTGGCATTCCACGTAAAACGTTCGGCAGTGCGGCTCTCCCTGGATATCCACCACCTCGTAGCGCGGCAGCTCGCAGGCGCGGGATTGCAGGAACTCCTGCAGTCGCGTTTTCGGATCCTTGTTGGTATCGACCAAGGTTAGACCCTGCAACTCGTTGGCCAGCCAGGCGAGAACGCGCTCGCGCGCGGCCTCCATGCCGGCATCCAGGTAGATGGCACCGATCAGTGCTTCGAGCGTATCGGCAAGAATGGATTCACGGCGAAAACCACCGCTCTTGAGCTCGCCAGAGCCCAGCCTGAGGTGGTCGCCGAGCTCGAAACCACGCGCCAGCACCGCCAGGGTCTCGCCTTTCACCAGTCGCGCCCGCAGGCGCGATAGCTGGCCTTCCCGCGCCTGGGTGAAGTGATGAAACAGCGCTTCGCCAGCGATGAAGTTGAGGATCGCATCACCAAGAAACTCCAGGCGCTCGTTATTGCGCCCGGCGTAGCTGCGATGGGTCAGCGCCAGGAGCATCAGCTCCTGATCCTTGAATTGGTAGCCGAGCTTGCGCTCGAGGCGGGCTAGCGAAGTGCTCACGGCATCCTTAGGCGATAGTGTTTGTCGAAGTTGGCCACCAGATCGAGATTGCGGATCAGCGGCTCGCGTTTTTCGTACTTCAGGTGCGCTCGGAATTCGTTTTCCTGGATCTCGACCTTGAGCACTTCTTTCAGATTGACGTCCTGAATACCGTTGACCTGCATGCCCTTGCTGACATGAGTATAGAACTCGCCCACGCTGCGGACTTCCGCTGCCGTATCGGTTTCCACGGACTGGATGATCTTGTCCATGGACATGTAGTCAAAGTAGTGAGGAAGCATCTTGAATGCCGTGCTGGCCAGAAATGCTACCAGCGCCAGCACCATGATCCAGCTGAGCATGGACAGCCCTTTTTGCGAATGCGCAAAGCTCATGTCGACCTCTATGTCGTTGCGATACCCACCGATCGGGGCAGCGCCACTATAAACAGCCATGCTGCTGGCGCGGAGGCCATAATTCACAGCTTAGTGAATCAGCCCCACGCGGGAGAAATGCGGCAGGTTGCTGAACTTTGGATCCGGCCAGCTCATCCACACCGCGAATGCCTTACCGACGATATTGCGATCCGGCACCATTCCGGCCAATGTCGTGGGGATCGCATCATCCTGCCAATAGCGACTGTCATTCGAATTATCGCGATTGTCGCCCATCATGAAGTAATGGCCTTGCGGGACCGTCCATTGGCGGCTGGGCTCCATCCGATATCGCCCCATTTCCTTACGGATCAGATGCTCTACCTCGCCCAGTTTCTCGCGATACAGGCGCGCACTGCCCAGACTGCCCGGCTCGTCGCCAATCAATGTCTCGGCCACGAGCTGATCGTTGACGTACAGCCGACGTTCACTGCTGTAGCGAATCACGTCGCCCGGCAAGCCGACCACCCGCTTGATGTAGTTGACGTTCGGATCGCTCGGATAGCGGAACACCATGACGTCGCCACGCTGCGGGTCGCTTACCTCGACGATCTTGGTATCAACCACCGGAAGGCGAATGCCATAGGCAAACTTGTTGACCAGAATGAAATCGCCCACTTCCAGCGTCGGCTTCATCGATCCCGAGGGAATCTGAAACGGCTCGACCAGAAACGAGCGCAGCACCAACACGATCGCCAGCACGGGGAAAAACGATTTGCCGTACTCGATCAGTACCGGCTCGCGGCTGAGCGCTTCGAGCGTAGCCGAATCGATCGCACCATTGCGCCCCTCATAACTGGCGATGGCGGCGCGACGCCTGGGCGCGAAGAACAGCAGGTCGCTCAGCGACAGCAGCCCACAGACAATGACCGCAAGGACCAGCACCAGCGGGAAATTGATCGACATATCAGCTATCTACCTTCAGTACCGCGAGGAACGCCTCTTGTGGAATCTCCACGCTGCCGACCTGCTTCATACGCTTCTTGCCCGCCTTCTGCTTCTCCAGCAGCTTGCGCTTGCGGCTGACGTCACCGCCATAGCACTTGGCGAGGACGTTCTTCCGAAGCGCCTTGACCGTCGAGCGCGCGATCACCTGCCCGCCGATGGCCGCCTGAATCGCCACGTCGAACATCTGCCGTGGGATCAGTTCCTTCATCTTCTCCACCAGCTGGCGCCCCTTGTACGCCGCGTTGTCGCGGTGGACGATCAGCGCCAGCGCATCGACTCGCTCGCCGTTGATGAGTACGTCCAGACGCACCAGATTGGCCGGCTGGAAGCGGTCGAAACCGTAATCCAGCGAGGCATAGCCGCGGCTGGCCGACTTCAGGCGGTCGAAGAAATCCATCACCACCTCGTTCATCGGCAGGTCATAGCTGACCTGCACCTGGCTGCCGAGGAAATGCATGTCGCGCTGCACGCCGCGCTTCTCGATGCACAGGGTGATCACACTGCCCAGGTGATCCTGCGGCACGAGGATGTTGGCGCGGCAGATCGGCTCGCGCATCTCGGCAATCGAGGCCAGATCAGGCAGCTTGGAAGGGTTGTCGACGTAGACGGTGTCGCCGTTCTTCAGCACCACCTCGAACACTACCGTCGGTGCGGTGGTGATCAGATCCAGGTCGTACTCGCGCTCCAGGCGCTCCTGAATGATCTCCATATGCAGCATGCCAAGGAAACCAATACGGAAGCCGAAACCCAGCGCGTCGGAGCTTTCCGGCTCGTACTGCAGCGCGGCGTCGTTGAGCGTCAGTTTCTCCAAGGCGTCGCGAAAGTCTTCGAAATCATCCGAGCTGACGGGGAACAGGCCGGCATAGACCTGTGGCTTGACCCGCTTGAAACCCGGCAGCACCTCGACATCCGGGGTCGTGGACAGGGTCAGGGTGTCGCCCACCGGGGCGCCCTGGATGTCCTTGATGCCGGCGATGATGAAGCCCACCTCGCCAGCCTTGAGATCGGCGGTAGCAGTGTGCTTCGGAGTAAAGACGCCAACACTGTCGACCTGATGGATCTTGCCGGTCGACTTGACGAGGATCTTGTCGCCTTTCTTCACTCGCCCGTGGCGCACGCGGACCAGGGACACTACGCCGAGATAGTTGTCGAACCAGGAGTCGATGATCAGTGCCTGCAATGGCGCCTCGATATCTCCCTCGGGCGGCGGGATGATCTGCACAAGGCGCTCCAGCACATCCTCCACCCCCATGCCGCTCTTGGCGCTGCAGGCCACGGCGTCGGTGGCGTCAATACCAATGACGTGTTCGATCTCTTCCTTGACCCGCTCCGGCTCGGCCTGGGGCAAGTCCATCTTGTTCAGCACCGGCATGACCTCGAGGCCTTGCTCGATGGCTGTGTAGCAGTTGGCCACCGACTGCGCCTCGACGCCCTGACCAGCGTCCACCACGAGCAGCGCGCCCTCACAGGCCGCCAGCGAGCGGCTGACTTCATAGGTGAAGTCGACGTGACCAGGGGTGTCGATGAAGTTCAGCTGGTAGGTTTTGCCGTCCTGCGCTTTGTAGTGCAGGGTCACGCTGTGCGCCTTGATCGTGATGCCGCGCTCGCGCTCGAGATCCATGGAATCGAGGACCTGAGCCTCCATCTCGCGTTCGGACAGGCCGCCGCAGATCTGAATGAACCGATCGGCCAGGGTCGACTTGCCATGGTCGATGTGGGCGATGATGGAGAAGTTGCGGATATGACTCAGGTCACTCACAGCTGAACACTCGAAAAATGCCGCAGGCCGATTGCCCGCCGAAAATAGCCGCGAAGTTTAACTGATCAGCCCCGCGAGCGCCACGCGCCCAACCGGGTCGACACTCACTTGCATAACGCGGACACAAGAAAAAGGGCGGCCATCGCCGCCCTTTTCCTTCAACATGACGCCCGCGTCATTCCGCCAATTTGAAGGTGATGAAGCTCGCGCGTCCCTGACGCAACACCCGCATCGATACCGAACGATTCTTAGGCAATTGGGCGGCCACCCGACCGAAAGTCTTGGCTGAATCGATGGCCTGGTTGTTCAGATGCGTGATCACATCACCCGGACGCAGACCGATCATCGCAGCCGGACCATTTAGAATTTCGGTGATAACCACCCCGCCCTGCAGATCCAAGCTGGCGCGCTGCTCCGCAGTCAACTCGGAAACCTTGACCCCCAGGCGGTTGTCGCTCTGCTCCGGCCCGGCGCCCGCCGCGGCGATTTCGTCGCCCTCTTCCGGCAGCGCACCGATCTGGACATTGACCTCGCGCCGCTCACCTTCGCGCACGACTTCCATTCGAGCGGTACTTCCCGGCTTGAGCGCACCGACGAGGTGCGGCAGATCGGCCGACATGATGATGGGCTTGCCATTCATGCTCAGAATCACGTCACCCACGCGCAACCCACCGCGGGCAGCCGGGCCACCATCCATGACCTGGGCTACCAGCGCCCCGGCCGGACGTTCGAGGCCGAACGACTCCGCCAGATCCTTGTTCACCTCCTGAATGACCACGCCCAGCCATCCGCGACTGACCTTGCCCTCTGTACGCAGCTGATTGGCGACGTCCATTGCCACGTCGATCGGGATGGCGAAGGACAAGCCCATGAAGCCGCCGGATCGGGTGAATATCTGCGAATTTATTCCGACGACTTCACCTGCGAGATTGAACAGCGGACCACCGGAGTTGCCTGGATTGATCGCAACATCAGTCTGAATGAACGGCACATAGCTCTCATTGGGCAGACTGCGACCGGTTGCACTGACAATACCTGCGGTCACGGTGTGATCGAAGCCGAACGGCGAGCCAATCGCCAAAACCCATTCGCCAACCTTGAGCGCACTGGAATCACCAAGCTTGACGGTCGGCAGCCCCTTGCCCTCGACCTTCAACACGGCAACATCGGTCCGCGGATCGGCACCGACCAGCTTGGCTTCCAACTCACTGCGATCGGGCAGACGGACAATGATTTCGTCGGCATCTGCAACGACATGATTGTTGGTCAGAACATAGCCATCAGCGGAAATGATGAAGCCCGAACCCAGTGATTGGGCCTCGCGCTGCTGGCCGCGACCGTCGGGTAACTGAGGGATACTGCGCTCGAAGAACTCCCGAAAGATCGGGGGCAAGCCCTCCAGATCTGGAATCTGCGCTGACGCGCCACGTGTCGGGAGTTTCTGCTTGGTGCTGATATTGACGACTGCCGGGGATGCGCTCTCTACCAGCGGCGTGAAATCCGGCAGCGCCGCTTGCGCAATAACCGCCTGCCCCAGCAACGCCAGCCCCGCCAAAAAGGCGAAGCAGCTGTTTCGATTGAACATGAACTAGCCCCCACTGACGAACGAACGGAAAAACTCACTGCATGCCAGACGAACCGGCGAGCATGGCCCGCAGTACCACGGGTTGCAGGCTCGGGTCGTTCGCCGCGCGCTGACTGCGCAGGCGCACGATACCCCAGGCGATAACGAATCCACCCAACCCTGCCGCGATGATCCAAGGCTCGCTAGCCGACCACTGCGCCACCACTGAGGCGGCAACCAGCAACATGAGCAGGGGAAAAAGATAGACAAGGAGCGCCCCACGCAGCAATACGCGCTCCTCAATACCCAGCACGACGGCGTCACCGACCTGCAGCTGCAGCGTCGATACCGCGCGGATCAACCCGCTTCGCTCGCGCACGTCCAGGCGTTCCATCAGTCCCTGCCCGCAGCCGTTTTTTGCAACGCATCCTGAACAAGTGCTGCGACGCTGCGTCTGGACCCAGACAGCCCCGGACTCCACAGCGACAACGCGCCCCTGTTCTTCGATCATTGCGAGGCCGCGCGCATCGAAAGTGCCACGCGCTCAGCAGTTCCGAGCGGAATCTCACCCACGACAGTGACCATCACATCGCCTTCTGGCGTGCTTATGCGCTTTGCAACTGACGCAGTCGGGCCCATCTGACTGCGAGCGTCGCTGACCGTCGCGTCGCCCAGTGGCTCGAGAAACACCGAAAAGCTCGTCAGCCCGTCACCGTAGGAAAGCCAGGACACCGATTCGCTGGAAACTGGACTCGGCCGCACATCCGCACCCTGCAGCACAAAACCAGGCGGTAACCAGTCGGAACGCCAAGCCGTATCGACCTTGCGCGGGGCATCTTTGAGCGAGACGCTTTCACAGGCCGCCCCCTGACGCACTGACTGCGCATCGGCCGCGTCGGGTTCGAAACGGGTAAATTGAAACCGCTCAAGCAGCTGGCCCTTGTCGCTCAGCATGAGCGACTTGAGCGGCAGAGCCGTTTCGCGGTCGAGATGAAGCTCGAAGCTGTAACGATGCTGGTCTTTAGCCAGCACCCCCAGCGCAACCGCAGGACGGCCGGCGACCCGGGATTCGCCCATCAGACGAAACTCGTACCACTCCGAGAGCGCCTTTACATCAAGGTGTCGTTCATCCCAAGTGCCCTGGCGGTCAACCTGGGTCGTCAACCCGTCAGTGGCGCATTGCACCTGACCGTCACGCCGTACAACCTCTATCGCCGGCCCGTCGAGCTGGAGCATGCGTTCCTGCAGATGCCCTTCTTCGACCCGTCGCCAGATCGCATGGCTGGAAAAACTGCCATTGCGCTCGTAGACGAACGTGCCCGCATAGTTCTGAGTCCGTTCCGCCTGGGCAAGCTTGCTCATCCACGTTCCGGCATCAACAGCGAAGGCCGGCATCGATAGCCAGCCTCCGAACATCACACACAGCGGTAAGACGCGCATGCTTCTCCCTAACGTTCTTCCATACTCGCGGCGCGCGCATACGGCAGTGCACCCTCGGCACCACTACCAAATGCCGCCTGCTGTGCGTGTTGACGCACATAGGACGGCAGCCGCTCTTCGTGCCAGCGCTCCACCGGAGCCGTCTGAGCTGCCGCCTGCGCCGGCGCCTCAACCTGTCCTTCGCTGTAGCCAGCCAGAACCGCCGGTCCCTGCCCAACCTGCGGGACGGCAAGGGCGGGCTGAGCGGCCTGCTGCGCCATCTGCGGACCGTCAACTTCGCTCTGATTGTACAGACGAACACCCGCCAGAACGGCCACGGTAACCGAAGCCGCTACTGCCAGACGTCCAAGACCACGCCAAGGCGAGCCTTGCGGCTTGACCGGCACGGCCTCGTCGGCCAGCGCTGCGGACACGGCGGCTGCAATATCCAGACGCGGCTCGAGCAACTCCTTGTGCATGGCAGCACGGGCAATCTGGTAGCGCGACCAGGTCGACCGCATCTCACCGTCATCACCTGCGGCGAGTACACGACGTAATTCCAACTCGTCCGCTTCGTTATCCATCACCGCGGACAGCGATTCATGCAGGGCTTCACGACTCATGGCGGTTCCTCTCTTGGCTGTCGCCGCTGTCTCAGGACTCATGCAACAAGGGTTGCAACGCTTTATCTATGGCTTCGCGCGCTCGGAATATCCGAGAGCGCACCGTTCCTACGGGACACTGCATCACGCTCGCAATGTCCTCGTAACTAAGACCATCAAATTCACGCAACGTTAGAGCGGTACGCAAATCTTCGGGAAGCAACTGAATGGTCCGATGTACCGTATCTTCGATTTCGTCCCGAAGCAGCGAGCGCTCGGGAGACTCGATATCCTTCAGGGCGTGATCGCCCTCGTAAAACTCGGCATCTTCGGAACTCACATCGCTGTCCGGAGGACGCCTGCCACGCGCCACCAGATGGTTCTTCGCCGTGTTGATGGCGATGCGGTACAGCCACGTATAAAACGCACTGTCGCCGCGAAAATTTGCGAGTGCGCGATAGGCTTTGATGAAAGCCTCTTGCGCCACATCCTGGGCCTCATGAGAGTCATGTACAAAACGCACGATCAGACCAAGAATCTTGTGCTGGTATTTCAGCACAAGGAGATCGAACGCTCGCTTGTCGCCCCGCTGCACTCGCTCAACCAGCTGCTGGTCCTGCTCCTGGGTCAGCATGTAAACGCCTCCGTTCTGCCGAAGGGGTACCGCTCACACCAGCAAACCGACCTGCCAGAATAGACACGGGCTCTACGCAAAAGTTCTCCCCCTACTAGCAAGCTATCCTGCAATACCTGACAGCGATTGCACCCTGGTGTCGCAATCGAAATTCGCGGTCTATGCCGCCCTGGTGTCCCTGGCAAACCGGACTGTCGTGCACCAAGAGCCCGGTCTGCATCCACAACTATTTATTGAGCGAATCCGGACCGAAAAAGTTCCATTGGCTCAGCAACATATAATTCCGGCCACTGTCTCGTCGCAGGCCTCGCTCTATATACTACGAAACGATTTCTCCGCGGAACTCGCTCATGAGCCACCATCATCGGTACGACGTATTAGTCATCGGTAGCGGGGCCGCCGGCCTGACGCTGGCGCTGAACCTGCCAAGCCATCTGCGCATCGCCGTGCTCAGCAAGGGCGAGCTCGCCAACGGCTCGACCTACTGGGCCCAAGGCGGAGTCGCCGCCGTACTGGATGACACCGACACGGTGGAATCCCACGTCGCCGATACCCTGGTGGCAGGCGGAGGACTGTGTCGCGAAGAAGCAGTGCGCTTCACCGTCGAGCACAGCCGCGATGCCATCAAGTGGCTCATCGAACAAGGCGTACCCTTTACTCGCGACGATGCACCGGACCGCGAGGATGGCGGCTTCGAGTTTCACCTGACACGCGAAGGTGGCCACAGCCATCGGCGCATCATCCACGCCGCGGATGCCACTGGCGCAGCCATCTTCAATACCCTGCTGACTCGCGCCCAGGCCCGAAGCAATATCGAACTGCTGCAGCAGCGCGTCGCGGTGGACCTGATCACCGAGCGCAAACTGGGCCTTGCCGGCAAACGCTGCCTCGGCGCCTACGTGCTGAACCGCAACAGCGGTGAAGTGGAAACCTTCCAGGCCCGCTTCGTCGCGCTGGCCACCGGCGGCGCCGCGAAGGTCTATCTGTATACCAGCAACCCAGACAGCGCCTGTGGCGATGGCGTCGCCATGGCCTGGCGCGCCGGTTGCCGGGTGGGCAATCTGGAGTTCAACCAGTTCCATCCGACCTGCCTGTACCACCCGCAGGCCAAGAGCTTCCTGATCACCGAAGCCCTGCGCGGCGAGGGGGCGCTGCTCAAGCTACCCAACGGCGAACGCTTTATGCCGCGCTTCGATCCACGCGAGGAACTGGCACCACGCGATATCGTGGCCCGCGCGATAGATCATGAGATGAAACGCCTCGGCATCGACTGCGTTTACCTGGACATCAGCCACAAGCCGGCCGACTTCATCCGCGGCCACTTCCCGACGGTCTACGAACGCTGCCTGACGTACGGCATCGACATCACCCGCCAAGCCATCCCGGTAGTTCCCGCTGCGCACTACACCTGCGGCGGCGTGGTGGTCGACCAGCATGGCCGTACCGACATTCCGGGCCTGTACGCGATAGGCGAAACCAGCTTCACCGGCCTGCACGGGGCGAATCGTATGGCGAGCAACTCGCTGCTCGAATGCTTCGTCTATGGCCGCGCAGCTGCCGAGGACATGCTTCGCCAATTACCGGAAATAGAGTTGACGGGCGACCTGCCAGCCTGGGACGCCAGCCAGGTAACTGACTCCGACGAAGATGTGATCATCGCGCATAACTGGGACGAGCTGCGGCGTTTCATGTGGGACTACGTCGGCATCGTGCGCACCAACAAGCGCCTGATGCGCGCACAGCATCGGGTCAAGCTGCTGCTGGATGAAATCGACGAGTTCTACTCCAATTACAAGGTCAGTCGTGACCTTCTGGAGCTACGCAACCTCGCGCTGGTCGCCAACCTGATGATTCGCTCGGCGATGCAGCGCAAAGAAAGCCGCGGCCTGCACTTCACCCTCGATTACCCCGAGCAACTGCCGGTGGCGGTCGATACTATTCTGCAACCGCCCACCTATTGCGACTGAACTTCAGCCGCACCCGCAAACGCCGGTGTTCCCCCGCCGGCAGCGCGTCGCGCGCAATGCAAATCCCACGAGTGAGGCGCTGCCCCGGCAGACGAAAACGCAGCACTACCGCAGCGGGCAACGCCAGGCTGTCGGGATGCAACTGGATCGGCTGCCAGCCGGTGCGTTTCGACCACAGGCTCCAGCCGTCATCATCGTGGCGCAGACCGCGCCAGGCGGCAGGACTGCTTAACAGAATGGACCTTGGCAGGACCCACGCCGCATGCGCGACGCCGAACATCCACAACGGAACCTTGAGCGACAGCGGCGCCGCGGACAGCCCGATACCGGCCAGCGCCAGCCCCTGCACCAACAGATAGAGCCCCAGCAGCAGGCGCGACGCCTGCCAGTGGCACTCGAAGGGTGGATTACTGCGGCTGGACACGATCGAGGATCATGCGAACCATGCGGCGCAGGTCCTCATCCTCGGGTTCGCCCCGCTGCATGAACCAGCCGAACAGATCCTGATCCTCGCAGCTCAACAGCTTGCGATAGCGCTGCTGATCCGCCTCATCCAGCCCCGGATAGACTTCCTTGACGAACGGCACCAGCAGCACGTCCAGCTCCAGCATGCCGCGGCGGCTCTGCCAGAACAGGCGGTTGAGTTCAGATTGATCGACCATGCGACGGCTCCTTCGAAGGGGGCCGGCATTATAGCGACAGCCGCCGGCAAGCGGCACGCCGACGGCGTTCTATTCGTACATCGCAGCCAGTGCAGGGCGGCTGCCTTTTCGCGGCCGCCTGCTATGATGGCCGCCCGGATTTCTCACGGCGACCGACCATGACCGACACAGCCTATTTTTGCGTCCTGTCGCATGAAGGCGTCCTTGCCGTACGCGGCCCAGACGCCAGCAAGTTTTTGCAGGGTCAGCTGACCTGCAACCTCAACTATCTCGATCACCACACCTCCAGCCTCGGCGCCCGCTGCACCCCGAAGGGGCGGATGCAGTCCAGCTTTCGCATTCTGACCGAAGGTGACGGCCTGCTGCTGGCGATGGCCAGCGAGCTGCTGCAGCCGCAGCTCGCCGATCTCGGCAAGTACGCAGTATTTTCCAAGTCGCAGCTCAGCAATGAAAGCGCGCTCTGGTGTCGCTTCGGTCTGAGCCAGGGAGACGGCGCCCTGGTCAGCCTCGGGCTCGAACTGCCGCAGGACGCCAATCAGGTGGTACGTGGCAATGGTCTGATCGCGCTGCGTCTGGCCGACGGACGCGCCGAGCTGTGGTGCAAGGCACAGGAGGCCGAGCAGGTCCGCCTGCGCTTGGGGGCCCAGCTTGCCGAAGCCCCGCTTCAGCGCTGGCTGCTCGACCAGATTCGCGCCGGCGTGGGCCAGGTCTTTGGGACCACGCGCGAGCTGTTCATTCCGCAGATGATCAATCTGCAGGCGCTGGGCGGGGTCAGCTTCAAGAAAGGCTGTTACACCGGGCAGGAAATCGTCGCGAGGATGCAATACCTCGGCAAGCTCAAGCGCAGACTGTACCGCCTCGCCGCCGATGGCGCGCAGAGCGAACTGCCGGCCGCGGGCGTCGAACTGTTCTCGCCGGTGCACGGCTCGAGCGTGGGCGAAGTCGTGCTGGCGGCAACCAGCGGAAACGGCATGGAACTGCTGGCCGTGGTCCAGGAAGACGCCGTCGCCGACGGTCGCATCTTCCTCGGTTCGCCCGATGGCATACCGCTGAGCCTGCTCGACCTTCCCTATACCTTGAACGCCGACCAGGAAATCCAGCGCTGAAGCCCGTATAAACGGCAGTCACGGCCGGCAGCGCACCGCGGCTGGCCATGACGCAGCACTCCACCACTGAAGGAATCGCATGAGCACCCTCGCCGACAAGGTTCAACGCGAACTGACCCGCGCCATCGAGAACGACGAACTGATTCTTCCAACGCTGCCCGAGGTGGCGCTGCAGGTGCGCGAAGCCGCAGAAGACCCGGACGTCAGCATCCTCGCGCTGAGCAAGGTGATCGGCAACGACGCCGCGCTGACCGCTCGCATCATCAAGGTGGTCAACAGCCCACTGCTGCGCACCAATCGCGAGATCACCGATCTGCAGATGGCGATCAGCCGCCTGGGCATCAATTACACTTGCAACCTCGCCACCGGCCTGGCAATGGAACAGATGTTCCAGGCCACGACCGATGTGGTCGACCGCAAGATGCGGGAGGTCTGGAACAAGAGCACGGAGGTGGCAGCCA
This sequence comes from Stutzerimonas degradans, assembly GCF_024448505.1. GTDB lineage: Bacteria > Pseudomonadota > Gammaproteobacteria > Pseudomonadales > Pseudomonadaceae > Stutzerimonas > Stutzerimonas degradans. The sequence goes on from NZ_JAMOHV010000002.1 coordinate 426,645, forward strand.
TCAGTCACGTGCTGTGCCGGCACTACACGCGCCTGCTGCCCGACCAGGCGACGCTGGCAGGCCTGGTGCACCAGATCGGCATTTTGCCCATCCTCACCTATGCCGAGGAGCACGGCGAGCTGATGGCCGATTCCATCAGCCTCAATCATGTGATCGACCGTATCCACCCGCTGCTTGGCGAAAAGATCCTGCGCGCCTGGGACTTTCGCGAGCCGATCGCGATCGTGCCCGGCCAATACAGCGATTTCACCCGAAACTCGCCGACGGTCGACTATGTCGACATCGTGCAAGTCGCCACGCTGCAAAGCTACCTTGGCACCAATCACCCCTATACGCAGCTGGACTGGAGCCGGATCCCGGCGTTCGCCAAGCTCGGTCTGGACCCAAGCACTCTGCTCCAGGAAGACGAGGACCTCTCGGCCGCGATGGACGCGGCGATGAGTATGCTCCAGTAAGCGGAACCGACCTGCCCGCGCTAGACCTGCGCGGGTAGCTGCCAGTCGATCGGCTGCATACCGTGCTGCCGGAGAAACTGGTTGGTGCGGCTGAAATGGCCATTGCCCAGAAAGCCGCGGTGGGCCGAGAGCGGCGAAGGGTGCGCCGACTTGAGAATGAGATGGCGGGTAGGATCGATCAGCCGCGCCTTGCTCTGCGCATGCGCCCCCCAGAGCAGGAACACCAGATGCGGCCGCCGCTCGCTGACCACCTCGATGATCCGATCGGTGAAGCGCTGCCAGCCAGCGCCTGCATGCGAGCCGGCATTGCCCTGCTCCACCGTCAGCGAGGTATTGAGCATCAGCACGCCCTGATCCGCCCAATGCTGCAGATAGCCGTGGCCCAGCGGATCGATGTTCAGATCGCGCTTGAGCTCCTTGAAAATGTTCTGCAACGACGGTGGTGGCGCAACGCCCGGCTGCACCGAGAAGCACAGCCCGTGAGCCTGGCCGGGGCCGTGGTAGGGGTCCTGCCCGAGAATGACCACCTCAACCCGTTCCAGCGGCGTCGAATTCAGCGCATTGAAGATCAGCGGCCCGGGTGGATAGATGACTTTGCCGGCGGCTTTCTCACGACGCAGGAAAGCAGACAGCTCGTGCATGTAAGGCTGATCGAACTCCTCACGCAGCGCATCCCGCCAGCTCGGTTCGAGCTTGATTCGATCATCCTGGGTCATCGGTTCACCTTTGCTTACGACGGAGCTGCCGCACCCTAGAAAAGCCGCGGCGCGCTGTCAACGCAAACCCCAACGCCACCTCGAACCGATGCGTTGCCCCGGGTCAACAAGGCGAAAGTCTAAACGCGATCAAAATGCTGCCGCAGTCACATTGGCGCCGCGAAGCATCCCCCGAGGTAATGACGCCCGTTCAGCGTCGGAGTAAAAAGCGGCAATTGCCAACAACCATAACAAGTAAGCAAGGAACTCCCGCGATGAAACGGACTACCCTCCTGGCGCTCATGCTGAGCTGCTGCGCTGCGGTCCAGGCAGCCGATCCCATCAAACTAGGCCTGAACTACCCCCGCACCGGCAGCTATAAGGAAGAGGGCCTCGCCCAGATGCGTGGCGCGCTGCTGGCCATCGACGAAATCAATGCCCGCGGCGGCGTGCTTGGCCGTCCGCTGGAGTTGATCAGCCGCAACAGCGCCTCGCGCCCGGAAAAGGCGGTCGCCAACGTCGACAAGATGACCGACGAAGGCGCAGCGATGCTCTTCGGCGGGGTTTCCAGCGCCGTTGCGATCGCTGCCAGTAAGCGCGCCAAGGAACATGGCCTGCTGTACTTCGGCACCCTGACCTACTCGAACGACACGACCGGCAAGGACGGCCATCGCTACATGTTCCGCGAGTGCAACAATGCCTGGATGAGCGCCCAGGTGCTGGGGCAATACCTCAACCAGAATCTGCCGGGGAAACGCTACTTCTACGTCACCTCCGACTACACCTGGGGCCACACCAGCGAAAGTTCGCTGCGCCAGGCCACCGGCACCACCGACCAGACCAAGCACCCCGGAGTGAAGACCGCCTTCCCCGGCGCCCGGCTGTCCGACTATCGCAAGGCCCTGCAGCAGGCAGCCAACAGCGACACCGAAGTGCTGGTGCTCGTGCTGTTCGGCGAGGATCTGGTACGCGCCATGCGCATCGCCGATGAACTCGGCCTGAACACCAAGATGCAGATCGCTGTGCCCAACCTGACCCAGAGCATGGTCGAGCTTGCCGGTCCGGACATCATGCGCGGCGTTCTCGGCACCGAGCCCTGGACCTGGCGCGTGCCCGAACTGGAAGGTTCCGAACGCGGGCAGGCTTTCGTGCGCAATTTCGACGAGCGCTACCAGACCCATCCGTCCAGCTCCGCTGCCTCGGCGTACAGCATCGTGCATCAATGGGCCGACGCCGCCACACGCGCTCGCAGCATCGCCAGCGAGTCGGTGATCGCCGCGCTGGAAAACCATCGCTACAAACTGCTCAAGGATGAGCAGCACTGGCGCAGCTTCGATCACCAGAACGTGCAGACGGTGTATGCCGTACGCGTCAAGCCGCGTGAGGACGTGCTCAGGGACCGCTTCAAGCAGGACTACTTCGAAATCGTTCATCGCCTCGATGGCGACCAGGCAGCGCCTACACTTGCCCAATGGCAGGAAGAGCGGCGCAGCGCCGGACAGGCCAACGCCTTGCAGTAAACCCCTCGGAAACGGGCCGCCAGCACAGGCGGCCCGCCTTCGCGGATTGGGGTGATCCCCCGACGACTCGCGTTCCTCGCTGCCTTGATAGAGACGCCCCGCTGCGCATGCTGGCGGGCATCGCCGAGGACGACCACATGAGCACCGCACTCGAACCGTATCAGTCCGGGGTCTTCGATCTGACCCACAAGCTGACCGTGGAAAAGCACGGTCACACCGCCCTCATCACCATCAACCATCCGCCGACCAACACCTGGGATCGCGAATCGCTGATCGGCCTCAAGCTGCTGATCGAGCATCTCGACCATGACGACGACATCTATGCGCTGGTGATCACCGGCAGGGGCGCCGAATTCTTCAGCGCCGGTGCCGATCTGCAGCTGCTCGCCGATGGCGACCGCCTGCGCGCACGGGAAATGGCGCGCCGCTTCGGCGAAGCCTTCGAAGCGCTGCGTGACTTTCGCGGCGTCACCATCGCGGCGATCAACGGCTACGCGCTCGGCGCCGGACTGGAGTGCGCGCTGGCCTGCGATCTGCGCATCGCCGAACAACATGCGCAGCTCGGCCTGCCGGACGCGGCAGTCGGCCTGCTGCCCTGCGCCGGTGGCACCCAGGCACTGGCGTGGCTGGTCGGCGAAGGCTGGGCCAAGCGGATGATTCTTTGCGGGGAACGCATCACCGCCGAAACGGCACTGCGCATCGGTCTGGTCGAACAGCTCGCAGAGTCGGGCGAATCACGTGGGCATGCCCTGCTGCTGGCGGCTCGCATCGCCCGTCAGAGCCCGGTGGCAATCCGCGCGATCAAACCGTTGATCAATGGCGCGCGCCAGCGTCTGCCCGATACCTTCGCCGCCGCCGAGCGTGAAGCCTTCGTCGAACTGTTCGAGGCCGAGGACACGCTGGAGGGCATTAACGCGTACCTGGAAGAACGCGAGCCTCGCTGGCGCAATCGCTAACACCACGCGGCGCGTTCAGTAACGCTCATAGCGGTGGCGATAGTCGTAGCGGCGCTGCTGCAGCGAGCGATAGTCGCGCCCGTCGCGTATCAACGGCGGCCGCTGCTGGTAATGCCGATCCTGCCAGTAGTACGGCCGCCCCGTTTCCCAATGCCGCTGGTAATAGCGTGGCGGCAACTGCCCCTGATAGCGCGGGGGCAAATTGGGCTGATGACGCGGGTAATACGGATACGGATTGCGCGGATCGTAGCGATACGGCGGCACATCACCGCGATGGATTGGCGGGTTCGCTGGCGCCCACACGCGATTGTCACGATCGGCCTGCGCTGGCGCCAGCCACACCAGACTGCACAGGAGCAACACGACACGAATGTTCATCTGCCACCTCCGAAGCGCAAGGCACCCATCTGTCGGTTTGACCGCGGCCGGCGGCATCCGAATGCGGACGGGCAAAACGTTGCAATGGGCGCGTTCGCCACCGCGACGGCCAGCCGCAGCTTGTTTGCCTGCGGTGGCTTCCCGATAATAGCGGCCCTTCAGCCTCATGGCTCCGCAGCGCGCGACGGAATTTCTGATGACCGAACTCGCCCTGATCATGGTTAGCGCCATCCTGGTCAACAATTTCGTACTGGTACAGTTCCTCGGCCTATGCCCGTTCATGGGCGTCTCGAAGAAGATCGAGACGGCCATCGGCCTGTCCCTGGCGACCACCTTCGTGCTCACGCTGGCGGCGATGTGCAGCTACCTCGTGCAGCAGTATGTACTCAAGCCGCTGGACCTGGAGTTCCTGCGCACCATCAGCTTCATTCTGGTGATCGCGGTAGTGGTGCAGTTCACCGAGATGGTGGTCAACAAGACCAGCCCGCTGCTCTATCGCGTGCTGGGAATCTTCCTGCCGCTGATCACCACCAATTGCATCGTGCTCGGCGTCGCCCTGCTCAACGCCAACAAGAGCGAGTTCACTTTCCTGACCGCCACCGCCAACGGGTTCGCTGCCGGACTCGGCTTCTCGCTGGTGCTGGTGCTGTTCGCCGCCATGCGCGAGCGCATTGCCATCGCCGACGTGCCCCGGTCGTTCCAGGGCGCCTCCATCGGCCTGATCACCGCCGGTCTGATGTCGCTGGCGTTCATGGGCTTCACCGGGCTGATCAAGCTATGAGCCTGGTGCTCGTGGCGGTTCTCGCCCTGCTGGTGCTCTGCCTGGTGTGCGGTGCGATTCTCGGCTTCGCCGCGGTGCGCTTTCGCGTCGAGGGTGACCCCATCGCCGAACAGATCAACGCCCTGTTGCCACAGACCCAGTGCGGCCAGTGCGGCTATCCCGGCTGCAAGCCCTACGCCGAGGCGATTGCTGCCGGCGACAAGATCAACAAGTGCCCACCCGGCGGCGAAGCGACCATCCAGGCGCTGGCCGACCTGTTGGATGTCGAAGCCGAGCCGCTGGATGCCGAAGGCGGCGAGAAACCGCAGATGGTTGCCTATATCCGCGAGGCCGAATGCATCGGCTGCACCAAGTGCATCCAGGCCTGCCCGGTGGACGCCATCGTCGGCGCGGCGCGGCAGATGCATACGGTGATCGTCAGCGAATGCACCGGATGCGACCTCTGCGTCGAGCCCTGTCCGGTGGATTGCATCGACATGATCGAACTGGGCAGCAACCTGCAGAGCTGGAAATGGGATCAACCGCTGGCGCCCGGCCAGTTGATCGGCACGGATCGGGAGCAGGCCGCATGAGTGTCATGTCGAAGAGCGACGTCGGCGTAGCGCGCACAAGCCATGCGGACGCCACGAAAGTCTGGGACATTCCCGGTGGCATTCACCCGGCCGAGCACAAGGCGCTGTCCAACCGCACGCCGATCCAGCCGGCGCCGCTGCCCAAACGGCTGATCGTGCCGCTGGCGCAACACCTGGGCGCACCGGCCGAGCCGTGCGTGCAGCTTGGCGAGCGCGTGCTCAAAGGGCAGAAGATTGCCGATGCGGCAGGCCTGATCAGCGCGCCGGTGCATGCACCGACTTCGGGCGTGGTCAGCTTCATCGGCCCGCAGCCTTACCCGCACGTATCCGGCCTGCCCGGCACCGCGATCGTCATCGACAGCGACGGCCTGGAGCAGTGGACCGAACTGCATCCGCAGCCGCATTACCGCTCGGTCGAGCCCGCCGCGTTGCTCGAAATCATCCGCCAGGCCGGCATCAGCGGTCTTGGTGGCGCGGGCTTTCCCGCCGCGGTCAAGCTGGGCGCACGCACCACGCAGAAGATTCATACCCTGATCATCAACGGCACCGAATGCGAGCCGTACATCACCGCCGACGACCTGCTGATGCGCGAGCAGGCCGAACAACTGGTGGCCGGTATCGAGATTCTTGCCTATCTGCTCGAACCTGAAGCGATCCTCATCGGCCTTGAGGACAACAAACCCGAAGCCATCGCCGCCGTGCGCGCGGCGGTCGGCGAGCGACCATTCACTATCAAGGTGTTCCCGACCAAGTATCCGTCGGGCGGCGAGAAACAGCTGATCCAGATCCTCACCGGCGAGGAGGTGCCCAGCGGCGGCCTGCCGGCGGACATCGGCATGCTCTGCCAGAACGTCGGGACCTGCGTGGCCATCCACGACGCGGTGCTGCTCGGCAAACCGCTGATCTCACGTATCACCACGCTCACCGGCGAAGCCCTGGCACACCCGATGAACGTCAAGGCGCTGATCGGCACGCCGGTGCGCGAACTGCTGGAATTCGCCGGACTCGACCCGGCCCGCCTCGATCGCCTGCTCATGGGCGGCCCGATGATGGGTTTCACCCTACCCAGCCTCGACGTGCCGCTGATCAAGACCACCAATTGCCTGCTGGCCGTCACCGCCGCCGAGCTGCCGCCCCCCCCACCGGCGCTGCCATGCATTCGTTGTGGCGAATGTGCCGAAGCCTGTCCCGCCAGCCTGCTGCCACAGCAGCTGCACTTCTTCGCACTCGGCCACGAGCATGCGCAGTTGCGCGCGCACAACCTGTTCGACTGCATCGAATGCGGCGCCTGCGCCTACGTCTGCCCATCGAGCATTCCCTTGGTGCAGTACTACCGGGCGGCCAAGGCGCAAATCCGCGAACTGGAACTCAAGCAGCAGAAGGCCGAACACTCCAAGCAGCGCTTCGAGCTGCGTCAGGAACGCCTGCGCCGCGCGGAGGAGCACAAGGAAGCCGAGCGCAAGTCCCGCGCCGAGAAAGCCGCACGCGCCAAGGCAGCGCAGACACCGTCCGCCGGAGCGCCGGCACAGGGCGATGCTGTCGCCGGCACGAGCAGCACGTTGAGCGACGAGCAGAAGCGCCTGAAGATCGAGGCCAGTCTGGCCCAGGTCGCGCTGAAGAAGGCCGAAAAACAGCTGGCGGCCCACGCCACTGAGGAACTGCAGGCGCAGGTAGCTGAACTGCGGCAAGCCGCCGAAGCCGCACAACGGGCGCTGGCCGCTGCCGTAGCGCCGGCTGCGCCCCAGCCCGCGGGGGACGAAGCGCTGAAAAAAGCCAAGATCGAGGCCGCGATGCTCCGCGCTCAGATCCGTAAGCTCGAAAAAACC
>NZ_JAMOHV010000003.1 GCF_024448505.1 Stutzerimonas degradans
CCGGCGTGGTTGCCAAGATCGTCGAGTAATATGTGACGATGATGAAAAAGGCCTCTTCGGGGGCCTTTTTCTATTATTGATCATTTATTGACACCCTATGGACGCATCCGTACAATTGCGCCTCCTTTTACCGGGGGTATTGCGCCTGGTAGGGTGGCTACTTGGAGTCTGAGGTCAAAATGCAAAACCAACAAATCCGTATTCGGTTGAAGGCTTTTGACCATCGCCTGATCGATCAATCAACCCAGGAAATCGTGGAAACCGCGAAACGTACTGGTGCTCAGGTGCGTGGTCCGATTCCGCTGCCAACCCGCAAAGAGCGGTTCACTGTGCTGGTTTCTCCGCACGTCAACAAAGACGCGCGCGATCAGTATGAAATTCGAACCCACAAGCGCGTGCTGGACATTGTTCAGCCGACCGACAAGACCGTCGATGCGCTGATGAAGCTCGATCTTGCGGCTGGTGTGGAAGTGCAGATCAGCCTCGGCTAAAACCTGAGAGTTTTAGTCGTGTAACGCTCTGAAATGGGCGGCCATAGCGGGTGAAAGCCCCGTACACTCAAGAGGTTTCAAAATGACTATTGGTGTAGTCGGTCGTAAATGCGGCATGACCCGCGTTTTCACCGAGGATGGTGTCTCTATTCCGGTTACGGTCATCGAGATCGAGCCGAATCGCGTCACTCAGTTCAAGAATGAAGAGAGCGATGGCTATCGTGCAGTGCAGGTCACTGTCGGTGAGCGTCGCGCGTCCCGCGTCACCAAGGCTCAGGCCGGTCACTTCGCGAAGGCGAGCGTGGCGGCTGGGCGCACTGTTCTGGAATTCCGTCTCGAAGACGGCGAGTACCAGGCGGGTGACGAGATCAAGGCGGAAATTTTCCAGGCAGGTCAACTGGTGGATGTCACCGGTCAGTCCAAGGGTAAAGGCTTTGCCGGTACCATCAAACGCTGGAACTTCCGTGGTCAGGACAATACCCACGGTAACTCCGTATCCCACCGCGTTCCGGGCTCTATTGGTCAGTGCCAGACTCCAGGTCGTGTATTCAAGGGCAAGAAGATGTCCGGGCACATGGGCGCCGAGCGCGTAACCGTGCAGTCCCTGGAAATCGTGCGTGTCGACGCCGAGCGTAATCTGCTGTTGGTCAAGGGTGCAGTGCCCGGTGCCGCCGGCGGTGACGTGGTTGTGCGTCCGGCTGCCAAGGCTCGCGGTTAAGGGGGAGTTCACATGCAATTGAATGTAAATGGCGCACAGGCCATCGAAGTCTCCGATCGCACCTTTGGTGGTGAGTTCAACGAGACGCTGGTGCACCAGGCTGTCGTCGCCTACATGGCTGGCGGTCGTCAGGGTAGCAAGCAGCAGAAGACCCGCTCCGATGTGTCCGGTGGTGGCAAGCGTCCGTGGCGCCAGAAGGGCACCGGTCGCGCGCGCGCCGGTACCACTCGTGGTCCGATCTGGCGTGGCGGTGGTGTGACCTTCGCTGCTCGTCCGCAAAACCACGATCAGAAGCTGAACAAGAAGATGTACCGCGCGGCTCTGCGCTCCATTCTTGCTGAGCTCGTTCGTTCCGACCGTCTGGTCGTTGTCGAGGATTTCGCTGTCGACGCGCCGAAGACCAAAGTGCTTGCCAGCAAGCTCAATGGCATGGGTCTGAATGATGTGCTGATCGTTTCCGAAGCTGTCGATCAGAACCTGTACCTGGCTGCGCGCAACCTGCCGCACGTCGATGTGCGCGATGTTCAGGGTTCGGATCCGGTCAGCCTGATCGCCTATGACAAGGTGCTGATCACCGTGTCGGCCGTGAAGAAATTCGAGGAGCTGCTGGGATGAACCAGGAACGCGTATTCAAAGTCCTGCTTGGTCCGCACGTCTCCGAGAAGGCAACCGTGCTGGCTGACAGCAAGAGCCAATTCGTTTTCAAGGTTGCTACCGATGCAACCAAGCTGGAAATCAAGAAGGCCGTCGAAAGCCTGTTCAACGTGAAGGTCGCTACCGTCAATACCCTGAATGTGCAGGGCAAGACCAAGCGTACCGCTCGCGGTCTGGGCAAGCGCAACGACTGGAAGAAGGCGTACATCGCGCTTCAGCCGGGCCAGGATCTCGATTTCTCCGGCAGTGCTGAGTAAGGAAGGGGTGCATCATGGCAATCGTTAAATGCAAACCGACTTCCGCGGGCCGCCGCTTTGTGGTCAAGGTGGTGGGTCAGGAGCTCCACAAAGGCGCTCCCTATGCTCCGCTGCTCGAGAAGAAGTCGAAGTCCGGTGGCCGTAACAACAACGGCCGCATCACCACTCGCCACATAGGCGGTGGTCACAAGCAGCATTACCGTCTGGTCGATTTTCGTCGCAACAAGGATGGCATTCCTGCCATCGTCGAGCGCGTCGAATACGATCCGAACCGTACTGCGCATATCGCGCTGCTGAAGTACGCAGACGGCGAGCGTCGCTACATCATTGCGCCGAAGGGCGTGAGTGCTGGTGATCAGCTGCTGTCGGGTGTGAATGCGCCGATCAAGGCTGGTAACAGCCTGCCGCTGCGCAACATTCCGCTGGGTTCCACCGTTCACGGTGTTGAGCTGAAGCCGGGCAAGGGTGCCCAGATTGCACGTTCGGCTGGTGCTTCGGCTCAGCTGGTGGCGCGCGAGGGTGCTTATGTGACCCTGCGTCTTCGCTCCGGCGAGATGCGCAAAGTGCTGGCCGAGTGCCGTGCCACCCTGGGCGAGGTCTCGAACTCCGAGCACAGCCTGCGTTCGCTGGGCAAAGCTGGAGCCAAGCGCTGGAAGGGCATCCGTCCGACCGTGCGCGGCGTTGCTATGAACCCGGTCGATCACCCGCACGGTGGTGGTGAGGGTCGTACCTCCGGTGGTCGTCATCCGGTGTCGCCGTGGGGCTTCCCGACCAAGGGCGCGAAGACCCGCTCTAACAAGCGCACCGATAACATGATCGTCCGTCGTCGCAAGTAACTAGAGGGATACGACAGTGCCGCGTTCTCTGAAAAAAGGTCCTTTTATCGATCTTCACCTACTGAAGAAGGTCGAGGCGGCGGTGGAAAAGAACGATCGCAAGCCGGTGAAAACCTGGTCGCGTCGTTCGATGATCCTGCCGCAAATGGTCGGTTTGACCATCGCTGTGCATAACGGTCGCCAGCATGTCCCGGTCCTCGTGAACGAAGACATGGTCGGCCACAAACTGGGCGAATTTGCCGGCACCCGTACCTATCGTGGTCACGTTGCCGACAAAAAAGGCAAGCGTTAAGGGGTTTGGAAATGGAAGTAGCCGCTAAGTTGTCGGGCGCTCGCATCTCCGCCCAGAAAGCTCGCCTGGTCGCCGACCAGATCCGCGGGAAGAAGGTGGGCGAAGCGCTCAACCTGCTGGCTTTCAGCAGCAAGAAAGCCGCCGAGATCATGAAGAAGGTGCTGGAGTCGGCCGTTGCCAACGCCGAGCACAACGAAGGCGCTGACGTAGATGACCTGAAGGTCTCTACCGTCTTCGTCAACGAGGGGCGTTCGCTTAAGCGCATCATGCCGCGTGCCAAGGGCCGCGCTGATCGCATCGTCAAGCGGTCTTGCCATATCACTGTCAAGGTTGCGGACAAGTAACGGAGTCGATCAGATGGGTCAGAAAGTACATCCCACTGGCATTCGCCTGGGAATCGTCAAGGAGCACACCTCCGTCTGGTACGCAGACGGCCGTACGTATGCAGACTATCTGCTTGCAGATCTGAACGTGCGCGAGTACCTCCAGGACAAACTAAAAAGCGCGTCCGTAAGCCGTATCGATATTCATCGTCCGGCACAAACCGCACGCATCACCATCCACACCGCTCGTCCCGGCATCGTGATCGGCAAGAAGGGTGAGGATGTTGAGAAGCTGCGTCAGGACCTGACCAAGCAAATGGGTGTGCCCGTGCACATCAATATCGAAGAGATCCGCAAGCCGGAGCTCGACGCAATGCTGGTTGCACAGAGCGTAGCTCAGCAGCTGGAGCGTCGCGTGATGTTCCGTCGCGCCATGAAGCGCGCTGTACAGAACGCCATGCGCATTGGTGCCAAGGGCATCAAGATCCAGGTCAGTGGTCGTCTGGGTGGGGCTGAAATCGCCCGTACCGAGTGGTATCGCGAAGGTCGTGTGCCGCTGCACACCCTGCGTGCCGATATCGATTACAACACTTACGAAGCGCACACCACCTACGGTGTGATCGGCGTCAAGGTATGGATCTTCAAGGGTGAGGTCATCGGTGGCCGCCATGAAGAGCTCAAGCCGCAAGCGCCCGCGCCTCGTAAAAAAGCTGCTAAGTAAGGGGTACGCCAAATGTTGCAACCCAAGCGTACAAAATTCCGCAAGCAGATGACCGGCCACAACCGTGGTCTGGCTCAGCGCGGTAGCAAGGTCAGCTTCGGCGAGTTCGCACTGAAGTCTGTTTCCCGTGGTCGTCTGACCGCGCGCCAGATCGAAGCAGCGCGCCGCGCGCTGACTCGTCACGTGAAGCGTGGCGGCAAGATCTGGATCCGCGTGTTCCCCGATAAGCCGGTTACCAAGAAACCCCTCGAAGTTCGTATGGGTAAAGGTAAGGGCAGCGTCGAGTACTGGGTAGCCCAGATTCAGCCGGGCAAGGTGCTCTACGAGATCGAGGGTGTTTCCGAAGAGCTGGCGCGTGAGGCTTTCGCCTTGGCTGCTGCAAAGCTGCCTCTCGCCACCTCCTTTGTTAAGCGGACGGTGATGTGATGAAAGCGAATGAACTTCGTGAAAAATCCGCTCAGCAGCTGAACGAGCAACTGCTCGAGCTGCTGCGCGACCAGTTCAATCTGCGCATGCAGAAGGCAACTGGCCAGTTGGGGCAGTCTCACCTGCTCTCGCAAGTCAAGCGCGATATCGCTCGCGTCAAGACTGTGCTCAACCAGCAGGCAGGTAAGTGATCATGGCTGAAGTTGAAAAGACTGTCCGCACGCTGACTGGCCGCGTCGTCAGCGACAAGATGGACAAAACCATCACCGTTCTGATCGAGCGTCGCGTCAAGCACCCGATCTACGGCAAATACGTTAAGCGTTCGACCAAGCTGCACGCTCACGACGAAACTAACCAGTGTCGTATCGGCGACAAGGTCACCATCCGCGAGACTCGTCCGCTGGCCAAGACCAAGACCTGGACATTGGTTGACGTCGTTGAACGCGCCGTCGAAGTCTAAGGGCTAAGGGTCGGAGAAATTATATGATTCAGACTCAATCGATGCTCGATGTGGCGGATAACAGTGGCGCGCGTCGCGTCATGTGTATCAAGGTGCTCGGCGGTTCTCACCGCCGTTACGCCGGCATCGGCGACATTATCAAGGTCACCGTCAAGGAAGCGATTCCGCGTGGCAAGGTCAAGAAAGGCCAGGTGATGACTGCTGTTGTAGTCCGCACCCGTCACGGCGTTCGTCGTCCCGACGGTTCCATTATCCGTTTCGATGGCAATGCTGCTGTTCTGCTGAACAACAAGCAGGAGCCGATCGGCACCCGCATCTTTGGGCCAGTGACCCGTGAACTCCGTTCCGAGAAGTTCATGAAGATCGTCTCGCTTGCCCCAGAAGTGCTGTAAGGAGTAGCCGCATGCAAAAGATTCGTCGCGACGACGAGATCGTCGTCATTGCCGGCAAAGACAAGGGCAAGCGCGGTAAGGTGCTCAAGGTTCTCGCTGACGGCCGTGTGCTCGTTGGTGGGGTCAACCTGGTCAAGCGTCATACCAAGCCAAACCCGATGTCCGGCGTTCAGGGCGGTATCGTCGAGAAAGAGGCGCCTCTGCACGTCTCCAACGTCGCCATCTTCAATGGTGAAACCAACAAGGCAGACCGCGTTGGCTTCAAGATCGAAGACGGCAAAAAAATTCGTGTCTTCAAGTCCACCCAAAAGCCGGTTGGCGCTTGAGAATCATAGGTAAAACACCATGGCACGACTGAAAGAGATTTACCGGAAAGAAATCGCGCCGAAGCTGAAGGAAGAGCTTCAGCTGGCGAACGTGATGGAAGTTCCGCGCATTACCAAAATCACCCTCAACATGGGTATTGGCGAAGCGATCGGTGACAAGAAGATCATCGACAACGCGGTTGCCGATCTGGAGAAGATCACCGGCCAGAAGGTCGTCGTGACTCACGCTCGCAAGTCCATTGCTGGTTTCAAGGTCCGTGAGGGCTGGCCGATCGGCGTCAAGGTGACTCTGCGTCGCGAGCGCATGTACGAATTCCTGGATCGTCTGCTTTCCATCTCCCTGCCGCGCGTGCGTGACTTCCGCGGCCTGAATGCCAAGTCCTTCGACGGCCGCGGCAACTACAGCATGGGCGTGAAGGAACAGATCATCTTCCCGGAAATCGATTACGACAAGATCGATGCTCTGCGTGGCCTGGACATCACCCTGACCACCACTGCCCGGACGGATGATGAAGGTCGCGCACTGCTGCGTGCCTTCAACTTCCCGTTCCGCAACTGATTGGAGTAGGACATGGCTAAACAAAGCATGAAGAACCGCGAGCTGAAGCGTCAGCAGACGGTTGCTAAGTATGCGCAGAAGCGTGCGGCGCTGAAGGCTATCATCGTCAGCCCGAACTCCACTCCGGAGCAGCGTTGGGAAGCCCAGGTCGCCCTGCAGAAGCAGCCGCGTGATGCTAGCGCCTCGCGCCTGCGCAACCGTTGCCGTCTGACCGGTCGTCCGCATGGCGTCTACCGTAAGTTTGGTTTGGCGCGCAACATGCTGCGTCAGGCTGCAATGCGCGGTGATGTGCCGGGTCTGGTCAAGGCCAGCTGGTAAAGAAGCACTCAGGACCTTCGGGTCCTGTTTGTTTTCTGATCAAGCCCCGATTGGGGCTTGATTCGTTTCTGGCAACTCTCTAGAATGCCCGGCTCGCCTGAGCCTCGCATTTTTTGTAGGGCTTCGGCCGTTGGCGACACGAGCCGTTGAAGGCTTATTTTTTTGTATTAGGAGCTAAGAGCCCATGAGTATGCAGGACCCGTTAGCGGACATGCTAACTCGTATCCGTAATGCCCAGATGGCCGAAAAGTCCGTCGTAAGCATGCCGTCTTCCACGCTGAAGGTGGCTGTAGCCAATGTTCTTCAGGGCGAAGGCTATATCGCGGGATACCAGGTCAGCAGCGACGCCAAGCCGCAGCTGTCCATCGAGCTGAAGTACTTCGAAGGCCGTCCGGTCATCGAGGAACTCAAGCGCGTAAGTCGTCCTGGCCTGCGCCAGTACAAGTCCGTCGATCAGTTGCCGAAAGTGCGCGGCGGTCTGGGTGTGTCGATCGTCTCCACCAACAAGGGTGTGATGACTGATCGTGCTGCTCGCGCTGCCGGTGTTGGCGGCGAAGTGCTTTGCACTGTGTTCTAAGGGGGGATAAGCATGTCTCGCGTTGCTAAGAACCCCGTCAAGCTGCCCGCTGGCGTCGAGGTAAAGATGGCCGGTCAGCAGCTTTCGGTGAAGGGCGCTAAGGGCGCTCTCGATCTGAATGTGCACCCGTCCGTGGAAGTAATCCAGGAGGCTGGTGAGTTGCGTTTTGCTGCACGCAATGGCGATCAGCAGAATCGCGCCATGGCCGGTACCACTCGTGCGCTGGTCAACAACATGGTTATCGGCGTCAGCCAAGGCTTCGAGCGCAAGCTCCAGCTGGTCGGCGTTGGTTACAAGGCGCAAGCCAAAGGCCAAGTGCTGTCCCTGGCTCTCGGCTTCTCGCACCCGGTGGAGTATGAGCTGCCGCAAGGCGTCACCGCTGAAACCCCCAGCCAGACCGACATCCTGATCAAGGGCGTTGACAAGCAGCTGGTCGGTCAGGTGGCCGCTGAAATCCGTGATTTCCGTCGTCCTGAGCCTTACAAAGGCAAGGGCGTGCGTTATTCGGATGAAGTGGTCCGTCGCAAAGAAGCTAAGAAGAAGTAGGGCATAGCAAATGAGCGTAAAGAAAGAAACTCGTCTGCGTCGCGCTCGCAAGGCACGCCTGAAGATGCGCGAGCTGGAGGTCGTACGCCTGTGTGTGTACCGCTCTTCCCAGCACATCTACGCCCAGGTCCTTTCGGCCGACGGCGGCAAGGTCTTGGCCAGCGCCTCGACTCTGGACAAAGAACTGCGCGATGGGGCCACCGGCAACGTCGACGCTGCCAAGAAAGTCGGTCAGCTGGTCGCTGAGCGCGCGAAAGCCGCAGGCGTCACTCAGGTGGCGTTCGACCGTTCTGGCTTCAAGTACCACGGTCGTGTGAAGGCACTGGCTGATGCTGCTCGTGAAGGCGGGCTGGAGTTCTAAGTTATGGCAAATAACGAGCAAAAGCGCGACGAAGGCTACATCGAGAAGCTGGTTCAAGTTAACCGCGTCGCAAAAACCGTAAAGGGCGGCCGCATCTTTACCTTCACCGCGCTGACTGTGGTGGGTGACGGCAAGGGTCGTGTAGGCTTCGGTCGTGGCAAGTCCCGTGAAGTGCCGGCAGCCATCCAGAAGGCCATGGAAGCGGCTCGCCGCAACATGATCCAGGTGGATCTGAACGGCACCACGCTGCAGTACCCGACTAAGGCCGCCCACGGCGCTTCCAAGGTTTACATGCAGCCTGCGTCCGAAGGTACCGGTGTGATCGCCGGTGGTGCCATGCGCGCCATCCTGGAAGTCGCTGGCGTGCAAAACGTTCTGGCTAAGTGCTACGGCTCGACCAACCCAGTGAACGTGGTGCATGCCACCTTCAAGGGGCTGAAGGCCATGCAGTCGCCGGAATCGGTTGCTGCCAAGCGGGGCAAGAGCGTCGAGGAGATTCTCTAACCATGGCTAACGCTACTGTCAAAGTCACGCTGGTAAAAAGCGTGAATGGCCGTCTGGCTAATCACAAGGCTTGCGTCAAGGGTCTCGGCCTTCGTCGTATCGGTCACACCGTCGAAGTTCAGGATACTCCTGAGAATCGCGGCATGATCAACAAGGCCTATTACCTTCTCCGTGTGGAGGGTTGATTCATGCAACTGAACGATCTGCGTTCCGCGCCGGGTGCCCGTCGCGAGAAGCTTCGCCCGGGCCGTGGTATCGGCAGCGGTCTCGGCAAGACCGGTGGTCGTGGCCACAAGGGTCAGACTTCCCGCTCCGGCGGTACGATTGCTCCGGGCTTCGAGGGTGGCCAGCAGCCGCTGCATCGTCGCCTGCCGAAGTTCGGCTTCGTTTCCCTGAAGGCCATGGACCGCGCTGAAGTGCGTACGTCCGAGCTGGCCAAGGTGGAAGGGGATGTCGTCTCCGTACAGAGCCTTAAGGATGCCAACATCATCAACCAGAACGTACAGCGGGTGAAAGTCATGCTGTCCGGTGAGGTTGGTCGCGCGGTCACTCTCAAGGGCATCGCAGCCACCAAGGGTGCGCGTGCGGCTATCGAAGCAGCTGGCGGCAAGTTCGAGGAATAAATGGCTAAGCAAGGTGCTCTCTCCGCGCTGAGTAATGGTGGGCTGTCCGAACTCTGGGCTCGTCTGCGCTTTCTGTTCATGGCGATCGTCGTCTACCGGATTGGCGCACACATCCCGGTGCCTGGGATCAATCCCGACCGGCTGGCCGAGCTGTTTCGTCAGAACGAGGGGACCATCCTTAGTCTGTTCAACATGTTTTCCGGCGGCGCGCTGGAGCGTATGAGCATCTTTGCGCTGGGGATCATGCCGTACATTTCGGCGTCGATCATCATGCAGCTCATGACCGCGGTCAGTCCGCAGCTGGAGCAGTTGAAGAAAGAGGGCGAGGCCGGGCGCCGCAAGATCAGCCAGTACACGCGTTACGGTACGCTGGTGTTGGCTGTCGTGCAGGCTGTCGGCATGTCGGTGGGGTTGGCTGGCCAGGGCGTTGCGTTCAGCAGCGACTTCGGCTTTTACTTCGTGGCCGTTACCACCTTCGTGGCAGGTGCGATGTTCATGATGTGGCTTGGCGAGCAGATCACCGAGCGGGGTATTGGTAATGGGATCTCCATGCTGATCTTCGCCGGTATCGTCGCCGGGCTACCTGGTGCTCTCGGTCAATCCTTTGAGTCGGCGCGTCAGGGTGACATCAATATCATCGCGTTGCTGGCTGTCGGCTTGCTGGCTGTTGCAATCATCGGTTTCGTGGTGTTCATCGAGCGTGGTCAGCGGCGTATTGCCGTTCATTACGCCAAGCGTCAGCAGGGCCGCAAGGTGTTTGCTGCGCAGACCAGTCACCTGCCGTTGAAGGTAAACATGGCGGGGGTCATCCCGGCTATCTTTGCCAGCAGCATTCTGCTGTTCCCCGCTTCGCTGGGGCAGTGGTTCGGCCAGTCCGAGAGCATGAGCTGGCTGGCGGATTTGTCCCAGGCTATCGCTCCCGGTCAACCTCTGAATATCCTGCTGTTCAGTGCCGGTATCATCTTTTTCTGCTTCTTCTACACGGCCTTGATGTTCAATCCCAAGGACGTTGCCGAGAATCTGAAGAAGTCCGGTGCGTTTATCCCGGGGATTCGGCCTGGTGAGCAGTCGGCGCGCTATATCGATGGTGTGCTGACTCGTCTGACCATGTTCGGCGCTCTGTACATGACGGCGGTCTGCTTGCTTCCGCAGTTTCTTGTGGTTGCGGCAAATGTTCCGTTCTACCTTGGTGGGACTTCGTTGCTGATCGTGGTGGTGGTTGTCATGGACTTCATGTCCCAGGTGCAGTCCCACCTCATGTCGCACCAGTACGATTCCCTGATGAAGAAAGCCAACCTGAAGAGCTACGGAAGCGGCATGCTTCGCTGAAGTGGTTCGTAAGGTTCGAGGAGTTGGTGATGAAAGTTCGTGCATCGGTGAAAAGGCTGTGCCGCAACTGCAAGATTATCCGTCGCGACGGTGTCGTGCGCGTGATCTGCAGCGCGGAGCCGCGTCACAAGCAGCGCCAAGGCTGATTGTGTAGAAGCGTGATAACCCGGCAGCTAGTGCGCTGCCGGGTTGAATATTTGTTTTTACAGCGTTAATATCTCGCGCCCTTTTCTTGGCTTCCGGGGCGTAGGTAGCTGTCAATTGGAGTTTCACTGAATGGCCCGTATTGCAGGCGTCAACATTCCGGATAACAAGCACACTGTTATCTCGCTGACCTACATCTACGGTGTTGGTCGCACCCGTGCACAGGAAATCTGTGCCGCTACCGGCGTGAATCCGGCAGCAAAGATCAAGGATCTCTCCGACGAGCAGGTCGAACTGCTGCGCGGCGAAGTCGGCAAGTTCATCGTTGAGGGCGACCTGCGTCGCGAAGTCAACATGAAAATCAAGCGCTTGATGGACCTGGGTTGCTACCGCGGCCTGCGTCATCGTCGTGGTCTGCCGGTTCGCGGTCAGCGTACCAAGACCAACGCGCGTACCCGTAAGGGCCCGCGTAAGCCGATCCGCAAGTAATCGCGTAGGAATTTAGTCATGGCAAAACCTGCTGCTCGTCCTCGTAAGAAAGTCAAAAAGACAGTGGTTGATGGCATCGCCCACATCCACGCGTCTTTTAACAACACCATCGTGACCATCACCGACCGCCAGGGCAACGCTTTGTCTTGGGCTACTTCGGGTGGTTCCGGTTTCCGCGGCTCACGCAAGAGCACTCCGTTCGCTGCCCAGATCGCTGCCGAGCGTGCTGGTCAGGCTGCCCTGGAGTACGGTCTGAAGAACCTCGACGTCAACGTCAAGGGCCCAGGTCCGGGTCGCGAGTCCGCCGTGCGTGCTTTGAACGCATGTGGCTATAAAATCGCCAGCATCACCGACGTGACGCCGATCCCGCACAACGGGTGCCGTCCGCCGAAGAAGCGCCGCGTGTAATCAGGAGACAGTGAAGAATGGCTCGTTATATTGGTCCCAAGTGCAAACTGTCTCGTCGTGAAGGCACCGATCTCTTCCTGAAGAGTGGTGCGCGCGCGCTCGAATCCAAGTGCAACATCGAAACTCCGCCTGGCGTTCATGGTCAGCGTCGTGGTCGTCTTTCCGACTACGGTACTCAGCTGCGCGAGAAGCAGAAGGTTCGTCGTATCTACGGTGTGCTGGAGCGTCAGTTCAGCGGTTACTACAAGGAAGCAGCCAGCCGTAAGGGCGCTACCGGCGAGAATCTGCTGCAGCTGCTCGAGTGCCGCCTGGACAACGTCGTGTATCGCATGGGCTTCGGCTCTACTCGTGCCGAATCGCGTCAACTGGTTTCGCACAAGTCGATCAGCGTCAATGGTCAGACCGTGAACATTCCGTCCTATCAAGTGAAGGCCGGTGATGTAGTTGCCGTTCGCGAGAAGTGCCGTAACCAGCTGCGTATCGCCCAAGCCCTCGAACTGTGCGCTCAGCGCGGTCGCGTTGAATGGGTCGAGGTAGATGCCGACAAGAAATCCGGTATTTTCAAGAGTGTTCCGGCTCGCAGCGATCTGTCCGCCGACATCAACGAAAACCTGATTGTCGAGCTCTACTCCAAGTAAGGGCTAGAAAATAGGTGTATCCATGCAGAGTTCGGTAAATGAGTTCCTGACCCCCCGCCACATCGATGTGCAGGTGGTCAGTCCGACCCGTGCCAAGATTACGCTCGAGCCGCTCGAGCGTGGTTTTGGCCACACCCTGGGCAACGCGCTGCGTCGTATCCTGTTGTCCTCTATGCCCGGCTGCGCTGTGGTCGAGGCAGAGATCGACGGTGTGCTCCACGAGTACAGCGCCATCGAGGGCGTGCAGGAAGATGTCATCGAAATCCTGCTCAACCTCAAAGGTATCGCCATCAAGCTGCACGGCCGTGATGAAGTGACCTTGAGCCTGGTGAAGAAGGGCGCGGGCGCTGTGACCGCTGCCGATATCCAGCTGGATCACGATGTCGAAATCGTCAATGGCGATCACCTGATCGCCAATCTGGCGGCCAACGGCTCGATCAACATGAAGCTCAAGGTCGCTCGCGGCCGTGGTTACGAGCCGGCTGATGCGCGTCAGAGCGATGAAGACGAAAGCCGTAGCATCGGTCGTCTGCAGCTCGACGCCACCTTCAGCCCGGTACGTCGCGTGGCTTATGTGGTCGAGAACGCGCGCGTCGAGCAGCGCACCAACCTGGACAAGCTGGTCATTGACCTGGAAACCAACGGTACGCTGGATCCCGAAGAGGCGATCCGTCGTGCAGCGACCATCCTGCAGCAGCAGCTGGCTGCGTTCGTCGACCTGAAGGGCGACAGCGAGCCAGTGGTTGTCGAGCAGGAAGACGAGATCGATCCGATCCTGTTGCGTCCGGTTGATGACCTGGAACTGACTGTACGTTCGGCCAACTGCCTGAAGGCGGAGAACATCTACTACATCGGTGACCTGATTCAGCGCACCGAAGTAGAGCTGTTGAAAACGCCGAATCTGGGCAAGAAGTCCCTGACCGAGATCAAGGACGTTCTGGCTTCGCGTGGTTTGTCCCTCGGTATGCGCCTGGACAACTGGCCGCCGGCAAGTCTCAAGAAGGACGATAAGGCCACTGCCTGATCGTCCCCAGTAACCGAACTGAACGTTTGGTAAGGAATTTCAATCATGCGTCATCGTAAAAGTGGCCGTCACCTGAGCCGCACCAGCGCCCACCGCAAGGCCATGTTCCAGAACATGGCGGTGTCGCTGTTCGAGCACGAACTGATCAAGACCACCCTGCCGAAAGCCAAGGAACTGCGTCGCGTTGCTGAGCCGCTGATCACCCTGGCCAAGGAAGACAGCGTCGCCAACCGTCGCCTTGCTTTCGACCGCACTCGTTCGAAGGCTGCCGTAGGCAAGCTGTTCAACGATCTGGGCAAGCGCTACGCCACCCGTCAGGGCGGCTATCTGCGTATTCTCAAGTGCGGTTTCCGCGCTGGCGACAACGCCCCGATGGCTTACGTCGAACTGGTTGACCGTCCGGTTGCCGGTGAGGTTGAAGCCGCCGAGTAACGCTTCGGCGTTTCAGAAAACCGAGTCCTTGGACTCGGTTTTTTTATGCCTGAAAGATTTGCGCTATCGAGCGCGTTGACCTTCATCATTAGTCGAGGTTTCGCTGGCTCCCTATGATGGATTTCAACCAGCCGGTGCCATACCGCCTCTGGACGTTTGAAATCCGCCAAGGAGATGCAGCCATGACCGATAAACCCAAATTGACGACCGTTGCCGGTGCCCCGGTGTGGGATAACCAGAATTCGCTTACCGCCGGGCGCCGTGGGCCAATGCTCCTGCAGGACGTCTGGTTCCTGGAGAAGCTCGCTCACTTCGATCGCGAAGTGATTCCCGAGCGGCGAATGCACGCCAAGGGCTCGGGTGCCTTCGGCGAGTTCGTGGTCACGCATGACATCACCCGCTACACCAAGGCAGCCCTCTTCTCGGAGATCGGCAAACGCACGCCGCTGTTCGCCCGGTTCTCCACCGTGGCCGGCGAGCGGGGCGCCGCTGATGCCGAGCGGGACATCCGTGGTTACGCGCTGAAGTTCTACACGGAGCAGGGCAACTGGGACATGGTCGGCAACAACACCCCGGTGTTTTTCTTCCGTGATCCGCTGAAATTCCCCGACCTCAACCATGCGGTCAAGCGTGACCCGCGGACCAATATGCGCAGTGCGAACAATAACTGGGACTTCTGGACGGGTCTGCCCGAGGCGCTGCATCAGATCACCTACGTCATGGGTGACCGCGGTATTCCGGCGTCCTACCGGCACATGCACGGCTTCGGTTCGCACACCTACAGTTTCATCAGCGCCGACAATCAGCGCTACTGGGTAAAGTTCCACTTCAAGACCCAGCAGGGTATCAAGAATCTGACCGACGCCGAGGCTGCTGCGATCGTCGCCAAAGATCGCGAAAGCTCGCAGCGTGATTTGTTCGAAGCGATCGAGCGAGGCGAATACCCACGCTGGACCATGTACGTGCAGATCATGCCGGAAGCCGAGGCGGCGTCTTATCGGTTCCATCCGTTCGACCTGACTAAGGTCTGGTCGAAGAAGGACTATCCGTTGATCGAGGTGGGCTACTACGAGCTCAACCGCAATCCGGACAACTATTTCCAGGACGTCGAGCAGGCAGCATTCACGCCGGCCAACGTGGTGCCCGGCATCGGTTTCTCGCCGGATCGCATGCTGCAGGGCCGCCTGTTCTCCTACGGTGATGCGCAGCGTTACCGACTGGGCGTCAACCATCACCAGATCCCGGTCAATGCGCCGCGCTGCGCGGTGCATAGCTATCATCGCGATGGCGCGATGCGAGTGGATGGCAACCACGGTGGCCGGCTGCATTACGAGCCCAACACCTATGGCGAATGGCAGCAGCAACCGGACTTCAGCGAGCCGCCACTTATGCTCGACGGTGCTGCCGATCGCTACGACTACCGGGCGGACGACGCCGATTACTTTACGCAGCCGGGCGATCTGTTCCGGCTGATGAAGGCCGACGAGCAGCAGCGCCTGTTCGAGAACACCGCTCGGGCGATGCAGGGCGTGGAGCGGCACATCAAGCTGCGCCACATCAAGCATTGCTACCTGGCCGATCCGGCTTATGGTGCGGGTATCGCCAAGGCGGTCGACCTGCCGCTGGCGGAGGCGCTGGCCTGAGACGATGGTGAACAAAAAAAGCCCGCAGCGTGCTGCGGGCTTTTTTATGCGCGGAGCGGCGTTATCGGGTGCGTGCCCGATCGCGCTCCAGCAGCGGTTTGAGGAAGTGTCCGGTATGCGACTGCGCCGTCGCCGCGACATCCTCCGGTGTGCCGCTGGCGATGATCTGTCCGCCCTTGGAGCCGCCTTCGGGGCCGAGGTCGACCAGCCAGTCCGCAGTCTTGATCACGTCCAGGTTGTGCTCGATGACGACCACGGTATTGCCATGATCGCGCAGACGGTGCAGCACATCGAGCAGCTGCTGGATGTCGGCGAAATGCAGGCCGGTGGTCGGCTCGTCGAGAATATAGAGGGTCTTACCGG
Source organism: Stutzerimonas degradans (assembly GCF_024448505.1). Taxonomy (GTDB): domain Bacteria; phylum Pseudomonadota; class Gammaproteobacteria; order Pseudomonadales; family Pseudomonadaceae; genus Stutzerimonas; species Stutzerimonas degradans. The sequence continues at coordinate 15,855 of NZ_JAMOHV010000003.1, forward strand.
TATCGCGCTTGGACAGCTCGCGTGACAGCTTGACCCGCTGCGCCTCGCCGCCGGACAACGTGGTCGCGCTCTGGCCGAGCTTGATGTACGACAGACCGACATCGATCAGCGTCTGCAGCTTGCGCGCCACCGCTGGCACCGGATCGAAGAATTCCCGCGCCTCCTCGATGGTCATGTCGAGCACCTCGGTGATGCTCTTGCCCTTGTACTTCACTTCCAGAGTTTCGCGGTTGTAGCGCTTGCCCTTGCAGACGTCGCAGGGCACGTAGATGTCCGGCAGGAAGTGCATCTCCACCTTGATCACGCCGTCGCCCTGGCAGGCCTCGCAGCGCCCGCCCTTGACGTTGAACGAGAAACGCCCCGGACCGTAACCGCGCGAGCGGGCTTCCGGCACGCCGGCGAACAGCTCGCGGATCGGTGTGAACAATCCGGTGTAGGTCGCTGGGTTGGAGCGCGGTGTGCGGCCGATCGGGCTCTGGTCGATATCCACGACCTTGTCCAGATGCTGCAGGCCGTCGAAGCTGTCGTGGGGCGCCACTTCCAGCGTGGTGGCACCGTTGAGGGCGGTAGCGGTGATCGGGAACAGCGTGTTGTTGATCAGCGTCGACTTGCCCGAGCCGGATACCCCGGTGATGCAGGTCAGCAGACCGACCGGGATCTCCAGATCGACGTTGCGCAGATTGTTGCCGCGTGCGCCTTTGAGTTTGAGCAGCTTCTGCGGATCGCGCGGGGTGCGTTGCGCCGGGTACTCGATCTGTACGCGACCGGAAAGGTACTTGCCGGTCAGCGAATCGGGATGCGCCATGACCTCGTCCGGCGTGCCTTCGGCGACGATGCGCCCGCCATGCACGCCGGCGCCAGGGCCGATGTCCACCACATAGTCGGCGAGGCGGATGGCATCCTCGTCGTGCTCCACCACAATCACCGTGTTGCCGATATCGCGCAGGTGGCGGAGGGTGCCGAGCAGGCGTTCATTGTCGCGCTGGTGCAGGCCGATCGACGGTTCGTCGAGGATATACATCACCCCGACCAGGCCCGCGCCGATCTGGCTGGCCAGGCGGATACGCTGCGCCTCGCCGCCGGAAAGAGTGTCGGCGCTGCGGTCCAGGGTCAGGTAGTCGAGGCCGACGTTGACCAGGAACTGCAGGCGTTCGCGAATCTCCTTGAGGATCTTGTCGGCGATCTCGCCGCGCCGGCCGGGCAACGACAGGATACCGAAGTAGTCGGCGGCGTCGCCGATCGGCAGCCCGGTGACGGCCGGCAGGGTCTTGTCGCCGACCCACACATGGCGAGCCTCGCGCCGCAGGCGGGTGCCAAGGCACTCGGGGCAGTGCTGGGTGCTCAGGTACTTGGCCAGCTCCTCACGCACGGAGTTGGATTCGGTCTCGCGGTAGCGCCGCTCGAGGTTGGGGATGATGCCCTCGAATGGGTGCGAGCGCGTGACGATGTCGCCGCGGTCGTTGAGGTAGCGGAACTCCACGTTCTGCCTGCCGCTGCCGTACAGGATCACCTTCTGCTGGTCGGCCGGCAGGGCGGCGAAGGGCTCGTCGAGGCTGAAACCGTAGTGGGCGGCCAGCGAACCGAGCATCTGGAAGTAGTAGACGTTGCGGCGGTCCCAGCCGCGGATGGCGCCTTCGGCCAGGGTTAGCTCGCCGTTGACCAGCCGCTTGGCATCGAAGAACTGTTTAACACCCAGGCCGTCGCAGGTCGGGCAGGCGCCGGCCGGATTGTTGAAGGAGAACAGCTTGGGCTCGAGTTCGCTGATCGAGTGACCGCAGATCGGGCAGGCGAAGCGCGCGGAAAAGATCAGATCCTCGGCGCCGTCTTCTTCCATCGAGGCGATCAGCGCGATGCCGTCGGCCAGCTTCAGGGCCGTCTCGAAGGATTCGGCGAGGCGCTGTTGCAGATCGGCGCGTACCTTGAAGCGGTCGACTACCACCTCGATGGTGTGCTTCTTCTGCTTGTCCAGCTTCGGCAACTCATCCAGTTCGTACAGCCGCCCGTTGACCCGAGCGCGCACGAAGCCCTGAGCGCGCAGTTCGTCGAACACTGCCAGGTGCTCGCCCTTGCGCTCGCGGATCACCGGAGCCAGCAGCATCAGCTTGCGCCCTTCGGGCTGTGCCAGCACCTGATCGACCATCTGGCTGACGGTCTGCGCCTCCAGCGGGGTGTCATGATCGGGACACCGCGGCGTACCGACCCGTGCATACAGCAGGCGCAGGTAGTCGTAGATTTCGGTGATGGTGCCGACAGTCGAGCGTGGGTTGTGCGACGTGGACTTCTGCTCGATGGAGATCGCCGGCGACAGGCCTTCGATAGTGTCGACGTCGGGCTTCTCCATCATCGACAGGAACTGCCGGGCATAGGCCGAGAGCGACTCGACGTAGCGGCGCTGGCCTTCGGCATAAAGCGTATCGAAGGCCAATGAGGATTTGCCGGAGCCGGACAGGCCGGTGATCACGATCAGCTTGTCGCGCGGCAATGTGAGGTCGATGTTCTTCAGGTTGTGGGTGCGGGCCCCACGAATCAGAATCTTGTCCAAAGCAGCCTCGCGTGGCGGGCGGAAACACGGAAGTATAAGGCCGGCCGGATTGCGGCAACAGCGCGCGCCCGTGCCCGGCAAGAAGATGGCTGCTAGAATCGCCGCCCGGTTCATTCAAGCGAGACCCTTCATGCAGGATCCCTACAGCGAGCGCATGAGCGCCAGCGAAACCCGTGCTGCAACCGGACTGTCCCTGGTTTTCGCGTTTCGTATGCTCGGCATGTTCATGGTGCTGCCGGTGCTCGCGACCTACGGCATGGACCTGGAAGGCGCGACCCCGGCGCTGATCGGGCTGGCCATCGGTGCCTATGGTTTGACCCAGGCGGTGCTGCAAATTCCCTTCGGCATGCTGTCCGATCGCTTCGGCCGATTGCCGGTGATCTATGTCGGGCTGGTGCTGTTTGCAGCCGGCGCGGCACTGGCGGCGACCGCCGACTCCATCGGCGGCGTGATTGCCGGACGCATATTGCAGGGCGCCGGGGCGATCTCCGCCGCGGTGATGGCGCTGCTGTCGGACCTGACCCGCGAGCAGCACCGCACCAAGGCCATGGCGATGATCGGCATGAGCATCGGCTTGTCGTTCGCCGTGGCGATGGTGGTCGGCCCGCTGCTGACGCGGGCCTTCGGGCTTTCCGGGTTGTTCTGGGTCACCGCCGGCATGGCATTGCTCGGTGCGCTGATCATCGCCACCCTGCCGCGTGCGCAGGGGCATCTGCGGCACCGCGAATCCGGTGTGGCTCGCCAGGCGCTCGGCCTGACGCTGCGTCATGCCGAACTGCTGCGCCTGGACTTCGGCATTCTGGTCCTGCACGCGATCCTCATGGCCAGCTTCGTTGCCTTGCCGTTGGCGCTGGTGGAGCAGGGCGCGCTGCCCAAGGACGAGCACTGGTGGGTCTACCTCACCGCGTTGCTGGTCGGCTTCGTCGGCATGATTCCGTTCATCATCTATGGCGAAAAGAAGCGTCAGATGCGCCGCGTATTGCTCGGCGCGGTGAGCGCGTTGCTGGCCTGCGAGTTGTACTTCTGGCTGTTCGGCAGCGGGCTGTGGCTGCTGGTGATCGGCATGGTGGCGTTCTTCACCGCGTTCAACCTGCTGGAAGCGTCGCTGCCATCGCTGATCAGCAAGGTCGCACCGGCGGGTGGTAAGGGCACCGCGATGGGGGTGTACTCGACCAGTCAGTTCCTCGGTGCCGGCGTCGGCGGGATCGTTGGTGGCTGGCTGTATCAGCACGGCGGCCTGGCGATGGTGTTCATCGGCTGTGCCGTGCTCTGTGCGCTGTGGTTGTGGGTAGCCTTCGGCATGCGCGAGCCGCCTTATGTCACTAGCCTGCGTCTGCCGCTGTCGGCTCGCGCGCTGGCCGATAGCGAACTGGCCGCCCGTCTGCTCGGCGTACCGGGCGTGACCGATGCGCTGATCGTCGCCGACGAGGCTGCCGCGTACGTCAAGGTGGATACGCAGCTTCTGGATCGGGCGGCGCTCGACCGGCTGCTCGCATAGCCAGCCGACAGCCTGTGCGGTAGCCGTGCTTTTTACCGGCGCAGCGGCTCGAGCCGCTCGCGCCGGTTGGCCCCCTAGGGGCGGTAAGGTAAGATTCGCGGTCATTGGCCTGCTCCTCGCGGCAGGAGCGTTTACAGCGCGCCCATCAAATCAACGTTCCAGAAAGGAGTTACCCATGGCCAGAGGGGTGAATAAAGTCATCTTGATCGGCAATGTCGGCGGTGATCCGGAAACCCGCTACCTGCCCAACGGCAATGCGGTAACCAACATTACCCTGGCCACCACCGACAGCTGGAAGGACAAGCAGACCGGTCAGCTGCAGGAGCGTACCGAGTGGCATCGCGTCGTGCTGTTCGGCAAGGTCGCCGAGATTGCCGGCGAGTACCTGCGTAAGGGCTCGCAATGCTACATCGAGGGCCGCCTGCAGACCCGCGAGTGGGAAAAGGATGGCGTCAAGCGCTACACCACCGAGGTTGTGGTCGACATGAACGGCAGCATGCAGCTGCTTGGCGGTCGTGGCGGTAGCTCCGACGACGCGCCGCGTCAGCCGCGCCCGCAGCGTGAGCCGCAGCAGCAGGCGCCACGCGCCCAGGCTCAGCCGCAGCAACGTCCGGCGGCGCAACAGCCGGCACCGGACTACGACAGCTTCGACGACGATATCCCGTTCTAGAGGCTACTGAATGCGAATGCGCCTGATGCTGTTGGGCGGCGGCAATGCCCTGGGTCAGGCGCTCATCCGCCTGGGTGCCGAGGAAGACATCGGCTTCTTCGCACCCTGTCCACCCGCCCAGGGCTGGGACGCTGCCAGCCTCACCCAGTTGCTCGACGACAACCGCCCGGATGTTGTCATCAACCTGGCCTATTACTTCGACTGGTTCCAGAGCAGTCTGGTCGACGAGCAGGTGCTGATCCGTCAGGGCCGCGCCGTGGAGCGACTGGCCGAACTCTGCCAGCACCATGATTTCATCCTTCTGCAGCCTTCGAGCTATCGCGTATTCGATGGTGCGCGAACCACTGCCTACAGCGAAAAGGACGAACTGGCGCCGCTCGATTCGCGCAGCCGGGCGCTCAGCGAGTTCGAGCAAAGCGTGCGAGCGCTGTGCCCGCGCCACGTGCTGCTGCGGTTTGGCTGGTTGCTCGACGAGAGCGCCGACGGGATCCTCGGGCGTTTTCTGCGTCGGCTGGAGGAGGGCGTATCGATAGAGCTCGCCGACGATCGGCGCGGCAATCCCACGCCGGTGGATGACGCGGCGCGGGTGATGCTGGCGGTCATCAAGCAGCTCGACTGCCAGGCGCCGCTGTGGGGCGTCTATCACTACGGTGGCCACGAGGCCTCGACGCCATTGCTGGTCGGTCAGGCGATTCTCGCCGAGGCGGGAAGACACCGGTCGCTCGAAGGTGAAATCCTGGTGCCAACCGCACATGCCGACTGTTCCGATGCCGAGGACGAGCCTCAGCACGGCGTGCTGGCCTGCAAGAAGATATTCAATACCTTCGGAATCAAGCCGCGCGCGTGGCGTGCCGGCTTGGCGCCGCTGCTGGAGCGCTATTACCGTCATGGCTGAACGTCCTGTCCTGATTACCGGCGGGGCCGGTTTCATCGGTTCCAATCTGGTCGATGCCTTGCTCGCGCGCGGTTATGCGGTGCGGGTGCTGGATAATCTGTCGACTGGAAAGCGCAGCAATCTGCCGGATGACTCCCGGTTGGAGCTGATCGTCGGCGACGTGGCAGATGCCGCCTGCGTTCGCCAGGCGCTGCAGGGGTGTCGGGCGGTGGTGCATCTCGCTGCGGTAGCGTCGGTCCAGGCGTCGGTAGACGATCCGCTGGGCACGCACCAGAGCAACCTGATCGGCACGCTGAATGTCTGCGAAGCGATGCGCGCCGAGGGCGTACGCAGGGTGCTGTTCGCGTCCAGCGCAGCGGTATATGGCAACAACGGCGAGGGCGAAGCCATTGACGAGGACACGCCGAAGGCACCGCTGACGCCCTATGCCGCGGACAAGCTGGCCAGTGAGCACTATCTGGACTTCTACCGCCGCCAGCATGGCCTGGAACCGGTGGTTTTCCGCTTCTTCAATATCTTCGGGCCGCGCCAGGATCCGTCTTCGCCGTACTCCGGGGTCATCAGCATTTTTACCGAGCGTGCGCAGAAGGGCTTGCCGATTGTTGTATTCGGCGATGGCGAGCAGACCCGCGATTTCGTCTATGTCGGCGATCTGGTCGAGGTGCTGGTGCAGGCGCTGGAGTCACCCGAGGCAGTGGAAGGCGCGGTGAACGTCGGGCTGAGCCGTGCGACCTCGCTGAACCAATTGCTCGAAGCGATCGGTGAAGTGCTGGGCGGGTTGCCCGCGGTCACCTACCAGGCGTCGCGTCCGGGGGATATTCGCCACTCCCGGGCGAACAATACCCGGCTGCTGCAGCGCTATCGCCTGCCGGAGCCGCCAACGGGGATGCGCGAAGGGCTAGCCCGGTTGCTGGGACTGTAAGTTCAGGAAACGAAAAAGGCGCCGTTCGGCGCCTTTTTCTTGTCTACGATCCGGCGGATGCCGGTTTCCTCAGAACTTGTAGCCGAGGCCGACCATGTAGACGAAGGGGTCTACGTCTACGTCGACTTTTACCTTGCCCAGCGTTGCATGGTTAGACGTCGCTTCGGTATCGATATCGATATAGCGAACCTGAGCGTTAAGCATGACGTTTTCGGTCAGCATGTAGTCCATGCCTACCTGGGCAGCCAAGCCCCAAGAGTCCTTCAGATCCAAGCCATTAAATTGGTTTGCTTCGGCGCTGCTGCTCAGCTTGTCATCGAAGAACCAAGTGTAGTTAACGCCGGCGCCTACATAGGGCTGGAACGCCGAAGTCTTGTTAAGCGGGTAGTAGATGACGCTCAAAGTCGGCGGCAGATGCTTAATGCTGCCGAACTTGCCGTCAAGCGCTCCGAGTCCCTTTACGCCAACGTCATGGCTAAAGGGAGTCGCGGCCAGCAGTTCGATACCGACCTTATCGGTAAGCATGTAAGCGAAGTTCAGGCCGAGCTGAGTATCGCTGTCAAGCGTGGCTTTCCCGCCCAGCGGGCCGGTTACAGCGGTGGAAATAGCGCTGCTATCTTCGTGCGGATCAACCGTAATCGCACCAGCGCGAACGATGATGTCCCCGGCCTCGAAGGCCTGGGCGAAGGGGGCGGCCAGCGCCAGGGCCAGCGCGGAAGCGGTGAACAGGGTCTTGCGCATAGTGGTTGCTCCATCTTGTGTTAGCTGCGATGGGGCCATGGTATTGAGTAGCTTGCTGTCGAATTTGACTCAGCTCAATGAAACGCACGCCCCGGCCTGCGACGTATTGCCCGGGTTGCGCTGCGTCAATGGGAAGATGATAATGTTTCTCTTTTGAGTTAGTCCTCCTGCAAGGATCCCCCATGTCTTCGTTCATCCCCCGCCTGCTGGCGGTTGCCGTGTTGCCGTGCTGTCTGGGCTCGGCGCCGCTGATGGCTGCCTCCCTGGATGCCGCGCTGACCGAGAGCGAGCGGCTGTCAGCCGAGGCTGCGGCTTCGCAGCAACGCATCGAGCAGCTTGATGACGCCACCCGGCAGATGCTCAACGAGTACCGCAGCGCGCTGCAGCAGACCCAGGCACTGAAGGCCTACAACAAGCAGTTGGTCGAGCTCACCGCTGCGCAGCGCAAGGAACTGGAGGGATTCCAGCGCCAGCTGGACGGCATCGAGCGCACCCAGGAAGCGGTGACGCCGCAGATGGGGCGGATGGTCGAAGTGCTGGGCGAGTTCATCGCTGCCGACCTGCCGTTCCTGCCGGAAGAGCGCGCCGATCGTCTGGCCGGGCTGCAGGATCTGTTGCCTCGTGCCGATGTGAGTCTGGCGGAGAAGTACCGGCGCATTCTCGAGGCCTATCAGATCGAGAGCGATTACGGGCGCACGCTGGAAGCCTGGCGCGGCGAGCTGCCGGTCGAGGGCGGCGCGCGCAGCGTCGAGTTCCTGCGTCTGGGGCGGGTCATGCTCTATTACCAGACGCTGGATGCCCACGAGAGCGGCTGGTGGAATCCACAGACGCGCAGTTGGCAAGTGCTCGACGGCGACGCGCGCCGCCCGATCACCCAGGCCATCGCCGTGGCCCGGCAACAGCAGGCACCGGCCTATCTGGAACTGCCCGTCAAGACCCTGGCCGAGGAGGCCGCGCAATGAGCCGTCTGTCGTACCTTCTTGCCCTCGTGCTGCTGCCCGTGCTGTCGCATGCCGCCGAGCCGCTGAATCCCGATCAATTGCTGCAACGCATCCGCAGCGAGCGGGCGGCCGAAGTCAGCGCCATGCAGGCGCGCGAGCAGGCGTTCGTCAGCGATCGCAGCGAGCAGGCGCAGCTGCTGGCGCGCGCCAAGGCCGAGCTTGACCGCGAGAAGGCCGAGGCCGAGCGACTGAAGGCCGAGTTTGATCGTCAGGAAGCCGCGCTGGCCGAGCAGGAGAAATTGCTGGCGCAGCGCGTCGGCCACCTCGGCGAGCTGTTCGGCGTGGTGCGCCAGAGTGCAGGCGACATCGCCGCACAGTGGCAGGACAGCCTGCTCAACGTGCAGTACCCGGAGCGTCTGCAGCGCCTGCACAGCCTGGCCGAGAGCCGTGCGTTGCCATCCGCCGACGATCTCGACGGCTTCTGGATGGCGCTGCTGGAAGATCTCGCCGCCAGCGGTCGGGTCGAGCAACTGACGCTGCCGGTTGTCGCCGCTGATGGTCAGCGCAGCGAGCAGCCGGTGTTGCGCGTCGGCAGCTTCTCCGCGTACGGCCAGAATGCCTTCCTGCGCTACGACGCCGACTCGGGCCAGCTGCTGGCGCCGGCGCGGCAACCGTCCGGCATGGGACTGGTGAACGACTATCTGGACAGTGATGCGGCGCTGGCCGCGTTGCCGGTCGATCCGAGCCGCGGCACGCTGCTGGCGCAGCTGCAGCTCGAGCCGGACTTCTGGACACGTCTGCAGCAGGGCGGCCTGGTGGGCTGGGTGATCGTCGCCCTGGGGCTGTTCGGTCTGTGCCTGGCGGCCTGGCGGATGGTCTATCTCGCCGGCGTTAGTCGCAAGGTGAGCGGCCAGATGCGTGATCTGAACAATCCGCGTGCCGACAATCCGCTGGGTCGCATCATCGGCGTGCTTGGCCCCAAGCCGCAGCTCGCCGATCTGGAAACCCTCGAACTCAAGCTCGACGAAGCCATCCTGCAGGAAACCCCGCCGCTGGAGCGTGGCCAGCCGCTGCTCAAGCTGCTGACCGCCGTGGCACCGCTGCTCGGCCTGCTGGGCACGGTGACCGGGATGATCGTCACCTTCCAGGCCATCACTCAGACTGGCGGCGGCGACTCGCGGCTGATGGCCGACGGCATCTCGCAGGCGCTGGTGACCACTGTGCAGGGCCTGGTGGTGGCGATTCCGCTGCTGTTCCTGCATGCACTGCTGGCCAGCCGCAGCAAGGCGCTGATCCAGATTCTGGAGCAACAGAGCGCCGGGCTGATCGCCCTGCACCTGTCCGGAGCGCCGCGTCGTGACTGACATGCACGGCCTGTGGCTGCGCCTGGTCGACAGCGGGCATCTGCTGCTCGACTTCATGGGGGCCGGCGGCATGGTCATGTGGGCGCTGGCGCTGCTCTGCGTGCTGTACTGGACGCTGGTTTTCGAGCGTGTCTGGTACATGCGCCGGGTGTTTCCGCACTGGGCCGACGACCGCCGCCGGGCCTGGGAGTATCTGGTCGATCAGCCTGGCGTCTGGCAGCGCGCCGTGCGCACTGCCTGGCTGGCGCAGGCGCAGCAGCAGCTGGCCGGACCGCTACGCCTGAGCAAGGCATTGGTCGCGCTGTGCCCGCTGCTCGGCCTGCTCGGCACGGTCAGCGGCATGATTGCAGTATTCGACGTGCTGGCGCTCAACGGTACCGGCAACCCGCGCGGCATGGCCGCGGGCGTCTGGCAGGCGACCCTGCCGACCATGGCCGGCATGGTGCTGGCCATTACTGGATTGTTCAGCCTGGCGCGCCTCGAGCGCATCGCCCGGCTGTCGCTCGACCGGCTGGCCGACCAGCTGCGTCACGATTGAGGATTTCTGGATGCGCATGCGTCGCCATCATTACCAGCAGGACGAAGACACCGGCATTGACCTCACGCCGATGCTCGACGTGGTGTTCATCATGCTGATCTTCTTCATCGTCACCAGCTCTTTCATCAAGGAGTCCGGCGTCGAGGTGCAGCGTCCACAGGCGAGCACCGCCAGTGCGCAGGACAAGGGCAACATCTTCATCGCGGTGACCGCCGACGGTCAGGTCTGGATCGACAAGCAGGCCGTCGATGTACGCAGCGTGCGCGCGCATGTCGAGCGCATGCGCGTCGATCAGCCGGAAGGCGCTGTGGTGGTGCAGGCCGATCAGGATGCGCGCACCGGGCTGGTGGTCCAGGTGATGGACCAGGCGCGCCAGGCGGGCGTGCATGATGTGGCCCTGGCCGCCAGCACGGACGCGCAGTGATGGCAGCGCTGGTGCGCGTGGTGCTGTCCTTCATCGCCGCCTGCGTGGTGGCGCTGTTGCTGTTCGCGTTGATGCTGAGCATGGTCAGCCCGCCGCGCAGCAAGGTGGAGCGGGAGCCGGTGGCGATCGCCAACTTCGTGCGCATGGACGGGCGCGACGAGAGCAGCGCCAGCCGTTCGCGCCAGCAGGCGCCACAGCCGCCGCAGCCGAAAACACCGCAACCGCCCACACCGCCGACGCCGAACATGGCCAGTCCGGATGCCAGTCTGCCGAAGCTCGATCTCGATCTGCCGAATATCGACTCGGGCATCTCGGTGGCGGCCGCTCCGGCGCCGAGCCTGTCCGGGCTCAGCGCCGCGGCGGCCAGCGCAGTCGCGGCGACGGCGGGGCCGGCAGCCTCCAGCGCCGTGGCCGGTGGTCAGTCCGGCGGACCCGAACATGAGGTGATGCCGCTCAATGACGTGCGTCCCGAATATCCCTATCGTGCGCGCCAGCAGGGGATCGAAGGGCACATCAAACTGGCCTTCACCATCAACCCGCAGGGCCGGGTGGAGAACATCCGCGTGCTCGAGGCCTCGCCGCGCAACGTCTTCGACCGCGAGGCGCGTCGCGCGGCGGCGCGCTGGCGCTTCGCCCCGCGCACCGAAAACGGTGTGGCGGTATCGCGTGAAGCCGTGAAAACCCTGCACTTCCGCCTGCAAGGAGAACGCTGAGATGTCTCGCCTGCTGATCCTGCTGACGTTTTTCCTGAGCCTGGCTGCGCATGCCGCGCAGAGCATCGACCCGGCGATCTTCATGGCGCTCGAGCGCGCCCAGACGGCCCAGGCCAAGGGCGATTATGCGGCGGCGCGCAAGGCGTTGAACGGCGCCGAGGCGCAGGCCGGTAGCACCGAGCAGGCGTTACTCTGGCGTAGCCGCGGTTATCTGGCCTGGGCCGAGGGCAACAATCGGCAGGCGCTGGAGTGGCTGGACAAGGCCGTCGCCAGCGGCAAGCTGGACGAGCAGTTGCTGGCCGGCGAACGGCTCAACCTGGCGCGGCTCAACCTGGTCGAAGGGCGTTTCGCCAAGGTCGTCAGCCTGCTGGCGAAGGCCGACCAGGCCGACGAAGACGTACTGCAGATGCTGGTGCAGGCCTATCAGGGGCTCGGTCAGCATGCCAAGGCACTGCCGCTGGCCGAGCGCTACATGCAGGCCAATCCGCGCGCGGACGACATCTGGCTGCAGTTCCTGGTTGCCGGCAACGCCGAGCTCAAGCGCTATGCCGCGGCCGAGCGCTGGCAGCGCCAGTTGTTGCTGCGGCATCCCGAGCAGGTGAAGGTCTGGCGCCAGCTGGCGGGGCTGCAGCAGCTCGCCGGTGCCGAGGATAAGGCGCTGGCGACGCTGCGCACCGCGCACGCCAAGGGCTTGCGCTTCAGTGAGGCCGAGCTGGACAACCTAGTGTTGCTGGCCAGCGCCGCCAACCAGCCGTGGCAAGGCGCCAAGCTGTTGCAAGGCATGCTCGACGCCGGCCTGTTGGCCAGTAACGGCAGCCGTCGCGAGCGGCTGGGCATGCTGTGGTGGCAGGCGCGCGAGCGCGGTGCAGCGGCGAAAATCTATCGCGAGCTGGCCAACCAGTCGGGCGCCGCCAAGTTCTGGATGAATGTCGCCCAGCTCGAGCTGGAGCAGGCGCACTGGCAGGCCGGGCTGGACGCGCTGAAGCAGGCCGAGCGCGCTGGCGCCGAGCGCCGTAAGGTGCGTGCCTGGCGGCAATGGGCCGAGGACGAGCTGAGCTTCGAGCGCGAACGCCAGGTCGCCCGCGCCGGCTGAGCGTCCGTCCGGGCCTTCAGTCCAGTTCGTACAGCTCGATCGTCTGCGCGACCATCCGGTAACCCGCCTCGGCCAGTTCGCTGCTGGTCGGCTCCACCGTCAGCGGCCCCTCGATCCAGTACGGCTGATACAGCTGGTCGACCCTGACGCCCAGCTCGCTGGTGGCGTGCACGATCTGGTTCGACGGCGGTGGCGGCACATGGGTGCAGGCGCCGAAGTAGGGCACCAGCAGGAACTCGATCACCCGACCTTCGCCATCCATCTCCAGCGGCACGATGTAGCCGGGCAGCCGGGCGACGATACCGTCCAGCGCCTCGACCACCGGCGCGGCCGGCGACTGTTGGCGGGCGGCTGGGCCGGTCTCCGCCGCCAGCGCGTCGGCCAGCTGCGATAGATCGTGCAGCGGCGTCGGCGGTGGCGGTGGTGGCGCACCCTCGGGAATCAGTTCCGACCATTGCAGCAGGCGCGCCTCGCCAGCGAAGGCGGCAGGCAGGATCAGCAGCAGGGCGAGCAGCAGACGCGACATGGATGTACTCACACTCTGATCGACAGGCCGTCGGCCAGCGACTGGCGATAGGCGCGCCAGGCGGGTACTGCGCCCATCAGCACGGCTGCCAGCAGAATCGCACCGAGCAGGCGCCATTCATAGCCGCTCGGCCAGCCGAATGGCAGGTACAGGCCATAAAGCTGCTGCAGCGGCGCCTGCGCCACGGCGATGCCGACATACAACAGCGTCAGTCCGAGCGCCGCGCCGGCCAGCGCCAGGGCGAACGCCTCGATCACCAGCAGCCCGGCGATATGCCAGGGACGCGCGCCCACCGAGCGCAGAATCGCCATCTCCCGGCGGCGCTCGTTGAGGCTGGTGAGAATCGCGGTGAGCATGCCGATCAAGCCGGTCAGCACGACGAACAGCGAGACCACGAACAGCGCCTGTTCGGCGGTGCCCATCAGACTCCAGAGCTCTTGCAGTGCTACGCCGGGCAGCACCGCCAGCAGCGGCTCGCCCCGATACTGGTTGATCTCACGCTGCAGGGCGAAGGTGGCGATCCGGCTGTTCAGACCGAGCAACACGGCGGTGATCTGCTGTGGCTGCAGGTCGAGCGCGCGCGCCTGCTCGGCACTCACCCGCCCGGCGCCGCGGGCCGGTACACCGCCGCGCCAGTCGACATGCAGCGCCTCCATGCCGGCGAGGTTGATGTGCAGCGTGCGGTCTACCGGCGTACCGGTGCGGCGCAGAATGCCGACCACGCGGAACGGCTTGTCGTCGTGCTGCACCAGGCTGACCTTGGCCACGCCATGCGCCAGCACGATCCGCTCGTCCAGCCGGTAGCCCAGGCTCTGCGCGACTTCGGCACCGAGCACCACCTCGAACGGATCGTCGGCAAACGCGCGACCCTCGGCCAACTGCAGCGGCTGCTGGCGGCCGAAGCGGTAATGCTGGAAATACGCCGGGCTGGTGCCCAGTACGCGGTAGCCACGGTGCGAGTCGCCCAGCGAGAGCGGAATCGCCCATTTGACTTGCGGGTGGCCGGCCAGCTGCTGATAGCTGTCCCAGCGGATGTTGTTGGTCGCGTTGCCGATGCGGAACACCGAGTACAGCAGCAGATTCACCGAGCCGGAGCGGGCGCCGACGATCAGGTCGGTGCCGCTGATGGTGCTGGCGAAACTGGCGCGCGTCTCGGTGCGGATCCGCTCGACGGCGAGCAGCAGGCACACCGACAGCGCGATGGCGAATACCGTGAGCAGGGCGGTGAAGCGGCGGTTGTTCAGGCTCGCCAGCGCCAGGCGCAACAGGTACATCCTCAGACCTCCGCGCCGCGCGCGGCGCGGTTGAGTTCGGCCAGCGTCAGGCTGCGGTCGAAGCGCGGCGCCAGGCTCTGGTCGTGGCTGACGAACAGCAGGCTGGCCCCGGCGGCGCGGCATTCGCCGAACAGCAGGTCGAGGAAGGTTTCGCGGCTGTCGGCGTCCAGCGCCGAGGTCGGTTCGTCGGCGATCACCAGCTCGGGCTGGCCGATCAGAGCACGCGCGGCGGCGACTCGCTGCTGCTGGCCGATGGACAGCGTATCGGCGCGTCGTGCCAGCAGTGTCGCCGGCAGGCCCAGCTGCTCGAGCAGGGCTGCCGCCGCCTGGGGCAGTCCACCGTGGCGCTGGATCGCCCGGCCCGCACGTAACCGCGAGAAGCGGCAGGGCAAGCAGACGTTCTCGTGCACCGGCAGGAACGGCAGCAGGTTGAACTGCTGGAAGATGTAGCCGGTGTGATCGACACGAAAACGGTCACGCGCACCAGCGGACAGGCGGCCGAGGTCTTCACCGAGCAGGCGCACGCTGCCGCGGCCGGCGCGTTGCACACCGCCGATCAGCCCGAGCAGGGTGGTCTTGCCGCTACCGGACGGCCCCTTGAGAAACAGGCTTTCGCCGCGCGCCAGGCGAAAGCGCGGAATGTCCAACAGTTCGGCCTGACCGGGCCAGGCGAAGCCGAGGTCGTCGAGTTCGAGCAGGTCGGAGGCTGACATCAGAACGTCAGCCGCGCATGGTCCGGCGTCAGCTCGGCGCCCTGCTGGCCGCGCGGGCCGATCAGCTGGACCTGAATCCGCTCGGTAGCCGGAAAGCGCTCGAAGAGCGTGCGCAGATCGAGTGCCTGTATCGCCTCGGGATGGCGGCAGTCGAGCCGGTAGCGCGCTTCGATGTCGCTGTGTCCATCGGCGCGGGCGGCGGGCTCGGGCTCGCTGGGCGCGGCGTCACCATCGCGGCGCTGATAGCCGGCGTGCGCGCCACCCAGCAGGTCGCCCTGCAGTTCCTGTTCGCTGACGTCGCAAGCGGCGGCTGCCGGCAGGCCGAACAGCACCAGCGGCTGCTCCAGCTGCTGGCGGGTGCGCGCCACCTGCGCTTCGTCCGCCGCGCTGGCCGGGGCGTGCTCGAAGCCCAGCAGATTTGCCGCCGGGCTGTGCAGTGCCAGCTCCAGAGCGGTGCCGTCCAGCGCCACATCGAGGTGAGCGGTGCCGTGCTCGTGGGCGCCCAGACTGGCGGCGGCATCGTGTTCGTGGTGGTCGTGGCCGTCCTGTGCTTGGCTGTAATTGAGAGGCAGCAGAACGAATGGCAGAGCGAGCAGCAGCGGGCGCATGGTCGGTTCCGGGAACTGAAAAGGTGGTTACGTTATAACGCCTTTTTGCGTCGACTGGCCAGCCCGTCGCGGTCATGGGAGCATGCGCCGCGCTACCGAAGGAGAGCAGCATGATTCGTATCCGTGGGCATATCGGCGAGTGGCCGGTCGATCTGAATATCGAGCTGGACGAGCAGGACTGGGCGCAGCTGGCGCGCAATCTGCCGCTGGCACCCAGCGAGCGCGTCATCGACGCCGCGCCGTCTGCCGACGACAGCCTGTGGCACACCGCGCGCGAGCGCCTGCGCCGCGCGGGCCGGCTGGACGGCCCCGAACTGTTTGCCGAGCTGGAGGCGCTGACCGGCAGTGCTTCGATGGCCAAGCGCCTACTGGTGCGGCTGCGCCACTGCGATCAGGTGCGGGTCGAGAACGGCACGGATACCGCGAGCTACCACTGGATCGGCGAAGGCTGCCCGGCGTCCTGACGAGTCAGTAGATCGCCTGGTACAGCTTGCGGCGGTACAGCGTGACCAGCGGATGGTCGCCGCCGAGCAGATCGAAGACCTGCAGCAGCGTCTTGTGCGGCAAGCCTTCGGCATAGCCGCGGTTGCGCACGAACAGTTTGAGCAGGCCGTCGAGCGCCGCTTCGTATTGCTGACGGGCGAGCTGCTGGATGGCCAGCTGATAGGCGGCCTCGTCATCTTCGCCGTTCTGCGCCAGGCGGCTTTTCAGCGTGGCGACTTCCGGCAAGTCGTTGGCCTGGCGCAGGAAGGTCAGCTGGGCGCGTGCGCCGGCCAGCGCCTGCTTGTGCTCGTCGCCCTTGACGGCATTGAGCACGGTTTCCGCTTCGCCCAGCTCGCCGCGTTCGGCCAGGCAGCGGGCGTACAGGATCAGCCCCGCGGCGTTCTCGTTGTCCTCGCCGAGCAGTTGCTGCAGCTGCGCTTCGGCCTCGGCGAAACGACCTTCGGCAAACGCCGCCTGCGCACTTTCCAGCAGATTGCCCTGCGGCGTGGCCGGTGCCTGTACATGGGGTTCGAGCATGGTGCGAATGGCCGACTCCGGCTGCGCGCCGGCGAAGCCGTCCACCGGCTGGCCGTCCTTGAACAGCACCACGGTGGGCAGGCTGCGGATACCGAAGCGGGCAACGATGTCCTGCTCGATATCGCAGTTGACCTTGGCCAGCAGCAGCTCGCCCTGGTACTCCTCGGCGATCTTCGCCAGCAGCGGCATCAGCGCCTTGCAGGGCGCGCACCACTCGGCCCAGAAATCCACCAGCACCGGCTTGTGGAAGGAGTTTTCGAGCACCAGCTGTTCAAAGCTGGCGGTGGTGACATCGAAGATATAGGGCGTCTGGCTCATCGGGATTCTCGGGCGGCGAAAGACGTGAAAGCTCGGCATGTTAAGTGGGGACGCCGGGTGCGGGAAGCAAGGGCGGGCGATGCGACGCGACGAAACGCGTAGTGGCCCCTATACTTGCGTCCCCTTTTCTTGGTGCGGCGATTGCAGTCGCGCAAAAGGAGTCATCGATGTCCGTTCTGTCCGACTTCCGGGAGCGCTATCTCGTGCGCTTCTGGTCGCCTTTGCCCGCGCTCGTCGCGCTGGGTGTCGCGTCCGCCTACTATTTCGCCATCACCGGAACCTTCTGGGCCGTCACCGGCGAATTCACCCGCTGGGGTGGCCACGTCCTGTCCTGGTTCGGCTACACACCTGCCGAGTGGAGTTACTTCAAACTAATCGGCCTGGCCGGCACGCCGCTCGATCGCGTCGATGGCGTGATGATCATCGGCATGCTGCTCGGCGCGCTGTGCGCGGCGCTGTGGGCGAACAACGTCAGCCTGCGCTGGCCGACCAGCAAGCGGCGTCTGGCGCAGGGGCTGATCGGCGGCGTCATCGCCGGCTTCGGCGCGCGGCTGGCGATGGGCTGCAACCTGGCGGCGTTCTTCACCGGGATTCCGATGTTCTCGCTGCACGCCTGGGCGTTCATGCTGGCTACGGTCGGCGGCGCCTGGATCGGCGTGAAGATCTGCCTGCTGCCCTGGCTGCGCACGCCGCTGAAAGTGGGTAGTCAGGCCAGTTCGCTGTTCGGCGACGTCGAGGGCACCCGGCGCCGCGCCACGCTGCAGGCGCGTCTCGGCGTGGCCGTTGCCGTGCTCGCCATCGGCTTCGCCGCCTGGCGCTTCGATACTTCGCTGGTGCTCGGTATGGCAGTGCTGTTCGGCCTGCTGTTCGGTGGGCTGATCGAGCGCGCGCAGATCTGCTTCACCAGCGCCGCGCGTGACCTGTGGACCACCGGGCGCACCCGTGCTGCATACGGCATCCTGCTGGGCATGGCCGTGGCCTGCGTCGGCACCTTCGGTGCGATCGCCCTGGGCGCGAGCCCGAAGATTTTCTGGATGGGGCCGAACGCGATCATCGGCGGCCTGCTGTTCGGCATCGGCATCGTCGTTGCGGGCGGCTGCGAGACCGGCTGGATGTACCGCGCAATGGAAGGGCAGGTGCACTTCTGGGTGGTCGGCATCGGCAATGTCATCGGCGGCACCCTGGTGGCGGTGTACTGGGACGAGCTGGGCTCGACGCTGGCGCTGCCGTATCCGAAGGTCAACCTGCTGGAAAGCTTTGGCCCTACCAGCGGCCTGATGCTGACCTTCGCCGGCCTGGCCGTGGCCATGCTGCTGGTGCATCTGAACGCCAAACGTTTCCAAACCAAGAGGAGTCCTGCCCGTGAGCCAGGCCAAACCGAATCTCTCGCTTGATCTGCGCGGCGAGCACTGCCCGTACAACGCCATCGCCACGCTGGAAACCCTGGCGACCATGCAGCCGGGGCAGTTGCTGGAAGTGGTCACCGACTGCTCGCAGTCGGTCAACGGCATCCCGGAAGACACCCGCGCCAAAGGCTACAACTGCCTGAGCGTGGAACAGCACGGCTCGCTGTTCCGCTTCCTGATCGAAATCCCCGCCTGACCTCAGTCCGGGACGGCCGCCGCGGTCGTCCCGGATGCCCGCAGCGGCCAGCTGCCCAGCTCGCGATAGCGCGCGCCCTGCGCGGTAGTTTCCGAAACGAACAGCACGAAGCGATCCACCGTCCAGCCGAATGCCGGGCTGTGGCCGTGCACGCGCTCGTGGCCATGGCGTGTCAGCGTCAGGTGTGGCAGGAACGGCCGACTGTCGAGCACCAGCCCGAGTGCGGCCAGTTGCGCACGCAGTGCCGCGGCGAGGTAGTCCAGCGCCGGCGGTGGTGCGCTTGGCTGCAGGCAGATGAAACCCTTGCCGAGGGTGATCAGGCGATCCAGCGTCAGCTCGAATGCCGGGCAGTCGAGATCGGCCGCCAGCCGCTGCAGGCCGTCGAGGCAATCGGCCGGTTGCACGCCGAGAAACGCCAGGGTCAGGTGCAGGTTCTGCGGCGGCACCGGTCGGCCTTGCAGCGCCTGCTCGTCGCGCCAACGACAGATGGCTGTCGCCTGCTCGGGCGGGCAGGGCAGTGCGAAGAACAGACGCAGAGTTGACTCGCTCACGGCAATCTCCGGCAGCTATCGCGCCGCGTGATAGAGGCTGACCTGGCGGAATTCGGCCGGCTCGGCGAGATCCGGCCAGGTGCAGGCGTCCAGCACATCCAGGCGCCGATACAGCGGATGGGCGAAGTTGCGCACCCGCGAATCGGCCACCAGCGCTTCGCGACCTCGACTGAGGAAGTGATCCAGCAGCGGCAGGTTGGCGCGATCGTAGAGCACATCGGCGACGATGATCAGATCGTAGTGATCCGCCTCGGCGAAGAAGTCCTGCGAATAGCGTAGTTCCACGTCGTTCAGCGCGGCGTTTGCCCGGCAGGCGGCGAGCGCCAGCGGGTCGAGATCGCAGGCCACCACTTCCGCCGCGCCAGCCTTGGCCGCGGCGATGGCGGCGACACCCGAGCCAGCACCGAAATCCAGCACGCGCTTGTCCCGTACCCATTGCGGCCGCTCGGCCAGCCAGCGCGCCAGTACCAGGCCGCTGGCCCAGCAGAAGCACCAGTACGGTGGGTCTTCGAGAATCCGCCGGGTTTCCTCGGGGCTGAAGGCGCGATCCATGTTGGCCGCATCAATCAGCCACAGGCGCAGATCGGTCTCCGGCAGCGGCTCGGCAACCAGCCGGGCGTCGCCGAGCAGTGCGTTCAGTGCCGCCTGCAGTTGTGCCGGTGCCGTCACGGGGCGGGCACCAGCTGCAGCGGGCCGAGCGCCTGGCTGCTGGCATTGCGGATCTGCAGCGCCGGCAGACGCATGATCAGCTGCCCGGCGCGTGTCACCCGCCCGCGCAGCTCGACGCGCTGGCCCACGGGGAAGACATCAGGGTTGAACTGCAGCATGAACGGCAGCTCCGAGCCGCGCCCCTTGAGCTGCACGTTGCTCAGCAGACGATCCGGCTGGTCGCGGCGGTCGACCTCCAGCAGCGCCAGTTCGACCTCGCTGCCGGCCGGCGCGCCGATCAGGCTGCCGCTCAGTTCGTTGTGCAATTTCGAGTGCGGTGCGCTGCTCAGTTCGACCGGTGCGGGCGGCACGGGCGGCTGGCTGCTACAGCCGACCAGCAGGATCAGCAGCAGGGGCACGAAGGCGGTACGCAAGGGCACGGAAAGCTCCAGAACTACGGCGAATCGGGCTTGTATAGCAGCAAAGCCGCTGCCTTGTCTTGCCGGTCGGATGCGCTACCATGGCCGCCCCGACGTTCGACCGAATCCCGCCCATGCATTGTCCGTTCTGCAGTGCCCATGACACCAAGGTCATCGATTCCCGCCTGGTTGCCGAGGGCGATCAGGTACGCCGCCGCCGCGAGTGCCTGGCCTGCGGCGAGCGCTTCACCACCTTCGAAACCGCCGAGCTGGTGATGCCGCGACTGATCAAGTCCGATGGCAGCCGCCAGCCGTTCGACGAGCAGAAGCTGCGTGCCGGCATGCAGCGCGCGCTGGAGAAGCGCCCGGTCAGTGTCGAGCGGCTGGAAGCGGCCATCGCCCACATCAAGCACCAGCTGCGTGCCACCGGCGAACGCGAGATCAAGTCGCGCGTGCTCGGCGAACTGGTGATGGCCGAGCTGCAGAAGCTCGACGAGGTCGCCTATATCCGCTTCGCCTCGGTCTACCGCCGCTTCCAGGACCTCAACGAGTTCCGCGAGGAAATCGAACGGCTGTCCCGCGAGCCGGCGAAGTCCGAATGAGCGCCAGCGATCACGCCTGGATGGCCCGTGCGCTGCAGCTGGCGCGCAAGGGGCTGTATTCGACCCATCCGAACCCGCGCGTCGGCTGCGTCATCGTCGCCGCTGGTGAGCCGGTCGGTGAAGGCTGGCACGTGCGCGCCGGCGAGCCGCATGCCGAGGTTCACGCGCTGCGCCAGGCCGGCGAACAGGCCCGCGGCGCCACCGCCTACGTCACCCTCGAACCCTGCAGCCACCACGGGCGCACGCCGCCTTGCGCGGAAGCGCTGGTCAAGGCCGGCGTCGGCCGCGTGGTAGCGGCGATGCAGGACCCCAATCCGCAGGTCGCCGGGCGCGGGCTGCACTTGCTGCGCAGCGCTGGCATCGAAGTCGCCAGCGGCGTGCTGGAAGCCGAGGCGCGCGAGCTCAACTGCGGCTTCATCAAGCGCATGGAAAGCGGTCTGCCGTTCGTGCGCGCCAAGCTGGCGATGAGCCTGGACGGGCGCACGGCGATGGCCAGCGGCGAAAGTCAGTGGATCACCGGCCCGGCGGCCCGCGCCGAGGTGCAGCGCCTGCGTGCCCGCTCCAGCGTAGTGCTGACCGGCGCCGACACTGTGCTGATGGATGGCGCACGGCTGACCGTCCGTGGCCCCGAGCTGGGGCTGGACGCGGAAACGACCGCGCTGGCACTGCAGCGCCCGCCGTTGCGCGTGCTGGTCGATGGCCGGCGGCGCGTGCCGCTGGACGCGCCGTTCTTTCAGGCCGGTCCGGCGCTGGTGGCGACGGCCATGACCGGTAGTGCGGAGGCTTATCAGGTCGCCGGCCACGAGCTGCTGGTGCTCGGTCAGCAACAGGTCGATCTGACCGCTCTGCTGCGCGAACTGGCCGCCCGTGGTGCCAACGAGGTGCTGGTCGAGGCCGGGCCGCGGCTGGTCGGTGCCTTCGCCCGTCTCGGGCTGATCGACGAGTACCAGATCATCATGGCCGCCAAGTTCCTCGGTTCCTCGGCGCGTCCGTTGCTGGAGTTGCCGCTGGAGCGCATGAGCGAGGCGCGCGAGCTGAAGATCGTCGACATCCGCGCGGTGGGAGACGACTGGAAGATCGTCGCGACTCCCGCCAGCTGAACGCGACATCCGGCTCCTCAATCCACGGCTGCCGATAGCGCCAGGCTTTCGTCGCCATAACCGCTGCGAATGCACAAGCTGGCTGCCGTTAGCGCCTATTTGTGTTAAAAACGCTGCCGGGCCGCGAGTGGCCCAACGTTCTCAGGGCGGGGTGCGATTCCCCACCGGCGGTAATGCGCAGTTACAAGGATGAAAGCGTAGCGAGCGCTGAGCAGGCAAGGCGTGATTCGACGAGAAGGCGGAGTTTACTGCGGTAAATGAGCACTTCGAGAAGGACCACAACGCAGCATGCTCTGCGCGCAGTAGCTTTCAATCGCGTCTAGCCCGCGAGCGCTTGCTTCGGCAAGGTCAGCAGACCCGGTGTGATTCCGGGGCCGACGGTATAGTCCGGATGAGAGAGAGCGGGATATTCCGATGGGCGCCGTTCGCGCGCCCGTCATGCATCCCTATCGATCTGTAGCGCCCTGTTTTTCAAAACAGGAGTTCGTCGTATGCAGCGTTTCACCAGCCTTCCGCGGGAGGCCACATGTTCACCGGAATAATCGAAGCCATCGGCACCATTCGTGCGCTCACGCCCAAGGGCGGCGACGTCCGCGTGCTGGTCGATACCGGCAAGCTGGATCTGGGCGACGTCAAGCTGGGCGACAGCATCGCCGTCAACGGCGTCTGCCTGACCGCGGTCGAGCTGCCGGGCAACGGCTTCTGGGCCGACGTTAGCCGCGAAACCCTGGCGCGCACCGCCTTCATCGATCTCAAGGCCGGCAGCCGAGTCAACCTGGAAAAGGCGCTGACGCCCACCAGCCGGCTCGGCGGGCATCTGGTCAGCGGTCATGTCGACGGCGTCGGCGAGGTCGTGGCGCGCGAGGATAACGCCCGCGCCGTGCAGTTTCGCATCCGTGCGCCGCGCGAGCTGGCCAAGTACATCGCGCTCAAGGGCTCGATCACCGTCGATGGCACCAGCCTGACGGTCAATGCGGTCAACGGCGCCGAATTCGAGCTGACCATCGTGCCGCACACCCTCGGCGAAACCATCATGGCCGACTACCGCCCCGGGCGGCAGGTGAACCTGGAAGTCGATCTGCTGGCGCGTTACCTGGAGCGCCTGATGATGGGCGACAAGGCCGCCGAACCCAAGGCCTCGGGGCTCACCGAAGGTTTTCTCGCCGAGCACGGCTACCTGAAGAATTGAGGAGACGCCCCATGGCGCTCAACACCGCTGAAGAACTGATCGAAGACATCCGCGCCGGCAAGATGGTCATCCTGATGGATGACGAGGACCGCGAGAACGAGGGCGACATCATCATCGCCTCCGAATGCGTCACCGCCGAGCACATCAACTTCATGGCGCGCTTCGCCCGCGGGCTGATCTGCATGCCGATGACGCGCGAGCGCTGCGAGCTGCTCAAGCTGCCGCTGATGGCGCCGCGCAACGGTTCCGGTTTCGGCACCAAGTTCACCGTTTCCATCGAGGCCGCCGAGGGCGTGACCACCGGCATTTCCGCCGCCGACCGCGCGCGCACCGTGCAGGCAGCGGTAGCGAAGAACGCGGTGGCCGAAGACATCGTCAGTCCCGGCCATATCTTCCCGCTGATGGCGCAACCGGGCGGCGTGCTGGCGCGTGCCGGTCACACCGAGGCGGCCTGCGACCTGGCGCGCATGGCGGGCTTGGAGCCTTCCGGGGTGATCTGCGAAATCATGAACGATGACGGCACCATGGCGCGTCGTCCCGAGCTGGAAGTGTTCGCCGAGCAGCATGGGCTGAAGATCGGCACCATCGCCGACCTGATCCACTACCGCATGATCCACGAACGCACCGTCGAGCGGGTGTCCGAGCAACCGCTGGACACCGAGCTGGGCCAGTTCAATCTGGTGACCTACCGCGACGGCGTTGAGGACACCGTGCACATGGCGCTGACCCGCGGCGAAATCTCGCCCGAGGAGCCGACGCTGGTGCGCGTGCACAACATGGAGCCGCTGCGCGACCTGCTGCTGGTCACCGTCCCCGGGCGCTGGAGCCTGCGCGCGGCGATGACCGAAGTGGCCAAGGCCGGCAAGGGCGTGGTGCTGCTGCTCGGCAATCCGCTGACCGGTCCGCAGCTGCTCAGCCAGCTCAATCGTCAGCAACCGCCGATGCCGGCGACCTACAGCACGGTTGGCGCCGGTTCGCAGATCCTGCGTGATCTGGGCGTGCGCAAGATGCGCCTGATGAGCGCACCGATGAAGTTCAACGCGATATCCGGCTTTGATCTGGAAGTTGTAGAATACCTCCCGGCCGAATAATCAGAGGCGCCGCGCAGTCCGCGGCGCCTTCGTTCTTTAAAGAGATGAGAAAGCACCCATGCCCCTGAAGACCATCGAAGGAACCTTCATCGCCCCGCAGGGCAAGTACGCCCTGGTCGTAGGCCGCTTCAACAGCTTCGTCGTCGAGAGCCTGGTCAGCGGCGCGGTCGACGCGCTGGTTCGCCACGGCGTCAGCGAAAACGACATCACCATCATCCGTGCACCGGGTGCCTTCGAGATTCCGCTGGTCGCGCAGAAAGTCGCCCAGCAGGGCGAATACGACGCCATCGTCGCCCTCGGCGCTGTCATTCGTGGCGGCACGCCGCACTTCGAATACGTTGCCGGCGAATGCACCAAGGGGCTGGCTCAGGTCTCCATGGAGTTCGGCGTACCGGTCGCCTTCGGCGTGCTGACCGTCGACTCCATCGAACAGGCTATCGAGCGCTCCGGCACCAAGGCCGGCAACAAGGGCGCCGAAGCCGCACTTTCCGCACTGGAAATGGTGAGCCTGCTGTCGCAGTTGGAGGCGAAGTGAGCCTGAATCACGACGATAGCCAGGACGCTCCGCAGCCCAAGGCCAAGGGCAAGATCGCTACCCGCCGGGTGGCGCGCAGCCTGGCGATGCAGGCGCTGTATCAGTGGCACATGGCCGGTCAGAGCCTCAATGAGATCGAAGCGCAGTTCCGCGTCGACAACGATTTCAGCGGGGTCGACGGTGCCTACTTCCATGAGCTGCTCAATGGCGTGGCCCGCAAGAAGACCGAGGTCGATCAGGCCATCGAGCCGAACCTCGACCGTCCGCTGGACGAGCTGGATCCGGTCGAGCTGGCGATCCTGCGTCTGTCCACCTACGAGCTGATGCAGCGCGTCGACGTGCCGTATCGCGTGGTCATCAACGAAGGTATCGAGCTGGCCAAGGTCTACGGCGCCACCGACGGACACAAGTTCGTCAACGGCGTGCTGGACAAGCTGGCGCCTTCGCTGCGCAGCGCCGAAGTGCGCAACCACAAGCGCTGAGGGCCGCTCGCCTTGTTGGGTGAGTTCGAGCTGATCCGTCACTACTTCGCCGCCGCCGCTTGCGCCAGGGCTGGCGGCGAAGTCGTGCTGGGCATCGGCGACGATTGCGCCCTGCTGGACATTCCGACCGGCGAACAGCTGGCCGTTTCCACCGACACCCTGGTCGCCGGGGTGCATTTCCCCGATCCCTGCGATCCGTTCCTGCTCGGCCAGCGTGCACTGGCGGTTGCTGCCAGCGATCTTGCCGCCATGGGCGCGACGCCGATCGGCTTCACCCTGGCCCTGACGCTGCCGGCTGCCGACGCACTCTGGCTGGCCGAATTCGCGCGCGGCCTGGATGCGATGGCGCTCGACTGCAGCCTGCGTCTGATCGGCGGAGATACCACGCGCGGGCCGTTGTGCCTGACCGTCACCGTGTTCGGCCGGGTTCCGGCGGGGCAGGCACTGGTTCGGCATGGTGCGCAGGTCGGCGATCTGCTCTGCGTCGGCGGCGCGCTCGGAGAAGCCGCCGGCGCCTTGCCGCTGGTGCTGGGGCAGGCTGAGGCCGCTGCGGACGTTGCCGAGCATCTGCTGGCGCGCTACTGGTCGCCACAACCGCAGCTGGCGCTGGGCGAGGCGTTGCGCGGACGGGCCACGGCGGCGCTGGATATCTCCGACGGGCTGCTCGCCGACTGCGGACATATCGCCAAGGCCTCGGGCGTCGCGCTGCGGATCGAGCGCGAGCGGGTACCGCTGGCCGCGCCGCTGCGGCGTTTCGCCGGCGACGCCGAGGCGCTGCGCTGCGCACTCGCCGGTGGCGACGACTACGTGCTGGCCTTCACCCTGCCGCCCGCCGAGCTGGCGGCGCTGCAGGATGCCCAGTGGCCGGTGCATGTCATCGGCTGCGTCGCGGCCGGGCTGGGTGTGCAGCTGGTCGACGCGACGGGCAACGAACTGCCGGTGTCCGCGCGTGGCTACAACCATTTCCATGCATAGGCGTCGCTGCGCCAGCACGATCAGAAAAGGAACGCTGTCTTGACTGACTCCTCGCCGCTCGCGGCCAAGCCGCAAGTCCTGGTCTGGTCCAACCCCTGGCACAACCTGGCGTTCGGCTTCGGTTCCGGCCTGATGCCGAAGGCGCCTGGCACCTGGGGTTCGCTGGTGGCGCTGCCGTTCGTGCCGCTGTGGCAGCTGCTGCCGGGCTGGGGCTACGGCGTGCTGCTGGTGCTGAGCATGCTGTTCGGTATCTGGCTGTGCGGCAAGGTGGCGCGCGAGCTGGGCGTGCACGACCACGAGGGCATCGTCTGGGACGAGTTCGTCGGCATCTGGATGACCTTCTGGCTGGCGCCGCAAGGCTGGCACTGGCTGCTGCTCGGTTTCGTCGTGTTCCGCGTGATGGACATCGCCAAGCCCTGGCCGATCAGCTGGGTCGACCGTCATGTGCACGGCGGCATCGGCATCATGCTCGACGACATCCTCGCCGGTGCCGCTGCCTGGGCGGTGATGCAGGGGCTGGTGGCGCTGCTGGCGTGATCAAGTGTGCGGCGGCTCGCTGAATCCTCCGCTCGGCTGGCGGAAGATTGCCCGGCCCGTCCAACGTCTCCTTTCAAGGACTTCCATGCGTCGCTTTGAACTTCTTCTCGCTGGCCTGCTGCTGTTGCCGTCGCTGACGGTGTCCGCGCCGATGGTGCAGGTGGTCGGGCTGTTTCCCGGTGCCGCAGTGCTGAACGTCGATGGCCAGCGCAAGCTGGTCCGGGTCGGCCAGACCGGGCCCGGCGGCGTCGAAGTGGTGAGTGCCGATTCGCGCGGTGCGGTGCTGCGCGTCGGCGGCGTCGAGCGCAGCTACGGCCTGAGTCGCGAGTACAGCGGCGCCGGCTATGCCGCGCCGGAAAAGACCCAGCTCAGCGTGGCCAAAGGGGTGGGCGGGCATTACTGGATCGCCGGATCGATCAACAGCCAGCCGGTGCAGTTCCTTGTCGATACCGGAGCGACTTCGGTCGCCATCAACGAAAACCAGGCGCGGCGGCTGGGCATCGATTACCGGGCCGCCGGCCAGCCGCTGTTGGTCAACACCGCCAGCGGTACGGCCAAGGCCTGGCGCGTGCGCCTGAACAGCGTCAAGGTCGGTGCCATCGACGTGCTGGGCGTCGAAGCGGTCGTGCTCGAGGGCGAATCGCCCAGCGAAGCCCTGCTGGGCATGAGCTTCCTCGGCCGGGTCAGCTGGCGCGAGGACCAGGGTGTGCTCAGGCTGGAGTCGAAAATCTAGCGCTGGCAATCCTGCTTCGGCGGAGGAGCGCCGTGCCACCCGGCCGGGCGGCATCGGCGCATCGATTCGGATTGCATTTGGCCGATTACGCTCGCCCTTTGCGCCTGCCAGTTAGTGTTACAATATCCGCCTTTTTCCTCTCTGGGATTTCCGCCCGTGTCTGTCGTGTTCGTCGCCGCTTCCAAACTGCCGACGCCGTTCGGTGTGTTCACCATGCATGGTTTTCTCGACCAGGACACCGGCAAGGAACATGTCGCGCTGACCCTCGGCGACGTGGCCGATGGCAAGCCGGTGCTGGGACGGCTGCATTCCGAATGTCTGACCGGCGACGCGCTGTTCAGCCTGCGCTGCGATTGTGGCTTCCAGCTCGAGGCGGCTATGCGTGCTATTTCCGAAGAAGGGCGCGGCGTGCTGCTCTACCTGCGTCAGGAAGGTCGCGGCATCGGCCTGCTGAACAAGATTCGCGCCTATGAACTGCAGGACGGCGGCGCCGACACCGTCGAGGCCAACGAGCGTCTGGGATTCGCGCCGGACATGCGCGACTACGGCATCTGCCTGCCGATGCTCGAGCACCTGGGTATCGCCGAGGTCAAGCTGATGACCAACAACCCGCGCAAGGTCAAGGCGCTGCAGGGCTTCGGCATCCGTGTGGCGGAGCGCAAGCCGCTGCAGATCGCGCACAACCCGCACAACCGCAAATACCTCGCGACCAAGGCCGGCAAGCTCGGCCACATGCTCGGCGAGATTCATCAGGGCGAAGCCGAACAGTCGTGAATCGCGCCGCTGTCCGCCGCCAGCTCGCCCGCGAGGGCTGGCTGCATGCCGCGCTGATGGTGCTGCCGGCGCTGCTGCTCGGCCGCACCGGGCTGCAGCTGGGCAACGGGGGACTGCTGCTGTTCGCCGCGGGCCTCGCCTCGCTGTTCTTCAGTCTGCCGGCGTTCACCCGCTTCAAACATGCGCTGATCGCTACCGAACAAGCGCTCGGCTGCGAGACCGAATTCGATGCCTGGGCTCATCTGCGGCGTGTCCGGCGCCGTGCGCTGCTGATCGCCTCATTGCCGGCCTGGCTGGCCGCGGTCGGTGCGCTGTTCGGCATGGAGCCGGTGGCGCGGCTGCTGCTGGTGCTCGGCAGCCTTACCTTGCTCGTCCTCTATCGCATTCCGCGGCAGCTGCGCTGATGCGATTGTTGTGGGTCGTCGCGCTGCTGCTGGTGTCGCTTTCGGCGAGCGCCGCACAGCGGGTGGTAAGCCTGGCGCCCTCGCTCAGCGAAATCATGCTCGAACTGGATGCCGGCGACCGGCTGGTCGGAATGCTTGACGGCGGCGAGCGACCGCCGGCATTGGCGGGCGTGCAGTCGGTCGGGCGCTATGGTCAGGTGGAGATGGAAACCCTGCTCAGCCTGCGCCCCGATCTGGTGCTGCTCTGGCCGGACAGCATTCCGCGCGGCCAACGGCAGCAGTTGCAGCAGCTCGGCGTTCGGTTGCTGGTGGTCGAGCCGTCGCGTCTCGAACAGCTGGCCGAACAGTTCGCGCTGATCGGCCGCGCCGTCGACCGTGCCGAGCAGGGCGCTCAGCTGGCCGAGCGCTTCCGCCACGGCCTGGCGCAGCTACGCCAGCAGTACGCGCGCAAGCCACCGCTGCGGGTGTTCTATCAGGTCTGGCATCGCCCTCTGTATACGCTCGGCGGCCCGCAGATCATCAGCGAGGCGATCACGGTGTGCGGTGGGGTGAACGTGTTCGCCGACCTTCAGCTGCCGGCGCCACAGGTGAGCGTCGAAGCCGTGCTGGCGCGCGATCCCGAGGTGATCCTTGGCGGCAGCGGTGCCGAACTCGACAGCTGGAAAGCCTGGCCGCAGCTCAGTGCGGTACGCAGCGGTCGCCTGCTGGCCGTGCCGGACAAGGGACTGGAGCGGCCGAGCTTCCAGATGCTGGGGGCGATCGGGAAGCTCTGCGAAGTGATGGCGGCAGCGCCCTGAGCGGGCGCGCCGGTAGACGCGATTACAGTGACGGAGTCCAGGTGACGGCGAACAGTGCGGTGCGGCCTTCAGTGTTATATCCGTAACGGCCGTTGGCGGTGCTGTAGGTGGTTTCCGCATAGTCCTTGTCGAACAGGTTATCCAGCTTCAGGTCGAGCTTGAGCTCCTGATTGGCACGCCAGCTGCCACGTAACCCCACCAGGCCATATCCGCCCATTTCGATGTCGTTGTCGGCGTCGTCATAGCGACCGCTGACGGCTCTCCAGCTAGCGCCTACCGAAAACTCGCCCAGCTGCCGGTCCAGATCCAGGCTCAGCGTGCGCTTGGCGCGACGGGCGAGTGTATGACCGCTATCGCGATCGCGTGGGTCGATGAGGCCGGCAGCGAGGCTGGCCCGCCAACCGAACAGGTCCTGCCGAAGAGTCGCCTCCAGCCCGTTGATCCGCGCGGTCTGGACATTCTGAGGAATCCAGAAGGCGTCCGAGACAATGGCGTCCTCAATGTCAGTGCGGTACAGCGACAATTCCAGCGAGCCGCTTTCACTGTAGCGGTTGCGCCATTGGAGCTCGTAGCTCTTGGATTTTTCGGGCGTAAGGTCCGGGTTTCCGAACCAGGAGTCATAGAGTTCGTTAAATGTTGGGGCGCGGAAGCCCTCGCTGTACGACACGACCACGTCGTTGCGGGTATCCAGCGGTACGGTAAGCGCCGCGTTCCAAGTGTTTTCGCTGCCGTACTGTTCGTTCTTGTCGTGGCGTAGGCCAATCTCGGTAGAGAACGCGTCGCCGTTATAGCGGTGCTGGATGAAGGCTGCCTGGTTCCAGCGTGAATCCTTGGAAAAGTCGCTCGAACTGTGCAGTTGGTCCTCATGCCAATCGGCACCGAGCAACAACTGATGCGCCGGATCGAGCTGAAGCGTATTCACCCAGCTGGCCGAGTCACGGTATGTCGAGTAGCTGTAGAACATATAGGCAGGAGCCAGTGGGGTGTCGTTTCCGGTGTCTCGCTTGTCCTCGCTGTGCCCGACTTCGAGCCGGCTGTCCCAGACATTATTGAGCTCGGCGTCAACGAACCCAGAGATGCTGCTCAGCTGGAAATCCGTGGTTGGTTTGGATGTGCCGCCCAAGTCTTCGAATTCGTTCTCTCCCCGCTGATCAATTGCGCTCACGCCGACTTCAACCGAGTCATTGAAGCGGTGCGCAAGATTCAGGCTGAGCGAGCGATTGCGGTAAGCGTCGTCATCGCCATTGGCGCCGAAGCTATCGCGCGTCGCATCGATACCTTGGGTTTCGTCCAGCGCGGCCCCCAGGTTGAAGCGAGTCTGGCCATTGCCCCCGGAGAGGCCCAGGCTGCGTTCGAAGGTGCCGTTGCTTCCGACGCCGAAGCGGGCCGCAGGCGCAAGCCCCTGGCCGCTGCCTTGGCGGGTGAAGATCTGCACCACCCCACCGATTGCATCCGAGCCATACAGCGCAGACCGCGGGCCGCGCACGACTTCGATCCGTTCGATCTGATCGGGGCTGAGAAATTCGAGGCTGCTGGTGCCGCTGGAGGTCGCTGCGATGCGCTGACCGTCGACCAACACCAGGGTCTGGGTGCTGGAGGTGCCGCGAAGGAACAGGCCGGTTTGGCTGCCTGCTCCGCCTGTGCGGGTGATGCTTACGCCCGGCACACGTTCTAGCAGCTCGACGACGCTGCGAACCTGCAGCCGCTCGATATCGTCGCGGTTGAATACAGTGGTAGCCGCCGGGGTCTGGCTGCGTCGCTGTGGTTCGCGGTTTGCGCTGACCACCGTATCGGAGAGCTTAAGCGCTTCTTCTCGCGACAGATCGGCCGCATATGCATGAGCGCCAGGCAGCAGCGCCACGGCCAGGGCAAGTCGGGACAGTTTCATTCTTGGAATTCCTCAAAAGATCACAGCTTTCGAGGAGGGCAGGAACAAGCGGGGGCGAAAGGGCAGACGGCCGCGCTTGACGGTGCTGCCCTCCGCAACACCCGTCGAATCCACCAGGCCGGTCTCCGGGCTTTCGACGCTCATCGCGCTCGCCTTCCCATGTCGGAACACAGTGGCTGTCGAGCGGACGGCGATCCGGCTGGATCGCGGTCGATTACCGTTGCGGGGGCAGCGCCGGCCTTGCTCTCGCGAGCGCACCGGCTTCCCGTTTAATGCGGACCTTGCGGTCGTGCACACCTGGGCGGATAAGAAATCGCGCGAACCATACGGCCGCATGCGGCTAAACACAAGCTGATCGAAGGAGGTACGCGGCCGCAGATGCGCCACGGAGACAAGGCGCAGCCTGTTAGAATCCGCCCTTTTTCACCCCGCCGAATCGGCGCTGCGAGCCTGCCATGACCTTCGCCTCCCTGGGCCTGATCGATCCGCTGCTGCGAACCCTGGAAACCCTCGACTACCGCAAGCCGACGCCGGTGCAGGCCGAAGCCATTCCCGCCGTGCTCAAGGGCCGCGACCTGATGGCGGCGGCGCAGACCGGCACCGGCAAGACCGCCGGTTTCGCCCTGCCGTTGCTGCAGCGCCTGACCATGGAAGGCGCCAAAGTCGCGAGCAATTCGGTACGCGCGCTGGTGCTGGTGCCGACCCGCGAGCTGGCCGAGCAGGTGCACGAGAGCTTTCGTGTCTACGGGCAGAACCTGCCGCTGCGCACCTACGCGGTGTACGGCGGGGTCAGCATCAACCCGCAGATGATGGCGCTGCGCAAGGGCATCGATGTGCTGGTGGCAACCCCCGGCCGGCTGCTCGATCTGTACCGGCAGAACGCCGTGGGTTTCAGCCAGCTGCAGGCGCTGGTGCTCGACGAGGCCGACCGCATGCTCGACCTCGGTTTCGCCGACGAGCTGGACCAGCTGTTCGCCGCCCTGCCGAGGAAGCGCCAGACCCTGCTGTTCTCCGCGACCTTCTCCGAGGCGATCCGGCAGATGGCCCGCGAGCTGCTGCGCGACCCGCTGTCGGTCGAGGTCAGCCCGCGCAATGCTGCGGCGAAGACGGTCAAACAGTGGCTGGTGCCGGTGGACAAGAAGCGCAAGTCCGAGCTGTTCCTGTATCTGCTGGCGGAACGGCGCTGGGGCCAGGTGCTGGTGTTCGTCAAGACGCGCAAGGGCGTCGACCAGCTGGTGGATGAGCTGCAGGCGCAGGGCATCGCCAGCGATGCGATCCACGGCGACAAGCCGCAGGCCTCGCGGCTGCGCGCGCTGGAGCGCTTCAAGGCCGGCGAAGTACAGGTGCTGGTGGCGACCGATGTCGCCGCGCGCGGGCTGGATATCCACGACCTGCCGCAGGTGGTCAACTTCGACCTGCCGACCGTCGCCGAGGACTACGTGCACCGCATCGGCCGCACCGGCCGCGCCGGCGCCTCGGGCGAGGCGATCTCGCTGGTCAGCGCCGATGAAGTCGATCAGCTGGCGGCCATCGAAACGCTGATCAACCAGGTGCTGCCGCGCCACGACGAGCTGGGCTTCGTGCCGGATCATCGCGTGCCGACCACCACCCTCGGCGGGCAGATCATCAAGAAGCCGAAGAAACCGAAGAAGCCCAAGGACGCCGCCGGCAAGGGCAAGATCCACCTCGGCAACTGGTTCGACGAGAACGAAAAGCCCAACGCCAAACCCATCCGCAAGGTGCCGAGTCTGGGCGGCGGCAAGCCGGCGAAGAAGCGCTGATCGGCCTGGCGCGCGGAAACGGCGCAGCCTTGTCCACGGCACGGATCGCGCGCGGGCCGTGCAAGGGCGATTTGTTGAGCGTGCCTGCGACGGTTTGCGTCATCACGCGGTTGGCGATTGAGGTCTAGGCTTGGTCCGGCCTGCCGACGCAGGCCCGTACGTCCTGTCTCAAGGAGTCAACCGATGACCCAGACCATGAAAGCCGCGGTGGTACATGCCTTCGGCGAGCCGCTGCGCCTCGAGGAAGTCAAGGTGCCGCTGCCCGGCCCCGGCCAGATTCTGGTGAAGATCGCCGCCTCCGGCGTGTGTCACACCGACCTGCATGCGGCCGAAGGCGACTGGCCGGTGAAGCCGGCGCTGCCGTTCATTCCAGGCCACGAAGGCGTCGGCCATGTGGCCGCAGTCGGCGCCGGCGTGACGCGGGTGAAGGAGGGCGACCGGGTCGGCGTGCCCTGGCTGTACACCGCCTGCGGTTGCTGCGAGCACTGCCTGACCGGCTGGGAAACCCTCTGCGAGAGCCAGCAGAACACCGGCTACTCGGTCAACGGCGGCTATGCCGAATACGTGCTGGCGGACCCGAATTACGTGGGCATCCTGCCGAAGAACGTCGAGTTCGACGAGATCGCGCCGATCCTCTGCGCCGGCGTCACCGTCTACAAGGGCTTGAAGGTCACCGGCGCGCGGCCCGGGCAGTGGGTGGCGATTTCCGGTATCGGCGGCCTCGGCCATGTCGCGGTGCAGTATGCCAAGGCCATGGGCCTGCACGTGGTGGCGGTGGATGTCGACGACGCCAAGCTGGAACTGGCCAAGCGCCTGGGGGCCAACCTGACCATCAATGCACGCACGGAAAATCCGGTGGAAGTGGTGCAGCGCGACATCGGCGGGGCCCATGGCGTGCTGGTCACGGCGGTGTCCAACAGCGCCTTCGGTCAGGCCATCGGCATGGCGCGCCGGCGCGGCACCGTGGCGCTGGTCGGCCTGCCGCCGGGAGATTTCCCGACGCCGATCTTCGACGTCGTGCTCAAGGCGATCAGCATCACCGGGTCCATCGTCGGCACCCGCGCCGATCTGCAGGAGGCGCTGGACTTCGCCGGCGAAGGGCTGGTCAAGGCGACCATCCATACCGACAGCCTCGACAACATCAACCAGATCCTCGACGACATGCGCGCCGGTCGTATCGAAGGCCGCATCGTGATGAAGATGTAGGCACCGGACGGCGGCCTTCGGGCCGCCGCTGCGCCTCAGCCGCGCATGAACGACAGGTGGATGTCGCTGCCGTAGCGACGGATGATCTCGCCCTTGGCCGCATGGAACGCGGCGACGTCATCCGCCTGGCCCGACTTGCCGAGCTTCCAGCGCGCCAGCTCCTCGGCGATCACGTCCATGAACAGTTCGGCCAGCAGCAGGCGCGCGGAATCGCGGAAGTTGCCGTGGCCGTCAACGTACAGCTGCACGGTGGGCGCGGCGGTGTTGATCAGAATCTTGCGCTCCGCCGCGCTGTACACCGCCCGGTCCATATCCTCGCCCAGATAGCGGAACTCGTAGCCGGTGAACATGGCTTCGCCATGATCGCGCGCGGGGCGGTGTTTGCCGGTCGGCGGATGCGGCGCTTTGGGGTGATGAGCATGCGCCGCTGCCTGTTCGGCGATGACGATTTCGCACCAGGCCAGATAGCTGCCGGCACGCACGACGATCTCGCCACGCTCGGCGGTGGACTGACCGCTGACCGTCCATTGCAGATACGGCTCTTCGCCGAGGCTCCGCAGTTCGACCGCGGCGGGTAGCGGATCGATACGCAGGCCTTCGCTGAACGATGCGTCGACCTGCAGGATGGTGTCGTCGGGCAATTGCTGCCGATCGAACAGCAGGCGGACGTGGAACGGGTGCTCCGGCGGACGGTAGTAGAACGGCGTGCTGAAGCGCAGCGCCGCGACAGGCTCGCCAGCGCCGGCCGAAGCGGTCACCGCAGCAATTGCCGGCGGAACGACGCCGAAGTCATGGATCGCCGCCTGGTTCATGCGCTGCAGCAGGTGGTCGATCATGTGCGCGGTGCGCCCCGAGGTGGTGGCGCGTTCCAGATGGCGGAGCTTTTCCTGCTCGGCCATCACGAAGGGCGCGATCAGCTGGCTGACCGCCCGCGAGAAGGCCGCCACCAGCGGCGTCTTCGCGTTGAGGCCGGCGCGTTCGTCGCTGATCACCGCCACGCCCTGGCCGAGTTGCTCGATCAATGCCGGGCAGCGCACCGTGCCGAACAGGTATTCGGTGCCGACCTGGTTCTCATAGTCGAACAGCTGGCAGTCCAGCACCGCCGTACCCGACAGCACCAGCAGGCCGCTGGTGCGCTCGTCGCCGCGCGGCACCAGATGCGCGTCCAGCGCGCGCTTTAGCGTCAGGCTGAAGGCGAAGGTCTGCTCGTCGCACTGGAACTCGCCCGGCTGGTCGGGGCCGAGCAGCAGCAGCGCCGGCGGCTCGTCGAAACGGATCCGCCCGCTGCGCTCGATCTCCACGCCATCGCGCAGTTGTGCAAGCTCCACGTGCCGACGGTTCAGCACATCGCGCAGGTAGATGTTGTTGGCCAGCGAATCGACCAGGGCGTTGTACTGGGAAATGCTCACCTGGCTGCTTTCGATGACGATGGCTACGCGGGTGCCATTGCCGGCGATGCCGAGGCGTTCGCGGTCGCGCTCGGTCACGGCGCGGTCCTGGCCGCCGTCGTCGTAGAGGTAGCCGCCGTTTTCGGCGCGGAACAGCTCGATGCGCGACAGCCGCCCTTCATGGATGGTTTCCAGCCAACCGTAGCCGAGGCCGAAGATCGCCTGCTTCAGGCCGCGGCCGAAGTAGCCGCGACCGCCGCCGATGCCCTGGGCCAGCGGGCTGTGGGCGCCGCCGTAGCTGAGAATGAAACAGGCGGTGGCGAACGGCATGCCCTGTGCCTGGTCGGTGACCGCCAGCAGGGCGCCGCGGCGGTGGCGTTCGTACTGGATGAGCAACTGCCCGGACACCGCAACGCCGGCCGCCTCCAGCCGGGCATAGCTGTCGTCGCTGTTGGTGAGCAGCTCGACCAGCGCCTTCTCGATCGAGGCGAAGCGCCGGGAGTCGATGTCGATGACGCGTTGATCCACCGGAATTGCATTGACGGCCATCGGCTTGCCTCGCTTTGCATGGGGGCGGCGCGCCGGGACGGATGCAGTGGCGCGCTCGATGCCACTGAAGCTAGCAGCGCAACGCCGGCAAGGCGAGGTGGCTAGTGGTCGCGCAGCCAGCGCAGCATGCCTGCCGCCGCGGCCCGCCCGCTGGCGAAACAGGCGGTCAGCAGATAGCCGCCGGTGGGCGCTTCCCAGTCGAGCATTTCACCGGCGCAGAACACGCCGGGCAGCCGCTTGAGCATCAGCTGCGCATCCAGTTCCTCGAATGGCACGCCGCCGGCGCTGCTAATCGCCTCGTCCAGCGGCCGTGCGCGGACGAGACGGAGCGGCAGCGCCTTGATGGCGGCGGCCAGCGCCGCGGTGTCCTGAAAGGTCGCGGTGTCGGTCAGCTCGCGCAACAGCGCCGCTTTGACACCGTCGAGCTTGAGCTGGCGATGCAGGTGCTTGGCCATCGACTGCGAGCCACGCGGTTTGGCCAGCGCGCTGGCGATCTGCGTCTGGCTGCGATCCGGCAATAGGTCGAGCAGCACGGTGGCGTCTCCCTGCCGATTGATCCGTTCGCGAATTTCCGCGGAGAGCGCGTAGACCAGACTGCCCTCGATACCCGTTGCGGTGAGCACGAACTCGCCTTTGCGTGGGGCTTCGCCGGGCAGCGCGAGGCTGACGGTCTTCAGCGGCGCGCCGGCGAACTTCTGCTGCAGGTGATCGCTCCAGACGTGCACCTCGAAGCCGCAGTTGGCCGGCCGCAGCGGCGCAACGCTGACGCCGCGTGCCTGCAGCAGCGGCACCCAGGCGCCGTCGGAGCCCAGCCGCGCCCAGCTGCCGCCGCCGAGGGCGAGCAGGGTGGCGTCGGCGTCGAGCAGATGCTCGCCGTCCGGCCCGGCGATGCGCAGCTGCCCGCGCTCGTTCCAGCCCAGCCAGCGATGGCGCGTATGGATGTGCACGCCGCCGTCGCGCAGGCGTCTGAGCCAGGCGCGCAGCAGCGGCGCGGCCTTCATGTCGGTGGGGAATACCCGGCCGGAGCTGCCGACGAAGGTGTCGATGCCCAGACCGTGAATCCACTGGCGCAGCGCATCCGGACCGAAGGCTTCCAGCAGCGGGCGCAGTACATCGGCACGTTCGCGGTAGCGGCCGACGAACGTGGCGAAGTCCTCGGCGTGGGTGATGTTCATTCCGCCGACGCCGGCCAGCAGGAACTTGCGGCCGACCGAAGGCATCGCATCGTAAAGCTCGACCGCGACGCCGGCCTGGCTCAGCACCTCGGCCGCCATCAGACCGGCGGGGCCGCCGCCGATGATGGCGACGCGGGACGAGCGGGCGGAACGGGTCATGGCGCAAGCCTGGCGAAAAATGAAGGGCGGGCATTGTAGCGAGTCGTCGTGGCGCTGGCAGCGCGGCTGCGCCGGCAAACTTGACCGCAGCCGGTTCTGCGTCGATGCTTGCGCGCGTGATGCATATCCCGTCGGAGAGAACCCATGAAAGGCCAGGCACCGGTAGTCGAATATCTGAAGGAGCTGCTGCGCGGCGAGCTGGCGGCACGCGATCAGTACTTCCTGCATTCGCGCATGTATGCCGATTGGGGCTTCAGCCGGCTTTACGAGCGCATCGACCACGAGATGCAGGAAGAAACCGAGCACGCCGATGCGCTGCTCAAGCGCATCCTGTTCCTCGAAGGCACCCCGGACATGACGCCCGAAGCGATCAATCCCGGCCACACGGTGCCGGACATGCTGCGCAGCGATCTGGCGCTGGAGTACAAGGTCCGCGCCGCGCTGGCCAAGGGCATCGCCCTGGCCGAGCAGCACGGCGACTACGCGACCCGCGACATCCTGGCCGCGCAGCTGCAGGACACCGAGGAAGACCACGCCTACTGGCTCGAGCAGCAGCTCGGCCTGATCGACCGTATCGGTCTGCAGAACTACCTGCAATCGCAGGCCAGCTAAGCTGCGTTCATCGCGAGACTGCGCCCGGCGCGTCTCGCGGTCTTCCCGTAGTCCTCAGAGCCGGAAACGGCTCACCATCGTCTGCAACTGACCGCCCAACCGCGCCAGCTCGATACTCGAGGCGGCGGTTTCCTGGCTGGCCGCGGCGGTCTGCTCCGATACATCGCGCACATTCACCACGCTGCGGCTGATCTCTTCGGCCACCGCGCTCTGCTCCTCGGCGGCCGCGGCGATCTGCTGGTTCATCGCTTGGATGTTCGACACCGTGCGGGTGATGCTGCCCAGCGATGCACCGGCACGGCGCGCCAGCTCGACGCCGCTGTCGGTGAGGTCGCGGCTGGTGTGCATGATCGTCGCGACCTCTTGCGTGCCGTTCTGCAGCGCGGCCACCAGCCCTTCGATTTCCTCGGTGGATTTCTGCGTGCGTTGCGCCAGCCCGCGCACCTCGTCGGCGACCACGGCGAAGCCACGCCCGGCCTCGCCGGCGCGTGCCGCCTCGATGGCAGCGTTGAGTGCCAGCAGGTTGGTCTGCTCGGCAACCGCGCGGATCACCGTCATCACGCTGCCGATCTTGTCGCTCTCTTGCTGCAGTGCGGTCATTGCCTGGGTCGAACGCTCCACCGCCTCGGCCATGCGCTCGATTTGCGAGACCACCTCGGTCACCACGCGATCGCCCTCGCGGGCTTCGCTGTCCGCGTCGGTGGCGGCTTGGGCCGCCTGTTCGGCGTTGCGTGCGACTTCCTGCACGGTGGCCGACATCTCGTGCATGGCGGTGGCGACCTGATCGGTTTCTTCCTTCTGGCTGTTCACCCCGGCGCTGGTCTGCCGGGTGACGGCGGACAGCTCTTCGGCGGCGGCGCTGATCTGGCTGACGCCATCGCGAATGCCGCCGATCAGCTCGCGCAGGGTCGCGCCCATCTGCTGGATGCCGCGCTGCAGCACGCCGAGTTCGTCGCGCCGCTGAACCGGCGCGGTGGCGCTGAGGTCGCCGGAGGCGATGCGCTCGACGTCGGCCAGGGTGGCGCGCAGCGGCAGGATGATCTGCCGGGTGATCAACCACGCCGCGAGCACGCCGAGCAGCAGCGCGAGCAGGGTGCTGACCAGCAGCTGGCTGCGCGCCGCGGCGCTTTCGCTGTCGAGCTGATCGAGCTGGTACTGGTAGAGCGTGTCGCTGATGCGCACGATTTCCTTCTGCTGGTCGGTCATCTCCTGGCGCGACTTGGCGATGGCCTGGATGGCCGCTTCCAGCGACTCGATGGTGGTGCGGTATTGGTCGAGTGCCGCTGCGACGCCCTGGATCGCCTGGCGGTGCGCATCGAGCGCCAGGCTCTGCTCGGCAATGCTGGCCTGCGCCGCGTCGAGCTGCGTGTAGACCGCTTGGGCGGCGGCGTTGCCGGGTGCCGCCATGTAGACGCGCAGCAGGTACTGCGCGCGCTGTACGTCTTCTTTGATGCGGGTGATGGCGAGCAGCTGGGCGAAGCGTTGCGCGTCATCCTCCGGCAGCTGCAGCACGCCTTCGGTGACGCCGGCGGTCAGCTCGTGCAGGTGGTTGGCGGCGGCTTCGATCGAGGCTCGTGCGTCGTTCGCCTGCGCGTAGGCGCGGCGCATGTCGTTCAGCGAATTCTGGTACTGCGCGTTGTAACCGGCCTGCTCCTTGAGCAGTGCGGCGTCGGCGGGATGCTTGAAGCTATTGAGCAGTTCGGTCTGCTGCGCGATGTACACGGCGAGGTTGTTGTCCAGCCGCGCGGTCGATTCGCTGTCGCCGTTGGCCAGCATGAATTGCAGACGGGCGATGCGCAGGTCGGTCAGCGTCTTGTTGAGCAGCGAGATGTCGGTCATCCAGCCGCTGCGCTGGATGACGCCGCCCAGGCTGCCCCAGCCGCTCCACGCGAGGATGAGGGTGAGGGTGAGTACGGCGCCGAAGCCCAGCGCGAGCTTCCTGCTGACGCCCATGTTTGCAAACCAGTTGTGCATGACAGTTCAACCATGATGAGGAGTTCGTTCCGAACGAGCGGCCTTGTGAGCGGCCCGCCGGTGTCTTCGCTCCCGCTGTCGGCGGTCGACATGCAAACTTGAATGTAAGGCAAGAAATAGCCGGTGCCCGCGTGGCCGCGGGCTGGCCGGCGGCTTCGGATCAGCGCTCGGCAGGTGGCGCCGGTTCCGCGCCGGTACTGGCTGTACAACAGCCCGTCTCGATGCCGCGCAGGATCGGGCAGTCCGGACGGTCGTCGCCGGCGCAGTGGTCGACCAGCTCCTGCAACGTGTCGCGCAGGCCGACCAGTTCGGCGATTTTGCGGTTCAGTTCGACGATATGCCCGGCGGCCAGCGCCTTGACGTCGGCACTGGCGCGCTGGCGATCCTGCCAGAGCGTGAGCAGCCGGCCGACTTCCTCGAGCGAGAAGCCCAGGTCGCGGGCGCGCTTGATGAAGCCCAGGCGGTGCAGGTCGTCGCTACCGTAGCGACGGTAGCCGTTGGCGCCGCGCCCGGCCGGAGTGATCAGGCCGATGGATTCGTAGTAGCGGATCATCTTCGCCGACAGGCCGCTGCGCGCGGCTGCTTGACCGATATTCATGCTGCCTCCGTGTGCTCGTCGTTTCAGGGTTTCCAGCGCTTAAGCAGCAGCGCGTTGCTTACCACGCTGACGCTCGACAGCGCCATCGCCGCGCCGGCCACCACCGGGCTGAGAAAGCCCAGCGCCGCCAGCGGAATGCCCACCAGGTTGTAGATGAAGGCCCAGAACAGATTCTGCTGGATCTTGCGGTAGGTGCGTCGGCTGATTTCTAGCGCCGCCGGCACCAGCCGCGGATCGCCGCGCATCAGGGTGATGCCGGCGGCGTGCATGGCCACATCGGTACCGCCACCCATGGCGATGCCGACGTCCGCCGCGGCCAGGGCCGGGGCGTCGTTGATGCCGTCGCCGACCATCGCCACCACGGCGCCGCCTTTCTTCAGCTCCGCCACGGTAGCGGCCTTGTCCGCTGGCAGCACCTCGGCATGCACGTCATCGATGTGCAGCGCTTCGGCCACCACCCGCGCGCTGCCGCGGTTGTCGCCGGTGATCAGGTGGCTGCGGATATGCCGTGCCGCGAGCCCGGCAATCGCCGCGGCGGCACCGTCCTTGAGGCTGTCACCGAAAGCGAACAGGCCGAGGATGCGCGGCTCGGGCGTATGCTCCACCAGCCAGGAGAGGGTGCGGCCCTCGGCTTCCCAGCGCTGGGCGGTGTCCAGCAGCTCACCCGGCTGCAGGCCGTACTCCTCGAGCATGCGCCGGTTGCCCAGCGCCAGCTGCTGGCCGTCCAGCGATCCGGCGATGCCACGACCGCTCAGGGCCTGGCTCTTCTGCACATCCGGCACGGCGATGCCGTCGGCTTCGCAGCGTTCCAGCACGGCGCGCGCCAGCGGGTGTTCGCTGCCTCGCTGCAGGGCGCCGGCCAGGCGCAGTATTCGCGCTTCGTCGCCGTCCACGGCATGCAGGTGGATGATCTGCGGCTTGCCCGAGGTGAGCGTGCCCGTCTTGTCGAAGGCCACCGCCGTGACCGCATGGGCGACTTCCAGCGCCTCGGCGTCCTTGATCAGGATGCCGTGACGCGCCGCCACCCCGGTGCCGGCCATGATCGCCGCGGGGGTCGCCAGGCCGAGGGCGCAGGGGCAGGCGATGACCAGCACGGCGACGGCATTGATCAGCGCGGTTTCCAGCGCTGCGCCGGCGAGCAGCCAGCCGAGCAGGGTGAATACGGCGATCACCAGCACCGCCGGGACGAACACCTGGCTGACCTTGTCCACCAGCTTCTGGATCGGCGCCTTGGCTGCCTGGGCGTCCTCCACCAGGCGGATGATCCGCGCCAGCACGGTCTCGCCGCCGAGCGCGGTGGTGCGCACCAGCAGGCGGCCTTCGCCATTGATCGCGCCGCCGGTGATGCGGTCGCCGGGACGCTTGTCGACCGGCAGGCTCTCGCCGCTGATCAGTGCCTCGTCGGCCTGGCTTTCGCCTTCGAGCACCTCACCATCCACCGGGAAACGCTCGCCCGGCTTGACCAGCACCCGATCACCCAGGCGCAGCGCGGCGATTGCCACGTCTTCCTCGCGACCGTCGACGACGCGCGTGGCGCGTTCCGGGCGCAGCGCCTCCAGCGCGCGGATCGCCGCGCTGGTCTGGCGCTTGGCGCGGCTTTCCAGGTACTTGCCGAGCAGTACCAGGGCGATCACCACCGCCGAGGCCTCGAAGTACAGGTGTGGCATCTGTCCGGCCGGCGTCGCCCACCACTGGTACAGGCTCAGGCCGTAGCCGGCGCTGGTGCCGAGCGCGACCAGCAGGTCCATATTGCCGGCGCCGGCGCGTAGCGCCTTCCAGCCGGCGACATAGAAACGCGCACCGAGAATGAACTGCACCGGCGTGGCGAGCAGAAACTGCATCCACGCCGGCAGCATCCAGTGCAGCCCGAACAGGTCGCCGAACATGGGGATGACCAGCGGTGCGGCCAGCAGCAGGGCAATCAGTACGGCCAGGCGTTCGCGGCGCAGCCGCCGTTCGGCATTGTCGGCGCCGCGCGGTTGCGCCTGCTCGATCACCTGTGCGTGGTAACCGGCGCCTTCCACCGCCTGGATTAGGGCGTTTGACTCCAGCGTGCCGAGCAGCTCCACCCGCGCGCGTTCGCTGGCCAGGTTCACCGCCGCGCTGCGCACACCGGGGACCTTGAGCAGCGCGCGCTCGACGCGGCCGACGCAGCTGGCGCAGGTCATGCCTTCGATGGCCAGTTCCACCACCTGGGTCGGCACGCTGTAGCCAGCGCTTTCCACCGTCTGGATCAGCGTCGCGAGTTCGCTGCCGTCGGCGTCGACGCGCACCTGTTCGCTGGCCAGGTTGACCGCCGCCGCGGTGACACCCGGCACCTTGCGCAGCGCGCGCTCGACGCGGCCGGCACAGCTGGCGCAGGTCATGCCGCTGACGGGGAGGGTGAAGGTGGTCGTGGACATGGCGAGACTCCTCGATGACTACCGGCAGGATCAACCTTGACCCTGCTGGAAGGTCAAGCCCGAAGCGACGCGATGTGCGCCTCGCGGCTCAGGCTTGCTCCGGCCAGTCGCCGATCAGGCCGCGGAACAGCGGATCGATCAGCGCGGCTGCTTCGGTGGGCGGGTCGAA
Organism: Stutzerimonas degradans; assembly: GCF_024448505.1. Lineage (GTDB taxonomy): Bacteria > Pseudomonadota > Gammaproteobacteria > Pseudomonadales > Pseudomonadaceae > Stutzerimonas > Stutzerimonas degradans. Next base: position 58,995 of record NZ_JAMOHV010000003.1, read on the forward strand.
CAGCTGGTTGTCGCGCGTGTAGTCGCTGAACAGGCCGACCACCAGCGCGTGCAGCGAGAGCGCCGCCAGCCGTGGGGTGACGCCGGGGCGCAGGCAGGTCGCGGCGCTGGTGAAGAGTTTCTCGCACAGTTCGATGAACTGGTTGATGAACGCCTGGTGGCGTTCCTCGGCGTCGCGCAATTCGTCGGTGAATTCGCAGCGGTGCAGCAGGATGGTGAAGATGCGCCGCTTTTGTTCGTGCCGGGCGAGCGCCGCCAGTGCCTCGACAGTGAGATCGCGCAGGATTTGCAGCGAGTCCAGCGGCGAGCGTGCATCGCAGCTGTACAGACGTTCGGTGATCTGCTCGGGCGGCAGACGCACCTGGTTGAGCATCTCGTGGAACAGGTGAGCCTTGTTCTGAAAGTGCCAGTACACCGCGCCACGCGTCACGCCGGCATCGCGGGCGATCTGGTCGAGGCTGGTGTGGGCCACGCCCTTGTCCAGAAACAGATGTTCGGCGGAGGCCAGAATGGCGATACGGGTCTTCTCCGCGTCTTCTTTGGTGCGGCGCATGGCTCGGGTTCCGGGCGGCCCGGGGCCGCGTCAGCGATCGATCGATGAAAGCAAGGCGCGGAGCGACGCTCCGAAGGCTTGCCGATGAATGTTTACAATCGAGCGTGTATGTAACAGCATCCGGCATTCCTGTAAACGTTCGCGGTCCTACGCCAGGCGACCCGTCGTCGCGCCCCCGCCTTTCCTGTGAGCCTGTATGCCTCTGCGGTTTCTCCTGATATTGGGTGCGCTCAGCGCCTTCGGTCCTCTGGCCATCGACATGTATCTGCCGGCCTTCCCGGCATTGGCGCGGGCCTTCGCCACCGATGTCGAGCAGGTCCAGCTGTCGCTGGCGGCCTATTTCGTCGGCTTGTCGATCGGGCAGCTGGTCTACGGTTCGCTGGCCGATCGCTACGGTCGGCGCAAGCCGCTACTGGCCGGCGTGACGCTGTTTACCCTGGCGTCGCTGGCGTGCTCCTTCGCGCCGTCGATGGAGTGGCTGATCGGGGCGCGCTTCGTCCAGGCGTTGGGCGGTTGCGCCGGCATGGTGATTTCGCGCGCGGTGGTGCGCGACCTGTGCGATCCGATGACCAGCGCCAAGGTGTTTTCGCAACTGATGCTGGTAATGGGGCTGGCGCCGATCCTCGCGCCGGCGGCCGGCGGCGCGCTGTTGCTGGCCTACGGCTGGTCGGCGATCTTCGTCGCGCTGATGCTGTTCGGCGCCGGCTGCCTGCTGGCTGTGGCGCTGTGGTTGCCGGAAACGCTGCCGGCCGGTCACGCCCCGGCGCCGATGCGCGGTGCGCTGGGCCAGTACCGGCGACTGTTCGGCGACCGCTTCTTCCTCGGCCACACGCTCACCGGCGCGCTGTGCATGGGCGGCATGTTCGCCTACATCGCCGGTTCGCCGTTCGTCTTCATCGAGCTGTACGGGGTGCCGAGCGAGCACTACGCCTGGTTGTTCGGCAGCAATGCGGCAGGGTTCATCCTGATGGCGCAGGTGAATGTGCGGCTGATGCGCTGGCGCGGCCCGGAGTACTGGGTGCGGCGTTGGGTCTGGTTCTATTTCGCCAGCGCACTGGTGTTGCTAGCAGTCGCGGCGGTGCAGCCCGATGCGCTCTGGCCGCTGATGCTGCCGCTGTTCTGCTCGGTGGCGTGCCTGGGCTGCCTGCTGCCCAACGCCACCGCATGCGCGATGGCCGATCAGCGTGCCAACGCCGGTAGCGCCTCGGCGCTGCTCGGCAGCCTGCAGTTCGCCATCGCCGCGGCGGCGGCCGCCGCCGTGGGGGCGCTGCATGACGGCTCGGCGGTGCCGATGGCCGCGGTCATCAGCCTGTGCGGGCTGCTGGCCGCCGTCACCGCTTGGGTGACGGCGCGGGCGCGAACCAACTAACTAAACGCTGGCGCGGACCGGCAAGCTGTGTGGCGCGGTTAGCCGGCGCTGCAGCGTGTTGACGAAGGCGCGAGCTTCGGCCTCGTTGCGGAAGGTGACCGGATGACGATCCAGCCGGACCTGCCAGGCACCATCGCGGCGAGGCGTGAGCGGGCGGACGAGAATGTTCATGGCGAACCCTCGAGGATTGGTGAGCGGGAAAGCCCACTCTAGACCTGCGAGCGCAGCGGCGCGCCGGGCGTGTTGTCGCACGGCGACGGCCACCTTGCAGGGCGCCGGTCGTCAGTAGGCCAGGCGTGCGTCCAGGCTGTTCTGCGCCAGGCGCCGGGCCTGTTCCTCGGTCATGCCCAGGCTCTCGTGCAGCGCCATGAAATTCTCGGTCACGTAGCCACCGAAGTAGGCCGGGTCGTCCGAGTTCACCGTGACCTTCACGCCCTGTTCCAGCAGGTCGAGGATGTTGTGCTGGCGCATGTCGCCGAACACCTTGAGCTTGGTGTTGGACAGTGGGCAGACCGTCAGCGGGATCTGTTCCTCGATCAGCCGGGCGATCAGCTTCGGGTCTTCTGCGGCGCGTACGCCATGGTCGATACGGCTGACCTTGAGCAGATCCAGCGCCTGCCAGATGTATTCCGGCGGGCCTTCCTCGCCGGCGTGCGCGACGGTAAGCAAACCTTCGGCCCGCGCCTTGTCGAACACGCGCTGAAACTTGCTCGGCGGATGGCCGACTTCCGAGCTGTCCAGGCCGACGGCGAAGAACGCATCGCGATAGGGCAGCGCCTGCTCCAGCGTTCTGAACGCCGCTTCTTCCGGCAGATGGCGCAGGAAGCTCAAGATCAGCCCGCTGCTGATGCCCAGCAGCTCACGACCGTCGGCCAGCGCCGCGCTGATGCCGTTGAGCACGGCCTCGAAAGGCACACCGCGATCGGTGTGGGTCTGCGGGTCGAAGAACGGTTCGGTGTGCACCACGTCCTGCTCCTCGCATTTCTGCAGGTAGGCCCAGGTCAGGTCGTAGAAGTCCTGCTCGGTGCGCAGCACATCGGCACCGCGGTAATAGAGATCGAGAAACTCCTGCAGGTTGTTGAAGGCGTAGGCCTGGCGCAGGGTCTCCACGTCCTTCCACGGCAGGGAAATCTTGTTGCGTTCGGCGAGGCGGAACAGCAGTTCGGGTTCCAGCGAGCCTTCCAGATGCAGATGCAGTTCTGCCTTGGGCAGGTTGTTGAGCCATTCGTACATAGCGCGGTTCTCGTCGTCCGGGTGTCGGGGCATTCTATCGGTGGCATGGCGCAACCGATATGCCCTAGCAGCAGCGTATGACAGTCATGCGACTGCTCCGGCTGACCTGGTGATTATTTGACCAGTGGTCTGAAGCCCAGCGCTGGCGGGCGCCGGCGCGTTTGTTCCCAATGTTATCAACAGAGTTCTCCACCTCATCCGGGCATAACTTGCAGGGTCGGAGTGCCAGTAGATGGCAAAACGTCATCTCTCGACTCATCAGTCAAAAAATGCGGCTATTCAAGGAGTTGGCGCGGTGTGCAGGGGCTATCGGAGGCTGTTGCTCAAAATCTGAGCAGTTTTGGCGAGGCCGCGTGGCAGCGGCCTCGCGGGTCATCATGCAAAGGTTATCCACAGCGGCGTCCACAGTAATTGTGGGCAACCGCGAGGCTCAGTCGTCGAGCGTTTGCAGCTGGCTGCGGCCGCGGCTGATATCGGCGAGCAGGCGTGCCAGCGGTTGCAGGCTGGCTGCCGGCAGGGCGATATCGAGGGTGGCGCCTTCGGCGTCGAAGCGTTCGTCCTCCAGCAGCGCCTCGAAATCCGCCAGGCGGGATTTGACCAGCGCCAGTTCGGCGAAGCGGCAATGACAGCGGCAGCGCGAGCGCGACACCAGTTCGCTGCGCTCGCCGGCCTGCAGGCACTTGGCCGTGGTGCCGCCGTAGGCGCGGGCCAGCCCGCCGGTGCCGAGCTTGATGCCGCCGAACCAGCGGATCACCACCACCACCACCCGGTCGAAGTCCTGTCCCTCGATGGCCGTCAGCATCGGTCGCCCGGCGGTACCACCGGGCTCGCCGTCGTCGCTGAAGCGGTACTGGTTGCCGATCTTCCAGGCCCAGCAGTTGTGCGTCGCGGTCGGATCGCTGACGGCCTGGATGAAGGCCTGCGCCTCATCGGCGGTCGAGATCGGTGCGGCCTTGGCGAGGAAGCGGCTCTTGCTGATGACTTCCAGCAATTCACAGGGCGCGCTGAGGGTGAAGGGCATGGCGGATACGGCGCTGGGCGGCGAATGACGGGCGGCCATTGTAACGGCAGCGGCACGGCTGTGCTGCGCGGGCCGGGGAGACCGCCGGGCGCGCGGGCTGAACTTCAAGCGGCCCGCGGGCGCCCTAGCAGATAGGTGCCGCCGCCGAGTTTGCGGCCGCGCCTTTCGCCGATGACCGAACGGAGGACATTGTCATGCTCAATCCCCAGTACCAGTCATGCATCCAGGCCTGTTCCAGCTGTGCCCTGACGTGCGAAACCTGCGCGGCGTCGTGCCTGCGCGAAGACGACGTGAAGATGATGGCGCGCTGCATCCAGCTCGACCGCGATTGCGCCGACCTCTGCGCCGTCGCCGCGCTGCTGATGACCCGCGACAGCCCCTATGCGCAGCTCGCCTGTCGGCTGTGTGCGCAAGCCTGCCGCGACTGCGCGGAGGAATGCGCCAAGCACGCCCACGCGCATTGCCAGGAGTGTGCGCAGGCCTGCCGGCGCTGCGCCGAAGAGTGCGAACGCATGGCCGCCTGACGGCCGCTCGTCAGGCCTCGGCGTCGCTGAGGGCGACGTCGTTGCGGCCGCTCTGCTTGACGCGGTACATCGCCTGGTCCGCCGCGCTCAGCAGGGCCTCGAACGTTTTGCCATGGGCGGGATACAGGGCGATGCCGATGCTGCAGGCGATCGTCTGCTCGCCCGCATCGGTGGCGATGGGCGCGCGGATCGCCTGCAGAAGCGACTGTCCGGCGCTCAGGGCGTGCTCCGGCTGCGTCACGTCGCGCAGCAGGACGACGAACTCGTCGCCGCCGTAGCGCGCCACCGTGTCGTAGGGACGGCTTGTGTGGAGCATGCGCTGGGCGACCGCCTGCAGCACCTGATCGCCGATCTCGTGACCAAGCTGGTCGTTGATCTCCTTGAAGTGGTCCAGGTCGATCACCATCAGCGCGAACGGCGTGCCGTGCCGCTGCTGGTAGGCACAGGCTTCGCTGAAGCGGGCGGCCAGCAGGTGGCGGTTGGGCAGGGCGGTAAGCGCGTCGTGGGTGGCGAGATAGGTAGAGCGCTCATGCTCGCGTGCACTGTGCTCGATACGCCGGAAATGGCTGACCAGCACCGTCGGCGTCAGCACCAGGGCGCCGGCGAGAATGGCCAGCAACGTCAGGGTTTCTCCGGTCAGCAGGTCGTCCAGATGCAGCTGGCGCTCGAATTGCAGCGTGGTGGGCTGCGACCTGCTGTCTAGCACGACCTGCTCGCGCAGGCGCGGCAGCAGGGCGTCAAGCGCCCCGTGGTGCACCGGACCGCTGGCGAACAGCTGGCTGATGCCGCCCGCAGCGGCGTTCAGCGAAGCCTCGATGCGCAAACGTCGATCGGTGCTGGCGACGCGCGCGATGTCGCGCAGCGACTCAGTCTTGATCAGCAGCATGGCCACCATGCTGTTGCCGAACAGGTTGGCACGGGTACTCGACGGGCTATCTACCGGCCGCTCGACCCGGCGCAGCAGGATGTAGGCGTCGCCGCCTTCGAACATCGAAAACACCGGCGAGGCGACCGAGCGCGGACGTTTGCGCGCCACCTGCAGCGCGTACGCCAGATGCCCCACGGTTTCCAGCCGGACGCCGTAGATGGATTGAGCCTGAGGGTGTGGCGGGTACATGAAGAGCACCGGCCAGGTCTCGTCCAGCGGCACGCGAACCGGTAGCGCATGCGCGGCCTGCAGGGGAAAGTCCTGCAACTGAAAGTCCTCGCGCCAGGTGCGGCGCAGCAGGTCGACGACGGCGTCCTGCTCGTCCAGCGCGACCCGGCTCGCCACTTCGAGCATGTAGATCTGCGGGTAGGCGGCGACCACGGCCGAGGCATAGCGGGCGGCGGCCTCGCTGTCGTTCTGTTCGACGGCCTGGAGGAAGGCGGAGAAGCCGGCGAGCACCGCCTCGTTGGTGTCCAGGTGGTTGTGCACGCTGCTGGCGACGTTGTTCACCTGCTGGGCGAAGCGGATTTCCAAGCGCTGAAGCTCGCTCTTGAGCAGCAGGTGGGCCGAGAAGCCGAGCAACACGAACGACAGCAGGATGAAACCGGTAAAGGACCGCCGGCGCTTGGTCAGCATAGGCTCTTCCACATACAAGGCGGGCGTCCCGTTACCGACTGCAGGCATGCGCAGTGACATGGCTTGCCCCGCGCCGGCGCGGCGATTACTCGACGGGATATTGTCTGGATGTCAAAAAGCTAGCAAAGCGCCAGCAAAACGTCTACCGGGACGAGCGAGCGCCGCCACTGGGCTGGCGCGGCGGGGAGCCGCGGGGTGCGTGGCCGCAGCGCAGCGGCCGCTACACAGGAGCTGTCTATTGCTGCGCCGGCGTATCGCTGCTTCGGCAGGTGATTTCGGCGTAGGGCTGATCGGGCGAGTACTCGCCCGGCACGCGCTCGGTGCGCTGGGTGTTGGGAGCGACATTGAACACGGGCGAGGCCGAGGTGCTCGAGCGCGCTTCGGCGGGCACATGGAATTCGCAGGTGATCTGCCCCTCGGTGCGATTCATTACCTTCACCGCGCGCACGCCGAGCAATTCGCCCTCGATACCCTCGGAGCGGGCCGGCACGCCCATCGGGTTGATCTCAACATCCAGACCGTTGAGATGGGCGACGATCTCCGGCTGGGGTGTCTGCGCGCTGGCCCAGGGCGCGAAGGCCTGCGCGGCGCAGGCCAGGGCGACGAGAAGTTGCTTGCTCATGGAAACCTCCTTTGTGCACCTCTAAAAACTGCCTGCGTTGCCATCGCCGCGTTGAAAACAGAGGTGCCTCTACGTTCGGGTCCCCTTTAGAAGGGCCTGAGCGCCGTCGGTTCGATGAGCGGTGATCGCGAGCAGGCGAGCACCCTGGTTCAGTGCTTGCCGTGCTTGCGCAGACGCACGTAGAGGTCCTTGCCGCCGGTGGCGCTGCTGCCGCGCGACTCCAGCTCGAAACGCGACGGCTGGCCGGCGACCAGGTCGCTGAGTTTGCGGCAGCCGTACAGGCGCGGATCGAATGCCGGACGCAGCTTGCTGATGTTCTGCCCGAGCGTGCCGAGCTGAATCCAGTCGTCCTCCTCGGAAAGGTCGTCGAGCACCTTGGCGATGAAGTCCACCGGCACCTGCTGGCACTTGAGTGCCTCGGTCTTGCTGGCGCCGCGTGGCGTGCGGCTTTGCGCCTGCTCGACCTGCGCTGCAGCGGCGGCCAGCCGTTCCGGTGCGGCGACCTCGGTGGCGGCCTTCGGCGCATCGTCGCGCAGCAGTTCGGTGTAGATGAACTTGTCGCAGGCGGAGACGAACGGCGAGGGCGTCTTCTGTTCGCCGAAGCCGTAGACGGTCAGACCCTCTTCGCGAATCCGCGCGGCCAGGCGGGTGAAGTCGCTGTCGCTGGAAACCAGGCAGAAGCCGTCGAAGCGTCGAGTGTAGAGCAGGTCCATTGCGTCGATGATCAGTGCGCTGTCGGTGGCGTTCTTGCCGGAGGTGTAGGCGAACTGCTGGATCGGCTGGATGGAGTGGTCGAGCAGCACCTTCTTCCAGCGGCCCAGGTTGGGTTTGGTCCAGTCGCCGTAGATGCGCCGGACGCTGGCGAGGCCGTATTTGGCGATCTCCTCGAACAGCGCCTCGACGATGGAAGCGGGCGCGTTGTCGGCATCGATCAGTACGGCCAGGTGTTTCTGCTTGTTCGAATTGCTGGGCTTGGCGGCCATGTTGCGTCCCTGTCAGGAGAATGCTCCGACCATAACGCCGGCGTGCGGCCGCTGGCCATAGCGCCGTTGCCGCGTCGGCTCGGTTAGCATGCGCGCTTTCGTCTGCACGGGAAGCTCGCATGGAACGCCGCGGTACGCTGAAAAGCTGGAATGATCTCAAGGGCTTCGGCTTCATTCGCCCGGAGCAGGGCGGCGAAGATGTGTTCGCGCACATCAGCGTGGTGCATGGCGAGCGCCGCCCGCTGGTGGGCGATCGGGTCCTCTATGTGCCGGGACGCGACACGCAGGGGCGGCTGCGTGCCGAGCATCTGCGACTGGATGCGCCGCTGGCGCTGGACCAGCCGAAGATCCGCCAGCGCCCAGCTGGTGATTCGCGCCCGGCCAGGCCGCGCGCGCCGGCTCGCACGCCGCGCCAGGCTGGCTCCGGCGCCATCCGGCATCTGCCGGCCAAGCTGCTGCTGTTCGCGCTGCTGTGCCTGCTGCCGCTGGTTGGCAGCCTGTACCGGCTCGGTTCGCCACTGCCCTTGCTGATCTATTTGTGCGCCAGCCTGCTGACCTTCCTGCTCTACTGGCGTGACAAGCACAGTGCGCTGAAGCAGCGCTGGCGCACGCCGGAAACCACCCTGCACCTGTTCGAACTGGCCGGCGGCTGGCCGGGCGCGCTGCTCGCGCAGCAGGCGTTTCGCCACAAGACCCGCAAACCGAGCTATCAGGCGGCGTTCTGGCTGATCGTGGTGTTGCATCAGGCGCTGTGGATCGACCTGCTGTTCGTTGGCAGCGGCTTCACCCGCGAACGGCTGGACTGGCTGCTGCGTCTGCTCTGAAACGCAAAAGCCCGGCGGGTGCCGGGCTTGGTTGTGGCGCGCGAGGGGGTCAGACCTTGCGGACGAACTCGGACTTGAGCTTCATCGCACCGATGCCGTCGATCTTGCAGTCGATGTCGTGATCGCCGTCGCACAGGCGGATGTTCTTCACCTTGGTACCGACCTTGACCACCAGCGACGAGCCCTTGACCTTGAGGTCCTTGATCACGGTGACGGTGTCGCCGTCCTGCAGGGTGTTGCCGACCGAATCCTTGATCACCTTGTCGCCGTCGCCGCTATCGGCTGCGCTGTCGGTGACGCTCCACTCGTGGGCGCACTCGGGGCAGACCAGCATCTGGCCGTCCTCGTAGGTGTATTCGGAGTTGCATTTGGGGCAGGGCGGCAGAGTGCTCACGGCAGATCCTCACGGGCTGATGGCAGAAAGCCGCGCATTGTATAAGGTTTTGCCGGAGCGTGCGGCGAGCGGGCCAGCGGCCCGCTGCGGGGCGACGGTTTACTGCACCGCGGCGAGGCGCTCGTTGCCGGTGCGCAGGTCCTGATAGCGCTGCTCCAGTTCGCGGCGAATCTCGCGGCGCTGGTAGGCCTGGGCGAAGCGGCGGCGCTGCTCGGGCGTCTTCGGGTTCAGCGGCGGCACCGGCACCGGCTTGCCGTCCTCGCCGAGGGCGACCATCGTGAAGAAGCAGCTGTTGGTGTGCCGCACGGCCTTGCCGCGAATGTCTTCGGTGACGACCTTGATGCCGATTTCCATCGACGTGGTGCCGGTGTAGTTCACCGAGGCGAGGAAGGTCACCAATTCGCCGACATGCACCGGCTGGCGAAACACCACCTGGTCCACCGACAGGGTCACCACGTACTGCCCGGCGTAGCGGCTGGCGCAGGCATAGGCCACTTCGTCGAGGTACTTGAGCAGCGTGCCGCCATGGACGTTGCCAGAGAAGTTGGCCTTATCCGGTGTCATCAGAACGGTCATGGTCAGTTCTGCATGTGCGTCTGGCATGGGCTTGCGGCTCCTGGTGTTCTAGGGGGCTGCTACTTTAGTCGAACGCCGCCGTTCTGTGTGTGGCATTTTTGTATCGGTTTCATCTTTTTTTTCGATCGTCAATGCGGCGCAGGCGCGCAGCGTTGGAATCTGGCGAATCCGAGGGGGTAAGCGGCGCCTTTGCCGTGCCTGCACCGGCAATTTGTGAGCGCCGTCGCAAAAGTCCGGCGGCCGCGCTGCCAGCGAAGCGCTTTTGTTGATTTGTGCCGGGGTTGCGCGTGGGGCGCGCTTCTATAGTCGGACACCCCGCAACGCCCTTCGGCCCTCTCGGTAACGGATGCCCCATGCGCCTTCTTGCACTCGTTCTGCTCAGCTGCCTTGCCACGTCCGCCCACGCCAGTGACGAGGCGATGAAACGCTTCAGCTACCTGATGGCTGACGATACGCGGCGAGAGCAGGCCTACACCGCGGGCCAGGAACGTGCGCTGTTCTGCAGCTACTGCCACGGCGAGACGGGCAACAGCAAGCGCGCGCACATTCCCAACCTGGCGGCGCAGAATCCGCTGTACCTGTTCCAGGCGTTCGAGAAGTTCGCCAGCGGCCAGCGCACCGACTTCGTCATGTCCAAGCTGGCGGAGAACCTGACGCTGGAAGATCGCGTCAACGTTGCGGTGTACTTCAGCCAGCAGAAGGTCAACCCGCCGACTGCCGCCGCCAACGAACCGCTGCGCGCACGCGGCGAGGCGCTGTTCAAGACCACCTGCACTGGCTGCCACGGCGTGCATGCCGAGGGCATGGAAACCATGCCGCGGCTGGCCGGCCAGCCTGACGAGTATCTGCGCAAGGCGCTGACGCGCTTTCGCGACAACGATCCCAGCCGCGCCGGTTCGGTGATGATGCCGATCGCCGGCAAGTTGTCACCGGCCGATATCGGCGCGCTCGCCGCCTACCTGTCGCAGCTGCAGCTCAAGCCGGCCGAGGAGCTGGCCGCGGCCGCGCGCCTGCGCGAGATCGCCGCTCACTGACGCTCGATGCGCGCCGGATGGCGGCGCATCAGCACCTTGCCGTTACGCACCGAAACCAGCGCCTGGCCCTGGCTGCGCAGCAGCTCGTAGTCGTCCGGCGCGGAGAGAATCAGCAGGTTCGCCGGCCGTCCCGCTTCCAGCCCGTAGCGCTCGCCGAGGTTCAGTGTGCGCGCGCTGTTGTCCGTGACCAGGTCCAGGCAGCGTTGCAGGTCGGCGTAGCCGAGCATGTGGCAGATGTGCAGCCCGGCATCGAGGATGCGCAGGATGTTGCCGTTGCCCAGCGGGTACCACGGATCGACGATCGAATCCTGACCGAAGCAGACATTCAGCCCGGCGCGATCCAACTCGGCGACGCGGGTCAGGCCGCGGCGTTTGGGGAACGTATCGAAGCGGCCCTGCAGGTGGATGCTCTCGGTCGGGCAGGAGACGAAGTTGATGCCGCTCTGCTTGAGCAGGCGGAACAGCTTGGAACAGTAGGCGTTGTCGTAGGAGCCCATCGCCGTGGTGTGGCTGGCGGTGACGCGCGCGCCCATGCCGCGCACGCGTGCCTGCTCGGCGAGCACCTCGAGAAAGCGCGAGTGCGGATCGTCGGTCTCGTCGCAGTGCACGTCCACCAGGCAGCCGGTGCGCTCGGCCAGCTCCATCAGGAAGTGGATCGAGCTGACGCCCTGTTCGCGGGTGTTCTCGAAGTGCGGGATGCCGCCGACCACGTCGGCGCCCAGCGCCACCGCCTCGGCCATCAGCTCGCGGCCGCCGTTGAACGACTCGATGCCCTCCTGCGGGAACGCGACGATCTGCAGGTCGATCAGGTGGCGGGTTTCCTCGCGCACCTCGAGCATGGATTTCAGCGCCGACAGCGTCGGGTCGGTGACATCGACGTGGGTGCGCACGTGCTGGATGCCGTGCTCGACCAGCATATCGATGGTCTTCCTGGCGCGCGTCTTGGTGTCTTCGTGGGTCACCTGCGCCTTGCGCTCGCTCCAGCGCTCGATGCCCTCGAACAGCGTGCCGCTCATGTTCCAGGCCGGCTCGCCGGCGGTGAGCGTGGCGTCCAGATGAATATGCGGCTCGACGAACGGCGGCACCACCAGGTTACTGGCGGCGTCGAGGTCGCCCGGGCCGGCCTCGGCCGGCGCCTGCTGCACTGTGATGGCGGCGATGCGCGAGCCGTCCAGTTCGATGCGCTGCAGGCCTTCGCGGCCACGCAGGCGGGCATTGACGATGTTCATCGCGACTCCTTCGTTGCGGTGGTTTCGGGCGCGGCGCGCCACTGCGCAGGACTATATCGCCTGCGCGGCATTCGCGTGGCGTCGGCGGTGAGCGTCAGGTCGCGTTCGGCGCGCTCAATCGTATTCGGCAGGCTCGTGCTCGCCCAGCAGGCGCCGCTGACGCAGCGTGGCGGCGGCCAGCACGGCGGGGTCGAAGGTGAACTGCAGGTACGGCGAGAACTTCTGCGCGACCATCCGCCGGCCATAGTGGATCTGCAGCAGGTAACGGCTGCGATCCGGTGTGCGGTTGCGGCTGCCCGCATGCCAGAGGTCGCTACGGAAGAACAGCACGTCGCCGGCCCGGCACAGCACCGGCTCGGCCGCGCGTCCCTGCCAGGTGGTTTCGCCGGGGCATGGCTTGCGCCCGGCGCGGTGGCTGCCGGCGATCACCAGCGTCGGGCAGAGGTCGGCGTCGATGTCGTCCAGGTACAGATGCGCGGTACAGATCTGCATCGGCAGCTCGAACGCCGGATCGGCCAGCAGCTGCGGTGGCAGCTCCATCGGCAGATAGTCGATGTGCAGCTCGCCGCCGATGAAGCCCGGACGGCTGCGCCAGGCAGTCTGGCCGATGATGTGGCAGTCCGCGCCGAGTGCCGCTTCGGCCAGCTCGATGACGCCCGGCAGGTCGAGAAACCGCAGCCAGAACGGCGCGCGGTTGAACACGCAGGTGTAGTGATCGTCCACCAGCCCCTGATAATCCAGGCCGATGGGCGTCAGCCGGTCGATGGCCTCGCGCAGCGCGGCGATGCCGGCCGCGTCGAGCACGCCCGGCAGCAGCACGAAGCCTTCGCGGTGCATGGCCGCGAGTCGCTCGGCAGTGAGGGTGGTCGCGGTCATGCGCGTGCGCCTCGCAACGGTCGGTTTGCCATCTGGCGCCTAGCGGCCGCGCGGGAAGCGTACCCGCACGCACAGACCGCCCAGCGATGAATCCAGCAGTTCCACCGTCGCGCCATGCAGTTCGGCAATGCGCGCGACGATCGACAGGCCCAGCCCGGCGCCTTCACCGTCGCCGAGGCGCACGAAGCGCTCGAACAGCTGCTCGCGCAGTTCGGCGGCGACTCCCGGGCCGCTGTCGGCGACATCCAGATTCAGCGCATCGGCGCTGGCGTGCAGGCGCACCTCGATGCGTCCCCGGCGCGGGGTGTACTGCAGCGCATTGCCCAGCAGGTTCTGCAGCAGCGTGACCAGGCTCGCAGCGTCGCCGTGCAGCTGCAGATCGGCGTGCTCGTCCACCTCCAGCGCCAGCTCCTGCTCGCGCGCCAGGGCCAGCGGTGTCAGCTCGGCAAGGGTTTCGCGCGCCAGCACGCCGAGGTCGAGCGGCACCAGCCGCAGCTGCTGCGCGCTGGGCTCCAGGCGGGCGAGGGTCAGCAGCTGGGCGACCACGCGGGTGGTACGGTCGACGCCGGCGAGCAGCTGTTCCAGCGCTTCCTCGCGGTCGCGTGGGCTGCTGGCCTGCTGCGCGTTCTGCGCGTGAATGCGCAGCACCGCCAGCGGCGTGCGCAGCTCGTGGGCGGCGTCGGCGATGAAGCGCTTTTCCCGCTCCAGCAGCTGGTTGACCTGTTGCAGCAGGCGGTTGAGCGAGGCGGCCACCGGCTCCAGTTCCTGCGGCAGCGGCGCCAGCAGCAGCGGGGCGAGGTTGTCCGGCGCGCGATCCTTCAGCAGCCGCGCCATGTGCGCCAGCGGCCGCAGGCCCCAGCCCACCGCCAGCCAGATCAGCAGCGCCAGCAACGGCAGGCCGACCAGATCGGGCAGCAGGCTGCGCCGGGCGATCTTGCCGACCAGTTCGCCGCGCACGTCCTCGCGCTCGCTGACCAGGATCCACAGCGCGTCCTGCGGGTCTTCCAGCAGGAACAGCCGCCAGTCGCGGCCATCGAGCATCACATCGTGATAGCCACCGGACAGGCCGGCGAACGGTGCCGGCGAGCTGCCCGTCGCACCGAGCAGCTGCTGCAGGGCGCCTTCCGGGGCGCCGGCCGATTGCAGCACGGTACTGCCGTCGGCGGCGTAGACCTGCAAACCCAGCTTGGTCTCGTAGTCATGCCCCGGCACGCCCTGATCGCGCCGGGCATTCACCGCGGCGTCCAGTGCCTGCTGCAGGGCGCGGCGGGTCTGCTGGTCCATGTCGCGCGCCATCAGCCCCTGCACCAACCGCGCGCTCTGCGCCAGCTGGGCGTCGAACAGCTCCTCGGTTTCGTGGCGGGCGTCGCGGTAGCTCTGCCAGGAGATCAGGCTCAGCGAAACCAGCAGGGTGCCGAGCAGCAGCGCCAGGGTGCGTTGGCGGATCGAGCGCTTCAGCATTTGTCCACCAGATAGCCGACGCCGCGCACGGTGCGGATCAGCTCGGGGAAGAACTTCTTGCGCAGGTGGTGGATGTGCACCTCCAGCGCGTTGCTTTCGATGTCCTCATCCCAGCCGTAGAGCGCCTGTTGCAGTCGGTCGCGGGTCAGCACGCGGCCGGGCTGGGCGAGCAGTTCGTGCAGCAGGACGAATTCCTTGCGCGGCAGGCTGACCGGCGCGCCCTGGTAGCTGACCTGCTGGTTGACCGGATCGAGCTGAATGCCGCGGTATTCCAGGGTCGGTTCCGGGCGGTTGAAGCTGCGCCTGAGCAGTGCGCGCAGGCGGGCCTTGAGTTCGGCGACGTCGAATGGCTTGACCAGGTAGTCGTCGGCGCCGGCGTCCAGCCCGGCGATGCGATCGCCGGTGGCGTCGCGCGCGGTGAGCACCAGCACTGGCACCGGATTGCCCGCGGCGCGCAGGCGCTTGAGCACTTCCAGGCCGTCGAGCCGCGGCAGGCCGAGGTCGAGGATGGCCAGCTCGAAGCTCTCGTGGCTCAGCGCATGCAGCGCGCTGGCGCCGTCCTGCAGCCAGTCGACGGTGTAGCCCTCGGGCTTGAGCGCGGTGCGGATGCCCTCGCCGAGGGCGCGATCGTCTTCCACCAGCAGAATGCGCATGTCGTTCCTGTCGTCTTGAAGGGGCGCGGCGTTGCTGTGCATTCAACGCCGCCGCACCCGGTTATTCCAGCTTTTCCTTGACCTGCGCAAGCAGCGCGCGGGCTTCGTCGCGGCGGCCGGCGTCGGCAACCTCACGACCGGGGCGGGCGGGCGCGGCGAGTGCCTTCTCCAGTGCGGCACGCGCTTCGCCATAGCGCTTCTGGCGCAGCAGGAAATCGCCGTGGAAGTAGTTCGGGTCGATACCGTTCGGGTTCAGCGCCAGCGCCTGCTGGAACAGCGCCTCGGCCTTGTCCTCGTCACCGAAGCCGATCGGCCAGCCGGGCACCTGATAGTAGAGGCTGGCCAGGCTGGTATAGGCCGAACCGTCGAGCGCCTGTGCGTCGAGCTCGATGGCTTTTTCCAGTTCCGCCTTGGCCTGCTTGACCAGGCCCAGCGCGCCGAGCCCGCCCTTGGCGCCGGCCCAGGTGCTGAGCACGATGCCGTGCCAGATATGCAGTTCGGCGGCCTGCGGTTCGCCGGCTACCGCGCGTTCGGCTTCCGCGGCGAGCTTGGCGAAGGCCGCTTCGCGCTGCGCCGCGGGCAGCTGGTAGTTGATCTCCGCCCAGCGCGTCTGGACCTGCTGCAGCGACGATTCGCCGGCCGCGCTGAGGGCGAAGGAGGGTTGGCTGGCCAGCGCCAGCAGGACGCTGCAAAGACCGAGCAGACGTTTCATGGCTTTTCTCCGCTTGAGGTGGGGGGATTGGGGGCGGTCGAGGGCGCGCCGTGGGCGAAGCGCTTGATCACCGGCAACTGCTTGCGCAGCGCCTGGTCGACCATGCGCGGCAGCAGGCTGTTGAGGCGCACGAAGAGCTTTTCCGGCCAGCCGAGGTACAGTTCCTCGCGCTCGGCGACGATGGCGCGGACGATCTGCCGCGCCACGGCCTGCGGGTCGTCCATGCCGACCTTCAGCGCATCGTTCATCGCCACCACGTCGGCGCTGTTCATTGCCGTGCGGGTGGCGCGTGGGGCGATGTAGAGCACCTTGACGTGGCTGTCGGCCAGCTCGCGGCGCAGCGCCTCGGAGAAACCGCGCAGGGCGAACTTGCTGGCGCAGTAGGCGGCGAAGCCCGGGTAGCCGATGGAGCCGAAGGTCGAGCCGAGATTGACCAGCAGCGCCTGCGGTTGCTGGCGCAGCAGCGGCAGCAGCAGGTGGGTCAGTTGCAGCGTGGCGGTGACGTTGACGCCGATCAGCCGGGCGATGGCGTCCTCGTCCTGCTGTTCGAGCAGGCTGAACTGGTTGATCCCGGCGGCGTTGATCACGCAGTTGAGGCCGCCGAAACGCCGCGCCGCATCCAGCACCAGATGCCGGCCGCTGCGCTGAGCGAGGTCCGCACAGACCAGGCTGACCTGCCCCGGGTAGCGCTGGGCCAGCGTCTCCAGCGCCAGGCTGTCGCGACCGACCAGCAGCACCTGCGCGCCGCCAGCGCAGAGCCGCTCGACCAGCACCTGGCCGATGCCGCCACTGGCGCCGGTGAGCAGGATGCGCGCGTCACGCAGTTGCATGGCCGGGCTCCGTGGTGGTCAGGCTGCGGAAGATGTCGCCGTAGAGGCGATAGACCACGCGCGCGGTATGCACCACCGCGGCCTTGTCATCCTCGTCGTCGAGACGGTTCATCAGCCGCTTGAAGAACTCGATGTGCTCCAGGTCCAGGCTGCCATGGGAGGTCAGGTAGCTGAAGGCCTTGGCCGGCAGCCCGAGCTTGGCCTGCAGCACGCCGGCGGCCTGGGTTGCCAGCGCGATGCTGGTGCCTTCGAGCACGTTGACCATGCCGAAGAAGCTCGCCGGGTTGTGCCGGGCGATGCGGTCGTAGACGTAAGCGACCATCAGCTCGGTAGGCAGTGCCGGCTGGCCGTGGCGCACCGCCTCGGCATCGCCGCCGCAGGCGCGGATGTCGTTGAGAATCCATTCCTGGTGGCCGATCTCCTCCTCGATGTACTCGGCGATTGCCTCGCGCAGCCACTCCAGGCGTTCCGGCAGGCGCGCGCCGCAGTCCATCAACAGCGGCACGGTGTGCTTGACGTGGTGGTAGGCCTGGGTGAGGAAGGCGATGTACTGCTCGCGGGTCGCCGTGCCAGCGAGCGCGGCATGGATGATCGGCGCGCCGAGCAGGTATTCGCGTTCGGCACTGGTCTGGTGTTGCAGGTGGTCGAAGAAGTCCATGGGCGTACCTCGCGATCGGAAGAGGAAGTCAGGAAAGAACGGCGGCAACGGCCGCCTGGTAATGATTGAACAGGGCATCGCGGCGCAGCCGGCCGTTGGCGGTGGCCAGGCCGTTGCCGGCGCTGAAGGGTTCGGCGGCGCGCAGCCAGCAGTGCACGCGGGCGTAGTCGGGCAGGCCGGCGTTGACCCGCTCGACCGCCGCCTGCAGCTCGGCGTCGCTCAGCTCGGCGCGTCGTGGCACCAGCACGGCGACGTTCTGCGCCAGTGCCTCGCCATGCAGCCAGG
Organism: Stutzerimonas degradans; assembly: GCF_024448505.1. Lineage (GTDB taxonomy): Bacteria > Pseudomonadota > Gammaproteobacteria > Pseudomonadales > Pseudomonadaceae > Stutzerimonas > Stutzerimonas degradans. The sequence goes on from NZ_JAMOHV010000003.1 coordinate 76,395, forward strand.
CCTGGGCGATGGGCGCCTGCTGCACCAGCTCGGCCTCGACCCACTCCGGGTTGACGTTGCGCCCGTAGGCGGTGACGAACTGATGCTTCTTGCGCCCGTGCAGGATCAGGAAACCGTCCTCGAAGTGGCCGAGATCGCCCGTGGCCAGCCAGTCGCCGGTGAGCGGCGGCTCGCCGAGGTAACCGAGCATGTGCGGGCCGCGCACCAGCACCTCGCTGTCGTCGGCCAGGCGCAGCTCGACGTGCGGCAACGGCCGGCCGACGGTGCCGATGCGCCGCGCTTCGGGCGTGTTCAGACAGACCACCGAGGCGCATTCGGACAGGCCATAGCCCTCGAATACCGGCAGGCCGAGGCGCTCGGCGCGTTCCAGCAGCTGCGGCGCCACCCGGCCGCCACCGACCGCGATGAAGCGCAGCGATGCGGGCAGCGGCACGCCTTGCTCGGCGGCGCTGACCAGCGCCAGCAGCAGCTGCGGCAGCAGGATCAGGCTGTGCGGCTGGCTGGCCTGCAGCGTGGCGAGCAGGCGCGGCAGCTCGAAGCCTGCCGCGCCGCTGAAACCGATCTCCGCCAGCGGCCGCAGCTCGACCCGCGCACCGGCCAGCAGCGGCGCATACAGCCCGGCGATGTTTTCCAGCAGGGTCGCCAGCGGCAGTACGCACAGGTGCTGGCGCACCTCACAGGACAGGCTGGCCTGCCACAGGCTCTCGGCCACTGCCAGCTGCGCGTGGGCATCCAGGCACACGCCCTTGGGCTGGCCGGTGGTGCCGGAGGTGTAGGTGAGCTTCAGCGTGCCGGCCGGCACCGGCGTGACCGCCTGCGGCTCGCGCTGCAGCAGGCCGGCGGCGGTCGGGCGGAAGCCGCAGCGCTCGCTGAGCGGGCTGGCGGCGCCGATCAGGCAGTCGATGCCGGCATGGTTCAGCACATGCTCCTGCTGCGCCGGCGAGAAGAACCCCGGCAGCGGCACGCAGACCAGACCGGCACGCAGCAGCGCCAGGTCCCACAGCGCCCACTCCAGGCCGTTGTCCAGCGCCAGGGCGACGCGCTGCACGCCGAGCTGTTCCAGCTGGCCGGCGCGCGCGCCGACCTCGTGGCGCAGTTCGGCATAGCTCAACTGGCGCGGGCCCTCGCTGAGGGCGATGCCGCTGTGCTGATCGAGCGCCCGGAAGAAGCGTTCAGCTGCAGGCTGCATGCGGCACCTCGCTGGCATCGAACAGCGGCTGGTAGCCGAGCCGTGCGTACACGCCCAGCTGCGTCAGGCGCTGGTGGCCGGGCAGAATCTCGCCGGCCATCAGCTGCGGTCGGCAGGCGTAGTAGCTGCCCCAGTCGGCCAGCTCTTCGCCCATGCGCGCCGGATCGGCCAGGCCGAGCGCCAGCGGATCGAGCGCCAGGCGCTGGAAGCTGTTGAGCAGCGCCGGCGTGCCGGTGAACACCACCCAGCGAAAGCCCTGAGCGACCAAGAGATCGGTCAGCGCGACGATCAGCAGGCGCGCCGAGGCATTGCCAAAGGCGGCCAGGTTGCCGACCTCGACGATCTCCTCACGCGGCACCGCACGCCCGCAGCGCTGGCTCACCGCCTGCTCGATGGGCTCGTCCAGATAGCGTTCGAGAAACAGCGGCCGGCGCCGCGCGCTGCGCAGGCCGACCGCGCCCTGCACCTCGCCGTGCTCGCCATGCAGGCCGAGCAGGCAGGGCATGAAGTGCTGCACGCGTGCGCCGTAGTGCTCGGCGAAACGCTGACGGATGAAACTTTCCAGCGCGGCGCGCCGCTCGCCGGCATCGGCCTGCGCCAGTTGCAGGCTCAGCGCCGGCTCGCGGCCGATACGTGCCAGTACATCGGTGTGATCAACCCAGGGCAGTTCCATCGGGGAACCTCGGTTAGGAATCTGGGCTGGATTGTTGGACGGCAAACTTAAGCCAGTCTTAAGCCGGTGCGGCTGCAATGACCTGGCGCAAGAACGACGTTTTTTTCACATTCCCCCGGCTATGTTCGGCGCACCGTTCAGCGCGCCGGGCGACCGCCGCTGCATGCGCCGAACCGATCTGCCAGGCCGGCCAAGGAGCCCCGCGATGAAGCAAACCCGTGCGATGCCGTCGATTGCGCCGAATGGCCTGCCGCGCCTGAACGCACTGCCCAAGCGGGTCTATCGCTGGCTCGGCCTGGGGCTGCTGCTGGCGATCGGGCTGGCGGTCGGGGTGGCGTTGCACTGGGACGAGCGGCTGTATTTCAACCTGACGCATGCGGCGCCGGTCGCCGGGGCGGAAACCACGGATCGCTGGTTGCCGGACTATCGCGTGCTGATCGAGGCCAAGCCGGTGGCCGGTATCACCCGCAACCTGTCGGCGATCACCTACGACCGCGACCTTGACCGCCTGCTCGGCGTGATCAACGGCGGACCGACGCAGATCGTGGTGCTGAGCAAGACCGGCGAACTGCTCGAACGCTTCCCGCTGCGCGGCTTCGGCGACATCGAAGGGCTGGCCTACCTGGGCGGCGGCCGCGTCGCGGTGTCCGACGAGCGCAACCAGCAGCTGAGCATCTTCCAGCTGCCGACGCGGCCGCGTGCCATCGATATCGCCGAGGCGCAGTTCTTCTCGCTGGGCATCAACCTCAACGGCAACAAGGGTTTCGAGGGGGTGACCTACGATGTCGCCGGCGATCGCCTGTTCGTTGCCAAGGAGCGCGATCCACGCCAGCTCTACGAAATCGGCGGGCTGGCGGCGAGCCTGGACGGGCGTATGCAGCTGAGCATTCGCGACCGCAGCGACTGGATCGCCGATCAGGTGTTCGCCACCGATCTGTCGGACCTGCAGTTCGACGCCGAAACCGGCCACCTGATCCTGCTCAGCGACGAGTCTCGTCTGCTGATGGAACTCGATGGCGACGGCCGCATGCGCAGCTATCGCGGCCTCGGCCTGTTTAGCGATCTGCAGCGTTCGGCGCCGCAGCCCGAGGGCGTGACCATCGACAACGACGGCACGCTCTATGTGGTCAGCGAGCCCAACCTGTTCTACAGCTTCCGCCGCCAGGGCAGTTAGCGCCTGCCCTCGGTCAGGCAACGCCAAGGCCTTCACGCGGCCTTCACATCGATTTGACGAAACCCTGACGGGTCCCCGCGCAGACTGCTTTCACTGCCGGGGGTTGCACTGCGCCGCCGGCTTCCTGCCTGCCACGCCGGGGTGCCCCGATGACCGCTCGTCTGCTTCGTTCCACTCGCCATAACCGCCCGACCCTGTTGGTGCTGCTGCTCGCCGGGTTATCCCTGGCCGGCTGCCAGAGTGCGACCCCTCAGCTGTCGGACGACTATCCGCCGGAGTATGCCGCCGGTTTCGGCGATGGTTGCGCCAGTGGCCGCCAGGCCGGCGGCGCGCTGACGCAGTTCCGCAAGGACGTGCCGCGCTACCTGGGTCAGCCGCTGTATGCCGAGGGCTGGAACGACGGCTATCGCCAGTGCCAGGCGTTGCTGCAAGCGCGCAGCGGGCTCGACGAGCGGCGCGGCAATGCGCTGGAGCGCCAGCGCGACCGCGAGTGGCGCCACCATGTCGATCAGGCCAAGGCGCAGGCGCTGCATCGCTGACCGGCTGCGCCAGGCCGCCGCCTAGGTCGTGGCGGTCGCAACGATGCCTGGTGCCGGCGTCGCTGCGCGGCGGTAGAGCAGCAGCCGGTAGCAGGCCAGGCAGATCGTCCAGTCGAACAGCAGCGTCCACAGGTTGTGCGAAGCGAAGTGCGCGCCCTGCATCACCCGGCCCGCCGACATCAGCGTGCCCAGTGCCAGCGCCACGCCCAGCGCGATGTGCGCCAGGCGCGGACGGCGGTCGCGCAGGACGAAGTACAGCGCCAGCAGCGAGAAACCGGCCGACGCGTGGCCGCCGGGCCAGCAGCGTCCCGGCTTCAGCGTCGGCGCGCGTTCGGCCAGCAGCGGCGTGAACGTCTCCGTGCCGCCGAATTCGCTCAGGCTCCACGGGCAATGCACGCCGGTGAGCGTCTTCAGCGGCGAGACGATGCTGGTCGACAGCCCCAGCGCCAGCACCAGGTAGCCCAGCGGCCGGCGCCAGCGCGCCAGGCGTGTGGGCATCAGGCTGAGCAGGAAGCCGGCGATGGCCAGCACGCCGATCAAGATCACCAACTGCTTGACGCGGTCATGCAGGAAATCCTCGAGCAGCCAGCTGTGCCGGCCGACGAAGCCTGCACCGGGCTCGTAGAACAGCCGCGACAGGGCGAAATCCAGCTGGCTCGGTTCGCCGATCAGCAGCGCCGCCATCAACAGCGCGGGCAGGCCGAAGCCGAGGAGGAAGTTGAACGGCCGGCTGCCGTCGACGGTTGGCGCGAGAACGGACATGGGGGCTCCAGAGGCGCCGCGGGCGGCGCCGGCGAGGGGTTAGCGTTGGCTGAGCCGGTCGGCCGGCGCCTGCGTGGGCTGCCAGCTGAGCAGCGCGTGCTGGTAGTCGTAGCTGGCGCCCTGGTAGTAGGCGATGTCGCGGCGAACCAGCGGATCGTCCGCCGCGGCGCTGGACTCACGGCTCGCGCCGCGCGCGTCGTCGTGGCGGCGCACGCCCTGGCGCGGGCTGAGGATCGCCAGGTCCTGGCCGTCGAACAGCCCCAGGTGCTGATAGTTGCCGATCAGCGCGCGGCCCGGCGCGGCGTCCGCGCGTAGCAGGTTGCGGCCGAAGAAGGTCGAGACGTAGTCCATGTTCAACAGGCCGAGCAGGGTCGGCGCCAGATCGATCTGGCTGGCCACGCCGGTGAATTCGCGCGGCTCGATCAGCCCCGGCGCGTAGATGAACAGCGGAATGTGGTAGTTGGCCACCGGCAGGTCCTGCGAGCCGGCGCTGCCGGCGGTGTGGTCGGCGACGAAGACGAACAGCGTGTTGGCGAACCATGGCTTGCCGCGCGCCTGGGCGAGGAATTCGCCGATGGCGTAGTCGGTGTACTTCACCGCGCCTTCGCGGCCTTCGCCGGAGGGGATGTCGATGCGTCCGTCCGGGTAGCTGTAGGGGCGGTGGTTGGAGGTGGTCATCAGCTGCAGCAGGAACGGCTTGCCGGCGGCGTGATCGGCGTCGGCTTCGTGCAGCGCCAGCCGGTAAAGGTCTTCGTCGGCCATGCCCCAGGCGTTCTTGAAGTGGATGTCCGCCTCGTCCGCACTGCTCTGGTCGACCACGCGGTAGCCGTTGCCGCTGAAGAACGCGCTCATGTTGTCGAAATAGCCGCGCCCGCCGTAGAGGAACACGCTGTCGTAGCCCTTGCTGGCGAGCTGCTGGCCGAGGCTGGCGAAGCCGCTCTCGCGGCCGATGCGCTTGACAATCGAACGCCCTGGCGTCGGCGGCACCGACAAGGTGATGGCCTCCAGGCCTCGGTCGGTGCGCGTGCCGGTGGCGTAGAAATCGGTGAAGAACAGGCTCTGCCGGCGCAGTGCGTCGAGGTTGGGCGTCAGCCCGCGGGTGTCGCCGAAGCTGCCGAGGTATTTGGCGCTGAGGCTCTCCACCGTGACCAGCACGATGTTTAGTGGCCGCGCTGCGCCGGGGTTGTCGATCACTCGGCGGATGTCCAGTGGATCACTGCCGATGAATCGCGCATTCGGCTCGCCGACTTCGGCGCGCAGGTCGTTGCCGACCGCCTGCTCGGGCAGGGTGGCGTAGAACTGCGGGTAGTCCAGCTCGTTGTTGCGGAACGCGGCGAAGAACTGGAACGGGCCGTTGCTCGCCAGTTCGCGCTGGTAGGCGTTGCCGCCGCTGCCGCGCGGGAAGTCCTGGCCGACCAGCAGCCCGGCACCGAGCGCCGCCGCCAGCAGGCTGGCCAGGGCCGTTGCACGCCCGCGTCGGCCCAGGCTCGGTTCAGCCAGCGCGCGGCGCAGCAGCGGCTGCAGCGCGGTCATGGCGAGCAGCGTGAGCAGGGCCAGCAGCGTCAGCAGGACAAAGACCGGGTAGGACTCGCGGATATTGGCGAGCACCTCGTCGGAGTACACCAGATAGTCCACGGCGATGAAGTTGAAGCGCACGCCGAACTCGTCCCAGAACAGCCATTCGGCGAGCGCGGTGAACAGCATCGCATACAGGCTCAGACCCAGCAGCAGTTGCAGCGCGAGCCGATGCCAGCGGCGGTGCCAGATGCGCGTCGGGCATGCCAGCAGGTAGAGCGCCAGCGGCAGCGCGGCGAAGGCCAGGTAGGCCAGGTCATAGACCAGCCCCACGGCATAGATCTGCAGCAGGCTGCCCGCACCTCCGGCCGCGTCCGTCCAGTGGGCGGCGAGCAGCACGCTGCGGGTGAGCAGGAACACGCCCAGCCAGAGGCCGAGCAGCAGGGACAGGTAACGAAGCTGAGCATGGCGCAGAAGAGGCATCGTATGATTCCACGGCGAGGTTGAACGCGCCGGAGTCTGCGCGCGCCCTTGTGAGGCCTTCGTAAAGAAGCCGTGAAAATTTCGTCATCCGCGTGAGGCGACATGCGCATCCTGGTCATCGAAGACAACCGCGACATCCTGGCCAACGTGCTGGACTATCTGGAACTCAAGGGCTACGTGGTCGACTGCGCGCAGGACGGCCTCGGCGGCCTGCACTTGGCCGCGACCCAGGACTACGACCTGATCGTGCTGGACGTGATGCTGCCGGGCATCGACGGCTATCAGGTGTGCAAGCGCCTGCGCGAGGACGCCGGACGCGATACACCGATCATCATGCTCACCGCCCGCGACGCGCTGGCCGACCGCCTGCAAGGGCTGGGCGTGGGCGCCGATGATTACCTGGTCAAGCCGTTCGCGCTGTCCGAGCTGGTGGCGCGCATCGAGGCGATCTTGCGGCGCAGCCAGGGCGCGCGCAAACGCCAGCTGCAGGTCGGCGACCTGCATTACGACCTCGACACGCTGCAGGCCAGCCGTGCCGGCCAGCCGCTGCGGCTCAACCCCATCGGCCACAAGCTGCTGGCGCTGCTGATGCAGAAGAGCCCGGCGGTGGTGCGCCGCGAACAGCTGGAAGAGGCGCTGTGGGGCGACGACATTCCCGACAGCGACAGCCTGCGCAGCCACATCCACCAGCTGCGCCAGGTACTCGACAAACCCTTCGACCGACCGCTGCTGCACACCGTGCATGGCGTCGGTTTCCGGCTGGCGGAGGACGGCGATGCTCGCTAAACAACCCTTCGCCCGGCGCATCGTCATCGCCTTCACGCTGATGACGCTGCTGGTCAGTGGCGTGTTTTCCATCGGCATCGTGGCGGTGGTGTACTTCATCGAGGCGCAGCTGGTCACCGAGGAAATGAGCCGCGAGATGGATACCGTACTCGACGTTGACCTGGCCCACGGCCAGGCGCCGCGCCTGGATGCCAGCACGCGCTTCTTCGCCTCCGGCTTGCCGCAGTACGGCCTGCCGGAAGAACTCGCCGCGCTCGCGCCGGGGTTCACTGAACTGGTGCGCGACGACGAGGCCTTCTACGTGTTCGTCCGCGACCTGGCGGGCGAGCGCTACGTGCTAATGGAAGATCAGAACGAGTTCGAGGCCCGCGAGAATGCGCTGTTCAACGTGGTGCTCGCCGGCTTCGTGCTCAGCGTGCTCGGCGCCTGGGGGCTGGGGCGGCTGATGGCGAACCGGGTGATGGCGCCGGTCAGCCGGCTGGCCAATCAGGTGCGCCATCGCGACCAGCTGCATCCGCTGGCGCCGCCGCTGGCGTTGCAGTATCCGGACGACGAGGTGGGGCACCTGGCCGCCGCCTTCGACAGCACGCTTGGCCAGCTGCGCCGCACCCTGGAACGCGAGCGGTTGTTCACCTCCGACGTCAGCCATGAGCTGCGCACACCGCTGATGGTGGTACTCGGCGCCTGCGAACTGCTCGAACAGGCCGCGCTGCCGCCACGGGCGCAGCAGCAGGCGGCGCGCATCCAGCGTGCCGCGCAGGAAATGCACGAGCTGGTGGAAACCTTCCTGCTGCTGGCGCGCGCGCGGCCGGAGCAGGCCTCGTTCGGTGGCGACGCGACGCTGGCCAGCGTCGCCACCGAACAGAGCGAGCGCTGGGGGCCGCTGCTGGCGGAGAAGGGCCTGGACTTCGTGCTGAAGATCGAAGGTGAAGACCACGGCGCCTACAACCGCACGCTGCTCGGCACGGTGATGTCCAACCTGCTGCGCAACGCGTTGCACTACACCGACAACGGCAGCGTGACGCTGGTGCTTGCCGACGGCGGTTTTCGGGTCGAGGACAGCGGCGTGGGTATCCCACCGGACCAGCAGGAGCGCATGTTCCAGCCGTTCGTGCGCGGCGCCGAAGGGCGTGGCGAGGGGCTGGGTTTGGGGCTGTCGCTGGTCAAGCGAATCTGCGCGCACCAGGGCTGGGACGTCGGTATAACGTCGCGCGAGCCGCAGGGCAGCTGTTTCCGGGTGCGTTTGTCGGATCGCGTCATTTGACGTTTTTTTCACATTCTTTTGACAGCGCGTTGATCCCGGCCTCGCTAGTGTGGCGTCACCATCCCAACCGGAACGCCCGCCATGACGAGATCGAGCCCCATCGAACTGGAGTTCTCGCGCAAGTACGATCGCGAGCACGCCCATCAGTACCTGGAAAAGCACCAGGACGGCCTGGCGCGGCGCCTGTCGCACTGGCGTGACGAGCAGCTGGCGCGGCGAGCGCTGAAGGTCGCCGGCGATCCCGATCTGGTGCTCGACCTGCCCTGTGGCGCCGGGCGCTTCTGGCCGCTGCTGGCCGAGCATCCGAGCCGGATGATCTTCGCCGCAGACAACTCCGCCGACATGCTGGCCATCGCCCAAGGCGCGCAGCCGCTGGAAGTGGTCAAGCGCGTGGAAACCTTCCAGACCTCGGCGTTCGCCATCGACATGGGCGACAACGCGGTGGACTGCATCTTCTGCATGCGCCTGCTGCACCACATCGCCGACCCGCAGCACCGCCTGGCGATGCTGCGCGAGTTCCACCGCGTCACCCGCGACACGCTGATCGTCTCGCTGTGGGTGGACGGCAACTACAAGGCCTGGAAGCGCAAGCGTCTGGAGTGTCGGCGGCCGGCCAAGGACAACCAGAACCGCTTCGTCGTCGCCCGTTCGACCATCGAGGCAGAGTTCGCCCAGGCCGGTTTCGACATCCTCGAGCACCGCGACTTCCTGCCCGGCTACGCCATGTGGCGGGTCTACGTGCTGCGCAAGCGGGGGTGAGCATGAATCGACCGCTCGTACTGCCAGCCGGCGAATCCCCGACTAGCACCTTTCAGCGCTGGTGGGACACTCACGGCGAATGGGTCGAGGCGCCCAACCAGCGCCGCGACGGCGAAAGCGGCGTACAGCGCCTACGCCTGCGCGATGCTTCGCAGCCGCTGCTGTACAGCAAACGTCAGATTGGCCATCTGTATCGCACGTTCGCCCATCCGTTCGGCCGGCCCACCGCGCTGCGCGAACTGCGCGCCTTGCAGGCCTTCGCCGACGCCGGGGTGCGCGTGCCGCAGGTGATCTACTGCGGTACGCGCCAGCAGGCCGGGCAGTGGCAGGCGCTGCTGATCACCGCCGAGCTGGACGGCTTCGTCAGCCTGGAGAACTGGTACCGCGACGGTCACGCCGCACGCCACGGCACGCTCGTCCACCAGCGCATGCTGGCGGCGGTCGGCGTCGCCCTGAGCCGCATTCACCGGGCGCGCTGGCAGCACGGCTGCTGCTATCCCAAGCACATCTTCCTGCGCGTGCATGGCGTAGGCGATGCAGCCTGGGTCGAGGTTGCGCTGCTCGATCTGGAGAAGAGTCGCCGCCGCCTGCGCCGCAGCGCTGCGGCGCGCCACGACCTGCGCCAGCTCAATCGGCACCGCCAGGACATGCCCGTCGAGGACTGGTTGCGGCTGCTCGCCGCGCACACGACGGCCAGCGAGGCGGATATCCATGTCATCTGAACCGAACCCGCTGGGCGCCGCCGCGGCACTCAAGGGGCGCGGTGGGCTGGCGCGCATCTGCAACGCGGCCGGCTATTCGCTGGCCGGCCTGAAGGCCGCGTATGCCGGCGAAGCGGCGTTCCGTCAGCTGGTGTGGTTGAACCTGCTGCTGATCCCCGTGGCCCTGCTGCTCGACGTCAGCCGCGTCGAGCGCGCGGTGCTGATCGGTGTGGTGGTGCTCGGGCTGATCGTCGAGCTGCTTAACTCGGCCATCGAGGCCACCGTCGACCGCATTTCCCTCGATCTGCATCCGCTCTCCGGGCGGGCCAAGGACATGGGCAGCGCCGCGCAACTGCTGGCGCTGTGCCTGGTCGGCCTGATCTGGGGCGTGATCCTGCTCTGAACCGCATCTTCTGAAAGGACATCGCATGCGTTCCTTCCCGCGCGGCTCCGGTCTCGCTGCACATCTGCGCTTCATCCTCGCCAGCGCCGTTGCGCTGCTGGCGCTGTTCGCCCTGCTGCGCCTGGGGCTGCTGCTGTTCAACCGCGAGCTGATCGGCAGTACACCGCTGGCCAGTTTCGTCGAGGCGTTCGGCAACGGCCTGCGTTTCGACCTGCGGGTGACGGTGTACATCCTCGTGCCGCTGCTGCTCGCGGTACTCAGTAGCCGGGCAATGGCCGCCCGCCGGCTGCAGCAGCTATGGCTGGGTGTTTGCGCCAGCGTGGCGATCCTGCTCGGGCTGATCGAGCTGAACTTCTATCGCGAGTTTCACCAGCGCCTCAACAGCCTGGTGTTCCAGTACCTGCAGGAAGACCCGGCGACGGTGCTGAGCATGCTCTGGCACGGCTTTCCGGTGCTGCGGCTGCTGGCCGCCTGGCTCGCGGCGAGCGCCGCGCTGTTCGCGCTGTTCGGCTGGCTGGAGCGCCGCACCCGTGCCGCTCCGGTCAGCCTGGCGAGCGCGCCGGCCCGCCGCGGCGCGAGCTGGCCGGCGCGCTTCGCGGTGTTCGGCGTGTTGCTGGTGGTCAGTGTGGTGGCCGCGCGCGGCACGCTGCGTCAGGGCCCGCCGCTGCGCTGGGGCGATGCCTTCACCACCGCCTCGACCTTCGCCAACCACCTTGGTCAGAACGCCACGCTGTCGCTCTACGATGCGGCGCGCAACCGCTTCTCCAGCCATCGCGACAACAGCTGGAAGGCGACACTGCCGGTGGCGGATGCGCAGGCGATCACCCGCGAGCTGCTGCTGACCGCCAACGACCGGCTGGTGGATGCCGAGCTGGCGCCGGTGCGCCGTGACTTCCAGCCGCCGGCGGACGGCCAGCTGGCGGTGCGCAACGTGGTGGTGATCCTCATGGAGAGCTTCGCCGGTCGCTATGTCGGCGCGCTCGGCAGTGCCGACGGCATCACGCCGAACTTCGACCGCCTGGCCGGCGAGGGGCTGCTGTTCGAGCGCTTCTTCGCCAACGGCACCCACACCCACCAGGGCATGTTCGCCAGCATGGCCTGCTTTCCCAACCTGCCGGGCTTTGAGTATCTGATGCAGACGCCCGAAGGCGGCCATCGCTTCTCCGGCCTGCCGCAGCTGCTCGGTGCGCGGGCGTTCGACGACGTTTACGTCTACAACGGCGATTTCGCCTGGGACAACCAGGCGGGGTTCTTCGGCAACCAGGGCATGAAGCGCTTCGTCGGCCGCAACGACTACGTGAATCCGGTAGTTTCCGACCCGACCTGGGGCGTTTCCGACCAGGACATGTTCACCCGCGCCGCCGAGGAGCTGGGCAAGCTGGATAACGGCGCGCCGTTCTATGCGCTGCTGCAGACGCTGTCCAACCACACGCCGTATGCGCTGCCCGAGCAGTTGCCGGTCGCTGCTGTCGAGGGGCATGGCGCGCTGGATCAGCATCTGACGGCGATGCGTTATTCGGACTGGGCGCTGGGGCAGTTCTTCGACAAGGTGCGTAACCAGCCCTGGTTCAAGCAGACCTTGTTCGTCGTGGTCGGTGACCATGGTTTCGGCGCGACGGAGGAAGTCACCGAGATGGACCTGCTGCGCTTCCACGTGCCGCTGCTGCTGATCGCCCCGGGCGTCACCGAGCGTTTCGGCAGCCGTCGCGAAGTGGTCGGTACGCAGGTTGACGTGGTGCCGACCATCATGGGCCGCCTCGGTGGCGAGGTGCGTCATCAATGCTGGGGCCGCGACCTGCTCAGCCTGCCGGCGGACGATCCGGGATTCGGCATCGTCAAGCCGTCGGGCAGCGACCAGACGGTGGCGCTGATCCGCGGTGATCGGGTGCTGGTACAGCCCAAGGAGCAGCCGGCGCGGCTGTATCGCTATCGCCTGGGCGGTGAACCGGCTGGCGAGCGGATCGCCGCGGCCGAGGATCAGCCGCAGCTGCTGCGCCAGCTGCACGCCTACCTGCAGACCGCCACCGCCAGCCTGCTGGCCAACACCAGCGGAGATCGCAGCGGCGCGGGCGAGCAGGAAGCGGTGGCCGCCGACGTGCCGCTCGCGGTGAAAGCGGCCCCGCCGGCACGGCCCGACAAGGGTTGAACGCGGCGCTCGATCAGTGTTCCAGCGGCTTGAAGCTGTCGTCGGCGAAGTAGGTGGCGTAGTCGCCCAGCGCGCCGACCACCGTCACCGCGCCGTCGCGCTGACCGGCCGGGGCGCCGCTCATGGCGTCGGCGCCGGCGAGCAGCTGGGCGATGATCAGGTGCAGCTGCGCGTCGGCCTCGGCGCTCAGCTTGCAGTTCTCCACCATGTAGGCGACCTGGCCGCGCACCGTCTCGGCCAGTTCGCCGTAGCGGGCGGCGGGCAGACGGTCCTCGTGGATCGCCGGCAGCGCCTGGCGCATATCGTCGTTGATGGTGCCCATTGCCTGGCGCAGCGGCGCATCGGTGGCCCAGCGCTTGCCGGCATCGAGTTGCAGCGACGGCGCGCCTTCGCCGTGGCCGTGGTCATGGCTGGTGGCCGCGAGACTGGTGCCGGCGTGGCCGAGGGTGCCGGCGAGGATGATGGCGAGGGCGAGAGCGTGGGGTTTGCGGATCATCGATAGAACTCCATTGAGCGAGCCGGCGAAGTGCGGCTCCTGATGTTCTAACGCAGGCGCGACGGTTTTGTTCCATCGCGCCGTGCAATCCGTCATTTGCGGTGCAATTGCTCGATGTTGTCGGCGCCGAACGACTGCTGCGTGAGCACCTGGGCGAGCCGCGCGCGCTGCTGCGGTTCGAGGATCTCGCGCTCCTGCAGCAGCTGGTCGATGAGCAGGCGCTGCTGTTCGTTCTGCAGTTCGGCGATCTTCGCCTGCTCGGCGTCGATCACCGTGCGGTCCACCTGTTCGGCGAAGATCGCCTCGATCAGCCGGTTGCGGTGTTCGCCGAGGCTGGCGTTGGAGGCGCGCAGGTAGGCCAGGAACGGCGCCTCGGCATCGTGCCAGCGCTGCAGCTGGCTGGCGCTCAGTTGCAGCTCGCGCGACAGCTCGGTCGGTGCGCCAGAGGGCATCGGCAGGCCATCGCGACTGAGTTTCTGCCAGCCGAGGCCGGCGAGCACGCCGACGTTGACCAGCACCGACAGGACCAGGGCATTGCGCAGGGTGGTGTTGCTCATTTCAGGTTTACCTTCAGGTAGCAGAATTCGGGGCGCGCGCAGAGCGCGCCGGGTGGGGTGCTGCCGAGGACGGCGAGCAGGTCGTGGCTGGGTGAGCTGCCCGGCGGCTGGCCGGGCAGGGCATAGCCGAGCAGCAGGCCGAGCAGGACCGACGCCGCGGCGCCGATACCCTGCGCCCAGTGCCGGGCCCACCCGCTGCGCACGGGCGGCGGCGCGAAGGGCCGCTGCAGACGCGCCTGCAACTCGGCCGGCAGCTCCGGGCAGGCCAGCGCACGCAAGCCCTGGCCGAGTCCGTCGAGTTCGGCCAGGGTGGCGCGACACTGTGGGCAACCCGCCAGGTGGGCGTCGGCGTGGCGCTGTACGGCAGCGTCGAGTTCGTTGTCGAGGTAGGCGGACAGGATTGCCATGTCCAGATGCTCAGTCATCGAGGGTGCCTCCGTTGGCCTGGCGATAGCCGTGCAGCAGCGCCTCGCGGGCGCGAGCCAGGCGCGACTTGACGGTGCCGGCGGCGAGCTGCAGCGTGGCGGCCAGTTCGTCGTAGGCCAGCCCCTCCACCTCGCGCAGCAGCAGGATCTCGCGCTGTTCGTGGGGCAGGCGGGCCAGCAAGCGTTCCAGCAATGCCAGATCGCGCCCGGTCTGCAGTCGGCTCAGCGGTGATGGCGCCGGATCGACCGGCTCGGCCAGTTCCTCCGGCGCCACGTCGACGTAGCGTTGCCGCTGGCGCAGCGTATCCAGCGCGGCATTGCGTGCGATCTGCAGCAACCAGGTCTGCAAGCGTGCTTCCGGGCGCCATCTGGGCAGCGCCTGGAAGGCGCGGATGAACGTTTCCTGAGTCAGGTCCGCGGCCTCGTCGGCGCTGCCGAGCAGGCGACGGAGGAAGTGGAAGACCCGCGCCTGATGGACGCGCACCAGCGTGCCGAACGCCTGGCGATCACCACGCGCGGCCTGCTGGATGAGGTGCTGTTCGCTGTCGTTCATTAAGCGCTCGTCTGGGCTGGCCGCGCAGGGCACCGCTAAAAATCCGCCTGCGTTACCAACGCCTCGGTTTTTTGCAGTGCCCATGCGCTGCCGGCCGGGTTGCCGCAGGGATATAACGCAACGGTTGGCGAAATGTTCCGGCTATTTTTGTCTCAGCGCGGAATCTTCACCCGGTCCTCGTCGAAGTCGCCTTTTTCCGCGTCGCGATGGCAGGCCACGCAGTTGAAGCGGCCGCCGACCGACTCGCGGGCGAACTTGGCTTTGCTGACCTCGTCGTGCTTGTGCTCGAACCAGCGCGTCTGGCTGATGCGTGGCGGCTCGCCGGCGGTCGGTGACGGCTCCACCGGCAGGCGGTTGGCGGCCGAGGCGCGGACCAGGAAGTCGAGGATTTCCTTTTCCTGCACCGGGTCCAGCGACGCGTTGCTGCCGTAGTGATCGCCCAGGGTGCGCATCTGCTCGCGCCAGGCATCGGCAGGCAGCAGGCCGGGAGAATAGAGCATGTGGCAGGCCGCGCATTCTTCCTTCCACACCAGCGGTGCGTCGCTGGGTACCGACAGGCGCTTGGGCCGCTTGTAGCCCTTGCGTTCGCGATGGTCGTCGTCATCGGCGAAGCTGAGACCGGCCAGTACCAGGGTCAGGCCCAGCCCGGCGACGGCAGCGAGGGGTGCAATCTTCATGGCGGGCTCCTTACTTGATGCTGTCGATCCAGCTGATGAAGTCGCCTTTTTCCTGCGCGGTGCATTCACGGGCGTAGACGTCGTCGCAGTTGCGGCGGAACCATTTCTCGACCTTCTTCAGGTCGGTGAAGCGCTCGGGGTTGGCTGCCGGCGCCAGCGGATCGACCTTGCGATGCGCCGGCGTCTTGCCGGGCTGACGCGGGTCGGCGGTGTGGCAGGTGGTGCAGCTCATGGTCTTGCCATTGCGCTGCTCCTCGGCGAAGTACAGCGCCTTGCCGCGCTCGGCGGAGAAACCGGCGAAGTTCGGATTCTCCTGACGCGCCTGGGCGGCGTAGCCGGGCAGCAGCGGGTGTTCGGTTTCGGCCAGGGCCGGCAGGCTCAGGCAGCAGGACAGGAGGATGATCCAGCGGGCTTTCATGGTGCGCTCTCCGGTTGGGAATGAGCGCAGCCTAGGCGCGCTGCCTTACGCCAAGCTGAACCGCAGCGGCCGGCGGCGTTCAGTTTCGTTTCAGCTCGCAGGAATACAAAGGCGGCATCCATTCAAAGAGGATCGCCGTCGTGGCTGCTTTCAATCGTTTCCGTCTGTTCCATTGGCTGCTGGCCGGTTTCTTTCTTGGCGCCTACCTCAGCGGTGACGACGCCGAGACGCTGCATATCTGGCTGGGCTACGGCCTGGTAGCGCTGTTGGTGTGGCGCCTGCTGATCGTGCCGCTGCGCCTGCGCGGCTTCCCGCAGCTGCTGCCGCCGAAGGGCCAGCGGAGCAAGCCGGGCCTGTCGAGCGTCGGCAAGTGGCTGACGGTCGGCGCGCTGGGCAGTTTCGCCATTGCCAGCGTGGTCGGCCTGGGTATGGTCGACAACGGCGATGTGCTGGCCGCCCTGCCGGGCGTTGGGCCGGATGTCTTCGGCGCCGCCAGCGACATCGATTTCATCGGCTGGATGGGCGATGCCGAAGAGGTGCACGAGTTCTTCGCCAATCTGGGGCTGTGGCTGATCGGCCTGCATGTCGGCTATGTGCTGCTGTTCCGCCGCAAGTCGGTGTGGCCGATGCTGCGTGGCGTGCCCAAGTCGGGGCCGGCTTCTACTGCACCTTCGGCTTCGGCTTCGGCTTCGGCTTCGGCTTCGGCCGCGGCGCCGGCAGCGACTGCGGTGGCGACCTCACTCGCATCGTCGCCGACGCCGGTTGCCGGTGAATTCACCCGCCTGCGCATCGCCTCACGCCAGGCCGAAACCGCCGACAGCTGCTCGTTCACCCTGCAAGTGCCGGCCGCCCAGCGCGCCCGCTTTACCGCGCAGCCGGGGCAGTTCCTCACGCTGAAGGTGCCCGGCGCCGAACCGGCGCTGCTGCGCTGCTACTCGCTGTCGCAGCGGCCGCAGGCGGATGGCGCGCTGCGCATCACCATCAAGCGGGTGCCCGGCGGCCGCGCGTCGAACTGGCTGCTGGACAACCTGCAGGCGGGCGATTGCATCGAGGCGCTGCCGCCGGCCGGTGTGTTCGTGCCGCGCAATCTGGATGACGATCTGCTGCTGCTCGGCGCCGGCAGCGGTATCACGCCGCTGATGGCGATCCTGCAGGCGGCGCTGGTCGAGGGCAGCGGGCAGGTACGGCTGTTCTATGCCAGCCGCGATGCCGCCTCGCTGATCTTCGCCGAGGAGCTGGCCGAGTGGTCTGCCCGTTACCCCGAGCGCCTGCAGCTGCGCATCTGGCTCGATGCCGAGCAGGGTGTGCCGAGCGGCCCGGCGATTGCCGCGAAGATCGCCGACTGGTCAGCCGCCGACGCCTTCATCTGCGGGCCGCAACCGTTCATGGATGCCGCCAGTGCCGCGCTGGGCGAGCTGGGTGTGGATGCCGCGCGCATCCATCTGGAACGCTTTGCCGCCGCAGCGCCGACGGCCGCACCGGGCGGGCGCCGCAGCCGCCTGCGGGTCGCGCTCGATGGTCGCCGTCACGAGCTGGACGTGCCGCGCGGCGAGGTGCTGCTGGAGGCCATGGAACAGGCCGGCCTGCAACCGCCGAGCGCGTGCCGCTCGGGTGTCTGCGCCGCCTGCAAGTGCCGGGTGGTGGAGGGCAGCGTGAGCATGCGCAGCAACCAGGTGCTGAGCGAAAGCGAAGTGCGCCAGGGCTGGGCGCTGGCCTGCCAGGCCGAACCGCGCAGCGCCGAACTACAGGTCGAATATTGACGCGTGGAAAAGGCCGTTGGCCGTTTTCCACCCTACGGATCGCATGAGTTCGCAGGCGTAGGGTGGATAACGGCGCAGCCTTATCCGCCGTGTCGCGGCGCTGGGTGTGGCTCAGCGGCGGACCAGCAGCACCCCGGCTTCCATGTGGTGGGTGTAGGGGAACTGGTCGAACAGCGCGCAGCGTTCGATGCGGTGGGTGTCGGCCAGCTGGGCGATGTTGGCGGCCAGGGTTTCCGGATTGCAGGAGATGTAGAGGATGCGCTCGAAGCGGCGGGTCAGCTCGCACGTATCGGGGTCCATGCCGGCGCGCGGCGGGTCGACGAAGACGCTGCCGAACTGATAGCTCTTGAGGTCGATGTCGGCGAGGCGGCGGAACGGCCGCACCTCGTTGAGCGCCTGGGTCAGCTCCTCGGCGGAGAGGCGCACCAGCTCGATGTTGTCGATACCGTTGTCGGCGATATTGGCCAGCGCGGCGTTCACCGAGGTCTTGCTGATCTCGGTGGCCAGCACGCGGCGCACGCGGGTGGCCAGCGGCAGGGTGAAGTTGCCGTTGCCGCAGTAGAGTTCCAGCAGGTCGTCGTCGCGCTGGCCAAGCGCCTCGTAGGCCCAGCCCAGCATCTTCTGGCAGACCGCACCGTTGGGCTGGGTGAAGGCGCCTTCCGGCTGGCGGTAGCGGAAGCTGCGTCCGGCGACCACCAGCTCTTCTTCCACGAAATCGCGCCCGATGACGATGCGCTTGCCCTTGGAACGGCCGACCAGGCTGACACCCAGTTGGGCCGCGAGCTGTTCGGCTGCGGCCTGCCAGGCGCCGTCCAGCGGGCGGTGGTAGGCGAGGGTGATCAGCGCATCACCGGCCAGGGTGGTGAGAAATTCCACCTGGAACAGCTTGAAGCTGAGCACCTCGGAGGCCTGCCAGGCGGCTTTCAGCTGGGGCATCAGTTCATTGATGCGGCGGCTGGCGATGGGGAAGTCATCGATCAGGATCGCCTTGTGCTTGTCGCCCGGCTCGAACATCGCGTAATGGCGCTGGCCGTCTTCGCGCCACAGGCGGAATTCGGCGCGCAGGCGGTAGTGCTCGCGAGGCGAGTCGAAGACCTCTGCGGCGGGGGCGGCGAAGGGCGCGAGCAGTGCCTGCAGGCGCGCGGCCTTGTCGGCGAGTTGGCTGTCGTAGCAGGCGGGATCGAAGCGAAGCTGGGTCATGGCGGCGGTCGTTGCGTGATGGAGCCGGCGGCGGGCGGCTGGGCGAGCGCCAGCGATGGGGCGACGATTGTACGGGCGGCGGGGAGGGTTGTCAGGCCGGGCGCGCGTAGCGCCCGACCTGAGCGGAGGTCGCGATCAGCCGGGGAACGCCAGCTTGACCACGAACAGCGCCGACAGCACCCACATCGCCACGCTCAGCTCGCGCGCGCGGCCGGCGAGGAACTTGGCGGCGACCCAGGCGATGAAGCCGAAGGCGATGCCGGTGGCGATGGAGTAGGTCAGCGGCATCGCCAGGGCAGTGATCAGCACCGGCGCGGCGACGGTGAGGTCATGCCAGTCGATCTCGGCCAGGCCGGAGGCCATCAGCACGGCGACGAACAGCAGCGCCGGCGCGGTGGCGAACGCCGGCACGCTGCCGGCCAGCGGCGCGAAGAACAGCGCCAGCAGGAACAGCACGGCAACCACGATGGCGGTCAGCCCGGTGCGCCCGCCGGCGCTGACGCCTGCGGCCGATTCGATGTAGCTGGTGGTGGTCGAGGTTCCCAGCAGCGAGCCACCGAGCGCCGCGGTGCTGTCGGCGATCAGCGCGCGGCCCATCTTCGGCAGGTAGCCGTCCTTGCGCATCAGCCCGGCCTTCTTCGCCACCGCGATGAGGGTGCCGGAGTTGTCGAACAGGTCTACGAAGAGGAAGGCGAAGATCACGCTGACCAGCCCCACATCCAGCGCGCCCATGATGTCGAGTTGCAGGAAGGTCGGCGCCAGCGACGGCGGCATCGACACCACGCCGGCGAACTCGGATACGCCGAGCAGGATGCTGATGACCGTCACCACGAGGATGCTGATCAGCACCGCGCCGGTGACGCCGCGGGCTTCCAGACCGATAATCAGAAAGAAGCCGAGGATCGCCAGCAGCGCCTGCGGCTTGCCCAGGTCGCCCATGCCGACCAGCGTCGCCGGGTTGTCGACGACGATGCCGGCGCTCTGCAGGGCGATCAGCGCGAGGAACAGGCCGATGCCCGCGGCGATGGCCGAACGTAGCTCCAGCGGGATGCTGTTGATGATCCACTCGCGGATTCTGAAGATCGACAGCAGGAAGAACAGGCACGCGGAGACGAATACTGCGCCGAGTGCGACCTGCCAGGTGTGGCCCATGCCCAGCACCACGGTGTAGGTGAAGAAGGCGTTGAGGCCCATGCCCGGCGCCAGGGCGATCGGGTAGTTGGCGATCAGGCCCATCACCGCCGAACCGATGGCCGCCGCCAGGCAGGTGGCGACGAAGATCGCGCCCTTGTCCATGCCGGTTTCGCTGAGGATGCTCGGGTTGACGAAGAGGATGTAGGCCATGGTCAGGAAGGTGGTGACACCGGCCAGGATCTCGGTACGCACGTTGGTACCGTGCGCCTTGAGTTGGAACAGCTTTTCCAGCATGGTCGATTCTCTCGTGCCGGTCGTGGGGGAGGTGGGCCTGCTACAGCAAAGCCCATCCGTAGGGCGCTCGCAAAGGCGGCGCATGTTACACCGCCCGAACGTGCGTTTGAATTTCCATCGAGCAGGAGAAGCCCCATGAGCAAACGTGTCCTGATTCCGATCGCCGACGGTTCCGAGGATCTCGAAGCCGTCACCCTGATCGACGTGCTGCGCCGCGCCGACCTCGACGTCACCGTCGCCAGCGCCGAGGAACGGCGCATGCTGACCTGCGCGCGCGGCACGCGGATCACCGCCGATGCCATGCTGCTCGACGTGCTGGCGCAGGATTTCGACCTGATCGTGCTACCCGGCGGCATGCCCGGCGCGCAGACGCTCGGCGAGCTGGAGCCGCTGGCCGAGCGCGTGCGTCAGCAGGCGGCCGGCGGTCGCGAGTTCGCCGCGATCTGCGCCGCGCCGGCGGTGGCGCTGCATGCCTACGGCGTGCTCAAGGGGCGCCGCGTCACCTGCTATCCGGGCATGAGCGACAGGCTGAGCGGCAGCGTGTTCGTCGATCAGCCGGTGGTGGTCGATGGCAACTGCATTACTAGCCAGGGCCCGGCGACCGCGCTGGAGTTCGCTCTGACGCTGGTCGAGCGCCTGGTCGGCAAGACCCGGCGCCGCGAAGTGGCGGCAGACATGCTGGTAGCCGGCTAACCCTTGATCGCGCGCAGGATGACGAACTTGGGCGTCGCCGCGACCTGCTCGACCCGCCCGTAGAGGCGCTTGAGCTTGAGGTGATAGCCCAGGTGGCGGTTGCCGACGATCCACAGCTCGCCGCCCTGGCGCAGCGCGGCCTTGGCCTGGGTGAACATGCGCCAGGCGAGGAAATCGCCGACCACCTGCTGCTGGTGGAACGGCGGATTGCACAGCACCAGGTCCAGCGAGGCCGGCGGCTGCTCGGCGAGGCCATCGCCGGCACGAATCTCCACCGGGCGCTCGCCGTGAATGGCCTGCCAGTTTTCCCGCGCCGACTGCACGGCCATGTAGCTCTCGTCCACCAGCGTCAGTTCGGCCTGTGGGTTGTTCAGCGCATAAATGATGCCGAGTACGCCGTTGCCGCAACCGAGATCGGCCACGCGCAGCGCGCCCAGCGCCTTGGGCAGATGCGGCAGGAAGGCGCGGGTGCCGATATCCAGGCCTTCGCGGCAGAACAGGTTGGCGTGGTTGAGCAATTCGAGTTTCGGCTGATCGAGCCGGTAACGAGTCGGGTAGGGCGAGATGGGCACCGGCCGTTGCGCGGGCGTGGCGGTGAGCAGGCGCGCCTTCTTCACCGCCAGCGAGGCCTGCACCGGGCCGATGTACTGCTCCAGCAGATCGCCGGCGGCGCGCGGCAGGTGCTTGATCATTGCTGCGGCGATCACCTCGGCGTCTGGCGCCAGTTGGCCGTGCAGGCGGATCAGCTGTTCTTCCAGCAGGGCCAGGGTCTTCGGCACGCGAATCAGCACCAGATCGAACGGACCCTGGGCCACTTCGTTGGCCGGGACGAAGCGCACGCGCTCGGCCGGCATCCCGTTGCGCGCCAGGTTCTTCTGCAGCGCCAGATGGGCCAGATGCGAGTCGCCGCTGCTGGTCACGTCGACATGCGCCGCCAGGGCGCAGGCCAGCGCGCCGAAGCTGTCGTTGAGGATCAGCACCCGCGTGGTCGCCGGCAGGGCGCGCGGATGCAGCTCGGCGAGCAGGTATTCGTCGGCGGCATCGAAGGCCTGCAGCGGCTCGTTCGGTTGCTCCGGCTGGCGGATCAGATCGAGGCGGGCGTAGGGCGTGTCGAGAATAGGCATGAGAACTGGCGGTGTTTGTCGGCGTCGGAAAGGAGTATCAAGGCGTTACGGACGCTGCGTGCGGCAGGTCCGACAGAGGCTCGGAGGGAGCGAAGTATGACCGCCAGCGAAGAGAAGTTCACCCGCCAGCGCCTGCTCGAGGTGCAGACGCTGACGCCCAGCCTGTTCACCCTGCGCACCAGCCGCGATCCGGGATTTCGTTTCAGCGCCGGCCAGTTCGCCCGCCTCGGCGTGCGTAAGCCCAGCGGCTGCATTGTCTGGCGCGCCTATTCAATGGTCTCGGCGCCGCACGACGAGTTTCTCGACTTCTTCTCCATCGTCGTGCCGGACGGCGAGTTCACCAGCGAATTGAGCCGACTCAAGGTCGGCGACGAGCTGCTGATCGACAAACAGGCCTTCGGCTTCCTGACCCTGGACCGCTTCCCCGATGGCCGCGACCTTTGGTTGTTGGCCACCGGCACCGGCATCGCGCCGTTCCTGTCGATCCTGCAGGATTTTCAGGCCTGGCAGCGCTTCGAGCGCATCATCCTCGTCTACAGCGTGCGCGAAGCGCGCGAGCTGGCCTATCAGCAGCTGATCGCCGAACTGCCACAGCGCGAGTATCTGGAGGGGCTGGGGTCGAAGCTGCTGTACTTGCCGGTGGTCACCCGCGAACAGGTGCCTGGCGCCCTGCACGCGCGCATCACCACGCTGATCGAGAGTGGCGAGCTGGAGCGCGCCGCCGATCTGCAGCTGACCCCCGAGCATTCGCGCATCATGCTCTGCGGCAATCCGCAGATGATCGAGGACACCCGCGCCGTGCTCAAGTCACGCGACCTCAACCTGGCGCTGACGCGCAAGCCAGGGCAGGTGGCGGTGGAGAACTACTGGTAAGCGGAGCGCCGCCCGGCCGCAGGGGTGGAAAAGACCTGTGACCTGCTCATGCGTAGGGTGGATGGCCGAAGCCATCCACGCGCAACACCCTTCCCGCGCATGTGCCGCGTGGAAAATCGCTGCGCGAGTTTTCCACCCTACGGACAAGTCCGGCCCCCAAACGAAAAGCCCCCGCCGGACAACCCGGCGGGGGCTTTTCTTGTTGCGTGCAGCCTGGGGCTTGCGGTAGCGGTTACACCACGCCCTGGGCCAGCATGGCGTCGGCAACCTTGACGAAGCCGGCGATGTTAGCGCCCTTGACGTAGTTGATCCGGCCGTCCGCTTCCTCGCCGTAGGCGACGCAGGCGTGGTGGATCGACTGCATGATGCTGTGCAGCTTGGTGTCCACCTCGCCGGCGCTCCAGTGCAGGCGCATGGCGTTCTGGCTCATTTCCAGACCCGAGCAGGCCACGCCGCCGGCGTTGGAGGCCTTGCCCGGTGCGTAGAGGATGCCGGCCTCGAGGAACAGGTCCACGGCTTCCAGCGTCGACGGCATGTTGGCGCCTTCGGCCACGCAGATGCAGCCGTTCTTCAGCAGCGTGCGGGCGTCGTCGCCGTCCAGTTCGTTCTGCGTGGCGCACGGCAGCGCGATGTCGCACGGCAGGCTCCACGGACGCTGGTCGGCCAGGTAGGTGACGCCGAAGTGCGCGCCCATTTCTTCCAGGCGGCCGCGACGGACGTTCTTCAGGTCCATCAGGTAGTCCCACTGCTCGCAGGTCATGCCATCCGGGAAGTGCAGGGTGCCGCCCGAATCGGACAGCGAAACCACGTGGCCGCCCAGCTCCATGACCTTCTGCGCGGCGTATTGCGCGACGTTACCGGAGCCGGAGATGGAGACACGCTTGCCCTCGAAGCCGCTCTGGATGTTCTTGAGCATTTCCTGGGCGAAGTACACGCAGCCGTAGCCAGTGGCTTCCGGGCGGATCAGGCTGCCGCCGTAGGCGAGGCCCTTGCCGGTCAGCACCGAGGTGAACTGATTGGACAGACGCTTGTACTGGCCGAAGAGGAAGCCGATCTCGCGGCCGCCGACGCCGATGTCACCGGCCGGTACGTCGAGATCCGCACCGATGTGGCGGTACAGCTCGCTCATGAACGACTGGCAGAAGCGCATCACTTCGTTGTCGCTCTTGCCCTTCGGGTTGAAGTCCGAGCCGCCCTTGCCGCCGCCCATTGGCAGCGAGGTCAGGGAGTTCTTGAATACCTGCTCGAAGGCGAGGAATTTCAGCACGCCGATGTTGACCGACGGGTGGAAGCGCAGGCCGCCCTTGTACGGGCCGATGGCGCTGCTCATCTGGATACGGAAACCGCGGTTGACCTGCACGCGGCCCTGATCGTCGATCCACGGTACGCGGAACATGATGGCGCGTTCCGGCTCGACCATGCGTTCGAGGATGCCGGCCTGCATGTAGCGCGGATTGGCTTCGAGGAAAGACCAGAGGCTACGGACGACCTCTTCTACGGCCTGATGGAATTCTGGCTGATGGGGGTCGCGCTGCTTGAGCCGGGCGAGAAAGGCATCAACGGTTTCGATCATTTTTGGGCCCTCGGCGACCGTGTGCGGCCGTCATTAAAAATTTTTTGGCGGGCGACTTTAGCAAACCTGATTCGTTCCATGAAAGTGCGACGTACATCGCGATGCGCCGAAGCGGTGCAAAACGCATCCTGTTCGCCGATTTTGAGTGCACTATATTGGTGCATTCGCGGCGGAGTGCCCGATGGGAATTGGCCTGGAGCGGGGTTCGTCGTCGTTCGCTGTGCGCGAAAATGTCGCAGGCAAAAAGGCGGAGAGGCTGCTAGCGAGCGCCATTTTGGCGCACCCGAAGTTCGCCGGACAAAAAAACGGAGCCTTGCGGCTCCGTCGTGCACCATTATTGTGCGAGCTTCTTGTACTTGACCCGGTGCGGCTGCGAAGCGGCGTCGCCGAGGCGCTTCTTGCGGTCGGCTTCGTAGTCGCTGTAGTTGCCTTCGAAGAACACCACGCCGCCGTCGTCCTCGTAGGAGAGGATGTGGGTGGCCACGCGGTCGAGGAACCAGCGGTCGTGGGAAATGACGATGGCCGAGCCGGGGAAGTCCAGCAGCGCCTCTTCCAGCGAACGCAGGGTTTCCACGTCGAGGTCGTTGGACGGTTCGTCGAGCAGCAGCACGTTGGCGCCCTGCTTGAGCGTCAGCGCCAGGTGCAGGCGGCCGCGCTCACCGCCCGAGAGGTCCTTGACGAACTTCTGCTGGTCGGCGCCCTTGAAGTTGAAGCGACCGACGTAGCTGCGCGACGGTACCTCGTAGTTGCCGATGCGGATCTGGTCCAGGCCGTCGGAAACCGCTTCCCAGACCGTCTTGTTGCCGTCCAGGTCATCGCGGCTCTGGTCGACGCAGGCCAGCTGCACGGTTTCGCCGATCTCGATGCTGCCCGAATCCGGAGTTTCCTTGCCCATCAGCATGCGGAACAGCGTGGACTTGCCCGCGCCGTTGCCGCCGATCACGCCGACGATGGCGCCTTTCGGCACGCTGAAGGAGAGGTCGTCGATCAGCACGCGATCGCCGTAGCCCTTGCGCACGTTCTTCAGCTCGATGACCTTGTCGCCCAGGCGCGGGCCGGCCGGGATGTAGATCTCGTTGGTCTCGCTGCGCTTCTGGAATTCCTGCGACTGCATTTCCTCGAAGCGCGCCAGACGGGCCTTGGACTTCGACTGGCGGGCCTTGGCGCCCTGGCGCACCCACTCCAGTTCCGCCTTCATGGCCTTCTTGTGCGCCGACTCCTGCTTGGCTTCCTGCTCCAGGCGCGCGGCCTTGGCTTCCAGCCACTGCGAGTAGTTGCCCTCGAACGGGATGCCCTGGCCACGGTCGAGTTCGAGAATCCAGCCGGCGACGTTGTCGAGGAAGTAGCGGTCGTGGGTGATCGCCACCACGGTGCCGGGGAAGTCGTGAAGGAAATGTTCCAGCCAGGCCACCGAGTCGGCGTCCAGGTGGTTGGTCGGTTCGTCCAGCAGCAGCATGTCCGGCGCCGACAGCAGCAGGCGGCACAGCGCCACGCGGCGCTTTTCGCCACCGGACAGGTGGCCGACCTTGGCGTCCCAGGCCGGCAGGCGCAGGGCATCGGCGGCAACTTCCAGCTGGCGCTCCAGGTTATGGCCATCGGAGGCCTGCAGGATCGCTTCGAGTTTGGCCTGCTCGGCGGCCAGCGCATCGAAGTCGGCATCCGGCTCGGCGTAGGCGGCGTAGACGGCGTCCAGGCGCGCCTGGGCGTCCTTGATCACGCTGACCGCTTCCTCGACGATCTCGCGCACGGTCTTCTCGGGATCGAGCTGCGGCTCCTGCGGCAGGTAGCCGACATTGATGCCCGGCATGGCGCGAGCTTCGCCGTCGAACTCGGTGTCGACGCCGGCCATGATGCGCAGCAGGGTGGACTTACCGGCGCCGTTCAGGCCGAGCACGCCGATCTTGGCGCCCGGGAAGAACGACAGGGAAATGTTCTTGAGGATCTCACGCTTCGGCGGAACGACCTTGCTCAGCCGGTGCATGGTGTAGACGTATTGAGCCATGAAAACGATGCCCGTGACGGTGATGAAGAGACTCGAACCGGCTGCGCGAAGCCGCGTAGCCGGGGCGCGCTTAAAGGGCGCAACGCTACCCGAATGCACCGGGCAGGGCAAACCGCGGCGCCCGGCCGGGGCGGCGCCTGACGGCAGCCGCGCTCATCTTGTGCATGACCGGCGCTCATACCCGTCGTGCGGCGGATTGGGGTAGAATCCGCCGCTCTATTTTTACCGCCAGCTGACTTCAGAGGACTGCCATGTTCAGCCGTGACTTGACCATCGAACGCTTCGACGCCGAACTCTTCGCTGCCATGCAGCAGGAAGCCCAGCGTCAGGAAGACCACATCGAGCTGATCGCCTCGGAGAACTACACCAGCCCGGCGGTGATGGAAGCCCAGGGTTCGGTGCTGACCAACAAGTACGCCGAAGGCTACCCGGGCAAGCGCTACTACGGCGGTTGCGAGCACGTCGACGTGGTCGAGCAGCTGGCCATCGACCGCGCCAAGCAGCTGTTCGGCGCCGACTACGCCAACGTCCAGCCGCACGCCGGTTCCCAGGCCAACGCTGCTGTCTACCTGGCGCTGCTCAGCGCGGGCGACACCATCCTCGGCATGAGCCTG
Organism: Stutzerimonas degradans; assembly: GCF_024448505.1. GTDB lineage: Bacteria > Pseudomonadota > Gammaproteobacteria > Pseudomonadales > Pseudomonadaceae > Stutzerimonas > Stutzerimonas degradans. The sequence goes on from NZ_JAMOHV010000003.1 coordinate 103,182, forward strand.
GCCCACGGCGGCCACCTGACCCACGGCGCGTCCGTGTCGTCCTCCGGCAAGCTGTACAACGCCGTGCAGTACGGCATCAACGACCAGGGCCTGATCGACTATGACGAAGTCGAGCGTCTGGCCGTTGAGCACAAGCCGAAGATGATCGTCGCCGGCTTCTCCGCCTACTCGCAGAAACTCGACTTCCCGCGTTTCCGCGAAATCGCCGACAAGGTCGGTGCCTACCTGTTCGTCGACATGGCCCACGTGGCCGGTCTGGTCGCCGCTGGCGTCTACCCAAACCCGGTGCCGTTCGCTGACGTGGTCACCACCACCACCCACAAGACCCTGCGCGGCCCGCGCGGCGGCCTGATCCTGGCGAAGAAGAACGAGGAGATCGAGAAGAAGCTCAACTCCGCAGTCTTCCCGGGTGCCCAGGGTGGCCCGCTGGAGCACGTCATCGCCGCCAAGGCGGTGTGCTTCAAGGAAGCCCTGCAGCCCGAGTTCAAGGCATACCAGCAGCAAGTGGTGAATAACGCCCAGGCCATGGCCGAAGTGTTCATCCAGCGCGGTTTCGACGTGGTGTCCGGTGGCACCCAGAACCACCTGTTCCTGCTCTCGCTGATCAAGCAGGACATCACCGGCAAGGACGCGGATGCCGCTCTGGGCCGCGCCTTCATCACCGTGAACAAGAACAGCGTGCCGAACGACCCGCGTTCGCCGTTCGTCACTTCCGGTCTGCGCATCGGCACCCCGGCGGTCACCACCCGTGGCTTCAAGGAAGCCGAGTGCCGTGAACTGGCTGGCTGGATCTGCGACATCCTCGACAACATGGGCGACGAGTCCGTGGTCGACGCGGTGCGCGCCAAGGTCCAGGCCGTCTGCGCCAAGCTGCCGGTATACGGCAAGTAAGATTCGCGCGCTGCAATGAAGAAACCCGGCCTCGGCCGGGTTTCTTTTTGTCTGCAGGAAATGCCTCGGAATCAGATCGGCGGTGCGCAGGGCGGGCTAGCTGCGTGCGGCTTGGCCCGGTTCGCGCCACCCGCCGGCCAGCCATCCGTAGCGCAGAACGGTGGACAAGGCTGCGCCGTTGTCCACCCTACGCCTGTACTGCGGCGAAGCCGGCGCGGATCTCGGCTTCCGGCAGGTTGTCGCCGATGAACACCAGCACGCTGCGCCGCGCCTCGTCTTCGGCCCATTCGGCGTCCCAGTCGAAGCCGTACAGCCTGAGCACGCCCTGAAACACCAGTCGGCGCGGCTCGCCAGCCACCTCCAGCACACCCTTGTAGCGCAGCAGCGCATTGCCGTGGCGCTCCAGCAGGTCTTCCATGAAGGCGCTCAGGCGCTGCATGTCCAGCGGGCGCTCGCTGTGCAGTACCAGTGTGGCGATGCGGTCCTTGCTGGTCGCCGGCAGCAGCGGCCGCAGCGCCGGCGCCGGGGCGATGTCGGCGTTGAGGTTGAAGCCGCGGATATCGAGCAGTTCGGCCAGTTCGATGCGCCCGTGCTCGACGATATGGATCGGCGCGCGGCGGTTGATCCGCTGCAGGCGCTGGCTCAGCGCCTCGACGGCCGGGGCTTCGACCAGGTCGGTCTTGCTCAGCAGGATACGGTCGGCAAAACCGACCTGCGCCTGGGCGATGGATTCCTGCAGATGGCGCTCGGCATTGGCCGCGTCGACCAGGGTGATGATGCCGTCGAGCACGTAGCGCTCGCACAGCTCATCGCCGGCGAAGAAGGTCTGCGCCACCGGCGCCGGATCGGCCAGGCCGGTACATTCGATGACCAGGCGCTCGAAGGCCAGCTCGCCGCTGTCCAGCTTGTCCAGCAGCAGATACAGCGCCTTCTCCAGCTCGACATGGATCGAACAGCAGACGCAGCCGTTGGCCAGGGTCAGCAGCTCGACGGGCTCACTGCCGAGCAGCTGGCCGTCGATAGGCGTCTCGCTGAACTCGTTCTCGATCACCGCCAGCTTCAGGCCATGCTCGGCCTGCAGCATGTGCCTGAGCAGGGTGGTCTTGCCGGCGCCGAGAAAGCCGGTCAGCACGGTGACCGGGATGGGGGCTTGCGACATGAAGGCACTCCTCGCAACGAAACGCGCCACGGCAAGGCGTGGCGCGGGGAATCAATGGCGGGACGGGCATCTGCCGTAGGGTGGACAACGCCGCCGGCTTGTCCACCGCTACTCTGTGGCCAATGGTGGACAACGCTACGCGGTCGTCCACCCTACCCCAGGTCAACAGCAGCGGATCGGCCGCCCCTTGCCACCGCCATAACGAGCATCCTGGCGCTCGCGGAAGAACGCCTCGTAGCTCATCACCGGCTGGTCCGGGTGGGTGCTGCGCATGTGCTCGAGGTAGGTGTCGTAGTCGGGCATGCCGACCAGCATGCGCGCGGCCTGGCCGAGGTACTTGCCCATGCGGCTGAGGTCGTTGAACACGGCGGTGCTCCTCTTGCAATGATGGCCGGGCGCCTCGCGGCACCCGGCACGGCTGGGGTCAGGCGCTGGGCATGCCCTCGAAGGGCATTTCCTTGTCCGTGCGCTCGCTGCGAATCCAGGCGGCGCGGCCAACCTTCAACGCGTAGAACAGGATACTGAACACCACCACCAGGAACAGCACGGTCAGACCGGCGTTGGTGTAGGCGTTCATGATCACGTTCTGCATCTGCCCGAGGTCCTTGGCCGGCGCCAGTACCTGACCGGCGTCGAGCGCGGTGCGGTACTTGTCGGCCAGGGCGAGGAAGCCCACCGCCGGGTTGGCGTCGAACAGCTTGATCAGGCTGGCGACGGTGGTGCAGATCAGCAGCCACAAGGCCGGCAGCAGGGTGACCCAGACATACTGCTGGCGCTTCATCTTGATCAGCACCACGGTGCAGAGCATCAGCGCGATGCCGGCGAGCATCTGGTTGGAAATGCCGAACAGCGGCCACAGGGTGTTGATGCCGCCCAGCGGGTCGATCACGCCCTGGTACAGCAGGTAGCCCCACAACGCCACGCAGCCGGCGGTGGCGACCACGTTGGCCGTCCAGGAGTCGGTGCGCTTGAGCGCCGGGATGAAGTTGCCGAGCAGGTCCTGCAGCATGAAGCGCCCGGCACGGGTGCCGGCGTCCACCGCGGTGAGGATGAACAGCGCCTCGAACAGGATCGCGAAGTGGTACCAGAACGCCATGGTGTTCTCGCCTGGCAGCACCTGGTGGAGGATCTGCGCGATACCCACGGCGAGCGTCGGCGCGCCGCCGGCGCGGTTGAGGATGCTGCTCTCGCCGATGTCGCGGGCCACGCCTTCCAGCGCTTCCGGGGTGATGGCGAAGCCCCAGTTGCTGACCGCCGCGGCCACGCTGGCGACGTCGGCACCGACCACTGCCGGCGGGCTGTTCATGGCGAAGTACACGCCCGGCTCGATCACCGAGGCGGCGACCATGGCCATGATGGCGACCATCGACTCCATCAGCATGCCGCCGTAACCGATGTAGCGGGCATGGGTTTCGTTGGCCAGCAGCTTGGGCGTGGTGCCCGAGCTGATCAGCGCGTGGAAGCCGGAGACCGCGCCGCAGGCGATGGTGATGAACAGGAACGGGAACAGCGCGCCCTTCCACACCGGGCCGGTGCCGTCGGTGAACTGGGTCAGCGCCGGCATCTTCAGTTCGGGGGCGAGGATCAGGATGCCGACGGCCAGCGCGACAATGGTGCCGATCTTGAGGAAGGTCGACAGGTAGTCACGCGGCGCGAGGATCAGCCATACCGGCAGCACTGCGGCGACGAAGCCGTAGCCGACCAGCATCCAGGTGATCTGCTCGCCGGTGAAGGTGAACACGCCAGCCCAGTACGGATCGGTGGAAATCTCCCCGCCGAGCCAGATCGAGCCGAGCAGCAGCGCCACGCCGATGATGGAGATCTCGCCGATACGGCCCGGACGCAGGTAGCGCATGTACACGCCCATGAACATGGCGATCGGGATGGTCGCCATCACCGTGAACATGCCCCACGGGCTGTGCGCCAGCGCCTTCACCACGATCAGCGCGAGCACCGCGAGGATGATGATCATGATCAGGAAGCAGCCGAACAGCGCGATGGTGCCGGGGATGCGCCCCATCTCCTCGCGCACCATGTCGCCCAGCGAACGGGCGTTGCGGCGCGTGGAAAGGAACAGAACCATGAAGTCCTGCACCGCACCGGCCAGCACCACGCCGGCGATCAGCCAGAGCGTGCCGGGCAGGTAGCCCATCTGCGCGGCGAGTACCGGGCCGACCAGCGGGCCGGCGCCGGCGATGGCGGCGAAGTGGTGGCCGAACAGCACGTGCTTGTTGGTCGGCACGAAGTCCAGACCATCGTTGTTGAGCACGGCGGGGGTGGCGCGGGTGGGGTCCAGCTGCATCACCTTGGTGGCGATGAACAGGCTGTAGTAGCGGTAGGCGACCAGATAGATCGCCACGGCGGCGACCACGATCCAGAGTGCGTTGATGGCTTCGCCGCGACGCAGTGCGACGACACCGAGGGCGACGGCGCCCAGCACTGCGAGGGCGAACCAGGCGAGCTGGCTGACCAATCGGTTCATAGAGTTTTCTCCCGCCGTCGACTGTAGGGTCTGCGGCGTCATTGTTATTGGGCATGGTGAATGCGCGCGCCTCGGGCGAGCCTTGCTACTATCGCCACAACCTGCAATCGCCGGTATTCGCAGTACTACTCAGCGTGGCTACGTAGATTTACGTAGGCGCGTCGCGAGCCCCCGACCCAGCGCATCCGCGCATTCCGATTCGCGAGACGTCCCATGCAGCTCAAGCACAAGATCGTTGCCCTCGGCATCCTGCCGCTGTTGCTGGCGGTGGCGATCATCTGCGCGCTGGTGCTGCTGCAGAACCAGCGGCTCGGCGAGCAGCAGGTGCAGCTGATCGAGAGCGCCATCCTGTCCAGCAAGCAGGCCGAGCTGAAGAACTACGTGGCGATGGCGCTGAGCGTGATCGCACCGCTGCACGATGGCGGGCGCGGCGACGCCGCGGCGCAGAAGCAGGCGCTGGATGTGCTGGGCAAAATCAGTTTCGGCGAGGATGGCTATCTGTTCGTCTACGACGACCGCGGCCGCAACCTGATGCATCCGCGCCAGGCGGAGCTGGTCGGCCGCGATCTCTGGCACATGACCGACATCCACGGCCTGCCGGTGATCCAGGCGCTGCTCAAGAGCGCCATGAGCGGCGACGGTTTCCAGCGCTACTCCTGGCGCAAGCCATCGAGCGGGCAGGAAACCGACAAGCTGGCCTACGTGACCATGCTTGACGGCTGGGGCTGGATGGTCGGCACCGGCATTTATCTGGAAGACATCGAGCGGGCCACCCGGCAGGTGCGCTCGGAGGTGGCCAGCGGTATCCGCGCGACGATGATCGCCATCGCCGGGGTCACGCTGATCGTGGTGCTGGTGGTGTTCATCGGCAGCCTGATGCTGAGCATCAAGGAGCACCGTCTGGCCGACCGCAAGCTGCAGGCACTCAACCAGCGCCTGCTCAGCCTGCAGGAGGACGAGCGCTCGCGGGTGTCGCGCGAGCTGCACGACGGCATCAGCCAGCTGCTGGTGTCGATCAAGTTCCAGTTCGAGCTGGCCGCCCACCAGCTGCAGCGCGGCGCCAGCGGCGGGCTGGACAGTCTTGAGCAGGCCATCGAACGGCTCGGCGGCGCCATCGGCGAGGTGCGGCGCATCTCCCACGATCTGCGTCCCTCGCTGCTCGACACCCTCGGGCTGTCGGCGGCCATCGGCCAGTTGGCCACGGAATTCGAGCAGCGGTGCGGATTGACGGTGGTCTGCCGTCAGCAGCTGGGCGATGCGCCGCTGCCCGACGCGGTGGCGGTGGCGCTGTTTCGCATTGTTCAGGAAGCGCTGACCAATATCGAACGGCATGCCCGCGCCAGCCTGGTTCAGATCGACCTTGCGCCGAGCGTCGATGGCGTGCAGCTGCAGGTGCGCGACGACGGCATCGGCTTCGACCCGCGCACCATCGAGCGCATGCCCGGCGGCATCGGCCTGCGCAACATCCGCGAGCGGATCGAGCACCTCGGCGGACAACTCAGTCTTTCGTCCAGCTCTGAGGGCAGCGCGATGCATGTAGTATTGCCGGTCTCGGCGAGCTGAGCCGCGAGCCACCGCCTGCCAGAAGAGTCGCCCATGAATTCCGGCACCCCGATCCGCATAGCCCTCGTCGATGACCACACGCTGGTGCGCGACGGCATTCGCGCGCTGCTGGCCGTGATGCCGCAGATCGAGGTGGTCGGCGAGGCGGACAGCGGCGCCGCGGCGCTCGAACTGCTCGAACAGGTACAACCGGACCTGCTGCTGCTGGACATCGGCCTGAAGGACACCAACGGCCTGGAGCTGACCCGGCGCCTGTGCCAGCTGTACCCGCGGCTGCAGGTGCTGATGCTGAGCATGTACGACAACCTCGAATACGTGCGCAGTTCGATCCATGCCGGTGCGCGCGGCTACGTTCTCAAGGATTCCTCCGCGCGGGAGATCATCGCCGCGATCGAAGCGGTTGCCGCCGGCGGCACCTTCTACAGCGCGGAGATCACCCGTCGACTGGCCGAACAGCGGCAGGACGCCGCCGCGCACAACCTCACCCCGCGCGAGGAGCAGATCCTGCAGATGCTTGCCCGCGGTCTGGACAGCAAGGCGATGGCGCGCGAACTGGCGATCAGCGTGCGCACCGTGGAAACCCACCGGCTGAGCATCCGCCGCAAGCTGAACATCGATGGCACGGCGGCGCTGATCCGGTATGCGCTGAGCATCGCCCCGCGCTAGGCATCAGGCGCCGCACAGCGGTGCCCCGGCGAACCGCGTAGACTGCAGCGAACCGCCCGCCCCGGAGCCTTCCATGTTCAAACGTGCCAACGGCGTCCTGCTGCCACCTCCGCTGATCTATCTGCTGTTCCTCGCCGCCGCCTGGGCGCTCGACGGGTTGCTGCCGCTCGGGCTGCCGCAGACGCTGTGGACGCACTACCTCGGCTGGGGGCTGATTGACGCCGGTGTGGTGCTGATGCTCTGGGCCGGCTTGCTGATGCTCTGGCGGCGCACCACGGTCAATCCCTACGGCACGCCGGCGAAGCTGCTGGAGGAGGGGCCGTTCCGCGTCTCGCGCAATCCGATCTACCTGGCCGACAGCCTGATCTACGCCGGCATCGCGTTGCTGTGGGGCACGCTGTGGCCGTGGCTGCTGTTGCCGCTGCTGATCCTCACCATGCAGCGCGGGGTGATCGTCCACGAGGAGCGCCTGCTGAACGAGCTGTTCGGCGATGCTTACCGCGACTATTGCCGGCGCGTGCGCCGCTGGTTGTGACGACGTGCGCCGGCGCGGCTGTCTATAGTGATTCCAGGTTTTGCGGAGTGATTTTCTGATGACTGATTCCCCCAGCGATCGTCGGCGCTTCCAGCGCATCGAGTTCGACGCCACCACCGAGCTGCGCCAGGGCGAGCGGTGCTGGCCGGTGGAGCTGCATGATCTGTCGCTCCGTGGCCTGCTGGTGCGCCGGCCGCAGCAGTGGGACGCCGACGCCGCGCAACCGTTTCAGGCGCGGGTGCGGCTGTCCGGCGACGCGGAGGTGCGCATGGAGGTGACGATGGCCCACGAGGAGGGCGAGCTGATCGGCTTCGCCTGCCAGCACATCGACCTCGACTCGATCGCCCACCTGCGCCGGCTGGTCGAACTCAACCTCGGCGACGAGACGTTGCTGGAGCGCGAGCTGGCGGCGCTGGGCGGTTTCTAGCTGTCACTCGAACAGCGCGTCGAGCGCCTGTTCCAGACGCGTCACTGCGATGATCTGCAGCCCGGTCGGCGCCTCCTTCGGCGCGTTGCCCTTGGGGACGATGGCGCGCTTGAAGCCGTGCTTGGCGGCCTCCTTCAGGCGCTCCTGACCGCTCGGCACCGGGCGGATCTCGCCGGACAGGCCCACCTCGCCGAATACCAACAGATCGGTATCCAGCGGCCGGTTGCGCAGGCTGGAGATCACCGCGGCCATCAGCGCCAGATCCGCCGCGGTTTCCAGTACCTTCACGCCGCCGACCACGTTGATGAACACGTCCTGGTCGTAGGTCGGGATGCTGCCATGGCGATGCAGTACGGCCAGCAGCATGGCCAGGCGGTTCTGGTCGAGGCCCAGGGTGACGCGGCGCGGGTTGGCCAGGTGGCTGGTGTCGACCAGAGCCTGCACCTCCACCAGCATCGGCCGGGTGCCTTCCCAGGTGGCCATCACCACGCTGCCCGGCACCGCCTCCTGGGCGCGGGTGAGGAATATCGCCGAGGGGTTGGTGACTTCCTTCAGGCCCTTGTCGGTCATGCCGAACACGCCGAGTTCGTTCACCGCGCCGAAGCGGTTCTTCACCGCGCGCAACAGGCGCAGGCGGCCGTCGGACTCGCCCTCGAAATAGAGCACCGTGTCGACCATATGCTCGAGCACGCGCGGCCCGGCCAGGGCGCCTTCCTTGGTCACGTGCCCGACGAGGAAGATCGCCGTGCCGCTCTGCTTGGCGTAGCGCACCAGCAGCGCCGCGCTCTCGCGCACCTGGGCGACGCCGCCGGGCGCGGACTGCAGCTGCTCGGTGAAGATGGTCTGGATCGAGTCGATCACCATCACCTTGGGCTTTTCCAGCCGGGCGGTGGCGATGATCGACTCGATGCAGGTTTCGGTCATCACCTTGAGTTTGTCCTGCGGCAGGTCCAGGCGGCGCGCGCGCATCGCGACCTGCTGCTGGGATTCCTCACCGGTGACGTACAGTGCCGGATAGCGCTGGGCGATGGCGCACAGGGTCTGCAGCAGGATGGTCGACTTGCCGATCCCGGGGTCGCCGCCGATCAGCACCACCGAGCCGTCCACCAGGCCGCCGCCGAGCACGCGGTCCAGCTCGCCGGAGGCGGTGGAGAAGCGCGGCACTTCCTCGACGCTGACTTCGGCCAGCGTCTTGATGTTGGCCTGATCACCGGCCCAGCCGGCACGCCCCGACGCTGCGGGAGCGGCCTCGACGACGGTTTCCACCAGCGTGTTCCAGGCGCCGCAGTCGCCGCATTGGCCGGCCCACTTGGGGAAGGTCGAGCCGCATTCGGTGCAGCCATACATGCGCTTGGCCTTGGCCATGGGAAACTCCGCGTGGGGCAAATGGAGTCGCATGATAACGGCTGACTTGATTGCCATCAGCCACAAGCGGCGCAGCAGCCGTCAGACTGTAAACAAATCGAACGGGAGTGAGCGCCATGCGTCATCTGTTGTTTCTGCACCTGCTGGGCGCCAGCGTCTGGGTCGGCGGCCATCTGGTGCTGCTGTTCGGCGTGTTGCCCAAGGCGCTGCGCCAGCGCGACCCGCAGCCGGTGCGCAACTTCGAGCAGATCTACGAGCGTATCGGCATTCCGGCGCTGCTGATTCAGATCGTCACGGGCTTGTGGATGGCCAGCCTGTGGCTACCGCATGCGCAGTGGTTCGGCGCGACGCCGGCGGCGCAGCTGATCCAGGCCAAGCTGGTGCTGCTCGGGCTGACCGCAGTGCTGGGCGTGCACGCGCGGCTGGCGCTGATTCCCAAACTCGACGCGCAACGTTTGCCGCAACTGGGCGCGCATATCGTGCTGATCACGCTGACAGCCGTGGCATTCGTCTGGGTTGGCGCGGGATTCCGCTTCGGCGGGCTGTTCTGACCGACGGCAGAAACAAAGAAGCCCGCGAATGCGGGCTTCGTGACGATCTGTCGGGCTTCAGCCGCAGCAGCCGCCGCAGCAGCTGCCACCGGCGCGCTTGAGGTCGCGGGCGATGTCGTCTTTCAGATTCACACGCTCCTGCTTGAGGGCGTTCAGCGCGGCATCGTCGAGGGTTTCGACGCCGTCTTCGACGCGGCAGATGCGCTTGTCCAGCGCTTCGTATTCATCGGCCTTGCGGGCGAAAACCGGATCTTCCTGACGCAGTTTCTGCAGCTGCTCGCGCTTTTCGGGGAAATCCTTGACCAGGGGGTGGTGTTCAACGTGCATGGAACTGCTCCGGGATGTACAGGGAAGTGCTACCTTAGCCGCGCCTCCGTGTTACTCGGTTGACGGCGATCAAGCGATTGCCGCGGCGCTGGCGACGCGCGACGAACGCGCGGTTGGTGTGGTCGACTCCCGACCGAACGCCTATGCTCTAGGACGGGCCTCGGCCGTCGCGGAGCGGCGCGCATGCTGGCACTTCTTCCTCAGCTAAGGATTTCTCATATGAGCCTGATCAGCGAATTCAAGGCGTTCGCCATGCGCGGCAATGTGATCGACATGGCCGTCGGTATCATCATCGGCGCCGCGTTCGGCAAGATAGTCTCCTCCTTCGTCGACGGAGTGGTCATGCCGCCGCTGGGGCTGCTGATCGGCGGCGTGGATTTCTCCGATCTGGCGATCGTGCTCAAGGAGGCGGTCGGCGAAACCCCGGCGGTGCTGCTGCGCTACGGCGCGTTCATCCAGACGGTGGTGGATTTCCTGATTGTCGCCTTCGCCATCTTCCTGGCGATCAAGGCGATGAACTCGCTGCGTCGCAAGGAGGCTGAAGCGCCCGCCGCGCCGCCGGCGCCGACCAAGGAGGAGCTGCTGCTCACCGAGATCCGCGACCTGCTGCGTGAGCAGAACCGCAACCAGCCCTGAGCGCATTCGCGCTGACCGAACGCCCTGCACCTGCAGGGCGTTTTCGTTTTAGCACCGCTCAGGCGGCGATCAGTCGCCTGAGCCAGTCCAGCAGCACGCGTGGCAGCAGCTCCGGCTTGGGCAGCAGGGCGTACTGGTGCACGCCGAACACGGCCGGCAGGTAGCTGGCGGCCTGACGGTCGATGGTCAGGCAGAACGGCCGGATGCCCTGCAACCGAGCCTCGGTGATCGACTGGCGCAGGTCCTCGACGCCATAGCGGCCTTCGTATTCGTCGACATCGTTGGGCTTGCCATCGGAGAGCAGCAACAGCAGCCGGTGCGTCGCCGGCTGCTGCATCAGCAGGCTGCTGGCGTGGCGGATGGCGGTGCCGGCGCGGGTGTAGTGCTCCGGTTCCAGCCCGGCAATGCGCCGGCCGACGCTTTCGCCGTAGCGCTCGCCGAAGGCCTTGAGGCTGCGCACCGTCACTGCGTTCGGTCCCTGACCGGAGAAGCTCTGCACGCTGTAAGGCTCGCCCAGCCCGTCGAGCGCCAGGCACACCAGCAGCAACGCCTCGCGCTCGACGTCGATGACCCGGCGGTGATTGCTCAGCCAGCCGTCGGTGGAGCCGCTGGCATCGACCAGCAGCATGATCGCCAGGTCATGCTGCTGCAGTCGCTGCGTCTGGTACAGCGCCTGCGGCATGCTCAGGCCGGCGCGGGCCTCGGCGAGGCCGTCGAGGTAGGCGTCCAGATCCACCTCGTCGCCATCCAGCTGACGGCGCAGACGCAGGCGCCGTGCGCTGAGCTGCTCGAACTGGCGGCGGATGGTCGCCAGCATGCTGCGATGGCGTTCGAGCGTCTGTTCGATCCACTGCTGCGGTCCGGGCGGCGCCGGCAACAGCAGCACCTGCGCGCCGGGATGGCGGTAGCTGCGGCTGCGGTAGTCCCACTCCGGGTAGCGCAGGGCGGCGGTGGCGTTCGGTGTGTCGCGCGTGCAGCGCGCGCGCGGCTCGGGTGGATCGTCGGACAGCAGGACTTCCTTCGGGCTCCCGGGGCTGACCACCAGTCGCGCCTCGTTGAGCTCGCTGAGCGAGTCGGCGAAGTCCTCGGCCGCGGTCGCCTCGTCGCGATCACTGGGGCGCTGCATGCCGAGCGGGTCCTCGGCATGTTCCAGCGGAGGCGAAGGCTGCACCATCCAGATGCCCGGCTGAGTGTCGTCGTCCTCGTCATCGGCGGCCTCGCGCACCTGCGGCCGACGCGGCAGGCGAGCGCTGCGCGGTGGTGCGGCGGCGGGGTCCGGTGCGGTCGTCGTCGCATCGAGCGGATCCAGCCGGGACGGTGCGCGCAGCTCGCCGGTCCACAGGTCGGGCAGCAGCGTGGCGCCAGCCGGTTCGCCGTGTGGATAGAGACGGGCCGCCAGCCGTGCCGCTAGCTGCAACGCCTGATGGCCGTCGAAGCATGTGGGCAGCTCGTCGGGCGCAGCGTCGCTTGGCGACTGCAGCAAGCGGCGCAGGAATGCTTCCAGCGGCTGGCGCGCGGCACTGAAGCGGGCCAGCGGCGGCCGCGCGGCCAGCAGCTGGTTGCGCTGCTGCTGTATGGCAGCGCGCAGGCCCGGCAGCTGCGCGATCAGGTGCGTATCCGCCGCCCAGGCTTCGAGCAGCACGAACAGGCTGCGCTGCAGCGGAGATTCGATGCGTTGCACAAGCGCCGCCGCGCCGCGCCGCGCGCGCACTGCCTGTTGCAGGGCGAGGGTGCGGTACAGCGTGCGGGCGTCGGCCGGATCGGCCGTGTCCAGGCGTGCCGGCAGCCAGATCGTGCGGCCATCGGTGGCCGGCACGGCGTGCTGTAGATAGGGCGCCTCGACGCGGCGGAACAGTTTCTCCAGCAACGTAGGTGGCGCCGGCGGCTGCGCCGCGCGCAGGGTGAAGCGTTGGCCGAGGCTGGCATGCAGCAGCAGGTCGAGGTGGTCGGCGACGTCCGCCAGGGTCGGCCGCGCCGGTGCCGCCGATTCACGCCGCCGGCGCCAGAGCGCCTGAACGTAAACGGTGGCGTGGCGGGCAACGTCGGTTACGACGTCTTCGGCTTCGGCCATCAGACGAACGTCAGCTCGACCAGCTCGCGCATGGCGCCGACCAGCGCGGGGTCGTCCGACAGCGGGGCGATCAGCGCGACATTGCAGGCGCTGCGCAACGCGACGCCGCTGCCGATCAGGCGGGCCGTGGCGATCAGCAGGCGGGTGCTGGGCAGCTCCGCCAGGCCGCGATCCTGCAACGCGCGCAGGCGCCCGGCGAGGCTGACCAGCGCGCGTGCGGTAGGCGCGTCGATAGCGCCTTCGCGCTCGACGATGGCGGCCTCGCGGTCGGCATCGGGAAAATCGAACTCCAGTGCGACGAAGCGTTGACGGGTGCTGGGCTTGAGGTCCTTGAGCATGCGCTGGTAGCCCGGGTTGTAGGACACCACCAGTTGGAAGCCTGGCGCCGCCTCGAGGGTTTCGCCGGTCTTGTCCAGCGGCAGGATGCGCCGGTAGTCGGTCAGTGGATGCAGCACGACAATGGTGTCCTGGCGCGCCTCGACCACTTCGTCGAGGTAACAGATCGCGCCCTCGCGCACCGCGCGGGTCAGTGGGCCGTCGATCCAGCGCGTGCCGTCAGTGCCGATGAGGAAGCGTCCGAGCAGATCGCTGGCGGTCATGTCGTCGTGGCAGGACACGGTGATCAGCGGCCGGCCGAGGCGCCAGGCCATGTGCTCGACGAAGCGTGTCTTGCCACAGCCGGTCGGCCCTTTGAGCATCACCGCCAGCTGGCGCGCGTGGCACTGCTCGAAGACCTGCACCTCGTCGGCATTCGGTTGGTACCAAGGCTCGGCGGTCGGAAACGGGAGGCGTTCGCCGCGCGGCATGGGCGAGACATTCATGTCGGTCACAGTACGTGCCGCGCCGGAGCGTTGGTCGGCTGCACCTCATTCGTCTCGACCTCGATCCGTCGCGGGTGGCGGAAGAAGTCATAGATGAACAGGCCGACGCCGGTGGCGAAGATCGAGGCGGTGGCCACCAGCATGAGGAAGTGGATCTGGATCTTCAGCTGCGTATCCAGATACCCCATGCCGAGGATGCGTTCCAGATAGACCTGGCCGATGCCGGCAGTGGCGAACGACAGGGTCATGCCGAACATGCCGGCCAGCTGCAGCCAGAACGCCCAGTAGCCGATGGTGCCGCCTTCCTCTTCGCGGCCGCGGGTCAGCGACGGCAGGGCATAGACGATCATCGCCATCACGATCATCGCGTAGGCGCCGTAGAACGCGGCATGGCCGTGCATGGCGGTGATCAGCGTGCCGTGGGTCCACTTGTTGACGCTGGGGAAGGTGTGGGCAAAACCCAGCAGGCCTGCGCCGAACAGGGTGAACACCGCGCTGCCGAGGGTCCAGTGCAGCGCCAGCTTGTTCGGATGCGCCAGGCCCGAGCGGCGCATGGCGTAGTAGGCGTACATCGCCATGCCGATCAGCGCCAGCGGCTCCAGCGCGCTGAAGAAGCCGCCGAGCGGCAGCCAGTAACCGGGTACGCCGACCCAGTAATAGTGGTGCGCGGTGCCGAGTATGCCGGCGATGAACACCAGGCCGACAATCACGTACAGCCACTTCTCCATCACCTCGCGATCGGCGCCGGACAGGCGGATCAGCAGGTAGGCGAGGAAGCCGCCCTGGATCATCTCCCACACCCCTTCGACCCACAGGTGAATGGTCCACCAGCGGTAGTAGATCGACACCGTGTAGTTCTCGTAATGCAGCAGGGCCGGCAGGTAGAGCACCGCGGCGCTGGCCAGACCGAGCAACAGCACGCCCTCGGTAGTGGTGAAGCGGCCGGACTTCTTGATCGTCATGCCGATGTTGTAGAGGAAGATCAGCATGCAGATGACGATGACGATCTTGTGCGGCAGTGGCTGCTCCAGCAGCTTGTTGCCGGTGCCGAAGCGGAACAGGTAGCCGATGATGGCGCTGACGCCCATCACCACCCACAGGCCGAGCTGGATGTAGGCCAGCTTGGTGCTGTGCAGCTCGCTGCGCGATTCGTCCGGGACCATCCAGTAGGTGGCGCCCATGAAGCCGGTGAGCACCCAGACGATCAGCAGGTTGGTGTGAATCACCTTGGTGACGTCGAAGGGCAGCAGGTTCAGCAGCGGATCGGGGCCCAGGTATTTCGCTGCCGAGAGCAGGCCGAATACCAGTTGCAGGCCGAACAGCACCATTGCGACGGCGAAATACCAATAAGCGACGGACTGTGATTTGTAGCGCATAGCCTGACCTCTACAAGTGTCGTCCCGCGGCAGCTGCCGCTGTTATTTGAATGTCGCGAGGTACGCGACCAGTTGGTCGAGCTGCTCGTCGGTGAGCGACTGGGCGTAGGTATTCGGCATGAACGAGGTGCCGCCCGCCGAATACATGTCGCCCGGATGCAGATAGGTGCTGGGGGAGACGATGGACTCGCGGATGTACGCCTCGATGCTGTCGGCGCTGCCTTTGTAGTCCGCCGAGGCCATCGTCTGTTCGGCTCGCGAGGCGAGGCCCGCCAGCGTCGGCCCGGCCAGGTTCACCCCCGGCGCGATGGAGTGGCAGGCATTGCAGGCCGGGCTGGCGGTGCGGAACAGCGCCTCACCCTTGGCGATCGGATCCTCGGCGCCGCCGATCGGGCGTGCTCCCGGCGGCAGCGCGGCGTCGGCCTTGCCGGGCCCGGAAGCGTCCTGCTGCGCCAGCGTCAGGTCGGTGCCGGGAATCGACGAGCCGGTGACCAGAATCGGTCGCGGCGGCCAGCCTTGGTTGTCGACGTTGGCGACCCAGTCGAAGAAGGCGATCAGCGCGGCGATTTCCTCGTCGCTGAGGTTCTGGTTGGGCATCAGCCGGCGATGGCGCTGTTCGTCGTAGAACCTGCCTGGGTCCTTGAGAAAGGCGGTGAGGTAGGGCGCGCCGCGCAGCTGGGAAATCTTCGTGAGGTCTGGCGCGTAATAGGCGCCTTCGCCAAACAGGGTGTGGCAGTTGATGCAGTTCTTCGCGTGCCAGACGTCCTTGCCGCGAGTCACCTCGGGGGTGATGGTCTCGGCGTTGGTCAGCTTGGGAAACTGCCGGTGGCTGTCCACCGTGAGGCCGAGGAAGACCACCGTGGCGATGGCGGTGGAGATGACGGCGAAGGAGCGGGTTTGTCGTTTGTTCATTGAGATGCCTCAACGGCCGTCACACGCCGATGCCTGTCCAGTGGGTGATACCGATGCCGCCGGCGTACAGAATGGCAACCAGCATCAGCGCGAGGACCACGAAGCTGAGTATCCGTAGAGCTCTTTCCAAGGCCGCATTCCTCTGTGGAGTGACGTGGTGGGGGAAGTCCGGTGCTTGCGGCCGACGCGATCAGGGCGGTGCCGGCACGCGCAGGATGGTCACCAGCGTGACCGTATCGGTGATGGCCTGTAAGGCATGCTCGGCCTGGCCGGCCAGATAGATCATGTCGTTGGCGTGCAGCGTCTGCCGGCGCCCGTCGGCCTGGACCTCGATGCTGCCTTGCAGGCAATGGATGGTGATGGAGCCCGCCACGGCGTGGCTGGGAACGAGATGCCCGGCATTGAGCACCAGACGCATGACCTCCAGCTCGGGCGTACTGACGAGGGCTTGTGACTTGAGTTCGGGAAGCTGGTCTGCGCGCAGCAGATGGATCACTTCACCGGATCGGGCATGCTTCAGAGCCATGAGCGACATTCACTTTGGTCATGTCTTGCTCGAGGCTAGTAGAGGTATCCGGGGTTGTCCAACCAGCCGGACGAGGGGTGCCGTTGCGCCCAGGGCGATCCCGATGCGTCTGCGTCGGGATCGCAGAGCCGCTTACTCGGGCTTCGGTGTGCTGGCGGTGCTTGCCGGCAGCAGCGGATAGGCGACTTGCGGCTGCTCGCCGGTGAGGCTGTGGAGGAAGGCGGTGATCGCACCGACCTCATCTTCGGAGAGCTGGCGGCCGAGCTGGCTGTCGCCCATGATCGCCACCGCCTGTTCCAGTTCCCAGACCTCGCCACTGTGGAAGTACGGCGGCGTCAGGGCGATGTTGCGCAGTGGCGCGGCGCGGAACACGTATTCGTCGTTGGCGGTGTTGGTCACGGCGAAGCGGCCCTTGTCGCCGGTCGGCAGGATCTCCGCACCCGGCTTCTTGATCACGCCGAACGGGAAGTAGCTCTGGCCGCCCAGGTTGACGCCGCTGTGGCAGGCGCTGCAGCCGACGTCCATGAACAGCGCGAGGCCTTTCTTCTGCTGATCATCCAGAGCCTTGTCCTCGCCCTTGAGGAAGCGGTCGAACGGCGAATTCGGCGTGGTCAGGCTGACCTCGAAGGCCTCCAGCGCGTAGGCCATGTTGTCGAAGCTGACCGGGTCTTCGTCGTTGGGGAAGGCCTTGCTGAACTCGGCGACATACTCCGGGATGCTCTTGAGCGTGGCGACGACGCGCTCGGGCGTGCTGTTCATTTCGACGCTGGCTTGCACCGGGCCCTTGGCCTGTTCCTGCAGGTCCTTGGCGCGTCCGTCCCAGAACTGCGCGGCGTTGAATACCGCGTTGAGCACGGTCGGCGAGTTGCGCGGGCCTTTTTGCCAGCCGTGGCCGATGGAGGTCGGCACGTTGTCGCTGCCGCCGATGCTGAGGTTGTGGCAACTGTTGCAGCTGATGATGTGACTGCTGGATAGGCGCGGATCGAACCACAGCTTGTGGCCGAGCAATGCCTGGTTCTCGCTGACGGTCTTGCCGCGAACTTCGGTGACCTTGGCTGGAATCGGCTTGAAGACGGCGTTGGCGCGCTCGCGCAGCTCGTCGGCATGCGCCGCGGCGGAAAAAAGTAGGCTGCTAAGCAACAGGGCGTGAGAGGGACGCATCACGATAGGTCTCCTTGTTTGGGAAGGCTCTAGCAAGCCCCTTTCAGCGGCGCGGACGGTTGACCTGAATCAAACCGACGGGGACATACGGCTGCGACCAAGTGTGTCGGCGTGTGACAACGTGGTTCGGGTTCGCCTGTTCGTGCGATCGCGGACGCGGCTCGGCCCGAAGCACCGACGCTGCAGCCGGCAGCCTTGCGGCGTGTCCGTGGCGACGCCAGAATGGCGGCATCAATCGTGGCCCGCGTGCCATCCTCAAGGATTCCCGATGTCTGAAAATATCGCGGCCGGGCTGCGCCTGGCACCCGATGCGCTGACCCGTCCGTTCGACCCCAGCCAGTTCAACTTCACCAACACCGACGAGCTGGAGCCGTTCCTCGGCGTGCTTGGCCAGGAACGGGCCGTCGAGGCGTTGCAGTTCGGCGTGGCGATGCCGCGCCCCGGCTATAACGTCTACGTCATGGGCGAGCCGGGCACCGGTCGTTTCTCCTTCGTGCGCCGCTATCTGCGCGCCGAAGGCAAGCGCCTGCAGACGCCGGCCGACTGGCTGTACATCAACAATTTCGACGAACCGCGCGAGCCGCGTGTGCTCAAGCTGGAGCCGGGCAGTGCGGCGGCCTTCATCGCCGACATCAACCAGCTGATCGACAACCTGCTGGCGACCTTTCCGGCGGTGTTCGAGCACCCGAGCTTTCAGCAGAAGAAGAGCGCCATCGATCGCGCGTTCAATCAGCGCTACGACAAGGCGCTGGACATCATCGAAAAGCTCGCACTGGAGAAGGAGATCGCGCTGTACCGCGATGCCAGCAATATCGCCTTCACCCCGATGAAGGATGGCAAGGCGCTGGACGAAGCCGATTTCGCCCTGCTGCCCGAAGCCGAGCGCGAGCGCTACCACAACGATATTTCCGCGCTGGAGGTACGCCTGAACGAGGAGCTGGCCAGCCTGCCGCAGTGGAAGCGCGAGTCGACCAATCAGCTGCGCCTGCTCAATGACGAAACCATCAGCCAGGCGTTACAGCCGCTGCTGGCGCCGTTGTCGCAGAAGTATGCGGAGAACGCCGGGGTCGAGGCCTATCTGCAAGCGGTGCAGGTCAACCTGCTGAAGACGGTGGTCGAGCAGTTGGTGGACGAGAATCGCCCGGAAGCGCAGAGCCGGGTGCTGCTGGAGGAGCAGTACAGCCCGAGTCTGATGGTCGGCCACAGCCTCGACGCCGGTGCGCCGGTGGTCTTCGAGCCGCATCCGACCTACGACAACCTGTTCGGCCGCATCGAATACAACACCGATCAGGGCGCGCTCTACACCAGCTACCGGCAATTGCGCCCTGGTGCGCTGCATCGCGCCAACGGCGGCTTTCTCATGCTCGAGGCGGAGAAACTGCTCGGCGAACCCTTCGTCTGGGAGGCGCTCAAGCGTGCCCTGCAGTCACGCAAGCTGAAGATGGAGTCGCCGCTGGCCGAGCTCGGTCGTCTGGCCACGGTGACGCTGACGCCCGAAGTGATTCCGCTCAACGTCAAGGTGATCATCATCGGCTCGCGGCAGCTGTACTACACGCTGCAGGACCTGGACCCGGACTTCCAGGAGATGTTCCGGGTGCTGGTGGACTTCGACGAGGACATCCCGCTGGCCGAGGACAGCCTCGAGCAGTTCGCCCAACTGCTCAAGACCCGCACCTCGGAGGAGGGCATGGCGCCGCTGAGCGCCGCCGCGGTGGCGCGGCTGGCGACTTACAGCGCGCGGCTGGCTGAGCACCAGGGGCGGCTGTCGGCGCGTATCGGCGATCTGTTCCAGCTGGTCAGCGAGGCCGACTTCATCCGTCAGCTGGCCAAGGACGCGGTGACGGACGTCGGCCACATCGAACGTGCGCTGAAGGCCAAGGCGACGCGCACCGGCCGGGTGTCGGCGCGCATCCTCGATGACATCCTCGCCGGCGTGATCCTGATCGACAGCGAAGGCGCGGCCATCGGCAAGTGCAACGGGCTGACGGTACTGGAGGTGGGCGATTCGGCGTTCGGCATGCCGGCGCGCATTTCCGCCACCGTCTATCCAGGCGGCTCGGGCATCGTCGACATCGAGCGCGAGGTTAACCTCGGCCAGCCGATCCACTCCAAGGGCGTGATGATCCTCACCGGCTATCTCGGCAGCCGCTATGCGCAGGAGTTTCCGCTGGAGATCTCGGCGAGCATCGCGCTGGAGCAGTCCTATGGTTATGTCGACGGCGACAGCGCCTCGCTGGGCGAGTGCTGCGCGCTGATTTCCGCGCTGTCGCGCACGCCGCTCAAACAGTGTTTCGCCATCACTGGCTCGATCAACCAGTTCGGCGAGGTCCAGGCGGTTGGCGGGGTCAACGAGAAGATCGAGGGCTTCTTCCGCCTCTGCGAGGCGCGCGGGCTGACCGGCGAGCAGGGCGTGATCATTCCTTTCGCCAACGTCGCTACGCTGATGCTCGACGAGCGGGTACTCGAGGCGGTTCGCTGCGAGCGCTTCCACGTCTACGCGGTGCGTCAGGTCGATGAGGCGCTGTCGCTGCTGGTCGGCGAGCAGGTGGGCGCAGCGGACGAGCAGGGGCGCTTTCCGTCCGGCAGCGTGAATGCGCGCGTGGTGGAACGGCTGCGCGATATCGCTGCCATCGATCTGGAAGATGACGACAAGCCGGAAGAGGGTCGCCCGGCTGGCGCGAAGGCGCCGGAGGAAGAAGGCAAATAGATGGCACTTTTCGCCTAACAAGCGGAACGATAGCGCAGGCGGCGGGTCTACCGGGCAGGCTCCATTCACCGTCCATCCACAGGTTTATCCACAGCCGGTGGGGATAAGCAGGCTGCCTGGCAGCGCTGGCCTTCGGCGTTGCGGCAGCCAGGTTGCGAGGACCGCCGCCATGTCGCACGCGCTATGCCTGAATCGTCAATGCCTGGGTCTGGTGACCCGTATCGAATGCATGATCCGCCCGCTGGCGGGCGGTAACGGTCTGTGGACGCTGCTCTGTGCGGCCGGTCTGGCCGATTCGCAGCCCACAGCGATAAAGGTGCAGGGTCCGTTCCGCGGACCGCGCATGGCCGAGTCGGTGCTGGAGATGATCGCCAGCAACCTGCAGGGGCAGGGCTATTGCCCCTCCGAGGATCCGGCCATCTGGCAGTTGCACATGCAAGCCGAGCTGCGCCGGGTCAACGCCAATCAGGCGCGCTTCCTGGGCGGGTGGGAGTCCCAGCCGGAGAGATGACACGCCGTGCGGGTCATGCTCGCGCAGCGGCGGCGCCTGAACAGTGTCGGTTCTTTCGGGCTGTTATCCACAGCGTAATATCGCGGCACATCCTCGACTTGTCCGTCATTTCGTGCTGCGTATACTCGCCAGCCGAATTTCCTCCCTGGTTGTGAGAGCCTCATGGAACGCTTTCTTGAAAACACCATGTATGCGGCGCGCTGGCTGCTGGCGCCTATCTATTTCGGTCTGGCGTTTGCGCTGTTGGCGCTGGCGATCAAGTTCTTCCAGGAAATATTTCACATCCTGCCGGCGATCCTCGCGCTCAGTGAGGCCGAACTGATCCTCAAGCTGCTGTCGCTGATCGACATGGCGCTGGTTGGCGGTCTGCTCGTGATGGTGATGATTTCCGGCTATGAGAATTTTGTGTCCCAGCTGGATATCGCCGAGGGCAAGGAGAAGCTCGACTGGCTCGGCAAGATGGACTCCGGCTCGCTGAAGATGAAGGTCGCGGCGTCCATCGTCGCGATTTCTTCGATTCACCTGCTGCGCATGTTCATGGACGCCCAGCAGCTGGAGAGCGAGAAGCTGATGTGGTACGTGATCATTCATCTGACCTTCGTGCTTTCGGCGTTCGTCATGGGCTACCTGGACAAGCTCACCAAGCACTGACGTCGTCTGGGTCGCAGGCGCGGAGAGGGCGGCGAGCTGTGCTAGGCTAGCGACCCTTTTTCGCCTTTCGGAGCCTCGGCATGACCGAACTCAACCTCTCTACCGACGAAACCCGCGTGAGCTACGGCATCGGCCGCCAGCTGGGCGATCAGCTGCGCGACAACCCGCCGCCGGGGGTCAGCCTGGATGCGGTGATCGCCGGTATTCGCGATGCGTTCGCCGGAGCTGCCAGCCAGGTCAGTCCGCAGGAACTCAACGCCAGCTTCGCCGTCATTCGCGAGCGCATGCAGGCCGAAGCGCAGCAGAAGGCCGAGGCGGCTGCTGCCGAGGGGCGCGCCTTCCTGGCTGAAAATGCCCAGCGTGACGGCGTCACGGTGCTGGCGTCCGGCCTGCAATACGAAGTGCTCGTGACCGGTGAGGGCGCTCGACCGACTCGCGAAGACAACGTGCGCACGCATTACCATGGCACCCTGATCGATGGCAGCGTGTTCGACAGTTCCTACGAGCGCGGCCAGCCGGCCGAATTTCCGGTCGGTGGCGTGATCGCTGGCTGGACCGAGGCTCTGCAGCTGATGAATGCCGGCAGCAAATGGCGCCTCTACGTGCCCAGCGAACTGGCCTACGGTGCCCAGGGCGTCGGCAGCATCCCGCCGCACAGCGTGCTGGTGTTCGATGTCGAGCTGCTCGACGTGCTCTGATTCGCAGGCGGCAGTTCCTGCCGCCTCGCTTCGCTACGGGCGCAAGGCCCGGGCATAGCTGTACAGGAACAGGTTGCGTACCTGTTCCTTGAGCACACAGGGTTCACTGGTGCTCAGCTCGTGCAGATCCAGGTCTCCCTGCTCGCGCAGTTCCTCCAGAGCTTCGCCTTCCAGCGATACGCAGACTGTTCCCGTTTGCCGGTTGAGTATGCGCAGGTAGGGTTGTGGTCGGTCCAGCCAGGCATCGATCAGATAAGTCATGCGGCACCTCCAGTTGAATGTATTAATGAGAATAATTGTTATTCGCAGGAGTGCAAGCGCAGAAAGACCACCGTGCGAAGGGTGGTCTGGAAAAGGAGGGATTGGATTTCGCTAGCGCCGACTGGCGCGAAGGTGGCTCGCTTAGTGAGTGCGGGCGATGGCGAAACGGCTCAGTTCCACCAGCGCGTCGCGGTAGTGGTTGGCGGGAATGAGTTCCAGGCAGCCAATGGCGCGCTCGACATGGTTGCGTGCCAGCTGTGCGGTATAGGCCAGTGCACCCGAGGCTTCGACCGCGCTGCGGATGCTTTCCAGATCTTCGACGCCGCCCTTCTGAATTGCGCGACGAACCAGTTCGGCCTGTTCAGCGGTGCCTTCGCGCATGGTGTAAATCAGCGGCAGCGTTGGTTTACCTTCGGCCAGATCGTCGCCGACGTTCTTGCCCAGGGTTTCCGCGTCGCCCTGGTAGTCCAGCAGGTCATCGACCAGCTGGAAGGCGATGCCGAGCTGGTCGCCGAAGGTGCGCAGGGCTTCGCATTGCTCTGCAGTCGCGCCCGCCAGAGTAGCAGCACTATGGGTGGATGCTTCAAAGAGCATCGCGGTCTTGCCGCGAATCACTTCCATGTAGATGGCTTCGGTCGTGCTGGCGTCGCGAACCTTCGACAGTTGCAGCACTTCGCCTTCGGCGATCACGCGGGTCGCCTGGGAAATGATGCGCATCACCGGCATCGAGCCGAGTTCGACCATCATTTCGAACGAGCGGGCATAGAGGAAGTCGCCCACCAGTACGCTCGGCGCATTGCCCCAGAGGGCATTGGCCGTCGAGCGGCCACGGCGCATGCCGGACATGTCGACTACGTCGTCATGCAGCAGTGTTGAGGTGTGCAGGAACTCGATGATTGCCGCCAGCAGACGCAACTGATCGCCCTGATGCCCCAGCGCGCTGCCGCTGAGCAGCACGAGCAGCGGGCGCAGACGCTTGCCGCCCGCCGAGGTGATATAGTCCCCGATCTTTTCCACCAGCGGAACGCGCGAGGTCAGTTGCTTGCGAATGATGCCGTCGACAGCGGCAAAATCGTCGGCCACTACCTGGTAGAAAGACTGGGGTTGCATCAGGGACTCCTCGCAGATTGCGCGGCATGCTATGAGCCGGCTCTGGCACTGTCAAGGCGAGCGCCACCGGGCCTTGCGTCACCCCTGTCGCGTGCGTACAATCGCGGACCCTGAACTTTCCCCACGGGCATTTCCCTGCCTTACGCAATTGCACGGGCGTCTCATCCGGCCCCATGCAGCCATGCCAGCTACCAATACCTTCTATAAAGCGCTGGGTGAGCAGGATTAACGGAGATACACAGATGTACGCAGTTATCGTGACCGGCGGCAAGCAATACAAGGTTGCCGAAGGCGAATACCTCAAGATTGAAAAACTCGAAGTTCCGACTGGCGAAGCTGTCACTTTTGACCGCGTTCTGCTGGTTGGCAACGGCGACGACGTGAAGATCGGCGCTCCGGTGGTCGATGGTGCCAAGGTTACCGCCGAGGTGGTTGCCCAGGGTCGCCATGACAAGGTCACCATCATCAAGTTCCGTCGTCGTAAGCACCACATGAAGCGTCAGGGCCACCGTCAGTGGTTCACTGAGGTCAAAATCACCGGTATTCAGGGCTAATCGGGCCTGAATCCCCCTACAGGAGTATTGAACTCATGGCACACAAAAAAGCTGGCGGTAGTACCCGCAACGGTCGCGATTCTGAAAGCAAACGCCTTGGTGTGAAGATGTTTGGTGGCCAGGTCATCAAGGCCGGCAACATCATCGTTCGCCAGCGCGGCACCCAGTTCCACGCCGGTTATGGCGTTGGCATGGGCAAGGATCACACGCTCTTCGCCAAGGTCGAAGGTGTGGTCAAATTCGAAGTGAAGGGCGCTTTTGGCCGTCGCTACGTGAGCGTCGTCGCAGCCTAACTGCGGCGTTGCTGGAAAAGCCCTGTCATGCGACGGGGCTTTTTTGTTTCTGTATCCTGTGAGGCTCTTGCAAAGGGCTGTGTGGCTCAGGCGTTTTTGCAAGATCCTTACGTTTCTGTTTCCTAAGCCCGTCCTGTGACGGGAGGCGTTCCCATGAAATTCGTCGATGAAGTATCGATTTTTGTAAAGGCCGGCGACGGCGGCAACGGCATGATGAGCTTCCGGCGTGAGAAGTTCATCGAAAAGGGTGGCCCCAACGGCGGCGATGGCGGTGATGGTGGCTCAATCTACCTGGAGGCCGACGAGAACCTCAATACGCTGGTGGACTACCGCTACACCCGTCGCTTCCATGCGCAGAACGGGCAGAAGGGTGGCAGCACCGACTGTACCGGTGCGAAGGGCGAGGATCTGATCCTGCCGGTGCCGGTGGGCACCACGGTCATCGATGCAGCGACCCAGGAAATCATGGGTGATCTGACCAAGGCGGGCCAGCGTCTGCTGGTGGCGCAGGGCGGCTGGCACGGGCTGGGCAATACGCGTTTCAAGTCCAGTACCAATCGTGCGCCGCGGCAGACCACGCCGGGCAAGCCGGGCGATGCGCGTGATCTCAAGCTGGAGCTGAAAGTGTTGGCCGATGTCGGCCTGCTGGGGCTGCCGAACGCTGGCAAGAGCACCTTTATTCGCTCGGTTTCCGCGGCCAAGCCGAAGGTTGCCGACTACCCGTTCACCACTCTGGTGCCGAATCTCGGTGTGGTCAGCGTGGGACGCTACAAGAGCTTCGTGATCGCCGATATTCCCGGATTGATCGAGGGGGCGGCAGAGGGCGCCGGGCTTGGCATTCGCTTCCTCAAGCACCTCGCGCGCACCCGTCTGCTGCTGCATCTGGTCGATATGGTGCCGCCGGATGGCAGTGATCCGGCCGATGCCGCCGAGATCATCCTGCATGAGCTGGAGAAGTTCAGTCCGGCGCTGATGCAGCGTGATCGTTGGCTGGTGCTGAACAAGGCTGATCAGCTGCTCGACGAGGAGCGCGAAGAGCGCATGCGTCAGGTGGTCGAGCGCCTGGACTGGAAGGGGCCGGTGTTTGTGATCTCGGCGCTGGAAAGCGACGGTACCGAGGCGTTGGCTCAGGCCATCATGCGCTATCTCGATGAGCGTACGCTGCGCATCGCGGAGGACCCGCAGTATGCTGAGGCGCTGGCCGAACTCGATCGTCAGATCGAGGACGAGGCGCGTGCGCGTCTGCAGGAGCTGGATGACCAGCGTGCGCTGCGTCGCGCGGGGGTCAAGGCGGCAGACGAGGTCGATGATGACGACTTCGATGACGACGATGATGGCGAGGGTGGTGCCGAGATCTTCTACGTGCGCTGAGTTCGGGCGCACGGCAAGCAGGTTCGGGTGAGAAGTCGGGAAGGCGTGCTCATGCGCGGCCGCCCCGGAAAGGTTTTGGCCGAATGACAAGGCGGGAACGATGCGGGACAAGGTGAGCGGTGCGCGGCGCTGGGTGGTGAAGATCGGCAGTGCGCTGCTGACCGCCGATGGGCGTGGTCTCGATCAGGCGGCAATGGCCGTCTGGGTGGATCAGATGGTGGCCTTGCGTGCTGCCGGTGTCGAGCTGGTACTGGTGTCGTCTGGCGCGGTGGCTGCCGGCATGAGCCGTCTGGGTTGGGCGGCGCGGCCGAAGGCGGTGCACGAGTTGCAGGCGGCTGCGGCGGTCGGGCAGATGGGCTTGATCCGTGCGTGGGAGTCGAGTTTTGCGCGTTGCGATCAACAGACTGCGCAGATTCTGGTCACTCATGACGACCTTTCCGATCGCAAGCGCTACCTGAATGCGCGCAGCACGCTGCGCACGCTGATCGATCTCGGTGTGGTGCCGGTCATCAATGAGAACGATACCGTAGTCACCGACGAAATCCGCTTTGGCGACAACGACACGCTTGCTGCGTTGGTGGCCAATCTGGTCGAAGCCGATTTGCTGGTCATTCTTACCGATCGCGACGGCATGTTCGATGCTGATCCTCGGACCAATCCTGATGCCAATCTCATCAGTGAGGCGCGTGCCGACGATCCGGCGCTGGATGCCGTTGCCGGTGGTACCGGGGGTGCGCTGGGGCGCGGCGGCATGCAGACCAAGTTGCGCGCGGCGCGACTGGCGGCGCGCTCCGGTGCGCATACCGTGATTGTCGGCGGGCGCATCGAGCAGGTGCTTGCGCGGCTCAAGTCTGGCGAACGCCTGGGTACGTTGCTCGCGCCGGAGTGCAGTCGGCATGCGGCGCGCAAGCAGTGGCTGGCGGGGCACCTGCAGACGCGCGGTACTCTGACGCTGGATGAAGGGGCCGTGTATGCGCTGCGCCAGGGCAATCGCAGCCTCCTGCCGGTTGGCGTGAAGGCGGTGCAGGGCAGTTTTCGTCGCGGTGAGATGGTGGTCTGTGTCGGTCCGCGGGGCGAGGAGGTTGCGCGCGGGCTGGTGAATTACAGCGTTGCCGAGGCGCAGCGAATCCTCGGGCGCCCATCGGATGAGATCGAAAAGTTGCTCGGCTATGTCGATGAGCCGGAGCTGGTGCATCGCGACAACATGATTCTGGTCTGAGGTGGCTATGCGTGCGGCTTTCGTGGGGCTGGCGGCGGGGCTGGCGTTTTCGGGTCTGGCAATGGCGGAAGAAATCGGTTCGGTCGATACGGTATTCAAGTGGCTCGGGCCGAATCACAAGATCGTGGTCGAGGCTTTCGACGATCCTAAAGTTGCGGGTGTGACCTGTTATCTGTCGCGCGCAAAAACCGGCGGAATCAAAGGTGGACTCGGGTTGGCTGAGGATCGGGCCGAGGCCTCGATCGCCTGTCGTCAGGTCGGGCCGATTCGCTTTGCCGAGAAGCTCGAGGATGGTGAGGTGGTCTTCAAGGAGCGGACGTCGCTGGTGTTCAAGACCATGCAGGTGGTGCGCTTCTTCGATGAGTCCCGCAACACTTTGGTGTATCTGGTCTATAGCGATCGCGTGATTGAGGGTAGCCCGCAGAATGCGGTGACGGCGATCCCTGTGCTGCCCTGGCCGACTGCCCGTTGATTGGGCTGGCGGCGCCTAAGACAAAAGCGAAGACATGAAAAAACCGGCGCTAGGCCGGCTTTTTCAAAGAACTTGCAGCGTAATCAGGCTGCAGCAGCTTCGCCGAGGGCCTTGATGTGGCCGTTCAGGCGGCTCTTGTGACGAGCAGCTTTGTTCTTGTGAATGATGCCTTTGTCGGCCATGCGGTCGATGACCGGTACGGCTGCGGTGTAGGCTGCGCGGGCCTTGTCCAGGTCTTTGGCGTCGATGGCCTTGACCACATTCTTGATGTAGGTGCGGACCATGGAGCGCAAGCTGGCGTTGTGGCTGCGACGCTTCTCAGCCTGAATTGCGCGTTTTTTGGCGGAAGGGCTGTTGGCCACCGTCGAACTCCTCGAAAACGTGGGGATTGCAAAGCAAATAAGGCCGCGAATCATGCCGATGCGTCGCGCGCTTGTCAAGCCTATGTCGTAGAG
Source organism: Stutzerimonas degradans (assembly GCF_024448505.1). GTDB lineage: Bacteria > Pseudomonadota > Gammaproteobacteria > Pseudomonadales > Pseudomonadaceae > Stutzerimonas > Stutzerimonas degradans. The sequence continues at coordinate 130,953 of NZ_JAMOHV010000003.1, forward strand.
GTCGCGAGGCTGGTCGGACAGGTGGGCGGCGGCTAAACTCGCCGCCTCGTTGCGTGTCGTATCTGGCCAACGAACCGGCTGACGCGCCGCGCCATGCCGAATACCCGCTGCGATTCCAGGAAAGACTGATGTCCGAAAACAACGGCAAGGGCGGATTGTTGCGCTCCAGCGCGGTGGTCAGTGTCATGACGCTGCTGTCGCGCGTGCTGGGCATGGTACGCGATATGGTCGTGGCCAGCTATTTTGGCTCCGGGGCGGCGGCGGATGCCTTCTTCATTGCCTTCAAGATTCCCAACTTTCTGCGCCGGCTTTTCGCCGAAGGAGCCTTCGCCCAGGCGTTTGTGCCGGTGCTTTCGGAGTATCGCGCCAAGCGCTCCCTGGCGGAGGTCAAGCAGCTGGTCGATCGCACGGCTGGCATGCTCGGTCTGGTGCTGACCGGCCTGACCGCCGTGGGCGTGCTGTTTGCGCCCTATGTGGTGATGGTATTCGCGCCGGGCTTTCATGACGATCCGGCGAAGATGCAGCTGGCCGGCGAGCTGTTGCGAATCACCTTTCCCTATCTGCTGTTGATTTCGCTGACCGCTTTCACTTCCGGCGTGCTCAACAGCTACGGGCATTTTGCTGTACCCGGCTTCACTCCCGTGCTGCTGAATGTCTGCATGATCGTGTCGGTGGTGTTCCTGACGCCGTATTTCGATCAGCCGGTGATGGCGCTGGCCTGGGGGGTATTCATTGCCGGCTTTGCCCAGCTGACGTTCCAGTTGCCTTACGTGGCGAAGCTGGGATTGCTACCCCGGCCCAGGTTCAAGCCGGGCGACGAAGGGGTACGGCGGATCATGTTGCTGATGGTGCCGGCATTGTTCGGTGTGTCGGTCAGCCAGATCAACCTGTTGCTGGATACTGTGCTGGCCTCTTTCCTGCAGACCGGCAGTGTCTCTTGGTTGTACTACGCCGACCGCCTGTCCGAGTTGCCGTTGGGCGCGTTCGGTATCGCCATCGGTACGGTGATTCTGCCCAGTCTGTCGCGTCAGCATGCCAGTGACGATCCGCAGGCGTTCTCCTCCACGCTCGACTGGGCGCTGCGGATGGTCCTGCTGGTGGGCGTGCCTGCCGCGCTGGCGCTCGGCATCCTTACCGAGCCGATGATCGCCGGGCTGTTCTTTTACGGGGCGATGACAGAGGAAGCCGTGGTCCAGTCGGCTCGCGCGTTGCAGGCGTACTCGCTCGGCGTGCTGGCATTCATGCTGATCAAAGTGCTGGCCCCGGGATTCTTCGCTCGTCAGGATCTGAAGACGCCGGTGCGCGTGGCGATCATCTGCATGGTCGCGAACATGGTGATGAATCTGATCCTGATCTGGCCGCTCAAGCACGTCGGTCTGGCGCTGGCGACCTCGCTGTCGTCGATGCTGAACGCGTTCCTGCTGTTCTGGGGGCTCTACAAGATCGGCGTCTATCGACCCGCCGCCGGGTGGTGGCTGTTTGCGCTGCGCCTGGCTGGCGGCTGCGCCGCTATGGTGGCGGTGGTCTGGTGGCTCAATGTGCCCTCGTCAGAATGGTTCGCCTGGGGTTGGCAGCAGCGGGCGCTGCGTCTGACGCTGCTGATTTGTGCCGGGTTGGCGGCGTTCGTCGCCGGCCTGGTGATGCTCGGTCTGCGACCGCGGCATTTTCGCCACTGATCGCACCGGGCGGTGGGGAGCAAACCTGTCCGGGATGCTCCGCACATGCGTATAATCGGCCACTTTTCAAGCAAGAAGTGCGTATGCAGCTGGTTCGAGGCCTTCACAACCTGCGCCCCCGGCATCGGGGTTGCGTCGCCACCATCGGCAACTTCGACGGCGTGCACCGGGGGCATCAGGCCATCCTGGCGCGTCTGCGCGAGCGTGCGGCCGAATTGGGGGTGCCCAGCTGCGTGGTCATCTTCGAGCCACAGCCGCGTGAGTTCTTCGCCCCGGACAAGGCGCCGGCGCGCCTGACCCGTCTGCGCGAAAAGCTCTGCCTGCTGAGCGAGCAGGGCGTCGACCGGGTGCTGTGCCTGGCCTTCAATCGGCGCCTGCGCGAACTGAGTGCCGCCGAGTTCGTTCATGCCACGCTCGTGCAGGGCCTGGGCGTGCGTCATCTGGAGGTGGGGGACGACTTCCGCTTCGGTTGCGACCGCGCCGGCGACTTCGATTTTCTGCGCAAGGCCGGCGCTGCCGAGGGCTTCACCGTCGAGGCGGCCACCACCATCGAGGTGGATGGCGAACGGGTCAGCAGCACGCGCGTGCGTCAGGCATTGGCTGACGGCGATCTGGAGGCGGCCGAGGCGCTGCTGGGCCGGCCGTTCAGCCTGGGTGGACGGGTCATGCATGGGCAGAAGCTCGGCCGCCAGCTCGGCGCGCCAACCGCCAACATCCAGCTCAAGCGCCGCAGCACGCCGCTGAACGGGGTGTTCGTGGTCAGCCTGGAGCTGGAAGGCCAGCAACTGACCGGCGTTGCCAACATTGGCACGCGTCCCTCCGTCGAAAGCGATGGCAAGCCGCATCTGGAAGTGCATCTGCTGGACTACCAGGGCGACCTGTACGGCCGGCGGGTATGCGTAACCTTTCATCGCAAGCTGCGCGACGAGCAGCGTTTCGCCTCGCTGGAGGCACTCAAGACGGCGATAGATGCGGATATCGCTGCCGCCCGTGATTATTGGCGGGCTTCACTCACCCACGAGTCAGGACTGAAATGACCGATTACAAAGCGACCCTCAATCTGCCGTCCACGGCATTTCCGATGAAGGCCGGTCTGCCACAGCGCGAGCCGGAGATTCTGCAGCGCTGGAACAGCATCGACCTGTACCGGAAGCTGCGGCAGATCGGCGAAGGTCGCCCGAAGTTCGTCCTGCACGATGGCCCGCCCTACGCCAACGGCAACATCCACATCGGCCACGCGGTGAACAAGGTAATCAAGGACATGATCGTCCGTTCGCGCACCCTGGCCGGCTTCGATGCGCCTTACGTGCCCGGTTGGGACTGCCATGGCCTGCCTATCGAGCACAAGGTTGAGACCACCTTCGGCAAGAACCAGCCGGCGGACCTGACCCGCGAGCGCTGCCGCGCTTACGCCGCTGAGCAGATCGAGGGGCAGAAGGCCGACTTCATTCGTCTCGGCGTGCTCGGCGATTGGGACAACCCCTACAAGACCATGGATTTCGCCAACGAAGCCGGCGAGATCCGCGCCCTGGCGAAGATGGTCGAGGGTGGCTTCGTCTTCAAGGGGCTGAAGCCGGTCAACTGGTGCTTCGATTGCGGCTCGGCGCTGGCCGAGGCGGAAGTCGAATACCAGGACAAGAAATCCGATGCCATCGACGTTGCCTTTGCTGTCGAAGATGCCGACAAGCTCGCCGCTGCCTTCGGTGTTGCTGAGCTGGCCAAGCCGGCCAGCATCGTGATCTGGACCACCACGCCCTGGACCATTCCGGCGAACCAGGCGCTCAACGTTCACCCCGATTTCATCTATGCGCTGGTCGATACCGGCGAGCGGCTGCTGGTGCTGGCTGAGGAGCTGGTGGAATCCTGCCTGCAGCGTTACGGCCTGAGCGGCGAGATCGTCGCTCGCTGCGGAGGGCGCGCGCTGGAGCTGATCCGCTTCCGCCATCCGTTCTACGAGCGCTTCTCGCCGGTCTACCTGGCCGAGTACGTGGAAACCGGTGCGGGCACCGGTATCGTTCACTCCTCGCCGGCCTATGGCGAGGATGACTTCCGTACCTGCAAGCACTACGGCATGGAGAACGACGACATTCTCAGCCCGGTGCAGAGCCACGGCGTCTACGTCGCGGACCTGCCGTTCTTCGGCGGCCAGTTCATCTGGAAGGCCAACCCGGCCATCGTCGAGAAGCTGCGTGAAGTCGGTGCGCTGCTCAAGCACGAAGCCATCCAGCACAGCTACATGCATTGCTGGCGGCACAAGACGCCGCTGATCTACCGCGCCACCGCGCAGTGGTTCGTCGGCATGGACAAAGTTGCCCACGATGGCAGCTCGCTGCGCCGCCGCGCACTGGATGCCATCGAGCAGACTCAGTTCGTTCCCGCCTGGGGCCAGGCGCGTCTGCACGGCATGATCGCCGGTCGCCCGGACTGGTGCATTTCGCGTCAGCGCAACTGGGGCGTGCCGATCCCGTTCTTCCTGCACAAGGAAAGCGGCGAGCTGCATCCGCGCACGGTCGAACTGATGGAGCAGGTCGCCCAGCGCGTCGAACGCGAGGGCATCGAGGCCTGGTTCAAGCTCGATCCGGTCGAGTTGCTCGGCGACGAGGCCGCGCAGTACGAGAAGACCAACGACACGCTGGACGTCTGGTTCGACTCCGGCACCACTCACTGGCACGTGATGCGCGGTTCGCATCCGATGGGCCACGACGAAGGCCCGCGCGCCGATCTCTATCTGGAAGGCTCCGATCAGCATCGTGGCTGGTTCCATTCGTCGCTGCTGACCGGCGCCGCCATTGATGGTCACGCGCCATACCGCGGCCTGCTGACTCACGGCTTCACCGTGGACGAGAACGGCCGCAAGATGTCCAAGTCTCTCGGCAACGTCATTGCCCCGCAGGAAATCACCGACAGCATTGGCGCCGATATCCTGCGCCTGTGGGTTTCGGCCACCGATTACTCGGGCGAGATGGCGGTGTCCACGCAGATCCTGCAGCGCAGCGCTGATGCCTACCGGCGCATCCGCAACACCGCGCGCTTCCTGCTTTCCAACCTCGACGGCTTCGACCCGACGCAGCACATGGTGGCCAACGACCAGCTGATTGCCCTGGACCGCTGGGCCATCGACCGTGCCCTGTTGCTGCAGCGTGAAATCGAGGAAGCCTACGAGACCTACAAGTTCTGGAACGTCTACCAGAAAGTGCACAACTTCTGCGTGCAGGAGCTGGGCGGTTTCTACCTGGACATCATCAAGGACCGCCAGTACACCACCGGTGCCGACAGCCTGCCGCGGCGTTCCTGCCAGACTGCGCTGTACCACATCGCCGAGGCACTGGTGCGCTGGATCGCGCCGATCCTGGCATTCACCGCCGAGGAAATCTGGCAGTACCTGCCGGGCGAGCGCAACGAGTCGGTGATGCTCAACACCTGGTACGAGGGGCTGACCGAGCTGCCGGAAGGCTTCGAGCTCGATCGCGCATTCTGGGACAAGGTCATGGCGGTCAAGGCCGCGGTGAACAAGGAACTGGAAAACCAGCGCAACGCCAAGACCATTGGCGGCAACCTGCAGGCGGAAGTCACGCTATACGCCGAAGAGTCGCTGGCGACCGAGCTGGCCAAACTGGGCGACGAACTGCGCTTCGTGCTGATCACCTCGGCGGTCGAAGTCGCGCCTCTGGCGCAGGCACCGGCCGCTGCGGTGGACAGCGAGCTGGCCGGCCTCAAATTGGTGGTCCGCAAGACGGAATACGCCAAGTGCGGGCGCTGCTGGCATCACCTGCCGGACGTCGGCACCCATGCGGCGCATCCGGAAATCTGCGGCCGCTGTGTGGAAAACATCGAAGGTGCCGGCGAGGTGCGTCACCATGCGTGATGCGTTTTCGGAGACCCGGCAATGACCAGCCGTTTCGGCAAGCTCGCCTGGCTCTGGCTCAGCGTGCTGGTGATCGTCGTCGATCAGGTCACGAAGCACTGGTTCGAGGCCAATTTCAGTCTGTACCAGAAGGTCGATGTCATCCCCGGCTATTTCGCCTGGACGTTGGCCTACAACACCGGAGCAGCCTTCAGTTTTCTGGCCGATCACAACGGCTGGCAGCGCTGGCTGTTCGCCGTGATCGCCATTGGCGTGAGCGTCGTGCTGGTGGTCTGGATGAAGCGGCTGAAGGCCAGCGAGACCTGGCTGGCAGTAGCGTTGGCGCTGGTGCTGGGCGGTGCGCTGGGCAATCTCTACGATCGCGTGGTGCTGGGCCATGTGGTCGATTTCATCCTGGTGCATTGGCAGAACCGCTGGTATTTCCCAGCCTTCAATATCGCCGATAGTGCCATCACCGTGGGCGCCCTGATGCTGGCGCTGGACATGTTTAAGGGCAACAAGACCGGAGAATCCGCACATGACTGAACAGCGCATCGGGCCGGACAAGGAAGTCACCCTGCATTTCGCGCTCAGCCTGGAAACAGGCGAGCTGGTCGACAGTACGTTTGATAAGAAGCCTGCCACCTTCAAGGTGGGCGACGGCAACTTGCTGCCTGGCTTCGAGCAGCAGCTCTACGGTTTCAAAGCCGGTGACAAGCGCACCTTGCAGATTGCCCCGGAACAGGGCTTCGGTCAGGTCAACCCACAGAATGTGCAGGTGATGCCGCGCAGCCAGTTCGAGGGCATGGAGCTGTCCGAGGGCCTGATGGTGAGTTTTCAGGACGCCGCACGCACCGAACTGCCGGGCGTGGTGAAGGCGTTCGACGAGCGCCAGGTCACGGTTGATTTCAACCATCCGCTGGCCGGCAAGACGCTGACCTTCGAAGTCGAGATCATCGACGTTCGCCCGGTCTAACCTGGTCAGGGCTGGCGGGCATCCGCTGGCCACTGTGATTGCAGGATTAGCTGAGCTGTAGTGTTACTCCTCCTTCGTTTTCAAGCTCCGCGCGCCGAGACCCACTATGCAAATCAAACTCGCCAACCCCCGCGGCTTCTGTGCCGGCGTCGACCGTGCGATCGAGATCGTCAACCGTGCGCTCGAAGTGTTCGGCCCGCCGATCTACGTGCGCCACGAGGTAGTGCATAACAAGTTCGTGGTGGAAGACCTGCGAGAGCGCGGCGCGGTATTTGTCGAAGAGCTGGATCAGGTTCCGGACGACGTCATCGTCATCTTCAGCGCCCACGGCGTTTCCCAGGCGGTTCGCCAGGAGGCAGACAAGCGCGGTTTGAAGGTCTTCGACGCGACCTGTCCGCTGGTGACGAAGGTGCATCTGGAAGTGGCCAAGTACAGCCGGGAAGGGCGTGAGTGCATCCTCATCGGCCACCAGGGACACCCGGAGGTCGAAGGTACGATGGGCCAGTATGACGCGCGCAACGGCGGTGCGATCTATCTGGTCGAGGATGAGGCGGACGTCGAGCGGCTACAGGTGCGCAATCCCGAGGCACTGGCGTTCGTCACCCAGACCACGCTGTCGATGGACGACACCAGTCGGGTCATTGATGCGCTGCGTAGCAAGTTCCCCAGCATCGGCGGGCCGCGCAAGGATGACATCTGCTACGCCACGCAGAATCGCCAGGATGCGGTAAAGCAGCTGGCCGACGAGTGCGATGTGGTGTTGGTGGTCGGCAGTCCCAACAGCTCCAATTCCAACCGCCTGCGCGAACTGGCCCAGCGCATGAACACGCCGGCATATCTGATCGACGGTGCCGAGGATCTCGAGCGTGAGTGGTTCGAGAATGTCCAGCGCATCGGCATCACTGCCGGCGCCTCCGCCCCGGAAGTGCTGGTGCGCGGGGTCATCGAGCGATTGAAGGCGTGGGGCGTCGACGGCACGGACGAGCTGGAAGGGCGCCCGGAGAACGTGACGTTCTCGATGCCGAAGGAGTTGCGGGTAAAGGCGCTCTAGCTGAGTAAGAAAGCGCCCTTACGGGCGCTCTCTGCTTTTAAAACAGCGCTCTTGGGTAAAGAGGGCTTGTTGTTCGTTATTTCTTCCAGCATTTGCTTGCTGTCGCTTCGGCATCCTGACCTTTGGCCCCCGTATTGGCCAAGGTAAGCGTGCCACATTCATCATTCGTCATGGATGCCTTGGGAACTGCCTGTAGCGTATAGCTGCTGGCTGTGGCGCCGGCCAGACTGAGATCGTAGCTCTTGCTGGCTCCGTCACGGGGGGCCTCGGTGAATGGCAGATCGGGGCCGTCCCCAGCGGCATCGACATAACGGCCGTTGCTCGTGTAGTAGCGCTCCATGAACTGTGCAAGCTCCATTAGTGCCGTCTGTGCATCAGCACGCTTGGCGCTGCGGACGTGTTCTTGGTAGCTCGGATAGGCAATCGCCGCGAGCACGCCAATGATCGCGATGACGACCATCAGTTCGATCAGCGTGAATCCCCGGATTAGCCGTTGGTGCGGTACGAATGTCTTCAAAGACTGTTCCTCACTTCGTTCCAAGACAGACGGTTAGAATCGTTGTTGTCGCCCATTACTTCGATACAGACAGGTACCACGCCATTGGCATCGGTGCTTGCCGCCGAGCTGGCATAGCATAGGTAGCGTTTGCCGGATTCGCGGTCGTTCAGTCCGATAGTCCCTTTGACAGCTCCCTCATCCGGGTCGGCGACGCCGCTGACCGGAATCGGATCCTGATCATCGCCAATCTCGATATAGTCGTCCTGATCGATCTTGCCGTCGCCGTTGTAATCGAAGTAGGAGTAGGCGAGACGACCCCCGGTTGCCAAGTCTAGGCTCATGATCCAGCTCGTACCCCCTGCATCGCACGGATCGGCCGAGGGAATCAGCGAGCTAAAGGTCACTCTGTTTCCGCCAAGCTGTGCCTGCGAGATGACCCGCTCACCTTTCGCTCCGGGGCCGCCATTGCTTGCCTTCCACGATAAGTCGAGATACCAACCATTGTGTTGATCACTCATCTCCTGCTGGCTGATGCCCCGGCCGCTAAGGTTTTCGCTGCTGACCTCGATCAGAATCTCTTGTTCGAGCAGATTCTGCCGACCGTCAATTTGCGCGCCCGCGTCGATTACCCCATAGAACGATTGGATTTGTGGGGAGTCGGGAATCTCATTGTCGGTGGTCTGGTAGAAACTGCCGGTCCCGAACACCAGCATGATTTCTCGGTCCTTGGTATAGGCGGCATTCAATGGCGCGGTAATTGGTTGCCTTTCTCCGCCGCCGTCTTTGGCGATAAAAAGAGGGGCGATGCTATCACCACTTCGAAGCGCTGTTGGCGCATCCCAGTCACTTGCGCTATTTCCAGTCAAGTCGAGACGCCACACGTTGCCTTTGGTGTCGCCTGCGTAAACTCGATCAGCGACGCGGTCATTGTCCAGATCCACGGCGAGCGGGGCCCCCAGATCACCGGCGTCCGGCAGGTCGAAACGCTTCATGACACTGCCGTCGGTAGCGCTAAGAATCCATACGTAGCCTGTGCTGGTTTCTGTTGGGCGATCGTAACCACTGGTGACGATTATTCCGAACGTACCATTGGCCAAGGGGACCAATGCCGGTCGGCCCAGCGTGTAACCGAGCTCTGGATGTTTGAACTCCCACATGACACTGGAGCTGGTCATATTCTCCGGATCGGTAATGTCTAGTGCGAAGATGCTGCGACCACCGGCTCCGGAAGAGCCTACCACCATCGTTTTCCAGGCATTACCGACCCAAGCGTCGCCGATTCGTGGAGTGCCATCCACGTAATAGCGATGCGAGTAGATCGGATCGGTCAGATGGTACAAATCATCAATCAGGTCGTTTGGCACGTACGCAAAGAGCTCGTTGCCGCCTGAGGCCGTCAGGCGTGCGTCAAATCCGTGGAGCATGCCATCGTTCGCGCCGACGATCACAAGCGGTGGGCGATTCTGATAGCTTGAAGACGTGCGGAAAGTGGTGTAAGCGCTCTTCGTGGCGGCTGTGAAGCCGGCGCTTTCCGGAAGCTGTGCATAGCCGAAGTTCTGCTTATAGATGTATTGCGGATCCGAGTTGGCGATATCACCCAACCGGCTGCCCCTCTGGCGGAACGGGTTGTTCGGTGAGGCGTCCGTGCGCTCCTGGCTGCGATTGCCACGGATGAAGTTCAGGCGATCTTGCCCGAGCTGCTCATCAGCCAATGTCCCGCCGATGGTCTGGCGCAGAGCCTCCTTCTGATCGGTACTTAGCTCGGTCCAAGTAAAGTCTCGTCCCGTAGTCGAGCGCAATGCCTCCGTATCGGCATCCGCGACCGGTGGCGCCGAGGTGAATATTTTGCGCGTGGACATTTGTGCATTGCTCAGCGCATCCAGTTTCTGCGCGGCGCGCCAGCTCGGTGTCGCGCTGACAGTGCCATCACTGTCGACGGCTTTGGCAAGAAGGTTCCCGCTCCAGTCTGAGCTGTCGAGCATGGATTGAAAGACCACCGTGTCCGTATCAAGGCGAGTGGAGTTCGTCGACAACGCTGCCGTGGTGCTGCGCACATCTTTGGCGATGTTGGCAAACGCCAACTTCAAGCTTTCGACCATCTTGGTGGCGTCGCTGGCTACATAGAAGTTGTCTGGGCGCTTGTTGCCTGTGGAAAGCGTTTCGTTATTCGTCCACCACCAGGATTGCTGTAGAGGATCGCCGAATTCGTAATCGTCCGGGGCCTTGAAGCCACCGTATTTAGCAGCAAGCCAGTATTGGTTGGACGCCTTGGCTTCTAGTGTCTGGTTTTCCCGAACGTCAACCCAATGCGTGGAAAGAGTCTGCTTGCCGCTCCGATCTTCTCGCAGATCGCTGGTGTTGGCGAAGTAAGCCAGACCTGCGATGTGAGCGGAGTTGCCGCGACCAGTAAAGACATCAGCTGCACTCTTCGATATGCCTTCTAAGTCGAATACCTTCTGTGTCCACTGTTGTACGTTGAGATCATCGTCAGTGACGGGAACGTTGCGATCTTCGTGTGTGTATACATCTCCGATGCCGAGAATGACATTCTTCTGGCAAGAGTACTGGATCGGGTCGGCCCAGTTCGTGATGACAGGGAATTTGTCCCGCTGTGCTTCATTCGTGATACTGGAGTAGGCCGCAACGTTACCGAGGTTCCGGAAGTAGCGAAGCGCGGCATAATATAGCTCGCTGACCGGGTCGTTCGATTTGTGGCTGTTAGTCAGCTCGCCGAATTTGTTGATGTAATTGATTACGCCGCTGTTACCGATACTGTCATCGTGCGGATTAGTATAGAGAATCCCCGTTTCGGGAGACCATTCCTTGAGTTCGTTATCGAGTTCATTGGGGGTGCCGGGTTCGCGTTTGGTCTGGCCGACATATCCTTGCGCGGATCTTAATATTCCGCCGTTACGAGTGTTGCCATCTTCGTTGAGATAACTGAATACGCTGTAACGGATGTCCTTGGCGTATTGCTGAAGCAATCCCTCGGGTTTCCAAAGATGTTCGCCATACTTCGCGCAGTCGCTTTCCAGAAGCCCCTCTTTACAGACTTCAACGCGTACTGTGTGGAACTTCGTAATTGTCTTTCCACCAGAAACATAGCTGAAGCGCACCGCCTTGTTTTTCTGAAAGTCAGTGCCCTGATACAATGAGCTAGTTACCGAAACACTCCCGAAAGGCGTCATCTTTCCAGCGTTGGCGCTGGAGAGGGTACGGTCGGGAAAGTAGCTGTTTCGTCCGGCCCGAGTTGCTTTCTCCAGAATGGTTTTGGAGGTGGTGTCGACGACACGGTAGCCGCCTGTCAGCGCCTTGCGGAATGGATCGATGGTCTGCGTCGTCGCCCAATTCAAGTAATTTCCGCCCCAGCGCCCCGCGCAGTCGCGATCCGTGCTGCTGGTGTAGGCGACCGGTGTGAAGTAACCACCACCGCTCGCGACCGTCACCGCGCCGAACAGGGGGTGATCGAACTGTTCCTCGATAAAGGAATAGCACTTGTTGGGATCGAAATATCCCGTGTAGGTCGTTGCGTTGTTGTAATCCCCTAGATTGGCCAGACTGATAACAGTTGGAAACTCTACAGACGGTACCAATGCCAAGTTGCCCGGTACATTTCCTCCACCGAGCAACAGCGGGGTCTGAGAAATTTCAGCGGCGGCGTATCCGGTGCTGAGGGTCCAGAATAAGGCGAAGCCGGCTAACATTACTTTTCGCCACTTGACGGTCGTTCCTTTGGCCACGGTGTGGCAATTATCGAGCGGCATCATGTCACTCCTCGACGAAGTATAGGGATCGAAGGGTGACCTTCGAATCGGAGCTCATACCGGTGCCAGTGCTTTCGATACGCACCAGCACGAAATCCAGAATCAGCGATTCACCCGCTTCCAGCGATCCCCCCCCTGCCGTTTCTGCATTGACCATGTCCTGCATGTTCAGCGGGCCCGGGTGCGGTAGGCGGGTAACCGTGTAGCTTGGTTTAGAGGCAACATCGCCCGTGAATCCGCTGAATTCAACGGCATCCGGCGTCGGATCGTTGATCGGATAAAGCGTGTCGCTGATAAGGTTGTCGTACTGATTCTTGAGTGACTGTTCAGCGAAGCGCAGACCGGCCTCGGCCGCCTGAAGCGCTAGATTGTGATCGCGCATATTGCCCGCCATCTTTTCCTGCAAGTTGGTATCGCGCATGGCCGCAATTCCAAGAATGGTGAGCAACAGGAGCATAACCAGCGCAACGAGGAGCACTGCGCCACGTTGTCCGGCGTGGCTAAAGTGTTGGCAGTTCATGGCAGTCGATTCCGGATTGCAACAGTAGTGGTGAAGGCTTGGGCGATGCGGTTGTTCTTGATGGTCACGGTTCCGTCGTCGTAAATGGCGAATTCGTCTTCCTTGGTGATCCCGCTGGCGGGCGGGTAGGCGAATACCTGGGGCTCTTCCAGCGCATTGGTTTCCGCGCTCAGTACGAGTAGCGAGATGCGGGCCGAGACCACCTTCGTCCAGTCGCCCTCACCGGTTGCCGACAGATTGTTCGTGCCGGCCTTTACGTACTCATCGGCCTGCCGGTCGCCGTCCCGGTCCAGGCCGTAGGTGACCTGCATATCGATCACCCCCTCGACCATTTCTTCGTGATGGGGAGAGGGAGTTAGTGATTTGCGCACGAGTGACGGCAACCGCCCGGTGTTGTTACGGATGTAATAGGTGTGGCTGCGCAAGATGTAGGAGGTTAGGCGATTGGTGTATTGCTGGCTCCAGTCCTGGTTGATATTGCCTGGTGTAACGTTGCCTCCAGCTTTCTGGAATGTACTAGCGCTCGCGTTATTGGCGTTCTGGAACGTATCGCAACCCGTCGAGTTCGCCAGAATGACCAATTGGCCAGCGTAGGCACCGGTTCCTTGGCTATCGCCGTTTGCGAGGGAAACTCCGAGGCTGGGTGTTTGGATGTTGTTGGTTCCCTGTGCCTGGAATTCCTTGCCATCGCTGGCGTACTTGACAATGAAGGCGTCTGTGGCTGCTCGCGTTGATTCGCTATTGGAAAAGATCACCGGCTTGCTGTTGTCCCAACCCTGAATCGGCGGCGTGGTGCTGTAGGCGTTACGCTCGTCCATGCTAAGGCCGTTCATGCTTAGATGCTTGGTCGGCTCGTTCAGACATTCACCTTTGAAGCCAGCCTGCCTGACATCAAAACTAATGAACTCGGTGGCGAAGCGCCCGGCTTCCTGAAGTCGTGCAATCGCCGTGTTGGTCTGGTAAAGCTCCTTGCTGGAAAGAAATACCTGAAGCACGCCGCCAAGCAGCAACAGACTGATGAGCATTGCAACCATCAGTTCGATGAGCGATAGGCCCCGTTGGGAGAGTGGTAGCGGCTTGTTCATAGTTGAGTCCGATAGACGAAGGTTTCCCGGTCATTGGCATCGGCATCTTCGATCCGGCCCCGGTTATCGTTCCATTCGATGGAAACGGTGAACTGTCGCCCGTTGCGTTGAACGCTACCCTGGGCGTCTGGCGAGAGCAGGCACGACAGCGAATTGAGCCACTCGGCCATGTCGCGTTGAGCGAGCGAGCCGCTCGGTGCGAGTTCGACGTCACACTCCGTGTTCTTCAATACTTGGTCGTATACGCCATTTAGTGCATCTGCACGATTGGCTCGCATGCGATCGGTGATGTCATATGCAAGGAGAGTCGCTTGGGAGCGGTAATAAGCGCTGTGGTTGCTCTTGGTTGCGGTCATCTGCAAACCCGCCAAGCCTAGGAGTCCAACGGAAAGCACCAGGAGAGCAACCAGTACCTCGATGAGAGTCGCGCCTCGGACGTGGATTGGTGTGCCTGGTATGGGAAGAGTCATTCGCAGTTTCCTTTCGAGCTTGAGACGCGTCCCGTCGCACTCAGGGCAATGGTGTACTGAGGCTGGTTCGAGCAGTCGGTGATCGATACGACGAACTCTTCGTTGTCGTCCAGCGCATTGGCGAGCAAACCGTTCGGCCTGAACGTGAGTGTCTCGGCCGGACCGGTGACGGTGGTGCCGTTAGCGGTCGCGTCCCAGACTTGCAGCACATCACCGCCGCTAATTTTCACCAGCCAGCCGTCGCCCCAGGTCGTGGCGTTGGCGCAGGCATTTCCGTTGCGCCGACAGATTTGTGTGGCGACTCCGCGCTTGATTGCTTCCGAGCGGGCAAATTGCAGCGCGCCAGTAAGATTATTTGCGGCCGTCTGTGTTCGGTTGTTTTCAATCAAAGATCGGAACGAAGGAACCGCCAGCCCGAGCAGAATGGCCAGAATGGCTACGGTCACCAGCAGTTCGATCAGGGTGAAACCGCGGTTGTGATGCATAACTGCGCTCGCTGCCTGGAGGGAAGGAAAATGATGCGGTTTCGTCGCCGACCTTCCACTTTCTGTCGGATGTTCGGTCGGATTAATCCGCTGTGTGGCATCTTAACGACATCGACTATCATCGTCCGGCAGATCAAGTCTCATGCGGCCTGTGATATTGATCACAATGGTTCGTAACGCGCTGGTATCCCGACAAAGGGTGAAGGTACCGTTCAAGCTATGGGTAGTGCCATCGGGGGCGAAACTCATATGGGGCTGGTTGCGAAAGTTCGACCAAGACCACTCCAGGCTCGTCGACAGTTCTGATATCTGTACCAGGTCATCTCCTGCGTCGAATTGTCCGTTCTGATTTGCGTCGAGGAAGATCAAGATGCGCCCCGACCAGCGAGGCGAGCCATTACAAGCCTGCTCGCCGGCGCACAAAGTAATCATTCGGCCGCGGGTGATCGCGTGGGAGCGTGCGAAATTTAGATCTGCCACCAGCTGGTTCACCGATGTCAGCTGGCGGCTGCTGGCTACCGCTTTGCCGAAAACGGGTACGCCGATGCCCAGCAAAATAGCCAATACAGCAAGCGCCACCAAAAGCTCGATAAGAGTGAAGCCGTCATGGGCAGTATTATCCGTCATCGCGTGAATCCCTTTACACATGATCGATTGCCGTCCTGGCGGGCTTCTTTTTAGCCTCATAGTCCCTAATGTCAAGACTTGCGGCTTCGTTTGGGAGATTAAATGTGGGACAGGTAACAGTTGTGGTCGGGGCTGGCGTAATCGGCCTCTTGAGTGCGCTGCGGCTGGCTGAAGCGGGCGGACAGGTAGTAATCGTCGAAGCAGGAATGAGCGGCAGCGAAGCCTCCTGGGCTGGTGGCGGGATTGTCTCGCCGCTTTATCCGTGGCGCTACAGCCCGGCGGTGACAGCGCTGGCGCATTGGTCGCAGGATTTCTATCCGCAGCTGGGCGAGCAGTTGCTGGCGCAGACGGAGATCGATCCCGAGGTTTACGAGACCGGCCTCTACTGGCTCGATCTGCAGGATGAGGACGACGCGCTCGCCTGGGCTCGGCAGCATGGAAGGCCGTTGCAGTCCGTGCCGATGGCGCAAGTGCATGCCGCCGTGCCGGCGCTGGGTCCAGGGTTCGAGCGGGCGGTTTACATGTCCGGGGTTGCCAACGTGCGCAACCCGCGTCTGCTGCAGGCGCTGCGGGCTGCGCTGCAGCAGTTGCCGAACGTGCGGCTGATCGAGCAGTGCCCGGTGACCGGCTTCGTGTGCGAGGGCACGCGGGTCGTGGGCGTCTGCACGACGCAAGGCGAGATGCGTGCCGAACGGGTGGTGGTTGCGGCGGGCGCCTGGAGTGGCGATCTGCTGCGGACGCTGGGGCTGGAGCTGCCCGTCAAGCCGATGAAGGGCCAGATGATCCTGTTCAAATGTGCCGAGGACTTCCTGCCGAGCATGGTGCTGGCCAAGCGGCGCTACGCGATTCCGCGGCGCGATGGCCACATCCTGGTCGGTAGCACACTGGAGGATGTCGGTTTCGACAAGGTGCCGACCGAAGATGCGCTGCAGAGCCTGCGCAAGACCGCTGTCGAGTTGCTGCCGGCGCTCGCCGATGCGCCGGTGGTGAAGCATTGGGCCGGCTTGCGGCCTGGTTCGCCGGATGGCGTGCCGTATATAGGTGCGGTGGACGGCGTCGACGGGTTGTGGCTGAACTGCGGGCACTTCCGCAATGGTCTGGTGCTGGCGCCGGCGTCCTGCCAGCTGCTGGCCGATCTGATGCTGGATCGTGAGCCGATCATCGATCCGCAACCCTATGCACCGGGTGCGCGTCTCCAGGAGGCAACCGCGTAGGCTGGTCGTTGCCGGAGCTGCGGTCCGGCGTGCTTTGCTGCTAGATTCTGCGCATCGCAGCCCCGGCATGCCGGGGCTGTTTCTTTTGCGACGAGGTATGCGTGGCCAAGAAAACCACATCACTGGCCGGTCTGGGCGGGCTGGTCTATTCCACCGACGCCGGCCGGCATTGTCCCGACTGTGCACAACCGCTGGATGCCTGCATCTGCAAGCAGAGCGCTATTCCCGAGGGTGATGGCATCGCCCGGGTACGGCGCGAGAGCAAGGGGCGTGGCGGCAAGACCGTCACCACCATTACCGGTGTACCGCTCGCCGAGGCCGAACTCAAGGAGCTGGCCAGCGCGCTGAAGCGCCGCTGCGGCACCGGCGGCGCGCTCAAGGATGGCGTGATCGAAATCCAGGGCGACCACGTCCAGCTGCTGCTCGACGAGCTGACCAAGCGCGGCTTCCAGGCCAAGAAGTCTGGTGGCTGAGCATCGGCGCCCGGCCGAACATTTGCGCGATTTTATGTATCAGGCTGTCCAAGCCGATTAGCCCTTGCGCCGGCCAGCACGAGCCGCGCGGCACGCAACCATTTCAGGGAGACTCCGATGCCCGTACGACGCACACGTAAAGATGACGGCAGCCAGTGGACCGCCGCGGACAGCCGCAGCATCTATGGGATTCGCCATTGGGGCGCCGGCTACTTCGCGATCAACGACGAAGGCGGCGTCGAAGTACGACCGCAGCGCGACGGCGCGCCGATCGAGTTCAATCGGCTGATCCACCAGCTGCGCGAGGCGGGGCTGTCGCTGCCGCTGCTGGTGCGCTTCCCGGACATCCTGCAGGACCGCGTGCGGCGTCTGACTGGCGCCTTCGACGCCAACATCGAGCGGATGGAGTACGCCGGCAGATACACCGCGCTATACCCGATCAAGGTCAATCAGCAGGAAGCGGTGGTGGAAAACATCATCGCTACGCAGAACGTTTCCATTGGTCTGGAAGCAGGCTCCAAGCCGGAGCTGATGGCCGTGCTGGCGCTGGCGCCGAAGGGCGGCACCATCGTTTGCAATGGCTACAAGGACCGTGAGTTCATCCGCCTGGCGCTGATGGGACAGAAGCTCGGCCACAACGTGTTCATCGTCATCGAGAAGGAGTCCGAGGTCGGCCTGGTGATCGAGGAGGCCAACGAACTCAAGCTGATGCCGCAGATCGGGCTGCGCGTGCGGCTGTCCTCGCTGGCCTCGTCCAAGTGGGCCGATACCGGCGGCGAGCGCTCCAAATTCGGCCTTTCCGCCGCGCAACTGCTCTCGGTGATCGAGCGCTTCCGCGTCGCGGGTATGGATCAGGGCATCCGTCTGCTGCACTTTCACATGGGTTCGCAGATTGCCAATCTGGCCGACTACCGCCAGGGCTTTCGCGAGGCCATCCGCTATTACGCCGAACTGCGCGCGCTGGGCCTGCCGGTGGACTACATCGACGTCGGCGGCGGACTGGGCGTCGATTACGACGGCACCCATTCACGTAACGCCAGCTCGATCAATTACGACATGGACGAGTACGCCGGCACCGTGGTCGGCATGCTCAAGGAATTCTGCGACCGCCAGGAGCTGCCGCACCCGCATATCTTCTCCGAGAGCGGCCGGGCAATGACCGCGCACCACGCGGTGCTGGTGATGCAGGTAACCGACATCGAGCGGCACAATGACGAGGTGCCGCAGATCGACAACTACGACGAGCTGCCGGAAATCGTCCAGTCGCTGGTCGATCTGCTCGGTCCGACCGACCCGGAAATGGTCACCGAAACCTACTGGCGCGCCACCCACTACATGAGCGAGTCCGGCGCGCAGTATGCGTCCGGCAAGCTGACCCTGGCGCAGAAAGCGCTGGCCGAGCAGAGCTACTTCGCCATCTGCCGCCGTCTGTACAACCAGCTCAAGGCACGCCAGCGCTCGCATCGTGCGGTACTCGACGAACTCAACGACAAGCTCGCCGACAAGTACATCTGCAACTTCTCGGTGTTCCAGAGCCTGCCGGATACCTGGGCCATCGACCAGATCCTGCCGATCGTGCCGCTGCAGCGGCTGAGCGAGGAGCCGGTGCGCCGCGCCGTGCTGCAGGACCTGACCTGCGACTCGGACGGCAAGATCAAGCACTACGTCGACGAGCAGAGCATCGAGAGCAGCATGCCGGTGCACGAGGTCGCGCCGGGCGAGGAGTATTTCCTCGGCGTGTTCCTGGTCGGCGCCTATCAGGAGATCCTCGGCGACATGCACAACCTGTTCGGCGACACCGACTCAGTGAACGTCTACCAGCGCGAGGACGGCAGCTACTACCACGCCGGCATCGAGACCCACGACACCATCGAGGACATGCTGCGCTACGTGCACCTGTCGCCGGAGGAGCTGATGACCTATTACCGCGACAAGGTCGCCAGCGCCAAGCTCAGCGCCAAGGAACGCACCCAGTTCATCGATGCGCTGCGCCTGGGCCTGACCCGCTCGTCCTACCTCACGCCCTGAGCCGGCTCAGTCGGTCAGCACGCCGAAGCCGCGCGCCATCAGCGCGGCCAGCAGCGGAATGACCAGCAACAGCAGCAGCTCCAGACGGATCACCCAGGTCAGCCAGCGTGCCGTGGGGGCGCTGATCGCCGGCACCTGGCGGTTGCGCAGCGCGCTGCGCCAGCCAAGGAAGGTTACGGTCGGATAGATCGACAGCACGGCAACGGCCACGAACAGACCGACCTTGGCGTGGAACAGGCTGTTCTGCAGGTAATAGTCGGCGCCTTTGCCATACCAGCCGGCGCGCGCGACGCCGCTGACCAGCGCCGCCCCGGCGACGATGCCGAACAGCAGATCGGTGCGAAACAGGCTGCGGGCGCGGGCGAAACTCAGCGGCCGCCGCAGCAGCTGGTGTTCCAGCAGCAGCAGCGCAAACAGCAGGAAGACCGCCAGGAAATGCAGGTAGGCGGCGATGGCGTAGGCCATGTCAGTGTCCTTTGGCTGGATGTCCCGAAGGTGTGCCGTGGATCGGCGCGAGCCACGCCTGGCGTGCCTGCAGGCGCCACGCCAGGCCGCCGAGGCAGACTCCGCGCAGCAGCATGAAGCAGAGGAACGCCAGCCACAATCCGTGATTGCCCATGTCCTGCAACAGCCAGCCCAGCGGCAGGCTGAGCGCGACGGCGAGCAGCATGCTGTCGCGCATCTCGCGGGCGCGGGTGGCGCCGATGAACAGGCCATCGAGCAGGTAGCTCCAGACGGCGATCAGCGGCAGCGCGGCGAGATAGGGCAGATAGCTCCAGGCCAGCTGGCGCACCTCGGGCATATCGGTCTGCAGACGGATGAACAACTCACCGCCGAGCAGGAAGAACACCGCGAAGGCGAGGCTGGCCAGCAGCGACCAGCCGCCGGCGACCACCAGCACCCGGCGCAGCGCCAGACGGTCGCGCGCGCCGATGGCATGGCCGCAGAGCGCCTCCACCGCATGGGCCAGGCCGTCCAGCGCATGGGCGGTGAGCAGCATGCCGTTGAGCAGCAGCGCATTGGCTGCGACGGTGGCATCGCCCAAGCGGGTGCCCTGCACCGTCACCATGAAGAACACCAGCTGCAGTGCCAGCGAGCGCAGGAAAATGTCACGGTTGACCGCCATCAGCGGTCGCCAGCTGGTCCAGCGGCGCAACTGCGCGTAATCGATCTGGCCCGGATGGCGGTGTAGAGCGCGTGCCGCCAGCGCCAAGCCGAGCAGCGCGCCGCTCCATTCGGCGATCACCGAGGCGCGTGCGGCGCCGAGCACTCCCCACTCCAGACCGAGCACGAACCACAGGTCCAGTACGACGTTGAGCAGGTTGGTGGTGAGCAGGATCGCCAGCGGCCCGCGTGCGTTCTGCGCGCCGAGCAGCCAGCCGATCAGGGCATAGCTGGCCAGCGCGGCCGGCAAGCCGAACAGGCGGGTATGGAAGTAATCGCGGGTCAGTGCATCGAGTTCCGCCGAAGGCTGCATCAGCTGCAACGCCAGGCCTTTGAGCGGCACCGCCAGCAACCCGAGCAGCAGCCCGAAGCCCAGCGCCAGCAATAGCCCCTGCAGCAAAACCTGGCGCAGCGCACTGCCGTCGCGGCGGCCGCTGGCCTGGGCGGCGAACCCGGTGGTGCCCATGCGCAGAAAGCCCATCAGCCAGACCAGCAGGGTGTACAGGCTGCCGCCAACCGCGACCGCAGCCAGCTGATGCGCGTGCGGCAGATGGCCGACCACTGCGCTGTCCACCAGCGTGACCAGCGGCACGGAGAGGTTGGACAGGATCATCGGCGCGGACAGGCTCCAGACTCGGCGATGAGTCGGAGCATGGCGCCAGGCAGCGAACAGCCGGGACATCACGTGAGAACTCCAGAACAGCCCGAAACTATACGTGTCCCGGACGTCGAACGCAGCTGCGGAGGGCGGAGCCGGTCACGGCCGGCGACTCAGCGGATCAGCCAGCTCAACAGCCACAGGCCGAGGAACAGCCAGACCAGACCGCTGATGAATGCTCGCCGAAAGAACGCACGTACCGCTGCCACCAGCAACAGCAGCCCGATCACCAGCGCCGCCAGGCTGAGCAGCGAGCGGTCCATGCCCAGCGTGCGCGACAGCCCTTCGAGAAAATCGTGTCCCGCGGTGACGAAGAATCCGAAGAAGCCGCTGAGTGCTTCGACGATGTAGCGAATCACCGTTCCGAGAACCTGGCCCAGCCATTCGAAAACGCCTTCCACCCGCATGCTGTTCTCCCACCCCGTTGAAATGGCGGCGTGCCATAGCCGCCGCCGACCTCGCTTTGGCCGCGGAGACGGCCGGCGAGTTCCGTCAGCTTAAACGGTGCGCCATGGAACCTCGAGCGCCGATGGCAGTCGGACGCTGGCTTGGCTATTCGCGTGTCGGTGATCGGGGCGTGTTGTCAGCGTCATCCAATTGCAACGGCTTTGCCGCAAGGTGCGGGCAGGCCAGAACGAACGAGAGCCAGCCAATGCCTGCAAGTTCCAGACGCCTGCGCCTGACCGGCGGCGTGCGTCCGCAGATGTGGATCGCCGGACTGCTTCTGCTCTGCGGTTATGTCAGCACCACCTTTCACCTCGATGAGCGTCTGTTCTTTTCGCTGAGTACCGCCTTGCACGAAAGCCGGTTGAGCGAACGCAGCCTCTGGCTGCCGGAATACCGCGTGCGCACCGAGGCGGCGCCGGTGGCGGGCGTGGCGAACAATCTGTCCGGCCTCACCTACGACGGGCAGCGCGACCAGTTGTGGGCGGTCGTCAACAATCCGGAGGAACTGCTTGCCCTGGATACCGACGGCCGCCTGCTGGCGCGCTACCGGCTCGAGGGATTCAGCGATGTCGAGGGCGTGACCTACCTCGGTGATGACCTGCTGGTGATAGCCGAGGAACGCAGCCAGACGCTGGTCATCGTGCCACTGCCGACCGCGGACGGGCCGTTGCGGCGGGCCGACTACCAGGCGATCAGCCTCGGCCTGCACGCACCGGACAACAGCGGCTTCGAAGGTGTCGGCTACGATCGCGCCGGCGATCGGCTGTTCGTCGTCAAGGAACACTCGCCGCGCAAGCTCTACGAAATCCAAGGCCTCAAGCGCAGCCTGGGCGGCACGATGGCGCTGAAGGTCATCGACCGCGAGGCGTGGATCGAGGACAAGGACATGGCCAGCGACCTGGCGTCGGTGCATTTCGACGAGCGCACCGGGCATCTGGTGCTGCTCAGCGACGAAGCGAAGATGATGCTCGAACTGGATGGCAAGGGGCGGATGGTCAGCTTCCGCTCGCTGTGGAGCGGTTTTGCCGGACTGGAGCGCAGCGTGCCGCAGGCCGAGGGTATGACCTTCGACGCGCGTGGCAATCTCTATCTGGTCAGCGAGCCGAATCTGTTCTACGCCTTCGACCGCGACTGATCGGCGTCAGCTGCGGCGGATCAGCCAGACACCAGCGACGATCAGCAGCAGGCCGGCGACCTTGCCGAGGCTGAGCGGTGCCGGGCGAAAGCCCGCCCAGCCGAAGTGATCCAGCAGCAGCGCCATGCACAGCTGGCCGGCCAGCACCAGCGCCATGAACAGCAGCGCGCCGGTACGCGGTGCGGCGAAGGCGGCAGTGGCGATGAAGAACGCGCCCAGCAGGCCGCCGCTCCAGTGCCACCAGCTCAAGCCCTTGAGCGTCTGCAGCGCCGGCAGGTCGCGCTGCGCCGCGACCACGCACAGCAACGCCAGCGTACCCACGGCGAAGGAAAGCAGCGCCGCACCCATCACGCTGCTCAGCTGACGCGCCAGCTGGCCGTTGATCCCGGCCTGCAACGGCATGAAGGCTCCGGCAATAAAGGGCAGGGCGAGCAGCCACCAGGCTACAGCAGACATGCAGCGAATCTCCGCGGATGAACAGGCGCGACAGTATGGGCAGTCCGGCGCGGGCTGGCCAGGGCCGGGCACCGTCGGCGAGGCACAGCTCAGCGCGGCGGATAGTGCGCCAGCAGCTGGGCCACGGTTTCGCGCAGCATGCGTTCGCGCTCGGCGGGCGTTCCGGCGTTCCTCGGCAGGATTCGCTCGGTACTGCCGCGCCAGACCAGCTTGCCGTCGGCGGCGTCGTAGAAGTCGATCTGCAGCGTGCCGACCTGATAGTCCACGGTGCGCGTGTCGGCATACATCGGCGCGCCCCAGAAACCGGACCAGGGCCCGCCCCAGGCGCCACCGGACATGCTGGTGTAAGTCTGCGTGCGTTGTTCGACGATCAGCCAGGCCTGCACCAGCACCTGCGCCGGCGCGCTGGCGGTGCTCGGGCGCAGCCCGCGCTGCTCGAGTTGCTCGGCGAGGGCGTTGCGCACGCGTTGTTCGGTGAGATCGCTGCGAATGCGCGGGTCATCCGGGCGGTATTGCAGCGCCGGTTCCTTCCAGCCCCAATTGCGATAGCGGCTGAAGTCGCGGTCGGGATCGAAGTCGCGCTGCAACGGCGCGCTCTGGCAGGCGACAAGCAGGACCAGCAGTGGAATCAGCAGCAGATGGCGGTACATGAGCGGTCTCCGATGCGGCATATATCTGAGTGTATGCCCGCGCGCGCCGGTTGGCGTGCGAACGCATGCCGCGGTGCCGGCCATTTGCTCAGCGCGGCGGATAGTCCGCCAGGGCGCGGTCGACGGCGTCGCGCAGAGCGTCACGTAACTGGCTGCGGTCGCCGCCCTGGCGTGCCTGCGCCTGGTTGCTCCAGACCACGGCGGCGCGGCGCGGGTCGAACAGCTCGAGGTGAACCACCAGTACGGTTTCCTCGTAGGTCCGCACCAGCGGTGCGTGCCCCCACATGCCGTAGTCGCTGCCGTAACGGCCGCGCCCGTAATAGCTGCCGTAACGGCCGCGCCCGTAATAGCTGCCGTAGTCGTCGTAGACCTGCCGCAGGCGGGTCTCGCTGCGCACATGGGCGGTGATCTGCAGGTCGGCCGCACCGCCTGGCGCTGGCGGGCGCAGGCCGCGCTGATCGAGCGCGCTGGCGACGATCTCCTGCAATTCTTCGGGCGTCAGCGAGCCGGTGCCGGCCGGCGGATTGCGCCAGCTCCAGGTGCGATAGCTGGAAAACTCCACCGGTGCTGCCGGATAGGCGCTGCGGTCGGGCGTGGCGACGCTGGTCGGCGGTGCATCCGGGATCGGTGCGGCTGCGCTGGTGTAGGGGTTGTCGTGCTGGCAGGCGCTCAGGCCCAACGTCAGCAGGCAGAGGGTGAGGCGTGCGAACGAGCGTGCCATGAATATCTCCTCGCCGTCAGTGCGGCCGGCACAGCCAGTGCAGGTAGCGCCCGAGACCGGCAAAGGTCGGGTGGCGCCGGTAGACCAGCTCCATTTCCAGCAGCTCGGCCGGCTCGGTACGCGCCTGGAATTCGGGCGGCATGTAGTCGTGGAACACGCGCACGCCGCTGCTGTGTTCGACCTGCCACAACGGGGCGAGTTGCGTCGCCAGCTCGCGTGGATCGAGCGGCTGCTGCGGGGTAAGGCTCTGCCGTTCGCCGGCGAACGATTGCGCGCGCAGCTTCTTGAAATGTCCCTTGAGCAGGTTGCGGTAGATCAGCGCGTCGCGGTTGTAGAAGGCCAGCGACAGCCAGCCATCGGCGGCGGTCAGGCGATGCAGCACCGGCAGGATCGCCTTTGGCTCGGCGAGCCACTCCAGTACCGCGTGGCAGATCACCAGATCGAAGCGACCGTCGACGCGTGCCTCGACGTCCTGCCAGGGCGCCTGAATGAACGTGGCCTGCTGGCCGGCTTCGGCGAAGCGCTCGCGCGCGCCCTCGAGCATCGGCGCCGCGGGCTCGGCGAGCGTGACGTCATGCCCCTGCTGCGCCAGCCAGAGGCTCATGTGGCCGAGCCCGGCGCCGATGTCGAGCACGCGCAGCGGGCGCCGCGCCAGCACCTCGGCAAGATCGGCCTGCAGCACGGCGAGGCGGATCGCGCCCTTGGCGCCGCCGTAGATCTTCTCGGCGAAGCGCGCCGCGAGTTCGTCGAAGTGGCGATCGCTCATCGGGCAAAGCGCCTCTCGTTGTCGGCCAGCTTGCTCAGCAGCGCCTGCTCCATGTCGATGCCCAGCTCGCTGCACATCAACAGCAGGTACATGAGAATGTCGCCGACTTCCTGGCCTGCGTGTTCGAGCCGCTCGGCAGGTAGCTGCCGCGATTCGTCCTCGCTGAGCCACTGGAAGATTTCCACCAGTTCGGCCATTTCCACGCTGGCCGCCATGGCCAGGTTCTTCGGACTGTGAAAACGCTGCCAGTCGTTGCGATCACGGATCGCGTGCAGGCGCTGGGTGATGGCTTGGATGTTCATGAAGGTCACGAGCTACGGGAAGGCGGCTAGCTTCCGCCACTCCTCGCCGGCTCGCAAGGGGCTGGCGGGTGCAGCGGGATTGACGGCCATCAGTGCGCGATTCCTGGAACGGGCCACACTCAAATCATTATCCAGGAGGCGAGCCATGTCCCGATTCGAACCGCATGAAGAACTCGAGCGCCTGTCCAGCGAATACCTGCAGCGCGCAGCCGCGCTGCGTCGTGATCTGGCGAAGGCTCACGACCCGGATTTCGCCGAGCAGGCACAGGAGCGGCAAAACGATGATGTTCTGCGCAGCCTGCTGATCGAGGCCGAAGAAGAGTTGCGTCTGGTCGGCCTGGCGCGCCAGCGACTGGCGCAGGGCCGCTACGGCGAATGCCAACGCTGCGGCGAGCCGATCGACGAGGCGCGTCTGCGGGCGAAGCCAGCGGCGGAGTTCTGTCTGCAGTGCGCGGCTAGCTGAACTCCGCTGCGCTGAGCCCAGTCAGCAGGGCCGCCCGTTGATCGGACGATCACTGCTGGGTTCGACGCACCGCTGCTCGCCGTGCTGTTCGATGCGGGGGGACTTGCCGCGTAGGCTCGAGGTCAGGCTGTTCATGAACTTCCCCGCCTGCGCCGGATCGTCGAAGCGCCGGGCGCCGTTCAGCGAGCCCGTATAGCCAGCATTGCTGGAGGCATAGCAGCGTGGGTTGTTCGGGCAGTCCAGGGCGATCACCCAATAGGGACTGTTGATCAGTACCCCCGCCTGGGCGGCAGGGGCAAGCAGGGCGAGAAGAATCAGCAGGCGTTGCACGAGGTTTGCTCCGGAAGTTGAGCGCCGGAGCATAGTCGATCGTTCACGCATCGCCTGCGGGGCGGGTCTCAGTGATGCTCGCGGGTGGCGCGGAATTTCACATCCGGCCAGCGCTCTTCCATCAGGCTGAGGTTGACCCGGGTCGGCGCCAGGTAGGTGAGGTGGCCGCCGCCGTCGATGGCGAGGTTCTCGTAGGCCTTGTCCTGGAATTCCTTGAGCTTCTTCTCGTCGCTGCACTCGATCCAGCGCGCCGACCAGACGTTGATCGCCTCGTAGGCGCACTCGACCTTGTATTCCTCCTTCAGACGACTGGCGACCACGTCGAACTGCAGCACGCCGACCGCGCCGAGGATGATGTCGTTGTTGCGCTCGGGGAAGAACACCTGGGTGGCGCCTTCTTCGGCCAGCTCCTGCAGGCCCTGGCGTAGCTGCTTGGACTTCAGCGGGTCCTTCAGGCGCACGCGGCGGAACAGCTCCGGGGCGAAGTGCGGGATGCCGGTGAAGCCCAGCACCTCGCCTTCGCTGAAGGTGTCGCCGATCTGGATGGTGCCGTGATTGTGCAGGCCGATGATGTCGCCGGCATAGGCCTCTTCCAGCATTTCACGCTCGCTGGAGAAGAAGGTCAGCGCGTCGGCGATCTTCAGATCCTTCTTGATCCGCACGTGGCGCATCTTCATACCCTTCTCGTACTTGCCGGAGCAGATGCGCATGAAGGCGATGCGGTCGCGGTGCTTGGGGTCCATGTTCGCCTGGATCTTGAACACGAAGCCGGAGAACTTCTCTTCGACCGGTTCGATCACCCGCTCGTGGGCAGCGCGCGACAGCGGCATCGGCGCCCAGTCGACGATGGCGTCGAGCACTTGGTCGACGCCGAAGTTGCCGAGCGCGGTGCCGAAGAACACCGGCGTCATCTCGCCCTCGAGGAAGGCCTGCTCGTCGAACTCGTGGCAGGCGCCCTGGACCAGTTCGAGTTCCTCGACGAAACGCTGGTACATGTCGCCCAGGTGGGTGCGCGCTTCGTCCGAATCCAGCTTGTCGATCACCCGCTTCTCGGTGCGCTCGTGGCCATGGCCGGGCACGTAGACGATGATCTTGTCTTCGCGCAGGTGATAGACGCCCTTGAAGTCGCGGTAGCAGCCGATCGGCCAGGTGATCGGCGCGGCCTTGATCTTCAGTACCGCCTCGATCTCGTCGAGCAGCTCGATGGGGTCGCGAATGTCGCGGTCGAGCTTGTTGATGAAGCTGACGATCGGCGTGTCGCGCAGGCGGCAGACTTCCATCAGCGCGATGGTGCGCGGCTCGACGCCCTTGCCGCCGTCGAGGACCATCAGCGCGCTGTCCACGGCGGTCAGAGTGCGGTAGGTATCTTCGGAGAAGTCCTCGTGACCGGGGGTGTCGAGCAGGTTGATCATGTGCTCGCGGTAGGGGAACTGCATCACCGAGGTGGTGATGGAGATGCCGCGCTGCTTCTCCATCTCCATCCAGTCGGAGGTGGCGTGGCGGTCGGACTTGCGCGACTTCACCGTGCCGGCGACCTCGATGGCCTTGCCCATCAACAGCAGCTTCTCGGTGATGGTGGTCTTGCCCGCATCGGGGTGGGAAATGATGGCGAAGGTACGGCGCTTCGCGACTTCGGCGGCCTGAGTGGTCATCGGAATAAAGGAACCCGTCGACGAGTAGTCGGTCTGTCAGAAAAGGCGGCGATTATAGCGGCAAATGCCTCGGACTGCGGTTCGCCGGACGCCGGAAAATCGCTGTTTGTGCAGTTTCTGGGACGCTTTGTTTTGAATCGAGAACAAGCCTGAAATGGATGCGTGGCGAGGGTGTTTTTTTGATTGATCTATGTCCCCCTTGGTCCTAAAGTTCGCGCCCGAACGTCCATGCTGGCAACGATCCATCCGGCTCAAGTACTGACGACGAGAGATCGCGCCCGCGATACTCGGCGACATGCCTTGGGAAGTAGGCGAACCAAAGTGGGGAAACTGATCAGGCGTTCTGTTTTTCATCCCTAATCCGACTTTCGTTTCCCGTTTTGGAGTTCAGGCATGACCGTCAAGATCGAAGACTATTTCCCCCGCGCGACCTTCCAGAAGATGAAGGCCTTCGCCGACCAGCAAGAAACCCCCTTCGTCGTCATCGACACCGACACCATCGCCAAGGCCTATGACGACCTGCGCGCCGGGTTCGAATTCGCCAAGGTCTACTACGCGGTCAAGGCCAATCCGGCGGTGGAAATCATCGATCTGCTGCGTGACAAGGGTTCGAACTTCGACATCGCCTCCATCTACGAGCTGGACAAGGTGATGGCGCGCGGCGTCGGCCCGGAGCGCATCAGTTACGGCAACACCATCAAGAAGGCCAAGGACATCCGCTACTTCTTCGAGAAGGGCGTGCGCATGTTCGCTACCGATTCCGAGGCTGATCTGCGCAACATCGCCAAGGCCGCGCCGGGCTCCAAGGTGTACGTCCGCATCCTCACCGAAGGCTCGACCACTGCCGACTGGCCGCTGTCGCGCAAGTTCGGCTGCCAGACCGACATGGCGATGGACCTCCTGATCCTTGCCCGCCAGCTGGGTCTGGTGCCGTACGGTCTGTCGTTCCATGTCGGCTCGCAGCAGCGCGACATCTCCGTGTGGGATGCCGCCATCGCCAAGGTCAAGGTGATCTTCGAGCGCCTGAAGGAAGAAGACGGCATCGAGCTGAAGATGATCAACATGGGTGGCGGCTTCCCGGCCAACTACATCACCCGCACCAACAGCCTGGAAACCTACGCCGAGGAAATCATCCGCTTCCTCAAGGAAGATTTCGGCGACGACCTGCCGGAAATCATCCTTGAGCCGGGCCGTTCGCTGATCGCCAACGCCGGCATCCTGGTCAGCGAAGTGGTGCTGGTAGCGCGCAAGTCGCGTACCGCCGTCGAGCGCTGGGTGTACGTCGATGTGGGCAAGTTCAGCGGCCTGATCGAGACGATGGACGAGTCGATCAAGTTCCCCATCTACACCGAGAAGAAGGGCGAGGTGGAGGAAGTGGTGATCGCCGGTCCGACCTGCGACAGCGCCGACATCATGTACGAGAACTACAAGTACGGCCTGCCGCTGAACCTGGCCATCGGCGACCGCCTCTACTGGCTGTCCACCGGTGCCTACACCACCAGCTACAGCGCGGTGGAGTTCAACGGCTTCCCGCCGCTGAAGGCCTTCTACATCTAAGTCGGATGCTACGAAGCAACGCCCCGCTCAGTCGGGGCGTTTTCGTTGGTGCTGCAGAAAGCGGCGTGCGAGCCGGGTGGCTTCAGCCGAAGATGCTGCCGCGCGGCAACCAGACGATCATCACCGCGCAGAAGATAGTCAGTGCGATGCAGAACCACAGGAAGCGCCGCTGACGCCGCTCGCCGGCGCCGTCGGCCCGTGCCGGCAGCGGCATGCCGCAGTTCAGGCAGTCGGCCTGGTACGGTGGGTTTTCCTCCTGGCAGTAGAGGCATTTGGGCATGGTCGATGCTCCTGTAGCTACGGATGCGGCAGGGCGATGGGCCCGCGTCGGCTCATTCGAACTGCTCCAGCCGCTGGCGATCGAGGATGCTGATCAGCCGGCCTTCCTGAGCGATGATTTCCTCGTCGATCAGGCGGCGGATGATCCGCGAGAAGGTTTCCGGCTGGATCGACAGGTGCCCGGCCACCAGCTGCTTGGCCATCGGTAGCTCGAAGCTGGTGCTGCCGTCTTTGACCCGCGCCAGCTGGGTCAGCAGATAACGCACCACCCGGTGGGTGGCGTTCTTCAGCGACAGCGTTTCGATCTCGTTGATCCGTTGGTGCAGGCGCACGCTGAGTTTGCCGAGCAGGGCGAAGGCCAGGCGCTGGTTGGCTTCCAGCAGGCGCATGTAGGCCGTGTTGGAGAAGCGGTAGACCTGCGACGGGCACACCGCCTGCGCCGAGGCGACGTAGTTGGGTGTGTCCATCAGCATCATGGCTTCGGCGAAGGTCTGCCGGTTGCCGATGACCTCGAAGACCTTCTCCTGACCATCAGGCGTCAGGCGGTAGATCTTGATGGCGCCGGAAATCACGAAGTAGAACGAATGCGCCGGCTCGCCCTGCAGGAACAGGTTGTCGCCCTTGTCGAGATTGAGCAGCTGGCTGGCATTCATCAGCTCGTCCATCTGTTCGTCGTTCAACGGCTCGAACAGGTGGTGGCTGCGAAGAATCTGGTGATGTACGCGATGAAGCACCATGCAAGGCATTCCTGAGTTCTTGATGTGAGGAGCGCGAGCTCGACCGCTCAGCGGCTCGGCCTGGACCGACGGCGCACGGCGGTTATGCGACGATAGCATTGACCGGCGCGTCGGTTCGAGCGCTCTCCGAGGTGCGCGGCGAGGTCTACTCGGTGCGCAACGGCTGCAGTTTGGCGGCCGCCTGCGGGTTCTGGATGACGGGCTGGGCGGTGCTGGCGACCAGATCCAGCGCCAGGCTGCTCGCGGTCGCCAGGATCGAGGCCAGGGCAAGGCCCCAGGCAAGGGGGTGGATGACTTTGTTCATGCGGGCCTCCGTTACTGCAGGAGTGGCGGACACGCCGTCCGCCACGGCATGACTCTTTCTTCAGCGGGCTTCGGCGCCACGAAAGAGAATGTTGTTTTCCAGGTGGATGTGCTGCATCAGATCGCCGCGCAGCTCTTCCAGCCCGCGGTACAGCGCACGCCAGGTGTTGCAGGCGTTGACCGGCGGGGTGATGTCGTTGGTCAGCGCGGACAGTCGCGCCAGTGCGTCGCCATGCTGGTCGTGCTCGTAGCGCATCACCGAGATCGGGCCGTCGGTCTGCGGGGTCTTGATGCCGCGCTGCAGCATCGGGAAGAGGATCTGTTCTTCCTTGAGCATGTGGCTTTCCAGCTCCTGCTGTAGCGTCCACAGCATCTCGGCCAGCCCGTTCGGGCAGTCCGGCTTGGCACCGTGCACGTGTTCGACGCGGCTGGCCAGGCGGATCAGTTCTGGCAGCTGCTCGCGGTGGCGTTCGTGGAAACGCTCGAGAATGTGTTCGATCAGCTCGTTGGTCGGGGCGCTGCGCCAGTCCGGCTCGCCATCGGCCGAGGCGCCGAGCGCCGTCAGTTCGGCTGCGATCTGCGCGGCGTCGAGGCCGCGGCTGGTGGCGGCTTCATGCAGCGGGACGTTGCCGCCGCAGCAGAAGTCCAGGCGGTACTGATGGAACACGCGGGTGGCGCCGGGGATGGAACAGGCCAGATTGCCAAGGGTTTGATCGGTCAACGCAACAGTCATGATCGAATATCCGGTTGGTGGAAAGTTGTCTGCACGGTCGCAAGCGCTGTGCCAGGTCGGAACCGGCGAATTCTCGGGGTTTGGCAATTCGGGCTGGTTAAATCGACCATTCGCCGTTAGGGTTATAAAAACCTTGAGGGTCCGAAAAACCATGATGGAAGAAGCGCTTCTCGCCGACCTGGTCACCGAACTGCCCAACGCGGTGCGTCTGCAACGGCTGGTGCACACGCTGCATCAGCGGTTTCGCTGCGGCGCCGTGGTGTTGCTGCGCCTGGACGACGACAGCCTGCGGCCGATGGCAGCGGTCGGGCTGGTGCAGGAGGCGCTCGGCCGGCGCTTCATCGTCGCCCAGCATCCGCGGCTGGCGGCCATCCTCTCGCAGCGCGAGCCGACCTGGTTCGAGCCGGACAGCCGACTGCCCGATCCCTACGACGGCCTGCTCGACGAGCGCGTCGGCGAACCGCTGCCGGTGCACGACTGCATGGGCGTCAGCCTCTACGTCGAAGGCAAGCTGTGGGGCGCGCTGACGCTCGATGCGCTGCATGCCGGCACCTTCGACGATGACGCGCGCCGCGACCTGCAGCGCTATGCGCTGGTGATCGAGGCGGCGGTGCGCATCACCCGTCTGGAGCACGAGAATCGCGGCCTGCGTCTGGCACGCACGGATACGCTGGAGGCGCGGCTGATTCAGGATGACGGCGAAATCCTCGGCCACAGCGCGGTGATCCGCGATCTGCTGCGCGAGCTGCAGGTAGTCGCCGATTCCGAGCTGCCGGTGCTGCTGCTCGGCGAAACCGGTGTCGGCAAGGAGCTGTTCGCTCGCTGGTTGCACCGCCACTCGCGGCGGCGCAACAAGCCGCTGGTGCACGTCAACTGCGCGGCGCTGCCCGAGTCGCTGGCCGAGAGCGAGCTGTTCGGCCACGTCAAAGGTGCGTTCTCCGGCGCCACCACCGACCGCCCGGGGCGGTTCGACGCGGCCAATGGTGGCACGCTGCTGCTCGACGAGGTCGGCGAGCTGCCACTGACGGTACAGGCCAAGCTGCTGCGTGCGCTGCAGAACGGCGAGATCCAGCGCCTGGGGGCGGATCAGCCGCGGCGGGTGGACGTGCGCATCATCGCCGCGACCAACCGCAACCTGCGCGACAGCGTACGCGACGGGCATTTCCGCGCCGATCTCTACCATCGCCTGTCGGTCTACCCGGCACCGATCCCACCACTGCGCGAGCGCGGCAACGACGTGCTGATCCTTGCCGGGCACTTCCTCGAACTCAATCGCGCTCGCCTGGGGCTGCGCAGTGTGCGCCTGTCGCCGACCGCCGAGCGCGCGCTGCTCGGTTACGACTGGCCGGGTAATGTGCGTGAGTTGGAGCACGTAATCAGCCGCGCCGCGCTGCGTCTGCTCAGTCGCGGCGGCTCGCGCAGCGAGATTCTCACCCTGGAGGCGGACATGCTGGCGCTGGACAGTCGTCCCGAGGGCCCTGCCGCGGTGGTGGTCGAGCCGCTGCAGGTGGGAGAGCGAATCCTGCCGCTGCGCGAGACGGTGGATGCCAGCCAGCGCCTGGCGATCGTCCGGGCGCTCGAGGCCAGCGGCGAAAACTGGGCGCAGGCCGCTCGGCTGCTGGATGTCGATCCGAGCAACCTGCACAAGCTGGCGCGCCGGCTCAAGCTCAAGTAGCGCGACGGTCGTCGGCCGGGCGGAGACGCTGGGGCGACGGCATGGTCTACCCTCATTGCGCACCCGCCGAGGAGACCCGTCATGGCGCTGAACCAGGAAGAATTCGACGGCTTGCTGAGCCAGGCGCTGGCTCATGCCGAGCTGGCCGCCCGCGAAAACGAACCGCTGCACTATCGCGAAGCCTTTGTTGCCACGCTCAAGGCCATGCGTCTGCTGGGCGAAGAGTCCGGCGCCTGGCGGCAGATGGTCGCCCGCGCCACCGAGGAATTCGAGGGCGACGAGGGCGTCTGAGCCGCTGTCCGCCGGGTTTTCGCCAAGCCGCGCGCGGCGCTCGTGGCGCCGGCGGCCCCCGGGTCGATCTTGACGCCCATCAATGCTGGCCCCCGGTCAGCTGCCTAGACTGCCGGCTGTTTTTGCTCCGTTCAGCCCGAACGATCGCTGTACCTCGGGGTGCAGCGCGCATTATCCGAACGTCTAGGAGTTGCCATGCACCTGGTCTGCCCGGCAGGAAGCCTGCCCGCGCTCAAGGCCGCCGTCCAGCAGGGCGCCGATGCCATCTATGTCGGTTTTCGCGACGACACCAACGCCCGTCACTTCGCCGGACTCAACCTCGACGAGAAGCAGCTCGACAAGGGTCTGCAGCTGATCCGCGAGAAGGGCCGCCAGCTGTACGTGGCCGTCAACACCTATGCGCAACCCGAAGGCTGGGAGCGCTGGCAGCGCTCGGTGGATCAGGCCGCCGACCTCGGGGTCGATGCGTTGATTGCCGCCGACCCCGGCGTGCTCGGCTACGCCAGCAAACGTCACCCCCAGCTCAAGCTGCACCTCTCGGTACAGGGCTCGGCGACCAACGCCGCATCGCTGGGGTTCTACCAGGAACGCTACGGCATCAGCCGTGCGGTGCTGCCGCGCGTGCTCTCGCTCAAGCAGGTCAAGCAGGTCGCCGCCAGCAGCCCGGTGCCGATCGAGGTATTCGCCTTCGGCAGCCTGTGCATCATGGCCGAGGGCCGCTGCCACCTGTCGTCCTATCTCACCGGCGAGTCGCCGAACCTTTGCGGCGTCTGCTCGCCGGCCAAGGCTGTGCGCTGGAGCGAGGAGCCCGAAGGGCTGACCTCGCGCCTGAACAACGTGCTCATTGATCGCTACGCCGAGGGCGAATCGGCCGGCTATCCGACGCTGTGCAAGGGCCGCTTCATGGTCAATGGCCAGCGTTTCCACGCGCTCGAAGAGCCGACCAGTCTGAACACCCTCGACCTGATTCCCGAACTGGCCGCCATCGGCGTCACCGCGATGAAGATCGAAGGCCGCCAGCGCAGCCCGGCCTATGTCGAGCAGGTCACCCGCGTCTGGCGCGCCGCGCTGGACAGCTACCTCAAGGCCCCGCAGCGCTACAGCGTGCAGCCGGCCTGGCGCGAGGCGCTCGACGGGCTGTCCGAGGGCTCGCAAACCACCCTGGGTGCCTACCACCGGGCCTGGCAATGAACGAGGACGCCACCATGAAACTTTCCCTGGGCCCTATCCTGTTCTACTGGGACCGTCAGCAGACCCTGGACTTCTACGCCAACATGGCCAGCCAGCCGCTGGACGTGATCTACATGGGCGAGACGGTCTGCTCCAAGCGCCGCGCGATGATGCTCGACGACTGGCTGGGGCTGGCGCGCGATCTGGCCGAGGTCACCTCGGCGCAACTGGTGCTGTCCGGCCTGACGCTGGTCGAGGCGGCCTCCGAACTCTCCAGCCTGCGGCGCCTGTGCGACAACGGCCAGCTGCTGGTCGAGGCCAACGACATGGGCGCGGTGCAGCTGCTGGCCGAGCGCAAGCTGCCGTTCGTCGGCGGTCCGGCGCTGAACCTGTACAACGGCCATGCGCTGGCCGAGCTGGTCAACAGTGGCATGCAGCGCTGGGTGCCGCCGGTGGAAGCCTCCGGCGCGCTGATCAAGAGCGCCCGCGCGCAGCTGCAGGGACTGGGCGTCACGCTGCCGGAGATCGAGATCTTCGCCTACGGCCACCTGCCGCTGGCCTATTCGGCGCGCTGCTTCACCGCCCGCGCCGAGAACCGACCGAAGGATGATTGCCAGTTCTGCTGCCAGAACTATCCCGAGGGCATCCCGCTGCTCAGTCAGGAAGGAGAGGCGCTGTTCACCATCAACGGCATCCAGACCATGTCCGCCTCGGTCAGCAACCTGCTGGCCGACTACGAAGGACTGGTCGACAGCGGTGCCGACCTGCTGCGTCTGAGTCCGCGTGCCGCGGGCATGGAAGAGGTGATCGCCGCGTTCGACGCCGTGCGCAAGGGTGCATTGCCGCCGCTGGCGGTGGACGGTTGCAATGGTTATTGGCATGGCCAGCCGGGCATGCTGCGTGCCGAGGAGGCCGGTTTATGCTGAACCCGCGTGCCCATCTGGTGAACCTCGGCGGGCGTCTGCTGCCGCTGGCGGCCAAGACGCCATTCCTGCTGCAGCGCCTGGCGCTGGAGCGCAGTCTCAATCAGATCTTCGCCGAGGCGCTGGCCGACGGCGCCTTCGAGGTGCTGGAAGGTCACTGGATGAAGCTCGAGGTCATCGACCTCGAACTGGCCTGGTGCCTGACCTGCGAGCGGGAAAAGCTGCGCATCGCCGCGCAGGCGCCGGTGGAGGTGAGCATCCGCGGCAACTGGCGCGAATTTCTCCTGCTGGCCAGCCGTCAGGAAGACCCGGACACGCTGTTCTTCCGTCGTCGGCTGATCATCGAAGGAGATACCGAACTGGGCCTGGCGATCAAGAACCTGATCGACAGCCTCGATCCCGATACGCTGCCGTCTTGGTTGTGGAAGATGCTGCAAGGCGCCGGCGAGGAAGTGGCGCGCGCGGGCAAGGCGCAGCCGGCGTAACAGGTCAGTTGCTCTGAGGGGGGCGACAAGGCGGGGCATGCCCCGCCTTTTTTATGCGTACTTCGCAGCGTCGCTACGCTTGCGCGCAGGCGGAGCGTCGCGCTTCAGCAGACCCGCAGGCGGCGCGGCTGCATGCGGTCGCTGGCGATGATGTCCTTCATGTCCTCGAACAACGCGTCGGCTTCTTCCGCGCTGCAGTCCTCGCGATAGCGCTTGCGCAGGCCGTAGCTGCTGAGGGTGATGTGCACGTCGGGCGTGACGCCATGCTGGGCCAGGCACGCGCGTGCGCAGTGCAGCGGGCAGCCGTCGATGGCAAGGATCGGCCGGCCGGAATGCGCCTTGCGCACCAGCGCCTCGACGCGACCGCCGACGCCGGCAATGCAGGACATTTCCGCCAGCCCGGCGCGATCGAGACGTACGGCGAGGGTATTGGCCATCTGTGCCACGTTGGAGCAGCCCGAGCAGGAATACACCAAAGGTTGAATGCTGGACTTGGTCATGAGCTCCTCCCGCTGCGTGAAACCGAAAGGCAGTATCGCGCCCGACCCCGGGCGCGGCCTTGATGATGATCAAGATGCCTGAGGCGATCCGCCGCAGGCCTACTCGTCGTAGGCGGTCAGCGCGCGGCTGTCGAGAATCTCGATACGGCGGCGTTGCACGGCGATGGTTCCGGACTCGACCAGCCGATGCAGGATGCGCGAAAAGGTTTCCGGCTGGATGCCCAGCTTGGAGGCGATCAGCCGCTTGGGCACGTCGAGTGTGATCACGCCGCTGTCGTCGCTCTGCGCCTGGGCGAGAAAGCGCGCCACGCGGCGGCTGGCGTTGGCCAGCGTGAGGGTGTCGATCTCGCCCATGCGCTGGTGCAGGCGCACGCTAAGCGTGGCGAGGATTTCCAGGCAGATCGCCGGGTGCTCCTCAAGCATGCGGCGGTACTGGGGGCCGTTCAGGCTGGCGACCAGGCTGGTCTTGAGCGCCGTGGCGCTGACCGGATACAGCGGGGTGCCGCGAAACAGCAGCGCCTCGGCAAACGACTCGCCCGGACGCATCACCTCGACCAGTTTCTCCTGACCGTCGCAGATCACCCGGTGCAGCTTGATCTGCCCGCTGAACAGGAAATAGAAGCGGTCGGCCTTGTCGCCCTGATGGAATAGCGAAGCACCTGCGGGCAGGCGCTTGAGGTTGGCCGTGGCGCAGATTTCCTGCATGGCGGCTTCCGGCAGGCGACTGAACAGGTGATGACGGCGCAGCCCGGCGATGAGCGACGGTTCTGTAAGCATGGCTCCTCCCCCGGCACCGGGCCGGGATGGTTCGAGGCTGCATCCTAGAAGGTGGCTGCCCGGATTTTCCTTGACCGCGGACAAGTTGGGGCGTCGTCGCAGGTCGCCCACCACCTCCCGTCGATGTTTTGCCCGACTTGATGATGGTCAATTCGCCATAACCGTTTAGTCCGTAGATTTCCATCATCTTGTGTTTAAGTGCGTATTGAATATCTACATATAGTATTCGGAGGCGAAATGGACGAGCGGGTTGAGGGCGCGGTGTCAAGGATGTTGCGCAAGCGCGATGGACGGCGGGTCGCATTCGAACTGGACAAGATCAGCCGCGCCATCGCTGCGGCGGGTGAGGCCACTGGCGAATTCGGCGATGCGGCGGCGCTGACCCTGGCCGACACCGTGCAGCGGCAGCTTGCCGGGCTGGACGAGGTCGATGTCGAACAGGTGCAGGATCGCGTCGAACATGCGCTGATGCGCGCGGGTTACTTCGACACCGCGCGCGCCTACATCGTCTACCGCGAGCGCCACGGGCGCCTGCGCCGCGACCGCAAGGCCATCGTCGATGTCGCCTCGTCGATGAACGAGTACCTCTCGCGCGAGGACTGGCGCGTGCGTGCCAACGCCAACCAGGGCTATTCGCTGGGCGGGCTGATCCTCAACGTGTCCGGCAAGGTGACCGCCAACTACTGGCTGGACGAGGTCTACAGCCCGGAAATCGGCCGCGCCCACCGCGACGGCGATCTGCACATCCATGACCTGGACATGCTCGCCGGCTACTGCGCCGGCTGGTCGCTGCGCACGCTGCTCAACGAGGGCTTCAACGGCATTCCCGGGCGTGTCGAGGCGGGGCCGCCGAAGCACCTGTCCAGTGCGCTGGGACAGATGGTCAACTTCCTCGGCACGCTGCAGAACGAGTGGGCCGGTGCCCAGGCGTTCAGCAGCTTCGATACCTACCTCGCGCCCTTCGTGCGCAAGGACAATCTCGGTTATGACGAGGTGCGCCAGGCGATTCAGGAGTTCATCTACAACCTCAACGTGCCGTCGCGCTGGGGCACGCAGACGCCGTTCACCAACCTGACCTTCGACTGGGTCTGCCCCGAGGACCTGCGTGAGCAGATTCCCTATATCGGCGGCGAGGAAATGCCCTTCGCCTACGGCGAGCTGCAGGCCGAGATGGAGCTGATCAATCGGGCCTATATCGAGGTGATGCAGGCCGGTGATGGCCTCGGCCGGGTGTTCACCTTCCCGATCCCGACCTACAACATCACCCACGATTTCCCGTGGGACAGCGAGAACGCCGAGCGCCTGTTCGAGATGACCGCACGCTACGGCCTGCCGTACTTCCAGAACTTCCTCAATTCCGATATGCAGCCCAACCAGGTGCGCTCGATGTGCTGCCGCCTGCAGCTGGACGTGCGTGAGCTGCTCAAGCGCGGCGGCGGTCTGTTCGGTTCGGCCGAGCAGACCGGCTCGCTCGGCGTGGTGACCATCAACTGCGCGCGCCTGGGCTATCTGCATGCCGGTGACAAGGCGGCGTTGCTCGAGCATCTGGATGCCCTGCTGGAAATGGCGCGGCAGAGCCTGGAGGTCAAGCGCAAGGTGATCCAGCACCACATGGATGCCGGGCTCTACCCGTACACCAAGCGCTACCTCGGCACGTTGCGCAATCACTTCTCCACCATCGGCGTGAACGGCCTGCACGAGATGGTGCGCAACTTCACCGATGACAGCGAGGGCATGCACACGCCGGCCGGCCGCGCGCTGGCGGTGGAGCTGCTCGACCATGTCCGCGCGCGGCTGGTGCAGTTCCAGGAAGACACCGGCCACCTCTACAACCTCGAAGCGACACCTGCCGAGGGCACCACCTACCGCTTCGCCAAGGAAGACCGCAAGCGTTTCCCGGACATCCTTCAGGCCGGCTCGGCCGAGGCGCCGTACTACACCAACTCCTCGCAGCTGCCGGTGGGCTTCACCGACGATCCCTTCGAGGCGCTGGCGCTGCAGGACGAGCTGCAGACCAAGTACACCGGCGGCACCGTGCTGCACCTGTACATGGCCGAGCAGATTTCCTCCACCGAGGCCTGCAAGAAGCTGGTGCGCAACGCGCTGTCGCGTTTCCGCCTGCCATACCTGACGGTGACGCCGACGTTCTCGATCTGCCCGGTGCACGGCTACCTGGCCGGCGAACACGAGTTCTGCCCCAAGTGCGACGAGGCCCTGCTGCACAAGCAGCGCGCCGAAGCGGCGTTGCCCGCCTGAGCTGCGACCCCATGCCCCGCAGCTCCGCGCGGTGCGGCGCTGCATACTCACACCCCAGCAAGTAAGGAGAAGCACCATGAGCCAAGCCAGCCAACTGCCCCAGGAACAGCGCCAGCGTTGTGAAGTCTGGACCCGCGTGATGGGCTACCACCGCCCGGTTGCGGCGTTCAACCCGGGCAAGCAGTCCGAACACCGCGAGCGCCTGCATTTCACCGAAGCGGCGGCGCGGTGACCGCAGCGCTGCGGGTCGGGGGCCTCGTGCCCCTGACCACTCTGGATTTCCCCGATCACCTGGCCTGCGTGCTGTTCTGCCAGGGTTGCGGCTGGCGCTGCCGTTACTGCCACAACCCGCAGCTGATCCCCGCCTGCGGCAGCGAGGAAAAGTCCTGGGCAGAGATTCTCGATTTCCTCGAGCAGCGCATCGGCCTGCTCGAGGCGGTGGTGTTCAGCGGTGGCGAACCGACGCTGCAGACCGCGCTGCCGGACGCCATCGCGCAGGTGCGGGCGCTGGGTTACAAGGTCGGCCTGCACAGTGCCGGGATCAAGCCGAAGCTGTTCCGTCAGGTGCTGCCGCTGGTGGACTGGGTCGGCTTCGACATCAAGGCGCTGCCCGAGCAGAGCACGCTGATCACCGGCGTCGAGGGCAGCGGCAAGGCCAACTGGAAGAGCCTCGACCATCTGCTGGAAAGTGGCGTCGAGCACGAGTGCCGGACCACCGTGCACTGGAACCTATTCGATGCCGGGCTGCTCTGGGACATGGCCCAGCGCCTGCGCGCCCGCGGTGTCGAGCGCTTCGTGGTGCAGTGCGTGCGCACCGCGCGCATGCTCGACGCCAGCCTGGCCGACAGCACGGCGCCGTATGACCTGCAGCGTCTCTGGGAGCGCCTGGACCGGCTGTTCCCCTCGTTCGTGGTGCGCGGCTGAGCGCACCGACTCAATCCAGCGGCAGCTCCGTGGTGCGCTTCACCTCGCTCATGGCGATGTGCGAGTGCGCCTCCTGCACATGCGGGCGCTGCAGCAGCTGGTCGCGCAGGAAGCGCTCGTAGCTGTCGATGTCCCGGGCCACCACCTTGAGCAGGTAGTCCGATTCGCCGGCCATGGTGTAGCACTCCAGCACCTCGGGATAACCGACCACCGCCTGCTCGAACTCGTCCAGGTTGCTGCGCCCGTGCGCCGAGAGCTTGATGTTGACGAACACCGTCATGTTCAGCCCGAGCTTCTTCGGGTTGAGCAGGGCGACCTTGCGCTCGATCAGCCCTTCCTCCTGCATGCGGTTGATCCGGCGCCAGCAGGGCGATTGCGACAGCTCGACCTTTTCGGCGATTTCCGCAGCGGACAGATCGGCGTTGTGCTGCAGCAGCAGGAGAATCTTGCGGTCGATGGGGCTGAGTGGAGAGGGCTGCATGGTTGTTCCTGTTTTATTGTTGTTCGCGAAATGATCATGCACGGCACGGCCGTTCCAACGCAAAAGTAGAAAGAAAATCTCTGTTCGTCGCGGCCAGACTGTACGCACGTGCAGGCAGGGCGATCCCCTGTCCGAGCAAAAGGCGGGTGGCAACATCGTGACCACCCTGACTCCGATAACAACAAACAGGAGCGCCCCATGTCACTGGCCGAGATCCGTCTGGATGACAAGTACCGGCTCGCAACCGGTCATCTGTACCTCACCGGCACCCAGGCGCTGACCCGCCTGCCGATGTTGCAGCATCAGCGCGACCAGGCCCGTGGCCTGAACACCGGCGGCTTCATC
This sequence comes from Stutzerimonas degradans, assembly GCF_024448505.1. GTDB lineage: Bacteria > Pseudomonadota > Gammaproteobacteria > Pseudomonadales > Pseudomonadaceae > Stutzerimonas > Stutzerimonas degradans. The sequence continues at coordinate 171,845 of NZ_JAMOHV010000003.1, forward strand.
TCCGGCTACCGCGGCTCGCCACTCGGCGGGCTGGACAAGAGCCTGTGGGATGCCCGCGACTATCTCAAGCAACACGCCATCCACTTCCAGCCGGGCGTCAACGAAGAGTTGGCCGCCACCGCCGTGTGGGGCAGCCAGCAGACCAACCTGTTCCCCGGCGCCAAGTACGACGGCGTGTTCGCCATGTGGTACGGCAAGGGCCCGGGTGTCGACCGCGCCGGCGATGTGTTCAAGCACGCCAACGCGGCCGGTGTTTCGCCGCATGGCGGCGTGCTGCTGCTCGCCGGTGACGACCACGGTTGCAAATCCTCGACGCTGCCGCACCAGAGCGAGCACGCCTTCATCGCCGCCTCGATCCCGGTGCTCAACCCGGCGAACGTCCAGGAAATCCTCGACTACGGCATCATCGGCTGGGAGCTGTCGCGCTACTCCGGCTGCTGGGTGGCCCTGAAGACCATCGCCGAGAACGTCGACTCCTCCGCCGTGGTGGAAGTCGACCCGCTGCGCGTGCAGACGCGCATCCCGGAAGACTTCCAGCTGCCCGAAGACGGCGTGCACATCCGCTGGCCGGACCCGCCGCTGGCGCAGGAAAAACGCCTCAACCTTTACAAGATCTACGCCGCGCGCGCCTTCGCCCGCGCCAACAACCTCAACCGGGTGATGCTCGATTCGCCCAACCCGCGCCTCGGCATCATCACGACCGGCAAGTCCTATCTCGACGTGCGCCAGGCGCTGGACGACCTCGGCCTGGACGAAGCGCTGTGCGCCTCGGTCGGCTTGCGCGTGCTCAAGGTCGGCATGAGCTGGCCGCTGGAGCCGGTCTCGGTGCACGAGTTCGCCCAGGGGCTGGACGAGATCCTGGTGGTCGAGGAGAAGCGCAGCATCATCGAGGACCAGCTCACCGGGCAGCTCTACAACTGGCCGGTGGACAAGCGCCCGCGGGTGGTCGGCGAATTCGACGAACAGGGCAATTCGCTGCTGCCGAACCTCTCCGAACTGACTCCGGCGATGATCGCCCGCGTCATCGCCAAGCGCCTCGCGCCGATCTACACCAGCGACAGCATCCAGACCCGCCTGGCCTTCCTCGATGCCAAGGAAAAGGCCCTGGCCGCGCGCAGCTACACCACCGTGCGCACCCCGCACTACTGCTCTGGCTGCCCGCACAACACCTCGACCAAGGTGCCGGAGGGCAGCCGCGCCTCGGCCGGTATCGGCTGTCACTACATGGTGCAGTGGATGGACCGGCGCACCGAAACCTTCACCCAGATGGGCGGCGAGGGCGTCAACTGGATCGGCCAGGCGCCGTTCACCGACACCCCGCACATGTTCCAGAACCTCGGCGACGGCACCTACTTCCACTCCGGTAGCCTGGCGATCCGCGCGGCCGTGGCGGCGGGGGTCAACGTCACCTACAAGGTGCTCTACAACGACGCCGTGGCGATGACCGGCGGACAGCCGATCGACGGCGAACTACGCGTTGACCAGCTCAGCCGGCAGATCGCCGACGAAGGCGTCAAACGCATCGCCCTGGTCAGCGACGAGCCGGACAAGTACCCGAGCCGCGCCGGCTTCGCGCCGATCACCACCTTCCATCACCGCCGCGAACTGGACGCCGTGCAGCGCGAGCTGCGCGAGTTCAAGGGCGTCTCGGTGATCATCTACGACCAGACCTGCGCCACCGAGAAGCGCCGTCGGCGCAAGCGCGGCAAGCTGGAAGACCCGGCCAAGCGCGTGTTCATCAACCCCGCCGTGTGCGAGGGCTGCGGCGACTGCGGCGAGAAATCCAACTGCCTGTCGGTGCTGCCGCTGGAGACCGAGCTGGGACGCAAGCGCGAGATCGACCAGAACGCCTGCAACAAGGACTACTCCTGCGTCGAAGGCTTCTGCCCGAGCTTCGTCACCGTGCACGGCGGCGGGCTGCGCAAGCCCGAAGCGGTCGCTCATGGCCTTGAAGCCTCCGAGTTGCCCGAGCCGCAGCATCCCCCGCTGCAGCGCCCGTGGAACGTGCTGATTCCTGGCGTAGGCGGCAGCGGCGTGACCACCCTCGGCGCGCTGCTGGGCATGGCTGCGCACCTGGAAGGCAAGGGCTGCACGGTGCTCGACCAAGCCGGCCTGGCGCAGAAGTTCGGCCCGGTGACCACCCACGTGCGCATTGCGGCCAAACAGAGCGACATCTACGCCGTGCGCATCGCCGCCGGCGAGGCCGACCTGCTGCTCGGCTGCGATCTGGTGGTGGCGGCCGGCGACGAGTCGCTGACCCGTCTCAACGAGCTGAACAGCAACGCCGTGGTGAACAGCCACGAAGCGGCCACCGCCGAGTTCACCCGCAACCCGGATGCCCAGGTGCCCGGCGCAGCCATGCGCCAGGCGATCAGCGATGCGGTCGGCGCCGACAAGACCCACTTCATCGACGCCACCCGCCTGGCCACGCGGCTGTTGGGCGACAGCATCGCCACCAACCTGTTCCTGCTCGGCTTCGCCTATCAGCAGGGTCTGCTGCCGATCTCCGCCGAGGCCATCGAGAAGGCCATCGAGCTCAACGGTGTGTCGGCCAAGCTCAACCTGCAGGCGTTCCGCTGGGGTCGCCGTGCGGTGCTCGAGCGCGACGCGGTGGAGCAGCTGGCGCGCCCGGCCGAGCTGGCCGAACCGGTGTGCAAGACGCTGGAAGAGATCGTCGACTGGCGCGTGGACTTCCTCACCCAGTACCAGAACGCCGGCCTGGCGCGGCGCTATCGCCAACTGGTGGAGCGCGTACGCGACGCCGACACCGCGGATGATCTGGCGCTGTCCAAGGCAGTCGCGCGTTACTACTTCAAGCTGCTGGCCTACAAGGACGAGTACGAAGTGGCGCGCCTCTACAGCGAGCCGGAGTTCCGCCAGCAACTGGCGGCGCAGTTCGAGGGCGACTACAAGCTGCAGTTCCATCTCGCCCCGGCCTGGCTGGCCAAGCGTGACCCCGTGACCGGCGAGCCGCGCAAACGCGAGTTCGGCCCGTGGATGCTCGATGTGTTCGGTGTGCTGGCCAAGCTGCGCTTCCTGCGTGGCACGCCGCTCGATCCGTTCGGCTATGGCCATGATCGCCGCGTCGAGCGCCAGCTGATCGTCGACTACGAGAAGACCGTGGCCGACCTGCTGGCCCAGCTCAAGCCGACCAACTACCGCACCGCCGTGGCCATCGCCGCGCTGCCGGAACAGATCCGCGGCTACGGCCCGGTGAAGGAGCGTGCCCTGGCCAAGGTCCACCAGCAGGAAAAACTGCTGCGCGAGCAATTGGCCAAAGGCGACGAAGTGCAGAGCGTGCGGCTGTTCCAGCCGGCGGCGTGAGCGGCGCAGCATCCGCCCGGAATGTTTTGCCCAGAGCCCCGCGCCGGCGGGGCCGCAACCTGACAACAACCACGAGGTAACGCCATGTCCGTCTTCGCTCACCCCGACTTCGACCGCCATGAACAGGTGGTCTTCTGCCATGACCAGGCATCGGGTCTGAAAGCCATCATCGCCATTCACAACACCCGCTTGGGCCCAGCGCTGGGCGGTTGCCGGATGTTCCCCTACGCCAACGACGACGACGCCCTGCGCGACGTGCTGCGCCTGTCGCGCGGGATGACGCTGAAATCCTCGCTGGCCGGGCTCAAGCTCGGCGGCGGCAAGGCGGTGATCATCGGCGACCCGCACACTGGCAAGAGCCAGGCGCTGCTGCACGCCATGGGTGATTTCATCGAGAGCCTCGGCGGCCGCTACATCACCGCCGCCGACTCCGGCACCGGCGATGCCGAGATGCAGGCCTTTGCCCAGCGCACCCGCCACGTGATGGGCGCGACGCCGCGCACCCTGCTCGATGGCAGCATCGCCAGCGGCGACCCGTCGCCGTCCACGGCGCTCGGCGTGTTCGTCGGCCTCAAGGCCGCGGTGCGTCATCGCCTCGGTCGCGACGACCTGACCGGGCTGAAGGTGGCGATCCAGGGCGTCGGCCATGTCGGCCTGGGCCTCGGCCGACACCTCAAGGCGGCCGGCGCCGAGCTGTGGGTGGCGGACATCTTCGACGCCAACGTGCAGCAGGCCATGGAGGAACTGGGCGCCAACGTGGTGCGCCCGCAGGACATCTACGGCCTGGACGTCGACGTGTTCGCGCCCTGCGCCATGGGCGGCATCCTCAACGAGCAGACCCTGGAGGTGCTGCGCGCCCCAGTGATCGCCGGGGCCGCCAACAACCAGCTGGCCACGCCGGAAATCGGCGCCGAACTGCAGCGGCGCGAGCAGCTGTACGCGCCTGACTACGCGATCAACGCTGGCGGCATCATCGACGTCTACTACCAGCGCATCGGCGGCAGCGCCGCGCAGAGCGATGCCCACGTGCGCGCCATCGGCGACACCCTGCAGCAGATCTTCACCCGTGCCGCCGCCAGCGGCGAGCCGACCTCGGTGATCGCCGACCGCCTGGCGCTGGAACGCCTGCAGGCCGGTGGCGACGCGCAGCCCGAGGCGCTTCAGCGCCAGGCATCGTGACCCGCGCCGGCCGTTCGGCCGGCATCTCTCGAGCCGCGCCGGTGCCATACGCACCGGCCGCGCGCTCCGTTCGTTCCGACCTGACAAAAACAACAAGCAGGAATCCGCAATGACCGATAAAAGCAGCCTCGCCGCCGGCAGCCTCGCCGGCGCGCTCGCTCGTCCGCAATCCAGCGCCGCCCGCGGCCTCTGGTCCTCGCGCTGGGTGTTCTTCCTCGCCGCCACCGGCTCGGCGGTGGGCCTGGGCAATATCTGGAAATTCCCCTACATCACCGGCGAGAACGGCGGCGGCGCCTTCGTGCTGGTGTACCTAGCCTGCATCCTCACCATCGGCATCCCGCTGTTGATGGCCGAGGTGATGATCGGCCGCGCCGGCCGGCAGAACCCGGCAGGCTCGGTGGCACGGCTGGCCGCCCTGGCCGGCGCCAGTGCGCACTGGCGCAAGGTCGGCTGGCTCGGCGCATTCACCGGTTTTCTGATCCTGAGTTTCTATGTGGTGATCGCCGGCTGGGCGCTGGCCTATGTGCCGGCGACGCTCGGCGGCGCGTTCAGCGGCGCCGATGCCGCGGCCAGCACGGCGCAGTTCGATGCGCTGCTGGCCGATCCGCTGCGGCTGGTGCTGTACGGCTCGGCGGTGTTGGCGGTGACCATGCTGATCGTCGGTCTGGGCGTGCGCGACGGCCTGGAGCGGGCATTGCGTTTCATGATGCCGGGGCTGTTCCTGCTGCTGCTGGGCATGGTCGGCTATGCGGCAATCGCCGGCGACTTCGCCCGCGGCGCCGCGTTTCTCTTCGTACCGGACTTCTCCAAGCTGAGCGCCGAGGGCTTCCTGCTCGCCCTCGGCCATGCGTTCTTCACCCTCAGCCTCGGTTGCGGCGCGATGATGGCCTACGGCTCGTACCTGCCCAAGGGCGTGTCGATCGCCAAGACCTCGCTGCTGGTCGCGCTGGCCGACACCACGGTGGCACTGCTCGCCGGGTTGGCGATCTTCCCGCTGGTGTTCGCCAACGGCCTGGAGCCGGGGGCGGGGCCGGGGCTGATCTTCGTCACGCTGCCGATCGCCTTCGGCCAGATGCCGCTGGGCCAGGTATTCGGCGGGCTGTTCTTCGTGATGCTGGTACTGGCGGCGGTGACCTCGACGATCTCGCTCAGCGAGCCGGGCATCGCCTGGCTCAACGAGCGCTTCGGCGTCAGCCGGACTCGCGCGGTGCTGCTGACCGGCGCGGTGCTGTGGCTGATGAGCCTGGCCAGCGTGTTCTCGTTCAACCACTGGGCCGATTATCAGCTATTCGGTCACACCTTCTTCGACAGCATGGACTACCTCACCGCCAACTGGCTGATGCCGCTGGGTGGCTTGGGCACGGTGCTGTTCACCGGCTGGGTACTGCAGAAGGAAGCGGTGCGCGAGGCTATCGGCATCGCCCAGCCGGGCTGGTTCAACGCCTGGTGGAACCTGCTGCGTTACGGCACGCCGGTGGCGATCACGCTGGTGTTCCTCAACCTGATCGGCGTGCTCTGAACGCGTGGACCAGGCCGCGCGGTGGCGCATCCGAACGCCCGCAGTGCTTTTCCACCGTGCGGCAGCCTGTCGCAGGCGGTTGTCAGCTTTTCGTTACGCCTGGCAAGCCGGGTAGCCGCGCCGGAGCGCGGTTGGCGCGGTGTAAGGAAAAGCTGACAGCGCTGCCGGCATGCGGCTCGCCCAGGCGGCCGCAGCCCGCTTGTTTCGCCGCCTGCGCTGGTTTGTCATGACCTCAGCCATGCGTGCAGGAGTCTGCGGACTTCAGCGAATCGATAACAAGAAACAGGAGGCGCAATGAACGCCGTTAACAAGATCGAGCAACACAATCCCATCGGTACCGACGGCTTCGAGTTCGTCGAATTCACCGCGCCGAATGCCGAAGGTATCGAGCAACTGCGCACGCTGTTCACCCAGATGGGCTTCACCGAAACCGCCAAGCACCGCTCCAAGGAGGTCTGGCTGTTCCAGCAGCACGACATCAACATCGTGCTCAACGGCAGCCCGACCGGGCACGTGCGCGAGTTCGGCGAGAAGCACGGCCCGAGCGCCTGCGCCATGGCCTTCCGGGTGAAGAACGCCGCGCAGGCCGCCGCCTACGTCGAATCCCAGGGCGCCAAGCTGGTCGGCAGCCACGCCAACTTCGGCGAGCTGAACATCCCCTGTGTCGAGGGCATCGGCGGTTCGCTGCTGTATCTGGTCGACCGCTACGGTGACAAGAGCATCTACGACGTCGATTTCGAGTACATCGAAGGGCGCACGCCGAACGACAACGCCGTCGGCCTGATGTGCATCGACCACCTGACCCACAACGTAAAGCGCGGGCAGATGGATGTCTGGTCCGGCTTCTACGAGCGCATCGCCAACTTCCGCGAGATTCGCTACTTCGACATCGAGGGTAAGCTCACCGGGCTGTTCTCCCGCGCCATGACCGCGCCCTGCGGCAAGATCCGCATCCCGATCAACGAGTCGGCCGACGACAAGTCGCAGATCGAGGAATTCATCCGCGAGTACCACGGCGAGGGCATCCAGCACATCGCGCTCTCCACCGACGACATCTACGCCACCGTGCGCCAGCTGCGTGCCAACGGCGTGGATTTCATGACCACCCCGAACACCTACTACGAGAAGGTCGACACCCGCGTCGCCGGCCACGGCGAGCCGCTCGACCAGCTGCGTGAGCTGAATATCCTGATCGATGGTGCACCGGGCGATGACGGCATCCTGCTGCAGATCTTCACCAACACGGTGATCGGCCCGATCTTCTTCGAGATCATCCAGCGCAAGGGCAACCAGGGCTTCGGCGAAGGCAACTTCAAGGCGCTGTTCGAATCCATCGAGGAAGACCAGCTGCGCCGCGGCGTGATCGGCGAGTGAGGCGCAGGGTAGATGGCGGATGCCCATCCACCGTCTCTTCATCGAACCGCACCTCGGAACCGGAGCCCTCATGCTGACCCTCTATTCCTACTGGCGCTCCAGCGCCGCCTACCGTGTGCGCATCGCGCTCAACCTCAAGGGCCTGGCGTATCGCCAGGTGCCGGTGCATCTGGTGCAGGACGGCGGACAGCAGCGCGCCGCCGACTACCGCGCGCTCAATCCGCAGCAGCTGGTGCCGCTGCTGGTGGACGAGGTCAACGGCGGCGCGCGCATCGCGCAGTCGCTGGCGATTCTGGAATACCTCGAGGAGGTGTTTCCGGTGCCGGCGATCCTGCCGGGCGATCCGCTGGAACGGGCGCAGGTGCGCGCGCTGGCGCTGCACATCGCCTGCGAGATCCATCCGCTGAACAACCTGCGCGTGCTGCAGTACCTCAGCGGCGAACTCGGCGTGGACGATGCGGCGAAGGACGCCTGGTATCGCCACTGGGTCGCTACGGGCCTCGCGGCGGTGGAGCAGGGGCTGGACGTGTTCGCCGGGCGCTTCTCGCTCGGCGACCGCCCCGGTTATCTGGAGGCCTGCCTGGTGCCGCAGGTGTATAACGCACGCCGCTTTGCCTGTGATCTCGCACCGTTCCCGCGCATCCGTCAGCTGGCCGAGCGTTGCGAAGCGCTTGAGTCCTTCCGCAGCGCCGCTCCGGAGGTGCAGCCCGACGCCCAATGATCCGTGGTGCCTTGCATGCCGTCGCGCCTCGGTGCGGCGGTCCGAATTCCGTCACGATAAAAACAAACAGGTGACGCATGACCCGTGAAAAACCGAAGAACCTCTGGCTGTCGCGCTGGGGTTTCATCCTCGCTGCAACCGGCTCCGCCGTGGGCCTGGGCAACATCTGGAAATTCCCCTACATCACCGGCGAGTACGGTGGCGGCGCCTTCGTGCTGATGTACCTGGCGTGCATCCTGGCCATCGGCATTCCGGTGATGATGACCGAGATCGCCCTCGGCCGGCGCGGGCGCGGCAGCCCGATCGACGCCATCGGCCGCGTGGTGCGCGAGAACGACGGCAACCCGGCGTGGAAGCTGGTCGGCGGCATGGCGATGCTCGCCGGCTTCCTGATCCTGTGCTTCTACGTGGTGGTGGCCGGCTGGGCGTTTTCCTACACCTGGAAGATGCTCGACGGCTCGCTCGCCGCGCCCAGCGTGGAAGCGCTCGGCCAGGTGTTCGAGGCGCACAACGCCGATCCGTGGGCGCTCGGCGGCTGGAGCCTGCTGGTGGCGCTGCTGACGTTGTGGATCGTCGGCAAGGGCGTGCAGGCCGGCGTCGAGCGGGCGTTCCGCTGGATGATGCCGGGGCTGGCGGTGATGCTCATCGTGCTGGTGGGCTATTCGTTCACCAACGGCAGCTTCGCCGAGGGCTTTGCCTTCCTGTTCAGCTTCGATGCCTCGAAGATCACCGGCGAGGCGCTGCTGGCGGCGCTGGGCCATGCATTCTTCACCCTCAGCCTGGCCTCCGGGGCGATTCTCACCTACGGCTCCTACATCCCGGACGGCCAGTCCATCGCCCGCACCACCGTCATCGTCGCCATCGCCGACACCAGCGTGGCGCTGCTGGCGGGCCTGGCGATCTTCCCGGTGATCTTCGCCAACGGCATGGACCCGAGCGCCGGCCCCGGGCTGATTTTCATGAGCCTGCCGCTGGCCTTCCAGCAGATGCCGTTCGGCACCGCGTTCGGGGTGCTGTTCTTCGCCATGGTCTCGGTGGCGGCGCTGACGTCGGCGATCTCGATGATCGAGGCGGTGGTGGCCTATCTCAACGAGAAGCACGGCATCAGCCGCGCCCGCGCCGCCGCCAGCTCCGGCGCCGTGCTGATCGCGATCAGCCTGCTGGCGATGCTGTCGTTCAACCTCGGCGCCGAGTGGAAACTGTTCGGCATGACGCTGTTCGACGGGCTGGACTACATCACCTCGCGCTGGATGATGCCGCTGGGCGGAATCTGCATGGTGGTGCTGGCCGGCTACTGCTTGCGCTCGGAGATCATGCGCGACGAGTTGGGCCTGTCGCCGGCCGGACATGCGTTGTGGCTGTTCATGGTGCGTTACGTCAGCCCGGTGATGATCCTCATGGTGTTTCTGCATGCCCTCGGCTGGCTGGGCTTCGACCCGCTGGCGCGCTGGTACTGGATCGTCGGCGCCATCGCGCTGCTGAGCCTGCTCGGCGAAGGCCTGCGCCCACGGGTGATGCCGGCCCTGGCCGGACGCTGAGCCGAGCGGTTCGCACGCTGGCGCGGTGCTGGCGTGCGGACCGGGCGGTCACGGGCCTCGCCGCTGCGTTCAAGTTTGCTGACGGACGGCCGAGAAACTGGCTGAGATCAAGGATTTTCACATTCCGCAGGATGCGCCCAGTCAGTCAATCGGACGTCCCTCAAAATGCCCAGTCGCCTCAAGTTCAGCCACAAGATTCTGCTGGCCGCATCGCTGGTGGTGATCGCGACCTTTGCGCTGTTCACCCTCTACAACGACTACCTGCAGCGCAACGCCATCCGCGCCAATCTCGAGAGCTACCTCGATGAGATGGGCAAGATCACCGCGAACAACATCCAGAACTGGCTTTCCGGCCGCATTCTGCTGGTGGAAGGCGCGGCCGAATCGGTCGCCGCCGACAACAGCAGCGAGCGCGTGGCCAGGCTGTTCGAGCAGCGTGCGCTGACCTCGACGTTCGCCTTCACCTACCTCGGTGGCCAGGACGGCAGCTTCCTGCTGCGTCCCTACGATGAAATGCCGGCCGACTTCGATCCGCGCACCCGGCCCTGGTACAAGGACGCCGTGGCTGCCGGCGGCTCGACGCTGACCGAACCCTATGTCGATGCCGCCAGCGGGCAGCTGATCCTGTCCATCGCCACCCCGGCCAAGAGCGGCGCGCAGACCCTTGGCGTGGTCGGTGGCGATCTGGAGCTCAAGGCGCTGGTGGAGATCATCAACGCGCTGGATTTCAACGGCATGGGCTATGCCTTCCTGGTCAGCGGCGATGGCAAGGTGCTGGTCCACCCCAACCAGCAGATGGTGATGAAGACGCTGCGCGACGTTTACCCGCAGAACACGCCGTCGCTCGACAGCCGCTACGTCGAGGCCGAACTCAATGGCTCGCCGCGCGTGCTCGGCTTCAGCCCGGTGAAGGGGCTGCCGTCGGTGAAGTGGTACGTCGGCATCTCGCTGGATCGCGACAAGGCCTACGCCAGCCTCAGCAGTTTCCGCACCACCGCGCTGATCGCGACCGTCGCGGCGGTGGCCTTCATCCTGCTGCTGCTGGGCCTGCTGATCCGTGTGCTGATGCGTCCGCTGACCGACATGGGGCGGGCGATGGCCAACATCGCCGAAGGTGAGGGCGACCTGACCCGCCGCCTCGACGCGCAGTCCAATGATGAGTTCGGTGAGCTGGCCGGCGCCTTCAACCGCTTCGTCGAGCGCATCCATGGCTCGATCCGCGAAGTGTCCTCGGCGACGCAGGCGGTGCATGAAGTGGCGCAGCGCGTGCTCGACGCTTCCAACGCCTCGATGTCCAACTCCGACGAACAATCCAGCCGCACCAACAGCGTCGCCGCGGCAATCAACGAGCTGGGGGCCGCCGCGCAGGAGATCGCCCGCAACGCCGCCGACGCCTCGCAGCACGCCAGCAACGCGCGGCATCAGGCCGATGACGGGCGCCAGGTGGTCGAGCAGAACATCGCCGCGATGCGCCAGCTGTCCGACAAGATCAGCGCCTCCTGCGCGCAGATCGAGACGCTCAACGCCAAGACTGTCGACATCGGCCACATCCTTGAAGTGATCAAGGGCATCTCCGAGCAGACCAACCTGCTGGCGCTGAACGCTGCCATCGAGGCCGCGCGTGCCGGCGATGCCGGGCGCGGATTCGCCGTGGTCGCCGATGAGGTGCGCAACCTGGCGCACCGCACGCAGAGTTCGGCGCAGGAAATCCAGCAGATGATCGAGGAGCTGCAGGTCGGCGCCGGCGCCTCGGTGCAGACCATGACCGAAAGCCAGCGGCAGAGCGAAACCAGCGTGTCGATTGCCGACCGAGCCGGCGAGCGCCTTGGCGAGGTGACCCAGCGCATCGGCGAGATCGACGGCATGAACCAGTCGGTGGCCACCGCCACCGAGGAGCAGACCGCGGTGATCGAGTCGCTGAACATGGACATCACCGAGATCAACACGCTGAATCAGCAGGGCGTGGAGAACCTGCAGTCGACCCTGCAGGCCTGTGGCGATCTGGAGCGGCAGGCCACCCGCCTCAAGCAGCTGGTCGGCAGCTTCCGCATCTGATTCCGGCGGGTTCACCAAGGGCGCTGCGGCGCCCTTTTTCTTGCGTGTGAACGGACAACGGAGCATCGCGCGGCGATTGGCAGTCACAACTGCTCACCCCGCGCATCCTTCAGGAGGCTCCATGAAAGTGCTCATCGTGCTCACATCCCACGACCGGCTGGGCGACACCGGCAAGCCCACCGGCTTCTGGCTCGAGGAATTCGCCGCACCGTACTTCGTGCTGCGCGACGCCGGCGCCGTCATCACGCTGGCCTCGCCCAAAGGCGGGCAGCCGCCGCTGGACCCCAAGAGCGACGAAGCGGAGGCGCAGACCGACGCTACCCGGCGCTTCAAGGCGGATGCCGAGGCGCAGCGCGCGCTGGCCAGCACCGTGCCGCTGGCACAGGTCTCGGCGGCGGATTTCGATGCGCTGTTCTTTCCCGGCGGCCACGGCCCGCTCTGGGACCTGGTGCGTGACCGCCACGCTATCGAACTGATCGAGACCTTTGCACGCAGCGGCAAACCGGTCGCGGCGGTCTGCCATGCGCCGGCGGTGCTGACCGAAGTGCGCGGTGCGGATGGCGAGTTCCTGATCAAGGGACGCGGCGTCACCGGCTTCACCAACGGTGAGGAAGCGGCGGTGGAGCTGACCGAGGTGGTGCCCTTCCTGCTGGAAGACCGGCTCAAGGCGCGCGGCGGCAACTACAGCAAGGGGCCGGACTGGGCGCCCTACGTGGTGGTCGACGGCCAGCTGGTGACCGGGCAGAACCCGGCATCCTCGGAGGCCGCGGCGGCGGCGCTGCTGGAGCTGCTGCGCGCCGGCTGATTCAGCGCGGCAGCTCGGGCCAGGCCAGGCTTTCGGCGCTGGCGCAGGCGCCGAACAGCGGCTTGCTGAACAGGTAGCCCTGCATCAGCTCGATACCCTGGTCGGTCAGGCACAGGCATTCGTCGAGGGTCTCGATGCCCTCGGCGATCAGGCGGATGTCCAGCTCGCGGCAGATCTCCGTCACCCCGCGCACGATGGCCTGCCGCGAGCGGCTGCTGTCGATTCCGCGGATCAGGTCCATGTCCAGCTTGATCAGGTCGGGCTGGAAGTCGGCCAGCAGGTTGAGCCCGGCGAAGCCGGCGCCGAAATCGTCGATGGCGGTCATGAAGCCGATGCGCTGGTATTCGCGCAGCACCTCGGCCAGCCACTTGCCGTCGTCGATCTCCTCGCCTTCCACCGTCTCGAAGATGATCCGCTCGATGGGGAAGCCATACTGCTGCGCCGCCTCCAGCGTGGAGCGGATGCACAGCTCCGGGCGGTAGATGGCGTTGGGCATGAAGTTGATCGACAGCCGTGTCTGCATGTCCAGCGCCGCCGCGGTGCGGATCGCTTCGACCCGGCAGGCCTGATCGAAGCGGTAGCGGTTGTCCTCGGTAACCTTGGCCAGCACGCTCGGCGCTGGCTCGCCGGCCGGGCCGCGGACCAGCGCCTCGTGGGCGAACAGCTGGCGCTCGCGCAGGTTGACGATCGGCTGGTAGGCATAGGCGAAGCTGAAATCCAGCGCCTGGCCGTTGCGGCAGCCTTCGCAGGCGGCCTTGGCGAGCGGGGACTCGCAGTCGGTGGAGCGGCGATACATCGAACGTCCTCGGATTCGCCGCCCGCGGCGGACAGCCGCGAGCACAGGCGCGATGTGCTGCTATCGGTCGCCGCGGGACTTTCTTGACTGCTGCACGTCGGCTCGCCGGGTTGCGCTCACTTCCCGGCCCCGGCCGCCCACTCCAGCGCCTGCACGCTGCTGTAGTGCGCGTTGCTGCCGTGGTTGGCGCCCTGGTTGATGCGCAGCTCGACCTGCATGCCGGGCATCGTACCCAGACGTTCGGCGAAGTCGCGGGCATTGTCGACCATGCGCCGCTCGGCCATGTGGCGCTGGCGCGGGTCGTCCAGCGGGTCGCCGGCGGCCGGCTGTTCGGCGCTGCCGACGGTGATCAGCAGGCGGCTGTGCGCCGGATGCTGCCGCAGTTGGCGCTCGAAGCGGGCCAGGCTGCGCTCGACGTAGCCCTGATACCACCAGATCGACGGACTCGCAGCGACGTAGCGGCTGAACGCCTGCGGCCGGTTCAGCTGCGTGTAGAGGGTGAACAGCCCGCCATAAGAGTGACCGAACAGCGTTTGCTGCTCGGGATCGACTCGATAGCGCGAGGCGATCAGCGGCTTGAGCTCGCTTTCCAGGAAGTCCAGGAATCGCTCGGCGCCGCCGGATGGCGGCGCTTCGCGACCGGGCAGGCGCTGGCGGTCCTCGGCGTGCGGCGTGTAGTCCTCGGCGCGAGCCTTGAAGTCGTAGAGCGCGTCGCCCGGATAACCCACGCCGACCACCAGCACGCTGTTGCGCAGCGTCGGCTCGGGGCGCGCTTCCAGCGCCCGGGCCTGCAGCGCCAGCGCCGGGAACAGCGCATTGCCGTCGAGCACGTAGAGCACTGGAAAGCCACCGGGTGGCGCCGGCTGCGTCGGCCGGGAGAGGAAGATCTGGTAGTCGCGCCCGGTGTGGCGCGAATGCAGCACGCGCTGCTCGGTCTGCGGCAGCGTCACGGGCAGCCAGGCGGACGCCGCTGGCGTAGCCGCCTGGGTCGGCACGCTCAGCAGCGTGAGCGTGGCCAGGGCGAGGCGCTTCATGCGTGAGTCAGCGGCAGCGCGCCGTCCTGCCAGTGCACCTTGAGCGCTTCCTCGCCGGAGAAGCGTTCGAGGTGGTCGGCTATGACCAGACTCAGGCGCTTCTGCGCCTCGCCGGCCTCGGACTGGCAGTCGATCAGCAGACGGTCGGCTTCGGCGAGCATGCGGCAGCTGCCGAAGGGGAACTGCACGCGGGCGCGGGTTTCGTCGAGTTCGACCTCGCCCTTGTGGGCGAAGTGCTTGAACAGCCGGGTCATGTTGCGCGCGGCGCGCGGGGTGAGTACGACGGCATGGAACTGGGGCACGGGTAATCTCCTTGCAGGGTGGGCCGGCCCGCAGGCCGGCAGTGGGGTGGCTCAGAATTCGTAGCGCGCGCCGACGACGAAATTGCGCGACGGGCCGTAGAAGTTGAAGGTGCCGACGCTGCCGACCCGCGAGTAGTACTTGCGGTCGAGCAGGTTGTTGGCGTCGAAGGTGGCGGTCAGCTTGTCGGTGAGCGGGTAGGACAGCTTGGCGTCGACCACCGCGTAACCCGGCGCGCTCAGTCGCGGGCTGCCGGCGCGTTCGATGCTGAAGTCGCTCATGGCGCTGATGCCGGCGCCGAGGCCGAGGCCGCGCAACGGGCCGCCGGGCAGCGTGTACTTGCTCCACAGCGAGGCCTGGTGGCGCGGCATCAGCGCGAACAGCGCGTTCTCGTCGCCGGCCAGGTTCTCGCTCTTCATGTAGGTGTAGCCGGCCAGCAGCTCCCAGTCGGGCGTCAGGTAGCCGCTGACTTCCAGTTCGCCGCCGCGGATGCGGGTCTTGCCGGTGGCTTCGTAGACGCCGTTGAGCGGCACGCCGAAGTCGTCGATAGCGCCGGTGGCGCGGTTCTCGTCGGTGAGCTGGAAGGCGCTCAGGCGCGCATTCAGATCGCCGCCGTAGTAGCTGCCCTTGATGCCGACCTCGTACTGCTCACCTTCGCGTGGCTCGATGATGCGCCCACCGGCGTCGGCCTCGGTCTGCGGCTTGAACACCTGCGAGTAGCTGGCGTACAGCGAGTGCTGCGCATCGAGGTCGAACACCAGCCCACCGTAGGGCGTGACATGGCCGCTTTCGCGCACATCATGCGCGGCCGTGCTGTTTTCGCCGGTGTAGCTGCTGACGCGGGCGCCGCCGATCAGCGCCAGGCGCTCGAACGGACGGAATGTCAGCTTGGCGTACAGCCCGGCCTCGCGCTCGTCGGTTTCGGTGGGCGTGCCGAAGGTGACGCTCGGCCGCGGCTTGTCGCTCGGGTGGTAGCTGTCGACGTCGATCACGCCGAGGTTGCCGCGCGCATCGGCGTAGTCGGTCTCGTAGCGCTTGAAGTCGGTACCGACGACGAATTCGCTGACCTGGCCGAGCAGGGCGAACGGCTGGCTGTAGTTGGCGTCCACCGCGAGGGTGTCCTGCTCTAGGTCGCGCGCGGTGTAGGCCAGGTTGGTCACGCCGGTGCTGGCGTTGCGTCCGGTGAAGGCATACAGGTAGTCGGTGGCGCGCTTGGAGCCGCGCACGGCAATGCGCCCGTAGCCGCCGTTGTCGAAGCGGTGGGTCAGCTCGGCGATGGCATCGGTGCTGCGGCCGTCGAAGTCGCCCCAGTCGGCGCCCAGGTAGGTCGAGCGGCTGAAGTGCTGCAGACTGCCGTCGGTGGCGGCGGGGTAGCCGTTGTGCGGGACGATGTCCTTGGTCTGGTGGATCAACCCGAAGGACATCACCGTGGCGTCGCTGAGGTCGACGTCGAGCGCGCCGTAGAAGCTCTCGCTGGTGTTGGCGTTGTAGTCGACCTCGCCGTTGGTATCGGCGCGCGAGGCGACCAGGCGCCCGCGCACGCGCCCGTCCGCATCGAGCGGGCCGGAAAAGTCAGCTTCCTGGTAGTTCTGGTCCCAGCTGCCGTAGCGGCCGGTGAGGCTGCCCTGGAATTCGCGGGTCGGGCGCTTGCGCACCATGTTGACGATGCCGCCCATCTCGCTGGTGCTGCTGAACAGGCCCGACGGTCCACGCATGATCTCGACCCGGTCGAATGGCGACAGCGAGGGCAGCGTGCCGTTGATGCTGGCCATCGGCGCGGGCAGGCCGTCGATGTTGAATTCGTCGTACTCGTAGCCGCGCGCGTAAATCGACGAGCGCCCGCTGTCGTTGGTCAGAGTGCGCAGGCCGGCGGTGTACTTGGCGAGGTCGTCGAGGTTCACGAACTGGCGGTCGCGGATGTAATCGCTGGTGTAGACGGTGATCGACTGCGGAATGTCGCGCAGCTCGGCGGGCGTCTTGGTGCCCACGGTGGCGGCCGGCACGGTGTAGCCGCCACTCTGCTCGGAGGGCGCCATGTCGTACAGGCGATTGCCCTCGACGGTGATGCTCTCCAGCTCGACTGCCTGCTGCGGGGTGACGCTCTGCGCCAAGGCATTCAGCGGGAACGGTGCGAGCAGCCCGAGCAGCAGCCAGCGGCGGGAAAAAGGGGAACGGCGGGTGGTGCGATCCATGTTGCGGCTCCTGTCGCAAGCGGCGGGGCAGGTTGGCGACTGTCCCACGATTGCACAAATGATAACGATTTGCATCCGAGAATGACGGCGCGTAGTCTGCCACCACGGCCTGGGCCGAACCTTTGCGCGAGCGAACATTTGCTTTGCGATCCGTCTTCCGGGGATTTGCGCCATGCAGCAACCTGATCACCTCATCCGTCGCGGCGAGCTGCCGGCAGCCAGCCAGCCGGGGCTGCGCCTGGCGCGCCCGGAGGACGACCGCCTGTTCTTCGGCAGGGTGGGCTGGGTGCAGCTGCGCGAGGGGCTGTCGCTGCACTGGTCGGATTACCAGGAGCTGCAGGATTTCGTCGCCGAGAATCCGGTGCAGCCGCGCCTGTCGTTCGTGCTGTTCCTCGACGGCCAGAGCGAGGTGAACTACGGCGACCTGGCGCTCACCTTCGGCCAGACAGATCGCCGCCAGCGTCCGCAAGGCGTGGCGCTGGCGATGACCGAGCCGGTGCTGTTCCGTCGCCAGGCCCGGCGCGGTCGGCATATCCGCAAACTGGTGGTGAGTCTGGCGCCGGAATGGTTCGACCACGCCGGCGCCGAGGCCGGCAGCGCGGTGCGGCGCTTTATGCAGAGCCATCTGACGCCGCGTGTGTGGCAGCCATCGGCACGGCTGCTGACGCTGGCCGAACAGATGCTCAGCCCGACGGGCTACGACCCGCTGCTCGAACGGCTGTATCTGGAAAGCCGCGCGCTGGATATCGCATGCGAGGCGCTCGGCAGCCTCGGTGAGGCGGCGCCTGAGGCGGGGCTGCGTCCGCAGGAAGGATTACGCCTGCAGCGGTTGCAGGAGTTGCTCGACAGCGGCGCGGCAGATGCCTGGACGCTCGAGCGCATCGCCCGCGAGATGGGCGTCAACGCAGGCACCCTGCAGCGCCAGTTCCGCAGCTCGCGCGGCATGACGATCTTCGAGTACCAGCGCGCCCGCCGTCTGCTGCAGGCCCGGCAGGCGCTGGAGCGCGAAGGGATCAGCGTGAACGAGGCCGCCTGGCGCGCCGGCTACAACAGCCCGGCGAACTTCGCCACGGCATTCAAGCGCCAGTTCGGCATCAGCCCGCGGCAGGTGCGCGGGCGCCTGTGACGGCCGCGGCCTGACAGGCTGGCTAGTCGACCACGCTGGCGAAGGCGCGGGCCAGCTCATCCAGTCGCTCGGCATCCAGCCCGGCGACGCTGGCGCGGCCGCTTTCGACCAGATACACCGAATGCTCGGCGCGTAGCCGGCGCACCTGGGCAGCGGTCAGGCCGGTGTAGGAGAACATCCCGCGCTGCTCGGCGATATGCGCGAAGCGCTCGGCCAGCCCGTACGGCGTCAGCGCCTCCACCAGACCCTGGCGCAGGCTGGCGATGCGCTGGCGCATGCCTTCCACTTCGTCCTGCCAGATCTGCCGCAGCGCGTCGTCGGCGAGAATAGTCGTCACCACCGCGGCGCCGTGCGCTGGCGGCGTGGACCACAGCCCGCGGGCCAGCGCGGCGAGCTGGCTGCGCACATCCAGCAGTTGCTCGTGACCGGCGGCGATGACGATCAGCGCGCCGGTGCGCTCGCGGTAGAGGCCGAAGTTCTTCGAGCAGGAGCTGGTGATCAGCACTTCCGGCAGCGTTTCGGCGAACAGCCGCACCGCCCAGGCATCTTCCTCCAGCCCTTCGCCGAAGCCCTGGTAGGCGAAGTCGAAGAGCGGCAGCAGTTCGCGGCTGCGGACGATCTCCAGCACACGCAGCCAGTCGTCGTGGCTCAGGTCGAAGCCGCTCGGGTTGTGACAGCAGGCGTGCAGCAGCACGACGTCGCCTGCTGGGATGCGCTCCAGCGCGGCGAACAGGCCGTCGCGATCCAGGCGGTTGTCGGCGCCGACGTAGGGATAGTGCTGCAGCGGCACGCCGGCGGCAGCGAACAGCGTCTGGTGGATCGGCCAGGTCGGGTCGCTCAGCCATAGCGTGCGCCCCGGCAGGCAGCGGGCGATGAATTCGCCAGCCAGGCGCAGCGCGCCGGTGCCGCCGGGTGCCTGGGTGCAACCGGCTCGATCCTCGGCGAGCGCCACGGCGCGCGGGCTGAGCACCAGACGCATCAGCAAGGCGCCGAACTGCGCATCGCCGTGGCCGCCGATGTAGCTCTTGGTCTTCTCGCTGTCGACCAGCCGCTGCTCGGCCAGCTTCACCGCGCGGGGAATGGGCGTCTGTCCGTGCGCGTCCTTGTAGACGCCGACGCCGAGGTCCAGCTTGGCCGGGTTGGCGTCGGCGCGAAACGCATCCAGCAGGCCGAGGATCGGATCGCCGGGGACGCGGGGTATCTGGCCGAAATGCATCACTTGCGCCCCTCGGCAGTGGCGGCGAGCTGGTCGGTGCGCGCGGCCATGATGAAGTCGTTGCGGTGCAGGCCGCGCATCTCGTGGCTCCACCAGGTCACGGTGACCTTGCCCCATTCGGTGAGCAGGGCCGGATGGTGGCCGACTTCCTCGGCAATGGCGCCGACCGCGTTGGTGAACGCCAGGGCGTGACGGAAATTGCGGAACAGGAACACGCGCTCCAGCTCCATGTGGTCGCCGCGCACCTCGATGTTCCAGTCGGGAATTTCGCGGATCAGCTCGGCCAGTTCTTCATCGGATACCTTCGGCGCATCGGCGCGGCAGGCTTCACATTGGGCTTGGGCGAGAGCGGTCATGGTGTCGGTCCCTTCTGTCTGTTGGGTGAAAGTCGTTGGCAAAGCCTAGGTGAATACAAAGCGTAGGGTGGACAACGCTGCGGGCTTGTCCACGCGTTGGGTTCGTCCGCCACTCCGTCGAAAGATCTCGTCGCGGTTGGGAGATAAGCCTTGCGGCGTCATTCAACCAGCGGAGTCGTGACCGAACCGGCGCGTGGAAAACGCTCTGCGGTTTTCCACCCTACGCCGCCTTGGGCGGAAACTTCGGCTGGTGCAGGCCCAGGCGCATGGCCTGGTGAACCAGCGTCATGATGTCCTGGTGGGCCAGCTCGAACAGCCGGTGCAGGTCCGGCAGCACGAAGTACAGCGGCTGCAGGATGTCGATGCGATAAGGCGTGCGCATCGCCTCAAGCGGGTCGAACGGCTGGTGCTCGGGCGCGGCGGACAGGCTGTAGAGCGTTTCCTTCGGCGAGGAAAGAATGCCGCCGCCATAGATGCGCCGGCCTTCGGGCGTGTCCACCAGGCCGAACTCGATGGTCATCCAGTACAGCCGCGCAAGGTAGACGCGCTCCTCCTTGCTCGCCGCCAGGCCCAGCTGGCCATAGGTGTGGGTGAACTCGGCGAACCACGGGTTGGTCAGCAGCGGACAGTGGCCGAAGATTTCGTGGAAGATGTCCGGCTCCTGCAGGTAGTCCAGTTCCTCCGGCGTGCGAATGAAGGTGGCAACCGGGAAGCGCTTGCTCGCCAGCAGCTCGAAGAAGGTCTGGAACGGGATCAGCGCCGGCACGCGAGCGACCTGCCAGCCGGTGGTGGCCTGCAGCACGCGGTTGATTTCGCTGAGCTGCGGAATGCGCTCGCGGGGCAGGTCGAGTTGCTCGATGCCGGCCAGGTATTCCGGGCAGGCGCGCCCGTCGAGCAGCTTCAGCTGGCGTTCGATCAGGGTCTGCCAGACGGCGTGCTCGGCGTCCGGGTAGTGGATGTGGCCGTGCGCGTCCGGTTCGCGGGCGACATAGGGCGTGGTGTTCATCGGACCTCCTGAGCGGGTGGCCGCCTGAGTCTTGTTGTTATGGATGCCTCATCTGAACGTGCCGGCGCGGGCGTTGGGTAGTAGGCGTGCGAAGGCCGAGCGCACTTCGCTTGCGGCTGGATGTAAAGAAAGTCTTACGAATCCGCCCGGCGGCGTGGTGATCGCCTTGTATGCGGCTGCGTTCGTCAAATAATCTTGACGATAATCAAGCCTGGCTTGCGAATAACTCGCCGCATAACAACAAAAGGGCCGCGTATGCGTATCCGAATCCTTTGCCAGAACCGCGTCGGCATCCTGCGCGACATGCTCAACCTGCTCGTCGATTACGGCATCAACGTGGCGCGCGGTGAGGTCGGGGGCGAGCAGGGCAATGCCATCTACCTGCACTGCCCGAACCTGATGAACCTGCAGTTGCAGGCCCTGCGGCCGAAGATCGAGGCGTTGCCCGGCGTGTTCGAGCTGCGCAAGGTCAGCCTGATGCCCAGCGAGCGGCATTCGCTGGAACTCAACGCGCTGCTCGGCGCACTGGACTTTCCGGTGCTCTCGGTCGACATGAGCGGCGCCATCGTCGCGGCGAATCGCTGCGCGGCGCAGCTGCTCGGCGTGCGGGTGGACGAGGTGCCGGGGCTGAGCCTGTCGCGCTATGCCGAGGATTTCGATCTGCCCGAGTTGGTGCGGGCGAACAAGGCGCGCATCAATGGCCTGCGGGTACAGGTCAAGGGACAGGTGTTCCTCGCCGACATCGCGCCGCTGCAGTCGCAGCACGACGACAGCGAGGCACTGGCCGGCGCGGTGCTGACGCTGCACCGCGCCGATCAGGTCGGCGAGCGCATCTACAACGTGCGCAAGCAGGAGCTGCGCGGCTTCGACAGCATCTTCCAGAGCTCGAAGATGATGGCCGCGGTGGTGCGCGAGGCCCGGCGCATGGCGCCGCTGGACGCACCGCTGCTGATCGAGGGCGAAACCGGCACCGGCAAGGAGCTGCTGGCGCGCGCCTGTCACCTGTCCAGCCCGCGGGGGCAGGCGCCGTTCATGGCGCTCAATTGCGCCGGCTTGCCGGAGTCGATGGCCGAGACCGAGCTGTTCGGCTACGGCCCTGGCGCCTTCGAGGGCGCGCGCCCGGAAGGCAAGCTGGGGCTGCTGGAACTTACCGCCGGCGGCACGCTGTTTCTCGACGGCGTCGGCGAGATGAGTGCGCGCTTGCAGGCCAAGTTGCTGCGCTTTCTGCAGGACGGCGGCTTTCGCCGGGTCGGCAGCGACGAGGAGGTCTATCTGGATGTGCGGGTGATCTGCGCAACGCAGGTCGATCTGTCCGAGCTGTGCGCCAAGGGTGAGTTTCGCCAGGACCTGTACCACCGGCTCAACGTGCTGTCGCTGCACATTCCGCCGCTGCGCGAGTGTCTCGACGGCCTGGAGCCGCTGGCGCTGCACTTCATCGACCAGGCCAGCCGGCAGATCGGCTGTCGGTTGCCGACACTGTCGGCCGCCGCGCTGGCGCGCCTGGGCGGCTATCACTGGCCGGGCAACGTGCGCCAACTGGAGAACACGCTGTTTCAGGCGGTCTCCCTCTGCGACGACGAGCGCATCGAGCCCGAACACATCCGCCTGCCGGCCTACGGTGCAGCGCAGCCGCTGGGCGACTTCGCCCTGGACGGCGATCTGGCAAGCATCGTCGGGCGCTTCGAGAAGGCGGTGCTGGAAAGCCTCTATCAGCAGCATCCCAGCAGCCGGCTGCTGGGCAAGCGGCTGGGCGTATCGCACACCACCATTGCCAACAAGCTGCGCGAGTACGGCATTGGTCGAGAGGACTGAGGCCCGCGCGGGGCAAACGCCGCGCTGGGGATTGCTGCAGCGTTAGCAATTCAAGTGCGCAGGATGCGTCTGGGCGCTTGTCTCATCGCGTGCCCGTAAAGTGACTGACTGGTCAATTTTCTTTCGCTGCCTTTCTGTGTGCAATGGCGTGACCGGGTTCGCGAAACCGGCGCCGACCAAGTCGCTTGCGCTTGTCTGCCGCAGCCGCTTGCCGAAGACTCGCCGCGGCCTGCGCCGCGACTGGTTGTCGTGGCGCAGGCAGTACCACACGCCAATAAAGACCGGTCGGCAGCCCTGGTTGCCACGAACCGGCCATTCGCCCGAATGGATCGCGCCGCCTGGCCGCGCCATTGCACTTATCCGATCAACGACGCGACCGGCGCTCACGAGGCACCGTCGTCGCGCAGCCGTTTCTGGGAGCTTTCGATGTTCAAGTCTTGTGTCACCGCGCTGGTCGCGACGCTGTCTCTGCTGGGGCTGTCGGCCGCCAGCGCCGCGGAGCCGATCGTCATCAAGTTCGCCCACGTGGTGGCGGACGATACGCCCAAGGGCAAGGGAGCGCTGCTGTTCAAGCAGCTGGTCGAGCAACGTCTGGCCGGTCAGGTGAAGGTCGAGGTCTACGCCAATTCCAGTCTCGTGGGCGATGCCGACGAGATGCAGGCACTGCTGGACAACCGGGTGCAGCTGCTGGCGCCCTCGCTGTCGAAGTTCGAGAAATACACACGCAAGCTGCAGGTGTTCGATCTGCCGTTCCTGTTCGATGACGAGGCAGCGGTCAAGCGTTTCCAGAGCCGCGAAAAGAGCCGCGAGCTGCTGCGCTCGATGGCCGGCAGCGGTATCTATGGGCTGGCCTACTGGAACAACGGTCTCAAGCAGCTTTCCGCCACCCAGGCGTTGCGCCTGCCGAGCGACGCCAGCGGCCTGGCGTTCCGCGTGCAGCCGTCGGCGGTACTGGAGGCGCAGTTCGCCGCCGTGGGCGCCAAGTCGGTGCGCCTGCCGTTCGCCGACGTGTTCAAGTCGCTGCAGAGCGGCGTGGTGCAGGGGGCGGAGAATCCCTGGTCGAACATCGCCAGTCAGAACATGCACAGCGTGCAGCCATACATCACCGAAACCAATCACGGTGTGCTCGCCTACATGCTGGTCACCAATGCCGAGTTCTGGCGCAGCATTCCGTTCGCGACGCGCTCGGAGCTGGAGAACATCATCGTCGAGGTGACCGCGGTGGTGAACGAGGAAGCGGAAGCGCTGAACCGCCGCGATCGCGAGCGCGTTCTCGCCAGCGGCAGCAGCAAGCTGATCAGCCTGTCGCCGGAGCAGCGCCAGGCCTGGCGCGAGAAGATGCAGCCGGTGTGGCAGGCCTACGAGGCAGACATCGGTGCCGACGTGATCCGTGCGGCGCTGACCGTCAACCGGCGCTGAGCGCGTTTCATTCCAACGGCTTGCCGGCGTAACAGGTCGGCGAGCTGGGATCGGCGCGGCGTTCCAGTTCCTCTTCCAGCCATTCGGCGAGCACCCGCGCGTTGTTCTCGCGTTCGTCCCGCGCGGCGTAAACCAGTGTGAGCGTGCCACCCGCGGCACGCTCCAACAGCGGCCACCAATGCTCGGGATGCGCCGCGAGTTCCTGCCGGTAGCGCTGGCGGAACGTGGCGAAATCCAGCAGCCCTCCTTTGAACTCGCGTCGCAGCGCCGTGGTGGGCGCCAGCTGCGGCAGCCAGCCATCGAGTGGCAAATCTTCCTTGCGGCAGTTACGCGGCCAGAGTCGATCGACCAGCACGCGCTGACCATCCTCGTCGGCCGCTGGCAGATAGGCGCGTTTGCACTGGATCATCGGCAGACTCCTTCTTTTCGGCATCGGGTGGTAAAGACCGAGCGTCTTACTGGGTATTAAGTACCTCGATGAATTGTTATTTAGACCCTGATGTCGCAGGTAATATTCACCACCTAAAATGTTAAGTCTTTGATTTTATAAGGCTATAAAAGCGGCACGCTTCGTGAAGTGTTCTTGGGGTGCGACATCTCACAAACGTCAAAGGAGCATCCCCATGAAAAAGTTGATCGTAGCAGCAGCCAGCGCCGCCATTCTGATCTCGGCAACCGTTCACGCCGACGAGATTCTGGAAGTCCATCCCGATCACGCGGTCGGTGGTGGTTTCGGTGGGCTCAGTGGCTTCATGGTCGGCGCGGTAGGCGGGCCGATAGGCGCGCTGGTTGGTGGCGGGCTGGGCTGGCTACTGGGTAGCGGTGTGCAGGACGCCGCCGGGCTGGAGCAGACGCTGTACGTGGTGCGCAAGGACGATGGCAGCATCGACCGTATCCGCAGCTCCGACGGCAGTTTTCTGGAGGGCCAGCATATCCGCCGCGACGGCGCCGAGATCACCGCGATGCGCCCTTGAGCGGTAGTGCGACGGGACTGTCGTCAGCCGGTCGATATGCCCGCAGCGCTTGGCCTCCCGGGTAACGCTGAGGGATGATCGTGCGCCTGTCTTGTCCGAGGAGCCTGCGATGACCTATTCCGTGCTGCATGTTGTGCACCTGCTGGCAGCGATCTTTTTCATCGGCACGCTGTTCGTCGAAGTGGCGATTCTTGCCAGGATTCGTCCGCAGCTCGGCGAGTCGGTCGCGCAGCAGCTGGATAGAGCGGTCGGCGCGCGCTCGCGGGTGGTGCTGCACTGGGTCGTGTTGTTCGTCTACGGCGCCGGCATCGGCCTGGCCTGGTTTCACCGCCAGGCGCTGGCCGAGCCGTTTGCCGGCAGCTTCGGGATGCTGCTGAGCCTGAAGATCCTGCTGGCCGTCGGCGTGTTCTTCACCTTCGGCCTGGTGGCGATCCTGCTGCGCAGCGGGCGGATGACGCCGGCGCGCTACAGCGCCATCCATTGGGCGATCTTCCTGCAGATGGTCGGCATCGTGGTGCTGGCCAAGGCGATGTTCTACGTCCACTGGTAGTCGCGTCGGTGTGCGGGCCTAGCAGGTTCGCCGCCGCTGATGATGATTTCCGTCAAGACCGATGCCGCTTGTCGCGACGCTGATTGCGCCCGATTCAGCCGCTGCAGGCTCATTGCGTTCGTCGTTGCCCCGGCTAAGGTGGCTGCATCGCACTCGATCAGCAGGGGTACCGCATGAACTTCGCCTACAGCCCGCGCGTGGAGGCGCTGCGTCAGCAGCTCCGCGCCTTCATGGATCAGTACATCGTGCCGCGCATCGGTGCCTGGCATGCCGAAGTGGCGGCGGGTCGGTATCCGGTATCGTTCATGGACGATCTCAAGGCGCTGGCGCGTGCCGAAGGGCTATGGAACCTGTTCCTGCCGTCACTGCACGAAGACGAACCGGGCACTGCGCTGAGCAACCTGGAGTACGCACCGCTGGCTGAGATCATGGGGCGCGTGCACTGGGCCTCCGAGGTGTTCAACTGCAACGCGCCGGACACCGGCAACATGGAACTGCTGCACCTGTTTGCCACGCCCGAGCAGCGTGAACGCTGGCTTCTGCCGCTACTCGAGGGGCAGATCCGCTCGGCCTTCGCCATGACCGAGCCGGACGTACCGTCGTCCGACGCCACCAATATCCAGACGCTGATCCGCCGTGACGGCGACGATTACGTGATCAATGGTCGCAAGTGGTTCATCACCAACGCCTCGCACCCGGACTGCCGGTTGCTGATCGTGATGGGCAAGACCGATCCCGCCGCCGAGCCCCACCACCAGCAGAGCATGATCCTCGTGCCGTTCGACACCCCCGGCGTGGAGCTGGTGCGCAACATTCCGGTGATGAACCACATCGCCCCGGAAGGCCATAGCGAGCTGCTGCTGAGGAATGTGCGAGTGCCGGCAAGCAATCTGCTCGGGCGCGAGGGCGACGGTTTCATGATGGCTCAGGCCCGCCTCGGACCGGGACGCATCCATCACTGCATGCGCTCGATCGGCCAGGCGGAGCTGGCGCTGGAGCTGATGGTCGAGCGTTGCCAGGAGCGCAAGGCGTTCGGCAAGTATCTGCAGCAGTATTCCAATGTCGCCGACTGGATCGCCGAGTCGCGCATCGAGATCGAGCAGGCGCGTCTGCTGGTGCTCAAGACGGCGTGGATGATCGATGAAGTCGGCGCGAAGGCGGCACGCCGGGAAATCGCGATGATCAAGGCGCTGGTGCCGCGCATGCATACCCGCGTGGTGGATCGCGCGATCCAGGTCTACGGTGCGATGGGGCTGACGCCGGATACGCCGCTGGCCGATATGTGGACGGGTGGCCGCGCGCTGCGCTTCGCCGATGGCCCAGATCAGGTACATCTGCGCAGTGTGGCGAAGATGGAGCTCAAGGCCAGCGAGGCCAATCGTGGTGCCACGGCCGCGTACCTCACCCCGGGGCGGCATCACTGAGCGGAGCCGGACATACGGCCTTCCGGCGGTTAACCCGTCCGTCACGCGAGCGGATTAATCTGCACGACCATCACCCGGTAGCACTTAGAGCGATAAGGCGTACCCTGAAATTCATCCGGATGGTCAGATGTCCGCCTGTCGAGGCACTTGTTGACATGGCTCAATGGAATCCGTGATGGCCTGCCCAGGCTTGATTGCAATCAAGGGGCGGAGATGCTTGACTCCCCTACTATGCGCGGCACATCCCGCCGTGGAAGTAAGGTAACTCTATGAAACCCCATTGCTTTTCTTTTCGCAGCCTGCTGCGCTCATGGGGGAACGGCCTCGTAGTGCTCCTTGCCGTGGCTCTCTGTGCCGTTCAGGCGCAGGCCAAGGACTACGCCGTTGAGCAACAGCGAATCGAGCAGTTTTTCCCGAAAGCTACCCACATCTCCGAGCCTGAAGGCGAGTATCAGGTGCGAACGCTCGCCGACGGTGTGGGCACCGTCTATGGCTACGCCTACCAGAGCATCAACGTCACCCAGATCCCTGCCTACTCCGGCAAGCCAATCAACATGCAGGTGCTGCTCGATCCGCAGGGCGTGATCGTCGACGCCTACGTGCTCGAGCACCACGAGCCGATCCTGCTGATCGGTATTCCCGAGCAGAAACTGCACGACTTCGACCTGAAGTACGCCGGCATCAAGGCCGACCAGCGCGTGGTAGTGGGGCGTTCCAGCGATAAGAACGCGGTGACGGTCGACGCGGTGACCGGCGCTACGGTGACCGTGATGGTGGTCAACGAGATCATCATGGGCTCGGCCCACAAGGTTGCCGCGTCGCTCGGTCTGGTCAAAGACAACCTCGAGGCGCGGCAGAAGCCTGCGCTGGTGCGCGCGGATGTCTATAAGCCGGCCAGTTGGGCTGAGCTGACCGGCAACGGCGCCATCCGTCGGCTGCACCTGACCAATGGCCAGATCAACGAGGCCTTCAAGGGCACCGCAGCCGAAGGCATCGACGAGGCGCCGGCCGAGGAGCTCGACGAGACGTTCATCGATCTCTACGCCGCGCCTCTGAATCCGCCGACCATCGGTCGCAATCTGCTGGGCGACAACCAGTACCGCTTCCTCATGGAAGAACTCAAGCCGGGCGAGCACGCGATTGCCGTGCTCGGCAGCGGCGAATACTCGTTCAAGGGCTCGGGCTACGTGCGCGGCGGCATCTTCGATCGGGTGCAGGTGCGCCAGTTCGGCAACATCATCAGCTTCCGCGATCTGGACTTCCAGCGGCTCAACGACGTGTACGCCGAAGGCATTCCAGAGTTCAAGGAGATGGCGATCTTCATCATCCGCGAGAAGACCGGCTTCGATCCGGGTACGCCGTGGACGCTGGAGCTGCTGGTGCGGCGTCAGACCGGCCCGGTCGACGGCATCTTCACCAGCTTCGAGCTGCCGTATCAGATTCCCGAGGAATACATCGAGCGTCCGCAACCGACCGCCGAAGAACTCGCCATTATCGAAGAAGCCAATCGGCCGATGTGGGTCAACATCTGGTACCAGAAAAGCTTCCAGATCGGCGTGATCCTCGTCGCGCTGGGCCTGCTGACGGTGATCCTGTTCCTGCAGGACAAGCTGACCAAGCACCCGACCTTCCTCAAGCGGCTGCGTCACGGCTACCTGGTGTTCACCGTGGTGTTCATCGGCTGGTACGCGCTGGGACAGCTGTCGGTGGTCAACGTGCTGACCTTCGTCCATGCGCTGGTCCAGGACTTCCGCTGGGAACTGTTCCTTACCGACCCGGTGATCTTCATCCTCTGGGTGTTCACCGCGGCGAGCATCCTGCTCTGGGGGCGCGGCGTGTTCTGTGGCTGGCTGTGCCCGTTCGGCGCCCTGCAGGAGCTGATCAACGAGGCTGC
Organism: Stutzerimonas degradans; assembly: GCF_024448505.1. Taxonomy (GTDB): domain Bacteria; phylum Pseudomonadota; class Gammaproteobacteria; order Pseudomonadales; family Pseudomonadaceae; genus Stutzerimonas; species Stutzerimonas degradans. The sequence goes on from NZ_JAMOHV010000003.1 coordinate 200,459, forward strand.
GCGCAAGCTGAAGATTCCGCAGTACGACGTGCCCTTCGCGGTGCACGAGCGGCTCTGGGCGATCAAGTACATCGTCCTGCTGGTGCTGTTCGGTATCTCGCTCGAGTCGATGATGATGGCGGAGAAGGCCGCCGAGGTGGAGCCGTTCAAGACCGCTATCACGCTCAAGTTCGACCGCCAGTGGTGGTTCGTGCTCTACGCAGTGGTGCTGCTGGTGGTGAACATCTTCACCCGCAAGGTCTACTGCCGCTACATCTGCCCGCTGGGCGCGGGTCTGGCGATCACCGGTCGCTTCCGCCTGTTCGACTGGCTCAAGCGGCGCAAGGAATGCGGCAACCCCTGCCAGATCTGCGCCAATGAATGCGAAGTGCAGGCGATTCATCCGGATGGGCACATCAACCACAACGAGTGCCACTACTGTCTGGACTGCCAGATGACCTACCACAACGAGAACAAGTGTCCTCCGTTGGTGAATAAGAACAAGCGCAAGAAGCGTGACAAGAAGGCCCCGGTCGGGCCTGAAATGATCCCTGTAGTTGAAGTGGTGGAACCCTGAGCGTCGTCTGCGGGCGAGCCGTTCGGAACTGATCGTCTGATCTGTGTTAAGCGATAAGGAGCAACACCCCCATGAGTGACAAGAGCAAGAACAATCCCGAAACGCTGGAGAAGGGTGGTCTGAGCCGCCGTGGCTTCCTCGGCGCAACCGCCATGACCGGTGCGGCTGTTGCCGCCACCGCTCTGGGTACTTCCGTCATGACCCGCGAGTCCTTCGCGGCGGCAGTCAAGGACGCCCAGTCCAAGATCCACGTCGGACCGGGCGAGCTGGACGAGTACTATGGCTTCTGGAGCGGCGGCCACCAGGGCGAAGTGCGCGTACTGGGCGTGCCGTCGATGCGCGAGCTGATGCGCATCCCGGTATTCAACGTCGACTCGGCTACCGGCTGGGGCCTGACCAATGAGAGTAAGGCGGTGCTGGGTGACAGCGCCAAGTTCCTCAACGGCGACTGCCACCACCCGCACATCTCGATGACCGACGGCAAGTACGACGGTAAGTACCTGTTCATCAACGACAAGGCCAACACCCGCGTCGCGCGTATCCGTCTGGATATCATGAAGTGCGACAAGATCCTGACCGTGCCGAACTGCCAGGCCATTCACGGCCTGCGCCTGCAGAAGGTGCCGCACACCAAGTACGTCTTCGCCAATGCCGAGTTCGTCATTCCGCACCCGAACGATGGCAAGGTGTTCGATCTGCAGGACGAAAACAGTTACACCATGTACAACGTGATCGACGCCGAGAAGATGGAAATGGCGTTCCAGATCATCGTCGACGGCAACCTCGATAACACCGACGCTGACTACACCGGCCGCTTCGCCGCCTCCACCTGCTACAACTCGGAGAAGGCCTTCGATCTGGGCGGCATGATGCGCAACGAGCGCGACTGGGTCGTGGTGTTCGACATCCACGCGGCTGAGAAAGCCGTCAAGGCTGGCAAGTTCATCACTCTCGGCGACTCCAAGGTGCCGGTCCTCGACGGCCGCAAGAAGGGCGAAAAGGACAGCGAGTTCACCCGCTACATTCCGGTGCCGAAGAACCCGCACGGCTGCAACACCTCGCCGGACGGCAAGTACTTCATCGCCAACGGCAAGCTGTCGCCGACCTGCTCGATGATCGCCATCGACATGCTGCCTGACCTGTTCGCCGGCAAGCTCAAGGACCCGCGTGACGTTGTTGTCGGCGAGCCGGAGCTGGGCCTTGGCCCGCTGCACACCACCTTCGACGGCCGCGGCAACGCCTACACCACGCTGTTCATCGACAGCCAGCTGGTCAAGTGGAACATGGAGGAAGCCCGTCGCGCCTACAAGGGCGAGAAGGTCAACTACATCAAGCAGAAGCTCGACGTGCACTATCAGCCGGGCCACAACCACGCCTCGCTGTGCGAAACGCGCGACGCGGACGGCAAGTGGGTCGTCGTGCTGTCGAAGTTCTCCAAGGACCGCTTCCTGCCAACCGGCCCGCTGCACCCGGAGAACGATCAGCTGATCGACATCTCCGGCGACGAGATGAAGCTGATGCACGACGGCCCGACCTTCGCCGAACCGCACGACTGCATCATGGCTCGCCGCGACCAGATCAAGACCAAGAAGATCTGGGACCGCAACGATCCGTTCTTCGCTGAAACCGTGAAGCGCGCCGAGAAGGACGGCATCAACCTGACCGCCGACAACAAGGTCATCCGCGACGGCAACAAGGTACGCGTGTACATGACCTCGATGGCGCCGGCGTATGGCATCAACGAGTTCACCGTCAAGCAGGGCGATGAAGTCACCGTGACCATCACCAACATCGACCAGATCGAGGACGTGTCCCACGGCTTCGTCATGGTCAACCACGGTGTGAGCATGGAGATCAGCCCGCAGCAGACCTCTTCCATTACCTTTGTGGCCGACAAGCCCGGTCTGCACTGGTACTACTGCAGCTGGTTCTGCCACGCGCTGCACATGGAGATGGTCGGCCGCATGATGGTCGAGCCGGCGTAAGCCGAACTTCCTGCCCGACCCCTTCGGTCGGGCAGGAATTCCTGCAATAACCTTTCCTTAGATTTGTTCCGGCACCCTTGCCGGCACTGAGAAACACCCGCAATCTGCCTGGACGCTGAATAAGGTAACTGTCGTGCTCAGATCTCAGGCTGTCGATGTGCTCTCTCCGTGGGCACTCTGCATTTTTCTCCTATTCGGTGGCGTGGCTCAGGCGGCGCCGCAACCCATCACCGCTCTGCCGTTGCAGGCGGAGGGTGAAAACCTCTGGCGGCTGCCGGCCGGCGAATACGCCGGGCAGTTCCGCATAGACCAGCCGATGCACCTGCGCTGCGAACCTGGAGCGGTGATTCGGGCGCAGGGCGAAGGCAATGCGCTGAACATCAGGGCGTCCGACGTCACGGTCGAAGGCTGCACGCTTCTCGATTGGGGGCGCGACCTCACCGCGATGAACTCGGCCGTGTTCATCGAGCGCAACGCGCGTGGCGCGCAGATCAAGGACAACCGTCTCGAAGGCGCCGGTTTCGGCATCTGGGCCGACGGGACGCAGGATGTGAGAATCGTCGGTAACCGCATCGTCGGTGACCCCAGCGTGCGTTCCCAGGATCGCGGCAACGGTATCCATCTGTATGCGGTGCATGGCGCAGAGGTTGTCGGCAATCACGTCCGCGACACACGCGACGGTATCTATATCGATACGTCCAATGGCAACCATCTGGAGGGCAATGTTCTCGAGGACCTGCGTTACGGCGTGCACTACATGTTCGCCAACGACAACAGCGTGATCGGCAACATAACGCGGCGCACCCGTACCGGCTATGCGCTGATGCAGAGCCGCAAGCTGGTAGTGACTGGCAACCGCTCCGAACAGGATCAGAACTACGGCATCCTGATGAACTACATCACCTACTCGACGCTGAAGGACAACTTCGTCAGCGACGTGCAGCGTGGCGATACCGGTGGCGACAGCATGATCAGCGGCGGCGAAGGCAAGGCGCTGTTCATCTACAACTCGCTGTTCAACACCATCGAGAACAACCACTTCGAGCACAGCAATCTGGGGATTCACCTGACCGCGGGCTCGGAGGACAACAAGATCAGCACCAATGCCTTCGTCGGCAACGAGCAACAGGTCAAGTACGTCGCCACCCGTACCCAGGAATGGTCGGTGGACGGGCGTGGCAACTACTGGAGCGACTACCTGGGCTGGGATCGCAACGAGGATGGCCTGGGCGACGTGCCCTACGAGCCCAACGACAACGTCGACCGCCTGCTGTGGATGTATCCGCAGGTGCGGCTGCTGATGAACAGCCCCAGCATCGAGGTGCTGCGCTGGGTGCAGCGCGCCTTCCCGGTGGTCAAGTCGCCGGGGGTGCAGGACAGCCATCCGTTGATGCATCTGCCGACCAAGAAACTGATGAACACCACGCAGGAGCCGTCCTCATGAATGCGGTAGAGATCCAGGGCGTCAGCCAGCGTTACGGCAGCATGACGGTGTTGCACGATTTGAACCTGACCCTCGGTGAAGGCGAGGTGCTGGGCCTGTTCGGCCACAACGGCGCCGGCAAGACCACCAGCATGAAGCTGATCCTCGGCCTGCTGCAGGCCAGCGAAGGGCAGGTGCGGGTGCTCGGCCGCGATCCGCGCACCACCGACGTGCGTCGCCAGATGGGTTATCTGCCGGAGAACGTGACCTTCTACCCGCAGTTGACCGGCCGCGAAACGCTGCGCCATTTCGCCCGGCTGAAGAGCACGCCGCTGGGTCAGGTCGACGATCTGCTCGAGCAGGTCGGCCTCGCCCATGCTGCAGATCGGCGGGTGAAAACCTATTCCAAAGGCATGCGCCAGCGTCTCGGCCTGGCCCAGGCAGTGCTCGGCCAGCCGCGCCTGCTGCTGCTCGACGAGCCGACGGTCGGCCTCGACCCGATCGCCACGCAGGAGCTGTATCTGCTGATCGACCGCCTGCGTCAGGGCGGCACCAGCGTCATCCTCTGCTCCCACGTACTGCCGGGTGTGGAATCGCACATCAACCGTGCGGCGATCCTCGCCAAGGGCCGCTTGCAGGCGGTCGGCAGCCTGGGCCAGCTGCGCGCCGAAGCCGGCCTGCCGGTGCGTATCCGTGCCAGCGGCATCGGCAGCAGCGAGCACTGGCGGCAGCGCTGGAGCGATGCGGGCCACAGCGCCCGCGCGCTGAGCGAGACCAGCATCGAAGTAGTCGCGGTCAACGGCCACAAGTTGGTGCTGCTGCGCGAACTGCTCGGCGAAGGCGAGCCGGAGGACATCGAGATCCACCAGCCCTCGCTGGAAGACCTGTACCGCTACTACATGGAACGCGCCGGCGATGTACGCACCCAGGAGGGCCGAGCATGAACCAGATCTGGAATATCGCCCGCAAGGAACTCAGCGACGGCCTGCGCAACCGCTGGTTGCTCGCCATCAGCCTGCTGTTCGCTGTACTCGCGGTGGGCATCGCCTGGCTCGGTGCCGCGGCGTCCGGGCAGCTGGGGTTCACCTCGATCCCGGCAACCATTGCCAGCCTGGCCAGTCTGGCCACCTTCCTGATGCCACTGATCGCGCTGCTGCTGGCCTATGACGCGATCGTCGGTGAGGACGAAGGCGGCACGCTGATGCTGCTGCTGACCTATCCGCTCGGCCGTGGGCAGATCCTGCTCGGCAAGTTCGTCGGCCACGGGCTGATCCTCGCCCTGGCGGTGCTGATCGGCTTCGGCTGCGCGGCACTGGCGATTGCCCTGCTGGTCGAGGACATCGAACTGGGCCTGCTGCTCTGGGCGTTCGGCCGCTTCATGATCTCCTCGACGCTGCTCGGCTGGGTGTTCCTCGCCCTGGCCTACGTGCTCAGCAGCAAGGTCAGCGAGAAGTCCAGCGCGGCCGGGCTGGCGCTGGGCGTCTGGTTCCTCTTCGTGCTGGTCTTCGACCTCGTGCTGCTGGCGCTGCTGGTGCTCAGCGAGGGCAAGTTCAGCCCTGAACTGCTGCCCTGGCTGCTGCTGCTCAACCCCACGGACATCTATCGCCTGATCAACCTGTCGGGCTTCGAGGGTGCCGGCAGCGCGATGGGCGTGCTGTCGCTGGGCAGCGATCTGCCGGTTCCCGGCGCGGTGCTCTGGCTGTGCCTGCTGGCATGGGTCGGCGCCTCGCTGCTGCTGGCCTATGGCATGTTCCGTCGGCGTCTGACCTGATCCCAACTTACAAGGAGTCTCTATGAATCGGCTTTATCATCACGGTATTCGCGCGCTGTTGCTGCTGGCCCTAGGCCTGGGGCTGGCCGCCTGCGGTGAAAAGGAAGAGGTCAAGCAGACGCTCGATCCGGTGGCCTTCCACGAGAATGACGAATGCCACGTATGCGGCATGGTCATCAGCGATTTCCCCGGGCCGAAAGGCCAGGCGGTGGAGAAGGGCGGCGTGAAGAAATTCTGTTCCACCGCCGAGATGCTCGGCTGGTGGCTGCAGCCCGAGAACAAGCTGCTCGATGCCAAGCTGTACGTGCACGACATGGGCAAGAGCCAGTGGGAGCACCCGGACGACGCCTACCTGATCGACGCGACCAGCGCCTATTACGTGATCGGTACTTCGCTCAAGGGCGCGATGGGCGCGTCGCTGGCGACCTTCTCCGACGAGGCGGCTGCGCAGAAACTTGCGGCCGAGCATGGCGGTCGCGTGCTGCGCTTCGAGCAGATCGACCAGGCCCTGCTGCAGGAGGCCGCGAGCATGCAGCACGGGGCGATGCACGATGAGCACGCGCCAGCGCAACACGACAACGCACACGCCGGTCACTGACCGCGACAATCCAACGAGGTGAGCTAATTATGGGTATCAGCATCTGGCAACTCCTGATCATCCTCCTGATCGTCGTCATGCTGTTTGGCACCAAGCGCCTGCGCGGCCTGGGCGCCGATCTGGGCAGTGCGATCAGCGGGTTCCGCAAGTCGATCAACGACACCGATAGCGCCTCGTCGACCGAGGCGATTAAGCAGGACGCCAATCGGGTCTGAGACCAGCGCGTCTGGACCCGTCATCGCCTGGCCTGTTTCGGGCCAGGCGATTCCTCCCGTTCCCCCGCAGCACCTGCGGGCATCTTCGCTGCGCCGCGCAACGCCTCGCGGTGATCCGCGTGCGGGATTAGCCGCCGCGACACGATTCCTCTTCGATCTGCTCCCGTTCCGCCTACAGCGTCGCCGTCTCAGTCACCGGCGCGGTGGGGGATTTCCGACCGTCCGGAAAAAAGCTGATTGCAATCAAGTCTGTCGAGGGCTTCTAACCTGTAGAAAGTAACCCTGGCTCCCGATGTCGTGGGAGCGCACATGGTTCCGGTCAGCTTGCACCATCCAGGCGCATCTGCCGGGCATGAGAACGATCTGGAGGCCTTCCGTGCAAGTTATCGATCGGCGAAAAGCCCTGAGTATCCCGCCCATCTGGAGGCTCGCGTTTCGCCCGTTCTTTCTCGCCGGCAGCGTCTACGCGCTGCTGGCAGTTCCGCTCTGGGTCGCCGCCTGGACCGGCTTATGGCCGGGCCTGCAACCCACCGGCGGCTGGCTCGCCTGGCATCGCCACGAAATGCTGTTCGGCTTTGCGATGGCCATCGTGGCCGGTTTTCTGCTCACCGCGGTACAGACATGGACCGGCCAGGTCGCGCCTTCCGGCAACCGGTTGATGGCGTTGGCGCTGGTCTGGCTGGCGGCGCGTCTGGGCTGGCTGTTCGGTTTGCCGCTGGCGTTGCTGGTGCCGCTGGAACTGCTGTTTCCGCTCGCCGTCGCGCTGCTGATGGCGCAGATGCTTTGGGCGGTGCGGCAGAAGCGCAATTACCCGATCGTGGCGGTGCTGTCGCTGATGATCGCAGCCGACGTGCTGGTGCTGGTGGGGCTGCTGCAGGGCGATGATGGTCTGCAACGCCAGGGCGTGTGGGCCGGGCTGTGGCTGGTGGCCGCGCTGATGGCGCTGATCGGCGGACGGGTGATCCCGTTCTTCACCCAGCGTGGTCTGGGCTGGGTCGAGGCGATCAAGCCGTGGGTCTGGCTGGATATCGCCTTGCTGGTCGGCACAGCGCTGATCGCGATTCTCTACGCGATGGGACTGGGGCTGCAGGCGCATCCGCTGCTGGGGCTGCTGTTCGCCCTGGTCGGTGCCGGGCACCTGCTGCGTCTGGCGCGCTGGTACGACAAAGGGATCTGGGGCGTCGCGCTGCTGTGGTCGTTGCATCTGGCGATGCTCTGGCTGGTGGTGGCGGCGTTCGGTCTGGCGCTCTGGCATTTCGGCCTGCTGGTCAATGCCAGCCCGGCGCTGCACGCGCTGAGCGTCGGCTCCATGAGCGGCCTGATCCTGGCGATGATCGCGCGGGTCACCCTGGGGCATACCGGCCGGCCGCTGCAGCCGCCGGCGGGAGTCGTCGCCGCCTTCGTACTGTTCAATCTGGGCACGCTGGCGCGGGTGTTTCTCGCGGCGGTCTGGCCGGTCGCCGGACTCTGGCTCGCGGCGCTGTGCTGGACGCTGGCCTTCCTCATCTACGCTTGGCGCTACGCACCGATGCTGGTGAGGGCGCGGGTCGATGGCCATCCGGGCTGATTTTCACCGACGTCGGCGAATTCGCCGGCGCCACGGAGGACGGGCTGAGCGAGCGATGGCCGTCTTTCCTTCTGAGGCACCAATCCGCTGTCGGCCGCCGTGCCGGCAGCCGTGGGCTCGGCCGCGCCGGGCAATGGAGTAAACGATGAAAAGCGAATTCCTCGATCGTCTGGCGGTGATCACCGGTGCCAGTTCCGGTATCGGTCTGGCGCTGTGCGCCGCGTTGCTGCAGCGCGGTGCGCGGGTACTGGCGATGTCGCGCACGCTGGGTGGGCTCGAGCCGCTGCTGCAGTCCTACCCCGATCAGCTGGTCTGGCTGCAGGGTGACGTGACCCGTGCCGACGACCTGCAGGCATTGTGCCGGCGGGCCGCGGAAATGGGGCCGGTCAGCTATCTGGTGCCCAACGCCGGCATTGCCGAGCTGGCCTGCGGACTGGACATGCCAGCGTTCGACCGCCAGTGGGCGGTCAACGGTGCCGGTGCGCTGAATACCCTGAATGCTCTGCGCGGCGAGCTGGCCAAGCCGGCCTCGGTGGTCTTCATCGGTACCTTCCTCACCCGTTCGGCCTTCCCGGGGCTGGCGGCCTACATCGCCAGCAAGGCGGCGCTGGGCGCGCAGGCACGGACCCTGGCGGTGGAATTCGCGCCGCTGGATGTGCGCATCAACATGGTCTCGCCCGGGCCGACCGCGACCGCAATCTGGGGTAGCCTCGGGCTGACCGACGAGCAGCTCGACGAGGTCGCCGAAAGCGTCACCAAGCGCCTGCTGCCGGGGCATTTCCTTGAGTCCTCGGCGGTTGCCAACGTGATCCTGTTCCAGCTCTCGCAGGGCGCGCGGGGCGTTTATGGTCAGGATTGGGTGGTCGACAACGGCTACACCGTCAGCTGAAGGGGTGATCCCATGTGGTTCAAGAACAAGGCGGCGCTGCGGCTGCAGCAGGAGCTGGACGCACTGCGCGCCAGCCATGCCGAGCAGGCCACGCGCATTGCCGGGCTGGAGCAGCAGCTGCAGCAGGCCGAAACCGCCAGCCGGGGCCGCCAGCGCCAGCTCGATTATTACCGCGGCGTGTCCGCCAGCCTGACACGCTTCAGTGTGTCGGTTGCGAACCTGAGCGAATCCTTCGAGTTCCTCACCGGTCAGTTGGGCGAGAACAAAGGGCGCGCCGGTGAAGTTGCGGCGGCCGCGCTGAGCAACCAGAAGCACTTCGGTGAGCTGCAGAGCCGTGCCGCGGAGATGGAAAGCGGTCTGGACCTGGCGTCGCGCAAGGTCGATACCCTGGCCGAGCGCTCGCAGGAGATCAACGGCATCGTTGACCTGATCAGCGGCATCGCCAGTCAGACCAACCTGCTGGCGCTCAACGCGGCCATCGAGGCGGCGCGTGCCGGCGAGGCAGGCCGTGGCTTTGCGGTGGTCGCCGGGGAAATCCGCAGTCTGGCGGAAAAGACCGCGCTGGCGACCGACGACATCGTGCGCAAGATCGGCGAGGTGCAGGCCGAGATTCGCAACGTGCACGACTACATTCAGCTGCAGGGCGCCCACGCGCAGGGCTTCAGCCGTACCACCGAGGAGGCGGTCGGCGCGATGCGCACCCTGCACCAGCTGGCCGGCGCGATGCGCGAGAGCAGTTCGGCGGCTTCGCTGCGCGCCGGGGTCGAGCTGGCCAACCTCGACGAGTTGTCGCTGAAGTTCGTCGTCTACAACCACCTGCTCGGCGAGCGCTCGCAGCAGGCGCCACAACTACCCGGCGAGCGCGATTGCCGCTTCGGGCGCTGGTACTACGGCGAGGGCAATCGGGACATCCAGGCGCTGGATTGTTTCGCCCAGATCGAGCGGCCCCATACCGCGGTGCACGCGCAGGGACAGGCGGCGATCGACGCATTCGGACAGGACTCGCTGGAGAACGCGCTGCGCCATCTGGAGCGGATGGAGGAGGCCAACCTGGAGGTGATGCGCATCGTCAACGCCGTGATCGAGCAATACGAGCGAAGCGTAACGCGGGCTGCCTGAGCCAGCGAGGCGTTGCGAAGCACGATTGGTCGGTCGTAAAAATGACCAAACGCATGTTTGTGCAATTTTATTGCACTCTACCTGCAATACTATTCGTTAGAGATTATTCAACCGTCCGCTGACAATGCGCAGGCATTCCGTCTGCGCGACTCACCGTCGCGTCCGAACATGAACCGGTCCCTGGAGGAGCGGCGAGTGAGTGCGGTGTGCCGGTCCGTCGACCATTGGAAGTGTTGCGCCTGCAGATTTCTATGCTCGTTCACCCGGTGCCCGTGCTGGCCCGCCCAGCGAGCATGAGCGAACAGCACAACCCTGAAGCGATCGCCTACAACTACCACGTGGTGCGGCAGTTCACCCTGATGACCCTGGTCTGGGGCGTAATCGGCATGGGGCTCGGGGTGTTCATCGCGGCGCAATTGGTGTGGCCCCAGCTGAACTTCGATTTGCCGTGGACCAGTTTCGGGCGGCTGCGGCCCATCCATACCAATCTGGTGATCTTCGCCTTCGGCGGCGGCGCGCTGTTCGCTGCGTCGTTCTACGTCGTGCAGCGCACCAGTCACGCCCGGCTGATTTCCGATCGCCTGGCCAGCGTGGTGTTCTGGGGCTGGCAGGCCGCCTGCGTGGCGATGCCGGTCACCTATGCGCTGGGCTACACGACATCCAAGGAATACGCCGAGATGGAGTGGCCGATCGCGCTGTGGGTCACGCTGATCTGGGTGCTCTACGCCTACCTGTTCTTCGGCACCATCGCACGCCGCCGGATCGGCCACATCTATGTCGGCAACTGGTTCTTCGGCGCGTTCATCATCGTCACCGGCATGGTGCACATCGTGAATCACGCGCTGATCCCAGTGAGCCTGCTCAAGTCCTATTCGCTGTACTCCGGCGCGACCGACGCGATGGTGCAGTGGTGGTACGGCCACAGCGTGGTGGGCTTCATCCTCTCGGTGGGCTTTCTCGGCATGATGTATTACTTCGTGCCGAAGCAGGCGGGGCGCCCGATCTATTCCTACCGGCTGTCGATCGTGCACTTCTGGGCGATCATCTCCATCTACATCTGGGCCGGCCCGCACCATCTGCACTACACCGCTCTGCCGGACTGGGCGCAGAGCCTGGGCATGGCGATGTCCATCATCCTGCTCGCACCGAGCTGGGGCGGCATGATCAACGGCATGATGACCCTGTCGGGCGCCTGGCATAAGTTGCGCACCGATCCGATCCTGCGCTTTCTGGTGGTGTCGCTGGCCTTCTACGGCATGTCCACCTTCGAGGGCCCGATGATGGCGATCAAGACCGTCAACGCCCTGTCGCACTACACCGACTGGACCATCGGCCACGTACACGCGGGTGCTCTCGGCTGGGTGGCGATGATCTCCATCGGTTCGCTGTATCACCTGATTCCGCGGCTCTGGGGTCGTGAGCAGATGTACAGCGTCGGCCTGATCAACGCGCACTTCTGGTTGGCGACCATCGGCACTGTGCTCTACATCGCCTCGATGTGGGTCAACGGCATCACCCAGGGCCTGATGTGGCGCGCGGTCAACGAGGACGGCACGCTGACCTACTCCTTCGTCGAGGCGCTGGAAGCCAGTCATCCCGGCTACCTGGTACGCATGACCGGCGGCGCGATCTTCGCCACTGGCATGTTGCTGATGGCGTTCAATACCTGGCTGACCGTGCGCACTGCGCGCGAAGAGCCACTGACCGGCGTGCCGCCGCTGACCGTGGCCGGCTGACCGTCTCACCGTTTTCCTCACCTGTCCAAGGACGGACTTTTTTATTCGCGCGCCCTCGCGGCGCCCCCCCGATCGATCCGCCAAGCAGTAAACATGCACGACTCCCTCAGCCTGTGGTTCCGCTCGTTCATCCCCGCTCCCCTGAATGCTTCACCGAAGGAATGGCTGCGCGCCGCCTTCGGCATCGCCCTGGTCATGCCGCTGGTGTTCTGCGCCGGCTACTGGACCGTCGGCACGCCGCTGACCCTGCAGATCATGGGGCCGGCCGGGGCGTCGGCGGTGCTGGTGTTCGTCGCCTCGTCCAGCCCGTTCGCCCAGCCGTGGGCACTGATGGCTGGCAATGTGGTCGCCGCGCTGATCGGTATCGGGCTGGGCATGAGCGGCCTGCCGAGTGTGCTTTCGCTGGCGCTGGCGGCCTGTCTGTCGCTGATCTGCCTGTTTTCCCTGCGCTGTCTGCATCCGCCGAGCATCGCGCTGTCGCTGGTGGCGGCGGTCGGCGGCGCGGAGGTGCATCAGCTGGGGTTCGCGCTGATCGGCCCCGTGCTGTTCTATTCATTGCTGCTGGTGGCGGTTGCGCTGGTCTACAACAACCTCACCGGGCATCCCTATCCGAAGCCGCGGCTGAGTCGCGAGAACGTCCATCACACCCATGACCTGTCGCCCGGTGAGCGCATGAGCTTCACCCATGATGACGTCGACCAGGCGTTGCGGGAGTTCGGCGAATACGTCGACGTCACCCGCGACGACCTCGAGCGCTTGATCAAGCAGACCGAGAAGCACGCGCTGCGCCGCAGCATGGGGGAGATCACCGCGGCGCACGTGATGTCGCGCGATCTGCGCTGGCACACCCCGGATACCTTCATCGAGCAGGCCTGGCAGACGCTGCAGGCACATCGGCTGCGCTCGCTGCCGGTGGTGGAGGGCGACGATCATCGACTGGTCGGCATCGTGACGCAGGTGGATCTGCTCAAGCACTTCCACCCGCAGCCGGGGCGGCTCAGCTTCGGCCAGTTGAACTTCCTGCGCGGCACCAAGCTGCGTGCCATCATGACGTCGCCCGTGGTGTCGGTGACGGCCGATACGCACATGGTCGAGCTGGTCTATCTGCTCTCCGACCGCGGCTTGCACTGCCTGCCGGTGATCGATGCGCAGCAGCGGCTGATCGGCATGATCACCCAGACTGACCTGATCGCCGCGCTGTACCGTAACTGGCTCAAGCATCTGCCGGACTGAGCCGGCGCGCCAATCAGATCTCGTAGTACCAGCGCGACCAGTCGAAGTCGTCGCGGGCCACTTCGCGCAGCAGCTCGATGGCCTTGGCCAGCGCCGGCGACTCGCTGGCGCGGGCGTGGACCAGGTAGATCGGGTAGGAAAACTCCGGCGCCTGCTCCACCCGCTTGAGAACGCCGCTCTCCAGATAGCGCTGGACCACGCGGGTGCGGAAGTAGCCGCGCCCGCCGCACTGCACCAGATACTGCAGCGCCAGCGGGCCGAGGCCGAACGACAGCGCGGCGCGGGTGTACTCGGGCAACGCCTGGTTGTGCTGCTTGCGGAACGCCGGGCCCCAGTCGACATACAGGTAGGGTGTGGGGTTTTCTGCCTGCACCACCTGGATCAGCTTTTCCTCCAGCAGTTGTTCGATCTGCAGGCCCGGCCAGTATTCCGGCTGGTGCACCAGTGCGGCATCGAGCACGCCGAGGTCGAGCTTCTTCTGCAGCTCCTCGCCGCTACCGACCTCCAGCCGTACCGCATGGCTCGGCAGGCTCTGACGCAGGCGCTGGACCCACGCCAGCATCAGCGGATTGCACAGGCTCACTTCGGAACCGAGGGTCAGCAGCTTGCCGCCGCCCTGCGACAGCGGCAGATCGCGCCGTGCGGCTTCCCAGGTCTGCACCAGTTGGTTGGCGTAGGCGACGAAGCGCTCGCCGTCGTCGGTCAGCCGCGCGCCGGCACGGTTGCGCACGAACAGGCGGCAGCCCAGCTGGCTTTCGAGGTTGTGCACCCGCGCGGTCACCGCCGTCTGGGTGATATGCATGCGTTCGGCGGCACCGATGAAGCTGCCGCTGCGGATGATCTCAAGAAAGGTACGGGCAAGATCGATATCCACTAACGCGCCTTCAGTGCAAGAAAAATGATTCGACTGAAGATTGTATAGCGGTCGTGGTGAATTGTGGTTGCTACGTTAGGCTATCAGCCCAAAGTGCCGCTCCGCGTGGGGAGCGGCAGAGCGGGGTTAGTGCGAGGTGCCTTCGGCGAATTCGATCTTGTTGCCGACGTTGTACTTGCCGGAGGGCTTGTTCATCGGCAGGCGCTTGATCTCTTCCAGCGTGTTGGCGTCGTAGACGATCAGGGCGCCGTCCTTGTCCCAGACACTGAGCAGGGCGTAGCGACCGTCGTTGGTGAATTCCACGTGGGCGGCGATCTTGCCGGGCATCGGCCGCAGCGTGTGGGCGACTTCCAGGCGCTGCTTGTCGATCAGGTGCACGACATCGTTGTTCGGACCGAAGAACACGTCGGTCCAGGCATAGGGCGAGTTCTGCTGGCTGCGCATGAAGAAGCCCGGACCCTGGGTGGGGATTTCCTTGATCAGCTTCCAGGTTTCCAGATCGAGCACCGAGATCAGCCCCTTGCTGATGTTCGGCGTGGCGAATACCCACTTGCCGTCGCGCTTCCAGTAAATGCCCGAGCCCAGGTGCGGCATGCCCGGCAGCGGGATGTCGGTGACCACCCGGCCGCTGTCCAGTTCGATCACCTGACCGCCGTGGGCCTGACGCGAGGTGGCCAGCAGATGGCTGTAGTCAGGGGTGAAGGAGAAGTCGTCGAGGAAGTCTTTCGCCTTGATCCGCCGCGGCTCGAAGGTCGGCTCGCCGGCATAGGACAGCTCCCAGGCTTCCTTCACGTCCTTCAGGGCGACCACGAAGCTGTTGCGCGGCGGCGCGGTGTAGACGGCGCTGACCCGCGACGGGGTGCCGTCCTCGGCGACTGCCGGGATGTGCTTGACCAGCGACAGGTCGCGGGCGTCGAGCAGCACCAGATTGCCCGGCAGGTAGTTGCCCACCAGTACCCAGCGGCCGTCGTTGCTGACTGCCAGGTTGCGGGTGTTCAGTCCGGCGCGCACCTCGGCGATCTTGGTCAGGTTGTGCAGGTCGTACTTGCTGATCCAGCCATCACGCGAGGCGAAGTAGACGAAGCGGCCGTCCGGCGAGAACTTCGGCCCGCCATGCAGGGCGAAATGCGACTGGAAGCGTGTCAGCGGCTCGAAGCGGTCGCCGTCGAGGATGGTCACGTGGTGGTCGCCGGCTTCCACCACGACGAACAGGTTCAGCGGATCGGCGCCGTGCTGCGGGGTGGTGGGCAGCTTGGCCAGGTCGGCAAGCATGCGATGGCTGGCGCGGATGTCGGCGTCGCTCCAGCTCGGCGGGGTGGCCGGCGGCTGGTACAGATAGGTCACCAGACTGGCGATCTGCGTTTCGTCCAGCACGCTGGAAAACGCCGCCATCTGGCTGGCCGGGCGCCCGTCGCGGATCACCTTGTGCGCTTCGGTCGGCTTGATCCGTCCGAGGCTTTCGGGCAGCAGGGCCGGGCCGGCGCCGCCCAGGCGGTTGACGCCGTGGCAGCTCTGGCAATGTTGTTCGTACAGCGCCTGGGCCGTATCCGCGGCTTCGGCGGCGGCCGCTCGCGGCACGGCCAGATCGAGTGCGACGAAGGTGGCAGCCGGCAGCGCGGCTGCCAGCAGCAGGGCAGGAATCAGCCGCATACGGCCTCCGATTCGCGAGAAGTTTGACTGCGCAGGCGCGCCGGGTATTCGACCTGCTGGCCGTCGAACAGCCCGACCACCTGACCGATGACCGTCAGGGTCGGCGGCGTCAGGTGTTTTTCATCGGCCATGCTCGGCAGCTGCTTGAGCGTGCAGCGCACCACCTGCTGATCCTGGCGGGTGCCGTTGCCGATCAGCGCGGCGGGGGTGTCCAGCGGCAGGCCGGCGGCAATCAGGTTGCGCGAGATTTCGCCAAGGCTGGCCAGGCCCATGTAGAACACCAGGGTCTGCTTGCCTTCGGCCAGGGCGCTCCAGGGCAGGCGCAGTTCGCCGTTTTCCTGCAGGTGACCGGTGATGAACTGACACGAATGGGCGACATCGCGGTGAGTCAGTGGGATGCCGGCATAGGCGCTGCAGCCGGCGGCGGCGGTGATGCCGGGCACCACCTGGCAGTCGATGCCGCGCTCGAGCAGGTATTCCAGCTCCTCGGCGCCACGGCCGAAGATGAACGGATCGCCACCCTTCAGGCGCACCACGCGCTTGTTCTGCAGCGCCAGCTCGGCCAGCAGTGCGTTGATTTCCGGCTGCGGCAGGCTGTGGTAGCCGCTGGTCTTGCCGACGTAGTGACGGCTGCAGGCGGCGGGCAGCAGGGCCAGCAGGCCGTCGCTGACCAGACGGTCATAGACCACGGCGTCGGCCTGTTGCAGCAGACTCCAGGCGCGCAGGGTGAGCAGGCCGGGATCGCCCGGGCCGGCACCGACCAGGGCGACTTCGCCGGGGGCGAACGCGGCGCTCAGCGAGGCGGGTAGCGTGATTGGCTGGTCCATGGGCTCTCCTGAAAAATTCTCATCGGGCTGCGGTGTGGCGCTACGCGGCACTTGCCGGCCGCTGTAGTCGATCAAATGGCGATGCTGGGAATGCGCTGCGGCGTCGGTAGGCCGATCTCTTCATCGGTCAGGTAGCAGCCGGGGTCTTCGGCCCACAGGTTGCCCTCGGCCCAGGCGCGGGTGCGGGTGTTGCCGTTGCAGATCGACAGCCAGCGGCAATCGGCGCAGCGACCTTCGACGGCGCGCGGATGCTGGCGCAGCTGCTGCAGCAGCGGTTGCGGGTTGTCCAGCCAGATCTCGCGGAAGCTCTGCTTGCGTACGTTGCCGACGGTGTGCTGCCACCAGTAAGTGTCCGGGTGCACGTCGCCGATGTTGTCGATGTTGGCGATGCCGCTGCCGGAAGCGTTGCCGCCCCAGGCGCGCAGCATGCCTTCGAGACGCGCGGCGTGCTGCGGCAGGTTGGCTTCGACCCACTGCAGCAGCAGGATGGCGTCGGCGTCGTTGTTGCCGCTGACGAAGTCGGTCTCGCGGCCGTTCTGCACATCGTCCCAGGCCTGCTCGAACAGCTGGCGCATGGCGCCGCGGGTCATCTGATGATGGGCGTCGGCCTTGCGGCTGCGCTTGCCGCGGCCGCTGTAGTTGAGGTGCGAGAGGTAGAACTTCTGCACGTCATGCTCGCGCATCAGCTCGAGGATGGCCGGCAGTTGCGGGTAGTTGTTCTGCGTCAGGGTAGTGCGCAGGCCGACGCGGATGTCGTGCTGCCGGCACAGGTCGATGGCATGCATGGAGGCGGCGAAGCTGCCCTTGAGCTGGCGCCAGTCGTCGTGCACGGCTTCCAGACCGTCGATGCTGATACCGACGTAGTCATAGCGGGCGGCGACGATCTGCTCGATGTTGCGCTCGTCAATCAGCGTGCCGTTGGTCGACAGCGCAACGAAGAAGCCTTTGTCGCGTGCGTAGTCGGACAGCTCGAAGATGTCCTTGCGCAGCAGCGGCTCGCCGCCGGAGAGGATCAGCACGCGCACGCCGGCGGCATGCAGATCGTCGATCACCTTGAACGCTTCGGCGGTTTCCAGCTCGTCACGGAACTCGCTGTCGGCGGAGGTGGCGTAGCAGTGCTTGCAGGTCAGGTTGCAGCGGCGCAGCAGGTTCCAGATCACCACCGGCGGGCGCGCGCCAGCAGTGCTGCGGGCGCCGAGTACGGGAGTGGTCGGCCGGGCCAGGGCGCGCAGGTAATGGCTGATTCTCAACATGAGCGTTTCTCCTCGGGGAGCGCGGGGCTCCGTGGGCACGCCACCCGCGGTGACCTGCCTCGATGGGGTGCAGGATCAACGAGCGCCCGGAGCCTATCCTTGACGAGAAACAATAAAAGACCGGATATGCCGCCACCGCGCCAGGGCGGCGCGACGTGCGGTTGGGAAGAGCGGAGGGCAGGGCCTGGCGCCGGCGCTGTCGCCGGCGCGCAGGGGGCTGTGGCTAGTTGCCGCGCAGCATCAGCAGGATGACGATCAGTGCGATCAGCAGCGGCCAGGCGAGCAGCAGCAGGCGCCACAGGCGCGGCGCGTGGCGCAGCTCCATGAAGCCTTCGGTGATCAGCCAGGCCTTGCCCAGCGCCACCAGCAGAATGGTGCCGCCGAGCAGCAGGGTCGAACCGGCGCTGCCGAGCAGCACGGTGGTGATGGAGAGCAGGGCCAGTCCCAGCCAGCAGCCAACCAGGACTTTTGAAGCGGACATGGCTACCTCGTCAGTTCAGTACGTACACCAGCGGGAACAGCAACACCCAGACCAGATCGACCATGTGCCAGTAGAGCACGCCGGATTCCATCCCACCGTGGTGTTGCGGTGAGTAGGCGCGGCGCCGGCAGCGCTCGGCCATCCAGCCGAGGATCACCATGCCCAGCAGCACGTGCAGGAAATGGAAGCCGGTGAGGATCCAGTAAAGGGTGAAGAAGCGGTTGTGTTCGAGCCCTAGGCCGAGCGAGGCCAGATGCCCGTACTCGTTCAGCTTGAGCACCACATAGACGCAGGATGACAGCAGCGCGGCGAGCAGCAGCAGGCCGGCGCGGCCCTGGCGGTCGGCGCGTACCTGCTCGACCGCCAGCGCGGCGAACAGCCCCGAGGTCAGCAGGCTGAGCGTCAGCGCCAGGCCGATGGAGCTGTCCAGCGCCTGCCGGCTTTCGGCGAACATCGCCGGATCGAGCAGCTGGGTCACGGCGAAGGCGACGATCAGCAGGGCGAACACGGTCAGCTCGGCGAGGATGAAGAACCACATCGCCAGGTCGCCCGGCAGCCGCCGAACCGGGCGCGTGAGCACCTCAGCCGAAGTGGACATCGACGACCTCCATCAGCGCGGCGACGGTTTGCGGGTCGTCCGACAGCGGCTCGGCGAGACAGGCCAGGCAGGCCTGACGCGGCGTCATGCCGGAGCGGATCATGCGGGCGGTGAAGATCAGCAGACGGGTGGAGGCGACTTCCTCCAGGTCGTGCTGCTCGAGCCGGCGCAGTGCCTGGCCGAGCTTGACCACCTGCGCGGCGAGCGCGGCATCGACCTGGGCCTCGTTGGCGACGATGCGCTCTTCCTCGGCCTGCGGCGGATAGTCGAAGCGCATGGCGACGAAGCGCTGGCGGGTACTGGGCTTCATGCCCTTGAGCAGATTCTGGTAACCGGGGTTGTACGACACCACCAGCATGAAGCCCGGCGGGGCCTTGAGCGCCTCGCCGGTGCGTTCGATGAACAGCTCGCGGCGGTCGTCGGCCAGCGGGTGCAGCACCACGGCGGTGTCCTGGCGTGCCTCGACCACTTCATCGAGGTAGCAGATGCCGCCTTCACGCACTGCCCGGGTCAGCGGGCCGTCCTGCCACCAGGTGCCTTGCGCGCCGATCAGGTGACGGCCGACGAGGTCGGCGGCGGAGAGGTCGTCATGGCAGGCCACGGTATACAGCGGCAATCCCAGACGATGCGCCATGTGCTGCACGAAGCGGGTCTTGCCGCAACCGGTCGGTCCCTTGATCAGCACGGGCATGCCGTGTTGCCAGGCCTGCTCGAACAACGCCTGTTCGTTGCCCAGGGGCTGATAGAACGGCGCGTCGGGAGTGTCGGCAACTACGGTCAGTCTTTCGGGCGCATTCACGGGCAATACCTCACTGCGGTAGTCGGTTAATCACGAACGACAAACTACCGCTCGCATCGCTGCCCCTCAAGGCATCCGCCGGCAAAGCTTGATCGCGGTCAAGCCCTGCTCGAATTGGTCGCCGCCGGTCAGGCATTTGCTACTCGCAGCGCCAAGTGCCGGGCTATCGTCGCCCCCGCGACAAGGCGTCACGCCTAGGGGGTGTCGGGGGGTCTCTTGATTGCCGTCAAGCGCTCGGCGATTTGGGCTCTCCTAGGATGCAACCGCACCAATTAATCACTGGAATTGCCGCACCGCCGTCACTTAGCAGGAATCGCATGAGGCGATTCAGAGGAGAAAACGTATGCGCAAACCACTACTGGCCGGACTTGTCGCCGGCTTTTCGCTGCTTGCTCTGGGCGTGGCCCAGGCGCAGGACACAGCAGAAGACAAAGCCCAGGCCGCTTATAAGGGCCAAGCGTCGACCGTCGACCCAGCCAGTGCGCAGGTCGTGCGTTCTCCGGGCGCGCCGGATCTGAGCGCCGGTGAGTTCGAGCAGGCCAAGGAAATCTACTTCCAGCGCTGCGCCGGCTGCCACGGCGTGCTGCGTAAAGGCGCCACCGGCAAGCCGCTGACCCCGGACATCACCCAGGAGCGCGGCCAGGCCTATCTGGAAGCGCTGATCACCTACGGTTCGCCGGCGGGTATGCCCAACTGGGGCACCTCGAACGCGCTGACCAAGGACCAGATCACCTTGATGGCCAAGTACATCCAGCACACCCCGCCGACTCCGCCGGAGTGGGGCATGGCCGAGATGAAGAATTCCTGGAAGGTCCTGGTCAAGCCGGAAGATCGTCCGAAGAAGCAGATGAACGATCTCGACCTGCCGAACCTGTTCTCCGTCACCCTGCGTGACGACGGCAAGATCGCGCTGATCGACGGCGAAACCAAGAAGATCGTCAAGACCATCGACACCGGCTACGCCGTGCACATTTCGCGCATGTCGGCCTCCGGCCGCTACCTGCTGGTGATCGGTCGTGACGCCAAGATCGACATGATCGACCTGTGGGCCAAGGAGCCGACCAAGGTCGCCGAGATCAAGGTAGGTATCGAGGCTCGTTCGGTCGAGACTTCCAAGTACAAGGGCTACGAGGACAAGTACGTCATCGCCGGCGACTACTGGCCGCCGCAGTTCACCATCATGGACGGCGAGACCCTGCAGCCGCTGCAGATCGTCTCCACCCGTGGCATGACTGTGGACAAGCAGGAATACCACCCGGAACCGCGCGTCGCGGCGATCATCGCCTCGCACGAGCATCCGGAGTTCATCGTCAACGTCAAGGAAACCGGCAAGATTCTGCTGGTCAACTACAAGGACATCGACAACCTCACCACCACCAGCATCAACGCCGCGCCGTTCCTGCATGACGGTGGCTGGGACAGCACGCACCGCTACTTCATGACGGCCGCCAACAACTCCAACAAGGTTGCGGTGGTCGACTCCAAGGAGCGCAAGCTGAGCGCGCTGGTCGAAGTCGGCAAGATCCCGCACCCGGGTCGTGGCGCCAACTTCAACCACCCGAAATACGGTCCGGTTTGGGCAACCAGCCACCTGGGCGACGAGAGCATCTCGCTGATCGGTACCGATCCGAAGAACCACCCGCAGTACGCGTGGAAGCACGTCGACACCCTGAAGGGCCAGGGCGGTGGTTCGCTGTTCATCAAGACCCATCCGAAGTCCAAGCACCTGTACCTGGATACCACCTTCCACCCGGATGCCAAGGTCAGCCAGTCGGCCGCGGTGTTCGACATCAGCAACCTGGAAGCGGGCTTCAAGGTTCTGCCGATCGGCGAGTGGGCCGGTCTGAAGGACGGTGCCAAGCGCGTCGTGCAGCCTGAGTACAACGAGGCCGGCGACGAGGTGTGGTTCTCGGTGTGGAGTGGTCAGGAAGAGGAGTCGGCCATCGTGGTGGTTGACGACAAGACCCTGAAACTCAAAACAGTGATCAAGGACAAAAGGTTGATTACCCCAACCGGTAAATTTAACGTCCACAACACTCAGTACGACGTTTACTGAGTTTAGCCCCGGGGGCGGGCCTCAAGATCCGCCCCTTCTTTAGCCTTGAGGAAGTACTCATGAAGAAAGTTCTGCTCCCGCTGCTCGCCCTTGGCGGCGCTCTGGCCCTGCAGCCAGCGCTGGCCCAGGACGGCGAAGCGCTGTTCAAGAGCAAGCCCTGCGCGGCCTGCCACAGCGTCGACGCCAAACTGGTCGGCCCGGCTCTGAAGGAAGTGGCAGCGAAGAATGCCGGCGTTGATGGCGCCGTCGATACGCTGGCCGCCAGCATCAAGAACGGCAGCCAAGGCAAGTGGGGCCCGATCCCGATGCCGCCAAATGCCGTGACCGAAGAAGAAGCCAAGGCCCTGGCTACCTGGGTCCTGAGTCTCAAGTAACACCCCTGGAGGACGCCATGACCCGCTCCCGACACGCAGTATCACGTTTGGGGCTGACCCTGGCGTCCCTCCTCCTGATTCCTGCGGCCCTGGCCGCGGCGCCCGCCGCCGAACGCCAGGCGCAACTCGAGCATCTGCTCCTGCAGGACTGTGGCTCCTGCCACGGCCTGCGCATGACCGGCGGCCTCGGCCCGGCGCTGACCCGCGACGCGCTTGCCGGCAAACCCCGCGACAGCCTGATCGCCACCGTCACCCACGGTCGTCCCGGTACCGCCATGCCCGGCTGGAAGGCCCTGCTCGACGAGCAGGACATCGCCTGGCTGGTCGATCTGCTTCTGCAAGGATATCCAAAGCCATGAACCGTCCGTCTTTGCTGCTGGCCGCGGCCTGCCTGCTGCTTGGCGCCTGTGCGCAACAACCGCTGCGTGGCAGCGGCGATCTCGGCGTGATCGTCGAGCGTGCCACCGGCAGCCTGCAAATCATCGAGAGCAGCGGCCAGACCCGCCTGGCACGGGTCGAGGGCTTGGGCGATCTGTCCCACGCCTCGGTGGTGTTTTCCCGCGATCAGCGCTTTGCCTATGTGTTCGGCCGCGACGGCGGGCTGACCAAGGTCGACCTGCTCGAACAGCGTATCGACAAGCGCGTGGTGCAGGCTGGTAACAGCATCGGCGGCGCGATCAGCCAGGACGGCACGCTGATCGCCGTCGGCAACTACGAGCCGGGTGGCGTCAAGGTATTCGATGCTCAGACGCTCGAGCTGGTTGCCGACATTCCGGCCACGCCGCTGGCCGATGGCAGCCGCAATTCGCGGGTAGTTGGCGTCACCGACGTGCCCGGCAAGCGTTTCATCTACAGCCTGTTCGATACCAACGAAACCTGGCTGCTGGATTTCAGCCAGGGCAACACCCCGAAGATCACGCGTTTCGACAACATCGGCAAACAACCCTACGACGCCTTGCTGACGCCCGAAGGCCGCTATTACATCGCCGGCCTGTTCGGCGAAGACGGCATGGGCAAGATCGATCTGTGGCACCCGGAGAAGGGCGTCGAGCGCATTCTCGATGGCTACGGTCGTGGGCAGGAAAAACTGCCGGTCTACAAGATGCCGCATCTGGAAGGCTGGACGGTCGCCGGTAACCAGACCTTCGTCCCGGCGATCGGCCAGCACCGCGTGCTGGTGATGGATTCGCAGAACTGGAAGCAGACCGACGCCATCGATGTCGCCGGTCAGCCGGTGTTCGTCATGGCACGGCCCGATGCGCGGCAGATCTGGGTCAACTTCGCCCACCCGGACAACCACCGGATTCAGGTCATCGACAGCGAAACGCACAAGATCATCGCCGACCTCGAGCCGGGACCCGCGGTGCTGCACATGGAATTCACCGCACGCGGCGACCAGCTCTGGCTGTCGGTGCGCGACGGCAACGAAGTCCAGGTATGGGACCCGTACCGCCTGCAATTGCTCAAGCGCCTGCCGGCCGAAAGCCCGAGCGGTATCTTCTTCAGCAGTCGCGCACACGAGACGGGGCTGTGACCATGATGATCGACGATCTCAGCCGCCGCCTGATCGACCGCTATCAGCACGGCATGCCCCTGTGCGCCGAACCCTATCGCGCCATGGCCGACGAGCTGGGCTGCGACGAGAGCGAGGTGCTGGCGCGCCTGGAACAGCTGCAGGAGTTCGGTGGCCTGTCGCGGATCGGTCCGGTGTTCGAGCACAGCCGTGCCGGCGCCAGCACCCTGGTCGCGCTCGCCGTGCCGCAAGCGCGGCTGGAACAGGTTGCCGCGCGCATCAGCGCCTTTCCCGAGGTCAACCACAACTATCTGCGCGAGCATCACTACAACCTGTGGTTCGTGCTGACCGGCCCGGACCGCCCGCATCTCGATCGCCTGCTGGCCGAGATTGAGGCCGATACCGGCCTGGTGCCGCTTGACCTGCCGATGCTGCATGCCTACCGCATCGATCTCGGCTTCCCGTTGGGAGAACCGTCATGAGCATTGCGCTGAACGATCTGCAGGCGATGCACCTGCGCCGCCTGCTGGAGGCCGGCCTGCCGCTGGCGGCACGGCCCTATCGACAGCTCGCCGAGCAGATCGGCAGCAGCGAGGAGCAGGTGCTTGACCAGGTCCGGCGCTGGCAGGAGGACGGCTTGTTCCGCCGTGTCGGGCTGGTGCTCAAGCATCGCGCGCTGGGTTTTCGGGCTAACGCCATGCTGGTGCTGGATATCCCCGATGCCGAAGTCGATGAGATCGGTCGCCGGCTCGGCCTGGCTGCCGGCGTCAATCTTTGCTACCAGCGCCCGCGGCGGCTGCCGCAGTGGCCGTACAACCTGTTCTGCATGGTTCACGGACGGGAGCGCGAGCAGGTCTGCCAGCTGATCGAGACGCTGCTCGCCGAGCATGGCCTCAGCGAGGTGCCGCACCAGTTGCTGTTCAGCACCCGCGCCTATAAACAGTGCGGCGGCCGTTACGCCCCGCCGCTGGTCAGAGAGGCTGCGCATGGATGATTTCGACCGCCAGCTGATCAACCGCCTGCAGCATGGTCTGCCACTGGTACGGCAGCCGTGGCAAGCGCTGGCCGAGGAGCTTGGCAGCAGTTCCGAGGCGCTGCGCGCACGCGTGCAGGCGCTGCTCGACGACGGCACGCTGACCCGCTTCGGTCCGATGTTCGATATCGAGCGCCTGGGCGGCGCCTTCACCCTGGCGGCTTTGTCCGTCCCTGAGGAGCGCTTCGACGAGGTGGCGGCAATCCTCGACGCCATGCCGGAGGTTGCGCACAACTACCGGCGCGAGCACGCCTGGAACATGTGGTTCGTGCTCGGCTGCGCGACCCCTGAGGGGATCGCCGAAACCATCGCGCGGATCGAGGCGCAGACCGGCTTGCCGGTGCTCAACCTGCCGAAGGAGGAGACCTATCATGTCGGATTGCACTTCCCCGTCTGACGCCCAATTGCAGCGACGTCTGGTCGAACTCACCGAGGCCGGGTTGCCGCTGGTCGACGATCCCTGGGCCTGGCTGGCCGACGAGCTGGGGCTGGAGGTGGATGCGACGCTCGCCTTGCTGCAGCGCCTGCAGGCGGCAGGAGCGATCCGTCGCATCGCCGCCGTACCCAACCACTACCGGCTGGGTTACCGGCACAACGGCATGACCGTCTGGGATGTCGACGATGCCGAGATGGCCCGCCTCGGCCCGCTGATCGGCGCCCAGGCATTCGTCAGTCACTGCTACCGGCGGCCACGCCGCGACGGTTGGCGCTACAACCTCTTCGCGATGGTGCATGGGCGCGACGCGCGGGACATCGACGCCTATCGCAACCAGATCCGTGCGCTGCTCGGCGAAGCCTGCCGAGCGGACGAGATGCTGGTGTCCAGCCGCATCCTGAAGAAGACCGGCCTGCGCGTGGCCGCCCAGCGCGGCGCCTGAGCGTCGGGCTTAAGCCAGGCCGGCGCACCCACTGCCGGCTGCTCTGGCATCGGAGCTGGCGCATTTTTGCGCAGGCGCCGGCTGATTTTCCCTTCGTGTAATGCCCGACTGTTGTGTTCAGGTTTTTCTTGATTGCCATCAAGCACGTTTCGATAGGCGCCTTCTTAAACTGGCCACGCCAAGCCATGAGGAGGCGACCATGTCCGAGACCTTCACCAAGGGGATGGCCAGGAATATTTACTTCGGGGGAAGCGTGTTCTTCTTCCTGGTATTCCTAGGCCTGACCTATCACACAGAACAGACCTTTCCCGAGCGATCCAACGAGTCGGAAATCACCGAGGCGGTGGTGCGCGGCAAGGCGGTCTGGGAAAACAACAACTGCATCGGCTGTCACAGCCTGCTTGGTGAGGGCGCCTACTTCGCGCCGGAGCTGGGCAACGTGTTCGTCCGTCGCGGTGGCGAAGAGGCCTTCAAGCCTTTCCTGCACGCCTGGATGAAGGCTCAGCCCCTTGGGGCACCGGGTCGTCGCGCCATGCCGCAGTTCAACCTGACCGAACAGCAAGTAGACGATATGGCGGAGTTCCTCAAGTGGACTTCGAAAATCGACACCAACAACTGGCCGCCAAACAAGGAAGGTTGAGTTGATGAACGTCTTTGTTTCCGAATCCTTAGGAGGGCTACGAGATGGGCATCATTAATCCGCATCTCAAATTCCAATCGCAGGCTGTTGCCAAACCTTACTTCGTGTTTGCGCTGATGCTGTTCGTCGGCCAGATTCTGTTCGGTCTGATCATGGGTCTGCAGTACGTGGTGGGTGACTTCCTGTTCCCGCTGCTGCCATTCAACGTGGCCCGTATGGTCCACACCAACCTGCTGATCGTCTGGCTGCTGTTCGGCTTCATGGGCGCGGCCTACTACCTCATTCCCGAGGAAGCGGATCGCGAACTGCATAGCCCCAAACTGGCCATCATCCTGTTCTGGGTGTTTGCCGCCGCGGGCGTGCTGACGATTCTCGGCTACCTGTTCGTGCCCTACGCCGGTCTGGCAGAGCTGACTCACAACGAACTGCTGCCGACGATGGGACGCGAGTTCCTCGAGCAACCGACGATCACCAAGATCGGTATCGTAGTGGTGGCCCTGGGCTTCCTCTACAACATCGGTATGACCATGCTCAAAGGTCGCAAGACCGTGGTCAGCACGGTCATGATGACCGGTCTGGTCGGCCTGGCGGTGTTCTTCCTGTTCTCCTTCTACAACCCGGAAAACCTGGCGCGCGACAAGTACTACTGGTGGTTCGTGGTGCACCTGTGGGTGGAAGGCGTGTGGGAACTGATCATGGGTTCGATGCTGGCCTTCGTCCTGATCAAGATCACCGGCGTTGACCGTGAAGTGATCGAGAAGTGGCTGTACGTGATCATCGCCATGGCTCTGATCACCGGCATCATCGGTACAGGTCACCACTTCTTCTGGATCGGTGCGCCGACCGTGTGGCTGTGGCTGGGTTCGATCTTCTCCGCTCTGGAACCGCTGCCGTTCTTCGCCATGGTGCTGTTCGCCTTCAACATGGTGAACCGTCGCCGCCGCGAGCACCCGAACCGCGCTGCCGCGATCTGGGCAATGGGCACTACCGTGACTGCGTTCCTCGGTGCTGGCGTGTGGGGCTTCCTGCACACCCTGGCTCCGGTGAACTACTACACCCACGGTTCGCAGCTCACTGCCGCTCACGGTCACCTGGCGTTCTACGGTGCCTACGCGATGATCATCATGACCATGATCAGCTACGCCATGCCGCGTCTGCGTGGCCTCGGTGAAGCGCCGGATGCTCGTGCGCAGACCGTGGAGATCTGGGGCTTCTGGCTGATGACCATCTCGATGGTGCTGATCACCCTGTTCCTCACCGCTGCAGGCGTGGTACAGGTCTGGCTGCAACGCATCCCGGCAGATGGCGCCGCCATGTCGTTCATGAACACTACTGACCAGCTGGCCATCTTCTTCTGGCTGCGCCTGGTGGCTGGTGTGTTCTTCCTGATCGGCCTGATCTGCTACCTGTACAGCTTCAAGCAGCGTGGCCGGGTAACGGTCGCCTCGACAGCCGCCACCGCGGCCTGAGACGAAGCGTAGCGATGACCGACGGCCCGGCTGGTACTAGCGGGCCGTTTCGCTTTTTAAATGCCTGTACGGAGTAACCCGCCATGGCCTTTACCATCGAAGTGGAAGAGTGGGTCGGCAGCGTCTGGCACCGCTTCATCACCCGCCGCGCCAGCCCGGATTTCCCCGAGGCATGCGTCGAGCTGGAAAGCATGCAGCGCTCGTTGGCCCTGCTGTTTCGCGCGATGGGTGGGGCCAGCGGTGTCGGTGTCGAAGCCGCCGCCGCGCGGGATATGCTGCTGCGGCGCAACCTGCTGCAACAGGTCGCCGGCACCTGCAAACAATTGCCGGTGGCCTGGTGCGATCGCAACAACCTTCGGCTTCCGCAAAGCCTCTCGGTGTACCCCGAGGCCGCGCTGAACCAGGATCTCTACCGCTGGCTGGCGCTGCTCGCAGCGCAGGCCGGTGAGATGCGCCACTGGGCGCGTGACAATCAGCGCTGGACGCAGCAGCTGCTGGAACAGTTTCCCGCCATGCGTCCACGCTATCAGCGACTGGTCGAGGCTCATCTGGCATTGCGTCCCGATCCTGACCAGCTGCCCAAGGGCGAGGCTGCGCTGGAGCGAGCGTTGTGCCAGGCGCTGCACGAGCCCGGCAGCGTCAGCCAGTTCCCGCGCAGCGAGCGCGCGCCCTGGCCGCTCCCGCTGTGGCTGTACCCGGCGGAAAATCTCGGCGAGCCGCAGGCTGCCGACCGTGGTGAAGACGGCGAGGGCAATCTGGAAACCCCGCCGGGTGGCGAATCGCGCCAGCGCAAGCGCGCCAAGCGCGTCGAGGAAAGCACCAGCAAGGGCGGGCTGCTGCTGTTCCGCCTGGAAAACCTGTTCAGCTGGTCCGAACACGTCGAACTGGATCGCTGCGGCGACGATACCGAGGATCTGGATGCCGCGCGCGTCGCCGAGGACCTCGACGAGCTGGCGCTGTCGCGCCAGCGCATGCGCCAGGGCGGCGGGCTCAAGCTCGATCTGGACTTGCCGGCAGCCGATTTCGATGACCTGCCGCTGGGCGAGGGCATCAAGCTGCCCGAGTGGGATTATCGCAAGCAAACCCTGCAGAAGGACTTCGTCAACCTGCAGATGATGCTGCCGCGCGGCTCGGAGGCCAAACCGCTGCCGCTGCATCTTGCGCCGCTGGCACGCCGTCTGCGCCGGCAGTTCGAGCACCTGCGCAATGACCGGCAGTGGCTGCGCCAGCAACCGCAGGGCTCGGAGCTGGATCTGCAGGCCTGGCTGGATTTCCACGTCGAGCGGCAGAACGGCCAGTGCGCCGAGCGCGGACTGTTCATGGAGCAACGGCAGAATCGTCGCGACCTGGCCTGTCTGCTGCTGGCCGACCTGTCGATGTCCACCGATGCGCACCTGGACAACGAGCACCGGGTGATCGACGTGATCACCGACAGTCTGCTGCTGTTCGGCGAGGCGCTGTCGGCGGTCGGTGACCAGTTTGCGCTCTACGGTTTTTCCTCGCTGCGCCGTCAGCAGGTGCGCATGCAGGAGCTGAAGAGCTTCCGTCAGCCCTATGGCGACGAGACCCGCGGACGCATCCAGGCGCTCAAGCCCGGTTACTACACTCGCATGGGCGCGGCGATTCGCCAGGCCACCGAGCTGCTCGGCAACTGCAAGCAGCGGCGCAAGCTGTTGCTGCTGGTGACCGACGGCAAGCCCAACGATCTGGATCTCTATGAGGGTCGCTATGGCGTCGAGGACACCCGCCAGGCGGTGATGGAAGCGCGCAAGCAGGGCCTGCTGCCGTTCTGCATCACCATCGACCGCGAGGCCGGTGACTATCTGCCCTACATGTTCGGCGCCAACGGCTACACGCTGATCAAGGAGCCGCAGCAGCTGCCGTTCCGCCTGCCGCAGCTGTACAAGCAGCTGACCCAGCCGTAGCGCAACGCGGAACGGGCGGTTGCGGCCGCGCCACGTGATTCGTTCGATGTGGAAAACGACAGAGCCGGGCAAAGCCCGGCTCTGTCGTTATGATGGTCGGCGTCAGAACGCCAGGTTGGCGGACAGCCAGAGCCGCCGCCCCTCGGGGATGTAGCCGGAGGTCGAGCGGGTGCTGTGGCTGTACTCGCTGACGTAGTCCAGGCCGTTGCTGCCGATGTAGGCGTCGCTGCGCAGGAAGTCCTTGTCGAGCAGGTTGTAGATGGCAGCCTGCAGGGTCAGGTTCTGGCTGGCGCGATAGCTGGCGCCGAGGTGGAACAGGCTGTACGCGCCCAGTTCGTTGCCGACCTGATCGTGGACGGCCGCATCGTCACCGGTGAGCGTCGAGCGGGCATCGAGGAAGCGCAGGGTTTCGCTGCGGTATTCGTACGCCAGCCAGGTCTTCAGGCGGTCGGTGGCCTGCCAGTTCAGACGCGCGTTGAGCATGTGGTCGGGCGTGTTGGTCAGCGGCCGGCCTTTGTTGTCGCCACTCTTCTGCTCGCTCTCGGTGTAGGTGTAGTTGGCATTGATCCACCAGGCGTCGGCCAGCGGAATGCGGGTCGCCAGTTCGATGCCCTGGGTCTTCGCCTCGCCGACGTTGACCTGCTGGCTGTAGACGCTCTGGCCAGTGCCGACCAGCCACTGGCAGCCGCCGGCGCCGGGCGTGGTGGCACAGTCGACGTCCGGGCCGGACATGATCTTGTCCTTGAAATCGGTATAGAACAGCGTGCCGTTGGCGTTGAAGCCGGCGAGGTTGTCGTAGTACAGGCCGAATTCGTAGCTGGTGGATTGCTCCGGGTCGAGGTCGGGGTTGCCCAGGGTCAGGGTGCGACCCTGGCGTGTCACGCCGTTGATGCCGTCATGCAGGTCGTTGATCGCCGGTGCGCGGTAGCCCTTGCTCACGCCGCCCTTCATCGTCCAGTTGTCGTTGGTGTTCCACACCAGATAGGTGCGCGGAGTGATCTGCCCGCCGAACTCCTCGTGGTCGTCGTAGCGCGCGCCGACGGTGAGAGCGAGGTCGTCGCGGATGCGCCACTCGTTCTCGGCGAACAGCGCCCAGGTGGTCTGCTCGAAGGTGTCCAGCGCGATGCCGTCGTCCAACTCGGCCTCCCACCACTGGCCACCGAGCGTCAGCAGGTTGGCCTCGCCGAGCGGCATCACCAGCTTGCTGTCGAACACCAGGTTGGTGGCCTTCAGTTCGCGATCAGACCCGGCGATCACCCCGGGCAGTACGGCATTGGTGGGGTTGCCGAGCGTGCCGGGATTGGTACGGCCGATGGTTTCCGTGGTGTTGCGCATCAGACTCGAATCCAGCGTGCCGAAGGCGAAACGCCCGGTGTGCGCCAGCGTCGCCGATTCGCGCTCGAAACGCAGTTCGTCGCGGTAGCCCCAGGCGCTGGTGGACGCCGTGGTGCAGTCGTCCTGATCGAGCCCGTCCAGGCTGCCGAGCTGGCAGTTGTCGTTGCCGTAGGTCTGGATCGAGCGATCCAGGTCCAGGGAAATGTCGTGATCCTGGTTGGGGGTGAAGGCCAGCCGGCCGCCGGCGCTCCAGTTCTCGGCTTCCACCGGCGACGGGCCGCGGGTACTCAGTGGCAGGTGTGAATCGGAGAATTCCAGGCTGGCGCTATCGCGGTCGTAGAAACTGCCGCGCAGCGCCAGGCCCAGCTTGTCGTCGATCAGCGGGCCGCTGCTGTAGAAGTTGATCTTCGAGCTATCGCCGTAGTCGCTGTGCTCCTGCACGGTATGCTCGACGCCAACCGACGAGGCCCATTCCTTGCCGACCTTGCGGGTGATGATGTTGACCACCCCGCCGAGCGCATCGGAGCCGTACAGAGTGGACATCGGACCGCGGATGACCTCGATCCGCTCGATCGCCGAGGGCGGCGGCATGAAGCTGGTGGAGGTTTCACCGAAGCCGTTGGGCGCAACGTCGCCGGGAGCATTCTGGCGGCGGCCGTCGATGAGGATCAGTGTGTATTCGCTGGGCATGCCGCG
Organism: Stutzerimonas degradans; assembly: GCF_024448505.1. GTDB lineage: Bacteria > Pseudomonadota > Gammaproteobacteria > Pseudomonadales > Pseudomonadaceae > Stutzerimonas > Stutzerimonas degradans. The sequence continues at coordinate 231,952 of NZ_JAMOHV010000003.1, forward strand.
GATGCTGATGTTCAGTCCGCCGGTCTTGCCGGTGTTGCCATGCACGTCCACGCCTTCAACGTCCTGCAGTGCTTCGGCGATGCTGCTGAAGCGCTTTTCCTGCAGTTCTTCCCGAGTGATCACGCTGATGCTCGCTGGCGCCTCGGTGATCTTCTGCTCGAAGCCGGTGGCGCTGACAACCATGCTGTCCAGCGTGACCGGAGAAGACTGGGCCATGACACCAAGGCTGCTGCCGAGCAGGGCGGCGGCGAGGGCGGTACGGGCAAAGGGAACGGACATGCGAACTCCTATCGATGCGCAGTGCAATTTTGCGGCGCATGATAATTACTCGCAGTTGATATGTTGCATCATTCGCGCCTGAGAAGTGCTCTCTTAAGCGCTCTTGCACGCTACAAGCCGCGTGACACGCGGGCTTGCAGCGTTGTAAGAAATTGTTGCGATGGTTCGCTGGTATCTGCCGTCAGGGCAGCTGCACTTCAATCGTGCCGTCGGCCGTGACGTTGATCTCACGGGTGCCGGCTTCGATCTCCGGTGTGGGCATGGCGTCCCGGCTGAACTTCATCGACGCGCTGCGCATCTCCGGCTGGTAACCACCGCCACTGCCGAGGTTCAGGTTGACCAGACGATAGCCCGAGCCGCCCAGCGCTTCGGTAGCCAGCTGGGCGCGGGCGCGAAAGGCCGCCACGGCATCCTTGAGCAGTGCATCCTCGTTCTGCTTGCGGATCGGATCGGACACGCTGAAACGCATGTCGCCCATCTTCAGGCTCTTCATCAGCTCGCCGGTCAGCTGCGACAGCGCCGCGAAATCGCCGCTCTCCAGGCGTAGCTCGGCTCGCTCGCGCCAGCCGACGATCCGCTGGCCCTTGTCGTCATAGACCGGGTAGCTGCTGCGGCTGCCCTGACTGACGATCACGCCCTTGGCCTGGCGGGCCTGCCGCAGCGCCTGATTCAGCGAGTGGGTAGTCTGCGCGGCAAGCTGGGCTGGATCCTCATGCTGTGCTTCGCTGTAGAGGGTGACGTGCATGCGGTCGTGCGCCACTTCGCTGCTGACTTCGGCGCGCAGCGAGACCTGGTTGTAGCGTGGCTCCGTGGCGCCGGCCGGCAGGCTGGCGCAGCCGGCGAGAACGGCCAGCAGAACGGTGGTGCGAGAGATGGGGTAGTACATGAAGGCTCCTGGGCTTGAACGCCGGCGATCGCGACGGCAAGTGGAAACTGTAACCGTGACCAACGTTCCGTGCAGCGAATCTCTGCGTCGCGTTGCCGCATGGAGATTGTCCGACGGGTGGCTTGGTTATACTCGGCGCATCTTTGGAGACTCCATGTACGCATCCGTTCAGCTGCTTTCGGCCAGCCGTCAGAACCTTCGGCTTCTGATTCTGATACGTGTCCTCGTGCTGGCCGCGCAGGCCGGTGCGGTGGGGCTCGCCTACGCGACCCAGGCGTTGACTCTGCCTTGGGTAGCGCTGGGCATCACGCTCGCGATCTCCGGCCTGCTGTGTCTTGGCGCGGCGCTGCGCCTGCGAGGCCCCTGGCCGGTGACCGAGCTGGAATATGCCGTGCATCTGGGCTTCGATCTGCTGATCCACAGCGCCCTGCTGTATTACTCGGGGGGCTCGACCAATCCCTTCGTCTCCTACTATCTGGTACCGCTGACCATCGCGGCCGCGACGCTGCCGTGGCTGTATACCCTGGTGCTGGCCGGGCTCGCGCTGGCGGGTTACACGCTGATGCTGGTGTGGTACGACCCGATCACCCTGCCATCGGTTGAACGCGCGACGCTGCTGGTCTATGGCATGTGGCTGAGCTTCGCGCTGGCTGCCGCGCTGATCACCTTCTTCGTTGCGCGCATGGGCGAACAGTTGCGCAGACAGGCGCAATTGCAGGCGCAGCGTCGCGAGGAAAGCCTGCGCGATCAGCAGCTGCTGGCCGTCGCCACCCAGGCCGCCGGCGCCGCGCACGAGCTCGGCACGCCGCTGGCGACCATGAGCGTGCTGCTCAAGGAGCTGCGCCAAGAGTACAAGGAGCCGCAGCTGAACGAGGATCTGGGCCTGCTGCAGTCGCAGGTGCAGCTGTGCAAGGAGAGCCTGCGTCAGCTGGTGCGCGCCGCCGAAGCCGACCGGCGTCAGGCGATCGTCGAGCAGACGGCGCGCGAATGGGTCGACGCGGTGCTGCAGCGCTGGCATCTGATGCGTCCGGAGGCGACCTATCGCTTCCAGTGTGTCGGCCGTGGCAGCGCGCCGCGCCTGATGCCGCCGGCCGACCTCAGCCAGTCGTTGCTCAACCTGCTGAACAATGCCACCGATGCCAGTCCCGAGGACCTGGACATCCGCCTGGACTGGGATGCGCAATGGATCAAACTGACCATCCGCGATCACGGCGCGGGGGTTCCGCTGGCCATAGCCGAGCAGATCGGCCGCCCCTTCATCACCACCAAGGGCAAAGGTTTCGGCCTCGGCCTGTTCCTCAGCCAGGCTAGCGTGACGCGCGCCGGCGGAACGGTGAAGCTCTACAATCACGAAGAAGGTGGCACACTTACCGAACTGCGCCTGCCGCATGGTTCGGTGCGCGCCTGACCTGATCGTGACCCCATTGCGAGGAATGCATACATGACCGACGAGTTGCAGCACGAGGGCGAAGAACAACCCCACCTGCTTCTGGTAGATGACGATCCGACGTTTACTCGCGTGATGGCCCGGGCCATGAGCCGTCGCGGCCTGCGGGTGAGCATCGCCGGCTCGGCCGACGAGGGGCTGGCGCTGGCCCGCCAGGACATCCCGGATTACGCCGTGCTCGACCTGAAGATGGAAGGCGATTCGGGGCTGGTGCTGCTGCCCAAACTGCTCGAACTCGACGCCGAGATGCGCGTGCTGATTCTCACGGGTTACTCGAGCATCGCCACCGCGGTAGAGGCGATCAAGCGCGGTGCCTGCAACTACCTGTGCAAGCCGGCCGATGCCGACGACGTGCTGGCCGCACTGCTGTCGCAGCATGCCGATCTCGACAGTCTGGTGCCGGAAAACCCGATGTCGGTCGACCGCCTGCAGTGGGAACACATCCAGCGCGTGCTCAACGAGCATGACGGCAATATCTCGGCGACGGCGCGCGCCCTCGGCATGCATCGCCGTACTCTGCAGCGCAAGCTGCAGAAGCGTCCGGTCCGGCGTTAAAACCGGCCGCGACGCGGCAGCACTGCTGTCGAAGCTCCAGTTCCCGACGCGGAAGCGTTTACCATAGGCGGCCTCTTCACCAACGAGTCCGCCCATGTTCCCTGTCGTCGTCCAGACCCTGAGCGTCACCGCCCCGGTATTCGCCATGCTATTTCTTGGCGTGGTGCTCCGGCGCGTCGGCTGGATCGATGCGGCGTTCGTCAACACGGCCTCGGCGTTGGTGTTCAAGGGCACCATGCCAACGCTGATGTTCATCTCGATCCTCAAGGCCGACCTGAACACCGCCCTGCAGCCGGCCTTGCTCGGCTACTTTGTGCTGGCGACCATCGCCACGTTCGCCGTGGCCTGGGGCTGGGCCATCTGGCGCTGTCCGCGGGTGGAGCGCGGAGTCTATGTGCAGGGCGCGTTTCGCGGTAACAACGGCATCGTCGGCTTGGCACTGGCAGCCAGCCTGTACGGCGACTACGGCCTGTCCGCCGGCAGTGTGCTGGCGGGCGTGGTGATCCTGCTCTACAACAGCCTGTCGGCGTTGATCCTGGCGCTCTACAGCGCAGGTGCACGTCCCGATGCGCGCGCGATTCTCCTCAGCATCGCGCGCAACCCGCTGATCATCGGGGTCGTTTCGGCCATTCCGTTCGCCTACTGGCAGGTCGGATTGCCGGGCTGGCTGATGACGTCCGGTCAGTACTTCGCGCAGATGACGCTTCCATTGGCGTTGATCTGCATTGGCGCGACGCTGTCGCTGGCGGCGTTGCGTGACAGTAGCGGGATCGCCCTGAGTTCGAGCCTGATGAAAATGGTCTGGCTGCCGCTTATGGCTACGCTCGGCGCCTGGGCCTGCGGGTTTCGGGGCGCCGAACTGGGCATCCTGTTCCTCTATTTCGCCAGCCCGACGGCGGCGGCGAGCTTCGTGATGGCACGCGCGGTCGATGCCAACCATCAGCTGGCGGCCACCATCATCGTCATCACCACCCTGATGGCCGCTTTGAGCATCAATGCCGGCCTGTTCCTGCTTGGCGGGCTGGGCTGGATCTAGCGCGACCGCGAGTGACGCTGTGATCGTGATCGGCTTTTCGGCCATCGGCCGGCGGCGATCGCGCTAATCGCCCAACAGCGCGCAGAAAATTATCTTCCGCTGCCGTCCAATCGCCCTCGGTTTTTCTGGGGGACGCCACGATGTCGTTTTTTACGCCTTCGAACCGCTCGCTGACGCGTGAGACCAATCGGGTGGTCAATCCGCGGCGACTGCTGGCGCCGTGCCTGGCGCTGTCTCTGCCTTTGAGCCTGCTGATCTTTGGTGGCGGCGTCTGGGTCGGGAAGGGTCTTGGAATAGCGCGCGCGGCGATCAGCGTCGAGGAGTCGACGCCGCCCAGCGAGGGGCATTTCGTCATCGCACGGGTTGGCGAAATGGTCGGGCGGATGAAGTCACTGGAGTCCGATGTGCTCGCCCTGCAGCGGATGCTGAGCGAGCAGCGGGTGCTCGAGCGCGAGCTGTCCGCGCTGGATCCGGCGCTGCTGCCGGTGCTTGCGCCGGCACCGCTGGCGGGCGCTCAGGGCGGCCTGTTGCTGCCGCCGCGCGGTTGTGCGCAGGGCCAGACGCCCGCAGTCGAGCGCGAGCCCCTGCTCGATTTGCAGCAAAGCGAAACCTCGGCACGCTGTCTGCGTAGCGTGGTGGATGCGTTGATGCGGGGCGTGGCCGAGCGTAACGCGGCGCTGATGACGATCCCCTCGCATCGTCCGGTGGGACCGGCGCGGCTGGGTTCGGCCTATGGCAATCGGATCGATCCATTCCGGCAGCAGCTGGCCTTCCACTCCGGCGTGGATTTCGCGCTGAGCGCAGGCTCCGATGTGTTCGCCGCAGCGGGCGGTCGGGTGCGCTTTGCCGGTCATCGGGGCGCCTACGGCAAACTGGTGGAAATCGACCACGGCAATCGGCTGGTGACACGCTATGCGCACCTGTCACGCTTGCACGTGCGCGCCGGCGACATCGTCACACCGCAGCAGCGCGTCGGCGCGGTCGGCTCGACCGGGCGCTCCACCGGTCCGCACCTGCATTTCGAGGTGTTGCACCAGGGGCGCTTCGTCGATCCGCAGCGCTTCCTCGCCCTCGGTGATCTGCAGCGCGTCGACGATGATCTGGCGGCGGACTAGCGCGCATTCCAGCCGCGAGCTGCTGCGCGCCGAGCATCGGCCGCGGGTGATCCGGCCTCGGCGCCTGCCCTGGTTGCCGCTGCTCCTGCTGGCGGCGATTGCCGGGCTGCTGTGGTTGCGCCACGCCGACGGCAGCGCGCACGCGCAGCGCGTCGAGCAGCTCACCACGGCGAACCAGGCGCTGCAGGCGACGCTTGCGCAGGGCCGCTTGCAGCGTCAGGAAATCCAGGCCACCAACGCGCAGTTGCTGCGCCGCAATGCCCAGCTGTCCGCGCAAATCGAGCAATTGCAAACCGAGCTGGCGTTCTTCCGTCAGCAGAAGAAAAAAGCCCATTGATCTTGGAGTACCTGATGTTCAGCAAGAAGAAGCCGGCGCCGCGCGTGGTGATCGACCAGTTTTCCAGCCTGATTTGCGGCAACCTCTCGCTGGCGGGCGACCTGGAGTTCGAGGACGGCCTCAAGATCAGTGGGACAGTGCGCGGCAATGTCCTGCACAAACCGGGCACCCATAGCCTGCTGGCGCTGAGCGCGGAAGGACGGATCGACGGCAACGTCAGCAGCTTCGACGCGCTGATCGACGGCACGGTGGTCGGCGACGTGGTGGTCGAGCATCTGCTAGAGCTGCATTCCAATGCGCGGGTGCGCGGCAACATCCGTTATCGCCAGTTGAGCATGGAGAACGGCGCCGTGGTCGAAGGAGCACTCCAGCTTCTGAGCGACGAGGAGGAGACCGCGCAGATCTTCGAGCTGCCGCGGCTGCAGGGGCGCGAGGGCTGAACTGCACATGCCCGGCCGCAGCGGCCGGGCGGCAGAGGCTCAGCGCTGCAGCTTCCAGGCGCGAGCGCCGATCACCAGTAGCGTGATAAGGGTCAGCGGCAGAACGAACCAAAGCATGGCCTGACTGAACATGGCCAGCCCCGGTGCGTCGGTGCTGTGCATGATCAGCCAAGTGGTGTAGATCACGTAATAGGCGAAGAAAAGCGCACCTTCCCAGCGGCGAATGCAGTAGCCGGCGAAGAAGATCGGCAGGCACGCGGCCGCCACGGCGATCATCACCGGGAAGTCGAAGGCGATGGCGTTGCTCGAGACGCTGATGGCCGTCGGCGAAACCAGCGAGGCGAGGCCGAGCACCGCCAGCAGGTTGAAAATGTTGCTGCCGACCACGTTGCCCACGGCGATATCGCGTTCTCCCTTGATGGCGGCGATGACCGAAGTCGCGACCTCCGGCAGCGAGGTGCCGGCGGCAATGATGGTCAGACCGATCACCAGCTCCGACAGCCCCAGCGCCTTGGCCAGCGTGACCGCCGCGTCCACCAGCAGGCCGGAGCCCTGCACCAGCAGCACCAGGCCGATGGCGATGAACAGCAGATGGCGCAGGCTGGCGAAGCGTCCGGCCGGCTCATGCAGGCCGTATTCGTCTTCGAATTCCTGATTCTCGTTGTTGCGCGACTTCAGGCTGCTGACGATCAGGAAGCCGGTGTAACTCAGAACCGCGCCGAATAGCAGCACGCCATCCAGACGCCCGTACTGCTCGTCCATCGCCAGAAACCAGGCCAGCAGGCTGGCGCCGATCATGATCGGCACGTCGAAACGGATCAGCTGACGCGACACCAGCATCGGCGTGATCAGCGCCGAGAGGCCGAGGATGAACAGTACGTTGAAGATGTTGCTGCCGATTACGTTACCCACCGCGATATCGCCCTGGTCGGCCACGGCCGATTGCACGCTGACCGCCATCTCCGGCGCGCTGGTGCCGAAGGCCACCACCGTCAGGCCGATGATCAGCGGCGAAATGCCGAACTGCGCGGCCAGCCGCGCCGCGCCGCGCACCAGCAATTCGGCGCCGGCGACCAGCAGCACCAGGCCGGCGAACAGGTAGACGAAGGTCATCAGGGTCACGGAACACACTCCATAGGTGGGAAGATGGTTAGCGCTGCCGCCGCCAGGCGCGCCCGGCGATCAACACCAGCGTAATGGCAGTCAGGGGGAAGGCAAACCAGAGCATGGCGTCGCGCAGGCGATCGAGGTCGCCAAGACCGGTGGTGAACATCACCAGATACAGGCCGTAGGCCAGGTAGTAGGCCAGGAACAGCAGGCCTTCCCAGCGATTGATGCGATAGCCGGAGAAGAAGATCGGCAGGCAGGCGACGAATACCGCGAGCATCACGGGAAAATCGAACGCCAGCGCATTAGGCGAGATCGACAGGCCGCCGCCGGCCAGCGCGGCACTGGCGCCCAGCACCAGCAGCAGATTGAAGATGCAGCTGCCCACCACATTGCCGACCGCGATGTCGCGCTCACCCTTGAGCGCCGCCAGCAGCGAGGCCGCCAGTTCCGGCAGCGAGGTGCCGACTGCCACGACGGTCAGACCGATCACCAGCTCGGAAAGCCCGAACGCGCGCGCCAGCTCCACCGCGCCGATGATCAGCAGATGAGCGCCGGCCACTAGCAGGCCGATGCCAGCGATCACCCGCAGTAGTTGCGTGGGCCAGGCCCCAGGCTGCGCATTAAATTCCGCGGCGAACTCATCGGGGCCGGCGCTGGGGCGCTGACGGCGAGCGGCGCGAATGAGCAGTGCGGTATAGACAGCGAGACAGGCGAGCAGCAAAGCGCCTTCGCCGCGGCCGATGCGCCCGTCCCAGGCCAGCGCATAGACCAGCAGGCCGGCGCCGAGCATCAGCGGCACGTCCAGGCGGATCAGCTGGCGCGATACCCGCAGCGGCGCAATCAGTGCGCAGAGTCCGAGGATCAGCAGGATGTTGGCGATGTTGCTGCCGATCACGTTGCCGACCGCAATGTCGCCGCTGCCGGCGAGTGCCGCCTCGAGGCTGACCGCAGTCTCCGGTGCGCTGGTTCCGAAGGCGACTACGGTCAGGCCGATTACCAGCGGCGGGATGCCGAGGCGCGCCGCCAGCTGTGTCGCGCCACGAACCAGACTGCCGGCTCCGAAGGTAAGCAGAATCAGGCCGGCAAGCAGATAGGCGAGGGTGAGCAGTGTCATGGGTGTGGCGTGCAAGAGGCCGACGGCGGCGTGCTGGCGCCGCGACGATAGCGCCCGGAGTCGTGTGGCGCGTTCATTCGACCGTTTCGATCCGCACGGCCACCACGCCCCGCTCGATCATGCCGATCTGCTGTGCGGCGGCGCGCGAGAGATCGATGATGCGGCCACGGCGAAACGGGCCGCGGTCGTTGATGCGTACGGTGACCTTGCGGCCGTTGGCCAGGTTGGTCACCTGCACGCGCGTGCCGAACGGCAGCGAGCGATGGGCGGCGACCAGCGCGTTCTGGTCGTGACGCTCGCCGCTGGCGGTTCGCTGACCGTGGTGCATACGTGCGTAGTAGGACGCCTTGCCCTGCTGACTGAAACCGCGTTCCACCGGCGCGTGCGGCGCTGTCGGCGCGGGCTGCCGTTCGGCGCAGCCGGTGACGAACGCGAGCAGCAGTAGCGGAGCAAGCAGGCGTACGAGGTGCATGAACGATCCGTTCCTTGAAGAATTCTGCCGGCGAGTCAGTCGCAGCCGGACGCTGGCGCGGCGCGCGCATCGACCGCGAGCGCCCGGCCCGACCGGGCGACGCTCGGCGCGCAGGCGGCCGGGAGAGCCAGCCGCGCGCTGCTTAGCCTTCGAGTTTCTTCTTCAGCAGTTGGTTCACCTGGCCGGGGTTGGCCTTGCCCTTGGACGCCTTCATCGCCTGGCCGACGAAGAAGCCGAACATCTTGCCGCGCTTGGCTTCATCGCTGGCGCGGTACTGCTCGACCTGTTCCGCATTGGCCGCCAGCACTTCGTCGAGCATCGCCTCGATGGCGCCGCTGTCGGTAACCTGCTTGAGGCCCTTCTTCTCGATGACTTCGTCGGCATTCTCGCCTTCGCCGGCCGCGAGGGCTTCGAAGACCATTTTGGCGATCTTGCCGGAGATGGTGTCGTCCTTGATGCGCAGGATCAGACCGCCAAGCTGCGCGGCGGACACCGGCGACTGTTCGATCTCCAGGCCGTCCTTGTTGAGCAGGCTGGACAGCTCGCCCATCACCCAGTTGGCCGCCAGTTTGGCGTCACCGCAGACCTGTTGCACGGCCTCGAAGTAGTCGGCCAGTTCGCGACTGGCGGAGAGCACCGAGGCGTCATAGGTGGACAGGCCGAACTGGCTCTCGAAACGCGCGCGCTTCTCGCCCGGCAGTTCCGGCAGTTCGCCGCGCACCTGCTCGATGAAGCTCTCTTCCAGCACCACCGGCAGCAGATCGGGGCAGGGGAAGTAGCGGTAGTCGTTGGCTTCTTCCTTGCTGCGCATCGAACGGGTTTCGTCCTTATTCGGGTCGTACAGGCGAGTTTCCTGCACCACCTTGCCGCCGTCCTCGATCAGCTCGATCTGCCGCTGCACCTCGTGGTTGATGGCCTTCTCGATGAAGCGGAACGAGTTGACGTTCTTGATCTCGGCGCGGGTGCCGAACTCGACCTGGCCTTTCGGCCGCACCGACACGTTGCAGTCGCAGCGCAGCGAGCCTTCGGCCATGTTGCCGTCGCAGATGCCCAGGTAACGCACCAGCGCGTGGATGGCCTTGACGTAGGCCACGGCCTCTTTGGCCGAGCGGATATCCGGCTCGGAGACGATTTCCAGCAGCGGTGTGCCGGCACGGTTCAGGTCGATGCCGCTCATGCCGTGGAAGTCTTCGTGCAGGCTCTTGCCGGCGTCCTCTTCCAGGTGCGCGCGGGTGATGCCGACGCGCTTGACCGTGCCGTCTTCCAAGGTGATGTCCAGGTGGCCCTTGCCAACCACCGGATGATCCATCTGGCTGGTCTGGTAGCCCTTGGGCAGGTCGGGGTAGAAGTAGTTCTTGCGCGCGAACACGTTGGTGCGGCCCAGTTCTGCGTCGATCGCCAGGCCGAACTTCACCGCCATGCGCACGGCTTCTTCATTCAATACCGGCAGGGTGCCGGGCATGCCCAGGTCGACCAGGCTCGCCTGGGTGTTCGGCTCGGCGCCGAAGGTCGTAGCGCTGCCGGAGAAGATCTTCGACTGGGTGCTGAGCTGGGCGTGGATTTCCAGCCCGATCACGGTTTCCCATTGCATGTGTATCGTCCTCAGAATCCGGCCGGGGTGCGGGTGTGCCAGTCGGTGACCTGCTGGTACTGGTGCGCCACGTTGAGCAGGCGCGCTTCCTGGAAGTACGGCGCCAACAGCTGCACGCCCACCGGCAGGCCGTCGATGAAGCCGGCCGGCATGGACAGGCCGGGGATGCCGGCGAGGTTGGCGGTGATGGTGTAGATATCTTCCAGGTAAGCCGAGACCGGATCGGCGTTCTTCTCACCGAGCTTCCAGGCCAGGTTCGGCGTGGTCGGGCCGAGAATCACGTCGACCTCGCCGAAGGCGCTGACGAAGTCGTTCTTGATCAGCCGGCGGATGCGCTGTGCCTTGAGGTAATAGGCGTCGTAGTAGCCGGCCGACAGCGCGTAGGTGCCGACCATGATGCGGCGTTTGACCTCGGCGCCGAAGCCTTCGCCGCGCGAGCGCTTGTACAGGTCTTCGAGGTTGACCGGGTTCTCGCAGCGATAGCCGAAGCGCACGCCGTCGAAACGCGACAGGTTGGAGCTGGCCTCGGCGGGCGCGATGACGTAATAGGCCGGAATCGCGTGCTGCAGGTTCGGTAGGCTGATGTCCTTGACCGTGGCGCCGAGCTTCTTCAGCTCTTCGACCACCGCCAGCACGGCATCGGCGATGCGGCTGTCGAGGCCTGCGCCGAAGTATTCCTTCGGCAGACCGATACGCAGGCCAGTCAGCGGCTGGCTCAGCGTCGCCAGGTAGTCGTCCACCGGCGCGTCGACGCAGGTCGAATCCTTCGGGTCGAAGCCGGCGATGGCGCCGAGCATCAGTGCGCAGTCTTCGGCGGTACGCGCCAACGGGCCGCCCTGATCGAGGCTGGATGCATAGGCGATCATGCCCCAACGCGAGACGCGACCGTAGGTCGGCTTGATGCCGGTGAGGTTGGTCAGCGCCGCCGGCTGGCGGATCGAGCCGCCGGTGTCGGTGCCGGTCGCGGCCGGAACCAAACCAGCGGCCACCGCAGCGGCCGAACCGCCGGAAGAACCGCCGGGCACGCGGGAAGTGTCCCAAGGGTTCTTCACCGCGCCGAAATGGCTGGATTCGTTGGCCGAGCCCATGGCGAACTCGTCCATGTTCAGCTTGCCGAGGCTGACCGCGCCGGCTGCGGCCAGCTTCGCGACCACGGTGGCGTCGTAGGGCGCCTGGAAGTTGTGCAGGATCTTCGACCCGCAGGTGGTCAGCACGCCCTCGGTGCAGAACAGGTCCTTGTGCGCTATCGGTGCGCCGAGCAGGGCGCCGTTTTCGCCGGTGGCGCGGCGTGCGTCGGCAGCCTGCGCCTGGCTGCGCGCCCGCTCGGCGGTGACGGTGATGAAGCTGTTGAGCTGCGGGTCGAGCTGGGCGATGCGCGCCAGCAGGGCGTCGCTCAGTTCGACGGCAGAGAAGTCCTTGGCGGCCAGGCCGCGGGCAATTTGTGCCAGAGTCAGTCGATGCATCACTCGATCACCTTGGGAACCAGATAGAGACCGTTTTCCACGGCCGGGGCGATGGCCTGGTACTCGTCGCGGTGGTTGGTTTCGGTCACCTGATCGGCGCGCAGGCGCTGGGTGGCTTCCAGCGGATGGGCCAGCGGCTCGACGCCGGTGGTGTCGACGGCCTGCATGCGGTCGATCAGGCCGAGGATGTTGTTGAGGGTCTCGGTGGTGCGCGGCAGATCGCCTTCATCCAGACCCAGGCGGGCCAGGTGAGCGATCTTTTCCACTTCGCAGCGTTCAAGCGCCATCGCAGGTCTCCAGCGGAAAACGAATCGGGTTGCCATCCGTCGGCCGGCCGACGGAACGCTGGCGGCATGAGCCGCGGCAAGAGGGGGCTTCGAGCCCGGAAAAGCGGTTGATCTTACATGCACAGGGCGCTTCCCGGTAGCGCGTCTGCAGCGCCTGGCGTGGCGACGATGGCCTGATGATTGCGCGCAATGGCGCACGTCTGGCGGCTATGGGGCGGATTCGCGCCTTGCCCTAACTTGGCACCATTGTTAGAGTTTGCGGCACTTTTTTCCCCACGCGTTTGCCCCAGGGCCCTTTCCCAATGTTCAAGAAACTGCGTGGCATGTTTTCCAGTGATCTGTCGATCGACCTGGGCACTGCCAATACCCTCATCTATGTGCGCGATCGCGGCATCGTTCTCGACGAGCCCTCGGTAGTCGCCATCCGCAGCCATGGCAACCAGAAGAGCGTGGTGGCCGTAGGCACCGAGGCCAAGCGCATGCTCGGCCGTACCCCGGGCAACATTTCCGCGATCCGGCCGATGAAGGATGGCGTGATCGCCGATTTCAGCGTCTGCGAGAAGATGCTGCAGTACTTTATCAACAAGGTGCACGAGAACAGCTTCCTGCAGCCCAGCCCGCGCGTGCTGATCTGCGTGCCGTGCAAGTCGACCCAGGTCGAGCGCCGGGCGATCCGCGAGTCTGCGCTGGGCGCCGGCGCGCGCGAAGTCTTCCTGATCGAGGAGCCGATGGCGGCTGCGATCGGCGCCGGCCTGCCGGTGGACGAGGCACGTGGCTCGATGGTCGTCGACATCGGTGGTGGTACCACCGAGATCGCGCTGATCTCCCTCAACGGCGTGGTTTACGCCGAATCGGTACGGGTCGGCGGCGATCGCTTCGACGAGGCCATCGTCACTTACGTACGCCGCAACTACGGCAGCCTGATCGGCGAATCGACCGCCGAGCGCATCAAGCAGGAAATCGGTACCGCCTTCCCGGGCGGCGAGATCCGCGAGGTCGACGTCCGTGGCCGCAACCTGGCCGAGGGCGTACCGCGCAGTTTCACCCTGAACTCCAACGAAGTGCTCGAGGCACTGCAGGAGTCGCTGGCGACCATCGTTCAGGCGGTCAAGAGCGCGCTGGAACAGTCGCCGCCGGAACTGGCTTCCGATATCGCCGAGCGTGGCCTGGTGCTGACCGGTGGCGGTGCGCTGCTGCGTGATCTCGACAAACTGTTGTCGCAGGAAACCGGCCTGCCGGTAATCGTCGCCGAGGAGCCGCTGACCTGCGTGGCGCGTGGTGGCGGTCGTGCGCTGGAAATGATGGATCGTCACGCCATGGACCTGCTCTCCACCGAGTGAGCCACAGGCGGCAGTAACCGATGCGGCGAGCCGAAGGCCGAGCCCGACTCTGCTTTCGGCTCGCCGCGTTCAGTTTGTAGCAGGTAGTTTCGAGGGCTTCACGATCAAACCGCTATTTGCCAAGGGACCTTCGCTCGGCGTGCGCCTGCTGGTGTTCGCCGTGCTCTGTGTCGCGTTGATGGTGGTGGATGCACGTTTCGATTCTCTCAAACCCGTGCGTAGCCAGATGGGGCTGGTGCTGACCCCGTTCTACTGGCTGGCCGATCTGCCGGTGCGTGCCTGGAAGGGCGCCACCGAGCAGATCAGCAGCAGCAGCAGCCTGGTCGCGGAGAACGAGAAGCTCAAGGCCGAGGCGCTGCTGCTGCAACGCCGCCTGCAGAAGTTGGCGACGCTCACCGAGCAGAACGTGCGGCTGCGTGAGTTGCTCAATTCCGCGGCGCTGGTCGACGACAGGGTGATAGTTGCCGAGCTGATCGGACTGGACCCCAATCCGTTTACCCACCGGATCCTGATCGACAAGGGCAGCCAGGACGGTGTCTTCGTCGGCCAGCCGGTACTCGATGCCAATGGTCTGATGGGGCAAGTGGTGGAAGTGATGCCGTATGCGGCGCGGGTGCTGTTGCTGACCGACGTTACGCATAGCATTCCGGTGCAGGTGAATCGTAACGGCCTGCGCGCGATCGCGGCCGGCACTGGCGATTCGGAATATCTGGAGCTGCGCCATGTCGCCGAAACGGCGGATATAAAGGAAGGTGATCTGCTGGTCAGTTCCGGCCTCGGCCAGCGCTTCCCCAGCGGCTACCCGGTGGCGCAGGTGAAGGAAGTGGTGCGCGACTCGGGACAACCCTTCGCCATCGTCCGCGCGGTGCCCACCGCCATGCTCAATCGCAGTCGCTACCTGTTGCTGGTTTTCAGTGACTCGCGCAGCCCCGAGGAGCGTGCCGCTGCGGCTGCCGAGGCGCAGGCCAGCGCGGATCGTCAGGCGGCCGAGCGTGCCGAGAAGACCGCCGATCAGTCCGAGGTAAAAGCGCAAGCCGCGCCGGTCGGCGACAGCCAGCCTGCCGTGCCAGCGGAACCGAGTGCCGATGAGGTGCGGCCATGATTGCCGGGCGTGCGCACAACGGCTGGGTAATCTGGCTGTCGCTGCTGGTGGCTCTGCTGCTCAGTATCGCGCCGATGCCGGCGAGCACCGAGCTGGCCCGGCCGCTTTGGCTCGGCCTGGTGATTGCGTTCTGGTCGCTGGCATTGCCGCATCGCGGTGGCATGGGGCTGGCATTCGTCTTTGGTCTGATGCTGGATGTGCTGGCCGGTACACTGCTCGGGCAGAACGGCCTGCCGCTGATCCTGATCGCCTTCCTCGTGCTGAGCCTGCAGCAACGGCTGCGTATGTTCCCGCTGTGGCAGCAGAGCATGGTGTTGCTGGTCGTTCTCGGATTGGCGCAGCTGGTGCAGTTGTGGCTGAACACCCTGACCGGCAATCGGCCGCCGACGCTCATCTTCCTCGTACCGGTGCCCATCAGCGCCTTGCTCTGGCCCTGGATTTTCGTCGTGCTGCACTGGCTGCGTCGTCGTTTCGACGTCAACTGAGCCCGGCACAGTAACCTTCCGCCGCCGCGGCATTCGGGCAGGCGTTCGACCAAGGCCCGCATTGAACCCCGCTTGGTTTTCTGAAATCATGCCGCCTTCATGGCGCTGGGCCATCATTTGCGTATGGTCCAGGGCTACTTCGATACGGCGCAGACAGAACGCGGGCGAGTGGCTATGGATGCTGAGGTTTTGGTGAGTTCCCGCAGAATGCGGACGTGGCTGGCAGGCGGCGGCGCCCTGGCGATCCTGCTGCTGGTCGGGGGCGGCTATAGCCAGGCCGAAAGCGCCGCACCGACCGCTACGGGCTCCGCCTTGCAGTCATCTGTCGGTACGGCGCAGGCCGAGATGACGCGTGAGGAGCAGCTGAACCGCAAGCAGCGCGAGCTGGAGGCGGCCGGGCAGGAGAAGCAGCAGCTGCAGGAGCGGCTTCGTAGCGAGAAGGGCTCGCTGGATTCCGCCCTGCTGCAGCTTGCCAGCGCCAAGTCGCTGATCCACCAGGAGATCGAAGACTTCCTCAAACAACCAGCCGGCCAGGAACGCCTGGACGGACTGCTTGCCGACTACCGACGTGGCTCCGAGGCTGAGCAGGCCGCGCGGCAGCGCGTGCAGGTGGCCGAAGAGGAGTTGGGGCGGCAGCATCTGAAATACGCTCAGCTCACCCGTGAAGTGGAGCGCCTGACCGCGCTGCTGGCGTCCGAGGCGCGCGAGCGCAACGCCAAGAAGGTTCAGGCCATTGCCAGGCGCCTGGAGCGTACCCTGCATTTCAACGAGTCGGTGTCGTTCCGCTGTTCGACCAGCAAGAGCATGGCGGCCTGCCTGGCCGAGCATCGCAACGACAGCCGCATGTCGCAGTGGGTGCAGGAGCGTTACCAGCGCGTGTTGAGTGAGGAGCTGCGCGACGAGATCGACAGCCTGCAGCTGGATCCGAACTGGTATTCCTATCGCGCCCGGGCAGATTTCTCCGAAGCGAGCATGAACCTGGATGGCACGGTCAGCGCTGAAGTGATCATCGAGGCGGCGATCAAGCCGAAGAAGGTGATGCCCTGCGCCATCCTCGGCGTGAGCAGCGAACTGTGCGATGCGCGCAGCTATTCGCTGATCGTGCGCAGCAACCGCTTCAACGATCAGGTGCGTATCAACGATCAGGTTCACGGCGCGACGCCGGTGTCGTTGATCCTCGAGAGCGGCGAGTACGATGTGCAGGTGACGCACGAAGGCGTCACTCAGACGCGCAAGTTGTCGCTGGACGACGATCGCGTGGTCAATTTCCGCTTCTGATTTCCGCGCGCCCGGCCGATTCCGGCCGGGCCATTTGCTTCCCTGCAACCAGCGCGTGTGCGACCCTTTCCTGCATTTCTCGACAGGGTCCGCAATGAGCAGCTTGTATCTCGCATCGGCGTCGCCGCGACGTCGTGAACTCCTGCAACAGATCGGTGTGCCGTTTTCCCTCCTGGCGGTGAGCGTCGACGAGACGCCGTTGCCGCACGAGACGGCCGAGGACTACGTCCGGCGCGTGGCGCTGGACAAGGCCCGCGCCGGACTTGCTGTCCTGCCTGACGCGGATGCCTGCGTGCTTGCCGCCGATACCAGCGTGGTGCTGGATCAGCGCATTCTCGGCAAGCCGGCGGATCGGGCCGAAGGCCTGGCCATGCTGGCGGCGCTGTCCGGGCGCAGCCATCGGGTGTTGACCGCCATCGTGCTGGCGAACCGCGGCGCCTGCGAGGTGTGCCTGGTCGACAGCGAAGTCGAGTTCCGCGCCATCGATGCGACCGAGGCGCAAGCCTACTGGGACAGCGGCGAGCCGCAAGACAAGGCGGGCGGCTACGCGATTCAAGGTTGGGGGGCGGTGTTCGTCAACCAGTTGCGCGGCAGCTATTCGGCGGTGGTCGGCCTACCATTGTGCGAAACGGCGCAGCTGCTCGACCGCTTCGGATTGCCGCGCTGGAGCAAAAGCGCCGGTTAGAGCCTGTGGCTGCGGCGTTTATCTCGCTAGAATCGGCGCAGACCTGACAGCTGTGGCTGCTTCAAATCCGCTTTTCGGCCGAGAAAAACGACAATGAGCGAAGAGATCCTGATGAACATCACCCCCATGGAGTCACGGGTGGCGGTGGTGGAGAACGGCGTCCTGCAGGAGGTGCACGTCGAGCGCACCCAGCGCCGCGGCATTGTCGGCAACATCTACAAGGGCAAGGTGGTGCGGGTGCTGCCGGGCATGCAGGCGGCGTTCGTCGACATCGGCCTGGATCGCGCGGC
Source organism: Stutzerimonas degradans (assembly GCF_024448505.1). GTDB lineage: Bacteria > Pseudomonadota > Gammaproteobacteria > Pseudomonadales > Pseudomonadaceae > Stutzerimonas > Stutzerimonas degradans. The sequence continues at coordinate 249,264 of NZ_JAMOHV010000003.1, forward strand.
GTTCATCCACGCCTCGGAGATTTCCGCGCGCGAAGGCAACGCCGTCGAGCCGATCAGTGCGCTGGTGCACGACGGCCAGAGTCTGGTGGTGCAAGTCACCAAGGACCCGATCGGCACCAAGGGCGCGCGGCTGACCACGCAGCTGTCGATACCATCGCGCTATCTGGTCTACATGCCGCGCACCAGCCACGTCGGCATTTCCCTGCGGATCGAGGAGGAGGCCGAGCGCGAGCGACTCAAGCAGATCGTCGCCGAGTGCGTCGCCGCCGAAGGGATCGAGGAGGCCGGCGGATTCATCCTGCGCACGGCGGCCGAGGGGGCCGGGCGCGACGAGATTCTCATGGATATCCGCTATTTGCGCCGGCTGTGGGAACAGATCGCCGGGCAGATGAAGACCGCTGCCGCGCCTTCGCTGATCTACGAAGACCTGACCCTGGCGATGCGCACGCTGCGCGATCTGGTCAACCCGCGCATCGAGAAGATCCGCATCGACTCGCGGGAGAACTTCCAGAAGGTCAGCCAGTTCGTCGGCGAGCTGATGCCCGAGCTGCGCGATCGCCTCGAACACTACCCGGGGGAACGGCCGATCTTCGACCTCTACGGCGTCGAGGATGAGATCCAGAAGGCGCTGGAACGCAAGGTGATGCTCAAGTCCGGCGGCTACCTGATCATCGATCCGGCCGAGGCGATGACCACCATCGACGTCAATACCGGCGCCTTCGTCGGTCATCGCACGCTGGAAGAAACCATCTTCAAGACCAATCTGGAGTCCGCCACGGCGATCGCCCGCCAGCTGCGCCTGCGCAACATCGGCGGCATCATCATCATCGATTTCATCGACATGGAAGACGAGGAGCATCGTCGCCAGGTGCTGCGCACCCTGGAAAAGCAGCTCGAACGCGACCATGCCAAGACCAACATCATCGGCATCACCGAACTGGGCCTGGTGCAGATGACCCGAAAGCGTACCCGCGAAAGCCTCGAGCAGGTGCTCTGCGAACCCTGCGCCAGCTGTCAGGGGCGCGGCAAGCTGAAGACCCCGGAAACCGTCTGCTACGAGATCTTTCGCGAGATCCTGCGTGAGGCCCGTGCCTACCAGCCGGAGGGTTATCGGGTGCTGGCCAACCAGAAGGTCATCGACCGGCTGCTCGACGAGGAGTCGGGCAACGTCGCCGATCTGGAGAGCTTCATCGGCCGCTCGATCAAGTTCCAGGTCGAGAGTATGTATTCGCAGGAACAGTACGACGTGGTGCTGCTCTGAGCCGAATGCACCCCAGGCCTGAGCCGCGGAGCGCTGCCGGATGAATCGCCTCGCCCGTTTCCTCGCCGTGCTGCTGCGCCAGTCGCTGTCGATTGCGGCGTTGGGGCTGGTCGTCGCGGCGCTGTATGTCAGCCTGGGCCGGCAACTGGTGCCGCTGGTCGCCGAGTATCATCTGCAGGCGCAAGACAAGGCCACCGAGCTGCTGGCGATGCCGGTCCAGCTGGGGCGCCTCGAAGGGCGCTGGCAAGGGCTGGCGCCACAGCTGCTTGCGCACGATGTGCTGCTGGGCGAGGGCGCGGCGGCGATGCACCTGGAGCGGCTGGTGGTGGTGCCGGATATCGCGGGCAGCCTGTGGGCGCGTGAGTTGCGTCTGGCGGCGCTGCGTTTCGAGGGCGTGCGCCTCAGTCTGACGCAGGATGCCGATGGCCGTTGGCGAGTCGAAGGACTGCCGGCGCGGGACAAGCAGCCGCCCACCGATCCCGCCAAGCTCCTGCGCTCGCTGCAGAAGATTCGCGCGCTGGTGCTGGTCGACAGCCAGCTGACCGTGGAACCCTTTGGCGAGACGCCACTGACGCTGACTTACGCCAATCTCAGCCTGCAGAACGATGGCGGCGACCTGCGCCTGGACGGGCGCACCGTATTGCCCGATGGTCAGCCGCTGGCGCTGCAGGTTCGGGCGCAGCTGCAGCCCGAGCGCTGGCAGCAGGCAGCGGTCGACGTTTATCTGAGCCTGCCGCAGAGCGACTGGGCGGCCTGGCTGCCGAAGAAGCTGACCGCCGACTGGCGGCTCGACCGTGTGCAGGCGGGTGGCGAGGCCTGGCTCAGCTGGCGGCAGGAGCGCCTCGCGCGAGCGGTGCTGCGCCTCGATGCGCCGCGGGTCGAAGCGGCCTATGGCAAACACCCGGTACAAAACCTCGATGATCTGGCCTTGACCGCCTATGCCGATCGCACCGAGCGTGGCTATCGGCTGCTGATCGATGAGCTCGGCTTCAACCTGGGTGAATCGCGTTGGGGCGAGGCGCGCCTGCTCATCGAGCACGACGAACACAGCAACAGTTGGCAGCTGCAGGCCGATCGCCTGGGAGTCGCCCCGCTGGCGACCCTGACGCAGGCGCTGGCGCCATTGCCGGAAAGCGCCGCGGAGATTCTCGCCGACCTCGCGCCACGCGGCACGTTGCGTGCGCTGCAAGCCACCTATCGCCCCGGATTGACCGGCGCCGAGCGACTGCAGTTCGCCGCGCAGCTCGATCAGGTGACGATCGGCGCGCACCACTGGATTCCCGCCGTCGAGCAGGTCAGCGGCAGCATTCAGGGCGATCTCGCCGGCGGCGAGTTGCGCATCGACAGCCAGGATTTTGCCCTGCATCTGGCGCCACTGTTTCCCCAGCCCTGGCGTTACCGTCAGGCGCAGGGGCGGCTGCGCTGGAGCCTGGATGAGCAGGCCTTCACCCTGGTAGCGCCCTATCTGCGGCTGGACGGTGAGGAAGGCCAGCTGGCCGGTGACTTCCTCATCCGCCTGAATCGCGACCCGGCCATCGAGGATTACATGGACCTGCGCGTCGGCCTCACGCAGGGCGATGCGCGCTACACGGAAAAATACCTGCCGACCCGCTCGCCAGCGCTGAGTCCGGCGCTCAGCGAATGGCTGCACACGGCGATTCGCGGCGGCGCCATCGAGCAGGGCTATTTCCAGTACCAGGGCAGTCTGCACAAGGACGCCGTCGATGGTGCGCGCAGCATCAGCCTGTATTTCAAGGTGCGCGATGCCGAGCTGGCCTACCAGCCTGGCTGGCCGGCGCTGCGCGAAGGGCGCGGCGAAGTGCTGATCGAGGACAGTGGCGTGCGCGTGCGGCTCGCCGAGGGCCGCATTCTCGACAGCCGCGTGCAGAACGCCACGGCCGAAATTCCGCACGCCGCTCCCGGACAGAAGCCGCATCTGGCGATCAACGGACAGTTGCAGAGCAGTGTCGGTGACGGACTGAAGATCCTGCGCGAGGCGCCGCTCGGTGCCGCCGAGATTTTCGCCGGCTGGCAGGGCGAGGGCGAGCTGGACGGCTCGCTGGCGCTGCTGATCCCGCTGGCCAAGGGCGAGCCGCCGCACGTCCTGGTGGATTTCGCCAGCCGCGCGGCGACGCTGCACATCGCCAGCCCGGAGCTGGACTTCGCTCAGCTCTCCGGTCAGTTCCGCTATGACACCGATGCCGGCTTCAGCGCCCGCGACATCCGCGCGCAGCTGTTCGGGCGGCTGGTCCGGGGCAGTGCCGTGGCAACCGGCGACCGGCGTAATCCGGCGACGCGGATCGAAGCGCAGGGCGATATCACTCTGCAGCGCCTGGCGACCTGGCTGGGGCTGCAGCAGCCGCTGCCGGCCAGCGGCGAACTGCCCTATCAGCTGCGTCTGGATCTGGCCGGCGCGGATAGCCGCCTGCAACTCGACTCTTCGCTGGCCGGGTTGGCCATCGAGCTGCCGGCACCCTTCGGCAAACCGGCTGGTGAGCGGCGCGACACTACTTTGCGTATGACGCTGCAGGGCGCCGAGCGGCGCTACGCCGTGCAGCATGGCGAACTCGCCTCCCTGAACTTCGCGGCGCCGGCGGCTGACTGGCAGGCCGGTCGTGGTGAATTGCGGCTCGGCGCCGGCGCGGCGGCACTGCCGACGGCGCGCGGTCTGCGCGTGCGCGGGCGGCTGGAGCAGCTCGACTGGCAGGCGTGGCAAAGCGTGCGCGAGCACTATCTGCCGGCTGCCGGTGGCTCGACGACGGTTCCCCTGCTGCGCGAAGCACAGCTGGATATCGGCCGTTTCGATGGCTTCGGCACGCGTATCGACGCGCTGGGTATCGAACTGCGCCGAGCGACGGATGCCTGGACGCTCAACCTGCGCAGCGATCTGATCAACGGGACGGTGCAGCTGCCGGATGCCGATGGTGCGCCGCTCGTGGCAGATCTGCAGCGTCTGCGCCTGCCTGCCGCCGCACCGGCTGCCGAGCCGGCGCAGCGTAGCGATCCGCTGGCCGATGTCGATCCGACGCGTCTGCCGGCGATGGACATCACCGTCGCCGAGGTGGTGCAGGGCGAGGCGCCGCTGGGCCGCTGGGCGCTGAAGATGCGCCCGGTAGCCAATGGCGTGGCGTTCTCGGCGTTGGATCTGAATCTGAAAGGATTGCGCATCGAGGGCGCCGGCGAGTGGCGTGCGGGGCGCAGCGCGTTCAAGGGGCGGCTGTCCGGGGGCAATCTGGCGGATGTGCTGTTGGCGTGGGGCTTTGCACCCTCGACCACCAGCGAGCGTTTCCGCATGGATGTCGATGGCAGCTGGCCGGGCTCGCCGGCCTGGTTCGGCCTGGCGCGCTTCTCCGGCAATATGCAGCCGCGGCTGCGCAAGGGCCAGTTCGTCGAAGTCGAAGGGAGCGCGCAGGCGTTGCGGGTGTTCGGTCTGCTCAACTTCAACTCGATCGGTCGGCGGCTGCGCCTGGATTTCTCCGATCTGTTCGGCAAGGGGTTGAGTTACGACCGCATGGGCGGCGAGCTGCAGGCCAGTGACGGAATCTACCGCACCCGCGAGCCGATCACCGTGACCGGACCGTCGAGCAATCTCGAACTCAATGGCACGCTGGACATGGTGAATGACCGCATTGATGCCAAGCTGCTGGTCACGCTGCCGGTGAGCAACAACCTGCCGCTGGCGGCGTTGATCGTCGGCGCGCCGGCGGTCGGCGGCGCGTTGTTCGTGGTCGACAAGCTGCTGGGCGACAAGGTTGCCCGGTTCGCCAGCGTTCAGTACAACGTCGAGGGTCCCTGGCAATCGCCGCAGATCAGCTTCGACAAGCCCTTCGAAAAGCCCAATTGAGGTGGCGGCGCGTTAACGTGGCCGCCGGTTCTTTCTCCGCATGATCGGTGTACCTGCCATGTCGCTCGCAGTCATTCAGATGGTCAGCCAGGCCGATGTCGAGGCCAACCTGCGCAGCGCGCGGGCCCTGCTCGAGCAGGCTGCGGCAGCCGGTGCGCGGCTGGCGGTGCTGCCGGAAAACTTCGCGGCGATGGGCCGTAGCGATCTGCCGGCGCTCGGCCGTGCCGAGGCGACAGGCGGGGGGCCGATCCTGCCGTGGTTGAAACAGACCGCGCGCGACCTCAGGTTATGGGTCGTGGCTGGAACGCTGCCGTTGCCGCCGGACGATCAGCCGCAGGCTCGACCGCACGCCTGCTCGCTGTTGTTCGACGAGCATGGGCAACGGGTCGCTCGTTACGACAAGCTGCACCTGTTCGATGTGGACGTCGCGGATAATCGCGGTCGCTACCGTGAGTCGGACGACTACGCGCCGGGCAATGGGCTGGTGGTGGTCGATACGCCGCTCGGGCGGCTGGGGATGACGGTCTGTTACGACCTGCGCTTTCCCGAGCTGTATACGGCGCTGCGGCTGGCCGGTGCCGAGCTGATCAGCGCGCCTTCGGCGTTCACCGCAGTGACCGGCGCGGCGCACTGGCAAACGCTGGTGCGTGCGCGGGCCATCGAGACGCAGTGCTATATGCTGGCCGCCGCGCAGGGTGGTGCTCATCCCGGCGGCCGCCTGACCCACGGTCATTCGTCTATCGTTGACCCGTGGGGGCGCATCCTGTGCGAGCAGGCCGATGGCGAGGCTGCCTTGACGGCCCGGCGCGATGCCGCGGAGCAATTGGCCATCCGCCAGCGCATGCCGCTGACCGGCCACCGACGATTTGAAGTGCCGCGCCTGGTCGCGGCGAGTTTGGAGTGACTATGAGTGAACTGCTGTTGCCCGCCGTCGAGCGGCTTCTGACTCCCGGCGGCCTGGGCATTGACGACCTGCCTGCGCTGCTGGGGGGACTCGCCGGGCCGGGTATCGACGCGGCCGATCTGTATTTTCAGGACCAGGTCAGCGAGTCCTGGGTGCTGGAGGACGGCATCGTCAAGGAGGGCGGCTTCCACCTGGAGCAGGGCGTTGGTGTTCGCGCGCTGTCCGGCGAGAAGACCGGCTTCGCCTACAGCAATGCGATCACCGCCGAGGCGCTGCGCCAGGCGGCGCAGGCGGCCCGTTCGATTGCCCGTAGCGGCCAGCAGGGCCGCGTGCAGGTGCTGTCGAGGGCGGCCTTTGCGCCGTTGTACAGCCAGGACAATCCGCTGGATGGGTTGAGCCGGGCGGAAAAGGTCGAGCTGCTCAAGCGCATCGATGTCGCCACGCGAGCGCTCGACCCGCGCATCAAGCAGGTCACGGTGAGCCTGGCCGGCGTTTGGGAACACATTCTGGTTGCCGGCATGGATGGCGGCATGGCGGCTGATGTCAGGCCGCTGGTGCGTTTCAACGTCAGCGTGATCGTCGAACAGAACGGCCGCCGCGAGCGGGGCGGTCAGGGCGGCGGTGGACGGCTGGGCTACCAGTATTTCCTCAGCGAGGACCGCGCGATGGGCTATGCGCGCGAAGCGTTGCGCCAGGCGCTGGTCAATCTCGAGGCGCAGCCGGCACCTGCCGGCAGCCTGCCGGTGGTGCTCGGCCCGGGCTGGTCCGGCGTGCTGCTGCATGAGGCCGTCGGCCACGGACTGGAGGGCGACTTCAACCGTAAGGGCAGTTCGGCCTACAGCGGGCGTATCGGTCATCAGGTGGCCTCGAAGCTGTGCACCATCGTCGACGACGGCACCCTGGCCGATCGGCGCGGCTCGCTCAGCGTGGATGACGAGGGTACGCCGACGCAGTGCACCACGCTGATCGAGAACGGCGTGCTCAAGGGGTACATCCAGGACAAGCTGAATGCGCGCCTGATGGGTGTTGCGCCTACCGGCAACGGCCGCCGCGAGTCCTACGCGCACCTGCCGATGCCGCGCATGACCAACACTTACATGCTGGCCGGCGAGAGCGACCCCGAGGAGATCATCCGTTCGGTCAAGCGCGGCCTCTACTGCGCCAGTCTCGGTGGCGGCCAGGTGGATATCACCAGCGGCAAGTTCGTATTCTCCACCAGCGAGGCCTATCTGATCGAAGATGGGCGGATCACTGCGCCGGTCAAGGGTGCGACGCTGATCGGCAACGGCCCGGAGGTGATGACGCGGGTGTCGATGGTCGGCAACGACCTGGCGCTGGACAGTGGCGTCGGCACCTGTGGCAAGGATGGCCAGTCGGTGCCAGTGGGCGTCGGTCAGCCGACGTTGAAGATCGACGAGATCACCGTCGGCGGAACGGGCGCCTGAAGCCGCTGGAGGCGGCAGGAAAGCGTGCGGTCTGGTTTATTTCAGGCCGCGCTTGGTTTCATCGAGGTCGCGGATGTACTTGAAGATCTTGCGACTCGCCGCCGGCGGTTTGTTGTGCGCGGCTTCATGCTGGGCATGGCGGATCAGGCCGCGCAGGTGCTGGCGATCGGTGTCGGGGTAATCGGTGACGAAGGCTTCCAGCGTTTCGTCGTTGCCGGCGATCAGGCGATCACGCCAGCGCTCCAGGGCATGAAAGCGTTCGTTGTACTGGCGGGTGGAGGCGTCGAGTTGGTCGACCAGAGCCAGAATGGCGTCGATGTCCTGTCCACGCATCAGCTTGCCGATGTATTGGATGTGGCGTTTGCGGGCGATGTGTGCGGTGTGTTTGGGCGCGTCGGCGAGTGCCTTGCGCAGCGCGTCGCTCAGCGGCAGGCGCTCAATCAGGTCGGGCTTGAGCGTGGTCAGGCGTTCGCCCAGCTCCTGCAGCGCATGCAGCTCGCGCTTGACCTGGGATTTGCTCTTCTCGTCGAAAACGCCGTCGTCGGAGTATTCAGGCATGGGGATGGTCCATTGGGAAATGCCGCCATGATAACAGCAGCCTTGCCGGGCCGGTTCTGCCGTCGGCGGGCTGAGTCACGATCGAATGCGGGGCTTGGGAGTTCTTATGAGTGAAGTAGAAGGCATCGGTCCGCAGGTTGAGCCGAGCTTGCGCAAGAAAGTCGAGCGCATCATCGAGGAAGCGCGTCGGCAGGGCGCCAGCGCCAGTGAGGTGTCGGTGTCGATGGAGCAGGGACTGTCGACCACCGTGCGCCAGGGCGAAGTTGAAACCGTCGAGTTCAATCGCGATCAGGGCTTCGGCATTACGCTCTATGTCGGCCAGCGCAAGGGTTCCGCGAGCACCACTGGCAGCGGCGACGCAGCCATCCGCGAAACAGTGGCTGCCGCGCTGGCGATTGCGCGGCATGCGTCCGAGGACGAGTTTGCCGGACTTGCCGACGCTGCGCTGATGGCGCGCGAGCTTCCGGACCTGGACCTGTTCCATCCCTGGTCGGTTTCCCCTGAACAGGCGATCGAAACGGCGCTGCGCTGCGAAGAGGCGGCGTTCGCAGTCGATCCGCGCATCCGCAATGCTGACGGTACCAGCGTCAATACCCATCAGGGGTGCCGTGCCTACGGCAACAGCAACGGCTTCATCGGCAGCTACTGCAGCACGCGCCACAGCCTGAGTTGCGTGATGATTGCCGAGCATGCTGGGCAGATGCAGCGCGACTACTACTACGATGTCAGCCGTCGCGCCGATACATTGGCCGATCCGCTGAACATCGGGCGCCGTGCCGCGGAGCGTGCGGTCAGACGCCTGGGCGCGCGGCCGGTGCCAACGTGCGAGGTGCCGGTGCTATTTTCGGCCGATCTGGCGACCGGACTGTTCGGTCACTTTCTCGCCGCGATCTCCGGCAGCAATCTCTACCGCAAGGCGTCCTATTTGGAGAACTCCCTGGGGCAGACGCTTTTCCCCGAGTGGCTGAGCCTGGACGAGCGGCCGCACCTTGCGCAGGCGCTGGGCAGTGCGTCCTATGATGGCGATGGCCTGGCGACCTATGCCAAGCCCTTCGTGGAAAACGGTCAGCTGATTTCCTATGTGCTGGGAACCTATTCCGGACGCAAGCTGGGTCTGCCGAGCACCGCCAACGCGGGCGGCGTGCATAACCTGTTCGTCAGCCACGGCGAGGAAGACCAGGCCGCGCTGCTGCGGCGGATGGGGCGTGGCCTGCTGGTGACCGAGCTGATGGGGCAGGGGCTGAATCTGGTGACCGGTGATTATTCGCGTGGTGCCGGTGGCTACTGGGTGGAGAACGGCGAAATCCAGTTCCCGGTACAGGAGGTCACCATCGCCGGCAACCTGCGCGACATGTTCCGCCAGATCGTTGCCGTCGGCTGTGATACCGAGACTCGCAGCAATATCCGCACGGGCTCGGTGCTGATCGAGCGGATGACGGTCGCGGGGAAATAGAGAGGGCGTCACGGGCGTCCTGACGACAAGGCGCCATGGTGTGGAATCTGGGCGGCGAGCAGGAATAATTCCGCTCGCCGGGGCGCCAGGCGCTATTCGCCTTCCTCGAAATAATCTTCGATTAGTGCGATCAGTGCGGCCAGGGCGGCCTCGTCTTCGTCACCCTCGGTCTGCAGATGCAGGGCGGTGCCCTTGCTGGCAGCCAGCATCATGACCGCCATGATGTTCTTGCCATCCACCAGAGTGTCCGGGCAGCGTCCGACGCGAATGCTGCATGGATAACGGTTAGCTACGCCGACGAACTTGGCGGCCGCGCGAGCGTGCAGGCCGAGCTTGTTGATGATGGTGACGTCGCGGGCGGGCATGGGGTTGTTCGTCCTAGGCTAGGTCGCGGTGGCGGACCTGCAGATTCTTCAAGGGCGCCTTGAGCGCCTGGCCCAGGCGTTCGGCCAAATAAACGGAGCGGTGATGACCACCGGTGCAGCCGATGGCGACCGTGACATAGGCACGATTGCTGGCGGCGAAGCGGGGCAGCCACTTGCTCAGGTAGCCGTGAATATCCTGGAACATCTCGTCAACGTCCGGCTGCGCGGACAGATAGTCGATGACCGGTTGATCGAGACCGGAATAGTCGCGCAGCTCAGCTTTCCAGTAAGGGTTTGGTAAGCAGCGCACGTCGAACACCAGATCCGCGTCTACTGGCATGCCGCGCTTGAAACCGAACGACTCGATGAGAAAAGCGGTGCCGGGCTCGGGTTGGTTGAGCAGGCGCAGTTTGAGCGTGTCGCGCAGCTGATAGAGATTCAGGTGCGTGGTGTCGATCTTGAGGTCGGCATGGTCGATGATCGCAGCGAGCAGCAGCTCTTCGTCGCGGATCGCCTCGGCCAGCGAACGCTTGTCGTTGGTCAGCGGGTGACGCCGGCGAGTCTCCGAGAAGCGTTTGAGCAGGGTTTCGTCATCGGCATCGAGGTAGATCACATCGCACTGGATATGACGGGACCGTACTTCGTCGAGCAGTTCGGGGAAGCGCTTGAGCTGGCTCGGCAAATTGCGTGCATCAATGGATACGGCGACCTGCGGTTGCAGCAGCTCGGTGTGGAGCAGGGCACGTTCGGCCAGCTCCGGGAGCAGGCCGGCCGGGAGGTTGTCGATGCAGTAGAAGCCGTTGTCCTCCAGAACGTCGAGAGCGGTACTTTTTCCCGATCCGGAGCGGCCGCTGACGATGATCAGGCGCATCTACTGGCCGTTTTGCACATCGACCACGACCTGATAAAGGTCGTCGTTGCTGGGCGCCTCGCGCAGGCGTTGGCGGACGTCTTCGCGGTCGAGCATGCTGGCAATCTGACGCAGCAGTTCGAGATGTTCATCTGTCGCCGCTTGCGGTACCAGCAAAACGAACAACAGATCGACCGGGGCGCCATCGATGGCGTCGAAATCCACCGGTGCTTCCAGGCGCAGCACGGCGCTGAGCGGCGAATTGCAGCCCGCCATGCGGCAGTGCGGAATGGCGATGCCATTGCCGAAACCGGTGGAGCCGAGTTTCTCACGGGCGATCAGGCTCTCGAAGATGGCCTGTGCATCGAGGTCGGGCAGGTCCTGCGCGATCACCTTGGCGATCTGCTCGAGGACGCGTTTCTTGCTGCCGCCTGGGACGTTCACCAAGGAACGCCCAGGGGTCAGGATGGATTCCAGTCGGATCATGATGCGATTCAGCGAGCCACTACGCCCTGGGTGTGGTCGAGCTGCTTTTCCTTGTGCTTGATCAGCTGGCGATCGAGCTTGTCGACCAGCAGATCGATGGCGGCATACATATCTTCGTGTTCGGCGTTGGCCACCACTTCGCGGCCGGCGATGTGCAGTGTGCCTTCGGCCTTCTGCTTGAGCTTCTCGACCTGGAGGATCACCTGGATGCTGATGATGCGATCGAAGTGGCGGGACAGCCGCTCGAATTTCTCCTCGACATAGCTACGCAGGGCGTCAGTTACTTCCAGATGAAGACCGCTGATGTTGATTTGCATACTGCTTCTCCTAATTGCCTGCTGCGAAGGTGGCCGGTACAGGACCTGCCGCCGAAACATTCAACCTGGCCGCACTATAGTCGCTTGCGTTCGCTTGAGGGAGCGATGCCAAGCGATTCACGGTATTTGGCGATGGTACGACGGGCAACCTGAATGCCCTGTGCCTCCAGTAAACCAGCGATCTTACTGTCACTCAATGGCTTTTTGGGGTTTTCCGCGGCGACCAGTTTCTTGATGATCGCGCGAATTGCGGTGGACGAGCATTCGCCGCCTTCGGCCGTACTGACGTGGCTGGAGAAGAAGTATTTCAGCTCGTAAATGCCCCGCGGCGTGTGCATGTATTTCTGCGTGGTCACGCGCGAGATGGTTGATTCGTGCATGCCTACCGCCTCGGCGATGTCGTGCAGCACAAGGGGTTTCATCGCTTCGTCGCCGTGATCGAGAAAACCGCGCTGATGCTCGACGATCTGCGTGGCGACCTTCATCAGCGTCTCGTTGCGGCTGAGCAGGCTTTTGATGAACCAGCGCGCTTCCTGCAGCTGGTTGCGCATGAAGGTGTTATCGGCACTGGAGTCAGCGCGTTTGACGAAGCCGGCGTATTGCGCGTTGACCCGCAGGCGCGGCATGGCCTCCTGGTTCAGCTCCACCAGCCAGCGGTCGTTGTGCTTGCGCACGATCACATCTGGCACCACATATTCTGGCTCGCTGGCCTCAATCTGCGAGCCGGGGCGGGGGTTGAGGCTCTGTACCAGCTCGATCACCTGGCGCAGCTCGTCTTCCTTGAGCTTCATCCTGCGCATCAGCAGGCTGTAGTCGCGATTACCCAACACATCAAGGTAATTGCTCACCAGTTGCTTGGCCTGTTCCAGCCAGGCGGTCTGCTCGGGCAGCTGGCGCAGTTGCAGCAGCAGGCATTCGCTCAGGTTGCGGGCGCCGATGCCGGCAGGTTCGAACTGCTGGATACGGTGGAGCACCACTTCGATCTCGTCGAGCTCAACGTCAAGCTCGGGATCCAGCGACTCGAGCACCTCTTCCAGACTTTCTTCCAGATAGCCTTGGTCATTGATGCAGTCGATCAGGGTCGTGGCGATCAGCCGGTCGGTATCGCTCATCGGCGCCAGGTTGAGCTGCCAGAGCAGATGGCTTTGCAGGCTGACGCCGCTGGAGGTGCGGGTGGTGAAATCCCAATCGTCATCGTCGTTGCTTGGCAGGCTGCTGGCGCTGGTCTGGTAGATGTCTTCCCAGGCAGTGTCGACGGGCAGTTCGCTAGGAATGCGCTCGCCCCAGTCGCCTTCTTCCAGGTTGTCGGCGTTATGCGTGGGTTCTTCGTAAAGATTGTCGCTGCTCGTCTGGCTGGCCGAGGGGCCTTCACCGTTCTGGTCGGCGGCTTCAGCCATGGGATCGGCGTGACTGAAGTCATCGCCATCCTCTTCGCGTTCGAGCATCGGGTTGGAATCCAGAGCTTCCTGGATTTCCTGCTGCAGATCCAGCGTAGAAAGCTGCAGCAGTCGTATGGCTTGTTGCAGCTGCGGCGTCATCGTCAGCTGCTGGCCCATCTTCAGGACTAGCGATGGTTTCATGGCAGAGGACTTCGAACCTTATGTGCCGGCGCAACCGCGCCCGTTCCCAATAGGCGCCAAGCGCCGAATGAAAGCAAATTATATGCCTGCCAGCGAAGCCTTTGCCTAGGCCAGAAATGTTGGGTCACGCAAAAAACCGACGTGCCGGACCGCTCACAGGCGGAATTCGTGGCCCAGGTAGACTTCCTTGACCAGCTGGTTGGCCAGGATGGTTTCGGCGTCGCCTTCGGCTATCAACTGGCCGTCATTGACGATGTAGGCTGTTTCGCAGATATCCAGAGTTTCACGGACATTGTGGTCGGTGATGAGGACGCCGATGCCCTTGGCCTTGAGGTGGTGGATGATCTGCTTGATGTCACCCACGGAGATCGGATCAACGCCGGCGAAAGGTTCGTCCAGCAGGATGAACTTGGGCGCCGTGGCCAGGGCGCGGGCAATTTCTACCCGGCGTCGTTCGCCGCCGGATAGGCTCATGCCGAGGCTGTCGCGAATATGGCTGATGTGAAATTCCTGCAACAGTGCTTCGAGCGCTTGTTGGCGGCCGGCTCGATCGAGATCCTTGCGCGTCTCCAGGATGGCCATGATGTTGTCCGCCACCGAAAGCTTGCGGAAGATCGAGGCTTCCTGCGGCAGGTAACCGATACCGGCGCGGGCGCGGCCATGCATGGGCAGATGGGTGACGTCCTGCTGGTCGATCAGCACGCGCCCCTGATCGGCGCCCACGAGGCCGACGATCATGTAGAAGCAGGTGGTCTTGCCGGCACCGTTGGGGCCAAGCAGGCCGACGATTTGCCCGCTCTCGATCGACAGGCTGACGTCGCGCACGACCTGGCGGCTCTTGTAGCTCTTGGCGAGGTGCTGCGCTTTGAGTACGGCCATTACTGCGCCTGCTCCGCCGGCTGCTCTTTCTTACGTGGCTGAATGACCATGTCGATGCGTGGCTGTGGCGTGGTCACCGCGGTGTTGGTGGCGCGGCCGGCGTTGACGATCTGCCGCTGGGTGTCATAGACGATCTTCTCGCCCTCGAAGGTATTGCCTTCCTGCACCACTTTGGCTTGGTCGATCAATACGATGCGCTCGTTCGCCGCGAAATACTGGATGGTCAGGCCGTAGGCCTTGACGATCTCCTTGTCGACCGCCGGCTTCTGCTCGTAGTAGGCAGGCTTGCCGATGGAGGTGAAGACCTCGACATCGCCGTTGCCGTCCTGGGTGATGGTCACGGTATCGCCGGTGATCTTCATCGTGCCTTGGGTGATCACCACGTCGCCGCGATAGACGGCCACGCCCTGCTGGTCGTCCAGTTCGGCCGTGTCGGCCTGGACGCGAATCGGCTGGTTGCGGTCTTCTGGCAACGCCGAGGCAGTGGTACCAAGCAACAATGCGCTCAAACCGAGCAGGAGGGGGAGGGTCTTAACGCAGCTCATGCTTGCCTCTTACATTGGACAGCAGGTGCATCCTGCCATCATCCAGATACGCTTTCATTCCCGTGGCCGTCGTGACGCCATTGGCGGCCTCGATTCTAACGGCTTGCCGGGTTTCGGCATAATCCTTCTCGGGCCACACCGTCATCCGGCTGGTGGTGAGAATGGTGGGGCGACCCTTGGCGTCAGTACGCTCCACGCGAACCTGATCGATCAGCTCGACTTCGCTGCCGCCGGCGGCAACCTCGCCGCGCTCGCTGCGAACATGCCAGGGCAGCTCCGTGCCTCTGTAGGCATACAGGTCGGGGCGCGTCAGCAGACTGATGTCGCTGGCCTTGAGATGCTCCATCTTGTCCGCGGTCAGCTCGTAGTGGCGCTTGCCATCCGGCTGGAACTGCACGGTGCGGGCGTTGAGCACGTAGAAATCGATTGGCGACTCCGTGGGGGCGACCGCTGCCGGCTGCTGCATGAAGCTTTCCGGGCGGATGTTCCAGTAGCCGACTGCCACCAGCAGGGCGGCAATCAGCATCAGCAGGGCAGGAAAGCGCAGTTTGCGAAGCATTGAGACCTCTACAGGTAGGCCGATTGAGCGGCCGCCAGGTTGCCCTGGGCGTGCAGAATCAGCTCACAGAATTCGCGGGCCGCACCCTCGCCGCCGCGCGCTCGGGTCACGCCGTGGGCATGCTGGCGCACAAAGGCATCGGCGCTGGCCACGGCCATGCCCAGGCCGACCCGGCGGATCACCGGCAGGTCGGGCAGATCGTCGCCCAGATAGGCGACTTCAGCGTAGCTCAGCCCCAGTTCGGTCAGCAGCTCGTCGAGCACCACCAGCTTGTCCTCGCGCCCCTGATAGAGATGCTGGATGCCGAGGTTCTGGGCGCGGCGTTCGACCACGGGGGTCTTGCGGCCGCTGATGATGGCGGTGCGCACGCCGGAATTGATCAGCATCTTGATGCCGTGGCCGTCCAGTGTGTTGAACGTCTTGAATTCGCTGCCGTCAGTGAGAAAGTACAGGCGCCCGTCGGTCAGTACACCGTCGACGTCGAAGATCGCCAGACGAATGTCGCGAGCGCGTTGCAGCAGGTCCTGTTGCATCACATCACTCCCGCACGTAGCAGGTCGTGCATGTTCAGCGCGCCGACCGGAAGCCCTGCATCGTCGATCACCACCAGCGAGTTGATCTTGTGATCCTCCATGATCTTCAGCGCTTCGGCAGCCAGCATGTCGGCATTGGCTGTCTTGCCGCGGGCCGTCATGACATCGTCGATGAGTGACTGGCGCACGTCGATCCCCTTGTCGAGGGTGCGGCGCAGGTCGCCGTCGGTGAAGATTCCCGCGAGGCGTCCATCGTGCTCCACCACAACGGTCATGCCCAGACCTTTGCGAGTCATTTCCAGCAGGGCGTCGCGTAGCGAGGTGCCGCGCTGGACTTTGGGCAGACGCTCGCCGGTGTGCATCACATGCTCGACCTTGAGCAGTAGGCGGCGGCCAAGTGCGCCTCCCGGATGTGAAAATGCGAAATCCTCGGCGGTGAAGCCGCGCGCTTCGAGCAGCGCGATGGCAAGTGCGTCGCCGAGTACCAGGCTGACGGTGGTCGAGGACGTGGGGGCAAGATTGAGCGGGCAGGCTTCCACGGCCACGCTGGCGTCGAGATTGACTGCTGCGGCCTTGGCCAGTATCGACTCGGGATTGCCGGTCATGCTGATCAGATTGAGCCCAAGGCGTTTGATCAGTGGCAGCAGGGTGACGATCTCGCTGGTGGTGCCGGAGTTGGACAGTGCCAGTACTACGTCGTCGCGGGTGATCATGCCCATGTCGCCGTGGCTGGCTTCGGCCGGGTGCACGAAGAATGCCGGGGTGCCGGTGCTCGCCAGAGTCGCGGCGATCTTGCGACCGATGTGACCGGACTTGCCCATGCCCACGACTACCACGCGTCCCTTACAGGCAAGGATCAGCTCGCAGGCATGCACGAAGCGTTCGTCGATGCGGCTGCGAAGCTGTTCGACGGCTTCGGTTTCCAGCTGGATGGTGCGTTGCGCGGTGTCGATCAGTTGGCTGCTCTGACTCATCGTGGGCGAGGTCGGTCGATTAAAAGGGCGGGATTATAGCGCCAATCGAGCGCGCGCTGATGAGAAAATGCCCATGCACAGATTGCGATTGCAGCGTCGGAGGGTGGGCAAAGTCTGCGCTGACATCTCCGGAAACCCCGGTCGGTTGGGTCGCTGTGAGGGCGGTGCTATAGTGCGCCGCCGAAAACGGTCATGGCAGAAAGTATCCCGCAGCGGTCGGGAGCCGTCTGTTTCGCAGACTGCATGCAAGGAGACCAGATGAGCGCCTGCAATGACTTCGCCGTCGAGCTGAAGGGAGTGACCTTCATGCGTGGTGAGCGAAGTATCTTCGACAACATCGATATTGCCATTCCTCGCGGCAAGGTCACTGCGATCATGGGCCCGTCCGGCTGCGGCAAGACGACCCTGCTGCGTCTGATAGCCGCCCAGCTGATGCCGAATCGTGGCGAAATCTGGGTGGCCGGCAACAACCTGCCGAGTCTTTCGCGTAGCGAGCTGTTCGACATGCGCAAGCAGATGGGCGTGTTGTTCCAGAGCGGTGCGTTGTTCACCGATCTCGATGTGTTCGAGAATGTCGCTTTCCCGCTGCGGGTGCACACCCGGCTGCCGGAAGAAATGATCCGCGATATCGTGCTGATGAAGCTGCAGGCGGTTGGCCTGCGTGGGGCCGTCGAGCTGATGCCCGACGAGCTTTCCGGCGGGATGAAGCGTCGCGTGGCGCTGGCGCGGGCAATCGCGCTGGATCCGCAGATTCTCATGTATGACGAGCCGTTCGCCGGTCAGGATCCAATCGCGATGGGCGTTCTGGTGCGGCTGATCCGGCTGCTCAACGATGCGCTCGGAATCACCAGTATCGTCGTGTCCCACGATCTTGCGGAGACCGCATCGATCGCCGACTACATCTATGTGGTCGGCGACGGCCAGGTGCTTGGCCAGGGTGTGCCGGCCGAGCTGATGAAGTCGGACAATCCGCGCATCCGCCAGTTCATGACGGGCTCGGCCGACGGCCCGGTTCCGTTCCATTTTCCTGCGCCGGCCTATGCTGACGACCTGTTGGGAGGCGCCGATGCGTAAGCGTTCGCTGTTGGACAGGATCGCCCTGCTCGGCCGTGCGGGACTCGATGTACTCGCGGCACTGGGGCGCTCGACGATCTTTCTGGTCCACGCGCTGTTCGGCCGTAGCGGGCTGCGCAACGGCCTGGCGCTGCTGATGAAGCAACTCTATGCAGTGGGGGTGTTGTCGCTGGCGATCATCGTCGTGTCTGGCATCTTCATCGGCATGGTCCTGGCGCTGCAGGGCTACAACATCCTCAGTAGCTACGGCTCGGAACAGGCGGTCGGCCAGATGGTCGCCCTGACGCTGCTGCGCGAGCTTGGGCCGGTGGTTACGGCCCTGCTGTTCGCGGGTCGTGCGGGCTCGGCGCTGGCGGCCGAGATCGGCAACATGAAGTCCACCGAACAGTTGTCGAGCCTGGAGATGATCGGTGTCGATCCGCTCAAGTACATCATCGCGCCGCGCTTGTGGGCAGGCTTCATCTCGTTGCCGCTGCTGACGCTGATCTTCAATGTGGTCGGCATCTGGGGCGGGGCGATGGTTGCCGTGGACTGGCTCGGTGTCTACGAGGGTTCGTACTGGGTCAATATGCAGAACAGTGTCGACTTCCGCTCGGATGTGCTCAACGGCGTGATCAAGAGCCTGGTGTTTGCGCTGGTGGTGACCTGGATCGCGGTGTTCCAGGGCTATGACTGCGAGCCGACCTCCGAGGGAATCAGCCGGGCCACGACGCGTACCGTGGTATACGCCTCGTTGGCAGTGCTGGGCCTCGATTTTATTCTGACCGCATTGATGTTTGGAGATTTCTGATGCGTATCCGCTCACTGGAAATGGGTGTCGGCCTGTTTCTGCTAGCCGGTCTGCTGGCGCTGTTGCTGTTGTCGCTGCGGGTCAGCGGGTTGAGTGTCGGCAATGCTGATACCTACAAGGTGTATGCATATTTCGACAATATTGCCGGTCTGACGGTCAGATCCAAGGTGACCATGGCCGGCGTGACCATTGGCAAGGTCACCGCCATCGATCTGGATCGCGATAGCTTCACCGGTCGCGTGACGATGGAAATACAGCAGGATGTCGACATGCTGCCGGTCGATTCCACCGCCTCGATCCTTACCGCCGGCCTGCTCGGCGAGAAGTACATCGGTATCAGCGTCGGCGGTGACGAGGAGGCTCTCGGTGATGGCGACACGATCAGCGACACCCAGTCTTCGCTGGTGCTCGAAGACCTGATCGGCAAGTTCCTGCTCAACTCGGTTAACAAGGAATAAGGAGTGCTTCGAATGATGACTGCCCTGCGTCGCGGGCTGCTGGTTCTGCTGGCTGTACTGCCGCTGTTTGCCCAGGCTGCGGTGAGTCCGCACCAGCTGATTCAGCAGACCACCGATCGGTTGCTGGCCGATCTGAAAGCCAACAAGGAGCAGTACCGCAGCGATCCTTCGGCGTTCTACGACGCGCTGAACGGCATCCTCGGTCCGGTCGTGGATGCCGAAGGCATCTCGCGCAGCATCATGACTGTCAAATATTCGCGCAGTGCCACTCCCGAGCAGATGACGCGCTTTCAGGAAAACTTCAAGCGCAGCCTGATGCAGTTCTATGGCAACGCCCTGCTGGAATACAACAATCAGCAGATCCGCGTATTGCCGCCGACCGGCAAGCAGGACGGCAAGCGCACCAGTGTCGGCATGGAAGTGGTCGGGCGCCAAGGCGAGGTCTACCCGGTGTCCTACACGATGGTTAACGATGGCGAATGGCGTGTGCGCAACGTGATCATCAACGGCATCAACATCGGCAAGCTGTTCCGCGACCAGTTTGCCGACTCGATGCAGAAGAATGGCGGCGATCTGGACAAGACCATCGACGGTTGGGCAGAGGTCGTGGCTCGCGCCAAGGACACTTCGGCCGGTCAACAGGCCAGCGGCAATGAATGACGGGCGCATCGAAAGCCTGCCGGGCGGAACGTTGTGTCTGCTCGGTGTGCTTGATCTGCGTACCGGTCCGGTTCTGCGTGAGCAGGGCCGGGGGCTGATTTGTGCAGAGAAGGGCGCAACGCTGGTGCTCGACTGCTCGAAGGTAGAGAAGTCCAGCAGCGTCGGCCTGTCGCTCTTGCTGGCCTTCATGCGTGACGCCCGGGCGGCACAGCGTCCGGTGCGCATCACCGGGATGCCGGCCGACATGCTGGAAATCGCCCGGGTCTCCGGGCTGCTGGACATCCTGCCGCTGGATGCGGCGTCTACGGGGAGCGACACATGAGCCTGCGCTGGGCCGAACGCATGCGCGACCAGCTTCATGGCCTGGCCGAAGCGCTGGGCAACTTGCTCGTCGAGGGCTTTCATTATCTTGCGTTGTTCGCCATCGGTGGCGTGACGGCGTGGGCGGCTTTCCTGGCCTTCCTCGGCATGGTCGAGAAGGGGCATATCACGGTCGACGATATTCTGCTGCTGTTCATCTACCTCGAGCTGGGTGCGATGGTCGGCATCTATTTCAAGACCAATCACATGCCGGTGCGCTTCCTGATCTATGTGGCGATTACCGCGCTGACCCGCCTGCTGATCTCCGACATTTCCCATCACCATCGCCCGGACATGGGCGTCGTCTACGTGTCCGGAGCGATTCTGCTGCTGGCGCTGGCGATCCTGGTGGTGCGCTTTGCGTCGTCGCGTTTCCCGGCGGTGCAAAGCGACAGCGGCCGGCATGCGCGGCGCTCTGAACGCGACCAAGCAGCCGAGACGCTGGAATAAGACGAACCGCGTCTTGCCGGCGCGGTTCGGGGTTCGCAGCCTCCGGGCTTTTTTGTATGATGGCCGGCCCGTGCGCGTCCTGCGCCGATCGAGGTTGAACATGCAGGCCCTAGAAGTGAAGAATTTCCTGGAAGCGAAGCTTCCCGGAGCGGTGGTGGAAGTGGAAGGCGAAGGCTGCAACTTCCAGCTCAATGTGATCAGCGATGATCTGACGGCCCTGGGGCCGGTCAAGCGGCAGCAGCAGATCTACGCTCATCTCAATCCATGGATCGCCGATGGCAGCATTCATGCCGTCACCATGAAATTCTTCAGTCGTGCCGACTGGGCCTCGCGCGCCTGAGCGGCGGTCGAGGCGATTCACATTCCAGGCCGCGCGCGTCGCGAAGACCGCGCCACGCCCTTCGTCAGAGCTTCCAGCCTGCGGGTTACGGGAACATTCATGGATAAACTGATCATTACCGGCGGCGCTCGCCTCGATGGCGAGATTCGCATTTCCGGCGCGAAGAACTCCGCCCTGCCGATTCTGGCTGCGACCCTGCTGGCCGACACGCCGGTCACCGTCTGCAACCTGCCGCACCTGCACGACATCACCACGATGATCGAGCTGTTCGGACGCATGGGCGTACAGCCCGTCATCGACGAAAAACTCAGCGTCGAGGTGGACGCCAGCAGCATCAAGACACTGGTCGCTCCCTATGAGCTGGTCAAGACCATGCGCGCCTCAATCTTGGTGCTCGGCCCGATGGTCGCGCGCTTCGGCGAGGCTGAAGTGGCACTGCCGGGTGGTTGTGCCATCGGTTCGCGCCCGGTAGACCTGCACATTCGCGGTCTTGAGGCGATGGGTGCGCAGATCGAGGTGGAAGGCGGCTACATCAAGGCCAGGGCGCCGGCCGGCGGCCTGCGCGGCGCAACCTTCTTCTTCGATACCGTGAGCGTCACCGGCACCGAGAACATCATGATGGCCGCTGCTCTGGCCAACGGTCGCAGCGTGCTGGAAAACGCCGCGCGTGAGCCGGAAGTGGTCGATCTGGCCAATTTCCTCAATGCGATGGGAGCCAAGGTTTCCGGCGCGGGCACCGACACCATCGTCATCGACGGCGTCAAGCGACTCGGTGGCGGCCGTTACAGCGTCATGCCCGACCGTATCGAGACCGGCACCTATCTGGTGGCCGCGGCAGCGACCGGCGGTCGTGTGCGCCTGAAGGATACCGACGCCACGCTGCTCGAGGCCGTGCTGCACAAGCTGGTGGAAGCTGGCGCGCACATCGACACTGGCAGTAACTGGATCGAGCTGGACATGAAGGGCAAGCGGCCGAAGGCCGTCAACGTGCGTACCGCACCGTACCCGGCATTCCCCACCGACATGCAGGCGCAGTTCATCGCGCTCAACGCCATCGCCGAAGGTACCGGCACGGTGATCGAGACGGTGTTCGAAAACCGCTTCATGCATGTTTACGAAATGAACCGCATGGGCGCGCAGATTCTCGTCGAAGGCAACACCGCCATCGTGACCGGTGTCGAGCGGCTCAAGGGCGCGCCGGTGATGGCGACCGACCTGCGCGCATCCGCGAGCCTGGTGATCGCCGGCCTCGTGGCCGAGGGTGATACCCTGATCGATCGTATCTACCACATCGACCGTGGCTACGAGTGCATCGAGGAGAAACTGCAGTTGCTGGGGGCGAAGATTCGCCGCGTTCCGGGCTGATAGCGGTCCGTCCCGCGGCGGTCATGTTGCGCTGAAAACAGGCTCGGAATGCTCTTTTACGGATCGTAAACTCTGCTTTCTGGCCTGTTCCTGCCGTGCATGACGCTCGCTTGCGAGATCGCAGTTGGTCATGTGGCCGTCCTTTCAGGTTGGCCGTTGCCGTTCAAGGAAAACGCTTCATGCTCACCATCGCCCTATCCAAAGGCCGCATTCTTGACGATACCTTGCCGCTACTCGCGGCTGCGGGCATCGTGCCCACCGAGAATCCGGACAAGAGCCGCAAGCTGATCATCCCGACCACCCAGGATGACGTGCGCCTGCTGATCGTGCGTGCCACCGACGTGCCGACCTATGTCGAACACGGCGCGGCGGACCTCGGCGTCGCCGGCAAGGACGTGCTGATGGAATACGGCGGCCAGGGGCTGTACGAGCCGCTCGACCTGAAGATCGCCAACTGCAAGCTGATGACCGCGGGCAAGGTCGGTGCGCCGGAGCCCAAGGGACGGCTGCGGGTGGCGACCAAGTTCGTCAACGTCGCCAAGCGTTACTACGCCGAGCAAGGTCGCCAGGTCGACATCATCAAGCTCTATGGCTCGATGGAACTCGCGCCGCTGGTGGGATTGGCCGACAAGATCATCGACGTGGTCGACACCGGCAACACCCTGCGTGCCAACGGCCTGGAGCCGCAGGAGCTGATCGCCACCATCAGCTCGCGGCTGGTGGTCAACAAGGCGTCGATGAAGATGCAGCATGCGCGCATCCAGGCGCTGATCGACTCGCTGCGTGCTGCCGTCGAGCGACATCCGCACTGACTTCTGCCTCGGCGCCGCCATGCCCGCGCCTATCCGTGCCATAGCCGAAAATCTCGGGTGCGCACGCGGTCGGCTTGCTAATCTAGCGGCGCTTTAGAGCCTGATCTTCGGGTCGTTGTGTGCACAACGACCACGAGCAGTTCCCGATGCCTAGCCAACCATGAGGCCCGCCATGACCGTTCCCGCCGCTATTCGCCGACTCAATGCTGCCGATGCCGATTTCGCCCGGCATCTGGATCATCTGCTGAGCTGGGAAAGCGTCTCCGACGACGGCGTGAACGCGCGTGTGCTGGAGATCATCCAGGCGGTACGCACACGCGGCGATGCGGCGTTGGTAGAGCTGACCCAGCGCTTCGACGGTCTGGAAGTCTCCGGCATGGCCGACCTGATCCTGCCGCGTGCGCGCCTGGAGCAGGCACTGGAGCGCATCACGCCGGAGCAGCGCAAGGCGCTGGAGCTGGCGGCCGAGCGAGTGCGCATCTATCACGAGCGGCAGAAGCAGGATTCCTGGACCTACACCGAGGCCGACGGCACGGTGCTCGGACAGAAAGTCACCCCGCTGGATCGCGCCGGCCTCTACGTGCCGGGCGGCAAGGCGTCCTATCCGTCGTCGGTGCTAATGAATGCCATCCCGGCCAAGGTTGCCGGCGTGCCCGAGGTGGTAATGGTGGTGCCGACCCCGCGCGGCGAGGTCAATGAGCTGGTGCTGGCCGCGGCATGCATCGCAGGGGTAGATCGCGTGTTCACTATCGGCGGCGCGCAGGCTGTGGCTGCGCTGGCCTACGGCACGGAAAGCGTGCCGCCGGTGGACAAGATCGTCGGCCCCGGCAACATCTACGTCGCCACGGCCAAGCGTCATGTGTTCGGCCAAGTCGGTATCGACATGATCGCCGGTCCGTCGGAGATTCTCGTGGTCTGCGATGGCCAGACCGACCCGGATTGGATCGCGATGGATCTGTTCTCCCAGGCCGAACACGATGAGGATGCGCAGTCGATTTTGGTCAGCCCGGACGCGGCGTTCCTCGACCGTGTCGCCGAGAGCATTACCCGCCTGCTGCCTACGCTGGAGCGTGCCGAGATTGCGCGTACCTCCATCGAGGGCCGCGGCGCGCTGATCCAGGTCGCCGACATGGCTCAGGCTATCGAAGTGGCCAACCGCATCGCTCCTGAGCACCTGGAGCTGTCGGTGGAAAATCCCGAGCAGTACCTGGAGCAGATCCGCCATGCCGGAGCGATCTTCATGGGGCGCTACACCGCCGAGGCGCTGGGCGACTATTGCGCCGGTCCCAACCACGTGTTGCCGACCTCCGGCACTGCGCGCTTCTCCTCGCCGCTGGGCGTGTACGACTTCCAGAAGCGCTCGTCGATCATCAATTGCTCGGCCGAGGGCGCTTCGCAGCTGGGTAAGGTCGCATCGGTACTAGCGCGCGGCGAGTCGTTGACCGCTCACGCGCGCAGCGCCGAGTACCGCATCAAGTAAGCCGGAGGGTGGAAACGGCCGCAGGCCTTTCCACCACACCTCACTTGGTGGAAAACACCGCGCGGTTTTCCATCGACGCCAAGCATCGAATTCGAGGAGAGAAGGGCGGATGAGCAGATTCTGGAGCCCCTTCGTCAAGGACCTGGTGCCCTATGTCCCGGGCGAACAGCCGAAGCTGAGCAAGCTGGTCAAGCTCAATACCAACGAGAACCCCTACGGCCCGTCGCCGCGGGCGATCGCTGCGATGCAGGAGGAAGTCGGCGACGACCTGCGCCTGTACCCCGACCCCAACGGCGAGCGCCTCAAACAGGCGGTAGCCGACTATTACGGCGTGCAGCCGAACCAGGTGTTCGTTGGCAACGGTTCCGACGAGGTGCTTGCACATGCCTTCCACGGCCTGTTCCAGCACGGACGTCCGCTGCTATTCCCCGATGTGACCTACAGCTTCTACCCGGTTTATTGCGGGCTTTACGGTATTGCCTACGAAACTATCGCGCTGGACGAACAGTTCCGCATCGACGTAGCCGATTACGCGCGCCCGAACGGCGGCATCATCTTCCCCAACCCGAACGCGCCGACCGGCTGCCTGTTACCGCTAGACGCCATTGAGCGGCTGCTGCAGGTCAACTGCGATTCCGTGGTGCTGGTGGACGAGGCCTATGTGGACTTCGGCGGCCAATCGGCCATCGCGCTGATCGATCGCTATCCGAATTTGCTGGTGACCCAGACGCTGTCCAAGTCGCGTTCGCTGGCAGGTTTGCGCGTCGGCCTCGCGGTCGGCCATCCGGAGTTGATCGAGGCGCTGGAGCGGATCAAGAACAGCTTCAACTCCTACCCGCTGGATCGCATCGCCATTGCCGGTGCCGCCGCGGCATTCGAGGATCGTGCATATTTCGAGCAGACTTGCCAGCAGGTAATCGCTAGTCGTGAACAGGTCGTCGCGGCGATGAAGGCGCTGGGCTTTGAGGTGCTGCCGTCGGCCGCCAACTTCATCTTCGCCCGCCATCCGCGGCACGATGCCGGCGGGCTTGCCGCCGGATTGCGCGAGCAGGGCGTGATCGTGCGTCACTTTCGCCAGCCGCGCATTGAGCAGTTCCTGCGTATCACCATTGGCACGCCGGAGCAGAACCAAGCGCTGCTGGCGGCATTGGGCGGGCTCTGCCAGCCGGCGTAACACGGGCCTGCCGGCAGCGACGGGCTACTCGGGTTTGGGGGGCTTCGGCGTGGTGGCCGCAACCGGCGGCCGCATGCCGACCTCCGCGGTGAAGGTCAGCGGCTTGCCATTGCGCAGGATGTCGATGTCGATCTTGTCACCAGGGCGGGTGCGCGCAACCTGATTCATCGAGCTGCGCCCGTCGCTGGCCTGTTCACCGTCGATGCTCAGGATCAGGTCGCCGGGCTGCAATCCGGCGCGCTCCGCCGGCCCATCGCGATAGACGCCGGCGACGACGATGCCCGGGCGGCCTTCCTGGCCGAACGACTCGGCCAGTTCCTGCGTCAGCGACTGAACCTCGACGCCCAGCCAGCCGCGGATGACCTGGCCGTGCTGGATGATCGACGTCATTACCTCCAGCGCCAGCTTCACCGGGATCGCGAAGCCGATGCCTTGTGAGCCGCCGGACTCGGAAATGATTGCCGTGTTGATGCCGATGAGGCTGCCGTTGGCGTCCACCAGCGCACCACCCGAGTTGCCACGGTTGATTGCAGCGTCGGTCTGGATGAAATCTTCGTAGGTATTGAGGCCCAGCTGGTTGCGCCCGGTGGCGCTGATGATGCCCATCGTCACTGTCTGGCCGACGCCGAACGGGTTGCCGATGGCAAGGGCGACGTCGCCGACACGGATGCTGTCGGAGTGCCCGACCTTGATCACGGGTAGTTCGGCCAGGTCGATCTTGAGCACCGCCAGGTCGGTTTCCGGGTCGCTGCCGATAACCCGGGCCAGGGTTTTCCGACCGTCGCGCAACGCCACCACGATCTGTTCCGAGTTGGCGGTGACGTGGTTGTTGGTCAGCAGGTAGCCTTCCGGGCTCATGATCACCGCCGAACCGAGGCTCGATTCCATACGGCGCTGACGCGGCAGGCTGTCGCTGAAGAAGCGCTGGAACACCGGGTCCTTCGTCAGCGGCTGCTGTTGCGGCTTCTCGACCACCTTGGTGGTGTACAGGTTGGCCACCGCCGGTGCGGCTCCGCTGACGGCCGCTGCATAGGAATTCGGTCCGGGAGTCGTCGCGATGGCTTGCGGTGCGCGCTCCAAGGTGTAGCTCTCAGCGGCACCGCCGACCAGTTGTGGGTAGCGTTGAATGAGCAGCAGCGCGACGAGAATACCTACCAGCAGCGGCCAGCCAATGAAACGCAGGGCATTGAGCATCGCGAAGGATCCGGACAGGTTGCGAGCGCAGGGAGCGCCCCTTTAAGGTGGCGGCATTATACGAAGCTGCAAACGAAATGCAGCTGCGCTCTGCCGTATCGCGGTGTTTGCGAGATGCACTCAGACGAGTGCGTTCGGCCGAGCTTCGCTGCCGCAGAATCTGTTCGCTTTCCCATTGAATTCGAGAGGTGCGCATGTCCGTTGCGCTTACGACGCTGGTCGCCGAGTGTGATCGTTATCTGAATGTGGCGAAGATCGCCGACTATTGCCCCAACGGTCTGCAAGTGGAAGGCCGGGCGCAGGTGCGGCGTATCGTCAGCGGCGTGACGGCCAGTCAGGCGCTGCTGGACGCTGCGGTCGAGGCGCAGGCTGACGTGGTGCTGGTACATCACGGCTATTTTTGGAAGAACGAGGATGCGCGCATCGTCGGCATGAAGCAGCGGCGGCTGAAGACGTTGCTGAACCACGACATCAGTCTGCTCGCCTATCACCTGCCGCTGGATGTGCATCCGGAAGTCGGCAACAACCCGCAGCTCGCGCGGGTGCTGGACCTGCGCGTCGAGGGGGCGCTGGAGCCGGACAATCCGAAATCGGTGGGGCTGGTCGGCTCGCTGCGTGCACCCATGTCGCCGGTGGAATTCCAGCGCCAGGTCCACCAAGCGCTCGGTCGCGAACCGCTGTTGATTGATGGGCGGCGACCGATCCAGCGTATCGCCTGGTGCACTGGCGGCGCCCAGGGCTATATAGAGCAGGCGGTGGCCGCCGGCGTCGATGCCTACCTGACCGGCGAAATCTCCGAGCCGACGGTGCACATCGCGCGTGAGAACGGACTGAGCTTTTTCGCCGCCGGGCATCACGCCACCGAGCGCTATGGCGTGCAGGCGCTGGGCGACTATCTGGCCGCGCAATTCGGCATCGAGCACCGCTTCATCGATTGCGCCAACCCGGCCTGACGGCCGGATTCTGCGTCTAGCGCAAGCGCCGTTGCGCGCAGGTCTGCGGCTATAAATCTATAAGATTTCGATCTAACTGCCGCCCTGATTAGAATCGGGGCGCGTGCTAGAGTTGGCGCCTTTCCACGGCCCCGTGCCGTTCATCTGCACAAACCGCGAGTAGACATGGTCGACAAACTGACGCATCTGAAACAGCTGGAGGCGGAAAGCATCCACATCATCCGCGAGGTTGCCGCGGAGTTCGACAACCCGGTGATGCTCTATTCCATCGGTAAGGATTCGGCCGTGATGCTGCACTTGGCGCGCAAGGCCTTCTACCCCGGCAAGCTGCCCTTTCCGGTGATGCATGTCGATACGCGCTGGAAGTTCCAGGAAATGTACCGCTTCCGCGAGCGGATGGTCGCCGAGATGGGCCTGGACCTGATCACCCACGTCAATCCGGATGGCATCGCCCAGGACATCAACCCGTTCACCCACGGAAGCGCCAAGCACACCGATGTGATGAAGACCGAGGGGCTCAAGCAGGCGCTAGACAAGTACGGCTTCGATGCCGCCTTCGGTGGTGCGCGCCGCGACGAAGAGAAGTCCCGCGCCAAGGAGCGCGTGTATTCCTTCCGTGACAGTAAGCACCGCTGGGACCCGAAGAACCAGCGCCCCGAGCTGTGGAACGTATACAACGGAAAGGTCAAGAAGGGCGAATCGATCCGCGTGTTTCCATTGTCCAACTGGACCGAACTGGACATCTGGCAATACATCTACCTCGAGCAGATTCCAATCGTGCCGCTGTACTTCGCCGCCGAACGCGAGGTGATTGAGAAGAACGGCACGCTGATCATGATCGACGACGAGCGCATTCTTGAGCACCTGTCCGATGACGAGAAGGCACGCATCACCAAGAAGATGGTGCGTTTCCGCACCCTTGGCTGCTACCCGCTGACCGGCGCCGTGGAATCCACCGCCACCACGCTGCCGGAGATCATCCAGGAGATGCTCCTGACCCGTACTTCCGAGCGCCAGGGCCGCGTGATCGACCACGATCAGGCTGGCTCGATGGAAGAAAAGAAACGCCAGGGCTACTTCTAAGGATTTCGCACCATGTCTCATCAATCCGATCTGATCAGCGAGGACATCCTCGCCTACCTGGCCCAGCACGAGCGTAAGGAGCTGCTGCGCTTCCTTACCTGCGGCAACGTCGACGATGGCAAGAGCACCCTGATCGGGCGCCTGCTGCACGACTCCAAGATGATTTACGAAGATCACATGGAGGCCATCACCAAGGACTCCAAGAAGGTCGGCACTACCGGCGACGACGTTGACCTGGCACTGCTGGTTGACGGCCTGCAGGCCGAGCGCGAGCAGGGCATTACCATCGATGTCGCCTACCGCTACTTCAGCACTGCCAAGCGCAAGTTCATCATCGCCGACACCCCCGGTCACGAGCAGTACACCCGCAACATGGCTACCGGCGCATCCACCTGCGACCTGGCGATCATCCTGGTCGACGCCCGCTACGGTGTGCAGACGCAGACGCGCCGCCACAGCTATATCGCCTCGCTGCTGGGCATCAAGCACATCGTTGTGGCCATCAACAAGATGGACCTGATGGACTTCGATCAGACCGTGTTCGAGCGCATCAAGGGCGACTACCTGGCGTTCGCCGAGCGCATCGGGCTGCAGCCGACCTCGCTGTTCTTCGTGCCGATGTCAGCGCTCAAGGGCGACAACGTGGTCAACCGCAGCGAACGCGCGCCTTGGTACGACGGCCAGTCGCTGATGGAGATTCTCGAAAGCGTCGAGATCGCCGGCGATCGCAATTTCAACGACCTGCGTTTTCCCGTGCAGTACGTCAATCGACCGAACCTGAACTTCCGCGGTTTCGCCGGCACCCTGGCCAGCGGCATCGTGCGCAAGGGCGACGAGATCGCCGTGCTACCGTCCGGCAAGACCAGCCGCATCAAATCCATCGTCACGTTCGACGGTGAGCTGGAGCAGGCGACCCCGGGTGAGGCCATCACCCTGACGCTGGAAGACGAGATCGACGTCTCGCGCGGCGACATGTTGGTGCATGCCGACAACCGCCCGCGTATCGCCGACAGCTTCGACGCCATGCTGGTGTGGATGGGCGAGGATCCGATGCTGCCGGGCAAAAAATACGACATCAAGCGCGCCACCAGTTACGTGCCGGGTTCGATCGCCAGCATCGCCCACAGCGTGGACGTGAACACGCTGGAGCGAGCGGCGGCGAGCAGCCTGCAGCTCAACGAGATTGGCAAGGTCCGCGTCAGTCTGGACGCCTCCATCGCGCTGGATGGCTACGCACAGAACCGCACCACCGGCGCCTTTATCGTCATCGACCGACTGACCAACGGCACCGTCGGCGCCGGCATGATCATCGCCGATCCGGTCGCCCACGGTGCCGGCGGCCACCACGGGACGCTGGCCCACGTCTCTACCGAGGAGCGCGCCACACGTTTCGGCCAGCAACCGGCGACCGTACTGTTCAGCGGCCTGTCCGGCGCTGGCAAGAGCACCCTGGCGTATGCCGTGGAGCGCAAACTGTTCGACATGGGGCGTGCCGTGTACGTGCTCGATGGTCAGAACCTGCGCCACGATCTGAACAAAGGGCTGCCGCAGGACCGTGCCGGTCGCACCGAGAACTGGCGCCGCGCCGCGCACGTGGCTAAGCAGTTCAACGAGGCCGGACTGCTGACGCTCGCGGCGTTCGTCGCCCCGGATGCCGAGGGCCGCGAGCAGGCCAAGGCCCTCATCGGCGCTGATCGGCTGATCACCGTGTATGTGCAGGCATCGCCGCAGACCTGCCGCCAGCGCGACCCGCAGGGGCTGTACGCGGCTGGCGATGACAACATCCCGGGTGAGTCCTTCCCCTACGATGTACCGCTGAATGCGGACCTGGTGGTCGATACCGAAACCGCGACGGTGGAAGAGGGCGCAACGCAAGTGATCCAGCTGCTGCGTGAACGTGGGGCGATCTAAAACGCCGCACAGAAGAAAGAACGCCCTGCCAATGCAGGGCGTTTTTCGTTTCAGTTGTGGGTCTTCGCGTGATTGGCGATGCTCGACGTAGGTTGGATTGCCGAAGGCGTAATCCGACGTTCGGATGGGGCGGCGCGATTGCGATGTTGGTGTGATGGGCGTGACCCATTCGCGGCGACCGACGGAAGCCGAGCCGCCGTACTGGGATGATTCATGCGTGCGTGCAAAAAACAAAAATCCCTGCGAGTGGAGGGGTTTTGTGTGACCGTTCAGGCGAGGTGCAGCCGCCTGGGTTTCAAGGCTTTCGGGGTTACTGCCAAGGGTTCAACTTGACGATGCTGATGACCTCGCTTTTGTCCTTGCCGAGCAGCACGACCATGGGTTGGCTACGGGCCATCAGGGGCACCCAGGCGGTGGCGGCGGGCCATTTTTGTAGGGTGGCCTGGACCGTGGCGGGGGCATTGACGGTGTTCAGGCTCGCAAGGGGGCGTGCGCGCTGTTGGATGGCTCCGGACATTTCTTCCAGTGGCCGGTAGAGGTTGGGGCGTTGTGCGATATCGCTGCCGCCGAGCGTCGCCTCGAAGAGGATGTTGTTGCGTTGTTCGATCTTGTCGGGCCTCGTTGCGCCGACCCAGCGGGGGCCGGTCCAGGGGGCGTTGCGGTAGTGCGGTTGTGTCTCGTGCAGTTGACGGGTATCGATATCCACCACGGTTACCACGTCGAAGCGGTCGGCGTTGTAGACGATCCAGGCGGGGCGGCCTTCGGCGACGGTCCAGAGACCGTAGCCCAGTGCAGCCAGTTGCAGGGTGACGATGACGGCGAGGTCCATGACCAGGGTCTTTTTGCCAACCTTGTACATCAGCAGGGTCAGCAGTGGACCAAGGATCACATCGACCAGTAGCAGCAATAGAAAGATTTGGGTAACACCTAGCGCCTCGTGCAGTGGGGCGGGATACCAGAGTTTAAACACCCAAAGCCTGGCGAACAGCGCGATAAGAGCTGAGGCGGCCAGGTGCAATCGAAATGCCTTTAAGCGGGCAGGCATGGTAGATCTCCCAAAAAAAGGCGTAGGGCGATGCAATCCACCGGGAAAAGGCTGGCGAGGGACTTGGTTCATAAAAAACCCCGCCAATAAGGCGGGGTTTTTTATGGTCGGCTAGGCGAGGTAATCGCGCGGGATTACCGCCGTACCGATTTTTTTTTAGTTAGCGGCATTCGGAGGGGGCGTACTTAGCGGGCAGGGTACCCGCTGCACCCACTACAAGGCCACGGGCTGTAGCAGTGGTATTGGTATCAGAAGCGCAAGCCCAGTCAATGGCGCCGCTTGCGCCCGCTGCTGGCACGGCTCCTTGAACATTCGGAGTGAAAGTCAGAGTAGTACCGGCTGCATCGGTCGGCAGGCCAGCCTGAGTAGCACTTTCCAAAGTCACAGTAATAACGCCATTGGTAGTATCGATTTGAATGTCGTTAACAACCTTGCTTTGCTTCTCCGCTTGAGCACGAGCGTTATACTCAGTTGCAGCTGCAGTAATCCCTGCCAAGCTGTCACTTTGGAAGGCTTCGCTGACCAAGCTTTTCGGGGACGAAGCTGCAACTATAGCCTCGGAAATTTTGGCGCGAGCGGTGTAGTCCTGATAAGCCGGCAGTGCCACCGCCGCCAAAATACCAATGATCGCCACCACGATCATCAATTCGATCAGGGTAAAGCCCTTCTGCATCTGCGCTTTCATGTGAATCTCCTTTAAGTGTTAAAAGGCGTTGAGCCTGACGGAGATAAAGCAGTTGGCATGCCAGTTCGCGGCGGGCCGGCGCGCAGAGTTTGATAATGTGATGCGCCGCAATTAATGGCGGCTGCCGCTGAAGACGGCGCCGGATTGCCGGGCGTTTTGCGTCAGCCGCTCCGGCCTGGTGAGTGAGTTTTTCTACGGTTGCGGGTCTCGACTGGATTCTTTGCGGGCGATATGTGACCAACAGCGTCACCTGTCGCGGGGCTGGTTTGCAGCTACCGGCTTCTGCGCTATAAGGCGGGCACGATTCGATGCGAGGCCGTCATGAGCGACAATATTTCCCTTTCGGGGCTGGCCCGGCAGATGGTGCTGGCCGGCGTTCTGGATGAAAAGACCGCCCAGCAGGCGCAGATCCAGGCGTTGCGCAGCAAGGCGTCGCTGGTCAGCTATGTAGTGCAGAATAAGCTGGCGAAAGGGCGAATGGTGGCCGAGCTGGCGTCTGAGCAGTTCGGTGTCGCGCTGTTGGATCTGTCGGCGGTGGACAAGGAAACCATGCCGAAGGAGCTGGTCAGCGAGAAACTGGCGCGCCAGCATCGGCTGCTGCCGCTGGCGCGGCGTGGCAACAAGCTCTATGTCGCGGTGTCGGATCCGGCCAACCATCAGGCCATTACCGATGTCCAGTTCAGTACCGGGCTGCATATCGAGGCCATCCTGGTCGAGGATGACAAGCTCGGCCAGGCGCTGGACAAGTTCTATGAAAGCGATGCGACCGGGCTGGAAGATCTGGGCGACGTCGACCTGGATGGCCTCGATGTCGAAACCGTCGCCGATGACGTCAAAGGAGACGAGGCGGGCGGCGACGCCGATGATGCGCCGGTGGTCCGCTTCGTCAACAAGATGCTGCTCGATGCGATTCGCGGCGGTTCGTCGGACCTGCACTTTGAGCCCTATGAAAAGGCCTACCGGGTCCGATTGCGTACCGATGGCATCCTGCATGAGGTGGCGCGGCCGCCGATCCAGCTCGCGCCGCGCATCTCGGCACGTCTCAAGGTGATGGCTGGGCTGGATATCTCCGAGCGACGCAAGCCGCAGGATGGCCGCATCAAGATGAAGATATCCAAAACCAAGGCCATCGACTTTCGGGTCAACACGCTGCCGACGCTGTGGGGGGAGAAGATCGTCATGCGGATTCTCGATCCATCCAGTGCGCGGATGGGCATCGATGCGCTGGGTTATGAGGAAGCGCAGAAGGAGCTGTACATGAATGCCTTGCGCCAGCCGCAGGGCATGATCCTGGTGACCGGGCCGACCGGTTCCGGCAAGACGGTTTCGCTGTATACCGGCCTGAACATCCTCAATACCATCGATGTGAATATCTCGACGGCCGAAGACCCGGTGGAGATCAACTTGGAGGGCATCAACCAGGTCAACGTCAACCCTCGCCAGGGTATGGACTTCGCCCAGGCGCTGCGTGCGTTCCTGCGCCAGGACCCGGACATCATCATGGTTGGCGAGATTCGCGACCTGGAAACCGCTGAGATCGCCATCAAGGCGGCGCAGACCGGGCACATGGTGATGTCGACGCTGCACACCAACAGCGCTGCTGAGACGCTGACGCGCCTGCGCAACATGGGCGTGCCGGCGTTCAACATTGCGACTTCGGTGAACCTGATTATCGCGCAACGTTTGGCGCGCAAGCTTTGTCCGAGCTGCAAGAAGGAAATCGACGTGCCGCGCGATACGCTGCTGGACGAGGGCTTCCCTGTCGATCGGCTCGGTACGTTCAAAATATACGCCCCGGTGGGTTGCGATAACTGCAAGGGGGGCTACAAGGGGCGTGTCGGTATTTATGAAGTGGTTAAAATCACGCCTGCATTGCAGCGCATTATCATGGAAGACGGCAATTCAATCGATATAGCCACCCAGATGCGTAAAGACGGTTTCAATGATCTGCGAACTTCGGCACTTGCGAAGGCCATGCAGGGCGTTACCAGTCTGGAAGAAGTCAACCGGGTGACCAAGGATTAACATGGCGCAGAAAGCGATAAAAACCAGTGTCTTCACCTGGGAAGGGACCGACCGCAAGGGCGCGAAGATCAAGGGAGAGCTGAGTGGGGTCAGCCCCGCGCTGGTCAAGGCGCAGCTACGCAAGCAGGGTGTCAACCCGCAAAAGGTGCGTAAGAAGTCGGTGTCATTGTTCGGTGCCGGCAAGAAGATCAAGCCGCTGGACATCGCGCTGTTCACGCGGCAGATGGCGACCATGATGAAGGCGGGGGTCCCACTGTTGCAGTCATTCGACATCATCGGTGAGGGCTTCGACAATCCCAATATGCGCAAGCTGGTGGATGAGCTGAAGCAGGAAGTTGCAGCGGGCAATAGTTTCGCAGCGTCGCTGCGCAAGAAACCGCTATATTTTGACGACCTGTATTGCAATCTGGTGGATTCCGGCGAGCAGTCTGGCTCGCTGGAAACGCTGCTTGATCGCGTGGCAACCTACAAGGAAAAGACTGAGGCCCTCAAGGCCAAGATCAAGAAGGCAATGAACTATCCGATTGCGGTGATCGTGGTGGCGGTTATCGTTTCGGCGATTTTGCTGATCAAGGTAGTGCCGCAGTTTCAGGAGGTGTTTGCCAACTTCGGCGCCGAGCTGCCGGCGTTTACGCTGATGGTGATCGGCCTGTCGGAAGCGCTGCAGGAGTGGTGGTTCGTTGTCCTGGCGGGCCTGATCAGCGCGGCCTTTGCCTTCAAGCAAGCGCACCGGCGCTCCGAGAAATTTCGCAATTGGTTCGATCGTGTGCTGCTGAAGGTGCCGGTCGTGGGCGAAATCCTTTACAAGTCCGCCGTCGCCCGCTTCACTCGTACGCTGTCGACGACCTTCGCCGCTGGCGTACCGCTTGTCGATGCATTGGATTCGGTAGCGGGGGCGACTGGGAACGTGGTGTTTCGCAATGCGACAATGAAAGTCAAGAATGATGTCTCCACCGGTATGCAGCTGAACTTTTCGATGCGCACGACTGGCACGTTTCCTTCGATGGCGGTGCAGATGACCGCGATCGGCGAGGAATCCGGCTCGCTTGATGAGATGCTGGGCAAGGTAGCCACCTTCTATGAGGATGAGGTGGACAATATGGTCGACGGCCTGACCAGCCTGATGGAGCCGATGATCATGGCGGTGCTGGGCGTGCTGGTTGGGGGGTTGATCATCGCGATGTACTTGCCGATCTTCCAGTTGGGAGCGGTGGTCTGACTCATGATGCTGTTTGATTTTCTGGCCAGCCATACGCTGGCCTTTGTTTTGTGTGCGGCGCTGCTTGGGCTGTTGGCAGGCAGCTTTCTCAATGTCGTCATCTATCGTCTTCCGCTCATGATGCAGCGCGAGTGGCAGGCGCAGGCGCGGGAGTTTCTGGAGCTGCCGGCCGAGTCGGCTGGGGCGACGTTCAACCTATTCCTGCCACCTTCGCGGTGTCCGCATTGCGCACATTCGATTCGGCCATGGGAGAACATTCCGTTACTGAGCTGGATGGCACTACGGGGCAGATGTTCGTCTTGCAAGAAGCCTATCCCTGCTCGTTATCCGCTGGTTGAGCTTGCTAGCGGGCTTCTCTCGGGTTACGTGGCTTGGCACTTAGGCTTTACTTGGCAGGCAGGCGCCATGCTGTTGCTGACCTGGGGGCTGCTGGCGATGAGTCTGATCGATATCGACCATCAGCTGTTGCCGGATTCGTTGGTGCTGCCGCTGCTCTGGTTGGGGCTGATTGTTAATAGTGGTGACCTTTTTGTGTCGCTGGTAGATGCCCTGTGGGGGGCGATTGCCGGGTACCTGAGTCTGTGGACGGTTTACTGGCTGTTCAAGCTGGTTACCGGCAAGGAGGGCATGGGGTACGGTGACTTCAAGCTGC
This sequence comes from Stutzerimonas degradans, assembly GCF_024448505.1. Classification (GTDB taxonomy): domain Bacteria; phylum Pseudomonadota; class Gammaproteobacteria; order Pseudomonadales; family Pseudomonadaceae; genus Stutzerimonas; species Stutzerimonas degradans. Next base: position 285,547 of record NZ_JAMOHV010000003.1, read on the forward strand.
TTGCGATGATCGGTGCCTGGGGCGGTTGGCAAGTACTGCCGCTCACCATTCTGCTGTCCTCGCTGGTAGGGGCCGTGCTTGGCAGCATCCTGCTGCGCATACGCCGTGCTGCGCAGGGCACGCCGATTCCTTTCGGACCTTATCTGGCTATTGCAGGGTGGGTCGCGTTGTTGTGGGGCGATTCCATTACTCGTAGTTATCTGCAGTTCGCGCATATCTGAGCCTGCGCCGTTTTAATTGTGGGGCGTAAAGGCTGGCTGCGTCTTGCATTGGGCGTGCTGAGTGACTACTACTGCGAGCCCGTTGGAATTGCGTGGATGTGTTGATGAAGCCTTGGATTCTCGGCTTGACCGGCGGTATTGGCAGCGGCAAGACGGCGGCGGCCAACCACTTCGCTCGTCTGGGCATACATGTGGTGGATGCCGATCAGGCTGCTCGGTGGGTGGTGGAGCCGGGACGTCCGGCGTTGCAGCAGATTGTCGAGCATTTTGGCCCGGGCGTACTGCATGAAGGGGCTTTGAATCGAGCGGCGCTTCGCGAGCGGATCTTCCTGGATCCAAATGAGCGCATTTGGCTCGAGCGGTTGTTGCATCCGTTGATTCGTGCAGAGGTTGCTGCGCATCTGGCCGATGCCGAATCGCCGTATGCGATCCTGGTTTCGCCCTTGCTGGTGGAATCAGGACAGTACCGACAGGTAGATCGCGTGCTAGTGGTAGATGTTCCGGAGGCACTGCAGGTCGAGCGCACCGTAGGGCGGGACCTGACCAGTGAAGAACAGGTGCGGGCTATTCTGAAGGTGCAGGCTTCGCGCGAGGAACGATTGCGTCACGCTGACGATGTGTTGCTGAACGATCACGACCTGGCCTGGTTGCAAGCGGAAGTGGAGCGCTTGCACCGTTTCTATCTGACGTTACGAGGAGGTCGGCAGTGACCGCGATCAGCGTTATATGTCCTACCTGCGGGGCGCCGGTGGAGTGGGGGGCGCAAAGTCCGCACCGGCCGTTCTGTTGCGAACGCTGCAAACTGATCGATCTTGGGGCGTGGGCTGCCGAGGAGCATGCAATCCCCGGTGATGGGGTAGAAGACGAGCTGTTCTCTGCTGATCTGCCGCTGTGTGAGCATTGATCTGGCGCCGGGTAGCAGGCAGAGCCCGGAGCTTGCAGTGTCAGGCTAGCGTTCTTCATCTTTCCAAGGTGCTTGCAGGTAGCGGCTGCGGTTGAAGCGCTCCAGCCAGTCCGGACAGAAAACCACCAATGCGGTGATAGCGGTGCCGTTGATGAAGGCTTCCGGAAACATTACCAGCCAGAGATAACCTGCGAAGTCCTCCAGCCAAGGAGGCATCGGATATCTCCCGTCCACCAGCAGTATGCCTAGCGAGGCCAGCACGCAGAACATCGCCGCCAGTGCCGCTGGGAAGAATCCGGAAAAGAATATAAAGACGAACAGGTTGCGTGGTTGAGCTCGTTCGACTAGACGTGCGCAGATTACGGTTATCAACACAGGAATAAGAATCAGCAGCGCGCCGTTCATGCCCAGTGCGATCAGATGCTGGTGACCGGTGAGCGTCAGGCCGAGTTGCGCGCTGAAGGCGGCGAGGATGGCCAGCGGCCAATCCAGCAAAAGCGTAACGGCGGTCAGTCCGATGAAATGGAAGGACAGTCCTGAGTCGAAGTCGCGCCGCACCAGCCAGAGCAGGAAGATCGCCAGCATGGCGCCAAACAACAAGTGCTGGCGCCTTGTGTCGCTGAACAGTTCAACCCACGGCGCGCGCCAGGCAGCCCAAAGCAGGGCGAGCGCATAGATCAACCAGCCCGCGAGAAGGCTGGCCGGCGCGAGCAGGTGCGCAGAGATCATTGAAGGCGATCCTCGGTATTTAGTTTGCGTGCATCTGTTTCAGGAGCGCAGCTTAGCGACAAGGTGGCGCGGGTGTCATTGGGTGTTCGCGCTCGTCGAAACGCTAACACGATGGGGTCAGATGATATTGCCGTAGAGGTGCACCACAAGGTGCGCCAGGTCGGATGGGCAAAAAGGCAGTTGCTATTTCTACGGCAATCAGGATAATTCCGCAGCCTGTCGCCGGGGATGCCTAGCCTGGTGACGCAAAGAAGGCAGGGGATGCCTAGCCTGCCGAATCACCGCCGTAGCGGACGCGCTGACCCGAGCCCCCGATAGCGTCTGTTTCCGGCTGTCCTGGCCTTGCCAGGGCGAGCACCATTCAGTAAGATTCGCCGTCTTATTTTCAGGGCGGCCCCTGAGGCTATAACGAATGAAGACTTTTACTGCTAAACCGGAAACCGTCAAGCGCGACTGGTTCGTCGTCGACGCTGCCGGCCAGACCCTGGGTCGTCTGGCAACCGAAATCGCTAGCCGCCTGCGTGGCAAGCACAAGCCGGAATACACCCCGCACGTCGATACCGGCGACTACATCGTTGTGATCAACGCGGAGCAGGTGCGTGTTACTGGTGCCAAGACTTCCGACAAGATGTACTACTCTCACTCCGGTTTTCCGGGTGGCATCAAGTCGATCAACTTCGAGAAGCTGATCGCCAAGGCGCCCGAGCGCGTGATCGAGACTGCGGTAAAAGGCATGCTGCCAAAGAACCCGCTGGGTCGCGACATGTATCGTAAGCTGAAGGTGTACAAGGGTGCCAACCACCCGCACTCCGCTCAGCAGCCCCAAGAACTGAAGATTTAACGGAATAGTTCATTATGTCGGCGACTCAAAATTACGGCACTGGCCGTCGCAAGACTGCAACCGCACGCGTTTTCCTGCGTCCGGGTACTGGCAAGATTTCGATCAACAATCGTGAGCTGGATAACTTCTTTGGTCGCGAAACCGCGCGCATGGTGGTTCGTCAGCCGCTCGAGCTGACTGCCACTGCCGAGAAGTTCGATGTGTACGTTACTGTTCTTGGTGGCGGTGTGACTGGCCAAGCTGGCGCTATCCGCCATGGCATCACCCGTGCGCTGATCTCTTATGATGAGACTCTGCGTAGCCCGCTGCGCAAAGCTGGTTTCGTTACTCGCGATGCTCGCGAGGTAGAGCGTAAGAAGATCGGCCTGCGCAAAGCGCGTAAGCGTCCGCAGTACTCCAAGCGCTAACAAGCGCTTCAAAAGAACGCCCGGCTCCGCAAGGTCCGGGCGTTTTTTTATGGGCGAGGTATTCGCTGCGACAGCATGTCGCGCGCCGGAGGCCGCGATCCTGTAGGGCTCCAGCCGATTTGTGTCAGGCTATTGCCTTGTCAGGAGGGGGGCTTTTCTTTACCATTTGGCGAATTTTTCGCGGCCCGATTTTACGTAGTAAATGCCTGCTTCCAAGCAGGTCATAAGAAGCTGATGGGAGACGACTGAATGAGCAATGACGGCGTGAATGCTGGCCGGCGTCGCTTCCTCGTAGCCGCCACTTCGGTGGTAGGTGCTGCAGGAGCGGTGGGTGCCGCGGTCCCGTTCGTGGGATCGTGGTTCCCGAGTGCCAAGGCCAAGGCTGCCGGTGCACCGGTGAGAGTGAATGTCAGCAAAATCGAGCCGGGACAGCAGATGGTCGCCGAGTGGCGGGGTCAGCCGGTATTTATCGTGCGTCGCACCGAGGAGGTGCTCGGCAATCTGGAGAAGCTGACTGCTCAGGTGGCCGACCCTGAGTCCAAGGCGTCGGTGCAGCCGACATATGTCGATCCGAAGAACCGTGCGATCAAGCCGGAACTGCTGGTGGTCGTCGGACTTTGCACCCATCTGGGGTGCGCGCCGTCCTTCCGTCCTGAAGTGGCAGCGGCTGACCTCGGTGCTGATTGGCTGGGCGGCTACTTCTGTCCTTGCCACGGCTCCAAGTACGACATGGCTGGACGTGTTTACAAGGCGCAGCCCGCTCCGTTGAACCTGCCGGTGCCCCCGCACACGTACGAAACCGATAATGTCATCATTATCGGCGTGGACCAGGAGAAAGCCTGATGAGCAAGTTCATGGAATGGGTCGATGCCCGCTTCCCCGCGACGAAAATGTGGGAAGACCATCTGTCCAAGTATTACGCGCCGAAGAACTTCAACTTCTTCTACTTCTTTGGTTCGCTGGCTCTGTTGGTTCTGGTCAACCAGATACTGACCGGTGTCTGGCTGACGATGAGCTTCGAGCCTTCGGCCGAAGGCGCCTTCGCGTCCGTCGAGTACATCATGCGCGACGTGGAGTACGGCTGGATCATCCGCTACCTGCACTCCACCGGCGCTTCGGCGTTCTTTGTGGTGGTGTATCTGCATATGTTCCGTGGTCTGCTCTACGGTTCGTACCAGAAGCCGCGCGAGCTGGTGTGGATCTTCGGCATGATGATTTACCTGGCGCTGATGGCCGAAGCCTTCATGGGTTATCTGCTGCCTTGGGGGCAGATGTCCTACTGGGGTGCCCAGGTGATCATTTCGCTGTTCGGTGCCATTCCGGTCATCGGCGACGATCTGACTCAGTGGATCCGTGGTGACTATCTGATCTCCGGCATCACGCTGAACCGTTTCTTTGCACTGCACGTGATTGCTCTGCCGATCGTGATTCTCGGGCTGGTCGTGCTGCACATCCTGGCGCTGCACGAAGTCGGTTCGAACAACCCGCTGGGCGTCGACATCAAGAAGACCAAGGACGAAAACGGCGTACCGCTGGACGGTATTCCGTTCCATCCGTATTACACCGTCAAAGACATCGTCGGTGTGGTGGTGTTCCTGTTCGTTTTCTGCGCCATCGTGTTCTTCTTCCCTGAAATGGGTGGCTATTTCCTCGAGAAGCCGAACTTCGAGGTGGCTAACGCATTTAAGACACCTGCGCACATTGCACCAGTTTGGTACTTCACTCCGTTCTACGCGATTCTGCGCGCGGTTCCGGACAAGCTGTTGGGCGTAGTGGCGATGGGGGCTTCGATTGCGGTGCTGTTCGTGCTGCCGTGGCTCGATCGCAGCCCGGTCAAGTCCATGAAGTACAAGGGTTGGATGAGCAAGATCGCGCTGCTGGCCTTCTGCATCGCCTTCGTGATCCTGGGTGTTCTGGGTGTTCTCGCGCCTACTCCGGAGCGCACGTTGCTGGCTCGGATCTGTACTGTTATTTACTTCGGATACTTCGTTCTGATGCCGTTCTACACCCGGCTCGAGAAGACCAAAGTGGTTCCGCAAAGGGTGGATGGCTGATGAAAAAGCAATTTGCTGCATTGATTCTCGCGATTCTGCCGGTCTTTGCGTTCGCGGCCGGCACCGAGCCTCACCTGGACAAGGTCGAGATCGATCTGACCGATAAGGCCGCGATGCAGGATGGTCTGAAGACGTTCGCCAACTACTGCATGGGCTGCCATGGAACGCAGTATCAGCGTTATGAGCGTGTCGCTACCGATCTCGGAATTCCGGAAGACATCATGATGAAGAATGTCGTCTTCACTGGCGCCAAGTTCGGTGATCATATGAAGACCGGCATGAAGGCCGAAGACGCCAAGGTCTGGTTCGGTGCTCCGCCGCCGGATCTGACGCTGGTTGCGCGCGTTCGTGGCAATGACTGGGTGTATACCTACATGCGCAGCTTCTATGAAGACCCGGCCCGCCCATACGGGGTCAACAACACGGTGTTCCCGAACGTCGGTATGCCGCACGTGCTGGCACCGCTGCAGGGCCGCCGCGTAATGGGTTGCAAGCAGGTGCAGGTCGTTGAGGACGGACGCAAGCAGTTCGATCCGCTGACCGGCACGCCGATCACTCAGGAAGCTTGCGATCAGATGATTGTGGAGCCGGGTACTGGCACCCTGAGCGAGGCGGAGTACGACGAGAAGATCAAGAATCTGGTGACCTTCCTGGCTTACTCGGCCAACCCGGTCAAGCTGGAAAGTCAGCGCATCGGCACCTACGTGCTGCTGTTCCTGGCATTCTTCTTCGTGTTCGCCTACCTGCTCAAGCGTGAGTACTGGAAAGACGTTCACTAAGTACTCTGCTGTTCAAGCTGCACCTCACGCGCGCCCAATGGGCGCGCGTGTTTTTTCTGCTTTCGGATAACCGCATGAGGAAGGACCTATGGCTGCAGCCAACCGCTTGGCCTGCTATTCCGATCCTGCCGATCATTACTCTCATCGAGTGCGCCTTGCGCTTGCGGAGAAGGGCGTCGCTGTCGAGGTCATTGATGTTCAGGCGGGGCAGTGCCCGGCGAGGCTGGCCGAGCTGAACCCCTACGCTGGCGTACCAACGCTGGTTGACCGTGATCTGGTGCTGTATGAGCCAGGGGTCATCCTTGAATATCTAGAGGAGCGTTATCCGCACCCGCCGCTGCTGCCGGTCTATCCGGTGGCGCGCGCCCACACGCGGTTGCTGGTGCATCGTATCCAGCGGGACTGGTGTTCGTTGGTTGACCGCATCCTGGATCGGCGTACCCGTGAAGAGGCGCGCACGCAGGCGCGCAAGGAGCTCAGGGAAAGCCTGAGCGGTGTTTCGCCGGTTTTCGCGGAGAAGCCGTACTTCATGAGCGATGAGATGAGCGTTGTCGATTGCTGCTTGTTGCCGATTCTCTGGAGATTGCCGGTGCTCGGAGTTGAGCTGCCGCGAGCGTCCCGACCGTTGCTTGGCTACATGGAGCGCAACTTCGCCCGCGAGGCTTTCCAGGCTAGTGTTTCATCCATTGAGCGCACTATGCGTTGAAGGAGGCTTTCACATGAATTCGAGTCGCCCTTATCTGGTCCGAGCGCTTTACGAATGGATTGTTGATAACGATTGCACGCCCCATCTGTTGGTCGATGCCGAATACCGCGGGGTGCAGATTCCGGCCGGTTTTGCCAACGACGGTCAGATCGTGCTGAATGTGGCGCCGAGTGCGGTGCGCAATCTGCAAATGGACAATGAGGCGGTAAGCTTCGAGGGGCGCTTCGGTGGTGTATCGCATTCCTTGTACATTCCCGCTGGTGCGGTGATGGCCATCTACGCGCGCGAGAACGGACAAGGTATGGTCTTTGAGATTGAGCCGACATCCCCGGACGATTCGCCTGCTGATGGGGGCGGCGCGGTGGATGGCGAGGGCGGCCAGCGTCCGGCGGGTCGGCCGAGTCTGAAGGTTGTTAAGTAAGGGCGGCGGAATCGGCGGAATCGGGGGCGAGGTTGGCTAAGCGCGCCGAAAGGCGGGAGCTGCTGAGGTGCTTGCGGTTTCTCTCGCACTCCGGAAAGCGACCGTTTCGTTTCTGCTCACGTGGCAGCCGAGGTGCTTTCCGCAGCTCGGCCACCTGCTGACTGATCGTTAATCGATGTATTCGAAGAGCTTGACGATGCGTTGCACGCCGCCGACACCTTGCACCACGCTGGTGGCGCGATTGCCTTCCTGGCGGGTCACCAGGCCCAGCAGATAGACGATTCCGTTTTCGGTGATCACCTTGATGCGCGAGCCCGGAACGCTGTTGTCGGCGAGCATCTGAGCCTTGATCTTGGTTGTCAGCCAAGTGTCGTTGCTTCGCGCCAGGGCCGATGACGGTTGCAGTACCTGCAGCTCGTTATGGACGCGCTTTACGCGCTGCACGGAGCTAGCCGCCTGCTCGGCCATCTGCTTGAGATCGCTGCGCGGCGTTTGCCCGGCCAGCAGAACGACGCCGTTGTAGCTGGCGACGACAATATGCGACCCCTGGTCAAGATCGACGTGGGCCTTGGCGATATTGACCGCCGCCTTGGTTTCGATCAGCGAGTCGTCGATGGTGCTGCCGATAGTGCGAGTGCCGCGATTGTCTGCAATCGGCTCTTCGCGCGTGGCGTTCAATACCGAACTGCAGCCTGTAGCGAGCAGGCACAGGCCGAGGAATGCAGGCAGGCGCAGCGCTTTCATTCTTCACTCCCAAACAGCTGATTGTCGATCAGATCGCACAGGCAATGAATGGCCAGCAAATGGACCTCTTGGATGCGCGCGGTAACGTTGGCCGGTACCCGGATTTCGACATCTTCCGGAAGCAGCAGCGAAGCCATACCACCGCCGTCTCGTCCGGTAAGGGCCACCACAAGCATCTCCCGGTCATGCGCGGCCTGGATGGCCTGGATCACATTCGCGGAGTTACCGCTGGTGGAAATCGCCAGCAGAATATCGCCCGGTTGGCCCAGCGCGCGTATCTGCTTGGAGAAAACCTCGTTGTAGCTGTAATCGTTGGCGATAGAAGTCAGCGTCGAGCTATCAGTCGTCAGCGCGATGGCGGGCAGACTCGGGCGTTCACGCTCGAAGCGGTTCAGTAGTTCAGAGGAAAAATGCTGGGCATCGCCGGCCGATCCACCATTGCCGCAGGTGAGAATCTTGCCCTCGCTGAGCAGCGCGTTAACCATCGCCTGTCCGGCTTGCTCGATGCTGGGCGCGAGGACGCCCATCGCTTGCTGTTTGGTGTCGATGCTGGCCTGAAAAAGCTGCCGAATACGGGTTTGCATATCCATCGATGGATGACCTTCAATGATGGGCAAGCCAGGGGAGGCTTGCTGTAAGCGTGCTCGAATGCCGCGCTGTGGTGAGCGTTCAGCTGTCAAAGGCGTTGCGGATCCAGTGCTGATCCATGATCGGCCCGCCGGCATCCAGTGCGATGACGTCGAAGCGGCAGGGGTACTTAGCCCAGCGAGCCTCTTGCTGCAGAAACAGTTCGGCGGCTCTGATCAGCTTTTGCTGTTTTCGGCTATCGACGCTGGCGGCAGCGCCACCCCAGGCCGCGTGGCGTCGGTAGCGAACCTCGACGAATACTACTGTATCGCCGTCCAGCATGACCAGATCGAGCTCTCCGCTGCGGCAGCTCCAATTCTGTGCCAGCAGACGCAGCCCCTGGCGGACGAGATAATCGTGCGCCAGGGTCTCGGTGCTGCGCCCCCGCGCCAGGTGTTCGCTCATGGCAAAGGATTGAGTGGCAGGCGTTCGACTTGACCGTCGCGAAATTGCGCCCAAGGCAGCTGTCGTTCGATGCGTTGCTGCGGATTGAGACTCAGTGTGCCGGACAGTCCGTCCAGCTGCGTATTCGGCAGCGCCAGCAGCTGATTCAGTCGCGGGGCGAGCAGGTAGGCATCGGCGCCCATTGCGTACAGGCGTCCCAGGCTGCCCGCGGCCTGCGGCCACTGTCGCTCGATCTGTTGGCGCAGCGGGAGCTGTGGATCGAGTAGCCACGGTGTTTCAGCGAAGCGGATGCCGTCGAGATCGAGATACTGGGTACGGTTCTGATTCGCCGCGTGCAGGTGTGATGTGGCGTAAACCGGGATGTCGCCGGCGTACTGGAAGATCAGCGTCGGGCGGACTTGCTGGGCTTGCTGCGGAGTGGCCGCAAGGAAGATGAAGTCGACATCCTGGCGGCGTGTGGGCTGACTGCTCACATCCTTGCCGAGCGTGTTCTGCACGCTCTGCGCGCGCGATTCGCTGTTGCGCAGCTGGAGCAGTGCGGCTATCTGGTTGGCTAGTTCCACGGGTTCTGCCAGCGGCTCGGCGGCGACCAGCGTACCGCCGGCATCCTCCCAGCTCTGACGGAAGGCTGCGAGGATGCGCGCACCCCATTCGCCGCGAGGGGCCAAGGCTATGGCGCGGCGATGGCCGTCCGCCCATGCGCGCCGGGCTACTTCGCGCGCTTCGTCTTCGGCTGCCAGGCCGAACTGGAACAGTTGTGGCGGTGTGTTCTGGCCTGCGTCGCTGTAATTGAGCGCCAGCGTTGTGATCGGCAGACGCTCGCGCTCGCTTAGCTGGCGTACCAGATCTTTTTCCAGTGGGCCGATGATGAGCTGGACACCATCTGTTTGCGCCTGCTGATAGACCGCGTCCAACGAGGAAATACGCGAGCTGTCGTAGAGTTCGATCCGCAAGTCGGCTGCGCCTGCCTGCTGGGCCTGCAAGTGTGCGGCAAGGAAGCCGTCGCGCAACGCCTGCGCCACGGACGCCAGCTGGCCCTGCATCGGCAGCAGGAGGGCGACGTGCGTAAGCGGCTGATCGGCGAGCTGGCGTAGCTGCTCGAGCGCCGCCGGCAGCTGTTTGGCGGCGGGGTGTTGAGGGTGCTGCGCGACCCAGCTGTCGATCGCTCGTTGCTGCTGCGCGAGGGTGCCGGCCTGTTTCACCGCTGCTGCGAGAGATAGCCAGCCGTCAAGATCGGTATCGCCACCAGCACCTTGGCTTTCCCCGGCCGGCAGTGCGGAAAGCAGGGCCCAGATCGCCTCATGGTTTTCCTTCGCTGCGGTGCCGCTGAGCAGCGGGGCGGTGAAGATGCGCTCACGTGCGGCGGCCAGCATCTGCCCATTGGCTTCCAGCATCCGTGCGCGAGCCGTCTGGCTGCGAATTTGCTGGTCGACCGGCAGCTCACCGAGGCGCTCGAAAGCCGGATGCGCCAGTGCTTGCTGAGCCTGTTGTGGTTGCCCCTCGCTCAGTGCGATTTCGGCCAAAAGGGTGCTGGCAAAGATCTGTTGGGCGGGCTTCAGGTTGTCCAGTGGCACCTGTTCGAGAATGCCTCGGGCCCGTGCTGTCTCGCCCTTGGCGAGACTCTGATCGGCCGCTGCCAGGCGCAACTCGGCGGCTTTCGCAGGATCGCTCTGATCGGCCTGCTGCAACAATTGCTGCGTCGTGGTCTGCGGTGTGCGCGGCAGCTCACCCAGCGTGGATGAGGGGGAACTGGCGCAGGCCGTGAGTAGTGCGACGAGGCCGAGAGTCAGCAGCGGGCGTAGGCGAGCCATCATGTAATCGTTCCTGAAGGCAAATGGCGAAATGCGCGGATTGTACCCAAGCACCGGCGCGGTCGCGATGTTGCGGCAGGCAATAGGGCTACAATGCGTGCTTTTGTGATGAGGTAAGCCCTGTGACTGCCACCGTCGCTGCGAATTCCGGTGCGGGTACGCTCTATGTGGTCGCTACGCCCATCGGCAATCTGGAAGATATCAGCGCGCGGGCGCTGCGAGTGTTGCGCGAGGTCGCGCTGATCGCCGCCGAGGATACTCGCCACTCGGCGCGTCTGATGTCCCATTTCGGGATCGCCACGCCCTTGGCGGCGTGCCATGAGCATAACGAGCGCGACGAGGGCGGGCGTTTTCTTGAGCGTTTGCAGGCGGGCGACGATATCGCGCTAATTTCGGATGCCGGTACGCCGCTGATCTCGGACCCAGGCTATCACCTGGTGCGGCAAGCACGTGCGGCTGGTATTCGCGTGGTGCCGGTGCCGGGGGCGTGTGCGTTGATTGCAGCGCTGTCGGCGGCCGGGCTGCCCTCAGATCGCTTCATCTTCGAAGGATTTCTGCCCGCCAAGACTGCCGGTCGCAGGGCGCGGCTGGAGTTGCTGAGGGAGGAACCGCGCACCCTGATCTTCTATGAGGCGCCCCATCGGATTTTGGAATGTGTGGAGGATCTCGAGGCGATCTTTGGCGCCGATCGGTCCGCCGTTCTCTGTCGTGAGCTGACCAAGACGTTCGAGACGCTAAAGGGGCTGCCGCTCGGACAGTTGCGCACCTGGATCGCGAGCGATAGCAACCAGCAGCGTGGCGAATGCGTGCTGCTGGTAGCCGGTTGGCAAGCGCCGGAGGACGACCAGGCCATCAGTGCCGAGGTGCTACGTGTGCTCGACTTGCTACTGGGAGAGCTTCCGCTCAAGCGGGCTGCGGCGTTGGCCGCCGAGATCACCGGCGTACGCAAGAATCTGCTCTACCAGCTGGCACTTGAGCGCAAGGCTTGAGGTGGTCGCGGCACTGGATTGCGCGACCGCTGCGCATCGGTCCGCCTTGCAGCGCTCTGCGCGCGACGGTACTCTGGCGGCCGGAGAGTCGATCGGACAGTCGCTGTCTCTTTTTGTTCCGGCAAAAGGGGAGGGAGGAAAGTCCGGGCTCCACAGGGCGAAGTGCCAGGTAACGCCTGGGAGGCGCGAGCCTACGGAAAGTGCCACAGAAAATAACCGCCTAAGCGCTTCGGCGCCGGTAAGGGTGAAAAGGTGCGGTAAGAGCGCACCGCACGGCTGGCAACAGTCCGTGGCTAGGTAAACCCCACTTGGAGCAAGACCAAATAGGGATCCATTGGCGTGGCCCGCGCTGGATCCGGGTAGGTTGCTAGAGGCAGTCAGCGATGACTGTCGTAGAGGAATGACTGTCCTCGACAGAACCCGGCTTACAGATCGACTCTCCGATTTTTCTGCGCTCCAACAACTCCCCAATTATTCCGAAAGATTATTGCTCTTAACAAAGCACTTTAACTTTGTTGGGCAATTCGTTCTGTCGTATCCCTTTTGCTATTCAGAATCCGTCCTTTTATTCCGCCTGTCTCGCTTAGCGACGCTAAATAACCGCGCCATAAGGGTTTTTCCCGTCGGGCTCGCCTTGACGGTGGGGGGCGGGCATTTCTATAGTGCGCCCAAGTGGTAGGAAGTGGCACGAAGTGGGTTTATATGGGCATGGATAGCTAATTCAGGGGAAGCGCAGCCGTGTTTCGCGGAGCCAACGCCATCAGTCTCGACGCCAAAGGCCGACTAGTTATGCCCAGTCGGTATCGTGACGAGCTGAATTCGCGTGGCGAAGGCCAGTTGATCGTCACGATCGACGCGGTTGACCGCTGCCTGTGCATCTATCCGTTGCCCGAATGGGAGTTGATCGAGGCGAAGCTGCGTGAGCTGCCCTCGCTGCGCGAAGAAACCCGTCGGCTGCAGCGTCTGCTCATCGGTAACGCTGTGGACGTGGAAATGGATGGCAGCGGCCGCGTGCTGGTGCCGCCGCGCCTGCGCGAGTACGCCCGGCTCGATAAGCACGCGATGCTGGTTGGGCAGCTGAACAAGTTTCAACTGTGGAACGAGGACGACTGGAACGCGATTTCCGACGCGGATCTGGCGGCCATCAAGCAACCCGGCGGTCTGCCGGAAGAACTACGTGACCTAATCCTGTGAGCCAGATCAGCGAGCTGCGACATATCACCGTGTTGCTCGACGAAGCCGTCGCGGCGCTGGCCGTGCGGCCGGACGGTCGCTATCTGGACGGTACGTTCGGGCGCGGTGGGCACAGCCGGCTGCTGCTCGAGCAGCTTGGCCCGCAGGGGCGGTTGCTGGGGTTCGACAAGGACCCGCTAGCGATCGCTACGGGGCAAGCACTGGCGGCCGAAGACGGCCGCTTTGTCGTTGTGCAGCGAAGCTTTGCAGAGCTCGGCGACGAAGTGGTGCAGCGCGGCTGGACCGGTACGCTGAGCGGTATCCTGCTGGATTTGGGGGTTTCCTCACCGCAGCTAGACGATCCGGCGCGCGGCTTCAGTTTCCTCAATGACGGCCCGCTGGACATGCGCATGGACCCGTCGCGAGGCGTCAGCGCGGCCGAGTGGATCGCCCAGGCAAACGAAGACGATATCGCCCGGGTTTTCAAGGATTACGGCGAAGAGCGCTTCGCCAAGCGCATGGCGCGTGCCGTGGTGCAGCGGCGCGCGGAAAAGCCGTTCGAGCGTACGGCTGACCTGGCCAAGGTCCTGACCGACGCCAATCCCGCGTGGGAGAAAGGCAAGAATCCGGCGACCCGTGCGTTTCAGGGCCTGCGCATTTATATCAACAACGAGCTGGGTGACCTTGAAACGGGTCTGGATGCTGCCCTCGAAGCGCTCGAGGTCGGTGGCCGGCTGGTGGTGATCAGCTTCCATTCGCTGGAAGATCGCATCGTCAAGCAGTTCATGCGGCGTCACGCCAAGGGCGAGGCAGACCAGTTGCCGCGAGGCCTGCCGGTCATACCGAAACCTTTCGAACCGCGCTTGAAACTGATCGGCAAGGCACAGTTTGCCTCCGAAGCCGAAGTCCGTGCGAATCCCCGTTCGCGCAGCGCCGTCATGCGCGTCGCGGAGAAAGTGCGATGAGCCGCCGGCTTTCCGCCATGCCGCGTGGCAGCCTGCTCATGCTGGTTCTGTTCGTCTGCGTGCTGCTGTCTGCGATTGCGGTTGCTTACAGCGCGCACTGGAATCGCCAGCTGCTCAACGAGATGTATGCCCAGCTGAGCGTGCGCGATAAGGCGCAGGCCGAGTGGGGGCGACTGATTCTGGAGCAGAGCACCTGGACCGCTCACAGCCGTATCGAGGCGCTGGCTACCGAGCAATTGAAGATGCACATCCCCGCGGCGGCGGACGTGCAGCTGGTGGCGCCATGAAACTCGACGGCGCGCTGTATCCCTGGCGGTTTCGCATCGTCCTGGCCCTGCTTGCGCTGCTGGTCGGCGTGATCGCCTGGCGTATCGTCGATCTGCAGGTGATGGATCAGGCGTTCCTGCAGGGTCAGGGTGACGCGCGTAGCGTGCGGCATATTCCTATTCCGGCGCATCGCGGGCTGATCACCGACCGCAATGGCGAGCCTTTGGCCGTCAGCACCCCCGTCACGACCCTGTGGGGTAATCCGAAGGAGCTTCAGGCTGCGCGCGCGCGCTGGCCGGAGCTGGCCGCCGCGCTGCGGCAAGATCCCGCCGCCTTGAGCGAGCGCCTGCAACAGCTGGCAACGCGCGAATTCACCTACTTGGTACGCGGCCTGACGCCTGAGCAGGGCCAGGCCGTGCTCGACCTGAAAATTCCCGGCGTTTATGCGCAGGAAGAGTTCCGCCGCTTCTATCCGGCCGGCGAAGTGGCCGCACATCTGGTGGGTTTCACCGACATCGACGATCGCGGCCGCGAGGGCATGGAGCTGGCCTACGACGAGTGGCTGGCGGGCGTGCCAGGCAAGCGGCAGGTGCTCAAGGACCGTCGCGGGCGTCTGATCAAGGATGTGCAGGTGGTCCAGAACGCCAAGCCGGGCAAGCCGATGGCCCTGTCGATAGATCTGCGTCTGCAATATCTGGCTCACAGTGAGCTGCGCAATGTCGTGCAGGAATACGGCGCAAAGGCCGCCAGCCTGGTGATGGTCGACGTCCAGACCGGCGAAATCCTCGCGATGGCCAACCAGCCGACCTACAACCCCAACAACCGCCGCAACCTGCAGCCGGCGGCGATGCGCAACCGCGCGATGATCGACGTGTTCGAGCCTGGCTCGACCGTCAAGCCGTTCAGCATCGCCGCCGCGCTGGGAACCGGCAAATACCAGCCTGATTCGGTGGTCAACACCCTGCCGGGCTGGATGCGCATCGGTCGCTACACCATTCGCGACGTTTCGCGTGGCGGCATGCTCACGCTGACCGGCATCCTGATGAAGTCGAGCAACGTCGGCATCAGCAAGATCGCCCTGGATATCGGTGCCGAACCGGTCTACACGGTGATGCAGCAGGCCGGTTTCGGCCAGGACACCGGCCTGGGCTTTCCTGGCGAGCGCGTCGGCAATCTGCCCAATCATCGCAAGTGGCGCGATGCCGAAACCGCCTCGCTGGCCTACGGCTACGGCCTTTCCGTGACCGCGGTGCAGCTCGCGCATGCCTACGCCGTGCTCGGCAACGAAGGCGTCAACGTGCCGCTGTCGCTGCTGCGCCTGGACCGTACGCAGGAAGGCGTGCAGGTCATCGACAAGCAGATTTCCAGCACCGTGCTGCAGATGCTGCAGGCCGTCGTCGAGGAAGAAGGCGGTGGCGGTGCGCGCGCGCAGGTGCCGGGATACCACGTCGGCGGCAAGAGTGGCACCGCGAAGAAGATCTCCGGCACCGGTGGCTACACCAAGGACGCCTACCGCTCGTTCTTCGCCGGCGTCGCGCCGCTGTCCAACCCGCGCATCGCCGCCGTGGTGGTGGTCGACGAGCCGAGCAAGGGGCAGTACTACGGTGGCCTGGTAGCCGCGCCGGTGTTCGGCAAGGTGATGGCGCGGGCGCTGCGCCTGATGAACGTGGCTCCGGACAATCTGCCGCCGCCGGCGCCGGTTCAGACCGCCGAGGCAACCACGAGCAAGGGAGGGCGTGGCTGATGCCGATGCCATTGAATCAACTGCTGCCCCAGGCCGACAGTTCCGTGCTGATCCGCGAGCTGACTCTCGATAGTCGCAAGGTGCTGCCGGGCGATCTGTTCCTCGCCGTTCCTGGTCTGCAGCACGACGGTCGCAGCCATATCGCCGACGCCATTGCACGTGGCGCGGCGGCCGTTGCCTATGAATCCGAAGGCGCTGCGCTGCAGCCGGCCGGCGATGCGGTGCTGGTGCCGGTTCGCCAGCTCGCCAGCCAGCTGTCGGCAATCGCCGGCCGCTTCTATGGCGAGCCGAGCCGTAGCCTGCATCTGCTCGGAGTGACGGGCACCAACGGTAAAACCAGTGTCAGCCAACTGGTCGCGCAGGCGCTGGATCGTCTCGGCGAGCGCTGCGGCATCATCGGCACCTTGGGCAACGGTTTTCATGGCGAGCTGGAGCAGGGCTACCACACCACGCCGGACGCCATCGGCGTGCAGGCGACGCTGGCCAGCCTGAAGCAGCACGAAGCGCGCGCCGTGGCGATGGAAGTCTCCTCGCACGGGCTGGAGCAGGGTCGCGTGGCCGCGCTGGCGTTCGACGTGGCGGTGTTCACCAACCTGTCGCGTGACCATCTGGATTACCACGGCAGTATGGAAGCCTACGCGGCGGCCAAGGCGCGTCTGTTCGACATGCCGGGTCTGCGCTGTCGCGTGATCAATCTGGACGACGCGTTCGGCCGCAGCCTGGCTGCGCAGCCGCAGGAGTCGCGCCTGATCACCTACAGCCTGGAGGACGCCTCGGCCGATCTGTACTGTCCGGAGCCGCAACTGGACGACGACGGCATTCATGCGCGGCTGATCACACCGCAGGGCGAGCGCTCGCTGCGCAGCCCGCTGCTGGGGCGCTTCAATGTCAGCAACGTGCTGGCAGCCGTCGGCGCGCTGTTGGGCATGGACTGGCCGCTGGATGAAATTCTCGCCGTGCTGCCGGAACTGCACGGTCCCGCCGGTCGCATGC
Source organism: Stutzerimonas degradans (assembly GCF_024448505.1). Classification (GTDB taxonomy): domain Bacteria; phylum Pseudomonadota; class Gammaproteobacteria; order Pseudomonadales; family Pseudomonadaceae; genus Stutzerimonas; species Stutzerimonas degradans. The sequence continues at coordinate 302,327 of NZ_JAMOHV010000003.1, forward strand.
AGCGCCTGGGCGGCGGCGACCTGCCGCTGGTGGTGGTCGATTACGCCCATACGCCCGATGCGCTGGAAAAGGTGCTCACCGCACTGCGTCCTCATGCGCGCGGACAACTGGTTTGCCTGTTCGGCTGCGGGGGCGAGCGCGACCGCGGTAAGCGTGCGCTGATGGCGCAGGTCGCCGAACGGCTGGCCGATCGGGTGGTGGCGACCGACGACAATCCGCGCAACGAGCCGGCCGAGCAGATTCTGGAAGACATTCGTCAGGGCTTCGCCCAGCCGGAGCGGGTTCAGTTCCGCCCGGGACGTGGCGCTGCGATCGCCGCGGCGATTGCCGCCGCGCAGCCGGAGGATGTGGTGCTGCTGGCCGGCAAGGGGCACGAGGACTATCAGGAAATCTGCGGCGTGCGTCAGCCGTTCTCCGACCTGGATGAAGCTCGCAAGGCCCTGGCCGCCTGGGAGAAGCATGATGCGTGACGCCATGCGCCTGAGCGCGCTGACTCTTCCGCTCGCTGGCCGGCTGGTCGGCGCTGATGCTGTCTTTGCTGCGGTCAGCACCGACAGCCGCGCTATCCAGCCGGGGCAGCTTTTCGTTGCCCTCAGCGGTGCGCGTTTCGACGGCCATGCCTATCTCGCCGAGGTGGCGGCCAAAGGCGCAGTCGCGGCACTGGTCGAGCGCGAGGTAGAGGACGTGTCGCTGCCGCAGTTGGTGGTAGCCGATACGCGTCTCGCGCTTGGTCGCCTTGGCGCACTGAATCGTGATGGCTTCGACGGTCCGGTGGCCGCGATTACCGGCTCCAGCGGCAAGACCAGCGTCAAGGAAATGCTTGCCAGCATTCTACGCGCCGCCTTCGGCGAAGATGCCGTGCTGGCGACCCGTGGCAATCTGAACAACGATCTCGGTGTGCCATTGACGCTTCTTGAGCTCGGCTCTCGGCATCGCGCGGCGGTCATCGAGCTGGGTGCGTCCCGCCTGGGCGAGATCGCCTATACCGGCGGTCTGGTTCGTCCGCAGGTAAGCCTGATCACCAACGCCGGCACTGCTCACGTCGGCGAATTTGGCGGCCCCGACAAGATCGTCGAAGCCAAGGGCGAAATCCTCGACGGCCTGGCGGCTGACGGCATCGCGGTACTCAATCGTGACGACAAGGCATACCCGCGCTGGGCCGCACGCGCAGCCGGCAAGCGCATCGTCAGTTTCGGGCTGCAGAGCCCGCTGGCCGATTTTCATGCCGGATCGATCGCCTTCGATGTGCGCGGTTGCGCCAATTTCGTCCTCACCGGCCCGCGCGCAGCGGTCCGGGTTCAGCTCAACCTGCTCGGTCGGCATAGCGTCGCCAATGCCCTGGCTGCCGCCGCTGCGGCGCATGCGCTGGGTGTCGCACCGCAGGCCATCGTCGAAGGCTTGCAGAACCTGCAGCCGGTCAAAGGGCGCGGCGTCGCACAGATGCTCGGCAACGGCGCGCGCCTGATCGACGACAGCTACAACGCCAACCCGGCTTCCATCTGCGCAGCGATCGACGTCCTCAGCGGATTCGCCGGGCGTACCGTTCTCGTCCTTGGCGACATGGGCGAGCTGGGCGAATGGGCCGAACAGGCGCACCGCGACGTTGGCGCCTATGCGCGCGGCAAGGTCGATGTGCTCTATGCGGTCGGTCCGCTGATGGCGCATGCAGTAGCTGCATTCGGCGCCGGAGCCCGGCATTTCGCCGATCAGGCGAGCCTGATCGAGACGCTGCGTAGCGAGCAGGGCAACACCACCATTCTGGTCAAGGGCTCGCGCAGCGCGGCGATGGACAAGGTTGTCGCCGCCCTGAGCGATGTCGTCATGGAGAAACACTGATGCTGCTGCTGCTCGCCGAGTACCTGCAACAGTTCCACAAGGGCTTCGCGGTCTTCCAGTACCTGACCCTGCGCGGGATTCTTGGTGTGCTCACCGCACTGGTGCTGTCGCTGTGGATGGGCCCCTGGCTGATCCGCACCCTGCAGCTGCGCCAGATCGGCCAGGCGGTGCGGACCGACGGCCCGCAGTCGCACCTGTCGAAGTCCGGCACGCCGACGATGGGCGGTGCGCTGATTCTCAGCGCCATCGCCATCAGCACGCTGCTCTGGGCCGATCTGTCCAATCGCTACGTCTGGGTTGTGCTGGCGGTGACGCTGCTGTTCGGCGCCATCGGCTGGGTCGACGACTACCGCAAGGTGATCGAGAAGAACTCGCGTGGCCTGCCGAGCCGCTGGAAGTATTTCTGGCAGTCGGTGTTCGGCCTCGGTGCTGCGGTCTTCCTCTATATGACCGCGCAGACGCCGGTGGAAACCACGCTGATCCTGCCGCTGTTGAAGAACATCGAAATTCCGCTGGGCATCGGCTTCATCGTGCTGACCTACTTCGTGATCGTCGGCTCGAGCAACGCGGTGAACCTCACCGACGGCCTCGACGGCCTGGCGATCATGCCGACGGTCATGGTCGGTGGCGGTCTGGGCATCTTCTGCTACCTGTCGGGCAACATGAATTTCGCCGAGTACCTGCTGATCCCCTATGTACCGGGTGCTGGTGAGCTGATCGTGTTTTGCGGTGCGCTGACCGGTGCCGGCCTGGGCTTTCTCTGGTTCAACACCTATCCGGCCCAGGTCTTCATGGGCGACGTCGGCGCACTTGCGCTGGGCGCCGCGCTGGGCACCATCGCCGTCATCGTTCGCCAGGAAGTGGTGCTGTTCATCATGGGCGGCGTGTTCGTGATGGAAACCCTGTCTGTGATGATCCAGGTCGCCAGCTTCAAGCTGACCGGCAAGCGTGTGTTCCGCATGGCGCCGATCCACCACCATTTCGAACTCAAGGGCTGGCCCGAGCCGCGGGTGATCGTGCGTTTCTGGATCATCACGGTGATCCTGGTGCTCGTCGGCCTGGCCACATTGAAACTGAGGTAATAGAGAGTGCTGATCGCTTCCGACCAGTTCCGCATCGTTGTCGGCCTCGGCAAGAGCGGCATGTCCGTGGTTCGCCATCTGGCGCGCCGTGGTCTGCCGTTCGCGGTCGCCGACACGCGCGCGAATCCGCCGGAGCTGGCCACGCTCAAGGCACAGTACCCCGGCGTGGAAGTGCGCTGCGGCGAGCTGGACGTCGAATTCCTCTGTCGCGCCAGCGAACTGCTGGTCAGCCCCGGCCTGGCCATCGCCACCCCGGCGCTGCAGGCGGCTGCCGCGCGCGGCGTGAAGCTCTCCGGCGATATCGACCTGTTTGCCCGGGAAGCGAAAGCGCCGATCGTCGCCATCACCGGCTCCAATGCCAAGAGCACCGTGACCACGCTGGTCGGCGAGATGGCCGCCGCGGCTGGCCGCCAGGTTGCCGTGGGCGGCAACCTGGGCACGCCGGCGCTCGATCTGCTGGATGATGGGGTCGAGCTGTACGTGCTCGAGCTTTCGAGCTTCCAGCTGGAAACTACCGACCAGCTGAACGCCGAGGTTGCCACCTGCCTGAACGTCAGCGAAGACCATATGGATCGCTACAGCGGGCTGCCGGCCTACCATCAGGCCAAACATCGCATTTTCCGCGGCGCACGGCAGGTGGTGATCAACCGTGACGACCGCCTGAGCCGCCCGCTGATCGGCGAGGATGTGCCGGTCTGGTCGTTCGGCCTCGGCAAACCGGATTTCAAGGGCTTCGGCCTGCTCGAGGAGGGCGGCGAGAAGTATCTGGCGTTCCAGTTCGAGACGCTGATGCCGGTCAGCGAGCTGAAGATTCGCGGCGCACACAACCAGGCCAATGCGCTGGCGGCGTTGGCGCTGGGGCATGGGGTTGGCCTGCCGTTCGACGCAATGCTGCGGACGCTGCGTTCGTTCGCCGGTCTCGCGCATCGCTGCCAGTGGGTCGGCGAGCGCGGCGGCGTGGCGTTCTACGATGACTCCAAGGCCACCAATGTCGGCGCTGCGCTGGCGGCTATCGACGGGCTGGGTGCAGATATCCCCGGCAAGCTGGTGCTGATTGCCGGCGGTGACGGCAAGGGTGCGGATTTTTCCGCCCTGCACGCACCGGTCGCGCGCTACTGCCGCGCGGTCGTTCTGCTCGGACGTGATGCCGACGTGCTGGCCGCCGCGCTGGACGGCGCCGCGCCGCTGCTGCGCGTGCGCACGCTTGAGGAGGCCGTGCAACAGGCGGCGGCCTGCGCCACGGCTGGTGATGCGGTGCTGCTGTCGCCAGCTTGCGCCAGCCTGGACATGTTCAAGAACTTCGAGGAGCGCGGTCGCCTGTTCGCCGCTGCGGTGGAGGCGCTCGTCTGATGTTTGCCTTCCTGCGTGGTGCGCCTTCACCGCTGTTCGGCCCTCGCGGCCTGGATCTGGACTTCGCGATGCTGGCCGGTTGCCTGGCGCTGCTCGGCCTTGGGCTGGTGATGATCACCTCGGCTTCGTCGGAAGTGGCGGCGGTGAATTCGGGCAACGCGCTGTATCACATGACCCGCCACATGGTGTACGTCGCGCTCGGCCTGGGCGCCGCCGGCCTGATGCTGCTGGTACCGGTTTCGACCTGGCAGCGGTTGGACTGGATGCTGCTGCTGGCGGCCTTCGGTCTGCTGATCCTTGTACTGATCCCGGGTATCGGCCGCGAAGTGAACGGTTCGATGCGCTGGATCGGGTTCGGCGCGTTCAACGTGCAGCCGTCCGAGCTGGCCAAGGTGTTCGTGGTGATCTATCTCGCCGGCTATCTGGTGCGTCGCCAGGAAGAGGTACGCGAGAGCTTCTGGGGCTTCGCCAAACCGTTCCTGGTGCTGCTGCCGATGGCCTTCCTGCTGCTGATGGAGCCGGACTTCGGCGCCACCGTAGTGATGATGGGCTCGGCGGTGGCCATGCTGTTCCTCGGTGGCGTCGGCCTGATCCGCTTCAGCCTGCTGGTTGCGGCGGCGGTCGGTGCGGTGTTCGTGCTGGTGCAGACGCAGGAATACCGCCTGCAGCGCCTGATTACCTTCACCGACCCGTGGGCCGACCAGTACGGTGCCGGCTATCAGCTGACCCAGGCGCTGATCGCCTTCGGCCGCGGCGAATGGTTCGGCGTCGGGCTGGGCAACAGCGTGCAGAAGCAGTTCTACCTGCCCGAGGCGCACACCGACTTCGTGTTCTCCGTGCTGGCCGAGGAGCTGGGCATGGTCGGCGCGTTGCTGACCATCCTGCTGTTTGCCTTCGTCGGCGTACGCGCGTTGTACATCGGCCTGCAAGCCGAGAAGGCGCGTCAGTTCTTCGGCGCCTACGTCGCCTGGGGCATGGCGTTCCTCTGGCTGGGGCAATTCCTCATCAATGTCGGGGTGAACGTTGGCCTGCTGCCGACCAAGGGACTCACGCTGCCGTTTCTCAGCTACGGCGGCAGCTCGCTGGTGGTGACCTGCGCGAGCATGGCGTTGTTGCTGCGTATCGAGTGGGAAAGCCGCACGGTGCTCGGCAGTGAGGATGTCGAGTTCAGCGAAGCGGACTTCGAGGAGGCGCCAGTTGCCAAGGAGGTCGCCCGTGGCCGCTAACGTGCTGATCATGGCCGGTGGTACCGGTGGCCACGTGTTTCCGGCGCTGGCCTGCGCCCGCGAATTCCAGGCGCGCGGCTACGCCGTGCACTGGCTGGGTACGCCGCGTGGTATCGAGAACGAGCTGGTGCCGGCCGCCGGTCTGCCACTGCATCTGATCCAAGTCAGCGGATTGCGCGGCAAGGGCATCGCTTCACTGATCAAGGCACCGCTGCAGCTGATTCGCTCGCTGTTGCAGGCGCGTCGCATTGTGCGCGAGCTGCAACCGGTCTGCGTGCTGGGGATGGGCGGCTATGTCACCGGTCCGGGCGGTCTGGCGGCCTGGCTCGCTGGCGTGCCGCTGATCATTCACGAGCAGAACGCCGTCGCCGGCACTGCCAATCGCAGTCTGGTGCCGCTGTCGCGCCGTGTCTGCGAGGCGTTCCCGGATACGTTCAAGGCCAGCGACAAGCGTCGCACCACCGGCAATCCGGTACGCGAGGAGCTGTTTCTCGAAACGCCGCGCGACGCCCTGGGCAACCGCCGTCCGCGCCTGCTGGTGCTCGGCGGCAGCCTGGGCGCCGAGCCGCTCAACAAGCTGCTACCTGCTGCGCTGGCGCGTGTGCCGGGCGAGCTGCGTCCCGAGGTGTTCCACCAGGCCGGTAAGCAGCACGCTGACATCACAACCGAGCGTTACGCCGAAGCTGGCGTCGCCGCCGAAGTGGCACCGTTCATCAAGGATATGGCGCGCGCCTATGCCTGGGCCGATCTGGTGATCTGCCGCGCTGGCGCGCTGACCGTCTGCGAGCTGGCAGCCGCGGGTCTGCCGTCGTTTCTGGTGCCGCTGCCGCATGCGATCGATGACCACCAGACGCGCAATGCCGAATATCTGGCGAAGGAGGGCGCGGCCGTCCTTCTGCCGCAAGCCAAGACCGATGCTGCCGTCCTCGCCGCGCAGCTTGAAGAGGTACTGATGCACCCGGAAAAACTCAAGGTCATGGGCGCCACCGCTCGCCGGCTGGCGCGACCCGATGCGACGCGGCGCGTCGTCGATATCTGCCTGGAGGTGGCCAATGGCTAAGTCCCCGGCTGCGGTAAAGGCTGAAGTCCGGCGCATGCGGCGCATTCGCCGCATCCATTTCGTCGGCATCGGCGGCGTGGGCATGTGCGGCATCGCCGAGGTGCTGCTGAACCTGGGCTACGAGGTTTCCGGTTCGGATCTGAGGGAATCGGCCAGCACCGAGCGCCTGCAGAGTTTCGGCGCGCATATCTTCATCGGCCATCAAGCCGGTAACGTCGCCGGTGCCGACGTGCTGGTGGTGTCCAGCGCCATCAATGCCAGCAATCCCGAGGTCGCACTGGCACTGGAACAGCGTATCCCGGTGGTGCCGCGCGCGGAAATGCTCGCCGAGCTGATGCGCTACCGCCACGGCATCGCGGTGGCCGGTACCCATGGCAAGACCACCACCACCAGCCTGCTGGCTTCGGTGTTCGCCGCCGGCGGCCTGGATCCGACCTTTGTCATCGGTGGCCGGCTGACCGCGGCGGGCACCAACGCCCAGCTCGGCGGCAGCCGCTATCTGATCGCCGAGGCGGACGAAAGCGACGCCAGCTTCCTGCATCTGCAGCCGATGGTGGCGGTGGTCACCAATATCGACGCCGATCACATGAGCACCTACGGCGGCGACTTCGGCAAGCTGAAGAAAACCTTCATCGAATTCCTGCACAACCTGCCGTTCTACGGGCTGGCCGTGCTCTGCGTGGACGACCCGGTGGTGCGCGAAATCCTGCCGCAGATCGGCCGGCCAACCACCACCTACGGCATTAGCGAAGACGCCGACGTACGCGCCATCAATATTCGCCAGGAAGGCATGCGCACCCATTTCACCGTGCTGCGCGCCGGCTGCGAACCGCTGGACGTGACGGTGAACATGCCCGGTACCCATAACGTGCTCAACGCGCTGGCGACCATCGCCATTGCCACCGACGAAGGCATCGATGACGAGGCCATCGTTCAGGGGCTGTCGCAGTTCGCGGGCGTGGGGCGGCGCTTTCAGGTCTACGGTCAGCTGCCGGTTGAGGGCGGCAGCGTGATGCTGGTGGACGACTACGGCCACCATCCGCGCGAAGTGGCTGCGGTGATCAAGGCCGTGCGTGGCGGCTGGCCGGAGCGCCGACTGGTGATGGTCTATCAGCCACATCGCTTCAGTCGCACCCGCGATCTCTACGACGATTTCGTGCAGGTACTGGCCGACGCTAATGTGCTGTTGCTGATGGAGGTCTACCCGGCCGGCGAGGAGCCGATTCCGGGGGCCGACAGTCGCCAGCTCTGCCACAGCATCCGTCAGCGCGGCCAGCTCGATCCGATCTATGTCGAGCGAGGCGCCGACCTGGCCTCGATCATCAAGCCGCTGCTGCGCGCTGGCGACATTCTGCTTTGCCAGGGGGCTGGCGATATCGGCGGCGTAGCCCCGCAACTGATCAAGAGTCCCCTGTTTGGCGATGCCAAAGGCACCGCGAGGAAACAACCATGAGCGCCCTGCATTCGACCCGTGACCCGCAGGCGTTCGGCCGGGTTGCCGTGCTGTTCGGCGGCAAGAGCGCCGAGCGCGAAGTATCGCTGAAGTCCGGCGCGGCCGTGCTGCAGGCACTGCAGGCAGCCGGTGTGGATGCCTTCGGTATCGATGTCGGCGACGATCTGCTGCAGCGTCTTGATCGCGAGCGTATCGACCGCGCGTTCATCGTCCTGCACGGACGTGGCGGCGAGGACGGCAGCATGCAGGGTCTGCTGGAGTGCGCCGGCATCCCCTACACGGGCAGCGGCATCCTGGCGTCGGCGCTGGCAATGGACAAGCTGCGGACCAAGCAGGTCTGGCAGAGCCTTGGCCTGCCGACTCCGCGTCACGCCGCGCTGGCCAGTGTCGAGGACTGCCACGCGGCGGCTGTCGAGCTGGGGTTCCCGCTGATGGTCAAGCCGGCCCACGAAGGGTCGAGCATCGGCATGGCCAAGGTGGACGACGTCGAGGCGCTGATAGCCGCTTGGCGCGAGGCCAGTCGCTTCGATTCGCAGGTGCTGGTCGAGCAGTGGATCCAGGGCCCGGAGTTCACCATTGCAGTGCTGCGCGGCGAAGTACTGCCGCCGATTGGCCTGGGCACGCCGCACAGCTTCTACGACTACGACGCCAAGTACCTGGCCTCCGACACCCAGTACCGTATTCCCTGCGGGCTCGATCCGGTGCGTGAACAGCAGCTCAAGGACTTGTCGGCTCGCGCCTGCGAAGCGGTGGGCGTACGCGGTTGGGCACGGGTCGACGTGATGCAGGACGCCAACGGCGACTTCTGGTTGCTGGAGGTGAATACCGTACCGGGGATGACCGACCACAGTCTGGTGCCGATGGCGGCACGGGCCGCGGGTCTGGACTTCCAGCAACTGGTGCTGAGCATTCTCGACGACAGCGTCGGGGCGGAGAACTGAGATGATCACCACGCTGCGTCACTCGCAACCGGGAGGCGGCCGTGCGCTGCGCAAGCCGGCGCCGCGTGGGGCCAGCCGGCTGGTGGCCCGCGAGCCGCTGTCCGCACGGTTGCCGCGACCGAATCTGACGGGGCTCAAGCGCGCTGTCTGGCCATTGCTGCTCGTCGGTCTGGCCTTCGGCCTGTACGAGCTGGGTGAGCGCCTGCTGCCCTACGCTGACCGGCCGATCGCCAAGGTCAGCGTGCAGGGTGAGCTGAGCTACGTGGCGCGCGAGGCGGTGCAGCAGCGTATTGCGCCGTTCGTCGAGGCGAGCTTTTTCAAGGTTGATCTGAACGGCATGCGTCACGATCTCGAGCAGATGCCTTGGATCGCCCATGTGGAAGTGCGCCGTGTGTGGCCGGACCAGGTGCAGGTGAATCTCGAGGAACAGCTGCCGATTGCCCGCTGGGGCGACGAAGCGCTGCTGAACAACCGTGGGCAGGCCTTCGCACCGAATAACCTCAATCATTATGAACACTTGCCGCAATTGCATGGTCCGAAGCGGGCTCAGCAACGGGTCATGCAGCAGTACCAGATGCTCAGCCAGATGCTGCGGCCGCTGGGCTTTTCCATCGCGAGCCTGGAACTGCGCGAGCGTGGCAGCTGGTTCCTGACCACCAGCCAGGGCATCGAGCTGCTGCTGGGACGGGACCACGTGGTGGAAAAAATGCGTCGCTTCAATGCCATCTATCAAAAGGCGTTGCAGGCGCAAAGCGAGAAAATTGCAAGGATCGACCTGCGTTACGCCAACGGCCTCGCCGTCGCCTGGCGCGAACCGATCCCGACTGCGACGGACATGACCGTCGCGGCGAAGAATTGAGGAATGAAACACATGTCTAGCGTGCAAAGCGGCAAGATGATCGTCGGTCTCGATATCGGCACCTCCAAGGTGGTCGCGCTGGTGGGCGAGGTCACGGCCGACGGCGATCTGGAAATCGTCGGTATCGGTACTCACCCGTCCCGTGGCCTGAAGAAGGGCGTGGTGGTGAACATCGAGTCGACCGTGCAGTCGATCCAGCGTGCCATCGAGGAAGCCCAGCTGATGGCTGGCTGCCGCATTCACTCGGCGTTCGTCGGCCTCGCCGGCAACCATATCCGCAGCCTTAATTCGCACGGCATCGTCGCGATTCGCGACCGTGAGGTCAGCACCGCCGACCTGGAACGGGTGCTCGATGCCGCCCAGGCCGTGGCAATCCCGGCCGACCAGCGCGTGCTGCACACGCTGCCGCAGGATTACGTGATCGACAATCAGGAGGGTGTGCGCGAGCCGCTGGGCATGTCAGGCGTACGCCTGGAGGCCAAGGTGCACGTGGTGACCTGTGCCGTGAACGCCGCGCAGAACATCGAGAAATGCGTGCGTCGCTGTGGCCTGGAAGTGGACGACATCATCCTCGAACAGCTGGCCTCCGCTCATGCGGTGCTGACCGACGACGAGAAGGAACTGGGCGTGTGCCTGGTCGACATCGGCGGCGGTACCACCGACATCTGCATCTTTACCGAAGGCGCGATTCGCCACACCGCGGTAATTCCGATCGCCGGCGACCAGGTCACCAACGACATCGCGATGGCCCTGCGCACCCCCACGCAATACGCCGAGGAAATCAAGATCCGCTACGCCTGCGCGCTGGCCAAGCTGGCCGGTGCCGGCGAAACCATCAAGGTGCCCAGCGTCGGCGATCGCCCGCCGCGCGAGTTGTCGCGCCAGGCTCTGGCCGAAGTGGTCGAACCACGCTATGACGAGCTGTTCACGCTGATCCAGGCCGAGCTACGGCGCAGTGGCTACGAGGATCTGGTACCGGCCGGCATCGTGCTTACCGGGGGTACGTCGAAGATGGAAGGCGCGGTCGAACTGGCCGAGGAAATCTTCCACATGCCGGTACGCCTGGGCGTCCCGCATACGGTCAAGGGGCTCAATGATGTGGTGCGCAACCCGATCTATGCGACTGGCGTTGGCCTGTTGCTGTACGGCGTGCAGAAGCAGGTCGATGGCGTCGGTCCGCGTGGCACCGGCAGCCTGAACGAAGAACCCAAAACGTCTGTTCTGGATCGGCTCAAGGGCTGGATTCAGGGCAATTTCTAATCAGTACGCGGCAACCCAAAACTAGAAAGCTGGAAGGAGAGAGGGCCATGTTCGAACTCGTAGATCATACCCCGCAGAGTGCAGTCATCAAGGTTATCGGCGTCGGCGGTGGTGGCGGCAACGCCGTCAATCACATGGTGCGCAACAACGTCGAAGGCGTGGAATTCATCTGCGCCAACACCGATGCGCAGGCGCTGAAGAAGATCGAAGCGCGCACCGTGCTGCAGCTCGGTTCGGCCATCACCAAGGGCCTGGGCGCCGGCACCAATCCAGACATCGGTCGCCAGGCGGCGATGGAAGATCGTGAGCGCATCGCCGAGGTGCTCGAAGGTGCCGACATGGTGTTCATCACCACCGGCATGGGTGGCGGTACCGGTACCGGCGCTGCGCCGATCATCGCTTCGGTGGCCAAGGAAATGGGCATCCTCACCGTTGCTGTGGTCACCCGTCCGTTCCCGTTCGAGGGCCGTCGCCGCATGCAGGTGGCCGACGAGGGTATTCGCGCGCTGTCCGAATGCGTCGACTCGCTGATCACCATTCCCAACGAGAAGCTGCTGACCATCCTCGGCAAGGACGCCAGCCTGCTGTCCGCCTTTGCCAAGGCTGACGACGTGCTGACCGGTGCGGTGCGCGGCATCTCCGACATCATGCAGCGTCCGGGTCTGATGAACGTCGACTTCGCCGACGTCAAGACCGTCATGGGCGAGATGGGCATGGCGATGATGGGTACCGGCTGCGCTACCGGCCCGAATCGTGCGCGCGAGGCCACCGAGGCGGCGATCCGCAATCCGCTGCTGGAGGACGTGAATCTGCAGGGCGCCCGCGGCATCCTGGTGAACATCACCGCCGGCCTGGATCTGTCGCTGGGCGAATACGCCGCGGTCGGCGAGATCATCGAGGCCTTCGCTTCCGACGAGGCAACCGTCAAGGTAGGCGCGGTGATCGATCCGGATATGCGTGACGAGCTGCATGTCACCGTGGTGGCTACCGGCCTGGGGCCGCGCAATGAGAAGCCGGTCAAGGTCATCGACAATACCCTGCAGGCTTCGGTTGCCCCGTCCGCACCGGTTGCACCGCGTCAGGAGCAGGTGGCAGTCAACTACCGTGACCTGGAGCGTCCGACAGTGATGCGCAATCAGGCCCATGCCGCGGCCACTGCCGCCAAACTGAACCCGCAAGAGGATCTGGATTATCTGGACATCCCGGCGTTTCTGCGTCGTCAGGCCGATTGACTGAAGTTATCAGGAGTATTGTTGTGATTGGTGTTCAGCAAAGTTGGCATCTGCTATTATCGCCGGCAATTGTTGAAAACAATTCGCAACTAGTGCAATAGCGAACCAAAGGCCATGATCAGACAACGCACCCTGAAGAACATCATTCGCGCCACTGGCGTCGGCTTGCATTCGGGAGAGAAGGTTTACCTGACCCTGAAACCGGCGCCGGTGGATACCGGAATCGTGTTCTGTCGCACCGATCTCAACCCGCCCGTGGAGATTCCCGCGCGGGCCGAGAACGTCGGCGAAACCACCATGTCCACGACGCTGGTCAACGGTGACGTCAAGGTCGACACAGTGGAGCATCTGCTTTCGGCAATGGCCGGGCTGGGAATCGACAACGCCTACGTCGAACTCTCCGCCTCGGAAGTGCCGATCATGGATGGCAGTGCCGGGCCGTTCGTATTCCTGATTCAGTCAGCCGGCCTGCAGGAGCAGGACGCGCCGAAGAAGTTCATTCGCATCAAGCGCGAAGTCACCGTCGAGGAGGGCGACAAGCGTGCGACCTTCCTGCCGTTCGACGGCTTCAAGGTGAGCTTCGAGATCGATTTCGACCATCCGGTGTTCAAGGGCCGTACCCAGACCGCCAGTGTGGATTTCTCCAGCACTTCCTTCGTCAAGGAAGTCAGCCGTGCGCGAACCTTCGGTTTCATGCGCGACATTGAATTCCTGCGCTCGCACAATCTGGCGCTCGGCGGCAGCGTGGATAACGCCATCGTGGTGGACGAGAACCGCGTGCTCAACGAAGACGGCCTGCGTTATGAGGACGAGTTCGTCAAGCACAAGATCCTGGATGCCATCGGCGATCTGTATCTGCTGGGCACCAGCCTGATCGGCGAGTTCCGTGGCTTCAAGTCCGGGCATGCATTGAACAACCGCCTGTTACGCACCCTGATGGCCCAGAAGGATGCGTGGGAGCTGGTCACTTTCGATGACGCTCAGACCGCCCCGATCTCCTACATGCGTCCGGCGGCAGCCGGCTGAGCAGTACCTCCTTCCTTAAGTATTCTTGAGCCACCTTCGGGTGGCTTTTTTTATGCCGTGGTGAACGCGTTGCCTTGCTCGGGCTCGCGCGCAGGCGGTTTTTCGACTGGTGGCGGCTGGCCCGGGTCGTCGATCGGTAGCGGCTCACCCGGCTCCTCGCGCTTGGGGTTGGTAGTGGGATCGGGCGTGGTCGGGCAGTCAGGCGCGTGCATGTATTCGCTCAGCTCAACGCGTGCAGCAATTCGGCTTTGCGCATCTTCGAGCGTCCGCGGATGCCGCGCTCGCGGGCCTTCTGCAGCAGTTCGTCGCGCGTCATTTCGGCGAGAGACGTACTGGCTGCGCCGCCGCGCTGACGTGTCGAGCCGCGATTGGGCGAGGCGCCGGCGCGCGCCTGCGCGGCGCGGTGTGCCGAGTCCTTGCGGTCAGCGCGCTTGGCCGTCTCGCTTTTCTTGCGGCCCGCGCCGCCCTTGCGCTCGCCGCCCCCGGATTGCTTGTTGACCGTGGCCCAGGCGCGCGCTTCGGCCTCCTTCGGCGCTACGCCGCGTTCTTCGTAGCTCTCCTCGATGTGTTCGGCCTTGCGCTGCTGCTTGTCGGTGTATTTGGATTTGTCACCGCGGGGCATCGGAACCTCCTTCGCGCGGTTGCGCGCGGGTGTCTTGATTGGGAGTGGGGGTTACGCGCCAGACACGGTTGCCGACATCATCGGCGACCAGCAGCGCGCCGCTGCGGTCGATCGCGACGCCGACCGGACGCCCCTGCGCGTCGCCGTCCGGGTTGACGAAACCGGTCAGCACATCCTCGGCCGGACCGGCGGGCCTGCCGTCGCGAAACGGCACGAAGACCACCTTGTAGCCGCTGAGCGGCTTGCGGTTCCAAGAGCCGTGCTGTCCGACGAAGGCGCCTTTGGCATAGCGTCCGGGCAGCAGGTCGCCCTCGTAGAAGGCCAGACCCAGCGACGCGGTATGCGCGCCCAGCGCGTAGTCGGGCACGATGGCCTTGGCGACCAGGTCCGGGCGCGGCGGTTCGACTCGCTTGTCCACGTGCTGGCCGTAATAGCTGTAGGGCCAGCCGTAGAAGCCGCCTTCCTGTACCGAGGTCATGTAGTCGGGCACCAGATCGCTGCCGATCTCGTCGCGCTCGTTGACGGTAGTCCACAGCTGGCCGCTGTCGGGCTGCCAGGCCAGCCCGTTGGGATTGCGCAGCCCTGACGCGAACAGGCGCAGCGTTTTGGCTTGTGGATCGACTTCGAGAATCGCTGCGCGGTTTTCCTCGGCCTGCATGCCGTTTTCCGCGACGTTGCTGTTCGAGCCGCTGGTGACGTACAGCCGCGTGCCATCCCGGCTGGCGATGACATTCTTGGTCCAATGGTGGTTGATCGGCCCTGCCGGGAGGTCGACGACCTTCTCGCCAGCGGCCAGCTCCAGGCGCGTGGCGCCTTCCCGGTATGGAAAGCGCAGCAGGGCGTCGGTATTGGCGACGTACAGCTGGTCGTCGACCAGTGCCATGCCGAACGGCGAGTTGAGTCCTTCGAGAAAGACGCTGCGCTGTTCCGGTCGGCCGTCACCGTCGCGGTCGCGCAGCAGGGTGATGCGATTGGCGCTCGGTGTTCGCGAGCCGGCGCGGGCCATTACCTTGTTCATGATCCAGCCGCGGATGCCCTGGCTACCTTCCGGTTTGGGCGGAGCATCTGCTTCGGCAACCAGAACATCGCCATTGGGCAGCACGTGAATCCAGCGCGGATGCTTCAGGTCGTCGGCAAACGCGGCGACTTCCAATCCGGGCGCGGCCTGCGGTTTGCCGCCTTCGGGCCAGCCTTTGGCCGGGGCAATGTTGACGGTCGGCAGCAGCGTCTTGTTCGGAGCCGGTAGCGCCGGATCAGGACCATAGCCGGCTTCGACTGGCGTTTTCGCGGTATCGCCGCAACCGCCCAGGGCGAGGGAGGTGGCGATCAAACAGGGGCGGGCAGCGGGCATGGTCTCGGCTCCGGGACGCGGACTGTCTGATTTACGACCCCCCTGGCTGCGTCATCGTTCGCGCGTTCGTCAGGACGGGGGCGTGTCGTCCCGCTTGTGCGCCGCGTGGCGTTCCACCGTTGGCATGAGCAGCAGTACCAGCAGCGTCAGTAACGTGCTCAGCACTGCGGTCGCTTCGTGGCCGAGGCCGGCGGCGACACCGATGGCCGCGGTCATCCAGATATTGGCAGCGGTGGTCAGCCCCTGCACGTCTTCGATGGAAGTGCCCTTGAGGATCGTGCCGGCGCCGAGAAAACCGATGCCGGTGATGATGCCCTGCATCACCCGCGAAACCTCCACACCGGCCTGCACCGGCACCAGCACGAACAGCGCGGCACCGAGCGCCACCAGCATGTGCGTGCGCAGGCCGGCGGCGCGGCGTCGGAGTTCGCGCTCGTAGCCGAGCAGACCGCCCAGCAAGGCAGCGAGCAGCAGGCGCATGGCGACGCGCACGGCCTCGTCCAGATCGGGGATATCCGCGAATTCCGCGGCGATCATCCGGGCAACGATATCCCACCAGTCCATGTCAGCCTCCGATTCACGCTGCGCTTTCTCGTTAGGAGTGGCGGCGCGGGCGGACGTTCGCTATTCGCTGACCTCAAAGCGCAGCATGCCGATCATCTGACCTGCCTCCGTCACCACCCGTACGCGCCACTTGCCGGCCGATTGCGGCGGGAAGTTGCGCTTGTGCGTCCAGGCGCGGTAGCCGGCTTCGCGGCCGCCGCTGATGTCCAGGGCGATGCGATCGACCTGACGTCCTTCGTGCAGCCACTCGTGGTAAATGCGCTCCTTCAGCCCGCGCGGGGCATTGATCGCGGTGAAGGCGTAGAGGCCGGTGGCGTGCAGTTCGGCGCTGCTGAGCTGGCGCAGACCCTTGCCGGGTTTGCGCTGGCGGTCGTCCAGCTGGGTTGTCACGGCGACATCGGTGAGCCACAGCGACGCCGGCGGTACCCAGGTGCGTCCGAGCCAGCCTGCGCCGGCGAGCGCGACGGCCAGACCGACGATGCCAAGCAGGCTGCGCCAGTTCCATTGGCGGAACAAACTGCCCAGGCTGGGCAAGGCCAAGAGCACCGTCACGGCGAGCGCCAGCTGATAGCTCTGCGGTGTGGACAGATGCAGGATGATCGGCAGCGCGGTGAGCAGCACGGCGAACAGCGTTACGGCATGAAAGCCCAGGTAGACCCAGCGGCGTGGCGCCAGCCAGCGGTAGTACAGCGGATCGATCAGCGAGATCAGCGCCGCGCCGCCAAGCAGGCCGGTGAACAGTGCCTGTCCACTGTTCCAGGTCGTGGTGATGGCGAAGAACGGGATGATGAAGAACAGGCTTTCCTGGTGGACCATCTGCGTCGCATAGCGCAGCAGCGGTGCCGGCAACTGCCAGCCGAACCAGCGCTTCAGGCTGCGCCGCAGGCTGTGTTCGAGCGTCAGCCAGACCCAGCTCACCAGCATGATGACGGCGATGCCCTTGGCCAGCCCGGCGTGGCGCTCGACCAGCAGGAAACTGGCCACGCCCGAGCAGAAACCGAACAGCGCAACGGTGCCGGGGAAACGACGGAGCAGCGCGCTGATTCGGTCGATCAGCAGCGCCAGGCGGGCTTTCAGGCGCATGCGAGGATCACTTCGAGCCGGTGGGTTTATCCGGTTGGACAATGCGGGAACGCGGGGATTGCATGCGGCAGCCATGCTGCCCGCACATGCGGGCGGCACAATGGCCCGTAGCGGCGGGCCGGTCAAGAGGGCTGTCAGGGCGTCGTTGCGGCACGCTCGGGCATTGCCGACGAGTGATGGCTGCTGATAAGCCAGCGCGCCTGCTGCGGATCCCACCGGTAGGTGAAGGTATAGCGTGCCTGCACCGCCGAGCCGTCACCGAAGCGGAAGGTATAGAGCCCAGTATCCAGCGCGGTGCGGCAGTCGATGCGGATCATGCGCGAGTCGATGCGCCCGTCCGGACGCTTGGCCATGAAATGCGAGAAGTAGTCTTCCTTGTCCGCCGCGGTTTCCCGTGGGGTATTCGACAGGGTTGGCAGCAGCAGCGAGTCGGTGGCGTAACGTCGGACTACTCGCTTGGGATCGCCGCTGCGCAGGTCTTCATTCCATTGCGTGAACAATGTGGCGATATCGTCTTCGTTACTGCTCGGACAGGTATCGTCGGCGGCCTGCGCGGTGAATGGCAGCAGCGCCGCCGTGGCGATGATCAGGGAGAGGGCGTATTTCATTCTTTTTTTCCGGATCGGTTGTTGGAAGGCGGACGGCGTCCGCCGCCGGCAAGGCCGACCCGGTTGTGACCGCGTGGTCGCCCCGGCAGTGCCCGAACCGGGCGGGACAAATCAGCGCAGGCCCAGGCTTATCCACTCATGCTGTGCGCTACCTTGTGGGTAACTTCTGCATGGATGCGTGCACCCCAACAACGGCGGGCGTTTGCCGCGGTTGATCGCTTTCTGAACAGTGCGTTGAATGAACGTCACGGCAATGACTGCAGCACGAAACCTGTTATCCACGATTGCTGTGCAGTTATTTGTGGGTAAGTTGGGCAAACAGCGCCACATGCCGCGAAGCATGCGGGCTGCGCCTCGGTGGATGAAATTTGAGCAATGGTTTCGATGGGTTCATTCGTCCGCGCATGTACCGCTGACCGCCGAGGCATAGTTGGCGAAAAGGCATTGCAAGATGGCACGACTGATCATGGCGTAACTCCGGGCTGTGACTGGCCAGTTGAAGGATAAGCCCGGGCCCGCTCGTGGGCCGGTTGATTTACGCCATGGCCGTAATAGATATACGGCAATCGTGTTATCCCCGTGAACTGTGCGGCGTTCTGTGGATAACCTTTGGAACAATGCCTGCCGAGGTGATGGCGCCTGGCCTGTAACCGCCTGTTCGATTTTTGATCGATCGGCTTGTTAGCTGTGTAACCCCCAGTAAAATCAGCCGTTTGCGGCTTTCCGGCGGGGCCGCCATGGGAGCATCCGGGGCAAATTTGTTATCCCCGAAAACTGTGGATGCCGCTGTGGATAAACTGCTGGCAAAACGGGCGAAGCGCCGTGACATCTGGGCTGCGTGGCTACGGTACAAAAAACGATCAGCGCATCGTCGAGCGTTATGCCGATCCATTCATTTCGAGGCGTTTGATTGTCGCGGCACCGGGCGACGGGGAGACTCGCGGCATTCATGACCGAGGAGCAGTCCATGACGCAACCCATTCGTTTTGAAGACAAAGTGGTCATCGTGACCGGAGCCGGTGGCGGCTTGGGGCGCGCCCACGCGCTGCTGTTCGCCCGGCACGGCGCGCGGGTGCTGGTCAACGATCTGGGCGGGACTGCTCAGGGCGAGGGTGCCAGCAGCTCCGCCGCAGACCGGGTCGTCGAGGAGATCCGCCAGGCCGGCGGTACCGCTGTGGCCAACCATGACTCGGTGACCGACGGCGAGCGCATCGTCGAGCAGGCGCTGGATAGCTTCGGGCGCGTGGACGTGGTCGTGAACAACGCCGGCATCCTGCGTGACCGCACGTTCCACAAGATGGAGGATGCCGACTGGGATCTGGTTTACCGCGTGCACGTCGAGGGCGCCTACAAGGTCACGCGCGCCGCCTGGCCGCTGATGCGCGAGCAGGGTCACGGGCGGGTGATCTTTACCGCGTCCACCTCGGGTATCTACGGCAACTTCGGCCAGGCCAATTACGGCATGGCCAAGCTCGGCCTTTATGGCCTGACCCGCACACTGGCGCTGGAGGGACGCAAGAGCAACATCCTGGTCAACGCCATCGCGCCGACCGGCGGCACGCGCATGACCGAGGGGCTGATTCCGCCGCAGGTATTCGAGCAGCTCAAGCCCGAGCTGGTAAGCCCGCTGGTGGTGTATCTCGCCAGCGAGCAGTGCCAGGACAGTGGTGGGCTGTTCGAGGTGGGTGGCGGCTGGATGGGCAAGGTGCGCTGGGAGCGCAGCCTGGGCGTCGGCTTCGATCCGCGCACTGGTTTCGCTGCCGAGGATGTCGCCGCCAACTGGACGCGCATCTGTGACTTCCAAGACGCAGCGCACCCGGCAGACAACCTCGAGGCGCTGCGGGAAATGATGGCCAACCTGCAGAAGTACGCCGGCTGATCGTCACCGTGACATCCGCTGCCGCGCGGCCCTCAGGCCGGCTGCGGCAGCGGTTTGTCCTCATCCTGCAGCAGACGCAGGGCCTTCTCCCGCGCCTGGGTCAGATCGCGCACGTATAGCAGGCGACCCGGCAGCCGGTGAATACCGGCACGCCGCAGCTTCAGCCGTACGCGCGCATTGCTACCGCTGAGAATCAGCGTGACGCCGAGTCGCCGGTAATCCACCAGCACGTTCTCCAGCGCCGCCAGGGCGGTCATGTCCAGCATGGGCACGGCGCTGATGTCGACGATGACCACCCGCACTTCGGGGTTGAAGCGGCGCAGTGCGCCCAATGCCTTTTCCGCGGCGCCGAAGAACAGCGGACCGCGGATGGCATAGGCCGCCACGTGCTCCGGCAGGTCGGCCAGGACGCGACGCTGATCGCGTGACAGTTGGCCGGTGTCGGTCAGCTCGCTCATGCGTTTGATGAACAGTCCGGCGGCCAGCAGCAGGCCAACGCCCACCGCCAGGACCATGTCGAACAGCACGGTCAGCACCAGGCAGGTCAGCAGCACCAGCACGTCGCTGCGCGGCGCAATGCGCAGCACATGCACGACGTGCGGCGCTTCGCTCATGTTCCAGGCCACCATCAGCAGCAGCGCCGCCAGCGCGGCCATCGGCAGATAGCTGAATAGCGGTGCGAGCCAGAGAATCGCCACCAGCACCACGCCGGCATGGATGATCGCCGCCAATGGCGAGAACGCGCCGGCGCGGATGTTGGCGGCGCTGCGTGCGATGGCGGCAGTGGCGGTGATGCCGCCGAACAGCGGGGCGATCAGGTTGCCCAGGCCCTGGCCGATCAGTTCTCCATTGGGTTCATGGCTACTGCCGGTCATGCCATCGGCGATCACCGCACAGAGCAGCGATTCGATGGCACCCAGCATGGCGATGGCGAACGCCGGGGCGAGCAGCTGGCGGAACAGTTCGTAAGTCAGTTGCAGTGGTTGGCCATCCGGGCCCGGGAGCAGCCACGGCCAGGTGAAGTCCGGCAGCAGTGGCGGGATGCCCGGATGGCGGACGCCATCGAGTTCGTAGCTGAAGCGTTCGCCCAGCGTGGCGACCGGCATGCCGGACGACTCCAGCGCGAGGCCGACCAGTGCGCCGATCGTCAGCGCGACCAGATGGCCGGGCACGCGCGGCACCCAGCGTGGCCAGAGAATCAGAACGGCCAGACAGACGATCGCGACCAGCCCATCGCCCACCTGCGCCCCCGGCAGCGAGCGCGCCAACAGGACGACCTGATCGACGTAGTGCTGGGGCTGTTCGCTGAGCGTCAGGCCGAACAGGTCCTTGACCTGCAGCGTGGCGATGACGATGCCGATGCCGGCGGTGAAGCCCAGGGTGACCGGATAAGGAATGAAGGCAATCAGCCGGCCGGCACGCAGCACGCCGAGCGCGATCAGAATCAATCCGGCCAGCATGGTGCACAGCAGCAGACCGCCGACGCCGAACTGCTGGGTGATCGGCAGCAGGATCACCACGAAGGCGGCGGTCGGGCCGCTGACGTTGAAGCGCGAACCGCCGGTAAGTGCGATCAGCGGCGCGGCTATCAACACCGTGTACAGGCCGTGCTGCGGCGGCGCGCCGACCGCGATCGCCAGTGCCATCGCCAGCGGGATGGCGATGATGCCGACGGTCAGGCCGGCGCTGAGATCGCCACGCAGCTGCGCGGGGCCGTAACCCAGGCGTAGCGTCTGACGCCAAGCGGCGAATAGAGACGGTAGGTTCATGCCGTGACGCTCCTTGTACGCAATGCAGCAGTATAAGCACCGGCGTGGCGCTCGGATCGATGGTAATCCTCCGTCCGCGTACGCCGCTGCGAGTACGACCTTGGTCGCAAGCCGCCCTGGCGCGTTGAGCGTGCCGGCCGCGAGGAGTAAACTGCCGCCCCGGTGAGAATCCGCGGAGCAGAATCGACATGCGTAAAGACAAAAAGCAGGTGATTGGCGAGGAGATCGGCGACGAAGCGATCAAACTGTTTCTTCTGCCGGAACCGGCTGACGATACGCCGCCGTCGCTGCACAAGCTGATCAAGGCCTATCGCGGGCTGCGCATCGATGACTTCGAGCGCTACATCGGTTTCTTCCAGGCCGCCGGCTACGACCTCGGCGCACGTGACGCCAAGGGGCGGGATTTCATCGAGCTGGTCGCCGATCAGCATCAGGCGCGGCCGTACATCGAGGTGATCGAAGCGGCTCGTGGCTGACGAGACTGCATCAACATAATGGATATCCGGTGATCGGTGAGCGCATGGCGCGACCGGTATCGATCGCCTGCAGGATTCGCAAATCGTTTTTTTCGCCGCATCCGGCTGTAGAGCCCGGGTCTAACCCCGCTCCGGTCCGATCGAGGCGTCAGGAAGGAAGCCAAAAGCCGTCCTTCCAACAGCTGGCAGGCGTTCTTCTCGCCTGTTCTCGGGCACAGATATCCCGAGCAGCGGATACAGAGACCTCCTCCGTTTCTGGCCGTCTGGCTGGTGGGTTATACGCGGCCGCGTACTGCGGACGTGACAGTTTAATGCTGTGATTCTGGAGAACGCGTTAATGACGCAACACGATAGCGAAGCAGTGGATATGGTGTTG
This sequence comes from Stutzerimonas degradans, assembly GCF_024448505.1. Lineage (GTDB taxonomy): Bacteria > Pseudomonadota > Gammaproteobacteria > Pseudomonadales > Pseudomonadaceae > Stutzerimonas > Stutzerimonas degradans. Next base: position 324,380 of record NZ_JAMOHV010000003.1, read on the forward strand.
GTGGGGGCCGGCATCATGAGCGTTACCCTCGCGGTATTGCTCAAGGAACTCGACCCCAGCATCAAGCTTGAGATCGTCGAACTGCAGGAATCCGGAGCCATCGAAAGCTCCAATCCCTGGAACAATGCCGGTACTGGCCACGCGGGGCTTTGTGAGCTGAATTACACCCCCGACAGCAAGGACGGCACGATCGATATCAAGAAGGCCGTCCATATCAATACCCAGTTCGAGGTCTCGAAGCAGTTCTGGGCATATCTCGCCGATCGCGAAGGCTTCGGCTCTCCCCGCGACTTCATCAATGCCGTACCGCATCTGAGCTTCGTGCGCGGTAGCAAGAACATCGATTTCCTCAAGCGCCGCTTCGATGCGCTGAAGACCCACCACGCCTTCTCCGACATGGTCTATTCCGAAGACCGTGCCACGCTGGCCGAGTGGATGCCGCTGATGATGCCGGGACGCGCGGCCGACGAGCCGATCGCCGCAACCCGTGCGATGAACGGCACTGACGTCAACTTCGGCGCAGTCACCAACCAGATGCTCAGCTATCTGTCGCGCAGCGCCGGCGTCAAGGTTTCCTACAACCAGAAAGTCACCGGCCTGGCGCGCACCGCGACCGGCTGGAAGGTCGACATCAAGAACACCCGCAGCGGCGAGTCCCGTGAAGTGGCTGCCGGCTTCGTATTCCTCGGCGCCGGTGGCGCTGCACTGCCGCTGCTGCAGATGTCCGGCATCGAGGAAGGCAAGGGTTTCGGCGGCTTCCCGGTCAGCGGTCAGTGGCTGCGTTGCGACAACCCGGAAATCGTCGCTCAGCACCAGGCCAAGGTCTACAGCCTGGCCGCGGTCGGCGCCCCACCGATGTCGGTGCCGCACCTTGATACCCGCGTAGTCGATGGCAAGAAGTCCCTGCTGTTCGGCCCCTACGCTGGCTTCACCACCAAGTTCCTCAAGCGTGGTTCCTTCATGGATCTGCCGCTGTCGATCCGCCCCAGCAACATCGGCCCGATGATGGCGGTGGCGCGCGACAACATGGATCTGACCCGCTACTTGATCAAGGAAGTGATGCAGTCCATGGAAGATCGCCTGGAAACCCTGCGCGGTTTCTATCCCGAGGCGAAGGCGGAGGACTGGCGTCTGGAGATCGCCGGGCAGCGCGTGCAGATCATCAAGAAGGATCCGAAGAAGGGCGGCATCCTGCAATTCGGTACCGAACTGGTTGCCGCGAAGGACGGCAGCATCGCCGCGCTGCTCGGCGCCTCGCCGGGTGCCTCGGTGACGGTTTCGATCATGCTCGAGCTGATCGAGCGCTGCTTCCCCGAGCAGTACCGGTCGCAGGCCTGGTCGACCAAGCTGGGCGAGATCTTCCCGGCACGCGAAAACCAGCTGCAAAGCGACGCGACGGCCTATCGCGAGATCAGCGCGCTGTCGGACAAGCGTCTGGGCCTGGCGGACTGATCACTGCCGCGTTCTTTGGCTGAACGAAAAACCGCCCTGTCTCCTGGAGGCAGGGCGGTTTTTTTTTGCAGGTGTTGCGACCTTGGCCGGTTCAGCGGCCTGCGAGGATCGCGTCGGCCGGCAACGGGCGGCCGATCCAGTCGAGCCGGACTTCGCCTACTTCGATCCAGCGATGGCCCCGCGGGCGGTTGGTGGCGGTGCACAGCATGCGACAGCAGCCTTGCTCGTCGACGAATGCGTAGTGCTGGCGTGAGCGCAGGCGCAACAGGCGGCGCAGGAAGTTCATGATCGGACACCTCAACGGAAGCGGTGCGCGCTTTATCGCAGGTGTCGATGACAGGCGAATGACGGAACGCGCCGGCCGGCCGGTCGGTCTGAAGCGCATCACTGTCGGGGTACGGAAGCGCCCGGTATACTGCGCCGCGTTCGTCATCCCCCTCACTTGGAGAAAAACAGCATGCTGCAGCGCCTGTTGTTCGGACTTGTCGCGGTTATTGGACTGGCTCTCGCAGGCTGTGCCCACAGCCCGCAGCAGCTCGATCCCAGCCCCAAACTGCTGGGCACCATCAATCCGGTCGGCCAGGGCCAGCCGGTCGTCGTGCGGGTTGTCGACGGACGTCCGTCGCCCACGCTGGGTACGCGTGGCGGTCTGTACCCGGAAACCAGCGCGGTGATCGTGCCGAGCGAGAAACTGCTGCCCAAGCTGCAGGCGCAGACCGAAGCGGCCGTGCGCCTGCTGGGCTTCACACCTTCGCCCAATGCCTACAACGCACCGCAATTGACGCTGACCCTGGCCGAACTGAAGTACCAGTCGCCCAAGGAAGGCCTGTACGTCACCGAGGCCAACATCGGCGCAACTCTGCGCGTCGACGTGCAGAACTCCGGTCGCCGCTACAGCGGACGCTATGGCGCCTCGCTGAATCAGCGCTTCGGCATGGCGCCCAACGAGCAGACCAATACCAAGCTGGTCAGCGACGTGTTGAGCGATGCGCTGACCCGCGTGTTCAAGGACCAGAGCATCGGTCAGTTGCTGGCCCAGTAAGTGCTGACGAGGCACTTGCCGCACCCATGAAAAAGCCCGCAATTGCGGGCTTTTTCGTTTCCTACGAGTTGGTGCTGGCGGAATGAACGCCCGGTCCCCGGGGCGTTCTTCCTGTGCCTCAGCGGACGCCGGCGTTGCGCAGGGCGGCCGGGGTGTACTGGTTGGAGTTGGCCTTGTAGTTGTAGGTGTAAGGCGTCTTCTCCTCGTTCTTCATGCCCATCACCAGATAGCGCCCGGAGATCAGGTCATACAGGGTTTCCACGGCATACAGCGGCACCTGCACGTTGTAGACCTGCTGCGCATGCGCCTCGGCAACGCGCCACAGCTGGTTGCGGCCGTCGTAGTGGTCGATCACCGCGGCCTGCCAGGTGTCCTCGTCGATGAACAGGTGGCGCTTGGCGTAGATGTGGCGGTCGCCCGGCTTGAGCGTCGCCTCGACTTCCCAGACGCGGTGCAGCTCGTAGCGCGTCAGGTCCTGATTGATATGGCCGGGCTTGACGATGTCGTCGTACTTCAGCTGCGGCGAGTCCAGGCGGTAGGAGTTGTAGGGAATGTACAGCTCGCGCTTGCCGACCAGCTTCCATTCGTAGCGATCCGGCGCGCCGTTGAACATGTCCAGATTGTCCGCGGTGCGCAGTCCGTCGGCCGCCGTGCCGGGGCCGTCGTAGGCCACCTGCGGAGCGCGGCGCACACGGCGCTGGCCGGCGTTGTAGATCCAGGCCATGCGCGGTTCTTTCACCTGATCGAGGGTCTCGTGCACCAGTAGCACATTGCCCGCCAGGCGCGAGGGCTCGGTCACCTGCTGCTTGAAGTAGAACAGCACGTTGCCATGCTTTTCGGCGTTGTAGTCGGTCAGGGTATTGGCGTAGACCACCTCGTCGATGAATTTGACGAGGCTGTAACTACCGTTGACCTGCGGTGTGGCCTGTGCGATCACGCGGCGCACGGAGGCACCGCGATAGCGGGTGATGTGGTTCCAGACCACCTGCAGGCCGTCCTGCGGGATCGGGAAGGCCAGTGCCGTGTCGAAGTTCTCCAGGCCGTTGCCGCCACGCACCAGCGTGGTGTTGCGCGCGTTGCGCGCCGCGGCATCGTAGATGTGCTGCGGCAGCGCGGCGCTGCGGCGGGTTTCGTATACCGGCAGGCGATAGGTTTGCGGATAGCGCTTGAGCATGGCGATCTGGCCGGGGCTCAGGTTGTCCTGATACTGCTCGTAATTCTGTGCGGTGATGGTGAACTTCGGCTGGTCGGCGGCGAACGGATCGCCGACGAAACCCTCGGCGCTCACCGGCGCGGCATCCACGGAAAGACCGCCGGTCCAGACCGGAATGGTGCCGGCGGCATTGCCGGCGCGCTCGGCGCCCACCGGGGTCAGGCTGTCGCCGAGCTTGGCGGCGTCCGCCTCGGATACCGCCGCGCTGGCGCTGCCGGCCAACAGGGCGAGTGAAAGAGTCCCCAATTTGAAAAGTGTCGTGCGCATCGTTGTGGTCCTGTGATCCTTGTTGTTGTGTCCCGGCGAAATGCCTGCGCAGTGCCGCATGCGAACCCTCATCGCGCGCGGCGCAGGCTGGTGGCGGGCCCCTCGAATTGCCTTCGCCGCCTGGGCGGAGGCTCTAGTTCGCCGCTTCGGGGGTATTCGGAGGGTGAGGGTGGGGAGCCCCCCACGTCAAGCCGATCCGGCGAAGGGCGGAGCATCAGCGGCATCAATAATGCAGCCGTGCCTCTTGCCAATTGGCACGGCACGGCATGGACAGCGGGAGCGCCGGCGCGGCGCCCCCTTCAGAGGGGCAGGCCGGCGTTCAGACGGTACTGGTTGCGGACCGGGTTGGCGTACTGCTGGATCAGGTAGGGTTGCTGCTCGGGCGGGCAGGCGGCCAGGCGCGCGCCCCACTGCGCCTCGGCGCGTTGCAGCTCGGCCGGTTCGAACAGCTCGGCCGCGCTTGGCACGCTGATCGCGGGATCCTGCGCGTCCCACATGCGGTACGCCAAGTAGTGCACCGGAAACAGCCGGTAGCCGCAGAGAATTTCGCGGTCGAGGGCGGCGGCCAGCTCCTTCGGATCATCCGCCACCTGGCTCATCGGTGCGCCGAAGTGCACGTGTACCCGGCCCTTGTAGCCGGTGATGCCGAGCGCGATGCTGGCGTCGTCCTCGCCCGGCGCCTTGGTGTAACTGCCGGTGGTGGCGCGGGTGTAGAGCTCGCGCGCCTTGGCCAGGTCGCAGGGGTCGTATTCGTAGCTGATCGCCACTGGCGTCGGTTGCAGCGCCGCCAGCACCTCGGCGAAGGGCTGGTCCTTGCGGCTCATGTGCACCATCTTGAGGATGGCCGAGTCGGTGCGATCATCACCGTCCTTGGCGCGTCCCTCGGCCTGGGCGATCCATACCGACTCGCCGTCCTCGCGGATGGAGTGGTTGATGTATGCCGAGAGCACCTGGTAAGCCGCGAGCTTCTCGCGTCGCGTGGTGATCGAGCGGCGCACGATGAAGCTCTTGTTCAGCCGCATCAGATCGCTGACGAAGGGGCGTTGCAGCAGGTTGTCGCCGATGGCGATGCGCGGGGTGCGGATGCCGGCGTGATAGACCGCGTAGTTGACGAAGGCCGGGTCCATCACGATGTCGCGGTGATTGGCGAGAAACAGGTAGGCGCGTCCGGGCTGCAGGTGCTGCACGCCCGAATAGGTCACCCCGTCGGTGGCCCGTTCGATGGTCCGGTCGACGTAGGCTTCGATCTTGTGCTGCAGCGCGTCGACCGAATCGATCGTGGCGAATTCCCGGCGCAGACGATGGGCGATGATCGGCTTGAGCAGCCAGCCGAAGGTGTTGGCCAGCCGCGGGAAGCGAAAGCGCAGCAGGATGTCGAGGAAGTCCCGATCGGTGAACAGGCGGGACATGACTGCCGGTACTTCGGCGTCGGCATAGGGTCGGATGGCTTCGAATTCGTCCATCATGCTCTCTGGTTGGAAGGAAACGGCGCAAGACCGCGCGACCTCACTGCGACACGGACGCGCTATACAGTAGGAAGGCGACGGCGCATGACCCGCGCCAACGCGGATGCGCCCCGAGCCTGCTGTCCGGCCGTGCCTGCCGGATTGTCACGGCGAGTTGCGGTAGTGGGCTGAAACTGGACGGCGATTATAGCGGCAAGTCACGAGGGAGACGTCCATGCTGGAATCACAGCTTTACCAATGTCCGTACTGCGGCGAATCGGCCGAGGCGCTGCTCGATCTGAGCGGCGGCGATCAGCAGTACGTCGAGGATTGTCCGGTGTGCTGCCGGCCGGCGGTATTCGATCTGAGCGTCGATGGCGAAGACTGGCAGCTGCAGGTTCGCCGGGAGGACGAGTGATGCAGCGCATCTACGAGCCGCGCGACCTGCTGGAGGCGCAGATGCTCACCGGCATGCTGGCCGATGAGGGCGTCGAGGCGTTTCTTGCCGGCGGCCATCTGGTCGGGGCGGTGGGCGAGCTGCCGGCGATCGGCCTGCTCGGGCTGATGGTGGCGGACCGTGACGCCGCGAGGGCGCAGCAGCTGATCGCCGCGTACAATGGCGCGCTGCCGCTGCCGGACGATGAACCGCAGAGTTATCCCGGCGAACTGATCTGCTGACGAGTGCCGTTATGTGTGGCCGCTATGCCTTTTTCCGCTGGAGCCCGGCGTTTGCCGCGTTGCCCGGGTTTCCCGCCGAGCAGGCGCCGCACTGGAACCTTGCGCCGGGCGCACAGGTGCTGCTGTTGCGTAGGTGTGAGGACGGCCTCAGGCTCGATCGCGTGCGCTGGGGGCTGACGCCTGCCTGGCTCAGCGATCTGACCCGCACGCCCGCGCAGGCGCGTGCCGAGACGCTGGCCGAACAGCCGATGTTCCGCGAAGCCTTCCGCCTGCGCCGCGGGCTGCTGCCGGCCAACGGCTTCTATGAATGGCGCGGCACGGCGCGCAAGCGGCCGTACTGGATGACCGCCGAAGGCTCGCTGATGTACTTCGCGGCGCTGTGGGAGGCCTATCCGGTGGAGGGTTACACCTACCTCAGCGCCGCGGTGGTCACCGTCGCGGCCGCCAACCAGCGGCGACCGCTGATTCTCGACGAGGCCGCGCAGGCTGCCTGGCTCGACCCGCAGGCTTCGCCGCAGACCCTGCAGGCACTGCTCGGTCAGGTGCAGCCAGCGCTGCGCGAGCGCCCGCTGGCGACGTTGGTCAACGACCCGCAACTCGATGCGCCCGAGTGCCTGACGCCGGCCAACTGAGGCAGTCGAACGATCGTCAGCCGGTTGTCGAACCGCCGCCGGCGGCCGCCCAACAGCCTCGGTTGCCTGAGCGTCGACGCCGCTCTAATCTACCGCGCAGTTTCCCCGGAGAACGCTCCATGCCCAAGCTGCAACCCTTGTCCGTGCTGATCGCCGCCGCGCTGCTGGCCGGCTGCCAGGCCGTCAACACCACCAGCGGCGGTGCCGTCGGCGTCGACCGCAAGCAGTACATGTTCAGCATGCTGTCGACCGAACAGGTCAACCAGATGTATGCCCAGTCGTATCAGCAGACGCTGAGCGAAGCCTCCAGCAAGGGCGTGCTGGCCAAGAGCGGGCCAATGACGCGGCGCGTCGACGCCATCGCCCAGCGCCTGATCGCCAAGGTCCCGGTTTTCCGCCCGGATGCGGCGCAGTGGGACTGGGCGGTCAATGTCATCGACAGCCCGGAACTCAACGCCAACTGCGGCCCGGGCGGCAAAATCATCTTCTACACCGGGCTGATCGAGAAGCTTCAGCTCAGCGACGACGAGATCGCCGCGGTGATGGGCCACGAGATCGCCCACGCCTTGCGCGAGCACGGCCGCGAGGCGATGTCCAAGGCCTATGGCGTGCAGATGGCCACCCAGCTCGGTTCGGCGATGGGTGTCGGTAGCGGCAGCCTGCAGCTGGCGAACATGGGCGTCGAATATCTGATGACGCTGCCCAACAGCCGGGGCAACGAGAACGAGGCGGATCTGATCGGTCTGGAGCTGGCCGCGCGCGCCGGCTACAACCCCAACGCGGCGCTGACCCTGTGGGAGAAAATGGCCTCGGCGGGCGGTTCGGCGCCGCCTGAGTTCATGAGCACCCACCCGTCCTCCAGCACGCGTACCGCGACGCTCAAGGCCAATATCCCGAAAGTGATGCCGCTATACGAGCAGGCGCGTCGCTGACTAGCGCCCGGCCGGCGCTCAGCTGGCCGGCAGAAAACCGGAGAGCGCGCTATGCAGCCCGAGCTGCAGGCGCGCATTTTCCAGATCGATCAGCGTGCTGATTTCCTCGATGTCGCCGGCGCTGTTCAGCGTCCAGGTGCTGACCGCCGCGATGGCGAGAATCTTGTCGCTCGCCGGCCAGCCCAGCAACGGTTGAGTCAGGGTGCCCATCACCGTGCTGGTGGTGATGACCTTGTGGCCTTCGCAGAGACACTCATCGACCATCACTTCCAGGTCCGGCATCGCGCCGCGAACCGCGCGCACCAGCTCAGCGAAGCCGGCCGCGTTCAGCGGCTGGCTGAGCAGCGAGCTCTTGTAGCTGAAATAGCGGCTCTGCAATTGCTCGGAAAGGGCCAGTCGGCCCTTGTTCCAGCTCAGATCGATATGAGTGCAGACTCGTTTCTTGCGTCCATCCGCTGACATGCAGCCGGTCTCCTCGGGGTGCTGGGTGCTGCGGCTGAGCACTCTAGCAGCTCCCCCGATTCGCGGATTTGCGCTGCGTATCAGCCTGAGAGCATGCCGCTGAGCTTCAGCGCCTCGTACACGGCATACAGCGCCAGCAGACCGAAGCCGGCGGCGGCCACGCGGCGGATCAGCGTCAGCGGCAGGCGGTCGGCGGCGAAGTGGCTGACCAGCACCACCGGCACGTTGGCGATCAGCATGCCGGCGGTGGTGCCGAGAATGACCAGCAGGAAATCCGGGTACTGGGCGGCGAGCATCACGGTGGCGATCTGCGTCTTGTCGCCCATCTCTGCAATGAAGAAGGCAATCACCGTGGCGACGAAGGGGCCATAGGGTCGGCCCAGCTTGGCTTCGTCTTCATCCAGCTTGTCTGGCATCAGCGTCCACAGCGCGACGGCGGCGAAGCAGGCGGCGAGAATCCAGCTCAGTGCGGCGGGCGAGAACAGCCCCGAAACCCAGCTGCCCACAGCACCGGCAGCCGCGTGATTGGCCAGCGTGGCGACCACGATACCCCAGATGATCGGCCACGGGCGCCGATAGCGGGCGGCGAGCAGAAGGGCAAGCAGCTGCGTCTTGTCGCCGATCTCGGCGAGCGCAACGATCAGTGTGGGGATGAAGAACGATTCCAAGCGATATTCCTCAGGGCGGGTCGACATGAACACCATGACATGCACGACCTGCCCGCCCCGGGCCAGGTGTTCATGTCATGGGTCTTGTCAAACCGACGGCGAAACGTGGTGGTCACGATCGCGCGGGTCGCATGCGCCATGATCTGCCGATCAAGTGTGTTGACGCATGCCAGGCGGGCTGGCGCTCGCCCGAGACTACTCCCCCAGGGACGGGCGCGAGTTTGCCCAAGCGCTACGGGTTTCGCAACCGCTACGGCTGATGTACGGCGCGGTAGATGCGAAAGCCGTCGGCCTCGGCGAGGGTCTGGCAGTGGCCCAGATGGGTCTCGATCAGCGGCGGATAGCGCAGAAAGGCGTTGGCCACCAGACGCAGCTCGCCACCAGCGGCCAGGTGCCGCGCGGCGCGTTCGAGCAGCGCTTCGCTGGCCTCGTAACTGGTGTGCACGCCGTGGTGGAACGGCGGATTGCTGACGATGGCGCTCAGCTCGAACGGCGCCGCGTCGATGCCGTCGCCGGCGATCAGCGTCGCCTCCAGACCGTTGGCGGCCAGGGTCAGGCGGCTGCTCTCGAGGGCGAAGGCATCCACGTCCAGCAGGAACAGCTCGCTCTGCGGATAGCGCCGCTTCAGGGTGGCACCGAGCACGCCGGCGCCGCAGCCGAAGTCCAGCAGTCGGCCGGTCGCGGGCAGGTCGTCGAGGTGTTCGAGCAGCAGGGCGCTGCCGCGATCCAGCCGGCCGTGGCTGAACACCCCGGGCAGACTGACCACCTGCAGCGGACCGTCCGCCAGCTCCAGCTGGAAGCGTTCGGCCAGCGCGCTCAGCTCGGGGTGGGCCGGGGTCTGCTCGACCTGCACCTGCCAGAGCTGGCAATGCCGCGCGCTGTCGAGCTTGCGTGCATGGCCGAAGGCGGCCAGCTGGCGCGCGGCGCGCTCCACGCCGGCGCGTTTCTCGCCGACCAGATACAGCGGGCGGCCGGCGAGGCGCGCGGCCAGCGTCTGCAGCAGGTACTCGGTCAGCTCGCGGGATTTGGGCAGGAACAGCACGGCGGCCTCGAAGTTGCCGGCCGGCGCATCGACGCCGAAGCTGCAGCGTCCGGCAAAACGCCGCTGCAGACGCTGCTGCTCGCCCGCATGCCAGCTCCAGCCGGACGCCTGCGGCAGCTGACCGAGCAGGTCGTCGGCCGGCAATCCGGCCAGCAGCAGCTTGCCGTCGAACAGCTGCGCCTGCCGCAGCATTACTTCGCTTCGCGGGTCCATGAGGCCTCCGGAAAAAGCGGCGAGCTTAACAGCCTTTACCCACCGCCATCAGCGCCCGTCGCTTCAGTTCACCTGCCGCGTCGGCGTGCCGGCGGCGAATGCCGTGGCGTTCTCCGCCAGCTGGCCGACGATGCGCTGGCGTGCCTCGCGGCTGCCCCACGCGCTGTGCGGCGTGACGATCAGCCGTGGCACATCGGCGGCCAGCAGCGGATTGTCATCGCTGGGTGGTTCGCTGGTCAGCACGTCGGTGGCCGCGCCGCCCAGGTGGCCACGGCGCAGGGCGTCGGCCAGCGCCTGTTCGTCGACCAGCCCGCCGCGCGCCGCGTTGATCAGAAATGCGCTGGGCTTCATCAGCTGCAGTTCGCGCGCGCCGATCAGGTTGCGGGTCTGCTCGGTCAGCGGGCAATGCAGTGTCAGCGCATCGACCTGCGGCAACAGCTCCTCCAGATCCAGGCGTCCCGGACGTGGCGGACGCCCCGGCAGGTTGCCGGTCAGGACGCGCATGCCGAAGGCTTCGGCCAGGCGCGCCACGGCGCTGCCGAGTTCGCCGTGACCAAGCAGGCCGAGCGTTTTCCCCTCCAGCTCGACGATTGGGTAATCCAGCAGACAGAACTGCCCGCTCTGCTGCCAGCGCCCGCGGGCGACGGCGGCCTGGTAGTCCGGCAGGCGGGTAGCCAGTGCCAGCAGCAGCATCAGCGTGTGCTGGGCCACGGTCGGCGTGCCGTACGCCTGGCAGTTGCAGACGGTGATGCCGCGCCGGCGCGCCGATTCCAGGTCGACATTGTTGGTGCCGGTGGCGGCGATCAGGATCAGCTTGAGGTCGGCGCAGCGGGCGAGCGTTTCGTCGGTCAGGGCGAGCTTGTTGACGATCGCCACCTGCGCGCCCTGCAGGCGCTCGACGATCTCCTGCGGCGCGCTCTGCGTGTGGCAGATCAGCTCGTCGAAGGCGGTCCGCAGCGGGGCGAGATCGAGATCACCCTGGTCAAGCGGGGCGAGATCGAGGAAAACGGCGCGATAAAGGGTCATCAACTGTACCTTTCGAAGTGGCACGGACTGGTCGAAAATACAGCCCGAGACGAATGAGCGAGGGATAGATCGTGTACTGGATGGAGTTTCTGACCGTAGCGCTGGTGCATCTGCTCGCCGTGGCCAGCCCCGGACCGGATTTCGCGGTGGTGGTGCGCGAGAGCGTGACGCAGGGGCATCGGATCGGCAGCTGGACGGCGCTGGGCGTCGGCTGCGGCATCTTCCTGCATGTCGCCTACTCGCTGCTCGGGATCGGCCTGATCGTCTCGCAGTCGATCGTCCTGTTCAACCTCTTCAAATGGCTGGCGGCCGCCTATCTGCTCTATCTGGGCTGGCGTGCGCTGCGTGCCCGGCCGCAGGCGCCGACCGACGTGACGGCTGCCGGTGGAACGGTACGTTCGGCCGGCAGCGCCTTCGCCATGGGCTTCGTCACCAACGGCCTGAATCCCAAGGCCACGCTGTTCTTCCTGTCGCTATTCACGGTGGTGATCAACCACGATACGCCGCTGCTGGTGCAGGCCGGCTACGGTGCCTATCTGGCGATCGCGACGATCTGCTGGTTCCTGCTGGTGGCCTGGCTGTTCAGCCGGGCCCGCGTGCGCGCTGGCTTTGCGCGCATGGGGCACTGGTTCGATCGTGCCACCGGAGCGGTGCTGATCGCGCTCGGCGCACGGCTGGCGCTCAGCGAAATTGGCTGAAGCGCCATGGCCGCTCGACGGAAAAATCCTACTTTGGACTGATTTTGCCCCGCTTGCGACGCTCTAGAGTGCACCTACAACTCCAAGAAAAAGGATGCCCTCATGCTGCAGACCCGCGTGATCAAGCCCGCCGCGACCGCCTATCAGTACCCTCTGTTGATCAAGCGCCTGCTGCTGTCGGGGCTGCGTTACGAGCGCAGCCGCGAGATCGTCTACCGCGACCAGCTGCGTTTCGACTACCGCACGCTCAACCAGCGCATCGCGCGACTGGCCAACGTGCTGACCGCTGCTGGCGTCAAACCGGGTGATACGGTGGCGGTGATGGACTGGGACAGCCACCGCTACCTCGAATGCATGTTCGCCATTCCGATGATCGGCGCGGTGGTCCACACCATCAACGTGCGCCTGTCGCCGGACCAGATCCTCTACACCATGAATCACGCCGAGGACCGCTTCGTGCTGGTCAACAGCGAGTTCGTGCCGCTCTACCAGGCCATCGCCGGGCAGCTGAGCACCGTGGAGAAGACCCTGCTGCTCACCGACGGCGAGGCCGTCACGACTGATCTGCCGGGCTGCGTAGGCGAATATGAAAGCCTGCTGGCGGCGGCCGAGCCGCATTACGACTTCCCCGACTTCGACGAGGATTCGGTCGCCACCACCTTCTACACCACCGGCACCACCGGTAATCCGAAGGGCGTGTACTTCACCCATCGTCAGCTGGTGCTGCATACGCTGGCGGCGGCGGTGACTGTCGGCTGTCGCGAGAATCCGCAGCTGATGGGCGCCGGCGACGTCTACATGCCGATCACGCCGATGTTCCACGTGCACGCCTGGGGCCTGCCATACGTCGCCACCATGCTCGGGCTCAAGCAGGTGTATCCGGGGCGCTACGACCCGGATTTCCTCATCGAGCTGTGGCGCCGCGAGCAGGTGACCTTCTCCCACTGCGTGCCGACCATCGTGCAGATGCTGCTCAATGCCAAGGCCGCGCAGGACGTGGACTTTGCCGGCTGGAAGATCACCATCGGCGGCAGTGCGCTGACGCGCGGGCTCTACGACGCGGCCCGTGCCCGCGGGATGAACCTGATCGCCGCCTATGGCATGTCGGAGACCTGCCCGCTGATCTCCGGTGCGCACATTAACGACGAGCTGCTCGCCGCCGATGACGAGACCCGTATCGCCTATCAGCTCAAGGCCGGCGTGCCGGTGGTGCTGGTGGACGCCGCGATCCAGACGCCGGATGGCCGCTTCCTGCCCGCCGACGGCGAAGCGCAAGGCGAACTGGTGCTGCGCGCGCCCTGGCTGACCCAGGGCTATTTCAACGAGCCGGAGAAGAGCGAGGAGCTCTGGGCGGGCGGCTGGCTGCACACCGGCGATGTGGCGGTGATCGACGAGATGGGCAACATCGATATCCGCGACCGCCTCAAGGACGTGATCAAGACCGGCGGCGAGTGGGTTTCCTCGCTGGCGCTCGAAGGGCTGATCAGCCAGCACGCGGCGGTCCGCGAAGTGGCGGTGGTGGGCGTGCCGGACGAGCGTTGGGGCGAGCGGCCGTTCGCCCTGCTGGTGCTGCGCGAAGGACAGACGCTGACTGCCCAGGCGCTGAAGACCTTCCTCGAGCCCGCCGTGGCGCAGGGGCATATCAACAAGTGGGCGGTGCCGCAGCAGATCGCGGTGGTCGGCGAGATTCCCAAAACCAGCGTCGGCAAGCTGGACAAGAAGCGCATCCGCCTGGATATCGCCCGCTGGCTGGAGGAGGGGCACGCGGCGATCTCGGCGCTCTGACGCTGCGGCTGACGCTGGTGGGTGGCTCCTGTTAGGGTCGGTACACACCGTCGACAGGAGCCCTCCGATGATTCACGGCAAGACACTCGAAGCCTGGTGCGCCAGCCATCCGCTGCTCAGCGAGCTGCTGGCCCTGCGCGAAACCACGTGGTTCAACCCGGCCATCGCACCGACCGCGACGGCACTGGCCGATGTCGGCCTGACGGCGGAGGACGTTGCCGCGGCCAGCGCCCGCCTGCAGCGCTTCGCGCCCTATCTGGCCAAGGTCTTCCCGGAAACCGCGGCGGCCGGCGGCATCATCGAATCGCCGCTGGTGCCGTTGCCGACGTTGGGGCGCCAGCTGCTGGACGAGATCGGCGTGGCCGCGGGCGGCGCGCTGTGGCTGAAGGCGGACAACCAGCTGCCCATCTCCGGCTCGATCAAGGCGCGCGGCGGTATCCATGAAGTGCTCAAGCACGCCGAAGATCTCGCGCTGCAAGCCGGCCTGATCCGTCCCGGCGATGATTACGCCGCGCTGGCCAGCGACGCCGCCCGGGCGTTCTTTGGCCGCTACCGTATCGCTGTCGGGTCCACTGGCAATCTCGGCCTGTCGATCGGCATTGTCAGTGCCCGGCTAGGCCTTCAGGCGACCGTGCACATGTCGGCGGACGCCCGCCAATGGAAGAAGGACCGGCTCAGGGCCAGCGGCGTGACGGTGGTCGAATACGCCTCGGACTACAGCGTCGCGGTGGCCCAGGGGCGCGAACAGGCGGCGGGCGATCCGAACTGCTATTTCGTCGATGACGAGAACTCGCCGCAGCTGTTCCTCGGTTACGCGGTCGCCGCCGAGCGCCTCGCGCGGCAGTTCGAGCAGGCCGGCATCCTGGTCGATACCGAACACCCGCTGTTCGTCTATCTGCCGTGTGGCGTCGGCGGCGGCCCCGGCGGGGTCGCCTTCGGTCTCAAGCTGGCCTTCGGCGATGCGGTGCATTGCCTGTTCGCCGAGCCGACCCACTCGCCGTGCATGCTGCTAGGCGTCTACAGCGGGCTGCACGATGCGGTCAGCGTGCAGGATTTCGGCATCGACAACGTCACCGCGGCGGATGGGCTGGCGGTCGGGCGGCCGTCCGGTTTCGTCGGCAGGGCCATGCAACGGCTGATCGACGGCTACTACACGGTCACCGACGAGACGCTCTCGCGCCTGCTGGTCAACGCCTGGGAGCTGGAGCAGGTGCGCCTGGAGCCTTCGGCGCTGGCGGGGATGCCGGGCCTGCAGCGCGTGCTGCGCGCGCCCGTTTACCTGCAGCGGATCGGCGTCGATCCGGCGCGGTTGGCGCGCGCGACGCATCTGGTCTGGGGAACCGGTGGCAGCATGGTGCCGGAGGCGGAGTTCGCGGCCTATCTCGCCCAAGGGCGGGCGCTGCAGCGGCAGGTATGAACCGGTGCGCCGCGCGCCGCGCGGTTCTGCTGCCTTGGTTGCAGTCCTGCGGCGCTGGCCGGTGTTAATCTAGCGCTGCGTTCGGGGAGCGCCGGCATGTTGCGCGCCCTGGTCACTGACGAAACGAAGGAAGTCCATATGAAAAAGCTGAACTTGACCGCCGCTGCGGTGGCCGTTGCCCTGCTGGTCGGTTGCACCACCAACCCTTACACCGGTGAGCGCGAAGCCGGCAAGGCGGGTATCTATGGCGGCATCGGGGCGGTCAGCGGCGCGGTGATCGGTGCGGCGACTTCCAGCAAGAAGGACCGCGCCAAGGGCGCGCTGATCGGCGCGGCAGTCGGTGGCGCGGCCGGTGGCGGCTACGGCTACTACGTCGACACCCAGGAAGCCAAGCTGCGCCAGACGCTGCAGGGCACCGGCGTACAGGTGCAGCGCGAGGGCGACAACCTGACCCTGATCATGCCGGGCAACATCACCTTTGCCAGCAGCTCGGCGGACATCTCCAGCAACTTCTATCCGACGCTGAATTCGCTGGTACAGGTGTTCAAGGAGTTCGACAAGAACGGAGTGGACATCGTCGGTCACACCGACAGCACCGGCTCGCTGCAGCTGAACCAGGACCTGTCCAACCGTCGCGCGCAGAGCGTGGCGTCCTACCTGATCAGCAACGGCGTGCCGTCCTCGCGCATTTCCGCCTCGGGTGTCGGCCCGAGCCAGCCGATCGCCAGCAACGACACGGCCGCCGGCCGCGCGCAGAACCGCCGCGTCGAGATCAATCTGCGTCCGCTGTAACCCCCCGCAATATCCGGCGGAGCCGCAATGGCTCCGCCGCTGCCGGAAAGCCGGCGTCATGAAATCCGCCCCTCCGTTCGTCGCACGGAACCTCTGTCCGCTTCGTGACTCTCAAGCACTTGAAGCACGCCAGTAATGGCGCAGAGGAGGTCGAATGGATGATCGTCCCGCTCTCCATTCCCGCAAGCCTTGGCTGCCTTTGTTCGTCACGCTGGCGTTGATGGCGGGGCTCGGTGGATGGATCGGCTGGCAATGGCATGCTCAGGAAACGCGCAACCGCATCGAGCAGGAACAGCGCTTCACCTTTGCCGTCGATGACATCGAGCACACGCTGCGCGAGCGCATGCGTGCCTATGAAATGGTCCTGCGCGGTGTCGCCGGGTTGGTCGCGGGCAGCGACAGCGTTTCCCTGGACGATTGGATGCGCGCGGCCGATCAGCTGCAGCTGCAGGATTTCTACCCGGGCATCCAGGCCGTGGCGCTGGCGCGCTATGCCACCAGTCAGACGATCGAGGCGCAACTGAAGGCGATCCGCAAGTCCGGACGCGAGCGCTTTCGCATGTATCCGCCCGGCGTGCGCGACGAATACCTGATCGTCGACTACATCCATCCCGTCGACTGGCGCAACCGTCGGGTGTTGGGATTCGACCTGTTCAGCGAGACGTTCCGCCGCGAGGCCGCTGCAGCGGCGCGAGATAGCGGCAATCCGGTCCTGACCGGGCCGTTGCGGCTCAAGCAGGAAACCGAGCAGAACGTGCAGACCGGCGTGCTGCTCTACCTGCCGCTGTACCGTACCAACGCGCCGACCACTACCGAGGAGGAGCGGCGCAGCGCCTTTGTCGGTACCTTGCATGGCGCCTTCCGGTTGACCGACCTGATGGAAGGCATCCTCGGTTCGCGCAGCAGCGCGCTGCAACTGCAGCTACGGGACGCCGCTGCACCCGACGTGCCGCTGCTCGCCGGGCGCCGGCCGGCCAATGAGGAGGCCGGCTTCCAGCGCACGCGCAACATCTACATGTATGGCCGCAGCTGGCAGCTGAAGGTGGCGAGCACGCCCGAGTACGAAGCGGTGCTGCGCCACAGCAATCGCACGTTCGATCTGGTGTCGCCGCTGCTCGCGGCTGCGCTGTTCTCGCTGTTGATAGGCGGCTATCTCTATCTGCGCGAGCGCGCGTTGCGGGCCAGCCAGCGGTTGAGCGTGCAGGCGCAGGAACGCGAGGCGCGCTTTCGCCAGCTCATCGAGCAACTGCCGGTGGCCACCCTGCTGTGCAATGCCGCCGGACGGATCGAGCTGGCCAACCAGAGCGCCGCCAGCCTGCTCGGCTCCAACGCCGGGCTGCTGGCCGGCGAGCGGGTCAGCCGCTACCTGCCGTTCCTGCTGGGCGGCGATTCGCTGGCCCAACGCAGCGGGCTCCATCAGCAGGAAACCCAGGCGCTGCGCGAGGACGCCAACCCGGTGCCGGTTGCGCTCAGCCTGACCAGTTTCAACCATGACGAGGCGCGCTACTACGTGCTCAACCTGCTCGACCTGCAGGCGCGCAAGCGCGACGAAGAGCGATTCCGCAACGTGGTCGAGGCGTCGCCCAATGCCTTCGTGCTGGTCGACAGCGAAGGACGCATTGTCATGGTCAATCGCCAGACCGAGTTGCTGTTCGGCTATGAGCGCGAGCAGCTGCTCGGCCAGCCGGTCGAATTGCTGTTGCCTGAAGCGGCGCGCGAGGCTCACCGCGGGGTTCGCCAGGCATATGTTGCGCATCCCGAACCGCGGCGGATGGGCGGCAACCGCGAGTTGTTCGGCCGCCATCGCGACGGCAGCCAGGTGCCGGTGGAGATCGGCCTGTCGCCGCTGCGCAGCGGCGACGAGCAATTGGTGCAGGCGGTGATCATCGATATCAGCCATCGTAAGGCGGCCGAGCGCCGCCTGCGTGACCAGGCCGACCAGCTGGTGGTCGCCAATCGCTACAAATCGGAATTTCTGGCCAACATGTCCCATGAGCTGCGCACGCCGCTCAACAGCATCCTGATCCTCAGCGACCAGCTGCGTCAGAACGGCGCCGGCAACCTCACCGACAAGCAGGTACGGCATGCCGACATCATCTACCGCGCCGGCCACGATCTGCTGCAGCTGATTAACGACGTGCTCGACCTGGCCAAGATCGAGGCCGGGCACCTGCAGCTCAAGCTCGAGCCGCTGAATCTGCGCGACCTGTTGGCCGAGACCGAGGCGGCGCTGGCGCCGATGGCGCAGCAGAAGGGCCTGAAGCTGACGCTGGAAGTGGCGTCCAACGTTCCCGAGCGGCTGGAAAGCGACCGCCTGCGCCTGCGGCAGATACTGCATAACCTGCTGACCAATGCGCTGAAGTTCACCGAGCACGGCGAGGTGCAGGTGCTGGTGCGTTGCCTTGCGCAGGGCGGCGCGAGTGGTGGCGATACGTTGCAGATCGAGGTGCGCGACACCGGCATCGGTATCGCCCGGGACCAGCATGAGCGGATCTTCCAGGCCTTCCAGCAGATCGATGGCTCGATCAGCCGGCACTACGGGGGTACCGGCCTGGGGCTGGCGATCACCCAGCAGCTGGTGACCGTACTGGGTGGCCGGATCGAGCTGCAGAGCGAGCCGGGACAGGGTTCGCGCTTCACCGTCGAGCTGCCGCTGCCGGAGCGTCGCCTGGCGCTGCCGAGCACCGAGCGGCCACGCGGCGACGAGCCGAGCCTGCTGATTGTCGAGGGCGATGGCGTGTTTGCCGCGCTGCTCGATGAAGTCGGCCAGAGCCACGGCTTCGTCAGCACGCGCTGCGCCACCGGCAACGAAGGACTGGCGATGCTGCGCGAACGGCGTTTCGCAGCGGTGATACTCGACATCCTGCTGCCGGATATCAGCGGCTGGCAGGTCTATCGCGAGCTGCGCGCCGACGAGCGTTTGCAGGGATTGCCGGTCGCGATCATTTCCAGCGTGCCGCAACCGGGCGACTGGCACGACGATGACGCGCGCTACCTGACCAAGCCGGTCGACCGGGTGACGCTCGAACAACTGTTCATCGAGCTGCGCCGCCAGGGCCACAACCCGCTGCGCCTGCTGCTGGTCGAAGGCGATCCGCAGCGGCGACGGGAGATTCGCGACTGTTTCGAGACGCTGGGCTACAGCGTGACGGCCACCGGGCACAGTGAGTCGGCGCGCCTGGCGTTCGCCCAGCAGGCGTTCAGTGCGCTGGCTATCGATTTCGATCTGGCCGATGGCAACGGCCTGGAGCTGCTCGAGGCGCTCGAGCGCCTGCGGCCGCTGCAGGGCATGCTGGTGCTGGTGAGCAGCCAGGCACCGCTGGACGACGAGCAGCTACAGCGTCTGCGGCGCTATTCGGCGGTGCTGCTGGCGAAATCCGACAGCCCCGAGCGCATCGGCGAGTTGGTGCGCCAGGCCTCGGCGACGGAGAGGTCCGAGACGATGCACCAGACTCCGCGCCCGGAACTGGGTCGTCAGGTGCTGCTGGTCGGCGACGACGTGCGGCTGATCTATTCGCTCAGTGCCGATCTCGATCAGCTGGGCCTGCAGGTTGAGCCGGTGACCAGTGCCGAGTCGGCGCTGGCACGGTTTGCCGAGGGTGCCTTCGATCTGGTGCTGCTGGACATGAGCCGAGCGGACGCAGAAGGTGTGATGTTGCCCGCCGCGCTCAAGGGCGAACACGGCTGCCAGGTGCCGATCATCGCCCTGGTCGAGGATGCCGGCGAGGAGCAGCGCCAGCGCTGTCTGGCGCTCGGCGCCGATGATGTGCTGGCCAAACCCGTGGAGCGCGCCGCGTTGGCGACGCTGTTGCAGCACTGGCTGGGCCTGCAGGCGGAGCAGGGCAAGGCTGAAGAGGAGTAGGGGAGCGGTGGGAGTAGACGCTGGATTGGCCGCAAACAGGTACGGCGCCGTGACGCGCGAGGGTGCCCGCGTGCACGTGCGCACAGCGATGCGGGGGGGCTTCTATGGGCCGAGCGCAGCTTAGAACGCAGCCGCGCAGCCGCACGCTGCTGGTGGTGGATGATCGCGAGGCCAATCTGGTCGCGATGGAGGCCCTGCTCGGCGACGGCGACTGGCAGGTGCACAGCGTCAATTCCGGCGAGGCGGCGCTCAAGGCGCTGCTCGAACTGGACGTCGAGCTGGTACTGCTGGACGTGCAAATGCCCGGCATGGATGGCTTCGAGGTCGCCCGGCTGATGCGCGGCAGCCCGCATACGCGCTACACGCCGATCATTTTCGTTTCGGCCATCGCGCACACCCGCGAGTCGGTGTTGCGCGGCTACGCCAGCGGCGCGGTGGATTTCATTCTCAAACCGTTCGATCCACAGGTGCTCAAGCACAAGATCAATACGCTGCTGGCACACGAACACAACCGTCGCGACCTGCAGTTGCTTTCCCAGCAGCTCGACAGTGCCCGGGCCTTCAACGCCTCGGTGCTGAGCAACGCCGCCGAGGGCATCCTGGTGGTGGGTGAGGACGGCTATGTCACGTTCGCCAATCCGGCCATCGCCGAGATGCTGCACGCCCGCGTGGAGGACCTGCAGGGCACCGCGCTGCTGGCGCATCTGGCGGTGCCGGAGGTGGGCGTGCCGTGGCGCGAGTCAGAGTTCTACGAGCACTGGCGCAACGGCGCGACCTACCGTCTGCACGAGGCGCAGCTCTACAAGAGCGACGGCTCGACGCTGCCGGTGGCGCTGTCCAGCTCGCCGTTGCCACGCCAGCAACGCTCGATGGTGGTCATTGCGCTGGATATGTCGGTGGTGCGCAACCTGCACGTGCAGCTGGAGACCCAGGCGGTGACCGACTCGCTGACCGGGCTGCTCAATCGCCGCGGTTTCCACCAGGCGCTGGAGTCGGCGCTGGCGCGGGTCGACCGCAACGGCAAGCGCATGGCGATCCTGTACATCGACCTGGACGGCTTCAAGCGCATCAACGATTCACTCGGTCACGACGCCGGCGACGAGATCCTCTGCAAGGTGGCGCGGCTGTTGGAAACCTGCATGCGGCCCTACGACATCATCGCGCGCATGGGCGGCGACGAATTCACCGCGCTGCTGGACTCGCTCGATCATCCGGAAGATGCGGCGCGCGTGGCGGAGAAGCTCATCGAGCTGATCTCGGTGCGTCACCGTGTCGAAGGCACCGAGGTCACCCTGGGCGCGAGCATCGGCATCGCGCATTTTCCCGACAGCGGGCAGAGCGTCGACGAGCTGCTGCGCTCGGCGGACATGGCCATGTACGAGGCCAAGCGTGCCGGGCGCCGACAGTATCGCTTCTTCTCCGACGAGATGAACGGCCGTGCCCACACCCGCCTGATGATGGAGGAGAACCTGCGCAGCGCCATCGAACGCAACGATTTTGAGCTGGCCTACCAGCCGCAGATCATGCTCGAGAGCGGCCGGCTGCGTGGTTTCGAGGCATTGCTGCGCTGGCCCAACGGGCAGAGCGGGCAGGTCGAGCCGGGGGTGTTCATTCCGCTGCTGGAGGAGACGCGGCTGATCGAGCGAGTCGGCGACTGGGTGCTGCGCGAGGCCCTGAATCAGCATCGCCTGTGGCCGCAGGCGCTCGACGAAGGGCTGATTCTCAGCGTCAACGTCAGCCCGGTGCAGTTTGCCCGCGCCGGCCTGCTGGACAGCCTCCAGCGCCTGCTCGATGAGTACCAGCTGCTGCCGGCGCAGCTCGAGCTGGAGGTCACCGAAGGCACGTTGATGCAGGATCTGGAGCAGAGCTGCGACAAGCTGCGGCGCCTGCGCAAGCTGGGGGTGCGCGTGGCGATCGACGATTTCGGCACCGGCTATTCGTCACTGGCCTACCTGCGCCACTTCGAGCTGGACACGCTGAAGATCGATCGCCTGTTCATCACCAACATGCTTGACTCTCCACGCGATGCGGCGGTGGTCAATGCCATCATCGACCTGGGACGCAACCTGGGGCTGGAGGTGATTGCTGAAGGCGTCGAGAGCCTGGCGCAGCGCGAGTGGCTGCTCGCCAATGGCTGCGATGTGATGCAGGGTTTCCTGGTCTCGCCGGCGGTCGCCCCGGCACAGGCAACCGCCTTTCCGGCGCGGGTGAGCTGGGAGTCGTGCTGAGACCGCCTCAGCGCGGCGGGAATTGCGCGTGCAGGCTGGCCAGCTGGGCATCCTTGGCGGTCCACAACTGGTTGACCCACTGCTGGAACGCCAGCCGATACGCCTCGTCCTGATCGTAATTGCGGCCGAGAAACTCGCCCGGAATCTCCCGTCGTTCGATGCGCAGCACCACCTGGCGGATGCGTCCGGCGAGCAGGTCCCAGAAGCTGGGGCGACCGTCGGGATAGTGGATGGTGATGTCGATCAGTGCGCTCAGCTGTTCGCCCATCGCGTCGACCACGAAGGCGATGCCGCCAGCGCGCGGCTTGAGCAGGTGGCGGAACGGCGAGTCCTGCTGGTCGTGCTTGGCGGGTGTGAAACGCGTGCCTTCGAGGAAGTTGAACACCGACACCGGATTGGTGCGGTAGCGCTCGCAGGCGCGGCGGGTGGTGGCGAGGTCCTCGCCGCGTTTTTCCGGGTGCTTGGCCAGGTATTCCTTGCTGAAGCGCTTCATGAAGGGGAACTCCAGCGCCCACCAGCACAGACCGATGACCGGCACCCAGATCAATTCCTGCTTGAGGAAGAACTTGAGGATCGGCATGCGGCGGCTGAGCTGGTACTGCAGCACCAGAATGTCGGCCCAGCTCTGATGGTTGCTGGTGACCAGATACGAATGGTGCATGTCGACCAGCTCGCGGCCTTGGACATTCCAGTCGATGGTCCGCGCCAGGTTCATCCAGAAGCTGTTCACCGACATCCAGGATTCGGCGATCCAGTGCATGCCGTAGCGCAGCGTGCGCTGGATCGGCGCGAAGGGCAGCACCAGCTTGAGCAGGGCGAGGGCGAACAGTGGCCAGCACCAGAACAGGGTATTGAGCGCGAGGATAAGCGCGGAAAGTACGCCGCGCAGCGGCGCGGGAAGGAAGCTAAGCATGGCTGGCTCGTCGATACGGCTGAGTCGAGTCGCCAAGAGTAGCGATTATGCAGGCATCTGTAACTATCTGAAGTGACAGTAAAAAGCCCGCCCGCGCGAGGCGCGGGCGGGCTTTTTGGGGCGCGGACGTCAGGCTTTCCGGTTGGCCGCCTGCAGTGCGGTGAGGGCGATGGTGAAGACGATGTCCTCGACCAGCGCGCCGCGCGACAGGTCGTTCACCGGCTTGGCCAGGCCCTGCAGCATCGGGCCGACGCTGAGGCAGTTGGCGTTGCGCTGCACAGCCTTGTAGGTGGTGTTGCCGGTGTTCAGGTCGGGGAAGATGAACACGGTGGCCTGACCGGCGACCTTGCTGTCCGGCGCCTTCTGCTTGCCGACGCTGAGTACCGAGGCGGCGTCGTACTGCAGCGGGCCGTCGATCGGCAGCTGCGGTGCGCGCTGTTGGGCGATGCGGGTGGCTTCGGCGACCTTCTCCACCTCGGCACCACTGCCGGAGCTGCCGGTGGAGTAGCTGATCATCGCCACGCGCTGCGGCACGCCGAGGGCGGCGGCCGATTCGGCACTTTGCAGGGCGATCTCGGCCAGTTCGGTGGCGCTCGGATTCGGGTTCACCGCGCAGTCGCCATAGACCAGCACCTGATCCGGCAGCAGCATGAAGAATACCGAGGACACCAGGCTGTAGCCCGGCGCGGTCTTGATCAGCTGCAGGGCCGGGCGGATGGTGTTGGCTGTGGTGTGCACGGCGCCGGAAACCAGGCCGTCCACCTCATCCAGCGCCAGCATCATGGTGCCGAGTACGACGGTGTCCTTGAGCTGCTCGCGCGCATCTTCGGGCGTCAGGCCCTTGGCCTTGCGCATTTCGCACATCGGCTCGACGTAGCGGTTGGCGATCAGATCCGGATCGAGGATTTCCAGGCTGGCAGGCAGGTTGATGCCCTGCTCGCGGGCGACCTGCTCGACTTCGGCCGGCTTGGCCAGCAGCACACAGCGGGCGATGCCGCGCTCCTGACAGATGGCCGCGGCGCGAATGGTGCGCGGCTCGTTGCCTTCCGGCAGGACGATGCGCTTGTTCGCGTCTTGCGCACGCTTGACCAGTTGATAGCGAAACGCAGCCGGCGACAGACGCGGCTCGGCACGCGGGACGCTGCAGCGGGTGTGCAGGAATTCGGGGTGCAGGTGCTTGGCGATGTAATCGGTGACCAGGCTGGCGCGCTCGATGTCGTCCGACGGGGTTTCCTTGTTCAGGCCGAACAGGTTGTTGGCCGTGTCATAGGAGTTGGTGCTCACCATCATCACCGGCAGGCCACCGGCCAGTGCGGTCTTGCACAGTTCGAGAATGCGCGGGTCCGGCGTGAAGTCGCCGGTCAGCAGCAGGCCGGCGAGCTTCTCGCCGTTGAGCGAGGCCAGGCTGGCGGCGAGGATGATGTCGTCACGATCGCCCGGCGTCACCACCAGTACGCCGGAGCGCAGCAGCTGCACGGTGTTCGGCACGGCGCGGGCGCACAGCACGATCTTGCCGACGCGGCGCTGATCGGCTTCGCCGGCGTTGAGCACCTGCGCACCGAGCAGTTCGACGATGTCACGGGTACGCAGCGCGTTGAGTTCTTCGGCGAAGGGAATAGCGCCGAGCAGCTGGAAGTCGGAGCTGCCGAGCAGCGGCAGATGTTCCTTGAGGCGCTCGACGAAGGCCGGCACGCCGTCCTCGCTCTTGACCTTGTTGAGGATCACGCCGAGCACCTTCGGGTCCTTGGCGCCGCCGAATTGCTGCGCCTGGATCTCGATGCGCTCGGCCATGCGCTTGATGCTGTCCTTGCCTTGGGCGGCGATCAGGATGATTTCGGCGTCCAGGCTCTTGGCCAGCTGGGTATTGATGCGCGAGGTGTAGTCGGAGCTGGTGGTCGGCACCATGCCTTCGACGATGACCACGTCCTTGCCGGCAGCGGCGTGCTGGAAGCGGCTGACCACTTCCTCGAGCATCAGGTCCAGCTCGCCGTCGGCCAGCTGTCGCTCGACCTGTTCCAGCGCCAGCGGTTCGGGCGAGGGCAGGTTGAGGGTTTTTTCGACGAGGATGCAGGAGCGCTCACGGCCCTGGTCGACCGGGAAGGGTTGTGCGATCGGCTTGAAGAAACCGACCTTCAGGCCGGCGCTTTCGAGCGCGCGAATCAGGCCGAGGCTGACGGAGTTCAGACCGCCGCCGAAACCGGTTGGGGCTAGAAACAGAGTGTGCATGGGTTCTCCTTCAGGGGAGCGGGGAGCTCTGGCTGCAGAATGCGGGGCCGCAGGCGGGACGAGCGAAGGCCCGGCGACCTTTCGGTCTCCGGGCCTGCGAGACAGGCATCCCGCCTGTCGGGGGCGAATCAGGCGTCGAGCAGCGCAAGGGTGTCCAGAGCGATCTGGCGCTCTTCGTTGGTCGGCACCACCAGGACGCGGCGGCTGCCTTCGGCCTGGATCTCGCCGGACACACCGCGGGTGCAGCGGGCGTTGGCCGCGTCGTCAAGCTTGAAGCCGAGCAGCTTGAGGTGCTGGAGGGTGCGTTCGCGCACGGCAGCGGAGTTTTCGCCGATGCCGCCGGTGAATACCAGGCCGTCCAGGCTGTCCAGGCCGCAGGACATGGCTGCCAGCGACTTGGCCAGGCGATAGCAGAACACCTCGAACGCCAGCACGGCGCCCGGATGACCGGCATTGCGGGCGTCGGCGAGGGTGCGCATGTCGTTGGACAGGCCGGACAGGCCCTTCAGGCCGCTTTCCTTGTTCAGCAGGTTGTCGATCTTGGCCAGATCCCAGCCGAGGGTGCGGTTGAGGAAATAGTGCAGGCTCGGATCGACATCGCCGCTGCGGGTGCCCATCACCAGGCCTTCCAGCGGGGTCAGGCCCATGCTGGTGTCGCGGCTCTCGCCGTTCTGCACCGCACAGGTGGAGCAGCCATTGCCCAGGTGAGCGACCAGCCAGCCGCTGTTCTCCACCGGCAGGCCGGTCATTTCGGCGGCGCGTCGGCTGACGAAGCGCAGGCTAGTGCCGTGGAAGCCGTAGCGACGCACGCCGTGCTCCTCATAGAGGAAGCTCGGGATCGCATAGCGATAGGCATGCGGCGGCATCGTCTGGTGGAACGCGGTGTCGAACACGCCGACCTGCGGCAGTTCGGGGAACAGGTTGATGGCTGCGTGGATGCCGCTCAGGTTGGCCGGGTTGTGCAGCGGTGCCAGCTGGATGTTGGCTTCGATGCTGGCCAGGGTTTCGTCGGTGAGCAGAGTGGAGGCGAAGAACTTCTCGCCGCCGTGCACCACGCGGTGGCCGATGCCGTCCAGATGACCGCCGGCGGCGTCTTCGACGCGCGGCAGGATCTGCGCGAGCGCGGCCTGGTGGTCGGCATTCGGTACCTTGACGCTTTCCTTGCCGGCGGCGCTCTCGAAGTGGATGACAGCCTCTGCGGTACCGATGCATTCGGCGAGACCTTGCAGCGGGAAGGTAGCTTGCGCTTCGTTGACCAGGGCGAACTTGATCGACGAGCTGCCACAGTTGATCACCAGGATGTTACGAGCCGGCATCGGTGCTCCTTGATTCACTGAAAGTTATTGATATGAAGTGACAAAAGAATCTCAGGCAGCCGGATTCTTGCATAACCATAGTAAAAGCGATGCCATCCAAAGGTTGTAGTCGGGCTGTCGATGGCACTACACGATTTGCTCATCGGGAACCACGCTGTCCGTTGCTCGGCCTTCGGTTCACATTCGGCCTGGCGCGCGGTTAGACTGTGTCGTCCATTTTCCCCAAGCAAAGGTTTGAGCCCATGCTGATCGCCGCTAACAAGGCTGTCTCAATCGACTACACCCTCACCAACGACGCCGGTGAGGTGATCGACAGCTCCGCCGGCGGCGCGCCGCTGGTCTACCTGCACGGTGCAGGCAACATCATTCCCGGCCTTGAAAAGGCGCTGGAAGGCAAGCAGGGCGGCGACCAGATCCAGGTCACCATCGAGCCGCAGGATGCGTATGGCGAGTACAGCCCGGAGCTGGTCGCCACCCTGAACCGCGCCATGTTCGAAGGCGTCGACGAGCTGGAAGTCGGCATGCAGTTCCATGCCTCCGGTCCGGATGGCGGCATGCAGATCGTCACCATTCGTGACGTCGAGGGCGACGATGTGATCGTCGACGGCAACCATCCGCTGGCCGGCCAGCGCCTGAGCTTCGACGTCAAGATCGTCAGCGTCCGCGACGCCAGCGAGGAAGAAGTGGCCCACGGCCATGTGCATGGCGAAGGCGGTCATCACCACTGATTGGCACGCCCGCGGCGCCGGTCGTTGCAGACCGCGCCAGGTCGAGCTGATCGTGTAGAAGGCGCTCCGGTTGCGGCCGGGGCGTTTTTTTGTCTGGAGGGAAGACATGAGCGCATTTCATCAATTGGTCCTGCCGGGGCTGGGTGGTCAGGAGCTGCCGCTGGCGTCGTTCGGCGACAAGCTCACGCTGGTGGTCAACGTTGCCTCGCAATGCGGTTTGACGCCCCAGTACGCGGGCCTCGAGCGACTGCACCAGCAGTATCGCGAGCGTGGCTTCAGCGTGCTCGGCGTGCCGTGCAACCAGTTCGCCGCGCAGGAGCCGGGCAGCGACGAAGAGATTCGTGCGTTCTGCAGCCTCAATTACGGCGTCAGCTTCCCGCTGACCGGCAAGCTCGACGTCAACGGGCCGCAGCGTCATCCGCTGTACCGCCTGCTGGCAGGCGAGGGGGCGGATTTTCCCGGCGACATCAGCTGGAACTTCGAAAAATTCCTGGTCGACCGCGACGGCCGCGTGCTGGCGCGTTTCTCGCCACGCACCAGTCCGGACGATCCGGCGCTGATCCAGGCGATCGAGGCGGCGCTGCCCTGATCCCCACACCCCGGCGCCTGCAACGGGCGCCGGGGTTGCGCGCTCGCCGGGCAGGTCGGTAGCGCCATCGTAAAACATCGCTGCCGATAAGCCTGGGTGATGATCCTAGGCTGGCGAGACGACCGGTCATATCCTCGCCGCATGACCACTCAAACCCGCAACGACAAGCACTCATTGATCCTCGCCAGGGGTGCCCAGGTGATGATTCGTCGCGGCTATCACGGCACCGGCGTGCAGGAGATCGTGCAGGCCGCGGGGGTACCGAAGGGCTCGTTCTATCACTACTTCGCCAGCAAGGAAGACTTCGCCCTGCAAGCGCTCGAGGCGTTGTATCGCCCGCGCCTCGAACGTTACCGGGTGGCGCTCAACGAGGCGCCCGGCACCCCTTGCCAGCGCATTCTCGCCTATTACCGCGAGCTGACCGCGCACTTCTCGCGCCAGGAAAAGCCCGAGTACCACTGCTTCATCGGCAGCCTGAGTTTCGAGATGGCCGAGCTGTGTCCGCCCATCGGCCAGAAGGTATTGGCGATTCTCGGGCAGTCGGTCGAGCTGCTGGCCGACTGCCTGGAACAGGCGCGCCGTCAGGCCGAAATAGCCGCCGACAGCGATTGCGCCGCCATCGCCGAATTCATCGGCAACGCGTGGGAAGGCGCGCTGCTGCGTATGAAGGTCAGCGGCAGCGTGACGCCGCTGCAGCGTTTTCTCGATCAGCTGGCGCGGCTGCTGGAGTGCCAATGAGCGTGCGCCCCGCACCGTCGCAACACACACAACAGGAGAGTCGCATGACCGCTACCGTAAATGCCTTGTTCCAGCCGTTCGAGCTGGGTTCGCTGCACCTGCCGACCCGCGTGGTGATGGCGCCGATGACCCGCTCGTTTTCGCCCAACGGCGTGCCGACCGCCGATGTGGTCGAGTACTACCGGCGGCGGGCGGCATCCGGGGTGGGGCTGATCATCACCGAGGGCACCACGGTCGGACACGCGGCCGCCAACGGCTATCCGCAGGTTCCGCGGTTCTATGGCGCCGATGCACTGGCCGGCTGGAAGCAGGTGGTCGATGCCGTGCACACCGCCGGTGGACGCATCGTTCCGCAGCTCTGGCACGTCGGCAACGTGCGCCGCATCGGCACCGAGCCGGAGGCGAGCGTGCCGGGGTACGGCCCGATGGAAAAGCTCAAGGACGGCCAGGTCGTCGTGCACGGCATGACCAAGCAGGATATTCAGGACGTCATCGCCGCGTTTGCCCAAGCCGCCCGCGATGCTCAGGCGATCGGCATGGACGGTGTGGAGATCCACGGTGCTCACGGTTATCTGATCGACCAGTTCTTCTGGGCCGGCAGCAACCAGCGTACCGACGAATATGGCGGCAGCCTGGCCAACCGTTCGCGCTTCGCCATCGAACTGATCCAGGCGGTACGCGCGGCTGTAGGGCCGGACTTCCCGATCATCTTCCGCTTCTCGCAGTGGAAGCAGCAGGACTACAGCGCACGGCTGGTGCAGACCCCTGACGAGCTGGGCGAATTCCTCGCGCCGCTGTCGGCGGCGGGTGTGGATATTTTCCATTGCTCGACGCGGCGTTTCTGGGAGCCGGAGTTCGAGGGCTCGCCGCTGAACCTCGCCGGCTGGACGCGCCAGTTGACCGGCAAGCCGACCATCACCGTGGGCAGCGTCGGCCTGGACGACGAGTTTCTGCAGTACATGGTCAAGACCGACAAGGTCGCCCAGCCGGCGAACATCGAAGGCCTGCTGGAGCGTCTGAACCGGCAGGAATTCGATCTGGTCGCGGTGGGACGTGCGCTGCTGGTCGATCCGGACTGGGCGCAGAAGGTGCGCGAAGGGCGGATGCAGGACGTGCTGCCATTCAGCCGCGAGGCGCTGAAGACGCTCGCCTGACGCATTCGTCGCTATGCAAAAAGGCCGGAACGCTTGCGGCGTTGCGGCCTTTTTCTTTTTCGCCCGGCGCTAGCTCGGGCGTTTGACCAACGCGTGACTTTGGCCACCCTCGCGGACCCACAGCAGCGTCGCCCCGGCGACCGCGGCCGGCATGATCAGCAGGTTCAGGCCGGGCACCAGCAGCGCCGCATAGGTCACCGCGCCGAAGCTCAGGCTCTGCCAGCGGCGCTGGCGCAGCCAGGTCAGCATCTCCGCCCAGCTCACCCGGTTGTTGTCCGCCGGATAGTCGATGTACTGCACCGCCATCATCCAGACGCCGAACAGCAACCACAGCGGCGCGGCGACGATGTTCAGCACCGGAATGAACGACAGCACCAGCAGCGCCAGTGCGCGTGGCGCAAAATAGGCCAGCTTGCGCGCTTCGCGGGCCAGGGTGCGCGGCAGCATGGCCAGCAGTTCGGCCCAGCTGAAGGGGGGCGCCGTATCCTCACCGCGTGCCACCACCTCGACCTTCTCCGCGAGGAAGCCGTTGAACGGCGCGGCGATGACGTTGGCGAGCAGGGTGAAGGTGAAGAACACCATCAGCACGACCAGCGCGACGAACACCGGCCAGAGCAGATATTCGAGAAAGGTCAGCCAGTCCGGCAGGCTCGGCATGAACGCCTCGACCCAGAGCCCGAACTGTCGCATGGCAAGCCAGATCAGGCCGACGAACAGCAGCACATTGACGGTCAGCGGTAGGAGCACGAACAGCCGCAACCCCGGACTGAGGACCAGTTTCAGGCCTTCACGAAGGTACTGCGGGCCGGAAAGGGCGGGCAACGACATGCGCAAGCTCCAGCAGAGGAAAACGACGGGACCATACCGGCTTTGCCCGGCGGCGCAAAGTCGCGGGCGAGCGATAGGCCAGGTCTATAGTGAGGATGCACGCGCTGAATTTTACCGGGCAGCGCGGGGCGCCTAGAGTGGCGCCATCGGTTTTCCCAAGGGCCATCCACTCACAGCCTTCCCCTAGCGCTTTGGGATGGCCCTTTTTTCTTCTGGCGACGACGCGGCGCTCAGCGCCGGCTGAGCGGCTGGCGGTCGAAGCGAACGCCTGGCAGACCGGTTTCCATCAGTGCGCGGATGTTGCGATGGTCGGAGCCGGTCGGCGAGGCCAGCACGGCCTGGTAATGCTCGCCGAAGGCCAGCAGCGCTTCCTCGGTGGAGAAGCCTTCCAGCAGCGCGAGGCCCAGCGTCTTGCAGGAACCCTCGTTCTCCCCCGCGGCGTTTTCCACGCCACCGTTGATGAAGCGGCTCGGCTGGTAGTCGTAGTGCTCAGCGATGAACGCCAGCGTGGCGCTGAACGGGTGGTTGCGGTTGCGCAGGCTGGCGCGAAAGTCCTTGAGGCTGCTCATGGCTTCTGGCCCTTGTCGAAGGCGGCCTGTTGCTCGGACGTCGCTTCCTTCTGGTAGCGCTTCTTCCATTCGGCGTAGGGCATGCCGTACACCTCTTCGCGCGCCTCGTCGACGCTGACGGCGACGTCGAGGTCGTCGGCGGCGGTCTTGTACCACTTGGACAGGCAATTGCGGCAGAAGCCGGCGAGGTTCATCAGGTCGATGTTCTGCACGTCCGGGCGGCTGCGCAGGTGCTGGACCAGGCGGCGGAAGGCGGCGGCTTCCAGTTCGGTGCGTTCTTGCTCGTTCATGTCTGCTTCTCGGCGTTGGCTGAGGTGGGCCGGATCATAACCTCGGTGTTGGGCAGCGACCAGCCTCGCCAGTGCCGGCTACGCGAGGCGCTGAGCCGTCGCGCTTCAGTCGCGGTGCGCGGCGAGGGTGATCGAGACGGACTCGGCGAAGCGCAGCGCGTGGGGCTTGTCGACTTCCACCTCGGCATAGCGCACCTGCGGGTGCTGCATGATCAGGTCGAGGATTTCCTGGGTGAGGCGTTCCAGCAGGGCGAAGCGGTTGTCCTCGACGTGACGGATGATCGCCTTGGTGATGGTGCGGTAGTTCAGCGCGTGGTCGATGACGTTGTCACGCACCGCATCGGCGGCGGGGTAGAGCATGGTCAGGTTGATCAGCACGTCCTGCTTGTTGAGGATCTCCTCTTCCTTGATGCCGATGAACGTGCGCAGGCGCAGGTCTTTGACGCGGATGCGTGCCATCGAGGGTTCCAGTCTGGGCATGGGGCCTCCTTGTGGGCGGGTCAGATCAGGTGGCGGCCGCCGTTCACCGTGAGGATGGTGCCGGTGACGTAGGGATTGTCGAGCAGATAGCGCAGACTCTGGTAGATCACCTCGGCGCCGGGCTCGATGCCCAGCGCCGATTTGGCCAGGGCCTTGCGCCGGTAGGCCTCGTCATCGTCGGGATTGAACTGGATCAGCGCCGGAGCGATGCCGTTGACCTTGATCTGCGGCGCCAGGCTGGCGGCGAACGACAGCGTGAGATTGTCCAGGCCGGCCTTGCTGGCCGCGTAGGCGATGTGCTTGCTGCTGCCGCGGCGGGTGACGTCGTCGCCGATGTGCACGATGTCCGCGGCGCCGCCGTGACGTAGCAGCGCGGCGCCGTGCAGGTTGATCAGGTATGGCGCGAGCATGTGCACGCTGAACATGCGCTGGAACAGCTCGGCTTCCTGGCCGGGCGTTTCGCTGTGCCATTCGGAAGCGTTGTGCACGATGGCACGCAGGCCGTCGGTGTGCGCCTTGAGCGTTTCGATGAAGGTCAGAATGCCGGTCGCATCGGCGAAATCGGCCGCCAGCGTGATCGCCCCGCGGCTGCGCAGATGGGCCACGCCTTCACGTTCGCGGCGGTAGCTGATGATGACGGGATGGCCGTCGTCGAGCAGACGCTCGGCGCAATGCAGGCCGATTCGCTGGCCGGCGCCGGTGATCAGGATGGGAAGCGGGGATTGGCTCATCGGGCGCCTCGGTCGGTCAGGCGCTGCCGTAATGCCGGTGCGCAGCGCTGGCCGGCCAGCTTACACCAGATCGGCGGACGACTCGGGATGCAGGCGTCGATGCTGGCGGTAGAGGAAGCTGCGGATACGTTCGGCATCCTGTTCGCCGTTGAACTCCACCTCGTAGGCCGCCAGGCCGTCGTCGACCTCGCGCACCCGGTGCGCCTCGACTTCCAGCGGCACGTCGTCGGGCAGTGCCAGACACAGGTGGAAGTGCTTGGGTGGTTTGCGCCCGCTGCCGGCCTTGACCAGCAACCCGTGCGAGGACAGCTCGCAAACGCGCAGCGGACTCGCCTCGCCGTCGCGCTTGAGCAGCGCCAGCGGTTGTTCGAGGTGCAGGCGCCAGGCCCGGTTGATCGGGCCGCGCTCGAAGATGACCGGCGGCGCCAGATGCAGATGCAGGCTGTGAAACTCGTCCTCCTTGATCTGCACCGGGAAGCTCATGCGGAACTCGGCGGTTTTCGCTTCGAGCGAAAGCTCTGCATGGGTCGCCAGCGCCAGCAGCAGTTCGTTGGACTGCGCTCCGCCGTCGAGGCGAAAGCCGGCAGTGCGCTCGCCATGGCCGTTGGCCGCGCGATGCATGAGCTTGTTGATGAAGGCCAGCTCATCGCTGGTCAGGACTGTCCGTTCGGCCATGTCACTTCCTCGAGGAGTCGGCGCGGCGGGCGCCGACGACCGCGGCACGGCGATCCGTGCCGGGCGGTTTGTTGCGCGCTGTGATCGTGATTTCCAAGAGTAGTTCAGTACGGTTGTCGGATTTTGGCGATTCGCTGCCCGGGATGTCCGACAGGCGAGCGCCTTGCGGCATAATGGCCGGCTTCAATTTGCGGAGATTCCCTCATGAAAGTCGCCATCCTTTCCGGCAGCGTTTACGGCAGCGCCGAGGACGTCGCTCGTCATGCCGAGCGCCAGCTCAAGGCCGCCGGTTTCGATGCCTGGCACGACCCGCGCGCGCAATTGCCACAGGTGCTGGAGTTCGCGCCGGAGGCGCTGCTGGTGGTGACCTCCACTACTGGCATGGGTGAGCTGCCGGACAGCTTCGTGCCGCTGTATTCGGCCATCCGTGAACAGTTTCCGGCCTGGCACGGGTTGCCCGGCGGGGTGATCGCCCTGGGTGACGCCAGCTATGGCGATACGTTCTGCGGCGGCGGCGAGCTGGTGCGCGAGCTGTTCGCCGAGCTTGGCGTGCGGGAGGTGCAGGAAATGCTGCGGATCGATGGCAGCGAGACGGTCACGCCGGAAGTCGACGCCGAGCCCTGGCTGGCGCGCTTCGCCGAAATCCTGCGCGGCTGAGACCGGCGCTCAGCCCGCTGCGCGGCGGGCGAAGGCGCACAGCTGCGGATAGAAGGCGCGAAAGTCATCCTGCAGCGGCGCGTACAGCTGCTGCAGTTCCTCCAGGCCGCCGGCGAGGCCTTCCGGGCGACTGAGCCTGCGGCTCATGCCCGCCAGCACCTGCTCCAGCACGGCGAACTCACGGTAGCTGCCCAGCCAGTCCTGCGCCGCCATGCGCGGTGCGATCAGCGCCAGCTTACCGGGCAGCTGCGGCTCGTTCTGCAGCACGCGGTAGACACGCAGGGTGAACTGCTCCAGCGGCTCGCTGGAATAGTCCGGCCAGTTGGCCGCCAGGCAGTGATCGAAGAACAGGTCCAGCAGGATGCCGGCGTAGCGCCGCCGCGCGGCCGGGAAGCGCGCCTTGGCCTGCAGCACCAGCGGATGGCTGTCGGTGAAGGCGTCGATCTGTCGGTGCAGGCGGATGCCGGCTTCGATCTGCGCCGGCCAGCGGCCCTGCAGCGGTCCCTTGACGAAGTCGCCGTAGAGGCTGCCGAGCAGTTCGGCCGGCTGGGCACCGCCCAGGTGCAGGTGTGCGAGGTAGTTCATCGGCCGAGCTTAACCAGTTGCCGGCCGCCGGCGCTAGGCTGCTCGCTGCAGTTGCGGGGTGTCGCCGAACAACGTCAGGGCGATCGCCTCCTGAGCCTGGCGTGCCAGTTCGCGCGGGCTGCGGTCGTGGCTGGAAATTGGCGGCAGCAGATGGATTTCCACCTGCGCCACCTCGGCGTCGAGCAGGCGCAGCAGGTGCGCGGGCAGCTCGTCGTCACCGATGAACGGCGCCAGCGGATCGGCCTGGCCGTCACGCAGATAGCGAATCGCAACAGGCTGAACCGGACAGCCGGATTCCACCGCGCAGGCGAACAGCCGCGAATGGAAGGTGCGCAGCGTGCTGCCATCGGTCGAGGTGCCTTCCGGGAATATCAGCAGATGCCGGCCGTGGTGCAGGTGGCCAGCCAGTTCGCGGCTGACCCGTCCCGCATCGCCGGCGCCACGACGGATGAACAGCGTGCCGACCTGCTGCGCCAGCCAGCCCAGCACCGGCCACTGGCGCACCTCAGCCTTGGCCAGGAAGGAGATCGGCAGCAGGGCGCCGAGCAGCGGGATGTCGCTCCAGGAAATGTGGTTGGCGACCCACAGCATCGGCTCGCGCGGCCGGTCGCCGATGATCCGCACGCGCAGCGGCAGTGCTCGCGCCAGACGGACGAGGAACCAGCAGGTCAGGCGCTGCTTGCGCGCCATCGAGGTCTGCACGCCGATCCGCCGGCCCAGCTCGATGGCGCTGGCAAGCACGAGGCCCGCCAGCAACACCGTGGCGATCCGTGCCAATCGCAGGTGGCGGCGCAGCCGCCGCATCACACCGCCGCCTTGAAGTGCCGCGCGTAACGCGGGCAGAGTTCGTCGCGCTTGAGCAGGATGAACACGTCGGCGACCTGGAAGTCCGCGTCCCAGCACGGCTCGCCGCAGATCTTTGCGCCCAGGCGCATGTAGGCCTTGAGCAGCGGCGGCAGCTGCGCGGTGACGTTCGCCGCCAGCTCCAGCGGCGGCAGCGGTGTCTTCGGTTCGGCGCGCAGCAGTTCGGTGCTCAGATGGCCTTCGCGCAAGCGCTGCATGATCGCCTGCGCCTGCACGCCGCCATCGCGCATGGAGATGCTGGCGCAGCCCATCAGGTAGCGGTAGCCGCCCTGCTTGAGCACCTCGGCCAGCTCGCCCCAGAGCACGGCGATGGTTGCGCCGTTGCGATAGGCGGGATCGACGCAGGTGCGGCCGATCTCCAGCACCGGCTCGTCCAACGTCGCCAGCCCGTGCAGGCTGAACTCCTGCTCGCTGTAGAAATGGCCGATGCGCCGCGCAGTGAGGTGATCGAGCAGGCGCGTGGTGGCAACCAGCGCGCCGCTGGACAGATCGCGCACGCCGATGTGGCTGCAATGCGCATCGTAGTCATCGATGTCCAGACCGAACTCGGCGCCTTGCAGGCGAGCGTCGAACTCGCTGCTGAACACGCGGTAGCGCAGCGCCTGGGCTTCGCGCAGGGCGGCGGTGCCGACCAGGCGTTCGGCCTGCAGTTGACGGGTGCTGCGGGGGTGAGCGATGGCGTTCATGCTGTCTACTCCTGTTCCGCCCGGCTGTGGCGGGTTGGTAATCGGCGGCGCCTGGTTGTTATGGTTGCGCTCGGTCGATCTGATGGCCGGGTCAGGCTAGGTAGCTGGCGTGTCACGCCTGTGACGGATCGGTGATGGTTGGGTGACGCCCGTAGCGGGCGGTTCGGGAGGCAATATGGCTTGGCATGAATGGCTGGGGCCGCTGGCGCGGCTGCCGGGAGACGGGTGTCTGGACGACTGGTACGCCGCGGTGCAGCAGCGCACGGCCGGCGCCGCACCCTTCGCCGGTGCGCTGCTGGGTGGCCGGTTGGCGGCGACGCCGGGGCTGGCCTTTCTCGCCGGCTACCAGCAGGCGTTGCGGGCACTGTGGGCGGACGCACCGGCGGGGCTCGGCGCACTCTGCGCCACGGAAAACCGGCGGTTGCGCCCGGCCGACATGACCACCCGCCTGCGCGACGGCCGTCTGGACGGCCGCAAGGATTTCGTCACCGCCGGCGATGCTGCCGCCTGGCTGCTGGTGCCGGCCCGCGAAGAACGCATCGGCGACGCGCCGCGGCTGGGCATGTACGTGCTCGCGGCCGACGCTGGCGGGGTGGTGCTCGAAGCCGGCGCACCGCTGCCGCTGCTGCCGGATATCGCGCATGGGCGGCTGGTGCTGGTCGAGGCCATCGGCGAGCGTTTGCCGGGCGACGGCTGGGCCGACTACGTCAAACCCTTTCGCACGCACGAGGACCTCTACGTGCTGGTCGCGCTGCTCGGCTGGCTGTACGGCGTGGCGCTGGAGCATCGCTGGTCGCAGGCGCTGCTGCTGCGCCTGGTCGGGTTGCTGGCCGGCGCGGCGGAAGTCGCGCGCCAGCCGGTCGAGGCTGCCGCCACGCACGTGCTGCTGGCGGCGTTGAGCGAGCAGTTTGCGGCGCTGCAGGCGGAACTCGAAGGCGCCCTGGCGGCGACGCCCGGCGAATGGTCGGCGATGTGGCTGCGCGATCGCGGTGTGCTCGGACTGGCGCGTGCCGCGCAGGCCGAACGACTACGCAAGGCCTGGCTGCGGCTCGGGCAGGCGGGCACGGAGGAAGAAATTCAGGGGAACTCGACTCGCGGCGGCGCGCCTATATAGACGGGCGGCGATATCTGCCGGACGACTCGCCAGCGCGCGTGCTGGGCCGGTGGCAGCTCTTTGCCGGGACCGGCGGACTGGTTAAGCTGCCCCGGCCTCAGTCACACCGCCATGGCCGTCCTCGCGGCGACTCCATCGGAAAAGGGATTTCATGTCACTGCTTCGTTTGCCTGCCCTTGCCGGCATACCCACCGAGACTGGTCGTCGATGATGCTGGCCGGTGCGGTATTTCCCTGGCGCAAGGCCAATCGTTTTCGCCTGCTGATCGACGGCCCGCAGTTCTTTCCGGCGATGCTCGAGGCCATCGCCCGAGCCGAGCGGCGGGTGGATCTGGAGCTCTATCTGGTCGAGGACGGCGGCTGCCTGGAGCGTCTGCTGGAGGTGCTACTGGCCGCGGCGGCGCGAGGCGTGCGGGTACGCTGTCTGTTCGACGGCTTCGGCTGCCTAAAGATGGGCCAGACGAGCCGCGACCGCCTCGCCGCGGCGGGCGTTGAGCTGCGGCTGTACAACCCGCTGGCGCTGCGCTTGAAGTTCCGCAACCTGCACCGCGACCACCGCAAGCTGTTGCTGGTCGACGGTTGCATCGGTTTCGTCGGCGGGGCAGGTGCGACCGATCAGTTCTGGAACCCGCAGCGCCCGGACGAGCATTGGCACGAGGTGATGGTCGAGATGAGCGGGCCGCT
The DNA here is from genome assembly GCF_024448505.1 of Stutzerimonas degradans. GTDB lineage: Bacteria > Pseudomonadota > Gammaproteobacteria > Pseudomonadales > Pseudomonadaceae > Stutzerimonas > Stutzerimonas degradans. Next base: position 362,060 of record NZ_JAMOHV010000003.1, read on the forward strand.
GCTGCAGGACTGGCAGACGCTGTTCGATGCGCAGTGGGTGAACTGCCAGCGTCGACGCATCTGGCAGCTGCCGCTGCCGCGCAAGATCCCGCGGATTCCGCTGCTGCCGACCGGCTCGGGTCTCGGTCGGGTGGCCTATGCGGCGGCACGCCAGCACACCGACATCCTGCACAGCCTGTTGCACAACCTGCGGCGCGCGCAGACGCGCATCTGGCTGGCTACCCCGTATTTCCTGCCTACCGGCAAGGTGCGCCGCGCGCTGATCTACGCGGCCCGGCGCGGGGTGGAGGTGCGCCTGCTGCTGACCAGCCGCAACACCGATCATCCGCCGGTGCGCTATGCCGGACAGCGGTTCTACCCGCGATTGCTGCGCGCCGGCGTGCGCATCCATGAATACCAGCCACACTTCTCGCACCTGAAGATGGTGCTGGTGGACGACTGGGTCAGCGTCGGTTCGTGCAATTTCGATCACTGGAACCTGCGCTGGAACCTGGAGGCGAACCTGGAAGCAATCGATCCGTCACTCACCGAGCAGGTCGTGCAGAGCTTCGAGCGCGACTTCCAGCAGAGCCAGGAAATCGATCTGCGCAGCTGGTATGCCCGACCGCTGCACATGCGTCTGTATCAGCGCATGTGGGGTTGGCTGGATCGCCTGCTGGTCAACATCTTCAACCGCGGCGGCTGATCAGCCGATGGCCGCCCTGCACCGGAGCGCAGCTCCCTATCTGGAAAAGAGGACGATCCAATGGCAGCGAAGAACATCCTGATGCTGGTCGGCGACTATGCCGAAGACTACGAGACGATGGTGCCGTTCCAGGCGCTGCAGATGGTCGGCCACCGTGTGCACGCGGTGTGCCCGGACAAGCAGGCCGGCCAAACTGTGCGCACCGCCATTCACGATTTCGAGGGCGACCAGACCTACAGCGAGAAACCCGGCCACAACTTTGCGCTGAACTTCGACTTCGCCGCCGTGCGCGCCGAGGACTACGACGCGCTGGTGATTCCCGGTGGCCGCGCGCCGGAGTACCTGCGCCTGAACGAGCAGGTGTTGGCGCTGGTGCGCGCCTTCGATGCGGCGAACAAGCCGATTGCCGCGGTTTGCCACGGCGCGCAGCTGCTGGCCGCCGCCGGCGTGCTCAAGGGCCGCGCCTGCAGCGCCTATCCGGCCTGCGCGCCGGAAGTGAAGTTGGCCGGTGGCGAATACGTCGACATCCCGGTGGATCAGGCGCACACGCAAGGCAATCTCGTCAGTGCGCCCGCCTGGCCGGCGCATCCGGCGTGGCTGGCGGGCTTCCTCAAGCTGCTCGGCACCGAGATAACCCTGTAGCATGCCGGGCCGCCGCCCAGCGGTGGCCAGGCTTTCGTCACCAACAAGGAGAACCGCAGGTGAGCAGCGCCCCAAACAATCCACTGCACGGCGTCACCCTCGAGGCGATGCTGGTCGAACTGCAGGCGCACTACGGCTGGGAAGGGCTGGCGCAGCGCGTCGATATCCGCTGCTTCAAGAGCGAGCCGAGCATCAAGTCGAGCCTGACGTTCCTGCGCCGCACTCCGTGGGCGCGGCAGAAGGTCGAAGCGCTGTTCGTGCAGCTGCGCCGCCGCGGCTGATCCGCGCGATGTGAAAGCAAAAAGCCCGGCACTAGGCCGGGCTTTTCGTTTCCGCTGAGGCGCTTACTGCACTTCCACCGCCAGGCTGTCGGCGATCTTCTGCTTCCAGATCGCCGGGCCGGTGATGTGCACCGACTCGCCCTTGGTGTCGACGGCCACGGTAACCGGCATGTCCTTCACCTCGAACTCGTAGATCGCTTCCATGCCCAGTTCGGCGAAGGCCAGCACCTTGGACTTCTTGATCGCCTGGGCGACCAGGTAGGCGGCGCCGCCGACGGCCATCAGGTACACGGCCTTGTTGTCCTTGATTGCCTCGATGGCGATCGGGCCGCGCTCGGACTTGCCGATCATGCCCAGCAGGCCGGTGCTTTCGAGGATCTGACGGGTGAACTTGTCCATGCGCGTGGCAGTGGTCGGGCCAGCCGGGCCAACCACTTCGTCACCGACCGGATCGACCGGGCCGACGTAGTAGATGAAGCGGCCCTTGAGGTCCACTGGCAGCTCTTCGCCCTTGTTCAGCATGTCGACCATGCGCTTGTGCGCGGCGTCGCGGCCGGTGAGCATCTTGCCGTTGAGCAGGATGGTTTCACCCGGCTTCCAGCTCTGCACTTCTTCCGGGGTGATGGTGTCGAGGTTGACGCGGCGTGCACTCGGACCGGCTTCCCAGACGATTTCCGGGTAGGCGTCCAGCGACGGCGCTTCCAGGCTGGCCGGGCCGGAGCCGTCGAGCACGAAGTGCGCGTGGCGGGTGGCGGCGCAGTTGGGGATCATGCACACCGGCAGCGAGGCGGCGTGGGTCGGGTAATCCATGATCTTGACGTCGAGTACGGTGGTCAGGCCGCCGAGGCCCTGGGCGCCGATACCCAGCTGGTTGACCTTCTCGAACAGCTCCAGGCGCAGCTCCTCGATACGGTTCTGCGGGCCGCGGGCCTTCAGCTCGTGGATGTCGATCGGGTCCATGAGGACTTCCTTGGCCATCACCGCGGCCTTCTCGGCGGTACCGCCGATGCCGATGCCGAGCATGCCCGGCGGGCACCAGCCGGCGCCCATTTCCGGCACGGTCTTCAGCACCCAGTCGACGATCGAGTCGGACGGGTTGAGCATGGCCATCTTCGATTTGTTCTCGGAACCGCCGCCCTTGGCCGCGACGTCCACTTCCACCTTGTCGCCGGGAACGATGGAGTAGTGGATGACGGCCGGGGTATTGTCCTTAGTGTTCTTGCGGGAACCAGCCGGGTCGGCCAGGATCGAAGCACGCAGCACGTTTTCCGGCAGGTTGTAGGCGCGGCGCACGCCCTCGTTGATCATGTCGTCCAGGCTCATGGTGGCGCCGTCCCAGCGCACGTCCATGCCGACGCGGACGAACACGGTGACGATGCCGGTGTCCTGGCAGATCGGCCGGTGACCGGTGGCGCACATGCGCGAGTTGATCAGAATCTGCGCCATCGAGTCGCGCGCGGCCGGCGATTCTTCACGCAGGTAGGCTTCGTGCATCGCCTGGATGAAGTCGACGGGGTGGTAGTAAGAAATGAACTGCAAAGCGTCGGCGACGCTTTGAATCAGGTCGTCTTGCTTGATCACGGTCATGCAGCGCGTCCTCTTGACGGGGCGGGGATTCGGCGCGTCGAGCGTGGCAGCCGGCGTGCCGAGTGAAAAAGGCGCGGCAGTATAACGCGTCGGGCTGGCGGGTACACGGATGGACCGGGAGCGAAGGGATGTTGGCTAGGTTTTTGAAATTTGCTCGCGTAGAGTGCGACCCATTGCCACGGCGGGATGGATCCCTATGAGTGCGCGTGTCGAGCTTGATCAGCAGGCGTTGCAGCAGTTGGTAATGAAACGGTTCGCGCTGGCGGCGCTGACCTACGGGCTGGCGTTGCTGCTGACCTGGGTGTCGGTTGCGGCGGGTTTCTATACCGCGCCGGTCTCCGTCGCGCTGGGCAGCTCGCTGCTCATCGTGCTCAGCCAGCTGGTGTTCCTCGCGCTGTTCTGGAGCGGCTTCAACCAGCGCTTCCGGGACCCGAGCCTGACCCAGCCGCAGGTGCTGGTGGCGCTGCTGTGGCTGACCTGCCTGCTGTTCAACCTGGGTAGCGCTCGCGGTTCGCTGCTGGTGCTTTACCTGCTGGTGCTGATGTTCGCGGTGTTTTTGCCGCCGAGAATCTTCATCCGCTATGCCGTGCTGGCGTTTCTCAGCTTCGTCGGGCTCACCCTGCTGGACTTCCACCTGGGGCGCCTCGCCGAGCCGGCGGCGTTCCTGCTCGAGGCGTCCGTACTGCTGGTGACGCTGGTGTGGATGTGCCTGTTCGTCAACTACGTCTACCAGCTGCGTCAGCGCATGCGCCAGCGCCGCTTTGCCCTGCAGGTCCACCAGGACACATTGCGCGGCATGTTGCGCCAGCTCGAGGATCTGGCGTCCACGGACGAGCTGACCGGCCTCTACAACCGCCGGCGTTTCCTGCGCATCGCCGAAGGTGAGCTGGCGCGGCTGCGCAAGGGGCATCAGATCGGCCTGGCGCTGATCGATCTCGATCATTTCAAGCGGATCAACGATGTGCACGGTCATGCCGCAGGCGACCGGGTGCTGCAGACCTTTGCGGCGATTGCGCGGGCCTGCCTGCGCGACGGCGACGTGCTGGCCCGCTACGGCGGCGAGGAATTCGTGCTGTTGCTGCCGGATACCGACGCCGAACAGTTCGGCATCTGCTGCGAACGCTTGCGCGAGGCGTTCGCCAACGCCCAGCCGGTGGACCCGGGCATCCCGGTGGGGCAGCTGAGTCTGTCGGTCGGGCTGACGCTCCTGAACGCCGGCGACGATCTCGATGCCTCCCTGCAGCGCGCCGACGAGGCGCTGTATCGCGCCAAGCGCGGCGGGCGCAACCGCTGCGAGGCGGCCTGGACCTCCGACAATGCCTGAGCTGGCGTGTGCCGGTCGGCGCTGGACGGTGGCGACCGGCAGCAATCTGCTCGATGCGCTGAATGCGGCTGGACTGCGCGTGCCTTACAGCTGCCGGGCGGGCAGCTGCCAGGCCTGCATGGTGCGCTGCCGCGGTGGCGAACCGCTCGATGAGCGTCCCGAGGCGCTGCCGGCCACGCAGCGCGAGCAGGGCTGGCGATTGGCCTGCCAGTGCCGGATCGATGGCGATCTGCAGGTGGAGCTGTTCGATCCCGTCCGCGATGGCCTGGCGGCGCAGGTGCAGGCGGTCGACTGGCTGCGGCGCGACGTGCTGCGCCTGCGCCTGTTGCCCGAACGACCGCTGCGCTACCGCGCCGGCCAGCATGCGCTGCTGTGGACGCCGGACGGCATTGCCCGCCCCTACTCGCTGGCGAGCCTGCCGGACGACGATCGTTGGCTGGAATTCCACCTCGACTGTCACCGCCCGGGTGCCTTCAGCGAGGCGGCGCGCCGCTTGCGCCCTGGCGATGGCCTGCGGCTGGGGCAGCTGCACGGTGGTGCGTTGCATTACGACCCGGACTGGGCGGAGCGCCCGCTGTTGTTGCTTGCCAGCGGTACGGGCCTGGCGCCGCTCTGGGCGGTGCTGCGCGAGGCGCTGCGCCAGGGCCATGCCGGGCCGATCCGCCTGCTGCATCGCACGCACGGCACCTCCTACCTGGCCGAACCGCTGCTGCAGCTCGCGCAGCAGCATGATCTCGACGTGCAGTGGCTCGACGCGGATCAGCCGTGGAACGATCAGACACTGCGAATCGCGTCGCGACAGGAGATTGCGCTGGTCTGCGGTCATGCCGATTTCGTTGCCGCGTGCTGCCGACGGCTGTTTCTGGCCGGCCTGCCGCGTGGACAGGTGTTCAGCGACACCTTCATCGAGCGGAACGTGAGCGGGGGATTGAGCGGGGGCTGAACGCCCGGCCGAACTGCGATGGGCAGCGGCCATGCGTTGCAAGGGAAGGCGCGAGCCGGCGGGCCGGCTCGCGTGGTCGATCAGTTCAGCGGAGCGCCGACCTGAAGGATCTTCAGCGTGTTGGTGCCGCCGGTGCTGTCGTGGTAGCTGTCGCCCTTGGTCAGGATCACCCAGTCGCCGGGCTGCACCATGTTGCGCTTGAGCAGCTCCTCGACCGCCATCTGGCTGACCTTGTCGGCCGGCAGCACGGCCGGATCGAAGGGGATCGTCTGCACGCCACGGAACAGCGCCACGCGGGCCTGGGTTTCGCGGTGCGGCGAGAAGGCGAAGATCGGCACCGCCGAGCGGATGCGCGACATGATCAGCGGGGTGTAGCCGCTTTCGGTCAGGCTGATGATGGCCTTGACGCCCGGGAAGTGGTTGGCGGTGTACATCGCCGCCAGCGCCGTGCTCTCGTCGCAGCGGCTGAAGGTCTGCCCCAGACGGTGACCGGACTTGGTACTGGTCGGATGCTTCTCGGCGCCGCAGCACACGCGCGCCATGGCTTTGATCGCTTCCACCGGATACTCGCCGGCAGCGCTCTCGGCCGAGAGCATCACCGCGTCGGTGTAGTCGAGCACGGCGTTGGCCACGTCGGACACTTCGGCGCGGGTCGGCATCGGGTTGTGGATCATCGACTCCATCATCTGGGTGGCGGTGATCACCACCTTGTTGTTGCGCCGCGCGTGCAGAATGATCTTTTTCTGAATGCCGACCAGCTCGGCGTCACCGATTTCCACGCCCAGGTCGCCACGCGCGACCATCACGCCGTCGCTGGCGCGGATCAGGCCGTCCAGGGCTTCATCGTCGGCGACCGCTTCGGCGCGTTCGATCTTGGCGATCAGCCAGGCGCTGGAGCCAGCCTCGTCGCGCAGGCGGCGGGCCAGGTCCATGTCGGCAGCGTCGCGCGGGAAGGACACGGCCAGGTAGTCGAGTTCGAGGTCGGCAGCCAGTTTGATGTCGGCCTTGTCCTTGGCGGTCAGCGCCGGTGCGGTGAGGCCGCCACCACGGCGGTTGATGCCCTTGTTGTCCGACAGCGGACCGCCGATCAGCACGGTGCAGTGCAATTCGTCGGCGGTGGCGGCATCGACGCGCATGACCACGCGGCCGTCGTCGAGCAGCAATTCGTCACCGACGCTGCAATCCTTGACCAGATCCGGGTAGTCGATGCCGACCACTTCCTGGGTGCCGGCATCACGCGGGTGGGTGACGGAGAAGCGGAAGCGGTCGCCTTCTTTCAGCTCGATGCGTTTGTTGGCGAATTTGGCAATGCGGATCTTCGGGCCTTGCAGATCGCCCAGCAGCGCGACGAAGCGGCCGTGGCGGGCGGCGATGGTGCGCACCAGTTCGGCACGGGCGCGATGCTCATCGGGCGAGCCGTGGGAGAAGTTCAGGCGGGCGACGTCCAGCCCGGCGAGGATCATCTTTTCCAGGACTTCGGGCGAGCTGCTTGCCGGGCCCAGGGTGGCGACAATCTTGGTACGACGCGGTGTCATTCGATGGCTCCTTTTTCAGTCTGGCCGCGAGGCTACTATGCTCGTTCGCTGTAGTCATCGTTATGCGGCACTACTCTTTTACCCGCGCGAAAGGCCGCCGGACGGCCTGCAGTTTTTCGCCCCGCGGTCGATAAGCCGGCTCCGGAGGAGCCATCCATGCGTACCCTGATCATTGCCTGTCTGACCCTGTTCACCGTTGGCTGCAGCAGCCAGCACGCCGTCGACCGCCAGCTCAACGAGGCCTACAGCCGTTACGAGGCTGGCGACTGCGGGGGCGCCATGCTCGCCCTGTCGCAGGCCGAGCGCCGCACGCGCGGACGTGGCGAGGTGCAGCCGGAAATCTCCCTGCTGCGCGGCCAGTGCCTGGAGCGTCAGGGGCTGTACGTCGATGCAGCGCAGACCTACCGCTTCATCCGCGTGCGCTACCCGGCCAGCGAATACGCCTACCGCGCCGCTGCGCGACTGGAGACGCTGCGCCAGCTCGGGCACTATGAGCCCGCCGAACCCGCGATCAGCCATCCAGTCCGACCCTGAGGCGCATCGCGAACAGCTCATCCACGGAGGGAATGATGCGCGTGCCTTTATTGCTACTGGCCCTGGCGCCCGTGCTGGCGACGGCCGAGATCTACCGCTGGACCGACGCTCAGGGCCAGGTGCACTTCGGTCAGCGACCGGCGACGGGCGCCGAGCGGGTCGACGTGCGACCGCAGGTGGTCGAGCGCGACGAGGCGACGCGACAGCGCGAACAGCGCAGCGAGAAGTTTTTCGAGGCGCGGCGCGAAGAACGCCAGGTCGCCGGCGAGCGGGCCGGACAGCAGCGGGCGCAGCGCGAGCGTGAATGTCAGGGGCTGCGTGAGGAGCTAGAGGTGCTGCAGCGTGGCGGGCGTTACTTTCGTACCGATGCAACGGGTGAGCGCGTCTACTACAGTGAAAACGACATTGAGAAAGCCCGGCAGCAACTGGCCAGCCGTATTCGCGAACGATGTGACTGAGCGAACTGGAAGCAGTGGCAGGGGCGTGCGCACAGGCAGGCTCGAACCATGAATATCTCGAATCAGCGTCGCATCCAGCGGCACCAGCTGCCGTACTACCTGAACGTGTTCAATCGCCATACCGACAAGCCGCTGGGCTTCATTGGCAACCTCTCCGAGGGTGGCCTGATGCTGATCAGCCGCTACCCGATGATGCTGCAGGAACGTTTCGACATGCGCCTGAAGATTCCCGGACAGGTCGGTCAGCTGCGCTTCGTGGATTTCAGCGCCATCAGCCTGTGGTCGCGCGAGGACGTTACCCCCGGCAGCTACGACACCGGCTTCGAGCTGATCACGCCGCCGGCCGAGATCATGGAGATGATCGCCGCGCTGCATCATTACTTCAGCTTCCAGCCGAGCCCGCATGCGCCGCTGATCCAGCCGCCGCCCTTCGCGGCTGATCGCTCGCCCGATCACGACTGCTGCTGCGGGCGCTGACGGCGCGGTTCAGAGCACGCCGGCGCGTTTCCAGGCCAGGTAACGGCCGACCAGCTCCGGCGCCACCTCGCGCGGACGTGCGTCCAGCACGTGCAGGCCGTGCGCGATCAGGCGCCAAGACAGGGCCTCGCGCCGTTCCAGATGCGCCAGCGTTGCGCAGTAGCCGAGGGCGTCGTCGAGGTTGGTCACCGGCTGCTGACGCACGCGGTCGAGGACGTCCTCGCGCAGGCTGACCAGCAGCACCCGATGCCGACGCGCCAAGCGCTGCATGGCGGTTAGCAGTTCGTCGTCATCCTCGTCGCGCAGGTTGCTCAGCACGATCACCAGCGCGCGCCGCCGCTGGTGCGCGAGCACCTGATCGGCCGCAGCGGCGAAGTCGGCCGGCTGCAGGGTGCATTGCAGATCGTAGACGCTATCGAGCAGCTGGCTGAGCTGGGCCTGGCCCTTGGCCGGGGCGACACGCCGTGGCATATCGCTGGCGAAGGTCTGCAGCCCGACCGCGTCGCCCTCGCGCAGCGCGGCATAGGCCAGCAGCAGGCTGGCATTGAGCGCATGGTCGAAATGCGCCAGTTCGTCGTCCTGGCTGCGCATACGCCGACCACAGTCGAGCAGCAGGATGATCTGCTGGTCGCGCTCGTCCTGATATTCGCGCGCAATGGGCGTGCGCATGCGCGCGGTGGCTTTCCAGTCGATCTGCCGCAGGCTGTCGCCGTCGCGGAATTCGCGCAGCTGATGGAACTCCAGGCCGAGGCCGCGGCGTGGCTGCTGGCGCACGCCGAGCCGGCTCAGCCAGTGATCGACGCCCTGCAGGCCGGCGCCGTGCAGCTGCACGAAGTCGGGGTAGACGCGGGTGCCGCCGGGCAGTTCCAGCAGGCGCCGGCCGCGCCACAGGCCGAGCGGCGACTGCAGACGGATCTCGCAGTGGGCGAAGGTGAATTGCCCGCGCTGCAGTGGACGCAGCCGGTAACTGAACGCGCACCGCTCGCCGGACCGCAGCGAAACGTGCCGCGGCAGCTGGTCGAAGGCCATCTGCGCCGGCGGGTGGTCGAAGATTTCCAGCTGCAGTGGCGCGACGCCGCGATGCTCTAGCTGCAGGCGTACCTCGCTCCAGTGTCCCAGCGGCAAGCGCGCCGGTAGCAGGCGTTCGACCTGCGGCGTGGCAATACGCCGTAAACGCAGCGCATCGGCGGCGGCGAGCAGGCCGAGCGCCAGCAGCAGCCCCCACCACAGCGAGCGCCAGGCGCTGGCCGGCGCATGGCCGAGGGCATCGAGCACGCCCAGCGGCAGCCCCGCTATCAGCAGCACGGCGACAGCAGCGAGCAGACGCACGGACGGGTTCACGAGCGCACCCGGCAGGTCGCAGACGGGCGATTCACAGGCGCGGCGCCGCGACCTGGTCGAGCAGCTGGCGCAGCACGCGTTCCACCGACAGCCCCTCGATATCCATCTCCGGCGTCAGCCGCACGCGGTGGCGCAGCACATCCGCCGCGCAGCCCTTGACGTCGTCCGGCGTGACGAACTCGCCACCGCGCAGCAGCGCCCGCGCCCGTGCGCCGCGCACCAGGGCAATCGAGGCGCGTGGCCCGGCACCCAGCGCCAGCCCCGGCCAGTCACGGGTGGCGCGCGCCAGGCGCACGGCGTAGTCGAGCACCTGATCGTCCAGCGGCAGGTCGCTGGCAATCTTCTGCAATGCCAGCACGTCCTTGGCGGTGAGCTGCTGACGCAGCGCGCTGACGTCCAGCATGTCGGCGCGGGCCGAGCGGGTCACCTGGCGCACCAGCCGCAGCTCCGCATCGGCGTCGGGATAGTCCATGCGCAGCATGAGCATGAAGCGGTCCAGCTCCGCTTCCGGCAGCGGGTAGGTGCCTTCCTGCTCGATGGGGTTCTGCGTGGCCATCACCAGAAACGGCTGCGGCACCGCCAGCGCGCGCCCTTCGAGCGTCACCTGGCGTTCCTGCATCACCTCCAGCAGGGCCGCCTGGGTCTTGGCTGGGGCGCGGTTGATCTCGTCGGCCAGCAGCAGGTTGGTGAACACCGGCCCCTTGCGCAGCTTGAACTGCTCGCTCTGCAGGTCGTACACCGCATGGCCGGTGACGTCGCTGGGCATCAGGTCCGGGGTGAACTGGATGCGGCTGAACTCGCCGGCGAAGCAGCGGGCCAGGGCGCGCACCAGCAGGGTCTTGCCCAGGCCCGGCACGCCTTCGACCAACACGTGGCCGCCTGCGATCAAGGCGGTCAGCACGCCGTCTATGACTGCGTCCTGGCCGATCAGAGCCTTGCGCAATTCCTCGCGCAGCGCCTGTGCCAGCTGGCTCGCACGTTGGCGTGGGCTGGCGGTGGCGCCGGGAATGGGGTCGGCATGGGATTCGCTCATAGGGCATTCCTGAGTGCTTGCAGGTCGGCGACCTGCCGGGTGAAGTCGATGGCGCTGGCGTCCGCCGCCGGGCGCATGGCCTGTTCGATGGTGCCGGCCGGCAGTCCGCTCAGTGTGCCGAGCAGCTCGTGCTGCTGCGCGGCCGGTAACTGGTCGAAACCGGCATGACGGCGGCCGGCGCGCTGCAGGATGTCCTGCTGCAAGCGCTGCAGCAGCACCGCGCGCCCGCCGTGGCGCTGAATGAACTCCGCCGAAGCCAGCAGGTGCTCCTGCAGCCGACGGCGGGCACTACCGGCCGGCGCTCGCAGCGGGCCGTGGCGCTGGCCGAAGTGCCAGGCGCTGAGCAGGACGAGCAGCACAAGGGCGGTCAGCATCTCGGGAAAGTGACGCAGCAGCAGACTGGGCAACCCCGGGTGATCGGCGCGGTAGACCAGGGTGACCTGGCTGTCCTGAGTCAGGTACCACAGCAGCCAGGCATGGTCGTATTCGCCGATGCGGTCGTTGTGCCAGATCCAGGCGTCGGTCAGGGCGGTGACCAGCCCCTCGCCGTGACGCAGCTGCAGCATGTGCGTGGCGCCGGCGCTGTTGGCCCAGGCGTGGGCGCGCTTGTCCGCATCGTAGAGGTGGAAGCCGGTATCGAAGGCGAGAAAGGCCGGGCTGGCTTCGTTGTCCAGATACAGCCGCGTCAGTTGCGGCTGCTGCTCGTCGCTGGTCGATTCGCCCTGGGCGTTCGCGGTATCGCGATTCTCGCTGGTGTACTGCTGCAGATTGAGGCGGTCTGCCAGCAGGTCGCCGCTCTTGCCGTCCGCTTCGTTCCATAGGCGCTCGGCGACGAACAGCAGGTGGCCGCCGCGCGCAGCCCAATCGAGCAGGCGCTGGGTCTGCCGCGGCGTCAGCTGGCCGCGATCACCGAGCAGCAGCAGGCTGTGCCCCTTGGCCGGAGCCTGGTCGAGCTCGGCCAGGTGCTCGCTGTGGCTGACCGGGCGGCCGATATCGGCGAGGAAGTGTTCGGCTGCCAGAAAGGGGTTGGCGCGTGCCTGCGACGCCGGGCCGCGGTCGACGACTTCGTCGTAGGGCTGCAGCGCAGTCAGCAGGTCCGCGCCGGCCAGCAGCGCCAGCGCCACGCCGAGCAAGATCAGCAGGCGTCGTTTCATGGCCGCGACTCCCGTTCGAACAGCCGGCGCCAGCCGGCGCACAGCGCGGTCCACGCCGCGTCGTCGGGTATCTGCCGGCCATAGGCGAGGCCTTGCCAGTGGTGCGTGAGGGTTGCGGCGAAGGAGTTCAGCTCGGGCTGCGCCAGGGTGCGCACGGCGTCCAGCACTTCGCCTTCGGTGTGACCGGCCACGAGCGGCAACCGATGGTCATGCAGCAGGCGGCTGAGCATGGCGCAATAGAGCAGGCCGAGCGCCTGGCGGGGCTGCGTCGGCCAGAGCCGTTCGGCCGCGCTGGCGACGTCGTCCGGCAGGCTTTCCGGGGTCACGGCAAGGCCGAACAGCTGTGCCGGCGGCTGATGACGTCTGCCACGTCGCGGCAGGCGCCGACCGAACGCCTGCAGCCAGTCGCGACGGTGCCATAGCAGTAACGCGACCAGCAGTGCCAGCGCGCCCCACAGCAGGGTCTCGATCAGCAGCGTCAGGCGTTCGCGACCGTGCCAGAACGAGTCGAGCCGCAGCAGATTCTCCAGCAGGCGCGCCAGGATGCCGGGCTCGGCATCGGCTGGCGATTCGGCGAAACGCCAGCGGGTGACGGTTTCGCGCTGGGTGAAAGGCGGCTGATCGAGCAGCTCGCGCACCCGCTGGCGGGCATCGTCGCGGCTCAGCGGGGCGGTGGCGGTTGCGGGGGTGGCAGCGCTGTCGTTAGCAGCCCACGCGGGCGTGCTCGGCGACAGCAGGCAGAGGCCGAGCAGCAGCACCGGCAGTGCCGTCAGCAGATGTGCGCGCAGGCGGCGGAAGGCCAGTTCCAGGTCCCAGGCTTCGAGCCGGGTGCGGCGATTCAGGTAGAGGCTGAAGCCGCAGGCGACGTAGATCGGTTCCCAGACAATCAGCACCAGCACGTAGAGCAGGTTGGACAGGTGCTCCAGCCACAGCCATTCATCGTCCGCGCGCAGCAGATCCTCCCAGCTCCAGCTGTCGTAGGCCAGTTGCGCCGGCAGGAAGAAATACAGCAGCGCCAGCAGGCCGAGCCAGAGCGCGCCTTCCAGATGCATGCCGACCACCGTGAGCCAGCGCGCCGCGCTGCGCTCGCGCTGGCCGAGCACCGCCAGGCGGTGCTGGCGGGCCGCGCCAGCGAGCCCTTCGAGCTGCAGCACCGGCAGATCGAAGCTGCGCGTCGAGCTGAAGCGGCGCCAGGTCAGGCTGGCCAGCCACTGCGGGCGCAGCGCGCCGGGCAGCGCCCGCAGACTCTGACGCACGCCGGGCGTCTGGCCGAAGACCGCGTGCGAGAGAATATGCAGCGGCAGGCGTTCATAGAGCGGTTTCAGCCACCAGAACAGCAGCAACGCCAGGCTGGGCTGCTCCCAGCACAGCGCGCTGAGCAGGCCGAACACCGGCAGTGTCAGCGCGGCCCAGGCGAGCATCAGCACGCCGGCATGGCGTCGCGCCAGCAGCGTGCCCAGGTCCAGCGCTTCCCAGGCGCTGCGCGGGCGGATCGTCAGGTTCGCTTCAGCCGGACGCATGGCGATTCCTGCCGGCGAAGAGGAAATAGAGCGCCACCAGCAGCCAGAGCAGGGCCCCGACCGCGTACTTGACGCCGGCCGGGCCATAGGTCATTGACGACCAGTACGCTTCGATGAACGCGGCGATCAACAGCATCAGCGTGGCGCCGGCAACCAGCCGCACGCCGCGTTCGGCAGCCTGGCGCAGTGCCTCGCCGCGGCGCAGTCGACCGGGAGCGAGCAGCGCTGCGCCGAGCTTCAGGCCCGCCGCACCGGCCAGGGTAATGGCGGTGAGCTCGAAGGCGCCGTGACCGATGACGAACGACCAGAACGGCTGGTGATAGCCGATCTCGCTCAGGTGCCCAGCCACCGCGCCGATGGTCAGGCCGTTGAACATCAGGAAGAACAGACTGCCGACGCCGAGCAGCAGACCGCCAGCGAAGGTCTGGAAGGCGATGCCGATGTTGTTCATCACGTAGTAGCCGAACATCATCCAGTCCTCGGCCGAGCCGCGCTCGCCGAAGCGCCCGAGCCGGCTGGCGTCGGGGTCGTAGAGGGTTTCCATCTCGGCGACCTGCTCGGCCGACAGCACGCTGTAGGCCAGCTCGGGGAACGCATAGACCAGCACGCCCATGCCCAGCAGGCTGCCGTAGAAGAGCAGGCTGGCGGCGAGTACGCCGCGCCACTCCTCGCGCGTCAGGCGGGCGAAGCCGCCAAGAACGAAGCCCAGCAGGCGGCCGAGCAGCGGACTGCGCTGGCGATAGAGCTGCTGATGGCCGCGCAGCACCCGCCGGCGCAGCTGTTCCAGCAATGGGCTGCTGTAACCGCGCGCGTCGGCCAGGGCCAGCTGCTGGCATAGCCGGCGGTAGGCGGCGGGGAAGTCCATGGCCTCGTCGGCGGCAGACCGGCCGCGTTCGAGCGCGTCCAGACGGGCATCGAAGCGCTCCCATTCGGGCTGGTGCCGCTGCTCGAAGGCTTCCTGCTTCAGCGTCACGCGCAGCAGCCCCTGGGCCATTGCGAGCAAGCCGGGTACGGCCTGCGCGGCGGGCAGGCGCAGGGGCTCGGCCAGCAGCGCGGCCAGCTCCTGGGCACGCTCCGGGCTCAGTGATGCCTGGCGTTCGGCGAAATCGAGCAGCGCGCGCTGGGCGTCACGATCCAGTTCGACCGGTGGCCGCTGTGCTTCCACCATCGGCAGGGCAGGGCGCGCGCTGGGGCGCTCGGCGTAGACCACCAGCGTGCCGGCGGCCAGATCGCCGAGGCGCTTGAATGCCGGGTGCGCCAGGCAGCTCAGGGCGCCGAGGAAATAGCCGAACGGCAGCATGTCGACGAAACGCAGCAGGTTGCGCGTAAGCGAAGCGGCCCAGCCGACCGGAGTGCCGTCGTCGTGCACCACGCGCAGGCCCAGCCACTGCTTGCCGGGCGTGCGTCCCTGGTTGAGCACTTCGAACAGCACCATGTACCACCACTGCACCAGGAACAGCAGCAGCGCGCTCAGTCCGCTGCCGAACTTGCCCAGCAGGCCGAAACCCAGGAACAGCGCGAGCAGGATCGCCGCTCGCAGCGCCAGGTCCACGGTGAACGCCAGGGCGCGTGGCACCAGCCCGGCCGGCCGCAGCAGCAGGTCGATGCCCTCGGGCGTTTCGACCCGATGGCGGTTGTCCAGCGGCGAGGATGGTTGGGTGGAGGGCAAGACGTGGGCTCGGTGCGCGCGGCGGAGGCTGATGCTATGCGGCAATCGCCCGCCGGATCAATGCGCGCCGGCTGCGGCTGTGGCGCGCGTGGCACTGTTAGACTGGCGGCCGATGACTGAGAAGGACCTTCGCGTGAGCCCGAGCATCTACTGGTACGACTACGAAACCACTGGCATCTCGCCGCGCCGCGACCGGCCGCTGCAGGTCGCGGGCATTCGCACCAACGAGGCGTTGGAGGAGATAGGCGAGCCGCTGAACCTGTATTGCCGCCCCGCCGACGACATCCTGCCGCACCCGGCGGCCTGCCTGGTGACGGGCATCACGCCGGGCGTCTTGCAAGAGCGCGGACTGTGCGAAGCCGAATTCATCACGCGCCTGCATCAGGAGCTGGCGCTGCCCGGCACCTGCGGCGCCGGTTACAACAACCTGCGCTTCGACGACGAGATGACGCGTTACAGCCTGTATCGCAACTTCTTCGATCCCTACGCGCGTGAGTGGCAGGGCGGCAACAGCCGCTGGGACCTGATCGACCTGGTGCGCACCGCCTATGCGTTGCGTCCGGAGGGCATCGAATGGCCGCAGGAGAACGGCCGGGTGACCCTCAAGCTCGACCGCCTGACGGTCGCCAACGGGCTGGAACACCTGCACGCGCACGATGCGCTGTCCGATGTGCGCGCCACCATCGCGCTGGCGCGGTTGTTGCGCGACCGGCAGCCGCGCCTCTACGACTATCTGTACCAGTTGCGGCGCAAGCAGGCGGTGCTGGACCAGATCGAGCTGCTCAAGCCGCTGGTGCATGTGTCCGGGCGTTTTTCGGCCGAGCGTCATTATCTGGCCGTGGTGCTGCCGCTGGCCTGGCATCCGCTCAACCGCAATGCGCTGATCGTCTGCGACCTGCAGGCCGAGCCGGCGCTGCTCTGCGATGAAAGCGCGCAGACCCTGCGCGAGCGTCTGTATACCCGCCGCGACGAGCTGGCCGCGGGGGCGCTGCCGGTGCCCTTGAAGCTGGTGCACGTCAATCGTTGCCCGGTGCTGGCGCCGTTGAGCGTGCTGCGCGAAGGCGATCTGGCGCGTCTGCAGCTCGATCTGACGCAGTGCCTGCAGCGCGCCCGCTGGCTGTGCGAAACCCGGGAGGCGTGGTTGCCGAAACTGGGACAGATCTACGAACAGGAAGCCTTCGAGGAATGCCTCGATCCCGAACAGCAACTCTACGATGGCTTTCTCGGTGACCGTGATCGGCGGTTATGCGAGCAGGTGCGCAGCCTCTCGGCGGCAGAATGCGCCGCGCGCCGCTGGCCATTCGATGATCCGCGTCTGGCTGAGCTGCTGTTTCGCTACCGCGCACGCAACTTTCCCGAAGCGTTGTCGGCGGCCGAGCGGGAGCAGTGGGCGAGCTTCTGCCGGCAACGCTTGATCGAGGCGCGGTATGGTGCGCCGAATACCCTGCAGCAATTCGAGGAAGGGCTTCGACAATACGCGGCCACGGCAACTGCGGCGCAGAGCGAAGTACTGGAGCAGTGGCGCAGCCATGTCCAGCAGCTGCGCGAGCGCTATGCAATAACCGACTGAACTGTTTTGGCAGGAAAACAAAAACGCCGCAGCCCAGTGAAGGGATGCGGCGTTCTGTTATTTCGTCCGAGAAATCAGTCGAGCAGAGTTGCCCAGCTTTCCACGGTGTCGGCGCCCCACTTGGCTTTCCACTCTTTCAGAGTCTTGTGGTTGCCGCCTTTGGTTTCGATAACTTCACCGGTATTCGGGTTCTTGTATTGCTTGACGCGGCGTGCGCGCTTGCTGGCGGTCGGCGCCTTGGCTGCACCGCGCGGAGCCTTGGTGCTGCGCGCGTCCGGATCGAGCAGGGCGATGATGTCGCGCAGCGACTTCTGGTATTCGCCCATGAGTTCGCGCAGTTTGCCTTCGAACTCCAGTTCCTTCTTCAGCTTGTCATCGGCAGAGAGGGATTTCAGCCGCTCTTGAAGTTCCTTGATGGCTTCTTCCGTGGCGCGGTATTCACTAATGAGAGACATATGGCTTCCTTGGGATAGGGTGTACGCAAGTGGCGTCAATCATAGTCATGCACAATCTGCAAGTAAATATAGCCGCCGGTGGAAAATGTATTTTTTATTTGTATATAAATCATTCTTCGCGGCGCGCGTTGCTGCCAATAAAAAGGATGCGTACAACTCAAGGCGTGCGGCGAAAAGCTAAGCACCTTTGATAATTGCCTTAACGCGCCGAGGCAGATTCGCTAGTTATAACGACTATGCGCTTACCAATCGGCGAAGCGATCCGGCCGGGCGCATGGCTGACGGCTGATATTCCATCGATTGTCCCGATGGGCGCCAGTTGGCGGCTGGGCTAGAATGCCACGTCTTTTGTTTAGAGCGGAGTCATCTCTAATGCGCACTTTCAGGCTGGTTATTGCCTGTCCCGACGGCGTCGGCATCGTGGCCAAGGTCAGTAATTTCCTCGCGACCTATAACGGCTGGATTACCGAAGCCAACCACCATTCGGATCATCAGAGTGGCTGGTTCTTCATGCGCCACGAGATTCGCGCCGACTCGCTGCCGTTCGATCTGGACGGTTTCCGCCAGGCCTTCGCGCCGATTGCCCGCGAGTTCTCGATGGAGTGGCGCATCACCGACTCCGAGCGGCGCAAGCGCGTGGTGCTGATGGCCAGCCGCGAATCGCACTGCCTGGCCGATCTGCTCCATCGCTGGCACAGCGGCGAACTGGATTGCGACATCCCCTGCGTGATTTCCAACCACGACGATCTGCGCAGCATGGTCGAGTGGCACGGCATTCCTTATTTCCATGTGCCGGTCGATCCGGCCCGCAAGGAACAGGCATTCGCTGAAGTGACCCGACTGGTGCGCGAGCATGAGGCGGACGTCATCGTGCTGGCGCGCTACATGCAAATTCTGCCGTCGGAGCTGTGCGAAGAGTTCGCCCAGCGCGTGATCAACATCCACCACAGCTTCCTGCCGTCCTTCGTCGGTGCCAAGCCGTACCACCAGGCGTCGCTGCGTGGCGTGAAGCTGATCGGTGCGACCTGTCATTACGTGACCGAGGAGCTGGACGCCGGCCCGATCATCGAGCAGGACGTGGTGCGCGTCAGCCACCGCGACAGCATCGAGGACATGGTGCGGCTGGGCAAGGACGTGGAGAAGATGGTGCTATCGCGCGGCCTGCGCTATCACTTGCAGGACCGCGTGCTGGTCCACAGCAACAAGACGCTGGTATTCAACTGATCGAGGAGCAGCCATGACCGACCCGCTCGCACGCGCCACGGCCGAGGCGCCGCCGATCATCGGCAGTGGCTGTACGCAACGCTACGATCCCGCTGTGCTGGGCACCGAACTGGGCACCGACTTTCCCGGCGCTGCCGAACTCTGGGAGCGCCTGCGCGCCGCAGATGAGCAGGCACCTGCCGATGTCTCGCGTGGCACCTGGCGACCGGCTGGTCGCAACCACGACGCGCTCGACTGAGCGCGCGTTTCCCCGCCTTGGAGAACCCCTTGATGGAAGCATTCGCCGATCATCTGGTACTGGGCGCCGATGCCCACGGCCAGCCCAGCCTCCACCCGCTGCGCCTGGCCAACCGCCACGGGCTGATCGCCGGCGCCACCGGAACCGGCAAGACGGTGACGTTGCAACGCCTGGCCGAGCAGTTCAGTGATGCGGGGGTCTCGGTGTTCGCCGCCGATATCAAGGGCGACCTGAGCGGTCTGGGGGCAGCCGGTGCGCCGACAGGCAAGATCGCCGAGCGCATCGCCAGCATGCCCTGGCTGGGGCACCAGCCGCGCGCCTATCCGGTGACGCTGTGGGACGTGCAGGGTCGTAGTGGCCATCCACTGCGTACCACGCTCAGCGAGATGGGGCCGCTGCTGCTGGGCAACCTGCTGGAGCTGACCGACAGCCAGCAGGCGGCGCTCTACGCGGCGTTCAAGGTGGCCGATCGTGAAGGTCTGCTGCTGCTCGATCTCAAGGACCTCAAGGCGCTGCTCGGGCACCTGCGCGACCATCCCGAGGTGCTCGGTGAGGAACGTGCGCTGTTCACCGGCGCCTCGTCGCAGGCTTTGCAGCGGCGCCTGGCGACGCTCGAACAACAGGGCGCCGAGGCGCTGTTCGGTGAGCCGGCGCTGCAGCTGGAAGACCTGCTGCAGCCGGACCGCGACGGTCGCGGGCGCATCCACCTGCTCGACGCCAGCCAGCTGGTGCACGAGGCGCCCAAGGTTTATGCGACGTTCCTGCTCTGGCTGCTCGCCGAACTGTTCGAGCAGCTGCCCGAACGCGGCGATCAGGACCGTCCGCTTCTGGCGCTGTTCTTCGACGAAGCGCACCTGCTGTTCAACGACACGCCCAAGGCGCTGCAAGAGCGTCTGGTGCAGGTGGTGCGGCTGATCCGCTCCAAGGGCGTGGGGGTCTACTTCGTCACCCAGTCGCCGGGCGACCTGCCGGACGATGTGCTGGCCCAACTCGGCCTGCGCGTCCAGCACGGCCTGCGGGCGTTCACGGTGAAGGAGCAGAAGGCACTGCGCTCGGTGGCCGACGGTTTCCGCGAAAATCCGGAATTCTCCGCGCTTGAAGTGCTCACCGAGCTGGGTATCGGCGAGGCGCTGGTCGGCGGTCTGGAGGCCAAGGGCACGCCGGCGATGGTGCAGCGGGTCACGGTAGCGCCGCCGCAATCGCGCGTGGGCGTGCTGAGCGAGGCCGAGCGTGCCGAGCTGATCGCGCACTCGCCGTTGCGTGGCCGTTACGATCAGCCGGTCGATCGCGAATCGGCCTACGAGATGCTGACGGCGCGGGCACGCCAAGCCGCCGAGGCGTCACCCGAGCCTGCGCCGGCAAACGCTGGCAAGCGCGGCCGCGAAGGCGGTGCGGTCGGCGACTTCGCCGGGCGGGTACTCAAGAGTGCCTTGAATCAGGCGGCCAGCCAGATCGGCCGGCAGATCGTGCGCGGCCTGCTTGGCTCACTGCTGGGTGGCAAGCGCTGAGTGACGGTGGCCGCTGATTACTCGCGGCGGGTACTCAGCGGCTATCGATGTCCGGCACGCGGTTCCGGCTGTGTATTGAAAGTCGTCGGGCTTATCAGCTTTGCGCGTCTGCTTCCTGCCGGGCTTTTTCTTTTTCCATCTTCTGCAGTTCTTCCTGGAAAACCCGATCTTGCAGGGTTGCCTTCTTGCGCCAGGGTTTGCGCTCCGGCTCGGTCTTGGCTGCATAAGTTGTAACTTCGCCGCCATAGATATCCTGGTAGCGCTGCGCCTGACGCTCGAGTTCGATGCGCAGTTGTTCTTTTGTCACGTAATTGGACCTGTCTGTTTGTGTACGAATGAGTAGGGTGCTGAAGCGGTACATTGCCGTACCGTCAATCGAATGCGGCGGCGCCGCAGCCCGCGTGCATCTTTTCAGGCGCTGTAATGCCGGGGAAGTTCTGCCGTCTGGCATCTCTTCCTGCATTCGGGCTTGAAAAACGGGTAGCAGTTCAAAGAACTGGCAAAAGGTATTTGAAGCAAACCTGTGGACTCTGGAATGCGGAAAACGCATGTCGCATGAGTTCGCTGCGGACTTGCCGTGCTTCAGCAGACCGCATTATGCGCCGGATCGTGGAGATTGGGCGACTTTACTTTGCAGCAAAATAAAACCCGCGGAGATGCGCGGGTTTTATTCGGCGTGAAACTTCGGTCAGCGAGCGACCTTGGCTTCGACACCCTCGGTACGACCGTAAACATCGTCCAGGCGTTCGATGTCGTCTTCGCCCAGATAACTTCCGGACTGCACTTCAATGATCTCCAGCGGAATCTTGCCCGGATTGGCCAGACGATGTACCGAAGTGACCGGAATATAGGTCGACTGGTTTTCCGTGAGCAGGAACGTCTTCTCGTTGCAGGTCACCTGGGCGGTACCGGAGACGACGATCCAGTGTTCGGCGCGATGGTGGTGCATCTGCAGCGACAGGCTGGCGCCCGGGTTGACGCAGATCCGCTTGACCTGGAAGCGTCCGCCCATGTCGACCGAGTCGTACCAGCCCCACGGGCGATACACGGCGCAATGGTTCTGCGTTTCCGGGCGCGCCTGTGCATCGAGGCGGGCTACGAGTTTCTTGACGTCCTGCACCTTGTCCTTGTGGGCGATCATGATGGCGTCCTTGGTCTCCACCACCACGACGTCCTCCAGTCCCAGCACGGTGACCAGCTTGCCGTTGCCGTGAACGAGGCAGTTACGGGTGTCTTCGGCGATCACGTCGCCCTTGAGCACGTTGCCGTTGGCGTCCTTGTTGTGCACGTCCCAGATCGACGACCAGGAGCCGACATCGCTCCAGCCGGCGGACATGGGCACCACGCAGGCGAGACTGGTCTTCTCCATGACGGCGTAGTCGATGGAGTTGTCGGGGCAGCAGGCGAAGGTGGCCGGGTCGATCAGCAGCTCGTCGCCATTGAGGGTGCTGCGTTCGAGCGCAACGCAGCAGGTGTCGTAGATGTCCGGGTCGTGCTTCTTCAGTTCCTCCAGGAACACGCTGGCGCGGAACAGGAACATGCCGCTGTTCCAGTAGTAGTCGCCCGATTCGACATAGCTCTGCGCACGGGCTTCGTCCGGCTTCTCGACGAACTGGCTGACGCGGCTGATGCCTTCCGGCAGCCCGCTGGCGTCGTTCGGATCGCACTTGATGTAGCCGTAGCCGGTTTCGGGGCGAGTGGCCGGGATGCCGAACAGCACCATCTCGCCGTTTTCCGCGGCGTTGGTGGCCAGGGCCAGGGAGCGCTGGAAGGCACGCTGGTCGTCGATAACGTGATCGGCCGGCAGCACCAGCAGCAGCTCGTCGCGGCCTTCTTCGACGAGCTTCATCGCGGCGATGGCGATCGCCGGAGCTGTGTTGCGCCCGAAGGGTTCGAGCAGCATGCCCTGAACGCCCAGCTTGCGTGCGGCCAGTTGCTCCTTGACGATGAAGCGATGCTCCTTGTTGCACACCAGCAGCGGCTGCTGGATGCCCTCGAAGGCCAGGCGCTCGACGGTTTGCTGAAACAGCGTCTGCTCACCGGTAAGGGCGAGAAACTGCTTGGGGAACAGCTTGCGAGAAAGCGGCCACAGTCGCGAACCGCTACCGCCTGAAAGAATTACCGGAATCATGTCGTCTCTCCTGCATCGTTAGAGCGTTCTGTTGCGAGCACACCGTGGGCATGCTCGGGAAAATGGGATGGGTCGAGCGGGATCAGGTGCGTGGTCGGCGCGCAGAACGCAGGCAGTGGCTACGTGTTCGGCCGTGGCGCGAGTCACCCGCGCTTGGCGCCGATGGTCCGACGCGGCGGATCAGCCAAGTGATGGCTGTCTGGCGCGCGACGACGGAGGCAGGCCGGGCGCGGTTGCCGGGCTGGGTCAGCGCTGAAGCGGAGCCCGTCTGAATTCGAGCGGCACCGCGCGCCGTTGCCGTTCGTGTCGCCGGCCGCTGGAGCGGCTTGCAATGGTCAATGTTCGAGAACCCGAGCACGTTCATGTGCGACGTTCCTTTCCAGTCTGGAGTTGTCGGTACGCGCTTTATGATTCTCGGCGTCGCTCGATAGTTCCCGCGGGGAGAACCGTTGATCGGCGAGCATGAGGAGAGGGGCGGAGGAGCTGCGTCGTACCGGGGCTACGACGCGCTCGGGAGGCGTGCGGCGCGGCGCGCCACACGTGACGGATCAGGCGGCAGGCGTGTCGCGCAGGAACACGAGGTGATCGTCCGAGGAGTCGGCCGCACTGAAGCGATAGCCTTCGTAGGCGAAGTCGCGCAGCCGCTCGACCGTCTGGATGCGCTCCTTGATGACGTAACGTGCCATCAGCCCGCGGGCCTTCTTGGCGTAGAAGCTGATGATCTTGTACTGGCCGTTCTTCAGATCCTTGAAATCCACGTCGACCACCCGCGCCTGCAGCGCCTTGCGCTTGACGGCCGAGAAGTACTCGTTGGATGCCAGGTTGAGCAGCACCTGATCGCCTTGCGCCTGCAGCGCCTGGTTGAGCCATGCGCTGATGCGTTCGCCCCAGAACGCGTAGAGGTCCTTGCCACGCGCGTTGGCGAGTTTCGTCCCCATCTCCAGGCGATAGGGCTGCATCAGGTCCAGCGGTCGCAGCAGGCCATAGAGTCCGGACAGCATGCGCAGGTGCTGCTGGGCGAAGTCGAAATCGGCTTCGGAAAAGTCTTGTGCGGCAAGTCCGGTGTAGACGTCGCCCTTGAAGGCGAGCAGGGCCTGCTTGGCGTTCTCGCGGGTGAAGGGCGTGCTCCAGCTGCCGAAGCGGGCGACATTCAGTGCCGCCAGTTTGTCGGACAGGTGCATCAGCTCGGCGATCTGTGCCGGCGAGAAGTCGCGCAGCTGTTCGATCAGCAGCTGCGAATGCTCGAGGTGTTCGGGCTGGGTGAAGCGCTGGGTTACTGGTGGAGTCTCGTAGTCGAGGGTCTTGGCTGGGGAAATCACCATCAGCATGTAGTTGCTCTCCTGTGTGCAGCGGCGATTCTAGGCGCGATGGCGAGCTCGGCTCCAGCTATCGTGGCCATTGACGGCGGTTGACCTTGTCCGGGGGGCAAGGTGCAAGCTACGCCCGCCCGATGATGAGGAGGCGGTATGAGTACGTGCGATCACTCGAACTGGCAAAGCTCACATGATTACCGTCCGCTGGAGCAGGGCGCTGAACGCCAGACCTGGGCGGTGGCGCTGCTTACCGGCGTGACGATGGTGGTGGAGATCGCCGCCGGCTACTGGTTCAACTCGATGGCGCTGCTCGCCGATGGCTGGCACATGTCCTCGCACATGGTGGCGATCGGCCTGGCGGCGCTGGCCTACATGCTTGCCCGGCGTTATGCCGATGATCGGCGTTTCACCTTCGGTACCTGGAAGATCGAGGTGTTGGCCGGCTTTTCCAGCGCGCTGTTTCTGGTCGGCATCGCGCTGATGATGATCATCGAGTCGCTGCTGCGGTTCTGGTCGCCTGCGAACATTCGCTTTGACGAGGCGCTCTGGGTCGCGGTGATCGGCCTACTGGTGAACCTGGCGTCCGCCTGGCTGCTGCACGATGGACATGATCATGGCCACGCTCATGGTCATCACCACGACCACGAGCATGAGCATGAGCATGAGCATGAGCATGAGCATGAGCATGAGCATGAGCATGAGCATGCTGCGTCCAGGCACGGGCGCGATCTCAATCGTCACGCCGCATTCATCCATGTGCTGACCGACGGGCTGACCTCGGTGGCGGCGATCGTGGCCCTGCTGGGTGGCAAGTTCTTCGGCTGGAGCTGGCTGGACCCGCTGATGGGGGTGATCGGTGCGTTGGTGATCCTGGTCTGGGCCAAGGGTCTGCTGGTGGAGACCGCCAAGGCGTTGCTGGATCGGGAAATGGACGATCCGCTGGTGCGCCGCGTGCGCAGGCAGCTGGAAGCGGTGCCGGATACCGAGGTGACCGATCTGCATCTGTGGCGCGTGGGCCGCGCCCAGTACAGCTGCATCCTCAGCGTGGTCACGCATCAGAACTACAGCGCCGACGATTACAAGCGTGCCCTGCAGGACCTGCCGCAGCTGGTGCACGTGACTGCCGAGGTAAACCGCTGCGGCGAATCGGCGCACCTGGATTCCCGACTGTAGTCGGCTGTATTCCGCACGCCAAGGGCGTTCCGTCGATACGGGCAATAAAAGCGGAAATCGCACAAAAACGCTTTTGCCCGTCATCGGTTTTGGGTTATTACCGAATCAGACCGCCGAACCCTGCGACACAGGTGGCGGCCCCTGGGTGGCCCCGAACCCCGCCTCCCAAGCCCGTTCATCTGCCAGCACGGTGGTCTTTCTGCGGCGGAGCGCCTATGGCTCTCCGTCGACTGACCCAACGAAAAGGTGATCGGTATGGATGACTTCGGCAGATCCCGCGCGACTCAGCCCACCCTGTATGTTCTCGACACCAACGTCCTGATCCACGATCCCAACGCCTTGCTCAACTTCCAGGAGCACCAGGTCGCGATACCGATGACCGTGCTGGAGGAGCTCGATCAACTCAAAACTGGCAAGCACAGTGTCGCCGCCGAGTGTCGCCAGGCGATTCGCCTGATCGACCGTCTGCTCGGTAATGCCACGCCCGCCGAGGTGGAGGCGGGCGTACCGATTCAGCGGGACAAGAGCGGGGCGCGCGGCAGCCTGTCGATCCTGATGAGCCAGCGGCTGGAGAATGGCCTGCCGGAGGACCTGAACGACAACAAGATCATCAACCTGGTGGTCGCGATCAGCAAACAGCGGCCTGGTGTGCCGGTGGTGCTGGTCACCAAGGACATCAACATGCGCCTCAAGGCGCGGGCCTGCGGCGTGGCCGCCGAGGATTACCACACCGATCAGCTGGTCGACGACGTGGGTCAGCTGTCGCGCGGCTATCACAGTCTGAGCGGCTCGTTCTGGGACCGCGTGAGTAAGGTCGAGACTCATCAGGGGCACGGTCGTACCTGGCATCGCGTGCAGCTGATCGACAACCTGCCGGCGGTGCATATCAACGAGTTCATCCTCGACGAGCAGGGCTTCGTCGGCTGGATCAAGGGCATCAAGGAAGACGAGCTGCTGCTGCTCGACATGCACCAGGAGCCGCTGCTGCATCAGGAGGCCTGGGGCCTGCGTCCGCGTGACATTCATCAGGCGCTGGCGCTGTTCGCCCTGCTCGATCCGGATATCCACCTGGTCAACCTGTCGGGTGCGGCCGGTTCGGGCAAGACCATCCTGGCGCTGGCCGCCGCGATCGAGCAGACGGTGGTGAGCAAGCGCTACCGGCGCATCATCGCGACCCGCAGCGTGCAGGGGCTGGACGAGGACATCGGCTTCCTGCCCGGTACCGAGGCGGAGAAGATGGAGCCCTGGCTCGGCGCGATCACCGACAACCTCGAAGCGCTGCACATGGATGACGAGAACACCCCCGGCAGCATCGACTACATCCTGCAGAAGGTGCCGTTGCAGTTCAAATCGCTGAACTACATCCGCGGGCGCAGCTTCCAGCAGAGCCTGATCCTCATCGACGAGTGCCAGAACCTCACGCCGCACCAGATGAAGACCATCATCACCCGCGCCGGCAACGGCTCCAAAGTGGTCTGCCTGGGTAACCTGGCGCAGATCGACACGCCCTATCTGTCGGCCACCAGTTCCGGCCTCACCTACCTGACGGAGCGCTTCAAGGACTTCTCCCACGGCGTGCACATCACCCTGCAGGGCGTGCCGCGTTCGATCTTGGCCGAGTACGCCGAGGCGCATATGTAGCTCGCGGTCGCGGCGAAGGGGTGTCGGTGGTACCCCTTCCGGGAGCGGGCCGTGCGTGGCTGGCTGGGTTAGACTCGCGACTTTCCCAGCCAGGAGCGTCATATGCTCACCCATCTCGATTCTCAGGGCCGTGCCAGCATGGTCGATGTGACCGAAAAGGCCGTCACCGCGCGCGAGGCGACGGCAGAGGCGCGCGTGCGGATGCTGCCGCAGACGCTGCAGATGATTCAGCAGGGCGGCCATCCCAAGGGCGACGTATTCGCCGTGGCGCGCATCGCCGGCATCCAGGCGGCGAAGAAGACTTACGAACTGATTCCGCTGTGCCATCCGCTGCTGCTGACCAGCGTGAAGGTCGAGCTGCAGGCCGAAGGCGAGGACAGCGTGCTGATCCGCGCCACCTGCCGGCTGGCCGGGCAGACCGGGGTGGAAATGGAAGCGCTGACCGCAGCCAGTGTTGCCGCCCTGACGATCTACGACATGTGCAAGGCGGTCGACCGCGGCATGTGCATCGAGGGTGTGCGTCTGCTGGAAAAGCGCGGCGGCAAGAGCGGCCACTGGCAGGTGCAGGCATGATTTGCGTACAGTTTTTTGCCCGTTACCGCGAGGCGCTGGGCAGCGATGGCGAACGCTTCGACTGGGACCCGTCGCTCACCTGCCTGGATGACCTGCGCCAGCGCCTGCTGGCCCGCGGCGGCGTCTGGGAAGTGCTCGGCGAGCAGAACCTGATGTGCGCACGCAATCAGGAACTCTGCGGCCTGGACGAACCGCTCGTCGATGGCGATGAAGTGGCGTTCTTCCCGACCGTGACCGGAGGTTGAAATGAGTGTTCGGGTACAGCAGGCGGCCTTCGATCCGGGGGCTGAACTGAACGCGTTGCACGCGGCCAATCTGGGCATCGGTGCGGTCGCCGCCTTCGTCGGCTACGTGCGCGATTTCAATGACGGACACGACGTCGCCGGCATGTTCCTCGAGCACGCGCCGGGTATGACCGAGAAGGCGCTGGGCAAGATCGTCGCCGAGGCCGAGGAGCGCTGGCCGCTGCTGAGCATCGACGTGCTGCACCGCGTTGGCTCGCTGGAGCCGGGCGAGCCGATCGTGTTCGTCGGTGTGACCAGCGCACATCGCGAGGCGGCGTTCGATGCCTGCCGTTTCGTCATGGATTACCTGAAGACCCGTGCACCGTTCTGGAAGAAGGAGAACACACCGGACGGCGAACGCTGGGTCGATGGGCGCCACAGCGATCAGGCTGCCGCTGAGCGCTGGCAGCGCTGAGCACCGCCGGCGTCGGTGCTGGCCGCTGCGGCCGGGTGATCAGTGGAGCGCGATGTACAGCTTGAACGACACCGTGGAGAACATGACGATGATGCCCAGGCTGAGCAGCACGATGCCCCATTGCCGGTCGCGGTTGGCGAAGCCTGCGCACAGCAGTACGAAGCCGGTGAGGATGAGCAGCAGCAGCCAGTCGAGGTTATCCATGAAATCTCCTTGTACGTGCCGTCAGTACTTGTACGGTAGTTCCGTTTCGGTGGTGGCCGGCTGACCTGGGTCACGCCCGGCGCAGCGCACAGAAAAAAGGCGAAGCCGCGGCTTCGCCCGTTGTTTTTCCGTGAGCCTCAACGGCTGCGTGGTACCGGAACCAGCAGCTCGGTCGGCGGCATCTCGCAGTGAATCTTGCGCCCGATCAGCTCCTCGATCGGCGGCAGGGCGAAGGCATCATCCTCGCCGGCGAAACTGATCGACGTGCCGCTGGCGCCGGCACGGCCGGTACGACCGATGCGGTGCACGTAGTCGTCCGGATCTTCCGGCAGGGTGAAGTTGATCACGTGGCTGATACCGTCGACGTGAATACCGCGGCCGGCGACGTCGGTGGCCACCAGGACGCGGATCTTGCCTTCACGGAAGCCTTCCAGAACCTTGATGCGCTTGTGCTGCGGTACGTCACCGGACATCTGCGCGGCGCTGATGCCGTCCTTGGTCAGGCGTTCTTCGATGCGCCGGACTTCGTCCTTGCGGTTGGCGAAGACCATCACCCGGGTCCAGTCGTTCTGGCTGATCAGGTTGTAGAGCAGCTTGTACTTGTCGCTGCCGGCCACCGCATAGACGTGCTGTTCGACGGTGTCGCTGGCGACGTTTTCCGGCTCGATCTCGACGATGGCCGGGTTCACCGTCCACTGGCGGGCGAGGTTCATCACGTCCTCGGTGAAGGTCGCGGAGAACAGCAGGGTCTGGCGCTCACCCTTCATCGGCGTCTGCCGGATGATCTGGCGCACCTGCGGGATAAAGCCCATGTCGAGCATGCGATCAGCCTCGTCCAGCACCATCACCTCGACCATGTCCAGGTGCACCTCGCCGCGCTGGTTGAAGTCCAGCAGGCGGCCGGGCGTGGCAACCAGGATGTCGCAGAAGCGCGATTCGAGCTGCTTGAGCTGTTTGTCGAAGTCCATGCCGCCGACGAAGCTCATCACGTTCAGGCCGGTGTACTTGGCCAGGTCCAGCGCGTCGTTGGCGATCTGCACCACCAGCTCGCGGGTCGGCGCGATGATCAGCGCGCGTGGTTCGCCCATGTAGCGTTCCTTGGGCGGCGGCGTCTGCAGCAGCTGGGTGATGGTGGAAATCAGGAAGGCCGCGGTCTTGCCAGTGCCGGTCTGCGCGCGGCCGATGGCGTCCTGACCCTTGAGCGTGAAGCCCAGCACCTGCGCCTGGATCGGCGTGCAGTACGGGAAGCCCAGATCCTGGATGGCGTGCATCAGCTCGGGGGCGAGCTTGAAGTCATGGAAGCGGGTCTTGCCTTCGACCGGCTCGACTACGAAGTCTTCGAGCTTCCAGGCCGGAGCGGCCGGTTTGCTGTGGCGCGGGCGACGTGGCTTGTCGGCGGCGCGCTCGGCTTTCTTGGTGTCCGGCTGCGCGGGCTGGGTGTGCTGCGTCTGGGCAGTGTCGGCGGCGGAGCTGCTGGCGGCGGGCGTTATGGGCGCCGGCTGGGGCTCGTCCTTGGCAAAGATTTTCTTGAGTGCTTTGAGCACGGCCTTCTCGTTCATCAAATGGGAAATTCGCGCGCCAGTGTAATGCAAGAAGCAGGCATGGCGAAGTATTGGCCCTTTTCCGGGTTGACAGCGTTGCCGTTCAGACGCACAGGCGGTTTCGGCCCTGTTGCTTGGCCTGGTAAAGCGCCTTGTCGGCGCGATCGATCAGGTTGGTCAGCTCGTCGTCCGCCTGCATCTGCGCCAGCCCAATGGACACGGTGACGCCCGGCAGAGCGCCGATGGCGGTATCGAAGGTGCTCACCTGTTCGATGCTGCGCAACAGCCGCTCACCGATCAGCCGGGCCTCGGCCGTGTCCAGCTCCGGCAGCAGGATGACGAACTCCTCGCCGCCGAAGCGGATCAGGCTGTCCTTGGGCCGCAGCTGGCCGCCCAGCGTGCGGGCGACCATCAGCAGCGCGTGGTCGCCGGCCAGGTGGCCGTATTTGTCGTTATAGGCCTTGAAGTGATCGACATCGAGCATTAGCAGACACAGCGGCAGCTGGCTGAATGCGCAGCGTGCGCGCTCGCGTTCGAAGATGTGCTCCAGCCAGCGCCGGTTGAAAACGCCGGTGAGCATGTCGACGTTGGCGTTGTGCTCGCTGTCGATGATCAGCCGGTCGCTCAGGCGAACGCGCTCGCAGAGCAGACCGACGAGATTGCGCATGAGCCGGGGCGAGGTTGTCAGGCAGGCGAAGTCGCGGCTGTGCAGGCGCAGCAGGCGGCTCGGCTGGCTGGCGACGACATAGGTAGGCGGCGGCAGCCGGTCGATAAAGCTGACTTCGCCGGCGCATTCGCAGGGCTCGATCAGCCGCAGTGCGGGGCTGTCCAGCGTGTCGAGATAAACCGTCAGCTGCCCCTCGAGCAGCAGATAAAGGAAGCGGTTGACGCTGCGTGGCGACAGCAGCACCTCGTCGACTGCCATTTCGCACAGCTCGAACCGATCGGCGAGCATGCGCAGATGGCCGATGTCGACGTGCTGCATCAGGCGCATCTGGCTCAGTTGCAGCAGGTCAACCGGTTGTTGGAGCAGCTTCATCGCCGCGGGCCCGTATCGCGGCGACACTCTCTGGCGGTACTCATCGCGCCCCCTCCCACGCGCCGCGAACTGGCGGACGTGCGTCACGCGCAACGACTCCGAAGCATTCGGCCTTGCGACAAGCGTAGCTCCGTAACGTCGGCCGCGCCGCTTCGCTTTGCCGGACGAATTTTCAGGCCAGGCGTTCGGCCAGCCACTCGCCGATGTCGCGGATTTCCTGCGGCAATACCTCGTGGCCCATGGGGTAGTCCCGCCAGGACGCCGCGACGCCCGCGGCCTGCAGGCATTCATAGGCCGCGCGCCCCATCGGCAGCGGCACCACGTCGTCACGGCTGCCATGCAGGCAGAGCACCGGCTGGTGGCGTGCGGTTTCGGCGAGCTGGAGGTTTTCGCTGAACGTCGGGGCGTAGGTGGACAGCGCGATGACGCCGCCCAGCGTGCCCGGCCAACGCAGGTAGGCGGTATGCAGCACGACCGCACCGCCCTGGGAGAAGCCGGCGAGGAAGATGCGCGCCGGATCGATACCGCTGTCGCGCTGCGCCTCGATCAGGCGGATGACCAGCTCGGTGGACTCTTCCAGTTCGTCGCGATTGATCGCGCGTGCCGGGCTCAGCGCCTGGATGTCGTACCAGCTGGGCATCTGCCAGCCGCCATTGATGGTGACCGGGCGGGTCGGCGCCTGTGGCAGCACGAAGCGGGTGCTGAGCAGACGCTGCTGCAGGGCTTCGGCGACCGGTTGGAAGTCATAGCGGTCGGCGCCCAGGCCGTGCAGCCAGATGACGCAGGCATCGGCCTGCCGGGTTGGTTCGAGGATCAGGGGTTCGCTCATGGGATGGCTCCGGCGGCTGAGGAGGGCATCGCCCTATCTTGGGGCGCGGGCGGATCGCCCGTGGTGAAAGTCGTGCGAGGTTACCCGGTTGTGCGGCGCGGGTGCACCCGTGGCGCCGCGCCGGCTGGCGTTGCGGACGCTGGTACGCCGCTTGCAATCCTGCATCGTCGCCGCCAGCGTGCCGGGCAGCTACGCAGGCGGCGAGATCAGGGCAGATCGACGACATTGCCGATCACTCAGCTGCGACTAGACTCAGGTCTGGCTCTGCCGTTACGCGCTCGCGCGACGGCAGACGGCCCCGACCCGAGAATAAGAAAGCAAACTGGAGGTTTCGATGATGAGGGTGAAATCCACACTGGCCGTGCTGAGTGCTGCGACGCTGTTCGCCATCAGCGGGGCGGCGCATGCCGGGGCGACCCTGGATGCCGTGAAGAAGAAGGGCTTCGTGCAATGCGGCATCAGCGACGGACTGCCGGGGTTCTCCTTCGCTGACGCCAAGGGGCAGTACAAGGGAATCGACGTGGATGTCTGCCGCGCGGTGGCGGCCGCGGTGTTCGGCGATGCCGGCAAGGTCAAGTTCAGTCCGTTGACGGCCAAGGAGCGCTTCACCGCGCTGCAGTCCGGCGAGATCGACATGCTGTCACGCAATACCACCTGGACCAGCTCGCGGGATTCGGCGATGGGGCTGAATTTCACCGGGGTGACCTATTACGACGGCCAGGGCTTTCTGGTGAACAAGGAACTCGGGGTCAGCAGCGCCAAGGAGCTGGACGGTGCCACCGTCTGCATTCAGGCCGGCACCACCACTGAGCTCAATCTCTCCGACTACTTCCGCTCCAATGGCCTCAAGTACACCCCCATCACCTACGACACCTCCGACGAAAGCGCCAAATCGCTGGAGTCCGGCCGCTGCGACGTGCTGACCTCCGACCAGTCGCAGCTCTATGCGCAGCGCATCAAGCTGGCCAAGCCGGATCAGTACGTCGTGCTGCCCGAGGTGATCTCCAAGGAGCCGCTCGGCCCGGCCGTACGCCAGGGCGACGAGGAATGGTTCGATATCGTGCGCTGGACGCTGTTCGCCATGCTCAATGCTGAAGAGCTGGGCGTGACCTCGGCGAACGTGGAGAAAACCGCCAAGGAAACCAAGAACCCGGACGTGGCGCGCCTGCTCGGTGGTGAGGGCGAGTACGGCAAGGACCTCAAACTGCCGGCGGACTGGGCGGTGCAAATCGTCAAGCAGGTGGGCAACTACGGCGAGATCTTCGAGCGCAACGTTGGCGCCGGTAGCGAGCTGAAGATCGAGCGCGGCCTCAATGCCCTGTGGAACAAGGGCGGATTGCAGTACGCACCACCGGTGCGTTGAGGTATCCCGGGCCGGCCGCATGCGCTACCGGCCCGTTTCCAGGGAACGGCACTGACGGCGCGCGCGGCGTTCCGGCAGTGCCGCATGAGGGCTTTCGATGCGCAGCACTGAATCAAGGCTGGCGCGACGCTCGCCGCTGACCGATCCGCGTGTGCGTGCCTGGGTGTTCCAGGTGCTGGCGGTGGTCACGGTGGTGGCGTTCGGCTGGTTTCTGTTCGTCAACACGCAGGCCAATCTGGCCCATCGCGGTATCACGTCCGGTTTCGGCTTTCTCGACAATGCCGCCGGCTTCGGCATTTCCCAGCACCTGATCGACTACAGCGAGAGCGACTCCTATGGCCGGGTATTCTGGGTCGGGTTGCTCAATACGCTGCTGGTGAGTGTCATCGGCATCATTCTCGCGACGCTCATCGGTTTTGCGCTCGGCGTGGCAAGGCTGTCGTCGAACTGGCTGATTCGCCAGCTGGCGACGCTGTATATCGAAACGTTCCGCAACATTCCGCCGCTGCTGCAGATCTTCTTCGTCTATTTCGCGGTGATCGGTCCGCTGCCCGGCCCGCGCGACAGCCTGAGCCTGGGCGGCGTGATCTTTCTCAACAACCGCGGCGTGCAGCTGCCGGCGCCCAGTGCCGCGGAAGGTTTCTGGCCATTCTGGCTGGCGCTACTGGTGGCGGTGCTGGCCGTCGTGGTGCTCGCGCGCTGGGCGCGTGCGCGTCGGCATGCGACCGGGCAACCGTTTCCGTTGCTCTGGTCCAGCCTGGGGTTGCTGGTGGCGATTCCGACCTTGAGTGTGCTGCTGTGGGGCGCGCCGTTCGACTGGGAGGTGCCGCAGCTGCAGCGCTTCAATATCCGCGGCGGCTGGATCGTGATTCCCGAACTGGTGTCGATTGTGCTGGCGCTGGCGGTCTACACGGCGGCGTTCATCGGCGAAACCGTGCGTGCCGGCATCCAGGCGGTCAGCCACGGACAGAGCGAGGCGGCTGCATCGCTGGGGCTGCGCACTGGGCAGACGCTGCGGCTGGTGATCATCCCGCAGGCGCTGCGGGTGATCGTCCCGCCGCTGACCAGTCAGTACCTCAACCTGGCGAAGAACTCCTCGCTGGCGGCGGCCATCGGCTACCCGGATATGGTCTCGCTGTTCGCCGGTACGGTGCTCAACCAGACCGGCCAGGCGATCGAGACGATGGCGATCACCATGAGCGTGTACCTGGCCATCAGCATCAGCATTTCCCTGTTGATGAACTGGTACAACCGGCGCATCGCGCTGATCGAACGGTGAGGACCAGGCCATGACGACTCATCGTTTCAAGCCTGACCTGCCACCGCCCTCGAGCAACCTGGGCGCCATCGGCTGGCTGCGGGCGAACCTGTTCTCCGGTGTCGGCAATACGCTGCTGACTCTGCTGGGGCTGTATGTAGTCTGGCTGGTGATTCCGCCGCTGCTGGACTGGGCGGTCTTCAGCGCCGACTGGACGGGCGAAACCCGCGCCGACTGCACGCGCGAAGGTGCGTGCTGGGTCTTCGTGCAGACGCGCTTCAGCCAGTTCATGTACGGCTTCTATCCGGCGGAGCTGCGCTGGCGCGTCGACCTCAGTGTGTGGCTGGCGATCATCGGGGCGACGCCGTTCTTCCTGCGCCAGATGCCGCATAAGGTGCGCTACGGGTTTGCCTATCTGCTGATCTACCCAGTGCTGGCGTTCTGGCTGCTGCATGGCGGCTTCCTCGGCCTGCAGACGGTGCCGACCAGCCAGTGGGGCGGCCTGATGCTGACCATCGTCATCGCTGCCGTGGGCATCGCCGGCGCGCTGCCCATGGGCATTCTGCTGGCGTTGGGCCGGCGTTCCGACATGCCGGCGATCCGCGTGCTGTGCGTGACGTTCATCGAGTTCTGGCGCGGCGTGCCGCTGATCACCGTGCTGTTCATGTCGTCGGTGATGCTGCCGCTGTTCCTGCCCGAAGGCATGAACCTCGACAAGCTGATGCGCGCCATGCTGATGGTGATCTTCTTCGAGGCGGCCTATATCGCCGAGGTGGTGCGCGGCGGCCTGCAGGCGATTCCGAGGGGGCAGTACGAGGCCGCCGCGGCAATGGGGTTGGGCTACTGGCGCAGCATGCTGCTGGTGATCCTGCCGCAGGCGCTGAAGCTGGTGATTCCCGGCATCGTCAACACCTTCATCGCGCTGTTCAAGGACACCAGCCTGGTGATCATCATCGGCCTGTTCGACTTCCTCAACAGCATCAAACGCGCGACGGCGGACCCGGCCTGGCTGGGCATGTCCACAGAGGGTTACGTGTTCGCCGCGCTGGTGTACTGGCTGTTCTGCTTCGGCATGTCGCGCTATTCGATGCACCTGGAGCGCAAGCTCGATACCGGTCACAGGAACTAGGAGAGGGTTATGAGCGATACCGTGGCACGACCGGAGCAAGCGAGCGAGCCGGTCATCCAGATGCAGGGCGTGCACAAGTGGTACGGCCAGTTCCATGTGCTCAAGGACATCAACCTGAGCGTTCGCCAGGGTGAGCGCATCGTACTCTGCGGGCCGTCCGGCTCGGGTAAGTCGACCACGATCCGCTGTCTCAACCGGCTGGAGGAGCATCAGCAGGGGCGCATCGTCATCAACGGCGTGGAGCTGACCAGCGATCTCAAGCAGATCGAGGCGATTCGCAGCGAAGTCGGT
This sequence comes from Stutzerimonas degradans, assembly GCF_024448505.1. Taxonomy (GTDB): domain Bacteria; phylum Pseudomonadota; class Gammaproteobacteria; order Pseudomonadales; family Pseudomonadaceae; genus Stutzerimonas; species Stutzerimonas degradans. The sequence continues at coordinate 397,422 of NZ_JAMOHV010000003.1, forward strand.
ATGGTGTTCCAGCATTTCAACCTGTTCCCGCACCTGACGGTGTTGCAGAACTGCACGTTGGCGCCGATGTGGGTGCGCAAGCTGCCGCGCCGCCAGGCCGAGGAAATCGCCATGCATTATCTTGAGCGGGTGCGCATTCCGGAGCAGGCCGGCAAATATCCCGGCCAGCTCTCCGGCGGCCAGCAGCAGCGCGTGGCGATCGCCCGGGCGCTGTGCATGAAGCCCAAGATCATGCTGTTCGACGAGCCGACCTCGGCGCTCGATCCGGAAATGGTCAAGGAAGTGCTGGATACCATGATCGCCCTCGCCGAGAGCGGCATGACCATGCTCTGCGTCACCCACGAGATGGGCTTTGCCCGCACCGTGGCCGACCGGGTGATCTTCATGGACCGCGGCGAGATCGTCGAACAGGCCGAGCCGGAGGTGTTCTTCAGCAATCCGGTCAACGACCGGACCAAGCTGTTCCTCAGCCAGATCCTGCATTGAGCGAGGGCTGGGCGGAATAAATACTGCTGCGCGGCGTCGCCCGGCCTTCGGTTGACGCCGGTCATGGGGTTGCGTTTGCGCCTGGCATGTAATCGTTGCCCATCGTCGCAGTTCGGGAAGCGGGTCATGTCCAAGCGCAGAAAAAGTGGTGTCATGCGGTCGCTGCAGGGCCTGGTCGCCGGACTGCTGGCGAGCCTGCTGGCCACCGCCGCGCAGGGGCAGGAGTCGTGGCGCGAGCAAGACATCCGCGCGTCCCGCCAAGTGCTGCGCGAGGCCACGATGGCGCAGGCGCCGGTCTACCAGGCCGATCCGCTGGGGCTGATGCTGGTGGTCGAGACTGGCGATTCTCACATCACGATCCTCGATGGCGACAAGTTCGATCCCTTGCATCGCTTTGCCACCCGGGCGCAGCTGCATGGCAGTCCGACATTCACCCGCGACGGTCGCTACGCATTCTTCGTGTCCCGCGATGGCTGGGTGACCAAGTACGACCTGTGGACGCTGGAGGTCGTGGCCGAGGTGCGCGCGGGGCTGGACACCCGCAACATTGCCGTCGACCCGACGGGCGAGCACGTCGCCGTGGCCAACTACCAGCCCCATACCCTGGTGCTGCTGGATGGCGACCTGAACCTGCTCAAATCGATGCCGGCGCTCGACCAGAAGACGCAGCGCAGCTCCCGGGTGTCGGCGGTCTACAGCGTGCCGTCGAGACGGTCCTTCGTCGTGGCGATGAAGGACATCGCCGAGTTGTGGGAGGTCAGCTATGACCCGCAGGCCGAAGACATGGCGATCGGTCTGGTGCACGACTTCCAGTATCGGGAGGGCACCTTCGTCACCGGATATCTCAATCCGCGACGTATCGAGCTAAATGCGCCGCTGGAGGATTTCTTCTTCAATCCCGGTCAGGCTGAGCTGTTCGGCGTGTCGCCGCAGGGCGAGGTGCAGGTGATCCACCTGGATGCGCGCCAGCGAATCGGCGGCTTGCCTTTGCAGGGGCGCCCACACATGGGCACGGCCGTCACCTGGCGTCGCCAGGGGGTGACGCTGATGGCCAGCACCAACCTTAAGCTACCGGAAGTTGCGGTGATCGACCCGCAGCGGCGCGAGCGGGTGCAACGCATTGCCCTGCAAGGGCCGGGGGTTTTTCTCGCTGGCCATGAGAACAGTCGCTACCTGTTCGTCGATTCGATGCTGGCGGTCGATTCGCGGCATGTGCTGCAGGCGATTGACCGGGACACCCTGGAGGTCGCCTGGCGCTTCGCGGCCGAGCCGGGCGACACGCTGGCGCACGTCGAATTCACCCGCGACGGTCGTTACGCGCTGGCCAGCCTTTGGCGCGACGACGGCGCCGTGATCGTGTTCGATACGCAGAGCCTGAAAGAGGTCAAACGTCTGCCAATGAAGCGGCTGGAGGGCCCATACAGCGTCTGGCGTGGCATCGAGGCCCAGCAGGGCGCTGCGCGTTAGCGTCAGCCGGCTGGCCGGGCGTTCGTCGGCGGCTGCGCTTGCAGCGGGTCGCTGCCCCTTTGACCGCCTTCATGGGCTAGAATACGCGCCCCGACTGCTCCCCTCTTCGAGGCTGTTCCGACGATGTTGATTCTGCGCGGCGCTCCCGCTCTTTCCGCCTTCCGTCACGGCAAGCTCCTGGCACAACTGACCGAGAAGGTCCCCGCCGTGAGCGGGTTGTATGCCGAGTTCGCCCATTTCGCCGAGGTTTCCGGCGCGCTTGGCGCGGAAGAGCAGCAGGTCCTGACCCGCCTGCTCAAGTACGGCCCCAGCGTGCCGGTGCAGGAGCCAGCCGGTCGGCTGTTCCTGGTGGTGCCGCGTTTCGGCACCATCTCGCCCTGGTCGAGCAAGGCCAGCGACATCGCCCACAACTGCGGTCTGGAGAAGATCCAGCGCCTGGAGCGCGGCATCGCCTACTACGTGCAGGGTGAGCTGTCCGACAGCGACGCCGCACTCGTCGCCGCCGCGTTACATGACCGCATGACCCAGCTGGTGCTCGGCCGCTTCGAGGAAGCCGCCAACCTGTTCAGCCATGCCCAGCCCAAGCCGCTCACTGCCGTGGATGTGCTCGGCGGCGGTCGCGCCGCGCTGGAAAAGGCCAACGTCGAGCTAGGCCTGGCGCTGGCCGAAGACGAGATCGACTACCTGGTGCAGGCCTTCAGCGGGCTGGGGCGCAACCCGCACGACATCGAACTGATGATGTTCGCCCAGGCCAACTCCGAGCACTGCCGCCACAAGATCTTCAATGCCAGCTGGGACATCGACGGCGAAAGCCAGGACAAGTCCCTGTTCGGCATGATCAAGAACACCTACCAGCTGCACAACGAGGGCGTGCTGTCGGCCTACAAAGACAACGCCGCCGTCATCGTCGGCAATGTTGCCGGCCGCTTCTATCCGAATCCGGAGACGCGCGAGTACGCCGCGAGCCAGGAGCCGGTGCACATCCTGATGAAGGTGGAGACGCACAACCACCCGACCGCCATCGCGCCGTTCCCGGGTGCCTCCACCGGCTCCGGCGGCGAAATCCGCGACGAGGGGGCGACCGGTCGCGGTGCCAAGCCGAAGGCCGGCCTGACGGGCTTCACCGTCTCCAACCTGAACATCCCTGGCTTCGAGCAGCCCTGGGAGAAGCCCTATGGCAAGCCCGAGCGCATCGTCACGCCGCTGGACATCATGATCGAAGGCCCGCTGGGCGGCGCCGCATTCAACAACGAATTCGGCCGCCCGGCGCTGACCGGCTACTTCCGCACCTTCGAGCAGGCGATCGACACGCCGCGCGGCGAGGAAGTGCGCGGCTATCACAAGCCGATCATGCTCGCTGGCGGCATGGGCAACATCCGTGAAGACCACGTGCAGAAGGGCGAGATCTCGGTCGGCGGCAAGCTGATCGTGCTCGGCGGCCCGGCCATGCTGATCGGTCTGGGTGGCGGCGCGGCCTCGTCGATGGCCACCGGCACCAGCTCGGCGGACCTCGACTTCGCCTCGGTGCAGCGCGACAACCCGGAAATGGAGCGTCGCTGCCAGGAAGTCATCGACCGCTGCTGGCAGCTGGGCGAGCGCAACCCGATCAAGTTCATTCACGACGTCGGCGCCGGCGGCCTGTCCAACGCCTTCCCCGAGTTGGTCAACGATGGCGGTCGCGGTGGTCGCTTCGAGCTACGCAACATCCCCAACGACGAACCCGGCATGGCGCCGCACGAGATCTGGTGCAACGAATCCCAGGAGCGCTACGTGCTCTCGGTCGATGCCGCCGATCTGGAGCGCTTCGCCGCCATCTGCGAGCGTGAGCGCTGCCCCTTTGCGGTCGTCGGTGAGGCCACCGAGGAAGCGCACCTGACCGTCGCCGACAGCCATTTCGGCAACAAGCCGGTGTACATGCCGCTCAACGTGTTGCTCGGCAAAGCGCCGCGCATGCATCGCAGCGCGCAGCGCGAAGCCGAACTGGGCGACGATTTCAATGCCGCGTCGGTCTACCTCGACGAGGCTGTGGGCCGCGTGCTGCGCCACCCGGCGGTGGCGAGCAAGAGCTTCCTGATCACCATCGGCGACCGCAGCATCACTGGCCTCGTGGCGCGCGATCAGATGGTCGGTCCCTGGCAGGTGCCGGTGGCCGATTGTGCCGTGACCGCTGCCAGCTATGACGTCTACACCGGCGAGGCGATGGCGATGGGTGAGCGCACGCCGCTGGCCCTGCTCGACGCGCCGGCCTCCGGCCGCATGGCGATCGGCGAAACGCTGACCAACCTCGCCGCGGCACGCATCGAGAAACTTTCCGACATCAAGCTGTCGGCCAACTGGATGGCCGCCGCCGGCCACCCGGGCGAGGATGCACGGCTGTACGACACCGTGCGTGCCGTCGGCATGGAGCTGTGCCCGCAACTGGGCCTGACCATTCCGGTGGGCAAGGACTCGATGTCGATGAAGACGCGCTGGTCGGACGAGGGCACGGAGAAGAGCGTGACTTCGCCGCTGTCGCTGATCGTGTCCGGCTTCGCACCGGTGGTCGACGTCCGCCAGACCCTGACCCCGCAGCTGCGGCTGGACAAGGGCGCCACCGACCTGATCCTGATCGACCTCGGTCGTGGACAGAATCGCCTGGGTGGCTCGATCCTCGCCCAGGTCTACGGCAAGCTCGGCCGCGAAGTGCCGGATGTCGATGATGCCGAGGATCTGCAGGCGTTCTTCGCGGTGATCCAGGGGCTGAACGCCGATGGCCTGCTGCAGGCCTATCACGACCGTTCCGATGGTGGCCTGCTGACCACCGTGCTGGAAATGGCGTTCGCCGGCCACTGCGGCCTCGATCTGAATCTCGATGGCCTGCTGGACGACGCCGACGATGTGCCGGCCGTACTGTTCAGCGAGGAACTGGGTGCGGTCATCCAGGTGCGTCAGGACGATACCGAAATCGTGCTGGCGCAGTTCAGCGCCGCCGGCCTCGGCGATTGCGTCGCGGTGATCGGTCAGCCGACCAACAACGGTTATGTGTCGATCCGTCTCGCCGGCAGCGAAGTGTTCAGTGGCGACCGTCGCCTGCTGCAGCGCCAGTGGGCCGAGACCAGCTACCAGATTCAGCGCCTGCGCGATAACGCCGACTGTGCCGATCAGGAGTTCGATGCGCTGCTGGAGGAAGACAATCCCGGCCTCAGCGTCAAGCTCGGCTTCGACGTCAACCAGGACATCGCCGCCCCGTACATCAAGCGTGGCGTGCGTCCGCAGGTGGCGGTGCTGCGTGAGCAGGGCGTCAACGGCCAGGTGGAAATGGCGGCTGCATTCGACCGGGCCGGCTTCGCTGCGGTGGACGTGCACATGAGCGATATCCTCGCCGGGCGCGTCAGTCTCGAGGCGTTCAAGGGGCTGGTCGCCTGCGGCGGCTTCTCCTACGGCGACGTGCTCGGCGCTGGCGAAGGCTGGGCTAAGTCGATCCTGTTCCATGCCGGCGCGCGCGACGCGTTCCAGGCCTTCTTCGAGCGCAAGGACAGCTTCGCTCTCGGCGTGTGCAACGGCTGCCAGATGATGAGCAACCTGCACGAGCTGATTCCGGGCACCGAGAACTGGCCGCACTTCGTGCGTAACCGCTCGGAGCAGTTCGAGGCGCGCGTAGCGATGGTCCAGGTGCAGGATTCGCCGTCGATCCTGTTGCAGGGCATGGCGGGGTCGCGTATGCCGATCGCCATCGCTCATGGCGAGGGGCATGCCGAGTTCGCCAGCGAGGAGGCTCTGCTGCAGGCCGATCTGTCCGGCACGGTGGCGCTGCGTTACATCGACAATCACGGCAAGGTCACCGAGCGCTACCCGGCCAACCCCAACGGCTCGCCGCGCGGCATCACCGGCCTCACCAGTCGTGACGGCCGGGTGACCATCATGATGCCGCACCCCGAGCGGGTAGTGCGTGCCGTGACCAACTCCTGGCGTCCGGACGAGTGGCGCGAAGATGGCGGCTGGATGCGCCTGTTCCGCAACGCCCGCGTCTGGGTGGATTGATCACGCGGATCGATCCATAACGCACAAGCCCGATGGTCCCTGTGGCCATCGGGCTTTTTTGCGTCTAGGTGCTGTCTCCGAGGTGAACCCGGAACGTCCTACCGCGATCTTAGCTTTGATCGACCGCACCGTTTCGCGGTGCATCGTCATGCCAAAATGCCATCCATTGTCGGTGGGCACTGTTCCACCTCCCGCCTGGAGAACCCGATGTACAAGCTGTGTTTCTACGTTCCGGAGAGCCATCTGGATGCAGTCAAGAAAGCAGTGTTCGCAGCCGGTGCCGGCCGTGTCGGCGCTTACGATAACTGCTGCTGGCAGACGCTCGGGCATGGCCAGTATCGTCCGCTGGAGAACAGCCAGCCTTTTCTCGGCCAACTGGGGCAGGTGCAGCAGGTCGCTGAGTGGAAGGTCGAGCTGGTGGTTGCCGACGAGCTCATTCACGACAGCGTCAAGGCGTTGAAGAAGGCGCACCCCTACGAAACGCCAGCGTTCGATGTCTGGCGTCTGTCCGACATGCAGTTCTAACGGGAAGAAGCCGGGCGTCAAAGGCGCCCGCGGTGATTCAAGGCCGGATTTCGATCAGCGTGCCGTTGCGCACCAACTGCCAGATTTCCTGCATGTCGGCGTTCTTCAGCGCAATGCAGCCCTCGGTCCAGTCGAGGGAGTGGAAGAACCACTCGGGATACTCCTCGTCCAGCGGCGTGCCGTGCAGCATGATCATGTCGCCGGGCGGCACGCCCCGCTCCTCGGCGCGAGCGAGGTCGCGGGCGTTGGGATAGGAGATGTGCATGGACAGATTGAATTTGTCGCTGGGCTTGCGCCAATCGATCCAGTAGAGCCCTTCGGGAGTGCGCTGGTCACCCTGGCGCAGTTTGGCCCCGGCCGGCTGTTTGCCGAGCGAGACGCGATAACTCTTGAGGGTCTTGCCACGGCTGAGCAGATGCAGCTGGCGTTCGGACTTGATGACCAGCACCTTGTCGATCGACGCCCCATCCAGATGCGGCGTTGCAGTGGCATGGGAGAGAGTGGCGAAGGTGAAACAGAAAACGGCGAACAGCCAGCGCATCTGAACTCTTCCTGCAATACGACGACATCAGACCTGGGTTGGGCGAGGGCATGGCGCCTGCTCGTGTGCCGGGAGGGTCTGCTGCACCCGGTCAGTGAGGCGACATTCTAGGTTACCGGCGGATGCGCGCAAAGGCGGGCCGACCGGAAGTGCGTCGTGCGAGCCTCTGGCGCCGGCTCTGTGGATCGGGATGTCGCCAGCGCATTGGCGAGCGGCGCGACAGGCTGCAACATTCCAGGCGCTTTGCAGGTCATTGCTACGGAACACACAAGCCGGGCCATCGGCTCCGCGCAACGGCCTTCGCGCTGGTCAGGCACGCCGTTCAGGCTGGCGTACCGGGCGCTGCGGCGGGCCTTGGGCGGTTGCGCCTTTCATGCCATGATGCCGGTCAAAGATGAATTGAGATGATTATGCTGGATACCATTCTTCGCCGGGTGCGCGACTACTCCCCGCATCTTCTGGAGCCGGAGGGGCGACTGCCCGAGGCGGCCGTCCTGATGCCCATCACCCGAAGCGAGGATCCGGAGCTGGTGCTGACACTGCGCGCCAGCGGGCTGTCGACGCATGGCGGCGAGGTGGCGTTTCCCGGGGGGCGCCGCGATCCGGAGGATCGCGACCTCATGCATACAGCGTTGCGCGAGGCGGAGGAGGAGGTCGGTTTGGCGCCGGGCATGGTTGAAGTCATCGGGCCGCTGAGCAGCCTGATTTCGGTGCACGGCATTCATGTCACGCCCTACGTCGGCATCGTCCCCGATTACGTGGAGTACCGCGCCAACGACGCGGAGATCGCCTCGGTGTTCTCCGTCCCGTTGAGCTTCTTCTGCCAGGACCCGCGCGAAGTCACGCATCGTATCGATTACCAGGGGCAGAGCTGGTACATCCCTTCTTACCGATATGGCGAATACCAGATCTGGGGGCTGACGGCGATCATGATCGTCGAACTGGTCAATCTGGTGTACGACGCTGGCATCGAGCTGCGTAAGGCCTCGGCGTCCTTTATCGATCTCACCGGGCGCACCGCGCGCTGACAGCCAGCACGGCGCGCCTTTTTCATCGGAATTCAGAGAGGATCTGCATGTGAAATACCGTCTGGGAGAATCGCGCGTCCAAGCCCATCCGCAGAGCTGGGTTGCTCCGACGGCGACGCTGATCGGCAAGGTTCGTCTCGATGAGGGGGCGAGCGTGTGGTTCGGCGCCGTGTTGCGTGGCGACAACGAGCTGATCCATGTCGGCCCGAACAGCAACGTTCAGGATGGCAGCGTGATGCACACCGACATGGGGCATCCGCTGACGCTGGGCACCGGTGTCACCGTCGGCCATAACGCCATGCTGCATGGCTGCAGCGTCGGCGATTACAGCCTGATCGGCATCAATGCGGTGATCCTCAATGGCGCGAAGATTGGTAATCACTGCATCATCGGCGCCAATACGTTGATTGCCGAGGGCAAGGAAATACCTGACGGCTCGCTGGTGGTGGGCTCGCCAGGCAAGGTGGTGCGCGAACTGAGCGAGGAGCAGAAGAAGATGCTCGAAGCCAGTGCTGCTCACTACGTACACAACGCCCAGCGCTACGCGCGCGAGCTGGAGGCGGACGAGTGAGCGACAGCGACAAGCCTATTGGCTCGCCCTGCGTCAGCCTCTGTGCGCTCGATGAGGACGACGTTTGCGTGGGCTGCCAGCGCAGCGCCGACGAGATTCGGCGCTGGGGGCTCATGGATAACGACGAGCGCCGCCAGGTGTTGCGCCAGTGCGCCGAGCGGGCCAGGGCCAGCGGACAATTGATTTAGGCGCGCATGTCGCGCGCCGCTGACTCACGAATGACGAGGACTTCCATGCCCCGAATTGGCACCCCGCTGACTGCCAGCGCCACACGCGTCCTGCTGTGCGGCTCCGGCGAACTCGGCAAGGAACTGGTGATCGAGTTGCAGCGTCTGGGCGTGGAGGTGATCGCGGTGGATCGCTACGCCAATGCCCCGGCCATGCAGGTGGCGCATCGCTCCCATGTGATCGACATGCTCGATGGCGCGGCGTTGCGCGGCGTGATCGAGCAGGAGCAGCCGCACTATATCGTCCCGGAAATCGAGGCCATTGCCACTGCCACGCTGGTCGAGCTGGAGGCCGAAGGCTTTACCGTGATCCCGACTGCGCGAGCCGCTCAGCTGACCATGAATCGCGAGGGCATTCGACGCCTGGCGGCGGAGGAACTGGGCTTGCCGACGTCTCCCTACCATTTCGCCGACTCGCTGGCGGAATGCCGGGCGGCGGCGGTGGCGCTGGGCTTTCCCTGCCTGATCAAGCCGGTGATGAGTTCGTCCGGCAAGGGGCAGACGCTGCTGCGCAGCGAGGCGGACATCGACGCCGCGTGGGAATACGCGCAGGCCGGCGGACGTGCCGGGCGCGGGCGGGTCATCGTCGAGGGGTTTATCGATTTCGATTACGAGATCACGCTGCTCACTGTGCGGCATGCTGGTGGCACCACGTTCTGCCAGCCAGTCGGGCACCGGCAGGAAAAGGGCGATTACCAGGAGTCCTGGCAGCCGCAACCGGTTGGCGCTGCGGCGCTTGCCCAGGCCGAGCGTATTGCGCTGGCGGTAACCGACGCGCTGGGTGGCCGTGGTGTGTTCGGTGTGGAACTGTTCATCAAGGGCGAACAGGTCTGGTTCTGCGAGATTTCGCCGCGTCCGCACGATACCGGCCTGGTGACGCTGGTCTCGCAGGACCTTTCGGAGTTCGCCTTGCATGCGCGGGCGATTCTCGGCCTACCGATTCCGGTGATTCGCCAGCTTGGCCCCTCTGCATCGGCCGTCATTCTGGCCGAGGGCGAGTCGACCGAGGTCTGCTTCGGCAATCTGGAAGGCGCGCTGTGTGAGCCGGACACGTCGCTGCGGCTGTTCGGCAAGCCGGGTGTCAGCGGTCAACGGCGCATGGGAGTGGCGCTAGCCCGCGACGAGTCGCTCGAGACGGCGCGCGCAAAGGCAAAACGCGCCGCTGCAGCGGTCAAGATTCAACTTTAGGCAGGCGTTTGGGCTACTCGTCTCGAGGCGGCTCGATGGCCCAGGCGCGAACGCTTTTCACCCGGTTGTCCGCGGCCTGCAGGATTTCCAGCCGATAGCGGCCAATCTGCAGGCATATTCCGCTGTCAGGAATGTGTTCGAGGGCTTCGGTAATCAGTCCGTTGAGGGTTCTTGGCCCGTCGCAGGGAAGCTGCCAGCCGAGTGCCCGGTTGATCTCGCGCAGGTACGCGGCGCCATCGATCACTTGCGTGCCGTCGTCCTGCGGATGGATGTCCGGGCTGCGCAGGGTGTCCTGATTGCTGAACTCGCCGACGATTTCTTCGAGGATGTCCTCCAGGGTCACGATTCCCATCACATCGCCGTACTCGTCGACGACGATGCCGATGCGGCGCTTCTGTTTCTGGAAATTGAGCAGCTGGGTGGAGAGCGGCGTGTTCTCTGGCACGAAGTACGGCGGGCTGCAGGCCTCGAGCAGGCTGTCGCGGGTCAGCTGATCATGGCTGAGCAGGCGGGCGATATGCCGCATGTGGATGATGCCTTCGATCTGGTTGATGTCCTTGCGGAACACCGGCAGACGGGTGTGCGAGGTGGTGCGCAGCTGGCCGATGATGGTTTCCAGATCGTCTTCGAGATCAATGCCCGCGACCTCGTTGCGCGGGATCATGATGTCGTCCACCGTCACCCGCTCGAGATCCAGAATGCCGAGCAGCATGCTCTGGCGATTCAGTGGCAGATCGCTGCCGGACTCACGCACTACGCTGCGCAATTCCTCGCTGGACAGGCTGTCGCTGCGCTTGGCGGTCGGGTCGACCCCAAGCAATCTGAGCATGCCGTTGCTGATCCAGCCGAGCAGCGCGACTATCGGGAATAGCAGCTTCTGCAGTGCGGCTAGTACCAAGCTGACAGGGTAGGCCACTGCCTCGGGGCGCTGCGCAGCAAAAGTTTTGGGTGCGATCTCACCGAAGATCAGCAGCAGGATCGTCACGCCGAGGGTGGCGATGGCGATGCCGACTTCGCCCCACAGCTGCACGGCAGTCGCTGTTGCGATCGAGGAGACAAGGATGTTGACGAAATTGTTGCCGACCAGAATGGTGCCCAGCAGCCGATCCGGCCGCGCCAGCAGGTCGATGATGCGACGGGCCGCACGATGACCTTCTCTGGCGCGATGCCGCAGACGGTAGCGGTTGAGGCTGAGCATTCCGGTTTCGGAACCGGAAAAGAATGCGGAGCACAGGATCAGGAAGACCAGCAGTCCGACCACCAGGCCGGGATGTAGATGTTCCACGTGGCTGTCCTGAGTACCTAGATGTGCAGGATGAATTCGCGAACGAGCTTGCTGCCGAAGTACGCCAGCATCAGCAGGCAGAAGCCGACCAGGGTCCAGCGAATGGCCTTGTAGCCGCGCCAGCCGAGTTGGTGGCGGCCCCACAACAGCAGGCCGAAGACCACCCAGGCGATCACCGACAGCAGGGTTTTGTGCACCAGGTGCTGGGCGAACAGGTCGTCGAGGAACAGCCAGCCGGACAGCAGTGAAGCCGAAAGCAGCAGCCAGCCGGCCCAGAGGAAGCCGAACAGCAGGCTTTCCATGGTTTGCAGCGGCGGGAAGTTACGGATCAGACCGGATGGGTGCTTGTTCTTCAGATGGTGGTCCTGCAGCAGCAGCAACAGCGCCTGGAACACCGCGATGGTGAGCATGCCGTAGGCCAGGATCGACAACAGGATGTGCGCCAGGATGCCGGCTTCTTCGGTAATCGCCGGCGCGGTGCCGGTCGGTGCGAACTGAGCGAACAGCACCGTCAGACAGCCGAGCGGAAACAGCAGCACCAGCAGGTTCTCCACCGGCATCCGTTGCAGGGCCAGGAGGATCAGCAGGATCACCGCAGCGGCAATCAGGCTTGAGGCGTTGAAAAAGTCCAGGTGCAGGCCGCTCGGCGAAAGCAGCTGCATGAACAGACTGGCGCCGTGTGCCAGCAGCGCCAACGCGCCCAGCACGAGCAACAGGCGTTTGTCCGGGACGGAACGTTGTGCCAGACGCAAACTTTGATAGCCCGTGACGCCAGCATAGAGAAGAGCGGCAGTGAGGCTGGGCAGCAGAGGGTGCATAGGTTCTGGTAGCGACTCGAAAGGCCGTGAGTGTGGCACAAACCCCCAAGGTGCAAAAGCGGCGGGAGGTCGCTTACATGAAAAGCATCATTGTCGGGGTACCGGCCGGATGCCCCGAGTCTCTATAATCGCCGCCTTCACCACATCCAACGTGGAACGCCTCATGTTCGAAAACCTAACCGATCGCCTGTCACAAACCCTTCGCCATGTCACGGGCAAGGCGAAGCTGACCGAGGACAACATCAAGGACACCCTGCGCGAGGTGCGGATGGCCCTGCTGGAGGCCGACGTCGCGCTGCCGGTGGTCAAGGAGTTCGTCAACAAGGTCAAGGAGCGTGCGGTCGGCACTGAGGTGTCGAAGAGCCTGACGCCGGGCCAGGCATTCGTGAAGATCGTGCGTGCCGAGCTCGAAGAGCTGATGGGCGCCGCCAACGAGGATCTGGCGCTGAATGTTGCGCCGCCGGCAGTGGTGCTGATGGCGGGCCTGCAGGGTGCGGGCAAGACCACAACCGTGGGCAAGCTTGCGCGGCTGCTCAAGGATCGCAAGAAGAAGTCGGTGATGGTCGTGTCGGCCGACGTCTACCGCCCGGCGGCGATCAAGCAGCTGGAAACGCTGGCTGGCGAAGTGGGTGTGACCTTCTTCCCCTCTGATATCAGCCAGAAGCCGGTGGAGATCGCCCAGGCGGCGATCCGTGAGGCGCGGCTGAAGTTCATCGACGTGGTGCTGGTGGATACCGCCGGCCGTCTGGCCATTGATGCCGAGATGATGGCCGAGATTCAGGCGCTGCATGCGGCGATCAGTCCTGCCGAGACGCTGTTCGTGGTGGACGCCATGACTGGTCAGGATGCCGCCAATACCGCCCGTGCCTTCGGCGAGGCGCTGCCGCTCACCGGCGTGGTGCTGACCAAGGTCGATGGCGATGCCCGTGGCGGTGCCGCGCTGTCGGTACGCCACATTACCGGCAAACCGATCAAGTTCCTCGGCATGGGCGAGAAGAGCGATGCGCTCGAGCCGTTCCATCCTGACCGCATTGCGTCGCGCATCCTCGGCATGGGCGACGTGCTCAGCCTGATCGAGCAGGCAGAGCAGACCCTCGATCGCGAGAAGGCCGAGAAGCTCACCAAGAAGCTGAAGAAGGGCAAGGGCTTCGATCTTGAGGACTTCCGCGACCAGTTGCAGCAGATGAAGAACATGGGCGGTCTCGGCGGACTGATGGACAAGCTACCGTCCATCGGTGGCGTTAACCTTGCGCAGATGGGCAACGCCCAAGGTGCGGCGGAAAAGCAGTTCAAGCAGATGGAGGCGATCATCAACTCGATGACGCCCGCCGAGCGCCGCAATCCCGATCTCATCAGCGGTTCGCGCAAGCGTCGCATCGCCCTGGGCTCCGGTACCCAGGTGCAGGACATTGGCCGACTGATCAAGCAGCACAAGCAGATGCAAAAGATGATGAAGAAAGTCACCGGCAAGGGCGGAATGGCCAAGATGATGCGCGGTATGGGCGGCATGTTCCCGGGTGGCGGAATGCCGAAGTTCTGAGCTGCAGCGGTATTTTGCGCGACGGGTCGTCTGGAAACGGCCCCGCTTGCCGGGATTACTTGTGGCTGGCAGCTTGAAGGTTGTCGCTTTTACTCGTAAAATGCGCGGCCTTTCGGGCCTAGGCCCATTTTAAGTGTGTGCCTTAAGTTAGCACCGACTACAGGAACGATGTTCACATGGTAACTATTCGTCTCGCCCGTGGCGGCTCCAAGAAGCGCCCTTTCTATCACCTGACCGTGACCAACAGCCGCAATGCGCGCGATGGTCGCTTCGTCGAGCGCATCGGTTTCTTCAATCCGATCGCCAGCGGTGCGGAAGTGAAGCTTTCGGTGAACCAGGAGCGCGCAGCGTACTGGCTGAGCCAGGGCGCTCAGCCGTCTGAGCGTGTTGCTCAGCTGCTGAAGGAAGCTGCCAAGGCTGCTGCCTGAATCGCATGAACGCATCGTCTGCTCCGGCCGAGGACCTAATCGTCATCGGCAAGATCGTTTCGGTGCATGGCGTGCGAGGTGACGTAAAGGTCTACTCCTTTACCGATCCGATCGACAATCTGCTCGACTACCGTCACTGGACGCTGCGGCGAGGTGACGAGGTCAAGCAGGTCGAGCTGGTCACAGGCCGCCTTCAGGGCAAGATCCTGGTGGCGTCGCTGAAAGGGCTGAATGATCGCGAGGTCGCGCGTTCCTACGCGGATTTCGAAATCTGCATTCCACGTGCGGAACTGCCAGCGCTGGCCAGCGATGAGTACTACTGGTACCAGCTTCAGGGGTTGAAGGTCATCAACCAGCTCGAGCAGCTGCTCGGAGTGGTCGATCATCTGCTCGAGACCGGTGCCAATGACGTCCTGGTGGTCAAGCCCTGTGCCGGCAGCCTGGACGATCGGGAGCGACTGCTGCCTTACACCGATCAGTGCGTGCAGCGCATCGATCTGGAGCTGGGCGAGATGCGGGTCGACTGGGATGCGGACTTCTGAGCCTCATGTCTGGTTTGCGCGTTGAAGTCATCAGTCTGTTTCCGGAGATGTTCGCTGCGATCCGCGATTACGGAATAACCAGTCGCGCGGTCAAGCAGGGGCTCTTGCAGTTGCGCTGCTGGAATCCGCGGAGCTACACCGAGGATCGTCATCAGACCGTGGATGACCGACCATTCGGTGGTGGCCCCGGAATGGTGATGAAGATCCAGCCGCTGGAGCGCGCCTTGATGGATGCGCGTCATGCAGCTGGTGAAGTGGCGAAGGTGATCTATCTTTCGCCGCAGGGACGTCAGCTGAAACAGGCGGATGTCCGGCAGTTGGCGAAGGAGGAGGCATTGATCCTCATCGCTGGCCGCTATGAAGGTATCGACGAACGTTTCATCGAAGCGCACGTTGATGAGGAATGGTCGATCGGTGATTACGTGCTGTCCGGTGGCGAGCTGCCGGCGATGGTGCTGATCGATGCAGTGACCCGTCTGCTCCCCGGAGCGTTGGGCCATGCTGATTCCGCCGAGGAGGATTCGTTTACTGACGGCCTGCTCGACTGTCCGCATTACACGCGACCTGAGGTGTATGCGGACAAGCGTGTTCCTGAAGTGCTGCTCAGCGGCAACCATGAACACATCCGGCGCTGGCGTTTGCAGCAGTCCCTTGGGAGAACCTGGGAACGCCGTGCCGATCTTCTGGATAGCCGCTCGCTTTCTGGAGAAGAACAGAAGCTGCTGGAGGAGTACATCCGCCAGCGGGACGATAGTTAACGCAACGTATCGATGGCGGGCCATAAGGGCTTGTCTTAGGAGCACAGCATGACCAACAAGATCATCCAGCAGCTCGAAGCTGAGCAGATGAACAAAGAAATCCCGGCGTTCGCCCCTGGCGACACCGTGATCGTCCAGGTGAAGGTGAAGGAAGGTGATCGTCAGCGCCTCCAGGCCTTTGAAGGTGTGGTGATCGGCAAGCGTAACCGCGGCCTGAACAGCGCTTTCACCGTCCGCAAGATTTCCAATGGTGTGGGCGTCGAGCGTACCTTCCAGACCTACAGCCCGGTCGTCGACAGCCTGAGCGTCAAGCGCCGCGGCGACGTACGCAAGGCCAAGCTGTACTATCTGCGCGATCTGTCCGGCAAGGCCGCACGCATCAAGGAAAAGCTGTCCTGAGGACGCATTTCTCGATGTACAAAAAAGCAGCCTACGGGCTGCTTTTTTTATGCCCCAACACCAGCGTTAATGGCTGGTGAGGCACGCGCTGTGCCGAGTGGCGGATTCGCGAGTAATTGACGAGAGTCTCGATATGCCGGCATTACACGATCCAGTCATCGACCGTTTTCTGGATGCGCTGTGGCTGGAGAAAGGTCTGGTGGACAATACGCGCGACGCCTATTGCAGCGACCTCGCCCTGTTCAATGGCTGGCTCGCGGAGCGCGGGGCTTCTCTGGTCGGTGCGGGCCGCGACGCCATTCTCGATCACTTGGCCTGGCGTCTGGCCAATGGTTACAAAGCACGTTCGACCGCGCGGTTTCTCTCCGGTTTGCGTGGCTTCTATCGCTATCTGCTGCGTGAAGGCGTGGTGGAGATCGATCCGACGCTGAGGGTCGATCTGCCGCGGCTGGGCCGATCGCTACCCAAGGCCCTGTCCGAGGCCGATGTCGAAGCGCTGCTGGCTGCGCCGGATATTGGCGACGCGCTCGGCCTGCGCGACCGCGCGATGCTCGAGGTGCTCTACGCCTGCGGCCTGCGCGTCAGTGAATTGGTAGGCCTGCGTCAGGAGCAAATCAGTCTGCGCCAGGGTGTATTACGCACCTTTGGTAAGGGCAACAAGGAGCGCCTGGTACCGCTGGGCGATGAAGCCATGTACTGGCTGGAGCGCTATCGTCGCGATGCGCGAGACCTGTTGCTCGGCGATAAGCTGGGCGACGTCGAATTTCCGAGTCGGCGCGGCGATCCGATGACGCGCCAGACGTTCTGGCATCGGATCAAGCTGCATGCCAGGCAGGCCGGGATCGCTGCCGCCATCTCGCCGCACACCCTGCGGCATGCGTTTGCAACGCATCTGCTCAATCATGGCGCCGATCTGCGCACCGTGCAGATGCTGCTTGGTCACAGCGATCTGTCGACCACGCAGATCTATACGCACATCGCGCGTGCGCGCCTGCAGGCGCTGCATGCCGAGCACCATCCGCGGGGCTAGCTGAGCATGGTGTCGAGGAGAGTTGCACCAATCTGCGACGCGCTTCGGTGTTTGTACCTGTCGGTTGGCTCGCGACGGTTTGCAGGCGGCTGCTGTGATAGGCTGTACGCCTTTTTCTCGACCGTCGTTGCAGGAGTTTTCATGGGCGCGATTCGTTTGTTCACCGTCGTGGCCGCCAGCCTGGCCAGTACCTTCGTCTTCGCTGCCGACCCTGATCAGGCGATTCGCAAGACGCTGCAAACGGCTCAGCCGGACCTGCCGATCGAGGCGATTGCCGAAAGTCCGATGTCGGGGCTCTATCAGGTGCAGCTGAAGGGCGGTCGCCAGCTTTACGCCAGCGCCGACGGCCAGTTCGTCTTGCAGGGCTTCCTCTATCGTTTTCAGGACGGCCGAGCAGTCAATCTGACCGAACAGGCGCAGAGTCAGTCGGTGGCGCGCGAGATCGATGCGATTCCGGCGAGCGAGATGGTGGTGTTCGCGCCGAAGAATCCGAAAACCCACATCACCGTCTTTACCGACACCGATTGCGGCTACTGCCAGAAGCTGCACAGCGAGGTTCCCGAGCTGAATCGTCTGGGTGTCGAGGTGCGCTACGTCGCCTTTCCGCGCCAAGGCATGGGTAGCCACGGTGCCAACACGCTGACCAGCGTCTGGTGCGCCAAGGATCGCCAGGCGGCGATGAATCTGGCCAAGGCGCGCAAGGATGTGCCGCAGGCCAGCTGTGACAGCCCGATTGCCAAGCAGTACGCTCTCGGCCAGCTGATCGGCGTGCAGGGCACGCCTGCCATTATCCTCGCCGACGGCCAGATGATTCCCGGCTATCAGCCGGCACCGCAGTTGGCGGAGCTGGCGTTGCAGGCCAACTGACAGCTGGTCCGAGCCGATTCATCCGCATGTCTCGGCGGGTCTCGATGAGCGATTCGCCTAGGCATGCACCTGATGCTGGGCTCGTGCCCGCCAGCGGCGACAAATGCCTCAGCGTACACCTGGATGAGTCGCTGGCGCAGTGACATCGGCGGCTGGGCCTGTACGGTGTCGATGTCGCGCGATGGCCGATTGACTAACGGCGACGCCCTTCGTAATGTGCGACTCTTTTGTTCGGCCGGTGCCCCCGGTCGATCGCCGTAAATGGGGGAGTGCAGCTTGAAACCGGTGAAAGTTGGCATTTGTGGGCTAGGAACCGTCGGTGGCGGTACCTTCAATGTGCTCAAGCGCAACGCTGAGGAGATTGCCCGCCGCGCCGGACGTGGCATCGAGGTCGCGCAGATCGCCACTCGCCAGCCAAACCCCAAGTGCGACACCACCGGCACCCCGGTAACCGATGACGTGTTCGACGTCATCAACAATCCCGAGATCGATATCGTCGTCGAGCTGATCGGCGGTTATACGCTGGCGCGCGAGCTGGTGCTTAGGGCCATCGATAACGGCAAGCACGTGGTTACCGCCAATAAGGCGCTGATCGCCGTCCACGGCAACGAACTGTTCGCCAAAGCCCGCGAGAAGGGCGTGATCGTCGCGTTCGAGGCTTCGGTGGCCGGCGGCATTCCGGTGATCAAGGCGATTCGCGAAGGACTGGCCGGCAACCGTATCAACTGGGTGGCCGGGATCATCAACGGCACCGGCAATTTCATCCTCACCGAGATGCGCGAGAAGGGGCGAGCCTTCGCCGACGTGCTCAAGGAGGCGCAGGCGCTGGGTTACGCCGAGGCCGATCCGACCTTCGATGTCGAAGGTATCGATGCCGCGCACAAGCTGACCATTCTGGCGTCCATTGCCTTCGGCATCCCGCTGCAGTTCGACAAAGCCTACACCGAGGGCATCGGCCAGCTGACCACCGCCGACGTCAACTACGCCGAGGCGCTGGGCTACCGCATCAAGCACCTGGGCGTGGCTCGTCGCACCGAAGCGGGTATCGAGCTGCGGGTGCACCCGACCCTGATTCCCGCCGATCGCCTGATCGCCAACGTCAACGGCGTGATGAACGCGGTAATGGTCAATGGCGATGCCGTAGGCAGCACGCTTTACTACGGCGCCGGGGCCGGCATGGAGCCGACCGCATCGGCGGTGGTCGCCGATCTTGTCGATGTCGCCCGCGCGCTGACCACCGACCCGCATAATCGCGTGCCGCATCTGGCGTTCCAGCCGGATTCGCTGTCCGATCATCCGATCCTGCCGATTGCCGCCTGCGAGAGCGCCTATTACCTGCGCATCCAGGCCAAGGATCATCCGGGCGTGTTGGCGCAGGTCGCCACCATCCTGTCCGAGCGCGGGATCAACATCGAGTCGATCATGCAGAAGGAAGTTGAGGAGCATGATGGTCTGGTGCCGGTGATTCTGGTCACCCATCGGGTTGTCGAGCAGCGCATCGATGACGCGATTGCCGCGCTCGAAGCGCTCGACGACGTGGCGGACAAGGTCGTGCGGATTCGCGTCGAACAACTGAACTAACCGGAGCTGACGAGCCGTAGGCCTTGCTGCTTGCGGTTTCAGGCTCAAACCGAAGGTTTGCAAAATGCGCTACATCAGTACCCGCGGCCAGGCTCCGGCCCTGAATTTCGAAGATGTGCTGCTGGCCGGTCTGGCCAGCGACGGCGGCCTCTATGTGCCGGAAAACCTGCCGCGCTTCACCGTTGAGGAGATCGCCTCCTGGGCGGGGCTGCCGTACCACGAGCTGGCTTTCCGGGTGATGCGGCCGTTCGTCAGCGGCAGCATTCCGGATGCCGATTTCAAGCAGATTCTCGAGCAGACCTACGCCACTGGCGAAGGTGGCGTATTTGCCCACGCTGCGGTGGCGCCGCTGCGCCAGCTGAACGGTAACGAGTGGGTGCTGGAGCTGTTCCACGGCCCGACCCTAGCGTTCAAGGATTTTGCCCTGCAGCTGCTCGGCCGCCTGCTCGACTACGTGCTGGCCAAGCGCGGTGAGCGCGTGGTGATCATGGGTGCGACCTCCGGCGATACCGGCTCGGCCGCCATCGAAGGTTGCCGCCGCTGCGAGAACGTCGACATCTTCATCATGCATCCGCATAACCGTGTGTCGGAAGTGCAGCGCCGGCAGATGACCACGATCGCTGGCGAGAACATCCACAACATCGCCATCGAAGGCAACTTTGACGACTGCCAGGAGATGGTCAAGGCCAGCTTCGCCGACCAGGGTTTCCTCAAGGGCACCCGGCTGGTGGCGGTCAACTCGATCAACTGGGCGCGGATCATGGCCCAGATCGTTTACTACTTCCATGCTGCGCTGCAGCTGGGTGGTCCGGCACGCTCGGTGGCGTTCTCGGTGCCGACCGGCAACTTCGGCGACATCTTTGCCGGCTACCTGGCGCGGAACATGGGCCTGCCGGTGAGCCAGCTGATCGTCGCCACCAACCGCAACGACATCCTGCACCGCTTCATGTCCGGCAACCGCTACGACAAGGACACCTTGCACCCGTCGCTGTCGCCGTCGATGGACATCATGGTGTCGTCCAACTTCGAGCGTCTGCTGTTCGATTTGCACGGGCGCAATGGCAAGGCGGTGGCCGATCTGCTGGATGCCTTCAGGGCCAGTGGCAAGCTGTCGGTCGAGGAAGACCGCTGGACCGAGGCACGCAAGTTGTTCGACTCGCTTGCAGTGGATGATGCGCAGACCTGCGCGACCATCGCTGAAGTGTTCCGTGAAACCGGTGAGTTGCTCGATCCGCACACTGCCATTGGCGTGCGCGCCGCGCGTGAATGTCGGCGCAGCCTGAGCGTGCCGATGGTGACGCTCGGCACCGCGCATCCGGTGAAATTCCCCGAGGCGGTGCAGAAGGCCGGAGTGGGCAAGGCGCTCGAGCTGCCGGCGCATCTGGCCGATCTGTTCGAGCGGCCTGAGCGCTGCACGGTGCTGGCCAATGAGTTGAAGGCGGTTCAGGCCTTCGTCGGCCAGCATGGTAATCGCGGCAAGCCGCTGTAAGCGCAGCGCAGCAATGCAAAAGGCCAGTCGTGAGACTGGCCTTTTGCGTTCTAGCGATAGCGTTGTAAACGCCTCGCAGCTGCGGCGTTATTCGTCGAACTCTTCCCAGCCACCCATTTCCCGCCAGCGGTTGACGATCCCGCAGAACAGCTCAGCGGTCTTCTCGGTGTCGTAGCGTGCCGAGTGTGCCTCGCGGCCGTCGAAATCGATTCCGGCCGCTTGGCAGGCCTTGGCCAGCACGGTCTGGCCGTAGGCAAGGCCGGCGAGCGTGGCGGTGTCGAAGCTGGAGAATGGATGGAACGGGTTGCGCTTGATATCGCAGCGGGCAATCGCCGCGTTGAGGAAGCCTAGGTCGAAGCTGCTGTTGTGACCGACCAGAATCGCCCGCTTGCAGCCACTGGACTTCACCGCCTTGCGCACATTGCGGAAGATCTCGTGCAGCGCGTGGTCTTCACTGACCGCCATACGCAACGGGTGATCGAGTTTGATGCCGGTGAATTCCAGTGCTGCCGGCTCGATGTTGGCGCCGGCGAACGGTTCGACACGAAAGAACTGCGTTTCCTGCGGGTAGAGCAGGCCCTGCTCATCCATGCCGATGGTCACCGCAGCGATTTCCAGCAAGGCGTCGGTGGCGCAGTTGAAACCGCCGCACTCGACGTCGATGACGACGGGCAGGAAGCCGCGGAAGCGGCGCGCCATTGGCGAACGAGGGCGGCCCGGCTGGTTGGTGTCCAGCTCGTCGTCGAAATGCTCGTCGCTCATCGGCTTGCCTCCAGGCGCCAGCGCAGGATTTCCCCGGCGCGCAGCGGAATCAGCTGCTGCTCGCCGAACGGCAGGCTGGCCGGCATTTCCCAGGCGTCGCGCACCAGCGTGATCTGCTCGGTGTTGCGCGGCAGGCCGTAGAAGTCGGCGCCGAAGTGGCTGGCGAAGGCTTCCAGCCGGTCCAGCGCGTTGCGCTGTTCGAAGGCCTCGGCATACAGCTCGATGGCCGCATGCGCGGTATAGCAGCCGGCGCAGCCACAGGCGGATTCTTTGGCATGTTGGGCATGCGGCGCCGAGTCCGTGCCGAGGAAGAACTTCGGATTGCCGCTGGTGGCAGCATCCAGCAGCGCTTCCTGGTGCACGTTGCGCTTGAGAATGGGCAGGCAGAAGAAGTGCGGGCGAATGCCGCCGACCAACATGTGGTTGCGGTTGTACAGCAGATGGTGGGCGGTGATGGTGGCGCCAACATTGGCGCCGGCCGCCTCGACGAACTGCACGGCATCGCGTGTGGTGATGTGCTCGAACACCACCTTCAGTTGCGGGAAGCGCTCGGTTACACGGCTCAGCTGCTCGTCGATGAAATGCTTCTCGCGGTCGAAGATATCGATTTCGCTGCGCGTCACCTCGCCGTGCACGAGCAGGGGCAGGCCGACCTCGGCCATCGTTTCCAATACCGGGAAGATGTTGTCGATCCGCGTCACGCCCGATGCCGAGTTGGTCGTGGCGCCGGCAGGGTAGAGCTTGGCCGCGTGCACGAAGCCGCTGGCCTTGGCGGCGCGCACGTCTTCGACGCTGGTGCTGTCGGTGAGGTAGAGCACCATCAGCGGTTCGAAGCGACTGCCGTTCGGGCGGGCGGCGAGGATGCGCTGGCGATAGGCGGCAGCTTCATCGGCGTTGCGTACTGGCGGCACCAGGTTGGGCATGATGATCGCGCGGGCGAACTGGTGCGCGGCGTCGGCCACCGTGTGCGATAGCACCGCGCCGTCGCGCAGGTGGATATGCCAGTCGTCGGGGCGCAGCAGGGTGATTCGGTCGGACATGCGGGTTTCCTGGCGGGTGAAACGTGCGCGAATGCTACCGGAAAAGCCTGCCGGCGGCACGCGTCGCTCCCCGCAGCCGGAGCTAGCGTGGGCGGGGATGGCTCAAGTTTTGTGGCGCCGCTCCGATACCCCGGAGGAATGCGTTCTCTCCGGAGTTTCCCGTGCGCCTGCGTCCGCTCGTGCTGTGCTGCCTGTTGGCCTCCCCGGCCGATGCCATCACCTTCCAGACCCGTCTGGAACGGGTGCAGTGGCATGTCGAGGGGGATCAGTTCGAGTGCCGCCTGAGTCAGCCGATCGCCGGCTTCGGCAGTGGGCAGTTCGTCCGGCGCGCTGGCGAGGAGGCGATCTTCCGTCTGCAGTCCCCGCAGCGCTGGCTGGGTGCAGGATCGGCCACGCTTTATGCGGCCGCGGCGCCCTGGCAGCCGGCGCGAGGTGATATCAACCTGGGCGTGGTATCGGTCGGTGGCGGCGAAATTCCGTTTAACAGCTCGCATCTGCAGGCTGGCCGCCTGCTTAGCGGGCTGCTCGAAGGCCGTAGCCCGGTCGTGCGTCACCGCACCCTGCACGGCGGCGAAACGCTGGAGGTGCGCCTGCTGCCTGCGCGATTCGCCAAGGCCTACGAGGACTATCGCGCCTGCGCGGCCAAGCTGCTGCCGGTCAATTACGATCAGGTGCGCCAATCGCAGGTCGGTTTTCCGTCTGGAGATGTGGTGCTGGATGATGTCGCACGCGCCAAGCTGGACATCATCCTGCAGTTCCTCAAGGCCGATCCTAGCGTCAATCGCATCGTGCTCGACGGGCATTCGGACAACAGCGGCAACCGCCTGACCAATCGTGACCTGTCGCGCAGAAGGGCGGTCGCGGTGCAGGAATACCTGCAGGCCAACGGCGTACCGGAGGCGCAGATTACCCTGCGCTTTCATGGCGAGCGCTATCCGCTGGTACGCAACGACAGCGCCGCGGCACGGGCGAAGAATCGCCGCGTGACGCTGCGCCTGGAGCGCGAGGCGGCCAGCGAGACCGCAGCGACGGCGCCTGCCACGCCGGCCAGCTGAGGCGCGCGCCCCTGTAAATACAGCCCCGTGATCGGTAGAATCCACGGTTTTCCGTACAACCGTGGAGCTGATGGCATGGCGGACATTAAGAAGGTGGTTCTGGCCTATTCCGGTGGCCTGGACACCTCGGTGATTCTCAAGTGGCTGCAAGACACCTACAACTGTGAAGTGGTGACCTTCACCGCCGACCTCGGTCAGGGCGAAGAGGTCGAGCCGGCCCGCGCCAAGGCCCAGGCCATGGGCGTCAAGGAAATCTACATCGACGACCTGCGCGAAGAATTCGTGCGCGACTTCGTGTTCCCGATGTTCCGCGCCAACACCATCTACGAAGGCGAATACCTGCTGGGCACCTCCATTGCCCGCCCGCTGATCGCCAAGCGCCTGATCGAGATCGCCAACGAGACCGGCGCCGACGCCATCTCCCATGGTGCGACCGGCAAGGGCAACGACCAGGTGCGTTTCGAGCTGGGCGCCTACGCTCTCAAGCCGGGCGTACAGGTAATCGCACCCTGGCGCGAGTGGGAGCTGACTTCCCGTGAAACGCTGATGGCCTACGCCGAAAAGGCGAAGATCCCGGTCGACTTCGCCAAAGCTGGCAAGAAATCGCCGTATTCGATGGATGCCAACCTGCTGCACATCTCCTATGAAGGCGGCGTGCTGGAAGACACTTGGACCGAGCACGAAGAAGACATGTGGCGCTGGTCCGTCTCCCCGGAGAAGGCGCCCGACGTCCCCACCTACATCGAGCTGACCTACCGCAAGGGCGACATCGTCGCTATCGACGGCGTCGAGATGACCCCGGCCACCGTGCTGGCCAAGCTCAATGAAATCGGCGGCGCCAACGGCATCGGTCGCCTGGACATCGTGGAAAACCGCTACGTGGGCATGAAATCCCGCGGCTGCTACGAAACCCCCGGCGGCACCATCATGCTCAAGGCCCACCGTGCCATCGAGTCGATCACCTTGGACCGCGAAGTGGCCCACCTGAAAGACGAGCTGATGCCCAAGTACGCCAGCCTGATCTACAACGGCTACTGGTGGAGCCCCGAGCGGCAGATGCTGCAGACCATGATCGACGCCTCCCAGGAGCACGTGAACGGCGTGGTGCGCCTGAAGCTGTACAAGGGCAACGTCATCGTCACCGGCCGCAAGTCCGACGACAGTCTGTTCGACACCCGCATCTCCACCTTCGAGGATGATGCCGGCGCCTACAACCAGGCCGATGCCGGTGGCTTCATCAAGCTGAACGCCCTGCGCATGCGCATCGCCGCTGGCAAAGGTCGTTCGCCGCTCTGATAAGCTGCGCGGACCGAGCCTGACCCGACCCCGGCCCTGTGCCGGGGTCTTGCTTTATGCACCGTATCTGCGAGGAGAACCAACCCATGAGACTGCTGCATACCATGCTGCGCGTTGGCGACATGGACAAATCCATCGCCTTCTATACCGAAGTGCTAGGCATGACCCTGCTGCGCCGCAAGGATTACCCGGATGGCCAGTTCACCCTGGCGTTCGTTGGCTATGGCGACGAGGCGCACAACAGCGTGATCGAGCTGACCCAGAACTGGGGTGTGGAGCATTACGCGCTGGGTGACGGCTACGGCCATATCGCCCTGGAGGTGGAGGATGTCTACAAGGCCTGCGAGGACATTCGTGCCCGTGGCGGCAAGGTCACCCGTGAGCCGGGGCCGATGAAGCATGGCTCGAGCATCCTGGCGTTCATCGAGGATCCGGATGGCTACAAGATCGAGCTGCTCTCGCCGCAGCGCCGCGACTGACCAATAAAAAAGCCCCGAAAGGGGCTTTTTTATTACAGGTCGAAATCGAAATCGTTGAGCTGCTTCTGCAGACGTCGCTCTTCGAGCAGGTTGTCGATGATGCGGCGCTTGGTCAGGTTGGTCTTGGCGACTTCGGCGGGGGCATCGGTGGTTTCGTCGTCGTCTTCGGCGATGAAATCGTCTTCGATCTGTATATCTTCTTTCTCGGCCACGTGTTCACTCCAAGGCTACTGGGCGCTTTGGCGCACCTTATAGCGGCAAACCCGGGCTCGGTAAAAAAGATTTTTTCAATCGTGAGAGAAGGATTTGTCGAGTGAGCTCAATCGTCTGACGTCTTGTGCTTGTATTCGCACAAGTCTTCGATACGACAGCTGCCACACTGCGGTTTGCGTGCCTTGCAGACATAGCGGCCATGCAGGATCAGCCAGTGGTGGGCGTCCAGCAAATACTCCTTGGGCACAAACTTGATCAGCTTGCGTTCGACCTCGAGCACGTTCTTGCCGGGCGCGATGCCGGTACGGTTGCTGACGCGAAAGATGTGCGTATCAACCGCCATCGTGAACTGACGAAAGGCCGTGTTGAGCACCACGTTGGCGGTCTTGCGGCCGACGCCCGGCAGCGCCTCGAGGTCTGCGCGGTTGTCCGGCACCTGGCTGCCGTGCTTTTCCACCAGAATCCGGCAGGTCTCGATGACGTTCTTCGCCTTGCTCGGGTACAGGCCGATGGTCTTGATGTACTCGCAGAGCCCGTCATAGCCGAGGGCGTAGATCGCTTCCGGGGTATTGGCTACCGGAAACAGCCGGGCGGTGGCCTTGTTCACCCCGACATCAGTCGCCTGCGCGGAAAGAATCACGGCGATCAGCAGCTCGAACGGCGTGCTGTATGCCAGCTCGGTCTTGGGTTCGGGGTTGTCTTCGTGCAGGCGACGGAAGATCTCCCGGCGTTTCGTGGCATTCATTCAGGCAGCTTCATTCGATGACCCCGGTGACACGCACCCGCCGGCTCGCTGCGGCGACCTTCGGTTCGCGCGCCGCGGCGCGGGCGGCGAGTTGTTCGTCGATGCGGTTCTTCAGCGCGATCAGCAGGCCCAGCACGATGAAGGCACCGGGCGGCAGAATCGCCAGCAGGAAGCCCTGATAGTCGTTGATCAGCGTGATCTGCCAGTTGGCGGCCAGCGGGCCAAGCAGCAGCTGCATGTTGGCGAACAGCGCACCAGTGCCGAGCAGTTCGCGGATGCTGCCGAGCACCACCAGCACCAGGCAGAAGCCCAGGCCCATCACCAGTCCGTCGTAGCCGGCGACCAGCGGCTTGTGCTTGGCGGCGAAGCCGTCGGCGCGACCGAGGATGATGCAGTTTGTGGTGATCAGCGGAATGAAGATACCCAGAATCTGGTACAGCTCGTAGGTGAAGGCCTGCATCAGCAGCTCGATGCAGGTGGTCAGCGCGGCGATGATCATCACGAATGCTGGCAGGCGCACGGCGGTATTCACCACGCTGCGCACCAGCGATACGGCAATGTTCGAGCAGGTCAGCACGAGCATGGTCGCCAGCCCCAGGCCCAGCGCGTTGACGGCCGAGTTGCTCACGCCTAACAGTGGGCACAAGCCCAGCAGCTGTACCAGGCCGGGGTTGTTTTTCCACAGTCCGTTGAGGGTCAGTTCGCGGTAGCTGGGTGTGCTCATGGCGTGCTCCCTTTCGGCGTAACGGCCGGCTCGCGGGCACGCAGCTCGTCGCTGGTTGCCGTGCCGGCACGCGAGTGGATGGTGGTGGCGGGCTGGTCAGCCGGAGCGGCCGCGGCGTCCGCAGCGGTATCGGTGCCCTGCAGCAGTTCGCTCTTGTGCGCATCGAAGTACTGCAGCGCGCGATGCACCGCACCGACCACGGCGCGCGGGGTGATGGTCGCGCCGGCAAACTGGTCGAAGTCGCCCCGATCCTTCTTCACTGCCCAGCCGGCTTCGTCGGGGTCGCTCAGCGACTTGCCGGCAAAGGCATGGATCCAGTCGCTTTTCGCCAACTCGATCTTGTCGCCCAGGCCTGGGGTTTCCCGATGGCTGAGGACGCGCACGCCAGCCAGGCGGCCATCGGCGAGCACCCCGACCAGTAGGCGGATGGCGCCGCTGTAGCCGTCCGGCGCGGTGGCCTGGAGGATGACTGCAACCGGCTGGCCATCCTTGTGGGCAATGTAGGCGGGCAGCGGCTGGCGGTTGCCCAGCAGCCGATCATGCACCTCGACGACGTTGTCGAGCAGATGATTGTCGTAGCTGCCGGGGGGCAGGATCTCGCCGAGCGCGCGAACCTGCGCCTCACGCTCGGCGGCCTGAATGCGTTCGGCTGTGCCCTGCTGCAGCAGCGTGGCGGTGCCCACAGTGGCGATGGCGAACAGGCCGAGTACGGCGGCGTTCTTCAACATCGAGCGGCTGATTTCCGGAAGCATCATGTCATTCGCCCAGCTTGAAGCCGCGCTCGGCCTTGCGATGGCCGTAGGTGCGCGGGCGCGTGTAGTAGTCGATCGTCGGCGCTGCGAGGTTCATCAGCAGCACGGCGAAGGCGACGCCATCCGGATAGCCACCCCAGGCGCGGATCACATACACCAGGACGCCGACTCCGGCACCGAAGATCAGTCGGCCCCGAGTGCTGGTGGCGCCGCTCACCGGGTCGGTGACGATGAAGAAGGCGCCGAGCATGGTGGCGCCGCTGAGCAGGTGGAACAGCGGCGAGCCGTTGCTGTCGGAACCGGCGCCGTTCCAGAACAGCAGGCTCATCAGCGCCAGCGCGCCGAGCATGCCGACCGGTGCGTGCCAGCTGAACAGTCGCCGATGCAGGAGAAACAGGCCGCCGGCGAGGAAGGCCAGATTGACCACCTCCGAGCCGATGCCGCCGAAATGTCCGAAGGCGGGGTTGCGCCACAGCTCCTCGATGGTCAGCCGGTTGTTGAGCTTAAGCACGTCCAGCGCGGTGGCCTGGCTCCAGCCGTCGGGCAGCGCGCCGATGCCGAGTATCTGCCGCAGTCCGTCCAGAAGACCGACGCCGTGGGGCACCGGCCAAGTGGTCATCTCCACCGGGAAGGAGATCAGCACGACTACATAACCGACCATCGCCGGGTTGAACGGGTTCTGCCCCAGCCCGCCATACAGCTGCTTGCCGAAGACGATGGCGACGCCGGTGGCGATCAGCGTCAGCCACCAGGGCGAGTAGGGCGGCAGCGCCAGCGCCAGCAGTACGGCGGTGACCAATGCGCTGCCATCGCGCAGGAAGAAGCGTACCGGACGGCCGCGCAGCTGGAGGATGGCCGCTTCGCAGGCCAGCGCCACGCCGCTGGCCCAGCACAGGTTGATCAGCGTGCCGGCGCCGTACAGCCAAGTCAGGGCAATCACGCCGGGCAGCGTCGCGGCGAGCACCAGCAGCATGACGCGCTGGGTGCGGTTGCCGCCCTGGGCATGGGGCGATGTGATGCGGGGCAGGGCCATTGGTGCTGTGGTTCCTGTGGTTTTGTGCGGTGGCGCCGCTGCCGGCGCGACCATGAGGGTGTGTTTGGTGCGGCCTCGTCAGCCGTCCATGTGCTCGGCCAGGCGTCGCTCGGCGGCCTGCAGACGGGCGCGTGCCGATTCCAGACTGGCTGCGGCGCTGGCCGGGTCGCGTTCGAGCTTGCGCAGGTCGGCGCGGGCAAACGCCACGTTGGTCTTCAATTCGCGCAAGCGTTCGTCGACGCCCGGTTTGCTGGTGCGTAACAGGACCGGTGCGGGCTTTCCGGAGTCTGCCTCGGCGGCATGCAGGGCCTGCTCGGCGGCAGCGAGGGCGTCGCGCAGGCGGGCCAGCTCAGCATCCGCGCAGCCCGCCTGTTCGGCTTTCTTCAGCTCGGCGCGCTTGAGTGCTAGTTCGATCTTGGCTTTCTTCAGCGCCTCGTCGCCCGCGGGTT